>CAJTKU010000003.1 GCA_910577015.1 uncultured Lachnospiraceae bacterium | reverse complement strand
AGGTATTTCCGTCTTTAATTTATTCAGTTGTAACACATGTATTGTAATCCTACAAAATACGGAATCGTAGTATACTAAACCGCTTTTCACAGGGCTTTAAATATGCTACAATGATTAAAATGTTTACCTAATATTATACCGCCAGCAAGGAGCCCCCAGCATGAACATACTTTTACACGACTTTGGTTCTTATATCCAGCCGGACCTCATTACTTATCTGACAAGGATGGGGCATCACTGTAAAAATCTGGTCTACCCACGCCCTAATCCCACAGAGGATGATTATTTTGAAAAGTATGTTACGGCACACTTAAAAGAGGGGGACTACGGGTGCGTGATGAGCACCAATTTTCATCCCCTGCTTGCCAGAGTCTGTTATGAAAACCATATCAAGTATCTTGCCTGGTCCTATGACAGCCCTATTTCCAAGGACCATCCTGAGTACTATACACATCCTACCAGTTATCTTTTCCTGTTCGACAAAGCGGAAGTGGAAGAATTTCATAATCTGGGAGTTCAGAATGTTTACCATCTGCCGCTTGCAGTAAACACGGAAAGACTTTCCGCCATCCCTATAACAGAGGCGGACCGGAAACGTTTTTCCTGTGATGTTTCCTTTGTCGGACGATTATACCAGTCTCCTTTAAAAAAGATTTTATCCTGTCAGGACGAATATACCATCGGCTACATCAATGCCCTGACGGACGCACAGTTTAAACTTGTGGGATTTCCTCTTCTGGATGACGTGATTGATGACGCTCTCCTTCGCCGTATCAACGATACCCTTACGAAACAGGGAATCGTTTATCATTCAGGCGAGGAAGAGGGAATTAACAAAGCGGCGCTCTCACTCTGCATCACCAACCAGATTACCCACAATGAACGCATTATCCTGCTTAGGCTGTTAAACCGTTTCTGCAATGTCCATCTGTACTCCGACGAGCGGAACGAACAACTTTCCGAAGTCCCGTTCAAAGGACCTGTTACTTATTCCATAGAGATGCCAAAGGTATTCCGGCTGAGTAAAATCAACCTCTGCCCCACCGCGCGCGGAATCCGCTCCGGTATCCCGCTCAGGATGCTGGATATTATAGGTTCCGGCGGATTTTTGCTCAGCAATGCGCAGCCGGAGCTTGCAGACTACTTCAGTCCCGGCGCCAGTATCGTATGTTACGGGAGTGTGGAAGACGCTGTGGAGAAAGCCGATTACTATCTTTCCCACGAAGAGGAACGCATTCGGATTCAACAAAATTCTTACGCTATTATAAAAGAGAAATTTTCCTATCCGGAAAGAATTGCCACAATGTTTCAAACCGCCGGTTTATAATACCGACGGTTTTTCTATGAATTTCATGACTGTCTGTAATATGTCCTTGAGACGTTCCCTGTTAATCCGTTTTTCCTCACCCGAAAGATGTTCCGATACGCAAAGCGAAGGATATTTTTTAAGAAACGGCACCAGCGGATATTTTGTCTTCCAGTTTCGTAATATGTTTTCACTATCCGTAAAGAAAAAGCTGTGAATCCCAAATTCCTTTTGCAGGAAATAGTCATACTGGGGAAGTTCCCCTATCAGAATATGAATCTGCATTGCCGCCAGGGTATTGAACCTTACCTGTTCCATCAGACCGCGCCATTCAAACCCTGCCATGGCAAATGTGACCACAAATTCTTCTTTCAGATTATACAGCTCGTTCATGTATTTGTCAGGCGAAGCGTTCTCTTCCGGATAACGGATAAGCGCTTCATATCCCATTTCTTCCCACAATTCCTTTAAGATATGGATGGTTTCCTCTAAAACCGGCCTGTTTATTTCATTACAGAGAATCACTGTTGTTTTCATATTTATAATCCCCAAAAAATAAGGGCTGACCTAAGTCAGCCCTTATGGTAGTGTTGCAATGATTACTGAATCAAGGACAGTACGCCCTGGTTAGCCTGGTTAGACTGAGCCAACATTGCCTGACCTGCCTGAGCAAGAATCTGGTTGTTGGAGTACTTAACCATCTGAGAAGCCATGTCTGTATCACGAATCTGTGATTCAGCTGCTGTGGTGTTCTCAACTACGTTGTCCAAGTTAGCAATGGTGTGCTCCAGACGGTTCTGAACTGCACCAAGGTCTGCACGCTGCTCATTCAGAGACTTAATAGCGTTCTTAACAGTGGTGATTGCAGCTTTAGCGCCAGCCTGTGTACTACATGTAACCTGACTAACTCCAAGACCACTTGCGCTCATAGCGCTGATGTTCATGGTGATGGTGTTGTCTGCAGAGTTCTCAGCACCTACCTGAAGAGTAACGCCGCTGAAAGAACCATTCAAAAGCTTTCTCTCGTTGAAGGTAGAAGTTGTGGATACACGGTCGATTTCACTAATCAACTGTTTGACTTCCTTCTGGATGTAGGAATCGTCTTCACTCTGGTTTGTACCGTTAGCTGCCTTAACTGCCAGTTCGTTCATTCTCTGAAGCATGTCATGAACTTCATTCAGAGCACCTTCTGCTGTCTGTACGCAGGAGATACCGTCCTGAGCGTTTGCGGAAGCCTGTGTCAGACCACGAATCTGACGTCTCATCTTCTCGGAAATTGCAAGACCTGCTGCATCATCAGCTGCACGGTTAATCTTGTAACCGGAAGCTAATTTCTCAGTTGCTTTTGCCTGACTACCAGTTGTGATACCAAGCATTCTGTTAGAGTTCATTGCTGTAAGATTGTGTTGTACTACCATATTTTATTCCTCCTTGAATATTAAGCTGCTTCCCTGCAGCCAGATTTTCGTGTTTACTGCTCGTGTGAGTCGCACAATTCATACTAACAGTAAACTGTTGCGATAACCCTGTCAATTGTGCGGATTGAGTCGGGCTATTTCAGAAAGCTTTTAAAACTTTTTGTTTTATTTGCTTTACTTGTTAAATATATCGGAGAGATTTCAAATTACTTTAGCCCTATTTTAAAAAAATTTAAAAATATTTTTTTCTTTCTATAAACGCATTCCATGAAGCATTTCCAAATACTCTTTCTGCGTGTTTTCCCGGTTCCGGCAATCATTTTCATCCAGCCAGCTGCCATAAAAATGATGAACGGATACCGTTGCTTCCTTTTTTACCGTTTCACAACTCATGTAATCATACGGGCAAAATACATAGGAAGGATAAACTGTTACCCCTTTTACTGTCTGTAACGAATCATCCGGTCTAAATCCCGCCTCCAAAAAAGGCAGGGTTTCATACAATCCGTTGGTAACCGTATTCAGGGAGCCGTCTTCCCATACAAAAGAGTATTTTTTTCTATCATCCAGCATTTCCTTTAATACTGGATGCCCGGCGCAAAATCCGCAGCAGCTGCCGGAATTAATATTCCCCCACTTTTCCACCCCGATAAAAGCAGGCTGATACAATAAGTCATCCAGATTTTTCAGCAAGGTAACATCGGTATCCATAAATATACCGCCATGTTCATATAAAATATCCAGTCTGGCAACATCCGAAACAAAACCGTACTTTTTCTTTTCATATGCTTCTTTTGTATACCGGTATTTATTGACATCAAAATTATTCTCATTCCAACAGATAAATTCATAGTCATGACATAACAACTTCCATGTTTCCACACAATCCTGTAAAAACTTTGGCATTGGATTATCAGAAAACCAGCAATAATGAATTTTTTTAGGAATTAAAGGTTTCTCCGTTCTTCTCTCTATCACAATGTCCCCGGAAGATTCCAGTTCCCTTAATTGCATAACCGGAACTATATACGCTTGAACCTCATCCAATTCTTCAACACTGTCCAAATCCTTAAGAACGGGCCAAAATTTACTGTTTGTAATCAAGAGCACTGTGTTTTGTCCCAATTTATGCAGATAATCCGGAGCATGAATAGGGAAGGAGCAATCGTCAATAAGAACCTTTTTGTCCTTTAACCGGCTGTCCCTGTCTATAAAGCAGTCCAAATACCCGGTCAGATTATATTTTTTTATCAGGTACGGCATCAGAATCTGCCCTATTACCCCTGCTCCATAGATAACTATTCTGCTGTTTTTTTCTTTAATGGCGTCTGCCAGTTCAGCGTACAAAGCGTCTTGCAAAATCATACCTGATTCTCTCCCGGTAACCTCTTTTCCCTTAGCGATGTCAGTGTCTCATTTATTAAGGTAGAACTGGTTCCTTTGGTATAAGGAAAATATACAATCCTTACACCTACTTCACGAAACTGCTTTTCATAATCCTGCCACTTTTGTGTGCCGTACCAGTCGTCTCCTACAAACATTACATCAAACCCCAGTTTTTGCCACATTTCAAATTTATCCATTGATGTCTGGGCAATGGCCACATCCACATATTTCACACTCCGAACAATCTCCAGCCTTTCTTCAAATGGTATAACGGCTTTTTTGTGCTTATATGCAACCAGTTCATCCACCGTCACCCCTACTATCAGTTTATCACACATTGCCTTTGCATTCTTCAACATATTCAGATGTCCTATGTGGAACAAATCGAACACTCCCGTTGTATAACCTATAACCATCTCTCATCCTCTTTTCCGTTAGTCTGTTTCCTTGCAGATTTCCTTGTAAATAAGCGCTCCTATACTCCATTCCTCCTTTTTGTCCTGTCCCGTGTCATCGGCAAGCGTTTCAATCAAATCTTCCAAACCGAAAACATTGCTTTCTTTTATTTCATCTGATTCCTGCTGCTCAATCAACTCTTTTCCAAGCGCCTTCCTGCCTTCCGTAAAGCGAAAAGCGTACGGATACGTTCGGTTGTCGGATATGTCAAGACAAATATATTTTCTTTCCAAAGTGCGGGCACCTTTTTCGGGGACGCACATAAGATAATATTTTTGTCCCAATGTAAACATAAACCCGACTTGCATTTTATCTTCCACCTCAAAGAGCCTTCCGTTCTCCATGCTTCCATCCAAAATAGAAACGGATAAACTCATGTTAGCGTGGGCGGGAATCAGATAAACCTTATCCTGATATGGATATATTTTTGTAAACGCAAAGCCATTGTCGCAAAAACCGGGGGGATAATTGTCATATTCCGTCACCTCATTCGTTAAGGGCTTCCACTTGAGCACGGCTCCCGGTTTCTTGGGAGCAAGCCAGTAATCGGTTCCGCACCTGCAAATACTCCAGCACCCTTGATTATGTTGGCCGACCCGGAACAATTTTCCTTCCTGGGTCTGCATATCAAACTGCAACACAAAGTTGTTATTGGCGCTTGGAACATAAAATGTATTTTTCTCTGCGAATACACCCTTCCGAAAAAAGAACCCTTCTTCAGGAACCCAATTATTAAAATACTCCAGTTTCCCTGTTTCCACATGCAGTCCGATAACCGCAGGATATGTAGCGCAAATCAGATATATCCAGGATTCGTAAAGTATTGCGTCAGCAAACTTGTGAGCCGGCCTGTAAAAAGAATATTTCTTTTTGTCCACTGCCCTAATCGGTATCCTACTTATTTCTCTGCTATCCAATTCATATACATCAATTCCGTCTGCCGAACAGGGAATAAAATATATCCTGTTTTTTGTAAAAACTGCTTTTGTATGCAGTCTCTCCTTATTTCTATTCTCCCCCGGAAAGCTTCTTAAGTAAGTGCAGTTCCCAGTTTCCATATCCACCCTGAATAACCCATTGAAAATATCGCTTGATGCATATGCCTCATGTTCCCCGACAGGTACAAATGCCTCAAAAGACAGCAGCGTTTCTTGATTTTTTTTATTTTCCATAAGCCCTACCTTGCCATCATTATTGTATATATCTGTTCCGCTATTATCCGGTTTCCTTCTTCATTGACATGTATATAATCCAGAAACACATCCTTTCCATCAAATATATGCGTCAAATCATGTATGTACGGATAATTCTCCGTTATATGTTCTTCTTCCAGTCTCCTGCAAAATAAAGGAGCATTGACAGCGCTCTCTGGAAAATAGACGGCATAAATATCGCACCACATATCATCCTTTATTGTTCTGTTATTTTTACAATACAATGTTGGCGTAAAAAATGAAAAATATTTTATTCCAAACTCTGATGCCACTGCATGGGTCAGTCTCCTGAGGGTAAGCCAGTTATGAAAAACATCTGCTTTTTCTTCCCCTCTGTATGTCTTTTCTTCACTCCACCTATCCTTGACCTCCTTATCCAATTTTTGGAACAATCCGTCCAGATAAGTGTTGGAAAAAGGATATCTGGGATTTCCGTGTACTCCCATGTCATTAGCGCCATCATATGTAACAATGGCGTCAGGTTTATAATCCAGCACATCCCGCATAATTCGCAGTAAAATCTGAGCCGATGTATATCCAACCACGCCAAATGACAACACTCTGACCCGATATCCGTTTTCCCTGAAAATCCTCTGTAATTGTTCCGGCCATGAAACAAAATCCCAAATACCAGGGTCGGCCAGCGAAGAACCCACCGTCGCTACCGTATAATCATATTCCTCGCCATTGCTAAAATCATATACTCCGGGAGCAATGGGATTTTTTTCTGTCCTGCTTGCAATAAAACTCAAATTCTCATCCCTGCTGCATTCTAAGATTCCGTGTAATTTCTGCGTATGAAAATATTGCAGAAATGCCATATCTTTGGACGAAATATATCCCGCATCACGCAGTGCTTTTGCGTATTGCCTCTCCTGCATATCCATCAGTAAAAAACCGTTCTTTTCCCTAAAGAACTCTACATCCTTTTTTTGAATTTCTTCTTCCCAAACATAATCAACCTTTCTGCCGCATCTCTTAAAGGAATGCAAAATTTCTTCTTTTTGGTTTTTTTCTTTTATGTACAGAAAACATGTCCTGTCTTGCAACAGTTTATTCATATTGGCACAGGCATTTATTCCCATATGGATACCGGAAGCTATTCTCAGGGAGACCTTGTTTCCTATTCTGAATTCATGATTATATCTATACCTTTTTATAAACTTCGGAATCATTTCCTCTACGCTTTGGAAAGCAAAAACCCCCTCCACCACTATATCCGTTTCCTTCAGTGCTTCCGGTGATACCACAGGCCTGCCATACAGGCTTAAACCTTGTTTTGTTTCATCAGCATCCACAAAATAACTGACTTTCCCGCCTGCATCTTCCAATGCTTCAAAGGCTTTCCTTTCAAATTCTCCGCATCCCCAGACAACCACATCTTTCCCCAGAACCGCTTCCTGAATGCAGATAATCTCTGACTTTGAAAGCGCTGTTACACGGATTCCTTCCGGTAATGAGGGAATATCTCCCACATCAGGAACAATCAAAACATCCCCGTCTGACAGTTCCTCATTTGCAATACACGGAAGCAGCATGAAATATTCTCCTTTATATTTATTGCTTACAAATCCGTCAATATAAATTTCTTTGTCAATATTGAACAGAAAGGAAAACACTTCTCCTGCAAATTTCATATCCTTTAAAAGAATATATTTCCCACCATCCCGTTTTAAAATAGGGTTTATCAAAAATAGCGGCTCCAGAGAATACTCCATCGCAAGCTTCCTCCATTTGTCACTGCGTTTTGTGAAAAGACATTACTTTTTTGAATCATACTTCACTGCTTCCCATTGTTTGACGGCAAAAAAATCCGCGTACAAAGAATCCGCCGCAAAATAATCTTTTTTATATGTTCCGTTTAAGATAACGTCTATATCTGCATACGGCTTTTTTCCCTCGATAAAATATGCAAGATACTTCACTTTCTGCGGGTCAAATCCCATGTATCGGGCCGTTACCATATCCACGTCCAATAAATTGTCCCCGACTATAATTGTGTTGGCGTTTTTGCTTGTGGGACAAAAGGGACCCTGTCCTTCTCCTGCCACTACACCATCCACTATGGATAAACAGACTCTGTCTTTTTTGAGCATCGCCCTGTATAAATCGACAACCATTCTCCAGATTGTGTCATTTCCGGGCCATGCCCCCCTGTGTTTCACTTTAGCCGTCTGTCCTTCCTCCCATGCTTCCTTTGTCGGGTATTCATCGCCATGTATTTCTGGATAACCCACCTGCCAGTGTACAAGCTGGTTTTTATTTGAAATGGAACCTACAAGACCCTTAAGGTTTAATGTTACGCCCACCTTCTGGTGTGTCTTCATTTTGGGAATGGATATATATACATCTGCATTATACAGACTTTTTGCAAATGTATACAACTGTGTTTCACCCGTATGTGATGCGATTGTCTCTTCCCTTTCATCAAATACCCCCCTGAAACGTGCAGGGTCAATTCCATACAGAAGGGATTCTTTCCCTAAGTTTACTTCCACTTTTCCATCCGGGTCACCGGTCTGGGAAACCATCAAATCCTTCTTTCCGTAATTATCTAAATTATCGCACACCAGCGGACGCAAATCCAGCACTGTGGTCTTGACGTCATACTTCTTTTCCAGTTTCCTGATTCCGGTAAATTCCATTAATTCAGCAAAATCAGCGTCTATGGACGGATTATCTCCAATGATGATTTCCCCTCTCCCCTGTAAAGCTTCCGCTACATAATCTGCAACGGCTTCTATTACAGCCGGATGGGTAATAACGGAATACAGCGTATCCTTATGCGGACAGGATTCCCTCCATCTTGAAGCAACCCAGTTCGGTTTTATAAAAACTCGATTCCCCGGTACAATATACCGGCCAAGTGGATTCTCCTTCGGCAGGTTCAAATCCGAAAAACATTTCCTTAATGTTTCTTTTATAGTTTCCAGTCTGTAATTATCCGCATGTTCAATTGCTATTTTTGCCATTTTCCGTTCTCCCGTCAATTAAATTTAAAAACCTTTCCAGCGCCCATACCATCCATTTCTGGTCTCCGGTCAGGTAGTCCGTACAATGTGGGATAAACTCTTCTCTTTTAGGGCCTTCCCAATTTGCAAACCATTCGTTAACCGGGCGGGGCATAGGTATTTTAGCAGGAATTTCCGTATCCGGATATAGCATATGAAATGCCTCCCTTATCAAATACTTTGTATCTCCACTGCGAATCCGCTGATAATCAATCGGTTCATTCAAATAGGTCTCGGAATAAGGACCCACAAATTGAATGCCTGCAGTCTCACATGCATTCCGATAGGTGCCTAACGCTTCCTGCCTGAAATAGAAATTTACAAAATCATGACCGTCAATGTGTCCGTCTTTTTCAAATGCAAGATAGGGTTCCAAAATCATATATGGCTCCCGCAGTACTTTATAAGGCATAACATAAGTATAGCGCTCCACAAATTCAGAATAGTACCAGTCCTTTTGGAGCAGGCCATTCATGCCGCCATATATAATATCTGCATTTTCCCCAAAAATAAAATTTTCATATTCTTCTGATTTTGCCTTTAAGGCCGCCAGATATATCTGTGCCTCTATGGAATGAATCGGTGCGCCCTTATGAAGCATCAGTTTATCACATACCCTGACAATATCCTCCCAAGTAATGTCAATGATTTCATGATGCAAATGGCAAATTTCCGCCCACTGATGTGCCTGCTCTGACTCATCAACCACTTTCCTGTCCGGAACAATACACCTGAAAGTGTAGGCTTTGGAACCTTTGGGCATAAATCTGGCGAGGATGGCCGAATCCATCCCTCCGCTGAGCGCCAGCGCCGTTTTACCGCTTCTGCAGGCGGCGTCTACGCTTTCCTCAATCGCATTCAGCAGTTCTTTTGCTGTTTTTACCGGCTTTCTTTCAAAAGAAAGATTTACCAGGTTACACGGTTTTCCCTCCAAAAAAGATTTCGAGGGATGAAAAACATATCGATACATTAAATATGATGACATACAATATTTTTTATCAACCATTTTATCCTCCGGCTGTTTCGTACATGCCATTTCCTTCTTATTAATCTAAAATCAACTGTTTTAAATAATCACTAATAAATTGGCCCGCATATCCTATATTTTGAAATTCTGCGTTGAACAATGCTTCTCTTGCATCACGTTTTACATCATTTCCCCGGATAATAATCTGCTCTATATTATCGTGCAGTTCTTCCCTGGTTCGCGTTACATAATAGGTATTCAATATTTTTCCTGCCAAAAGCGTATACACTTCGTCCTGCTTTATTTTTCGGGGATTAAACAAATAAATGCATGGTTTCCGGGATGGAAAATACTCCCCGATAAAAGAGCCGCAATCGGTAATCATTACATCGCTTCTTTTAAATATTCCTATGTAATCCCCACAGGTAATGCAAATACCGTTTTCCAGACTCTCCCACTCATTTACATAATCGTCATATGAAAAATCCACAATGCCGGTCTCATAATACTTTTTCATCCTAAACGGCAAAAGCGGGTGCGGCTTAAAAACAAAGTTTATCTCCGGATGTTCTTTTGCCAATTTCAAAATATCATTACCATACAAATCGAAAGTTGCAAAATTATTGCTGACCCCCAAAGAATGATGCGGGGCGTAAATTACCGTTCTTTTATTGTTCTGTAATTTGGGGGGCAGATTGTCTATTTCTTTGTTGAAGTAATCATCCAGTTTAGGGTATCCCGAAAGCACTGTGTTAAATGCGCTGAAATCCCCATCCGCCAGCACCCGTTTGAAACTTGCATTGGTATCCAGGAAAAAACGCCAGGTTTCCCTGATGCATTTTGTGTGATAGTGATAATAAAAAGAATCTACCATTAACAGACCATATGGGACATAGCATGTTAAATATTCCCAGTTCAGCTGCTCCAATCTGTTGTAGGAAGCCCCCGCCTCCCCATATAACTTCGGAAGGTCATAAAACAATATGTCCGGATTAAAAGTATGTAAGTCTTTTGGATTCCATGCTTCATCATATCCGCTAATCACCCTATAGCCCTGACCTTCAAAAAAAGCGATATCCTTTAAAACATCCTCTTGAAAAAGCTTATATCCCACATCCCGCCGGGACACAACATATATGTACGGGTCAAATAATTCATCCTTCATCATACTCTGATAAACTGATGCACAACCGAATACCGCTGCATCATGTGTCATGAAAAAGACCTTTATCTTTTTTCCCTTCTCTGCTTTTTTTCTGAGACGGTTCAACTTTACCTGATGATTTAAGTGATACTGCTGGATATTATTGTTGATAATTGTTTTGTGGTTTTCCACACATTCTCTTAAAATACAGTAATCTTCATGGGTAATATACAACCGGTGTCCAAATCCCAATTTGTCAAGATGTCCGGTGATATCCTCATGATGTATTTCCTGTGTTGCTATGATAACAAGCGCATTTTCGGCATACTCCGTAAGCTCGTAAATACTTTTGATTTTAATTCCCTTTCTTTCCGTTCGGTTTGAATTATGCTCTATATTGGATGTGGCAAAATATTTTACCCGCCCGGAGTAATTGGCAATTTTTATGGATGTTTCCATATCAATAATATAGTTCAGCACGCACATACCGATATCCGCATATCCGTAAATCAGAACGTCATCATATTTTTTTAATTCATTGCATAATTTTTCTTTTATACCCATCTTTTCTTCTCCATCCCTATAATCTGTCATCCAGAAATTTTATAAACATTTCCGCCCCTGCGCAAGGATTCATATTTCCAAACAGTCTTTCTGCCAGTTCATTTCTCTCTTGCCTGAATATATCTTCATCCAACAAAAGAGAGTTGAGAAATTCCATAAAATCAAACTCATTTTTAATCTTACTGCCGGGCATATAGGCAAGCGGGTTCTCAACTGCAAAGCCCCTTGTATATACATCCATATCTGCTATTACATAGCCAATCGGCCTGTTTAACAACATATATTCAAACGCAATTCCCGAATAATCTGTTATCATCGCCGCCGTCTCACCTAAAATATCCTGTAGAGATGCCCCGGCAGCCTCTAAATCCTTCTCTGTAATCAAAACAATATTTTTATGCTTCCCTGAAATATTTATAGATTCTTTGTCTCTCGGATGCAGTTTAATGACTAATAACTGCTGATTACGGGATAAACAATCATTCAATTTCTCCAATACATCATCCGTACCGAATATTTCCAGAGGACTGGTTACAGCCGAATCCTTCCGGTCTGTATTTTTCAATGTCCTGAACGTAGGGAGCCATATCACAATCTGCCTTTTTCCACAATCAAGCATTTTATGCAGAATCAGATTGTTTTGAAACAGCCTTTCCACCCTGGGCGGCATCATATAAACCTGTTTCTCTTTTGTAATTCCATACTGCTCCTCATATATCTCTGCACATCCTGTAGACGGACAGACTGCATAATCCAGCTCATCCGGCTGTTTCAATACATCTTTTACCTGCTTTAACGGTATCATTCCATGATTCAAATATATTAGTTTTTGTCCTGTACGTACTTTTTGTAATGCTTCATTTTCATACAATAAAAATTTGGAAGTGGCATACTTCATGCAATACCTGATATTTTCTTTTAAGGAACTCTGGCGCCGAAGGGTATCTTTATTTATATTCTCCGCATTGTCTTTTACGCCCCTGCTGGAACTATCCGACAGCGCAATCAGCCGATATGGCTTTCCCGCATAGCCGCTCTTCAGATACTTGACAATAACCTCTGCATTTTCATGGGGTTCCTCACCTGCACGATATAAAATCTGCCGTCTTAAGGGAAACAATGAAGCAATAAAAAGGAATGCCTTTGCATAGGTATAATAAAAGCGCGGATATACGCTGCAATCGATTTGTAAATCCGACAAAAGCGCTTTATTACACTCATATATTTCTGCATCCTTATCGGAAGTTATCAGAATAAGAATCTTTTTTCCGTCAGCAGTCTGCATAGTTTCGGGAGAAGAAACCGGTATTGTCCTTCCGGCTATTTCCTTTTGCATCCCCCATAAATCCCTATTTCCATCAATCAGCGCCTCTATCCTCGTCAAAAAAGGTTCCCCTTTATATTGCGCAATTATCTCATGAAAACGTTTCCCGCATCCATAACACCAGATGGCTTTCTTTTTGCTGATACTGTTTATCTGCTGTACCGAGTAAGATTTTAACATGCTTCTGTTACTTCCTGTATTCAATGTTTCGTCAATAAAGTTATCGACACCTCATTTTAAATCCTTAACCTTGCTGTCCAAAAGCATATTTTGGAAACCTGATTCCAAATTCTTCCTCCAGAACCATTTCCTGCCGCTTGTAAAACGGATAGTCGTGGGCGCCTCCCTTGCGGACAAGCTTCAGGTAGTTTCCGTACTTTTTACGCAAAATGGCATCATATGCTACAGGAACCGGTATTTTCGTATTTTCAAAGGGAAGCAAGATGGTGTCCTCATAATAACTTTTAGGAAATTGATACTTTGCTTTTTGAAGTCCCAAAGGCATCATTGCTATTTTATCCGCTTCCTCTTCCTCATACATAGAAAACAGCCTTTCCATCAGAAAATAAAGCTGCTGCTTTATATTTCCCTTCCTGTCTATCTGAACATCACACATCTTCTCAATTTTAATAAGCGTCTCCATTCTGCCTTTACTGTTGTTTTCACCGTCCATAAAATCAATTGCATCCGTAACCAAATTTACTAGTTTGGTTTGATAAGCGCTTTTCTCTTCATTCGGAGCCACAAAGTCAAGCGAAAAGATATCAATGCCGGAAACATACGGAAACCCATGAAATTTTTTCAGGTGAGCATCATCAAAACTTATCTGGCTGCCATTTACCACCCTTGTCATGTAATCCCAAAAAATCTCCCCGCCATATTCATTATGACAGTTTAACAGATAATAATGCTCCGGAAGTTCTTTTTGAGCCACAGAAAGAAACCTGTTATAATCTGCCCTTTTCATGCAGATATCCATATCATCATCCCAGGGAATAAAGCCATGGTGCCGAACCGCTCCCAGAAGGGTGCCCCAATCGGCAAAATACTGAATTTTGTATTTCTTACATATCCTGTCTATATCTTCCAGAATTTCAAGCTGTGCCGCCCAAGCCCTTTTCATCATACCCGGCACGTAAAACCCATCCCTCACCTCATCCTCAAAATAGGAATCTGAAAACTGCATTCAATACCTCCCTGTTTTCTTTTGCTCAATTTATAATTCCCATAATTTTTCCATACTCTTCTGATTTATCCCTCATAATATAAAATCCCTGCTGGAGTTCCTCAAGGGAAAACCTGTGGGAAATCAGCTTACCGGGAGCTATGCATCCCTTTAAAAGCCTTTCCAGGGCAAAATGCCAATCATCTTCCGCATCACCCGTAAATGATGAATTCCATGTGCCAATTATTTTCAATTGATTCCGGAGAACTTTCCAATACACGGACTTTTTCAGCTTGATATCCGAACCGGGATTACCAACCAGACAAATCCGTCCTTTTGGGGCAGCGTTTTCCACAGCCTGTATAAACGTTTCCTCTTTCCCCACACATTCAAAAAAAACATCCGCCCCCATACCGTGTGTCTGCCCTGCAATCCAGACATTGACGTCCGTTACCCTGCTGTCACAATAACAGCTTTCCGGAATCCCCAAGTCCAATACAGCCTGTTTTTGCAATTCCTTATTACCAACCGCCAATACTTTTTTCACTCCTGCGTCCAGCAGAAATATCAGCAATAATATGCCTATCGTACCAAGTCCGCAGACTGCCACTGTATCAAAGGGCGTAAGCTTCATTCCCCGCATGGCATGAACGGCAACTGCCATGGGTTCCAGCATTGCCGCTTCTTCAAAGGACACTTCATCCGGAAGACTAATCAAATTTTGCGCAGGAACTGATACGTATTCTGCAAATCCGCCATCCCGCCGTGAACCCAGGTAGCTGTAGTTTCTACACATTTCAAACTGCTTTTTTTGGCAGAGCGGACAAGTCCTGCATGGCATTAACGGAAAAATACCGACGCGCTGTCCCAGCCACCCTGCATTCTCCGCATCTCTTACTTTTACAACGATACCTGAAAATTCATGTCCGGGAATCAAAGGAAAGGAATAAGTTCCTGTTCTGAATACCCTCGGAATATCAGAGCCGCAGATACCTGCCGCCTTTACGGCTACCAGCACTTCACCTTCCCCCAATACCGGCTCCTTTACTGTTTCCAGCCGGAAATCATTGATACCATGCAAAACCATTGCTTTCATCAGTTTGCTCCTTCTCGCTATAAGCCGTTCCCCGGATAATATCACAGAACTTTTTCAAGTCTTCCCTGGTTGTAATCTTAAAATTATTCTCTTCCCCTGCAATCATGACCATATCCATTCCTACCAGAACCGCCGGCTCCGTGGAACCGTTTACTTCCAAAATCTTTTTCGGCAGCAGACGCAGATTTGCTTCATAATATGGCTGTAAACGGAAAACTTCCGGAGCCTGCCCTGCAAAAATCCGGCTACGGTTTAACAACGAATGAATATGTTCCCCATCCTTACTGCAATAAACAGTATCTTTCATTGGTAAAACCGGCATAACACCATCATGTCCTGTTACTGCTTCCAGACAATCGGAAATCAGCTTTTCGGATATCAGAGGCCTTGCTGCATCATGAATCAAAATAAAGTCTGAACCCTGCGCAGATTGCCTGATATCTTCCAAACCACTCAAAATAGAAAGCTGCCTGTTTTTTCCCGGTTTGGAAAATCCCTTGAACTTCTTTGCCGAATCATACTTTTCCAGCCATTCCATTATCGGATTATGCCAAGGTAAATCTGCCACAATCCAAATTGCATGTATTCCGGGATGAAGAGATAACCGCTCAATACAATAGGAAATAATGGTTCTTCCGGCAACCTCCACATATTGTTTAGGAACATCTAACCCCATTCTTGTACCCGTTCCGCCGGATAATAGCAATGCAATATTCATATTCCCCTCCGGTTTACCATTTCAAAACTTCAACTTACGGATGTTCTGGATTGTCTCACCATAAGGCTTGCCTTTTCCAAATAAAAGCGTTGTCCCCAGCACAAATCCTTTTACTCCTTTCGGCGCAAACTCCAGAATCTTGTCAGCGCTGCACGCCCCATCCCAATATATTTCAAAGTCCATATCCTCTTTCATGGAAAGCAGCTTTGTTATCTTTTTCCCCACATAGGGCAGGTACATCTGTCCCGCATTCCCCGGATTAACCGACATGACCAGAACTCTTTTTACAATGCGGAGCATTTCCATAACCGTTTCGACAGAAGTACCCGGATTTATGGCAATCCCCGGTATCATACCGGCATTGATAATACTCTGCAGGGTTGTGGACGGATGATATTCTGCTTCCGGATGTATGTATACCGTATCCCCCTGACGCAGATATCTTAAAAACAAATCAATATGATTATTGGGATGTTCAATCATCAAATGAACATCCAATGGCTTTTTCGTGGCCTTCGCTATAAATCGCATATCATTTAGGGACATTGCAAAATTTGGCACATAACGTCCATCCATAATATCAATATGAAATGAGTCTATGCCGCCATCCTCTAAATTTTTAACTTCTCTTTCCAGATTTCCATAATCCGCGCACATCATTGATGCCGTTAATTCAAATTCCATTTTGTACCCTTGTCCTTTATAAATCTACCTTTTGAATCAAAACCGGTTTTTTCTGTTTATAAAAAAACCGAATCATACTGCTGCCGTCTCCATAGTAAGCATCACACATATTTGCTGCAAACTCCTCGTTTTCATCTTCATCATATATTCCCCAGTTTTCTTCGCGGAATGTCCGCGCCAAATTTTCATATTTCAGATACATCTGCATATGCCGGGGGGCCAGTGCTTCCCTGATTGTCTGCAGCGGCTGCGGATGCCACCAGAGAATCACTTCATTTTGCTTATCCCGAAACATATTAAAAACATTCTGCAGTTTCTTCAGATACTGTTCCCCATATTGTAGCAGAATGCTTACACTGGTGCCATACAAGACAGCCTTTTTACTGGTGCCGTCTTTTTTTCTAATCCTTTCCATCCATTCTGCCTGCTTATTCGGTGTTTTTATTTTCCGCCTTTTATTTTTATCCCACATAGGAGAGCCCAGACCCCGAATTTTTCTCTCCCACACTTCCTTGCTATGCAAACCTGCTTTCTTTGTCAAAAAATCTATATAGGCCTGTCTCATGCTTTCAGACTGCACAACTATCTTATCGGCATTTACCACACCCGGCATCGCTGCAAAATGATTCATACCTTCCACTGCCCGCTCGTCCTCTTTCCGAATATCATCCGTTACAAAACAAGGAATATATATTAATTTATCTGTAAACTGTTTTACATTGGCTGAATAAAAGAAAGGATGGACGCTTACTGTCGGATTAAATTCATCATATGGATTTTGTATTATTATCAAATCCGGCTGATGGCTTCCGAAATCAAATTCATCGTATTTTGTAATAGGAACATTTACAGGATAGCGTTCTCCGTCATACTGCATCTCCTGAAAACTCCCGTCAAGGTTTTTATAATAATAAGGGATAGGAATTACATAAACATCACAAGCTGCGTCTTCCCTTGCCGCTTCCCATACGCTTTCCATAAAACCCCACTTGGACGCCTGATAAGGAAGAAACACTATCTCTTTACGTACCTCTATCCCTGCTTCAATACCTTTTTCCACAATGGAAAAAGAGACTGTCAGCATTTGAAGCATCTCTTGCGGATTTGTCTCCCCGCCCATTCTTATGTTTTCATAAACCTGATATACTGTTTCGCAATACTCTTCCAGCAAGGAGATAACAGCACAGTCTTCTCCTTCTGCCTGCTCAATCAACTCACCCAGCTTTATGGCGCCTTTCTGACACTGTTCCAACAAACTCATTGCCGCCGCATTCTGTATTTCCAGTATTTTATCAAACTCACTATGTGCGCGGGAAAGCAGTTTTACCAATGAATTAACTTGCTTTTTCTGTGCATTTCTCATAATTCACCCCTGCTTATTTTAATATAATTTATTAAAAAAATCAACAAAACAGGCTGACGCTTCTATAGATATCTGTCTATATATGCATCAGCCTGTTACACGCTTATCATTTTATTGCTTGCTGTCCAAAAACTGTGGCGGAACCACATTGGAGTTATTCATGTTCTTGTAATAACCGTAAGCCGCCTTGGATGCCTGCCTGCCTTGCCTGAGCTGGTTGCGCTCATTGGTAAAATATGCTTCAATCAACGCTTTATTGCGCGCCTCCTGTGCCTGCACAGATACGCTTTTCTCAGTGACCTGTTTTACAAGTTCCTGAAGTTCCTTTATTTGCTTTGCATATTTGTCCCTGTTGCCCTCCAGCTGCTTTGCAACATTGGCATAAAGCGTTTCAAATCCCTCGTCCAGTGCGGAAACCTGTTCAATCAGTTTTCCCTTTTCTTCTACGGCTGCATCAAACTCATCGAGATTCACGTCATCGCTTTGAAATATCTTTCTCTGCTTTTCGTTATATGCCTGAATCTCATCCAGCACCCGGATTTTCTTTTGGAGGGATTCCTCTAAAATCTTGAGATAATTGCCCATCATATAGCGCCTTTCACACGGTTAATCCGCATAACTTCCTTCCACGTATCCCTCATGGAACGAAGATGCATGCACACTTCAGCCATGATTTCTTTATCCTTGCCTGCATTTGCCTGCAAAAGCCTTCTTGCCAAATACTCATACACCCTGTCAAAATCCTTTGCAACCGGATAACTCATATCCAGCGTCATACGGAAATGGTCAACTATCTTCTCCACTTTTACGATATTATTATGCGCTTTCTGAATATCTTTTTCTTCAATAGCGCTAATCGCAATATTGCAAAATTTAATTGCACCGTCATACAGCATCAATACCAGTTCAGCCGGTGAAGCGGTCAGAACCTTGCTGTTATTATATTGTGAATAGGCATTGGGCAGCGGCATTTTGTCAACCTCCTAATAAACTGGTAACTGCGCTCGCATTCTGCTGCATTTTAGCCAGAGCAGTTTCCATGGCGCTGAATTTAGCATACCATTTATCCTCGTATTTTGCAAGCTTATCTTCCAATTCGGCAATCTTGCTTGTGTAATCGTCATAATCAGACTTCATCTTCTTGTCGTCATAGAAGTTGCCGAAAGTCCTGTATCCATCCACCGACTTAGATAATTCACTCATCTTGTCATACATATTCTTTGACAGCTGGGTGAAGAAGGAAATAACCGTATCCGGGTCGCTGGAAATCATACTCTTTAACTTATCAGGGTTGCCGGAGGTATTGCCGTCATCCGGGTCACCGTCAATATGGTATGCATTCTTCTCGTTGTCGGGAGCTTCAAAATATCCCAGCGTATTGATACCGAAATTGGAGAGATACATCGTCTTACCGTTTACTTCGATGCCGCTGGACATAATGGATTTCAAAGCGGAGCTGACTGTGGAAAGATTATCGTCACGGCGAAGCAGGGAATTCTTGATTTTTTCTTCCCACTCCTTGATGTCGCTTTCCGACATAGCTTCCTTCTCTTCATTGGTCAGGGGCTCATAACCCTTGGAAGAGTCTGCATTGTACAACTTATCCATCTCGTTGATGATGGAATTGTACTCTTTCAGGAAGTTCTTCAGCATGTCATAAATGCCGTCAGTGTCATTCTGCGTGGTAACCGTAACCTTTTCACCGTTGGTTTCATCCAGGGCGGTAAAAGTCAGACCGTTGATTTCAAAAGTATTGTTGGTGCTGGTGTACAATGCATCATTCAGATAGATAACTGCATCCTGTCCGTCAACCTTGGTTGCCTTTTTGCTTGCATCGGCATTATTCGTATCAAGCCCCAGAGCCGCCAGCGCTTCCGCACCTGCTGCATCCTTGCCGGAAATCGTAAAGTCATTTGCCTCACCGGATTCTTTGGAACTGATATAAAATCTCTGCTGTTTAGCATCAAAGCTGGCATTTACGCCTGCACTCTTCAACTGGGTGAGCACATCGGAAATCGTAGTGTCACCGTTGATTTCAATATCTATGGATGTCTTACCGTCTTTTGACGCAAAATTAATGGTTCCATTTACATTCTCTGCGCCTTTAATATCGCTAATCTTTGAAAGAGCCGTTAACTCCCCGCTGTTTCCCTCTAATTTAGCGCCGGTCAAATAACCGGTCTTTGCCAGTTTTTCCACTTCCAGCGTCTGTACGCCGTCTACCGCGTTTTCACCGGTAATTACACTGATTTTGCTGCTGTTGGAAACCTTAGTGGTCTTCTTTGCATAGTCAGTTGAAAAACGCATATTGGCAAGAAACTTCTTCTGCAGGTTCTGCAGTTTGGTATTCAAACCTTTCCATGCATCCTGTTTCCAGTTCAGCTTTGTCTGTGCTTTCTTGGTCTTGTCAACTTTTGTTTTTCTTGATTCTACCAACTGTTGTATGATACTTTCTGTATCCATTCCGGACATAAGCCCGGTTAACCTCATACCAGCCATGCTCTATTCCTCCTATCTTCTCTCGTCCACAAGAATACCTGCCAGTTCCCACACCTTGGCAATCATATCCAGGGTCTTTTCCGGCGGAAGTTCCCTAATCACTTCTTTGGAATCCTTGTCGACAATTTTGATTGTGATTCTGTTAGTCTTCTCGTGAATGCCGAAAATAGCCTCTGAATTAGACATCTTCTTATTCAGCGCCTCAACAGCCTTCTTGATTTGCTCGTTGCTGGGCTGCTTGCTTTCACTGCCGCCCCTTTCATTGCCGGAACCTCCCTTGTTTTGGGCATTGTCGACAATGCTGATGGTGTTGTCCACCTGTTTTACACTTTCCTGAGCAGAAACATCCGTGTATTCTACTGAGGATTTAGCCGACTGTGACACCGGCTTTGTCTGTACCTGGCTTTGTGCCTGTACACTCATAATGCTTCCTAATGGTTCAATTGCCATTTTTGTCACCTCCATGTGAAATCGTCTTTTCAGTTTTCTAATTTTTTTATCGGCCACTGACGCCTATAAGTTTATAGGTAAACACAAAAAAACTGCCGCCGGTATACGGATACTTCCGTCCAAAGCAGCAGTTACTTTTCCTTCTTCATTTACAATCAACCTTTCCCAACAGTCTCCAATTCCTCTGCCTTCCCTATGCCAGCATGTTTTTCAGCATACGGATATCCTCACTGTGTGCAGCCACTACTTCTTCCGTCAGACGCTGCCGCTCTTCCAGCCCATCAAATCTGGTAACCGTATTGCTGACATTAATGATTCGGTCCCTGTAAAGAAGCAGCAACTGGATATCTTCTTTATTCTTTAGTGTAACCTCAAATACTTTCTGGATTTCTCCATCAAGTCCGATTTCCAGATTGTCGACTTTTTCTTCCAGATTGTCAATCCTTTTTTCCAGATTGTCAACTTTTGCTTCCAGTCTATCGAACCTCGCCTCCAGTTTGTCCATCCTTTCTTCCAGAACTTCAAATCTTTTTTCCAGCTTGTCCATCCGCACTTCCAGAACTTCAATCCTTTTTTCCAGCTTGTCCATCCGTACTTCCAGAACTTCAATCCTTTTTTCCAGCTTGTCAAATCTTTCTTCCAGTTTGTCAAATCTTTCCTCCAGATGGCCTATTTGATTCTGTATGCCATCCAACCGTTGTAAAATCAGTTCCGTATCCGTCATGATTCCGTTCTCCTTTCTTTCAAACTTCTCTGCCAATAGGGGCCCCGTGGAAGAGTGTAATCCCATACTACTTTATATCGGAATCATTGTCAATAGAATTTTGTGAATTTAATAAACGGAATATCGTTAAATTTGCAAGTAAGAAGGAGTCCGTATCACGGACTCCTTCTTACCAACTTTTATATTTACTTTCCGAGCAGATTTTCCAGCGCCGCAAGACCCGAAGTATCTGCCGCCGCCTTATTGGCATCCTGAATCTGCACATAGACTTCTTTGCGGTAAATGGGCACTTCTTTCGGAGCGGAAATGCCGATTTTAACCTGGTCGCCCTTTACTTCCAGCACGGTGACCTCAATGTTGTTGTTGATAATAATTGCCTCATTTTTCTTTCTGGATAAAGCCAGCATCTACTCACCCCCCTTATTCGCCTGTAAAATATCGTAAATCGGGAATTTTACGGCATACGCATCGCCTTCCACTATCACCTGGCATGCTTTTCTGCTTCCGGAATTAATGACAATCGGACCTTTTAAGTTGACTGTCATCTTGGTGATATCAGACGGTACCGTAACCGTTACCAGAACCAAAAGATTATCACTGTTTAACTCTCCCAGTTCCTGCAGCAGTTCATCTTCTACTTCGGGATTGTAATCCGGACACACTACAAGCGGGTCCATTACCGGCATGGCAAACCCTGGCTCCTGTATGGACTGGAGCCAACGGATTCCCGAATCCGTTCCCTTATCCGCATCATAAATCAATGCAAACTGTTTCAAGTCAGGAAAACCGATAATCCCCCCCGAAAAGGTAATCATCCTTTCCTCTAAAATATCTACTTCCCCAAAGATTTTTGTGTTTACCTTCATGTTTTCCTCCATTTCGTTTAAATGAAATTCAGCAGATTTGTCTGTGCCACTTTTCCGGTTGCCATCAGCGCAGCGGAATATGTCAGTTCCGCACTCTTCAT
The DNA here is from genome assembly GCA_910577015.1 of uncultured Lachnospiraceae bacterium. GTDB lineage: Bacteria > Bacillota > Clostridia > Lachnospirales > Lachnospiraceae > Acetatifactor. Next base: position 251,965 of record CAJTKU010000003.1, on the reverse strand, counting down.
ATGAATAATAACATCCGTGATATCAATATCTTCATTTTCAGACTGCAATGTTTCAAAGGTGGTTTTCTGGTCCCTCTTCCTGTTTTCAATAAGCTCCAGTTTGGAACTTCTTGTACCGCAGTTTGTCAGCGCCAGATTGTTGGCGTCCAGATATCCCTGCATGGCGGTAATACCGCCCTCAAACATTCTCTGCATTTTATCCTTCGCATAAGACAGCGCTTTGTTGGCTGCTTTCAGTCTCAGCTGCAATGTCGTCCTCTTGGCGTCATCCGTCTCGTTTTCCAGCATGGACGTCAGTTTTCCTGCTACTTCTTCCAACCCCTGCACTTCTCCAAGCACATTAATCAGGTCATCCACTTCCCTGCCGACTCCCGGTTCAAAACATTCATCTGCCGTCGTATTAATACGGATTGTCTGGTTAAAGCCCACATCATACTCAATTACCTGTTTCTCCGCATCGGTGCCCTTGAGATACTCTTCATTATAATCAATAACATTGCCGTCTTTATCTTCAGCTGTACATGCATAATAGTGTTCAGGCCGCAAATCCCCTTTTTGCCATTCATTCTTCTGGTAAGTAATGCGGATTTCTCCTTCATTTGCCGTAGCGGTATTGGCTGCATCCTTGTATGTCATCATTTTGCTGTATACATTTTCTCCCAGCACCATTTCCCCGGTCTCCGGTATAAAATAAACCTCGTCGGGATTCTGGCTCGCCAGTTCATACGCCGTAGGCACCTCATAGGAATGACAGACATTTACCGGATTCACCACATCCTCCGTTGTTATATTGCCCGCAGCGTCCTTTCCTGTCACTCTTGTGATGGTCGGCACCATTCCGTCGTTCAGGTTGTTGTACGCAAGACGGATACGATGTACTTCCACTTTAGTAACGTCTGCCTCCATAACCTCTATGTCTGCATAATTGGTCTGGTTGATATCATTGATATCCACAACATTACCGTTTGCCACTGCCGTGGTCTTGATAAAAGTCATGCTGTCAATCGCAGAATTGTCAAGCTGCTCGGTAATGGTATATTGGGTGTCGTCCGCTGCCAGAAAACCGATGGAGGTATCCGTCCTGTACCCTGCAAAAACAAAGCGGCCGGCATAGTCAACATTTGCCGTGGAATATATCTCGTCTCTCAGCGCCTTTAACTGCTCTAAGATAATTTCCCTGTCCTTGGAAGTCAAATCCCCGTTAGCGCCTTTTGTGCACTGTCCAATCATGTTGGTGATAATCTGGGCGTTATTTTTCAATGCGCCTTCCGTCACATCCAGCCAGCTCTCGGCATCCGGTATGTTCTTTCCAAAATACTGCGTCACTTCCGTCACATTGCTCCTAAGGCGCAACGCACGGATTGCAATAACCGGGTCATCCGACGGCCTGTTGATTTTCTTTCCCGTTGACATCATCGTGCTCAGCTTATCCTGCATGATTTTATTATTGTTGATATTCGTCAGATTATTATTCTGCATAATCTTATTTGTAATTCTCATATATTTACCTCCATATCACGCTAGACGCCGGTTTCCAAAATCAGCCTGTCATAAACTTCTGTCAGTGTCTGAATCATCTTGGACGCCAAGTTATAACCGTTCTGGTATTTTACCAGATTAACCGCTTCTTCATCCTCATCCACGCCGGAAATGGAAATTCGCTGGTTATCCACACTATTTGCAATGCTCTGATAGTTTTCACAGAATGTATTGGCATTTCCCGCATTCAAGGCCACATCTGAAAGGATGCACTCCAAAAATTCCCCGGCTTTACAGCCCCTGTAGTTCATCTTTTCCTTATCATTTATCATATCCTGGATTTCCGTCAGGACATTATACTGCTCTACCCCGTCAGAAGATTTCTTCTTGGTTGCAAGAAGGTCGGCATCTTCAATCATAGCCGCCAGCACAGAGAAATTTTTGGCTGTCATCTTGTAATAGCTGTCATCCCCCACGCCTACCGTCATGGTTCCTGATGTCTGTTTGTCATAGCGGTACATTGCGCCAAAAGAATACTGTTCACTTCCGGTTGCCATTTTGGCGGCAAACAAATCATTGCCGGGATTTTCATATGCATCATAACCGCTGTTTAAAATATCGTTGAATTTCTGGGAAAAAGTACGCACCCATTCATTCATCTGCTTCATGTAATAGGGAATCCCCTGATAATCAATGCTGGTGCCGATTTCCGCCACCTTACCCACCCTGTCGTTGGTAAGGTTCCTGTCATTTAAGCTGTTGTCCGACAACACAAATGTATAAGAATAAGTAGCATTGCCGGCTGCGTCATAACTGCAGGTATAAGACCATGAATCATAATAAAACTGTTGGCTGCCCAGACTGATAATCCCGCCCGTATCGGAAAGGTTACACTTGTTCAAATCCTGCAGATATTTGTGGGATACCTGTACCGTCACGGTATCATGCGCTTTCACGCTGCCATCAGCGGCAGTAACATCGGTTCTGCCCGTTGCGGTAATCATACCGCTGAAATTCTCTGAATTGTTGCCGTCGCGCATTTCTACCAGACCCTGCAAGGAGCCCCCCAGTGTACCGCTGTATATATTAAAATCCTGACCGTCGTCCCATACAATATCATAGAGACCCTCTATATCTGTCTGGTTTACCTTCTCGTTGCTGGTTCTCGCTACGCATTCCAACTGCTTGTATTCGCTGGTGTCCAGCAGCAGCTGTCCCCCGCCAATCTTAACCAGGAAACGGAACGCGCCTGTTTCCCTTTCGGGATTATTGGCATCCGTTATGGGAATTTCCTGCGTTTCAATGTCCACTATCTGGGAAAGCTGGTCCAGAAGAACCGTTCTGCGGTCCCTCAATTCATTGGCTTTGGGGCCGGAAAGTTCAATGACATTAATTTGCTTGTTTAAGGAAGCAATCTCACTTGCCAGGGAATTGATTTCATCCACCTTCAGCTTGATTTCCTGATTGATATCTTTCTGTACTTTTTCCAGATTACCTGACATCCCGTTAAAATAATCAGTCAGGTCGCCTGCATAACCGATAAACTGCGCCTTAGTGGTGGTACTGCTCGCATTTTTCAGTACCGCCTGCAGGCCCGCCACGGAAAACTGGTCAAAAATACTCTTAAAATCCGGCGCTGTGATGCTGCCTTTAAAATAGGTCTGAATCTGCGACATATAATACTGCTTGATGCTGTATTCGCCCAAGGTGGTGCTGGCATCCCAGTATTTGTTGTCATAAAACTCATCCCTGATGCGCTCTATGGCAAGCGTATCCACACCTGCTCCCGCACAGCCGTAAGTCTGAAAAACCCTCAAAGCGTCGCTTGCCTGCTGAACCACGTGCTGTCTGCTGTATCCCAGAGTCTGTACATTGGCAATATTGTTTGAAGTTGTATTGAGCGCTGCATTGGACGCCAAAAGCCCTGAATATGCTGTATTTAATCCGAAAAATTGTGAAGGCATCTCTCTTTCCTCCTATCATTAAACTGCCAGTGTATTGATGATATGCTCCAGCATTTCACTGATGACATTGATGTATCTGCTGGCTGCATTGTATGCATTCTGAAACTTAATCATGTTGGAAAGCTCTTCATCGGAAGATACTCCCACAACCTGTTCGCGTGCGCCGAAAGTCGCCTCCACGGTCGCTTCCTGATTTGCATAAATGCTCTTAAACACATCGCCGGTATTACCCACCTGGGAAACCAAGTCTGTATAATAATCCACCAAAGTCGTTTTTTTCTGCACATTGGGATTTAAACGGTAAGACTCTTCCGTAAAAGCAGCCTTAAGCGCTTCGCCCGTTTTGTAATCCGCCTTGCCGTCAGCCAGCATAAATCCCAGCATGGAAGGCTCCTGCAGAAGGTGGCTGTTAATTTTCAAATTATTTATGGTATACATGGTATCCGGAGAGCTGAAATCCTCTTCCATATACTCCCATGTCTCATTTCCTGCCCCATCATCTTTTTTGACATATCCGTCCGTTGTCACTTTCTGGAACAATTGCAGCGGAGAACCATCCCTGTCACACAGATATCCCCGGGAAGGGTCACAGGCATCTGCCAGCACTTTATTGATGGAAGTGGCAACATTGTGTATCAACTGGTCAAACTCTGCCTGAATATTCATGACAATGGACTGGGAAATGCTGTCATAGTCCTTTTCTATATCAGAATAATTCGCCCTGTGGTCACCCCTTGCAAGCAAAGTCGCTTTCAGCCCGCCGATATCCGTGTCCATGGTAGAAGCAACTGTCTGCTCCAAATCAAACACCTTGGCATGGGAAATATCATAATTTTTGGAACCGTCCTGCATAATGGTGTACTCTGCATTCTGGGGCCAGAACGGTGTGTAAAAGCCTGTTGTCGCGTCCTGATGCAACCCCATCTCATAGCACATACTTCCCTTGACAAAGTCCACACCCTCTAACTGCACGGAAACATGCCCCAGCGAATCCTCGGAATAACTCATTTTACAGAGCCTGCTCAATTCATCGAGAATCTGGTTTCTTGCATCCCGAAGGTCATTGGCGTGTTCCACGCCGCCGCATTCAATCTTGCTTATCGCTTCATTTAACTCCAGAATCTGCCGACCGTATTTATTAATGGTATTTACTTTATCCCTGACCTGTATGTTCAGATTGTCCTGATAGGTGCACAATCCATTATAAACAACCGACGCACGGCTTAAAAACTCAGAAGAACGCTGCACCAAAAGACCCTGATTCACGGAACTGGACGGGTCTTTCGCCAACTCCTGGATAGAAGTCCAGAGATTTGTCAATGAAGTCTGGAAATCCTTGCCGTTCATCTCACCGAGCAAAGTTTCCACTTCATCCAACACTTCCGAGGATACTTCATAAAACATACTGCGGCCTGATTCCTTGCGGTATGTTTTGTCCAGAAAATAATCTCTCACTTGTCTTACGGCGGAATAATTCACCCCGAGACCATACTGCTGGTTTGACACAGCGGCGGGGTTTCTGGATAGGGTAATGTAACTCTTAGAACCCAGAAGACTTTGTTGTCTGGTATAACCGGTCGTATCTACGTTTGTTAAATTATGCGCTGTTGTGTTCAGCGCATTCTGACCTGTCTGTAAACCGGATGCTCCTATATATAAACTTCCCATCAGTGGCATACTATCACCTCACGTCATTGAACCTAACTTTTTGCATCAAAGCCACTCCTGTCGACGCCCATCAGGTTACCTGCACTGTAAGCGCCTTTATTGTAGTTGGCTGTTTCCGGCGCCGTCTTCATCGCCTGAAGCAGATTCATGTCAAATTCTACCATCTCAAGGGAATGCGCAATCAGCTCTTTGTTTTGATTGTTTACCTGCTGCATATCCCCCACGACTTTTTTCAATCTGTCATGAATTTCCGCGAGTTTCCTGCTCTCGGAAGGTCTGTTCTCCAGCATCTGAATCAGATTCACCAGTTTTAATTCTTTAACATCCTTGTTCATAACGTTGGCAATATCCTTAATCACCTCTGTCCTCTTGCTTTCAAGATGATTAATACGGCTTACCACATCCTGTTCTTCATCCGTGATTTGTTGCAATCCCTGCAAATCCCCAGCCACAATCACTGGGGTTTTCTTCCTTGATAATCCCAGCAGTTCTTCGTACTCCGTACTTTCCTGCTCCAAAATGCTTATCAGATTTTCTACGAGACTCGCCACTGGGATTACCTCATTTCTTCATACTTTGCAAACAACTTATCTGCAAAACTGCCTGCGCTTACTTCGTAAGTTCCTGCAGCAATGCTGGCCTTAATAGGAGCCGTTACGTCTTCCCTGACATCAGGGCTTGCAGCAACTGCAGTCTTAGCAGTCTGGATGTCCTTTCCAACGCTGCTTATCTGCAACTGGTCCGAAAAATTCACTCCAGAACTCTTCTTAACCTGTCCCGGCTTTTTGGTATTATAAAGCTGTTGTACCTGATTATACGCTTCAATACGCATATTTGACTCCTCCTTTCCATGGAACTTAAAATTTATTACATAATATATATCGTAAAAAAAGGGATGAACTTTAGTGTTCATCCCAATTTTTTAATTCAATTTGAAAATACCTGCTTTTTCACGGAGGGCATCCGCAATCTCTTTCAGACGGTTTGTAGCCTCTAAGACGCTGTGCATGGTGGCTGACATCTCTTCTGTGGAAGCCGCCGTTTCCTCAGTTGCCGCCGCATTTTCCTGTGCGAGCGCCGTAAGGTTTATCAGTTCCCCTGCAATCTGTCCTTTCACTTCTTCCAGCTTATCGGTTCCTGACTTTATGGCACGGATGCTGGAGGCAGAGCCCTCAATCCCTTCATGCATCTGGTCAAATACCGTCCTGGTGTCCGTAATAAGACCATTTTCCGTAGCAATGATATCTTTGGCTTCTCCCATGGTATCAACCGCTTTCCGCGACTCCACAAGGAGCTGCTCTATAATGGCATCAATCTGTGCCGCAGAAGAATTGGACTGTTCTGCCAACGTCTTAATCTGCTCCGCAACAACGGCAAATCCTTTCCCCTGTTCGCCTGCCCTTGCAGCTTCGATGGAAGCATTCAATGCCAGAAGGTTGGTTTGGCTGGCAATCTGGGCAATAAACTGGGCCGCTTCCTTTATTTTTTCCGCCGCCTCATTGGTGGCATGCGTCTGTTCATTAATAACAGCAATTTCTTCTTCAGATTGGTTGGATGCTCCCTCCAGCTGCCCCAGGACAGAAACACCGTTATCCCCCAAATCCCTGATGTTGTTTATCAGCGCCTCAAAATCCGTTACCGCTTTTACGGACTCCTCCAGCACTTCGCCGATTACCCGTATGCCTGCCGTAATGGTTTCGGCAGAATCTGCCTGTGTGGTTGCTCCTTCCGCAATATCACCCACAGCTTTTGCCACATTGTCCGACGCTTCGCTTGTCTGCAGGGACATTTTTTCGAGATTCTCCGCAGACTCCTGCAATACCCCTGTGGCTTCCTGCAGTTGTCCTGCTATCTCTTGCAACGTTTTCTGTAAAATTGCCACATCCTTTGCAATACTGCCGATTTCATCCCTTCTTTTCAAATCCCTTGCTGCGGCTTTTGTCGTCAAATCCCCCTCCGCCGTCACTTCCAATACTTTCATGGTGCGTTTCAGGGAGCGGATAATGCGCTCCACGGCAATCACTACTACCACCAATGTCAGGAATATAGTAATCCCCATGATGCGTCCGACGCTTACGAGCAGTGTTCCTGCCAGTTCCTCATAATCCTTCGTCCTGACATAGATAAAAAAGAACAGTTCGACAGTAACAAGAAACAATGGCAATAATGATAAGGTTAATATTTTTCCTCTCATTTTCATATGTAATCCCTCTCTTCAAACAATTTTTTACCTATGGTACTATATTACCAAATTTGGCTTCAGAACACAAGCCGCTTTCCTTATTTGCTTTTATTCAAAGCATTCTCAATCCGCTCATGTAAATCCTGCGTTTTAAAAGGTTTTAGTATATAGTTATCGGCACCCAGCATAAAGCTTTCCAAAACCGTGTCCTTATCGCTCTGTGACGTAAGCATTATTACCGGAATCTTTTTACAGTTCTCCATTTCCCGAATTTCACGCAGTGTTTCCACACCATCCTTTGCCGCCATCCGGATATCCAGAAGAATCAAATCCGGTTGGTTTTTCTTCAAATATTGGAGAGCGCGTACCCCGGAATTTAGAGGCGTTACTTCATATTTTCCCTTTAAAGCCTGCTCAATCGTCGCTAAACTGATACTGTTATCGTCCACTGCCAGTATTTTGTATTTACATTCCAACTGTTTATCCTCCTCTATCTTATCTGCTCTATCAAATCACGCAGCATTTGCTCCGCTGCGTCATCCTCATATAACTCAAGCTGTTCTTTTATTTTTCCAAGCGCCGTTTCCGTTTCTGCTTCCAGCCGACATTCCAGTATCTCCTCTATTTTACGGGCACATTCCTTTGCCTGAAAATCTTCCAGACTGGCCAAAGCCGACTCTATTTCACGCAGCAACGCCGCCTTCTCTATTTCCTTTTTTTCCTTTGAAGCGCTTTCCTCATGCCGGTTTTGGTCCAGATATTCCTGAATATACCCTAACTGCTCTTCATATTCTGCCAAAAGTATTGAAACGCGCCCGTCAACAAACCCCAGATTGCCGCGGTTCACCGCCTTTTCCTGTTCTTTGGCCATGCTCGAAAGCCGCATTGCGCCCACATTCGCGGAAGCGCTCTTTAAAGCATGGACCTCTATGCCATAGCCTTCATAATCCTGCTCCTCCCACAACTCCTGCAGCACTTTAATCTTGCGCCTTCCATCCAGGCAATACAGTTTCAAAAGCTCGTTATACTCTTCAAGGCTGCCGGCATAGTGGGCAGCAACCTCGTCCGTATCAATGCCCGGAATCGTAATATTCTGCAGAATGTCATTATTTACCTGCAGGTTATCCATCCACGAGCCGCCTGCTTTCCGCTTTTCTTCGGGTATCCATTTCAGAAGTACCATATGCATGGCCTTTCTGTCAAGCGGCTTTGTAATAAAATCCTGAAATCCGTTGGCAAGGAAGTTCTCGCGCACCCCTTCCATGGCATTTGCAGTCAACGCAATCACTACCGGCAGTCTTCCGTTTTCACCGCAGTTGTTCCGAATCCTGTGTACGGCTTCTATTCCGTCCATCATGGGCATCATGTGGTCCATAAATATAATGTCAAACTGCGTCCTTTGGACAAACTCTATTGCTTCCATGCCGCTTTCGGCCTCTGTAATCTCTATTCCGTAAGTTTGTAAGAAAGACCTTGCGACTTTCCTGTTAATCAGATTATCGTCTACCACCAGCACCTTATAATCTTTTACGGTAAAAGGCTCCAACGCCTCTTCCCGCTTTACTTCCGGCTCCGGAACTTCGGATAAGGGTCTTGCATCTGCTATCTTTTGCAGAATTTCCACAGTAAATGTAGAACCTTTTCCATATACGCTCTCCACCCTGACTGTTCCATTCATCAGTTCTGCCAGATGTTTCGTTATGGAAAGCCCCAGTCCTGTCCCTTCCGCACTTCTGCTTCGCTTAGAATCAAGCTGTTTAAAATTCTCAAATATTATCTCTAAATCTTCTTCCCGGATACCGCATCCGGTATCTTCAACGCTGAAAATCAATCGCTCCGTATCTTCTCTTTCATCCGGTATGCCTGAAACAGAAATTTTTACATAACCCTTTTTTGTAAACTTCAAAGCGTTATTCAAAAGATTGACCAGAATCTGCTTAATTCTGCTTTCATCTCCCAGATAGCAGCAGGGAATCGTCGTATCAAACTCACTTTCCAGCAAAAGACCATGCTGGGATGCTACTATATCCATCATATTCAGCACTTCTCTCACCAGGGCCTTGACATGGTACTTTGCTGATACCAGTTCCATTTTCCCTGCTTCTACTTTAGACAAATCCAGTATGTCATTGATAAGCGCCAGAAGGTTATTTGCGGAAGCCTTAATGTCACAGGTATATCCGTACACCTTACGTCCTTTGCTCTCTTCCATAATAATGTCGCTCAAACCGATAATCGCATTCATCGGAGTCCGGATTTCATGGGACATATTCGCAAGAAATGCGCTTTTGGCAATATTGGCCTGCTCCGCCTGTTCACGCACTTTCGTGATTTCTTCAATATAATTTCTTGTCTCCGTAACATCAAGAATCAGTATAACATACCCTTTCTTTTCTCCATACTTATCCAATATCTGCTTTACATGTCCCTGATAAAACCTTTCGTTCAGGCAAAACTCCCTGCGCACATCTTCACCCAGCATATCCGGCGGAAAACCTTTCAGTTCCCCGACATGCTTTCCTACACAGACATTTAATTCCTCAAAAATATCCATTGCCGCGGGATTGTAACTGATAATTCTCTCATACTTATCAATAGCAATAACACCGTCACTCATACCGTGAAGCAGAATACCCGATGCCAGACTGCTGAAATCATATACTTTTCTGCTCCAAATCAAGATAACCACACTGGAGAGCACACTTCCCAAGACAAACGGTGTAGGGTCGTATACCGATGTCAGCTTCATGACGTAGGAACACAATGCCACAACCGGCAAAACAGAAAGTCCGAGTATCAGCTTATACTGTCTGTCCGCAGCATAATCCGATTTTTTAATACACACGCGAATCAACGCGCACAGCGTGAGTGCATAAGGTATGGCCATACTGCAAAGCATAAAAAGCCAATAGGCGGGACCGTATTCCAGACTAAGGTATCCATGTCCTTCCGGTGTATGCAGCCAGTTTATCTGTCTATAATATAAACCATGTGACTCGCAGGTAAAGACAAGCCCTAATACAAGGAAATCAATTATCTTTAGGAATCTTAAGATTCTGACAGGCGCCTTTTCATAACAATAACTGAACATAAAATAGCAGTAGCTGATTGGCACCGAAAGCGAGCCCACATACTGTATCTTTACCGCCACCATAGCCGCTTCTACCGTAGGCGCCGTCAGTTCAAGCAGATATCCGACATTTTGAATCAGGGCGCCCATCAAAAAATACTGCATTAACTTCTGGTCTCTGGAGCCATCTCCTTTGAGCAGAAGAAATAATGCAAACGCAATCACACCGATTCCGAATATTTCAACTCCGCAAAATACTATATCCATAATGCCGTATCCCCATATAGTAAATTCTCAGCTTCATAAACATAAACCCATACTCATAATATCAGTTCGCCCTTTATGTGTCTACAGAAAAAATCAATCAGAAGCGCTTCCCACCAAAATGAATATTAGTAAAACAAGGTTATTGTTTTTTCCTTTAAAACATCATTTTCATAGTAGTAAAAAATCTTCATCCCCGCTGCAGCATCATATTCATATACATAATCATATGTTGTTCTACTCTCCAAAAAGCCCTTTCCGTTATATACACAAATGAGCGTACATTCCCCGTTTTCATTAAACTCACGCAGTATTTCGGTTCTTAATTTTCCATCGCTGTACTCATAATATTCAATCGGGTTTTCGTTTTCATCAAATACATTGATGTGATGATGAACCAATACGCCGTCGCTATATGTGTATATCGCCGTCTGATTCCCATGTATATCATACTCAATCTTTGTTGTCAGTTCCCCATCACTGTTATATTCATAATAAACCGCCAGATTTCCATTTTCGTCATATTCATACCTTGTCCTCAGACCCGGAATCCCTTGTTCATCGTATTTACATCTTCCTAAATAGTTCCCATTTTCGTCATATTCTCTTTCTATTTTATATTTCAGTGAACCGTCACCCTCATATGAACATACCACTATTTCATTTCCATCATCATCGTACTCGCTTTCCCATTTGCCGCATAACCCATCGCTTCCATATAAGGAATGGGACAATTCGTTTCCATTTCCGTCATATGTATATTCATCTCTGATGATTAATTCGTCGCCCTCATAATATGCCTCAAATATAAGATTTCCACTTGTGTCATATTCGCGTTCTCCTCTGCTGCATAACTTTCCATCTCTGTCATACTTAAACCAGGCGATTCTGTTTCCTCTTTCATCATAGGCATAATCAGATTTTGAAACAAAGGATACTCCTTCCTCACCTTCATACGTATAACGTGTTAAAAGGTTACCCCTCTCATCACGGACATATTCGGATTGTGAAACTGACAGTTCTCCTTCCTCGTATTCATAAGTACAGCTTGCTAAAAGGTTACCATTCTCATCATATTCGTCCTCATAGCCGTAATTCATTTCCCCATCGGTTCCATATTTAAAGCAAGCGGTTTGATTCCCACTCGCATCAAATTTATTTATCTCCAAACGATATAGCTCCCCGAAATATTCGTAATTTTCTTCCGCTTTTATGCTTGTATTTTCTATCCAAGATTCGGGATTGGCCTTGTCCCTTGCCGCCCATGCATATTCTGTCAAATCAGATATATATTCATCCCGCTCCTTTATCTGACCTTCACTGATATCTGCACAGTGCCAAAGTGTTGTTTCCTGTATGTTGTCTGATTCTTTTTGGTACAAAAGCCCGTTTGGAGTGTAGATGCTGACAGTCGTCTTTCCTGCCCCGCTGCTTGATGTTTGTTTTTCCGCCGGATACGGATTACCCTTAATATATACCCCATACTGATTTCTGTCATAGTCCTTTAAAATTACAAGTTCATACCCTTTAGTCCCACTATCGTCCCCATATGAGAAGCTTCCTGCATCTTCAGAAGCTGCTTCTTTTCCAATGCATCTGCCTGTCTGTTCATTATAAACACACAAATCAATATCTGTTTCGGTCTCCCACTCCACAAGGATGTAAGCTGTGTTTTCTTCCGGTATCGGAACCAGCCACCCCTTCACAAACGTTTCCTTTTCCCTGACTTCTACATTCTGATAACCGGTATAATATCCATCCGCAGACCATTGAATTGTATATTCTCCATAAGGCAGCTCAAAAACAGTTTCTTCATTTGCCCTGATATCTATATGGCAGAAACTTTCTCCCAGAGGATTGTCCCTGCCCTGTATGAATGAGATGTTTATTTCTGAAAGTTGTTCCCCGCTTACAGCATTTCCGGCCCAAAACGATATTGTAGATTTTTTGCTTTCTGATAATCTCCACGTACAAAAATTATATATTGCTATACCCATGAGAACGATTACGCTTATCATTATCAGTGCGCTTTTTTTATTCATTTACTGTCTCTCCATATTATTTACATCCAATCGTAATCATTATCTCTGACGGCTTCGTTTTCCGCCTTTTTTGCATTTTTTATAACACGGCCCTTATCATCTTTTATCATTCCGTGGACATTACCTTTCTCGCTTCGCCTATGGTTTCCAAATTTATTGCGACTTTTCCAACCCATGTATTTCTTCCTGCAACTTTTGAAGAAACTCAAGAGTTTCTTCAAAATCCGATTTATTCCCATATATCATTTTCTTCATTGCCTGATAATCCTCTTGTAACGCATTAAGTACCTCTTCTCTTGGCAGAAGCTCAATACTTTTTAAGGTTGCAGTTTCATAACTGCCAATGCTCCAATTTCCAATCACACGCAGGAACGTTCGTTTTTGACCTTTCATCTCACGCATATCTATTTATTGCTTTCTGTTACTTTCCAAACACCACTTTTATTGCTACCTACGCGAACAACCGTTCCCGCTTCTTTTAACTTCCTAACCTGTTTTTCTACAGTTCTTCTTGTTACTCCTATTGCTTCTGCAATCTCATCAAGTGTACTTTCCGGCTTTTCACACATCAAACCTGCTATCTTAGCGGCATTTTCTCCGAACTTCTCCCGAATATACGAATTTATCACGAATTTATCACGAACATCCTTTTTTATCCCGTCTTTATGACAAACTTCTCCCGAATTATTTGATGCAAGTTCGGTATTACGGAACATATTCACTCGGAAACTTCCACCTATTTCAAGAAGTTCTGGTTCTCTAAGCCCGGCACTCTTACAATTTTCCAATAATCTCGGAATACCACTACCCCATTGCTCAATAATTTTCATATAAGTAAGGGCATTTACAATACCTCTGTTTCTTGCCTGACAACATCCTGCTTTCAAGTCCTCTATAGTAAATCCACCTATCAGCATACCCGGAGAAGTGATTTCCAATCTATCATCATATAATGCCACCTGCACCCTTGAAGGCTCTAAATAGGACCTATGAATAACCGCATTGGCAATCAGCTCACGAATACTGTCAATCGGAAGCTCATAGACATCTCTGCGTAATAAACCACCAAACTCTGCACCCATTCTAATATTCCTAAGTACAAACTGATATGCTTCATCTATCTGTTCATAAATCGGTCCGGCATATTCTTTTCTATCTACAAATACAGCTCTATTTGTTCCCTTGAACACGCCACACTGTATAGATGCTTCGGGCATAGTATTATTCGTCAAAAGCATATATCCATTCGTAGGCACAACCTTGCCCTCCTGCATCTGCAACAGTCCCCATGCAAGCAGGTTTTTCTTGGTTACTTTTTTTACAGTCTCCTCTTCCTGTGCATTTCTGCATTTACTGAGGGCATACTGATACATCTTATCGCATAGTGCTTCCATCTCCTCCTCGGTTACACTTTCTCCTACCGCCACTATCTGGTCATAACTTCTGTTTGAACCCTGAAACTCCAATTCTTTTACAATAAAATCATCTGCCACTCTTGTCGAGCCAGGAACTCTGATATATACACCGTCCGGCTTTCCTTCGGATTTCAAATAGTAAGGTCTACGCTTTCCCGGATATACCTGCACAATAATAATGGTTTTCCCCTCTATGGCCTGATATTTAATATCAAAATCAATCATCGGAACACAACTATTCACAATAGCATTAGAAATACCATCTGCCACTTCAAACACTTTTTCCTGTGGAATACCTGTAACTTTCCATGTATTATTTTCCACACCAAATATAAGCAAACCTCCTGCACAATTTGCATAAGCTACTGCTGTTTTGGTATACTTCTTGCTATTTGCCGGAACTATTTCTTTATATTCAACTTCTTTTGATTCTCCGTTTAGAATTTCTTCTACTGTCATGTTATTCCTCCAACACTTCTCCAATGGGATAAACACTGTTTCTTTATTCTACCCAAAAAGATTCTCGATACGCTCATTTGCTTAGTTCTCATTCATTTTCCTTAGTTTTCTTGGGTCAATCGGTTTTGGTGCATCCTGTGGTATAAACCACATCAATCCCTTTTTTACTGCACCTTCCACTCTGCCCTGATTACACAACAGGGTTACTCTCCTAGATGATATGTTCCATTTTTCCGCCATTTCTCCTGCGGTTAAATATTCCATAGCACACCCTCCGTTTTTGTAAAAAACATTTTTCTTTAAATATATTCCAATCTCGGAACATTTTCAACATATTTATGTGCGTTTTGCATATTTCCCACATGCTTTTTGCAACTATCTTCATATTTTTTACAAACAAAAAGAATCAAGACGGAATTTTCCCATCCTGATTCTCATTCTACTTTTTATAAAGTCCTAAAATACGGACTTATTATGCCATTTTTAAAATCACATAATCCTTACAATCTTGTTCTTCTACCTGCCTTTTACATTCTTCTTCTGTATCGGCATATCCCCTTGGATTCTGCATATCATCTACCCAATAATATGCAAATTCATAAATGCTTCCTCCATGCAGTTCTGCCATCACAGTATCTATACCTTCTACTCTGGCAATGTCGATATTTAGTATTATAGACACAAAGGAGGTTTTGATATGGTTGATTTTGGAAACGCACTAAAAACCTTACGTTTAAGAGAAAATATGACCCAGGCACAACTGGCTCAAAAACAATTACAAAATCTGTCATAAGCGCTTACGAAACAGGTCTGCGTCTTTCTTCTTATGATATTCTTATTCATATCGCAAAAATATACAATGTAAGTATTTACTATTTATTAGGATTGGAACACAAGCAGGAAATAGACCTGTCCGGTCTGTCGCAGGAAGAAATAGATGCTCTCTTGAATCTGATTAAAGTTATGAAGCGATAATAAATAACGGTCGGTAATAACACATAAATAAAAAATGCGGCAAAAGGCTTGATTCTCCTTCTGTCGCATTTATTTTTTGAACGTGTTCTCAATATTTGGTCGTAAATTGGTCGTAAATTTTGACTTCCGTCCTCTGAAATCCTTGATTTTACTGGCTTTCTTTACCCAAAGTTTTCATCGTCGGGAACAACAGCACATCCCTGATTGCCGGTGAGTTGGTAAGCAGCATCACCAGTCTGTCGATGCCGTAGCCGATGCCGCCGGTGGGGGGCATACCGATTTCCAGTGCGTTCATAAAATCTTCGTCAGTGGTGTTGGCCTCCTCGTCGCCTGCTGCCAGGGCGGCTTCCTGTGCCTTAAAACGCTCGCGCTGGTCGATGGGGTCGTTTAACTCGGAGTAGGCGTTGCACATCTCCCTGCCATAAATAAACAGTTCAAAGCGCTCCACATAATCCGGCTTGTCCGGCTTTCTCTTGGTCAGGGGAGAAATCTCCACGGGATGGTCCATGATAAACACGGGCTGGATGAGATGCTCCTCCACAAACTCTTCAAAGAAGAGGTTTAAGATATCGCCCTTGGTATGGCGTTCCTCGTAATGGACGCCTTTTTCGTCAGCCAGCTTCTTAGCTGCCGCAGTGTCCGCCACCTCGTCAAAGTCCACGCCTGCATACTGCTTTACTGCCTGCACCATGGTAAGCCGCTCGAAGGGCTTTCCCAAATCTATCATTTCCTCCGCATAGGGAATCAGCGTAGTACCGCACACCTCTTCTGCCACATAGCGGAACATGTTTTCCGTCAAATCCATCATGCCGTGATAGTCCGTATACGCCTGATACAGCTCCATCAGGGTAAATTCCGGGTTGTGTCTGGTATCAAGGCCTTCGTTACGGAATACACGGCCAATTTCAAATACCCGCTCCATGCCGCCTACAATCAGCCTCTTCAGATACAGTTCCAGGGAAATGCGAAGCTTCACATCCTCATCCAACGCGTTGTAATGCGTTTCAAAGGGTCTTGCAGCCGCACCGCCTGCATTGGACACCAGCATGGGGGTTTCCACCTCCAAAAAGCCCTGTCCCTCCAGATACCTGCGGATGGCGCTGATAACCTTGGAACGCTTCACAAAGGTATCCTTCACATCCTGATTCATAATTAAATCCGTATAACGCTGCCTGTAACGGATATCCGTATTTGTCAGTCCATGGAACTTTTCCGGAAGAATCTGCAGGCTCTTGCTCAAAAGGGTTACCTCGGCAGCATGGATGGAAATCTCGCCTGTCTTGGTCTTGAACACCTCTCCCTTTATGCCCACTATATCGCCTACGTCATATTTTTTAAAATCTGCATAGGACTCTTCGCCGATGCTGTCCCTTGCCACATAGGACTGGATGTTGCCCTGCAAATCCTGTATATTGCAGAAAGAAGCCTTTCCCATAATGCGCTTCTGCATGATACGCCCTGCCACGGTTACGGTCTGCCCTTCCAGGGAATCAAAATTATCCTTCACTTCCAGACTGTGATGACTCACATCGTATCTGGTAATCTGAAACGGGTCCTTGCCCGCCTCCTGCAAAGCTGCCAGTTTTTCCCGCCTCACCTTTAAAAGCTGGTGGATATCCTGCTCCTGACCGCCGCCGTGCGCCTGTTGGTTTCTTCCATTGCCATTCTGTATATCTTCCACGTTTTGTACTCCTCTAATTAGACCTTTGAATCTCCAGTACCTGATATCTTAATATGCCTGCCTGGGTTTCCACCTCCACGGTATCGCCCAGCTTGCTTCCAATCAAAGCCTTTCCCACAGGGCTTTCGTTGGAAATCTTGCCTTTTAAGCTGTTTGCTTCCGTGGAACCTACAATTTTGTATTCCAGTTCCTCGTTAAATTCCAAATCCATTATCCTTACTTTGCAGCCGATGTTGATTTTGTCCAAATCCACTTCGTCTTCTACCACTACTTCCGCGTTTTTCAGAATCTTTTCCAGTTCTTCTATACGCGCTTCTATATCGCGCTGCTCATCTTTTGCAGCATCGTACTCTGCATTTTCGGACAAGTCGCCCTGCTCCCTTGCCTCTTTGATTTTCTGGGCAACTTCCTTACGTTTGACTACTTTCAAATCGTGCAGCTCATCTTCATATTTTCTCAAGCCTTCATAGGTCAGAATATTTTTTTTAGATTCCATGATATACGCCTTCCTGTATCTATATTTGGGTTGTCTTGGGTTTGGTTACAGTACACTAGAGTAACGTACGTATTATACTGAATTTTATGCACAGTGTCAAGTTCGGATACCCCTTAAAAAGGTTTTCATATCAATATATCTTACATTTTCCACCCTCGCACACAGTCTTGCCGCATTTTTTTTGTCCGTGTTCGTGCTTATCCATACCCATGCGCCCTTAAACAGCCCCGGTACAGCCCCGTAAAGTTCCTCACCCGCCACTGCCAATTTTCTTCCTGCGGCGGGAATATGCAGTTTTTTCATATCTGCCGCCACATCTATCAGACATCCGTATTCCTGAAAGAGACTTTCCCTCAATTCCAGAATATCCTCCGTTTCTTCTGATGCAATTCCGATATATCTGGTGTTTTTTACATAACGCCTGATAATATCTTCCGTTTCCATCTCTTCGTCAGGCAGTAAAATCAGCGCGTCAAAAGATACCTGATAATACTTTATCAAAAACAAAAGCCAATCATGGGAGATGGGTTCCGCCCCAACGCCCAGAAAATTCTGCGCCTTCTCCTGATACAGATAGTATACTTCCCTGCTCTGGGGCGGGATGGGCAGTCCCTTAAAATATTCGGAAAACCTCTCCGCCGTCCACTCCTTTTTTTTGTAACAGAAAAAAGGAAGAAAGACTGTATACAGCACAAGCAGGGTTCCCGAAACCGGCAGGCTTTCCTTTTCTACATGATACTCCCATTTTCCCCTTCGCCGCTTTTTTCCCCTTCCCTCTTCCTCCAAAATAAAATGAACGACAGTCATCTCTTCCATACCGCTTCCCCCCGCTATTGAAGATATGCCGCCGTCGTTTTTTTTATACTTTTAATCGGGAAATATTTTGTCCAATCCCCCTAAAAGTTCCTCCATGGTCTCCATGGAATTTATCATCTGCCTAAATCTTGCCGAATTGGGATATCCAGCCGTATACCATGCCAGATGCTTACGCATCTCCCTGACTCCCGTGTACTCGCCTTTCACGGAAAGCTGCAACGTGGCATGCTTTCGGATAATCTCCTTTACCTCGCCGGCCGAGGGCCTTGGAGGAATCTTCCCGCATTCCAGATATTCTGCCACTTCCCTAAAGAGCCACGGATTGCCCTGCGCCGCCCTGCCAATCATGATGCCGTCACAGCCCGTCTGCTCCAGCATTTTTTTTGCCGAAAAGGCGTCCGCCACATCCCCGTTGCCTATCACCGGTATGCTGACGGCTTCCTTTACCGACCTGATGCATTCCCAGTCTGCTTTCCCGCTATAGTACTGCTCCCTTGTCCTGCCATGCACGGCTATCGCCGCCGCGCCTGCACTTTCCGCAATCCGGGCAATCTCCACGGCATTCGCATGGGCGTCGTCAAATCCTTTCCTGATTTTCACGGTGACAGGTTTTCTGATGGCGCGGGCAACCTTGTATACAATCTCTTCCACCAGCTTCGGGTTTTTCATCAAGGAACAACCCTCCCCGTTATTTACCACCTTCGGGACCGGGCAGCCCATGTTGATATCCAGTATGGCAAAAGGCCTCTCTTCCACCTTTTTCGCCATTTCCGCCATAATATCCGCGTCCGAACCGAAAAGCTGTAAGGACACAGGCCCTTCATCAGGATGGATTTCCATGAGTTGATTGGTATTCTTATTGTTATAATAAATCGCCTTTGCGCTCACCATCTCCATGCAGAGAAGCCCGGCTCCCTGTTCTTTGCATAACAGACGGAACGGCAAATCCGTCACGCCCGCCATGGGGGCCAGAACCGCCTGATTGCAAAGCTCCACATTTCCGATTTTCCATTTCATAGTTATCGTTCCTGTCTTCTGTTCTTTTCATAGATGGCATAAAGACCGTCTAATGTCAGAAAGCTGTCATAGATATCTATGCTTTCCGTGGCATCCGCAATAATTCTTCCCATGCCGCCTGTCGCCACAACCTTTAAATCGCTGTAGCCGCTTTCTTCCTTTACCTTTTTAACGATATATTCCGTCTGCCCAATCTGACCGTAAATAAGTCCTGCCTGCATACTGCTGACGGTATCCTGTGCAAGGATGGTTTTGGGCTTTTTGATTTCTATGTTGGGAAGCATGGCTGTCCTCTCCCACAAAGCCTCCGCGCTGATTCTGACTCCCGGCGCCGTAATGCCCGCCTGAAACCTGCCGTCCGGACTTACCAAATCATAAGTGGTGGCAGTGCCGAAATCCAGCACCAGCACCGGACCGCCATACTTTTCATATGCCGCCACCGCATCCACGATACGGTCCGCACCAATGGCACGGGGATTTTCCGTGGAAACCTTGATGCCGGTTTTTATGCCGGGACCTACAATCAGCGGCGCATTGCCGGTATATTTAACAAGCGCGCCCGTCAGGGAATGCATGATATCCGACACCACGCTGGCAGCAATGCTTCCTTCTATCTGCCCCAGTTCTATCTGCCGTATCTTCAACATTTCCATCAGCAGGACGCCATATTCATCCGAAGTCCTCGGCGTCTTGGTGGTCATCCTGAACGTTGCCTTTAAAGTTCCGTTATCA
This sequence comes from uncultured Lachnospiraceae bacterium, assembly GCA_910577015.1. Taxonomy (GTDB): domain Bacteria; phylum Bacillota; class Clostridia; order Lachnospirales; family Lachnospiraceae; genus Acetatifactor. The sequence goes on along the minus strand of CAJTKU010000003.1, from coordinate 231,705 downwards.
TAGACACCGCAGGTTATATTGGTATTTCCGACGTCAATTACCAGAATCATGATTTTCCTCCAATAATGCACTGATATCCTCATGCAGGATAAAAACCCTGTAATACAGACTCAGGCTTTCCAGCAGTTCCTGTCTCTTTCTGCGCACTTCCCCGACCATAAGGCCGCTGCTGATTTCATCATAGTAAATATCGTCATCATCGGCATTGGTTTCCAGCGACACACTTCCGTCCTCCTCGAAGACTATGGAAAAAACGCCTCCCACCTCTTCCGTAAACAACACGCACAGAATATGCAGTTCATCCTTGATGGAATCCGGGATGCCGTTAAATTTCTGGTTGAAATAGTATTTCATCTCATAGGAGTTGGCGGCGCAGAGTACCATCCTGCCGCTCTCTTCCTGTTTAGACATATCCATAAATGCCACGCACTGATACTTCCCCGGCAAAAACCTTTTGCAGGTTGTTTGCAGAGTCTAAGACCAGCAGTTCTCCTTTTTCATTGATTCCCCGGGCTGTCCCCGCATACTCCCCGGCAGGCTCGAGCACCTGCACCTGTTTCCCGCAGTTGACCAAGGCTGCATTGTAGGCTGTAAGAAGAAGCGACATATCCTGCTTTTCCATAAAAAGGGCATAGTCCTCTTCAAACCGCTCCATCACCCTTTCCAAAAGCAGCGCCCTGGATATGGAACGCCCCAGTTCCGCTTCCAGCGAGGTGGCTTTTTCGGCAAGTTCCGGGGCAAACTCCTGCTTCTTTACATTGATGCCCACGCCGATGACAACATGCTGGATGTACTCTCCCTGCAGACTCATCTCGGTAAGAATCCCCGTCACCTTCCTGCCGTTTAAGACAATGTCATTGGGCCATTTAATACCGGCCTGCACATTGCAGGCTTCTTCCATGCCTTCTTTCACGGCAAGCGCCATCACAAGGGTAAGCATGGAAGCCTTGTCCGGATTGATTTGGGGCCGTAAGAGCAGGGTAAAATACAGATTATGGCCGGGAGGGGATACCCATCCCCGTCCCCTCCTGCCGCGGCCCGCCGTCTGGGACTCTGCAACCACCAGCGTACCGGCAGGCGCATCCTCCTCCGCCAAAAGCTTGGCCGTCACATTGGTGGAGCCGACGCTTTCATAAAATGCAATATGGCGTCCCGCCCATTTCGTATGGATACGGCTTTCCAGTTCCGCCCTGCCGAACACATCCGGCTCTGAAGCCAGACGGTATCCCCGGTTCTGCACCGCTTCGATGGGATAGCCCTCTTTTTTTAACTGGTTGACTGCCTTCCAGACAGCCGTCCTTGTCACATGGAAATGCTCGCACAATTCCTGTCCCGATATATAATCTTTGTTCTCCCGAAGCAGGGAAAGTATTTCTGCCTTCATTTTTCCCTCCATGCCTTTCGCCGCGTCTCAGAGCGTAGCTGCCATAACGGCCTTGATGGTATGCATACGGTTTTCCGCCTCGGCAAACACCACGGACTGTGAGGACTCAAAAACCTCATCCGTCACTTCCATTTCCTTGATACCAAACTTTTTACTAATCTCCATGCCGATTTTCGTGTTGAGGTCATGGAACGCCGGCAGGCAATGCATGAAAATCGCCTGTTCTCCTGCATTTTCCATCACCTTGCTGTTCACCTGATAAGGGGAAAGCTCCCTTATCCGGCTCTCCCATACCTCATCCGGCTCTCCCATGGAAACCCATACGTCCGTGCAGATTACGTCCGCACCTTTCGTTCCGTCCGCCACATCCTCCGTCAGGGTTACGGAACCGCCCGTTTCTTCTGCAATGGCCCTGCACCTTTCCACAAGTTCCCGTGACGGAAAATATTTTTCGGTGGTACACGCCGTAAAATGCATTCCCATCTTTGCACAGGCTGCCATCAGGGAATTGCCCGTATTGTAACGCGCGTCTCCCAGATAAGTCAGCCGGATGCCCTTTAAATATCCGAAATGCTCCCTGATGGTCAAAAGGTCGGCAAGCATCTGGGTGGGATGAAATTCATTGGTAAGACCGTTCCATACCGGGACACCGGCATACTTTGCAAGCTCTTCCACGATTTCCTGACCGAACCCCCGGTACTCGATGCCCTCATACATGCTGCCCAGAACCCTTGCGGTATCGGCAATGCTTTCCTTTTTGCCTATCTGGGAGCCTGCCGAATCCAGATAAGTCGTCCCCATTCCCAAATCATGGGCCGCCACTTCAAAGGCGCAGCGGGTACGGGTGCTGGTCTTTTCAAAAATCAGGGCTACGTTTTTGCCTTTCAGGGTATCCACCGGAATGCCCTTCTTCTTTTTGTCCTTGTATTCTGCTGCCAAATCCAGCAGATATGTAATTTCTTCGGGGGTAAAATCCAGAAGCTTTAAAAAATTGCGGCCTTTTAAATTCATGTGTTTGTCCTTTCTTTTCTGTTCTATCTTTACGGTGAGCCGCCGGTTGGCGCGCCTGCTGCCGTACATTACTGTTTCGGGCGCATTATGCCAGACATTGCAGGAAGCCTTTGGCAAAAATCATGTCAGCAATGGCTTCCATGATTTTAAGTCTTCCTTTCATGGCATAAAAGGCCCGGCACAGTAATGTACGGCAGCAGGCGCGCCAACCGGCTCTTCAGGCACCGTCATTTTACAGAAATACTCGGAGTCCGCTACCGGGGCGGATTCCGAGTGTGCATTTAATGCGTATTCTGTTTTGTGATATCTTATTTGTCAGCGATTTCCCTGAAGGTTGTGGCAAAAGAGGCCACGCCTTGTAAGTCGGCGGGGAGAAGAATCTTGGTGGCTTTGCCGTCAGCGGCTTTTTCAAAGGCTTCCAGACTCTTGATTTTGAGGACGGCTTCATCAGCGCCGGCTTCTTTTAACATCCTGATACCGTCTGCATTCGCCTGCTGCACTTTCAGGATGGCTTCCGCTTCACCTTCCGCCTCGCGAATCATTTTTTCCTTTTCTGCTTCCGCACGCAGGATAGCAGACTGTTTTTCAGCCTCAGCACGCAAAATTGCGGATTCTTTTTCACCTTCGGCTACAAGGATATTGGCTTTCTTTTCACCCTCTGCCCTGGTAACAGCTTCACGTCTTTCACGCTCTGCCTTCATCTGCCTTTCCATCGCATTCTGAATCTCTGCGGGAGGAATGATGTTCTTCAGTTCCACACGGTTTACTTTGATGCCCCACGGGTCGGTTGCAATATCCAGCGCTGCGCGCATTTTGGTGTTGATGGTTTCACGGGATGTCAGCGTCTGGTCCAGTTCCAGTTCACCGATGATGTTACGGAGCGTGGTAGCCGTCAGGTTTTCAATCGCCATCATGGGATTTTCCACGCCGTAGGTAAACAGTCTGGGGTCGGTAATCTGGTAGAATACAACGGTGTCAATCCTCATGGTTACATTATCCTTGGTGATAACCGGCTGGGGCGGGAAATCTGCGACCTGCTCCTTTAAGTTTACTTTTCTCGCCACCCTGTCCAGAAAAGGCACTTTAATGTGAAGACCCACAGACCAGGTTCCCTGATATGCACCGAGTCTTTCCACCACATATGCCTGTGCCTGCGGCACAATCTTGATGCAGGAAATCAAAATGACCAGTAACAACACTATCAATGCTATGATAATCCATTCCATTTTTACTTTCTCCTTTTTCTTTTATATTTTGGGTTCTACAATCAATTTCACGCCGCTGATTGCACAGACAATCACCACGGTGCCGACGGGTATTTCCAGGTTTTCGTCCCTGCTCCTTGCCGCCCATTCCTGTCCGCCTACCGTTACCTGTCCGATGCCTTCCAGATTGTTGATTTCACTGATGACAATCGCCTGCCTGCCCACCATGCTCTCCACATTGGTCTTAATCCGGTCCTTATTAAAATACCGGACTGCAATCGGCCTGGTAAATAACAGCAGAACAATGGAAACCACCAGAAACAACGCAACCTGTATGACAAGCGGCGCATGAACCGCTGCGGCAATTGCCGCCACCAGCGTGCCTGCTGCAAACCAAATGGTTGTAAGTCCCATTGTCGCCAGTTCTACAATGATAAATACAATCAAAAGAACCAGCCATACAAACAGCATATTTTGCATTTTACCCTCCAATCCGAACAACTACATGCCTCTGTCCCAGAAGCTGCTGCCCTTATATAGTTTTATATTACTACACCTTGCTTTATCGGGCAACCACTTTTCACGCACGTTTTCTTCTATAATGTTACCAAAGCGCCACTTTATCATACCTTTCTGTGCTATTCCTGCAAGACGCCTTCCGGCGTTTTCCAACCATACCAGAAAAAACGGCACAGCCTGACTGGCTATGCCGTTACTTCCTGTTATTTAATAAAATACATGGTTGCCTATAACAAGGCCTTCCCTGCCGTTATTACGTCTGAAGTGCGTCAAATCACCTACATTGGAAACCCCTGAAATGGCTTCTTTTGCAGCGTCGATACAGCTCTGCTTAATCTTGCCGGATTCCAGCACCCTGTTTACCTTACCGCTCTGTGCAGGCGTAAACTGACCGGAGGCGTAAATAACGCCATGGATGGTATCGGGATATGCCCCGCTCCTCACACGGTTCATGACTACCGCGCCGACCGCAAGCTGTCCCTCGTAAGACTCCCCGCCTGCCTCGCACTGAATCAGCGCCGCAAGAAGCAGAGTCGTGTCCGCATCGGTGGTAAACTCGCCATAATTAACATGACGCTTTGCTTCGGCTTCCGCCGCTTCGCGTTCCTTGATTGCCTCCATCGTTTCCCCGGAGTCAATTTTAAATTCGATGGTGATATATTCGGTGGAAACATATCCGTCCGTGCCTTCATAGTCGATACATGCCCATCCGTCCTCGCCGACCGACAGCACTTCCACCTCATCCCCATAAGGCAGCACGCCGTAAAATTCTGATTCCGTGGTGGGCGCCGTCCTGATTTTCAAGCCGTTGTCACTGTCAATGTGGGCAACCGTCACACCCACGCTTGCCGCAAGTTCTTCTGCTTCCGCACCAAAGAGCAGATATTCATCACTTGCCCATCCAATCAATTCTCCTGACTGGATTTTGGTCCAGCCGTCCCTTCTTTCCAAAATGGTGCCGCCGCAGTCCTTGTACAGTTTACCGACTTTTTCGGAATCTGCATCGGGCTCCAGACGCACATTCAATGCACTGCTCACATTCGCCATGACAAGCTTGGACTCTTCCTTGATGGTAACCGCGCTCAAATCCAGGTTTAACTCTTCCGCCGTGGCGTTCACTGTTTCCGACGCGTTTGTCACGGCAGGATTCAACACCGCCGAAGCGCCTCCATTGTAATGAATCAGGTAATTCTTTACGCTGCCAGCTTCCGCAATCATGCTTGTATGAAATACTAACACCAATGCCATACACAAAGACACGGCGGATACAAGCAGCCTTCTGCTTCTAAACATATACCTTTACCTCCAAATGTAAAACTTACTTTCCTGTACATATGCACCTCAGAAATGGTGCCATACCTTATAATTATGCCAAAGTTATTACATTTATTACAAATTTATTAAAATTTGTTACGGAAGTATCATAGCAGAGGTTTTCCGATTTGTCAAGTTTTTGGAAAATGGGTGATTTCTTCATATGCATGTCGGCGCCCGGGGCGTGCATTTGATTCCATAAAGGACCGTGTAAAAACACCGGCATTTGGATACCGTACTTTGGTATCCTACGTGCCGCTGTGTTTTTACCCGAGCGAGAGCGTGTCCTGTTGGAACAAATGCACGCCCCGGGCGCCGACATGCATATGAAGAAATCTGTTTTCCTAAAAACATTTACAAATTACGGGATTTTTCGATACAGGCTTCCATGGCGTTTATGACGGCGGCGCGGAGGCCGGATTCTTCCAGTACTTTTACCGCTTCAATGGTGGTTCCGCCCGGGGAGCATACCATGTCTTTTAATTCTCCGGGATGAAGGCCTGTTTCCAGTACCATTTTGGCGCTGCCGAGCACGGACTGCGCTGCCATCTCATATGCCTGTTTTCTGGGGATTCCCGCAAGAACTGCGCCGTCGGCCATCGCTTCAATAAACAGAAACACATATGCAGGAGAACTGCCGCTGACGCCGACTACGGCGTCCATCATGTGTTCAGGCACTTCATTTATCGTTCCAAAGGAGGCAAGAAGCCGTTTTACCTGCTCCATTTCTTCATCGGAAACCGCATCTCCCCGCACCGCTGCGGTACAGCCTTCCAGAACCATCGCCGGCGTGTTTGGCATACACCGGATTAGTTTTATCCGGCGTCCGAACAATCCTTCTATATCAGCCATGGTCTTTCCGGCGGCTATGCTGACAACCACCGTATTTTCTTTTAAGCTGTCCTTAATCTCCCCGATAACTTCGGGGAAAAATACGGGCTTCACCGCCAGAAAGAGGATGTCGGATGCCGCGGCTGTAGATGCATTGTCCGCCATCGTCCGGATACCGAACTCTTTTTTACACCTCTCAAGCGTTGCCTGCGTCTTTGCTGAACCGCAGATTTCGTCAGGGGATACTATATTTTTTTTCAGCATGCCGCCTATCATGGCACGCGCCATATTTCCCAATCCTATAAAACCTATCGTCATTGTAAGCTCCTTTCTTATTAACTTCAGATTTAATTTCTTTGTCTTTTTGCCTCGTATAAAAGAAGGGCTGCCGACACGGCTGCATTCAGGGATTCCACGCTTCCTTCCATGGGAATCTTTAAGCAGAAATCCGCCGCTTCCGCTGTCTCTTTCTTCAGGCCTGCCCCTTCATTTCCGATTAAAAACGCCGTCGCGCCTTTGTAGGAAAAATCGTGGTAAAGGGTTTCTCCTTGTAAGTGCGCCGCATAGACAGCCACCCCTGCTTTCCGCATCCGGGCCAGCGTGTCCGAAAGTGTTTCTACATATATAAAAGGAACCCTGTAAATGGAACCCATCGTAGCGCGGATTGTCTTGGGATTAAAGATATCCACCGTCTTGCTGCTCATGATAATGCCGCTTATGCCCGCCCCTTCACCGGTCCGCACTATTGTCCCCAGATTTCCAGGGTCCTGCAAATCCTCCAGCACCAGGTACAAGCCGTTTTTTCCCCTGCAAAGCACCTCGTCCAGTGTATATACGGGCTGTTTTAATACCAGAAGCGCTCCCTGGGGGGTCTGGGTGTCAGCCGCCCTTTTCATAACCTCTTTCGTCACCAGTTCAAACCGGACATCTTCCAGCTTTTTCCATAACAGATGTTCTTTTTCATTTTTTGCCTGTTTTAGCCGTCCGGCAAACTCTTCCGTGAGATAAACCTCCCGAATCCATTCCACCGGCGCTTCCTCCAGCATTTTCACGCCTTCTACAATAAACACGCCGTCCTTCCTGCGCTCCCTTGCCCTGCCCTGCCACTGTACAAGCTGTTTGATACGCGGATTCCCTATACTTGTAATCATACCTGCTCCCTGTGCCGCCTGCTTTTTAGCGGCTTCAAAATCTGCAACATGTGAAAAGAACCCTGCTCAGTCCAGTTCCCAGACCTCCCAAGGTTCTTTTCTATAGCTGCGACAAATTATTTGGATAAAAGCTGACTTATTTCGTAGGAGTACTCCGGTATGGCCTTTGTCATGGCAAGCGCTTCTTCAATGTCAAAGTCGACAAACTGCCCCTTCTGGTACCCTACTACTCTCTTTGTTTTGCCTGCAATCAAAAGGTCTACCGCATACGCGCCCATAATGGAAGCGTAATAACGGTCCTTGCAGGTCGGGCTTCCGCCACGCTGCATGTGTCCCAGTATGGTAGCCCTCGTTTCTATGCCGGTTGCTGCTTCAATTCTCTTTGCCATGGAATTGGAGTGCCCGATTCCTTCCGCATTGATGATAATATGATGTTTCTTACCCATCTTGCGTTTTTCTATGATATTGTTGATAATTGCCTGTTCATCATAATCATACTTTTCAGGAAGCATGATATCTTCCGCGCCGTTTGCAATCCCGCACCACAGCGCAATATACCCTGCGTTGCGCCCCATAACCTCAATGATGCTGCATCTTTCATGGGAAGAAGAAGTGTCCCGCACCTTGTCAATGGCTTCCATGGCGGTATTGACTGCGGTATCAAAGCCGATGGTATAATCGGTGCATGCAATGTCCAAATCAATCGTCCCCGGCAGGCCGATGGCATTGATGCCGAGTCTCGACAAAGCCTGTGCGCCACGGTAAGAACCGTCCCCGCCGATGACAACCAGACCGTCGATTCCGTGCTTCCTGCAGATATCGGCGCCTTTCTGCTGCACTTCCGGATTTTTGAACTCAGGACAGCGGGCCGTTCCCAAAATGGTTCCGCCCCTCTGGATAATATCTGAAACATTCCTTGTTTCCATATCTATAATTTCTTCATTAATAAGGCCCATGTAGCCTCTTTCAATTCCCTTTACGGTCAATCCCCTGGCTATCGCGGTACGAACCACGGCACGGATTGCGGCATTCATTCCGGGTGCGTCTCCGCCACTCGTAAGTACGGCGATTGTCTTTACTTGTTCTGCCATGCCCAAAACCTCCTGTGCAATTTCCTCTATTTTAATCCTTTTTAGTGCGCTTTTCAATCTTTTTTTGATTTTTATTGGTAAAGTATCAAAATTCAGCTTTTTGTTACCACCTTTACGTTGTCTTCGCCGAACAGACTGCAAAGACTTTGCAGAAGCGCTTCATCCGCCCTGACCCACTTGTTTCTGGGAAGCTCCTTTTTGGCTTTCGGATTTTCCACGTAGATTACGATGCCGTCGTTTCCTTCTGACTCCGCAATGGCGGCAAACAGCTTTGCTTCCGTTTCCTGATAGGCTTCCACTGTGGGAAACTTAATCCAGATATTTTTTGTAAGCAAATCAAAGGGCTGGATACGCTCGCAAATCAGTTTTCCGTCCTTGTCCTCCTCCACGGAAACCCTGCCCTGGATAAAGACCTTTGCATCCTCCGTCAGAAAAGCGGCGTTCTTCTCATAATCCCTGGGGAAAACCACAACCTCCACCGTGCCTACCAAATCTTCGATGGTAAGGAAGGCCATTACTTTATCATTCTTTGTGTATTTTATGGTTTTGTCCGATATTATGCCGCCAATGGTTACATTTGCGCCATCCCTTAATGTAACGGCGCCCGTTTCTTCATCCAGCGCAAAATCAGCCGTCGTGGCGGATATCTTTTTGCGCCATACCCCTTCATATTCCTCCAGCGGATGGCCGCTTACATAAATGCCCAGGACTTCCTTTTCAAAGTTTAACCGCATTTCTTTTGAGTATTCCCCTACATTCGGAAGCTGCACGTCAAAGCTTTCCTTTACATCCTCCTCCACAATATCGAAAAGGGAAATCTGTCCTGCCATATTGTTTTTCTTGTCCTTCTGCACATGCTCCATGACCTGGACATACACGCTCATAAACTGTTTTCTGGTTCCCCCAAGGCTGTCCAGCGCACCGGCTTTTATAAAATTCTCAACCGCCCTTTTATTGATGTCCTTGTCCGCCATGCGGGTAATAAAATCGTTCAGGTTGGTAAACGGGCCTCTTTCCTTTCGTTCTTCCACCACGCTTTTGATGACCGGCCATCCTACGCTTTTGATTGCCGTCAGGGCATAACGAATGCTTCCCTGCGACACGGAAAAGCCGCTTTCGCCTTCGTTGATGTCCGGCGGCAGGATTTTGATGTCCATGCTGCGGCAGACCAGTATATACTCGGAAACCTTTTTGGAATTGTCAATCACCGAGGTCAGAAGCGCCGCCATAAACTCCACCGGGTAATAATACTTCAAATAAGCCGTCTGATAGGCCACCACGGCATAGCAGGCCGCATGGGATTTGTTAAAGGCGTATTTGGCAAAATCCATCATATCCTCGTAAATCTGTCCCGCAACCTTTTCACTGATGCCCTTTGACACGCATCCGGGCACGTTTTCCTCCTCGTTGCCGAATATGAAATTGGCGCGCTCCTTCTCCATGACGGACTGTTTCTTTTTGCTCATGGCACGGCGCACCAAATCGCTCCTTCCTAACGTATAGCCGCCAAGGTCCCGCACAATCTGCATTACCTGCTCCTGATACACGATACAGCCGTATGTGGAAGACAGAATCGGCTCAAGCTGGGGACACGAATAGGTGATATCCGCGCCGCTGTTCTTTCCCTTGATGTATTTGGGGATAAAGTCCATAGGACCGGGACGGTACAGGGAAATCCCTGCAATGACATCCTCCAGGTTTTCCGGCTTCAACTCCTTCATGAAGTTTTTCATGCCGGCGCTTTCCAGCTGGAACACCCCGTCCGTCTTTCCCGTACTCAGGGAATCCAGCACTTTTTTGTCGTCATAATCAATATGGTCGATATCGATGTGTTTTCCGGTACCCTTTTCTATCAAATCCACGGCGTCTTTTATGACCGTCAGGGTGCGCAGTCCCAGAAAATCCATCTTCAAAAGCCCCAGTTCTTCCAGCGTCGTCATGGTAAACTGGGTGGTGATGGAGCCGTCCGCCCCTCTGGAAAGGGGAACAAACTCATCCGCCGCCTTCTGGCAGATTACCACTCCGGCCGCGTGCATGGAGGTATGGCGGGGAAGACCCTCCAGACGCTTGCACATATCTATCAGGTGGCGCACCTGTTCGTCGCTGTGATACAGATTCCTGAACTCCGGGTTGATTTCCAGCGCCCTGTCTATGGTAATGTTTAACTCAAAGGGAACCATCTTGGCAATGGAATCCACAAAGGCATAGGGCAAATCCATGACGCGCCCCACGTCCCTGATAACGCCCTTCGCCGCCATCGTACCGAAGGTTACAATCTGCACCACCTTGTCGGCGCCGTATTTGCGGCCCACATAGTCGATGACCTCCTGTCTTCTCTCGTAACAGAAGTCCACGTCGATATCGGGCATGGAAACACGCTCCGGGTTTAAAAAACGCTCAAACAGCAGGTTGTAGCGTATGGGGTCGATATTGGTAATCTTCAGGCAGTACGAAACCACGCTTCCCGCGGCAGAGCCCCTTCCGGGTCCTACCGGAATGCCGTTTTCCCTTGCATAATTGATAAAATCCCACACAATCAAAAAATAATCCACATAACCCATGGTGCGGATGACGTCAAGCTCATAATCAAGACGCTCCTGCAGGGTCTGCCCTGTGTTTCCGGCAGGCGCGCCGGCGTCCTCGTACCGTTCTGCCAGACCGTCCTTACACAGCTTATTGAGATAAGTCCATGAGTCATACCCTTTTGGCACATCATACTTTGGCAGCTTCGTCACGCCAAACTCAATTTCCACATTGCATCTGTCGGCAATCCTCTGGGTGTTTTCCACCGCCTCCCATGCATAAGGAAACAGACCTTTCATTTCCTCTTCGCTTTTTACAAAATACTGGCCGCCCTCGTAGCGCATACGGTCTTCATCCGCAAGCTTTTTGCCCGTCTGCAGGCAAAGCAGGATATCGTGGGAATCCGCGTCCTTTTCATAGGTGTAATGCACGTCGTTGGTAACCACCAAAGGGATATCGAGTTCCCTGCTCATTTTTAACAGCTCCGTATTGACAATTTTCTGCTCCGAAATGCCGTGGTCCTGCATTTCCAGAAAGAAATTGCCTTTTCCGAAGCAGGCTTCGTATTTGCGGGCCGTCTTTTTCGCCTCATCCACAAGGCCCTTTACGATATACCTCTGCACTTCCCCCGCAAGGCATGCCGACAGGGCAATAATGCCTTCATGGTAGCGGTTTAACACCTCCATGTCGACACGGGGCCTGTAATAATAACCTTCGGTAAATCCCCGGCTTACAATTTTCATCAGATTGGCATAACCCGTATTGTTCTCCGCAAGCAGCACGAGATGGTAATACCTGTCCTCACCGCCCGTCAGTTCCTTGTCAAAACGGGAATTGGGCGCAACATAAACCTCACAGCCCAAGATGGGCTTGATGCCCGCTTCCCTAGCCGCCTTATAAAAATCTATGACGCCGTACATGACGCCATGGTCCGTGATGGCCGCGCTGTCCATTCCCAGCTCCTTCACCCGTTTTACATATTCCTTTATTTTATTGGAGCCGTCCAGCAGGGAATATTCCGTGTGGACATGCAGATGGGTAAATGCCATAATTTCCTCACTCCTGCGCTGCTTTTGCGCATACTATTTTATGCGGTCCGCCATGGTATAAAACTGATAATAGATGCCTTCCTGCCTCATCAGCGTTTCATGGCTGCCCTCCTCCACAATGCCTTCATCAGTCAGCACCAGAATGCGGTCCGCATTTTTGATGCTTGACAGCCTGTGGGCTATGGTAATGGTCGTCCTGCCCGCAGATAGCTTATTCAGGGAAGCCGCCACCGCAAATTCGCTTTCATTGTCCAGCGCCGAGGTAGCTTCATCCAATATCATAATGGGGGGATTCTTTAAAAATACCCTTGCAATGCTGATGCGCTGTTTTTGTCCGCCGGACAGCTTCACACCGCGCTCTCCCACATAGGTGTCGTAACCGTCCTTCAGTTCCATGATAAAGTCATGGGCCCCTGCTTTCTTTGCCGCCTCCACAGCCTCTTCCCTTGAAGCGCCGGGCGCGCCGTATAGGATATTCTCCATAACCGTACCGGAAAACAGGTAAACGTCCTGCTGCACGATACCTATATTTTTCCGAAGGCTCTTTAAGGTAAAACGCCTGATATCCACGCCGTCTATGGAAATTTTGCCGCCGGTCACATCGTAAAACCGGGGAATCAGGTTGCAGAGGGTTGTCTTGCCCCCGCCGGAAGGCCCGACGATGGCAAGTTTTTCTCCCGGTTTCACCGAAAGGTTCAGGTTGCGGAATACCCTGTTATGGTCATCGGGATATTCAAAGGAAACATCCTCAAAGGTAATCTGCCCTGCAGGCTTTGGCATCTCCACCGCGTCAGGCTCGTCAAAAATCTCAATATCCGCATCCATAATCTGCAAAAAGCGTTCTATGCCGGTAAGCCCCCTCTGGAACTGCTCCGCAAACTCTATAATTCTGCGGATGGTGGCTATCAAAGTAGACACATACATGGTATAAGCCACCAAATCCCCGGGGGTAATTTTCCCTTTTATCACAAAAATGCCGCCGGCCAGAATGACCGTCAGATACATCAATCCGTCAAAAGCCCTCGTTGCCGTCTGGAACGCCGCCATATAACGGTAGGTTTCTTTCTTGATTTCCAGAAACTCCAGATTGCCTTTTTCAAACTTTTCCACCTCCACCTCTTCATTGGTAAAGGCTTTCACCACTTTCTGCCCAAGCAGGCTGTCCTCTATGGCGGCGTTGAGTTCGCCAATCTGCCTTCTCTGCTTTGCAAATGCCCTCCTGCTCCTCCTGTTCAGTTTGATGCAGGTAAAGGCCATGACAGGCACAATCACAAAAACAAGGACGGTAAGGGGCAGGTTGACCGTCGCCAGGATAATAAATGCCACCACAGCCTTGATGCCCGCGATAAAAAACTCTTCAGGACAGTGGTGGGAAAACTCCGTCACATCAAACAAATCATTGGTGATGCGGCCCATAATCTGCCCTACTTTTGTGTTGTTGTAGTATGTGTTGGACAGCATCTGCAAATGCCCGTACGCATCCCGGCGCATATCCGTTTCTATCCTCGCACCCATCACATGCCCCATATCCGCCATGTAATAATTTGCCAGACAGTCCACCACGCGAAGCGCCAGGTATAAAAGCGCCATTTTGCCGACCACGCTTACCGTAAGAGCCGCCAAATCCTCTATGGCTGTATTGGTGATATGCCGGATAATCATCGGCAGCACCAGCTCACACAGAGTTGTCAGCGACGCACAGGCCAAATCCGCCGCAACCACTTTTTTATGCTTTTTATAATAAGGAAGAAAGCGCTTAAACAGCTCCCCTGTCGAATATTCTTTATTGTCCATGTTTTTTGTCCTTTTCCCTCCTTTAAGAGTACCATTTCTTTTTAGGGGAGTCAATCAAAGAACGGTTCCAAAAAATCTTTTATCATCCGTGCGTAGGGATAGCTTCCGTTTTCATTGGTAACACCCACATAACCCGCATGGGTATATCCTTCCATCACGCGGTAAGTAATCTGATTCCTGTCATATTGATGGGTTTCCATGGTACGAATCAGCAGTTCATTCTGTTCGCGCCTTCCGGGTATGTCGTTATCGGAAACCACAACCAGAAACCGCTGGCTTTTTACAACCGGTTTCTCCCCCTCCAGATAGTACAGCGGCGCCGCCTCATCAATCCTGACCGCCGCAGGGTCCCATCCCCGCTCCCGCAAGACATTAAAATGCACGGTGGGCTGCCCTGCATCAAAAATATACCCGTCTATTTCCTTTTCATCCACGCCGCATTCCGCCAAAAACCGCGGACAGAAATGGAGCATCATGGAAAGATAGGCACCGGCCGAAACACCGCCCACAAATACCTTTTCATATGCGGTATATTCCCCCACATGCCCAAGACACCACGCCACGGCTCTCGCAGCGTCCTCGATATACTGCGGGAAAACAGCGCCGGGATACATGCGGTAATTTGCGCTTGCAACCGCAACGCCTTCCTCCGCCAGCTCCCTGCAGACGCCCTTATCGTCCGCCTTATCCCCGCTCTCCAGCCCTCCGCCATGAAAATAGACAAAAAGGGCCTTACATTCTTTCCTCTGCGGCAGGTATAAATCCAGCCCCCCGGCCTCTCCCGCCCCCTCCTGGTAAATCAAGTTTTCCACTATCCGTACCATGCACACTTACCTCCCTAAAACCACTCTTTAAAGAAACATGATGAAATTGCTCTTATTTGCCGTATTCAAAAGCAGCTCGTGGAAATTAGAAAGACCAGGGACTTATTGTTGATGACTGATAATCCATTGTAAGATTTCTTTTTCACCAATATCACCGGATGCCAATGCAAGGATTACATCACTTAGCTCCTTTTGACTGTAATACATTTCATGTCCATTTAATGCCAGAAAAACCAACATAACATGCGCGCCAAGTCTTTTGTTTCCGTCTAACATTGCATGGCTTTTTACCAATCCAAAACAAAGCCGTGCCGCCTTTGCCTGAATGCTTGGATAAAGCTCTTTTCCGTCAAATGACTGAAACGGATTATTTAACGCTAAATCCAACATTCCTTCATCACGAATACCGTCACTTCCTCCGGTAGCTTTTATTAAACTTGCATGAAGTTTTAGTACCTGTTCTTTGCTTAAAACAATCATTTTGCAAGAACCTCATATGCTTCAGTATTCTGTTTTATTAACCGTTCAGATATTTCAAAAACTTCTTCATTACCGGCAACTTTAACTTTTTCTGCTTTACTGAAATCAATGACCAAATATCTGGGAACATTGTTTTTCAGAATAACCGCCGTTCCATGTTCGTCAACTAGCTTGACTACTTTTGAAAAATTTTGATTTGCTTCTGTAATAGAAATCATTGTGTTTGTATCTATTGTCATTCTATATGCACCTCGCTTTCAGTTATAGTATATGCAAATTCTAGCTAGAATACAAGCTATTTGATGCATTTTAAGATTACTGTATGATAGGAATCTTCCCTTGTGAGTCACCCATCAGGGCAAAAACAAGGGAAAATACGCAACACCCCGCGCCGATGGAAGGTCGGCGCGGGGTGCGGAAACTTATTCTACTCCAATATAGTTTTACAGATATTTTTTCAGGACATCCACCTTATCAAGCTGCTCCCAAGGCAAATTCAAATCATTGCGCCCAAAATGCCCGTAAGCCGCCGTCTGCTTGTAAATAGGACGGCGCAAATCCAGCATCTTAATAATGCCTGCCGGACGAAGGTCAAAATTTTCACGGATGATTTTCACCAGTTCCAATTCAGAAAGCCTGCCCGTGCCAAAGGTATCCACACGGACGGAAGTAGGCTGTGCCACACCGATTGCATAAGAAAGCTGAATCTCACATTTATCAGCAAGTCCTGCCGCTACAAGGTTTTTGGCCACATAGCGCGCCGCATAGGCAGCGGAGCGGTCCACCTTTGTGCAGTCTTTGCCTGAAAATGCGCCGCCGCCGTGACGGGCATAGCCGCCGTAGGTGTCCACAATGATTTTACGGCCTGTCAGTCCGGCATCCCCGTGCGGTCCGCCGATTACAAAACGGCCCGTGGGATTGATAAAATATTTGGTGTCTTCATCCAGCAGTTCTTTCGGAAGAACAGGCTCAAACACATATTTTTTGATATCTTCATGAATCTGTTCCTGTGTGACATCCGCATCATGCTGGGTGGAAAGCACAACGGCCTCCAGCCTGACCGGTTTTCCGCCCTCGTCATACTGTACGGAAACCTGGCTCTTGCCGTCCGGCCTTAAGTAAGGAAGCGTGCCGTCTTTGCGCACCTTCGTGAGCTGTTTGGTCAGTTTATGTGCAAGGGAAATGGGATAAGGCATATACTCTTCGTTTTCATTGGTTGCATAGCCGAACATCATTCCCTGGTCGCCGGCGCCTATGGCTTCCAGCTGCTCTTCCGTCATTTCACTTTCTGCGGAAGCTTTCTCCTGCTGTCTTGCTTCCAGCGCTTTATCCACGCCCATGGCTATGTCAGACGACTGCTCGTCTATAGCTGTCAGCACTGCACAGGTATTGCCGTCAAATCCGTACTCAGACTTGTTATATCCGATTTCCACCACCGTTTCCCTGACGATTTTCTGGATATCCACATAGGCGTTGGTGGTAATTTCCCCCGTAACAAGCACAAAGCCGGTGCAGCTTGCCGTTTCACAGGCAACACGGCTCATAGGGTCTTTTTCCATAAGGGCGTCCAGAATGGCGTCGGAAATGGCGTCACACATTTTATCGGGATGGCCTTCCGTTACAGACTCTGACGTAAATAACAATTTTTCTTTCTCCATTTTTCTCCTCCGTTCCGCTGCACATGCAGCTGCATATTTCCACAAAACTGTGGATAAAAATAAGTCCGCTTATCACTCTAAGCGGACCCGATACCTTGATAATCAAATCCTCTTATTGTTCGACCTGTACCATGACAGGATTTGCTCGCTCAGGGAGGCACCTTCCGCATGTACGGGGTTGCCGTGGCTTCACCGATCCTATGTATCTCCACCACTCTGAATAAGAGAAATATTTGCAGGATGCAAATTTACAATATGGAATTTTCTTATCTATACACAACAATACTATGACAAAACCGCTTTGTCAACCCGTTTTCAATCTAAATTTCTGCAAACTTCTGTCAGAATCTACCTTTTCTATCTGCGCCCCCAGAAGCTGCAGCTTCAGGTGGAAATCCTCGTAGCCGCGTTCGATGTAGTGAACCTCCTCCACAACCGAACAGCCTTCCGCCGAAAGCGCCGCAAGCACCAGCGCCGCGCCGGCGCGCAAATCAGGTGCAGAAATGCGGGCGCCTGTGTATTTACCCACGCCGTCCACAATGGCCGTATTGCCCTCTACCTTGATGCTGGCGCCCATACGGGTCAGTTCATCCACATATTTAAAACGATTTTCAAAAATGCTTTCCGTCACAATGCTGGTTCCGCTTGAAAGAGCCAGCGCAACGGTAATCTGCGGCTGCATGTCGGTGGGAAATCCGGGATAAGGAAGGGTTTTTACATGCGTGTGCCTGAGGGGCTTTGCCGCCACAACCCGGACCGCATCGTCGGACTCCTCTATTTCGCATCCCAGCTCCAGCAGTTTTGCCGTTATGGACTCCAGATGTTTGGGGATAACGTTTTTCACGGTAATGTCACCTTTTGTGATGGCTGCCGCAAACATGAAAGTGCCCGCCTCAATCTGGTCCGGTATAATGGCATAATCCGTACCGTGCAGATGAGTAACGCCCTTGATACGAATCACATCCGTACCGGCTCCCTTGATATTGGCGCCCATGCTGTTTAAAAAATTGGCCAAATCCACCACATGCGGTTCTTTCGCCGCATTTTCTATAATGGTCTGTCCTTCGGCAAGAGCCGCCACCATCATGACGTTGATGGTCGCACCTACGGAAACCACGTCCATGTAAATATGGCTTCCCCTAAGATGCTCTGCCTGTGCCTTTATCAATCCATATTCAATTTTTACTTCAGCGCCTAAAGCACGAAAGCCTTTTATATGCTGGTCAATCGCCCTGCAGCCGATATCGCAGCCGCCCGGAAGCGCTACCTCCGCCCTTTTATATTTGGCAAGCAGCGCGCCCAGAAAATAATAGGAAGCGCGTATTTTGCGGATATTGTCGCCATCCACCAGAAGACTGTTTATCCGGGCCGCGTTCACTGTCACTTTATGCCGTTCTTCCCGATTTATCAAAACACCGATGTCCTGCATGGCCTCCAGCAGTACATTGGTATCCCGCACATCCGGCAGGTTCTCTATATGCACGGTTTCATCCGTCATGGCGGAAGCCGCAATAATAGGAAGCGCTGCGTTTTTGGCGCCTCCTATCTCCACTTCACCGACCAATGGATTACCGCCCCTGATTGCGTATTGTTCCATCTTTTCCTTTCCATGCGTACTGCACACTGCCTGCAATACAGCACTTTCCGCAGGTCCCGGTTACTGACCCTGAATCTTTATGCATAAGTGCAAATTAAAATCTTAATAAAATCTTCATTTTTACCATTATATAACTATCCTTCTCATTTGTAAACGGGAATGCCTGTTCGATATTTCCGTTGCCGTTATCACTCGAGATAAGACAGAGGATTTACCTGTGAACCGTTTATCAGCATTTCAAAGTGCAGATGCGGTCCCGTGCTGACGCCCGTGTTACCGCTGAGGGCTATTCTTTGTCCCTGCGATACGTTTTGTCCTACGCTGACCAGCACCTTGCTCAGATGGGCATAGCGCGTCTGTCTGCCGTCTTCATGGTTTATATAGACGACATAGCCGTAGCCGCTGCCCCAGCCGGCCTTTACGACCGTACCGCCGCAGGATGCCACAACCGCCGTACCTGTAGGCACAGCCCAGTCCACACCCTTATGGTAAGTGCTTGCCCCCTTCTTGGGCGCTTTCCTCCTGCCAAAGCCGGAAGTCTGCCGGCCGCCGGAAATAGGTTTGATATAGGTAGGCGGGATTATCGTTCCCCTCTCCACAATCTTGGGAACGGCCGCCATTATAACTTCTTCCTTCTGGATATCCCTGCCCACTTCCTTATTGTTGCGGTAAGAAATGATGGCTACCACCCTCCTGAAACCGGCGCTGGGCTCCTGTATGGTCTTAGTCTGGGTTGTGTACCAGTCATCCCTGTCCACATAAATAATATCCGCATCATATATTTCTTCATAGTACATTTGTTCCTGCCTGTCCACGGAAAGTTCAGGCTCCGGAATGGTAATGATTAATTCCTGTCCTACACGGATGGTGGTATTCTCGTTTTCCAGCGCATCGTTCATCGCCACAATCTGGTCCATGGGAATATTGACCTTAATGGCAATTTCGGAGAGCGTATCCCCGGAGACTACCTCATACACGGAATTGACCGCCTGCTCCTTAATGACTTCCTCCAGAGCCTGGTCAAACGGTGTGAGCTGCGCGGTATCCAGATAGGCTTCCACAATCTCCACCTCTTCCGCAAAACCCATGCTGATAAGGCCGGTTTCATAATCCTCAAAATCTTTCTCTTTGGAAGGCTCCACACCGTCAAACATGGCATCCATGGTTTCGGTAAAACCGCCTTTTATGGCAGGCACATTGCAGGCCTGCACTTCATAGACGTCCTGCTTCCCGGTATCTGTTATCTGCGTTGTCAGCACATTGAACTCCCTGCCCTCCGCGTGTACCAGACCGACCTGATACCTCTCCTCGGTATCATACTGGTTCACTGCAGACTGCAGCAGCCGGACCACCTCATCCCTGCTTCCAAGGTTTACCATGTAATTATTTACCTTCATTACATAAGAACGCTGTAAGGTTTCCCTGATACTGCCCTCCAGTACAACGCCCATGCGCTCCTGTATCTCTTCATCATCATCTATCCTGCCCCAGAGAACAGCGTTGCCCTCCAGTTTTAAGTCCGCATCCATAAACACCAGTTCATCGGAATCCGAAACCAGTTCCCTCCTGGCCTGCTGCAACAGCTCTTCCGCACGTGCCGCTTCCCCAATCACACCTATTTCATTCCCATTCAGGAAAATGGTAAAAATATTGTCACCGGTGTCTTCCCATTTGGTGTAACTCGGTAAAAAGAGAGCCGCTATGAAAAGTATGCCCGCTGCAAGTTTTATATATGTGTATCTAAGCCTTTTATAGTACATGGTAATTTTTTTCAACATCTTTATCTCACCGTTCACAATTTTGTAACAATCAACAAACCCATTTTATCAGTATTTTTTTTAGTTGTAAAGATACAGTTGCAAAGGATATAATGAATATCATGACAAAAGGAGGCAGGACCGTGAACCAGATTATCTTCCATATAGATGTCAATTCCGCATACCTTAGCTGGAGTTCCCTGAAGCTGCTGTCTGAGGGCAGCGCCACGGATTTGCGGACCATTCCGTCGATTGTGGGCGGCGACATCGAACGCCGCCACGGCGTTGTGCTGGCCAAATCCATTCCCGCCAAATCATACGGCATAGTAACGGGCGAACCCGTGGTAAATGCCGTCAAAAAATGCCCCGGCCTTACCATTGTTTCCCCTGAACATGCTTTTTACGAGAAAAAAAGCGCGGAACTGATGCAGTTTTTGAATGATATCTGTCCTGACACAGAACAGGCAAGCATAGACGAGTGCTACATGGACTTTACCTCTGTTTCCCATCTTTATCCGTCTGCAAAAGAGGCAGCCGTCTCCATAAAAGATAGTATATACAGGCTTTTCGGTTTTACCGTTAACATCGGGATTTCCGACAGGAAAGTACTGGCAAAAATGGCATCTGATTTCAAAAAGCCAAATTTGGTACATACGCTGTATTCCCACGAAATCCGGGAAAAACTATGGCCGCTTCCGGTATCTTCCTTATTTATGTGCGGACGCTCCAGCGTGGATACCCTGCATAAGCTAGGCATCCTTACCATCGGCGAACTCGCCAAAACGGATTCCTCAATACTGGTTTCCCATTTAAAAAGCCATGGAATGCTTCTTTGGAATTATGCCAACGGCATCGACGATTCAAAAGTCATGTCACAACCTGCAAAACGAAAAGGTGTCGGCAATTCCGTAACATTAAGCCGGGATGTCACGAAGCGGGAAGAAGCGGCACATACCCTGCTTAAACTTGCCGAATCCGTTGGCAGCCACCTGCGCGCCTCCCATGAGGCAGCAGGACTTGTCTGTCTGGAAATCAAATACAGTTCTTTTCAATCAGTATCCCACCAGATGACGCTGGAAATTCCAAGCGCATCCACAAAAGTGATTTACCAGACTGCACTTTCCCTGTTTGACGCCGTCTGGAACCGCAATCCCATCAGGCTTCTCGGCATCAGGACTTCCCGGCTCGTTCCCGAAGGAGAACCGGTGCAGTTATCTTTGTTTGACGGGCAAAACTCCTTAGCTGAAAATGAAAAACAGAAAAAACTGGACGCCGCCCTTGACGCCATCCGGGAAAAGCACGGCGCCGACGCCGTCTTCAGAGGAAGCCTGCTTCCTTTCAGGGAACAATAAACAGGCGCATACCTGCCGAAACCGCCGTAACGGACTCCCGACAGGCACGCGCCTGTTTTTCACTTTTTTCTCCCGCGTGGAACTTAGAACTTCTTAGCGAAATGCCCTTTGGCATGAGCTTTAGAAGTACTTTTCACGCTATATCCAAATGTCCCCAGCAGGTTTCCAATGGTATAATATGCACCGTGGGAATATACAATCGGCTCTGCCTCCTCCAGATGGAACTTGTTTTTTTCATCCATATACGTTTCATCCACATGAACTGCCGCAACCTTTGCCAGAAACATGTCATGGGTGCCAAGAGGTTTTACTTCGGTGACCTGACATTCTATATTGACCGGACTCTCGGCTATCAGGGGCGCCTGCACCACCTTGGCAGGCAGAGGCGTCAGATGAAGTTTGCGGAATTTATCCACATCCCTTCCGCTTTTCACGCCGCAGTAATCCGTCGCAAAAGCAAGCTCTTTTGTCGTCAGGTTTATCACAAATTCTCCTGTTTCCTTTAACATATGGTAAGAATAACGCTCCGGTCTAACAGAAATGGATACCATGGGCGGGTCACTGCACACCGTCCCCGCCCACGCAATCGTCAATATATTATTCTTGCCGTCTTTCCCTGAAACACTGACCATAACTGCCGGAAGCGGATACAGCATATTGCCCGGTTTCCACAACTGTTTTCCCATCTTATCTCCCGCCCTGCCTTATATGATATGCAGGTAAACCAGCACCTGAAATGCAATTCCGGCAACAGCTGCCAGCAATGCTGCAACTGATATCCCCGTGACGGCCTTCAAACTGCCGGATACGGAAGCAAGATTCTTGCCCAGGATATCGCTCTGTTTTGCAGTCTCATCCACCACCACTGCCTGTACATTACGGTATACTTTGACATCTTCCTTATGCACATGGTCCGTAAGCTGCTCCATCTGTTCCGTCAGGATTTTCTTTAATTCTGCAAGCTTTTCGTCCAGTTCTTCCATATCGCGGGGCGCTGCCTGCATTTCCTCTATTTTTGCAATGCCTGCCGCAACCAGGGATTCTATGTTTGCCGCATTCTGCTCTGCTTTATCCGCACCCTGCTCCATCATTAAGGCGCACTGCCCTACTCTGGCCGCGCTCTGCTCCACCTTCATGACCGCCTGCTCCATCCTGTCAGCGCTCTGCCTTGTGGTTTCGAGACCCTGCTCCAGTTTAGCCGCATTCTGCCCCATGAGAACTGCGCTTTGCCCTATTTTCTCCGCATTCTGTGCCAATTTTTCTGCATTTTCCGCATTTTGTCCACTGCTGTCTTTTATCTGCTGCAGCAATGCCTCATATTCGGCATTTTGCTCTTTAAAACGGGAAAGTTCTGCTGCATCGGCAGCCGCATTCGCTTTAATCATTTCCTGCGCATTCAGTTTCTGTGCCAGCTTGTCCATAAATGTGTCCATCCATTTTCCTCCAAACATATCCCTACCACTTTCGTATTCCACCTGTAAACGCCCATTTGTTACATAATTATAGTTTATTTTATCATTTCCACAACAAAAACACAACAGGTAACTATCTTCTTGAGTTTGTGCAAATTGTATACTTTCTATTTTGTCCCAAACCTTCTTTTTGTATATTTTACTGTTTCTTTACATCCTGTTCATAGTTTATTCACATTTCATTGTTATACTATGTCTATCAAAGATGTGTGAGCAAGTAATGTATTCATTACGCACATAGATAAATTTTTTCATAATTGCCCTGATGCGATTTTGCATCAGGGCACTCCTCATTTTGGGACCATTCAGCTATTAAAAAAGGAAAAGCCAAAAGGCCTTTCCTTAATTTACATTCACTTTACTCAGTTTTAATATTTCTTCATTCAGAGACAACATCCTGGCATCCAAATCCGATACCATTCTGGCGCACTCTATCAATTCCTCTTTAATTTTCTCCGGTGCATCCCCTTCAAATTTATAATGCATCTTATGCTCCAGGCTTGCCCAGAAATCCATTGCTACCGTGCGAATCTGTACTTCCACTTTTGCTTCCGCATTCCTGTCCGACAAATATACCGGCACGGAAACCAGCATGTGATAGCTTTTATAACCGCTTGCCTTGGGATAAGTGATATAATCTTTTGTGGATAAAATCACAATATCTTTCTGCTCTGCAATCATGGCAGCTATCCTGTATATATCAGAGGTAAAGGAACAGATAATCCTGATGCCCGCTATGTCATTGACATATTTTATCATGTTTTCAATCGTAGATTCATAACCGTGGCGTTTTAACTTTTTAACGATGCTTTCCGGCGTCTTAATACGCGACTTGATATGTTCTATGGGGTTGTACCTGTGTACATGCTGAAATTCATCATTCAGTATCTCCATCTTCGTCTGAATCTGTTTCAATGCCGCTGAATAAATGAGATTGACCTCTTTCCAGCTGTCCACACCATTATCCTTGTAATCGCTCCACTCCATCTGTCAAA
The DNA here is from genome assembly GCA_910577015.1 of uncultured Lachnospiraceae bacterium. Taxonomy (GTDB): domain Bacteria; phylum Bacillota; class Clostridia; order Lachnospirales; family Lachnospiraceae; genus Acetatifactor. The sequence goes on along the minus strand of CAJTKU010000003.1, from coordinate 207,698 downwards.
ACTCTCCTTGCCGTTTCGTAATCCCCCTATCCTGTTCTCCCCTTTTCTTCATGTAACCCGTGAGCAGCGCACCGCTTTCTACCCTTAAAAACAGTATAACACATAACGAATTTGATTTGTATATTATATACAAGAAATTAACATTTATTTAAGATTTTATGTCTATTATTTTGTTCCTTTCCATCAATGACATCTTGTGCTTTTTTTGTTATGATAGGAATGATATGAAAAATAATGCAGAGACTTCAGAATAAAAGGAGAAGGAATATGTTTCGTTTATGGGCCAAAATTTTCAAAGACAACCGTTTATTGCGGGACACCGTTATTATTGACAACGGCACGGATACCCGTACCCACAAAATTTTTCATGCCCTGGACGAAATCTGCTATCAGTTTGACCTCGGAAAACCCATCTGGCTGGACGCCACGGTTGCCGATTTTAAACGCCACGACCGCGCACGCTTTACACAGGATAACTTTATAGAACCAATAGATTTTGACTATTTGGAGATACATGTTATTGAAGAGGACTGATGTCCTCTTTTTTTACCTCAGATTTCCAGTATTTCCGTATTTTGCAAAGCGGCTGCCCCGGCGTGCAAAATGCGGAAATTCAATTCGGATTATTATTGACATCTCCCTCTTTATGGTGTAGTATTGCATTATGTTATATGTGGTTTTGAAAACTATATCATGATATATGCGTGTATTTTTATGTAATTGTGGGAACATATTATATATACTTATCCATCAAGGAGGTTTTTATTATGCAAATTACAATTCGTGAACCCGGCAGCGCAATCACTCATTTTATCGGCATGATGGCCGCTGTATTTGCAATGGTTCCGCTATTAATTAAAGCGGGAATCACTTCCGACAGAAACCACTTTATTGCCATGTGCATTTTTATGTTCAGCATGATTCTGCTTTATGGCGCCAGCGCCACCTATCACTCCGTTAACTTAAGTGGTAAACCCCTGCGGGTTTTTCGCAAAATTGACCATATGATGATTTTTGTCCTGATTGCAGGCTCTTACACCCCGGTATGCATGATTGTGCTGGGCGGCAGGGAAGGCTTTACACTGCTGGCTGTTGTATGGAGCATTGCCATCGTGGGCATGGCGATTAAAGCGCTCTGGATTACCTGTCCCAAATGGTTTTCTTCCATCCTGTATATTGCAATGGGGTGGGTTTGTGTTTTTGTGTTTGGCAAGCTGTTTCATACACTGCCCGTGGCTGCTTTTCTCTGGTTGTTGGCGGGCGGCATTATTTACACTGTGGGCGGCATTATTTATGCATTGAAATTACCTATCTTTAATGCCAAACATGCCTATTTCGGTTCCCATGAAATTTTTCACCTGTTCTGTATGGCCGGAAGCGTATGCCACTTTATTTTCATGTACCGGTATGTTGCATAATTATTACACCGTTGCTTATAAAAAGCAAAGGCATACACAATACGGCGCAGAAAGCAGAAATGCTTTTTGCGCCGTATTGTGTATGAAAATTCGGGCTTTTGGATTTTTCCGGTATTGCCATTTTCAATTTTCCGCTTCCAGTTTTCCGCTTTCCAAAAGAGGATGTCACAAAACAACCCTTTTCACTATGTCAGGCTTTTTACAGGATGCAGTTCTATGTATCCCCTGCTTCCGATTGGCTCCAACTGAATACGCGGATTTTCTTTGTCCCAGCAATATCCGGACGGCTGTGGGTTATACTTCTTTACCGCATCCCATATCTGTTCTATTGCCTCCCCGAAATCAGCCTCTTCAAAGGGTTCGCCTTGAAACATGATATATTTACATTTTGGCAGTTCAATAATCTCAAATCCTTCCGGAATTTCACCTGCATAGTCCGTGGAAACCTCGACGCCCTGCACATATTCGGATGTACCAGGTGCAATAAGCCCGTCAGGCAGCCACAGACATACCGGTTCTCCACTAATGGATTTTATGCTGGTTAATATTCCCCATACGTCGCATCCTACTTCTTCACAGTACTTCCAATAGTCCCGGGCCTCTTTTCCCCTCTTGATAATCGCCTTTCGGGCAGGTCTTTCCACCATCTGTACAAACACGGTTTTTACTTCTTTCATAGTTGTATCCCTTTCCTTTCTCGCATATTTTACGCCATAAGGCTTAAACAGGCAGATTGGCGTCGGGCATACAGAATACTCATAAGGATTGCATCCAAATTCGCGAAAGAATGCCCTCTGGTATCCGTCCACACTTTCATATCCCGCATCCAGTGCCACATCTATTATCCTGACTCCTTCATCCCGTAACCGCAATGCCGATTTTGACAGGCGAAGTCTTCTGATATACATGGACGGCGTCATATGCAGTAATTGCACGAACAGCCTATAGGAATACCACGGGGAATACAGGGATGCCCTTGCCAAATCCGCCATGGTAATGTCCTCTGTCAGATTTGCTATAATGTAATCCTGCATCCTTTGAACGGCTTCTATATGTTCTTCCAACTGATACCTCCCTGCACTGTTTTGAATAAAAGATACAACATTTATCAAAAAATATCTCGACTTTATTTGCCATCCTTATATCTGTCCCCTTTGCTCCACTGCAAATTCCAGCTGACAGTCAAAAGGCTCTGCCTCCACATGCTTTTGATGATACATTTGTGCTTCGACGCATCCCATTGTTTTATAAAAAGCCTGTGATTCCACCGCTGAATGGGACGATATGTAAAGTTTGGCAGCCCCTTTGCTTTTTGCCCATTTTACCGCTGCAAGAAACAACTCTTTTCCCATCCCGTTACCACGCATATCCTCGGAAACATGTATGCTGGACAAATCCAGATATCTATGTTCTCCCCCGAATAATCCTGATTCAACCGATACAAACCCTTTCAGGCGTCCGTCATAAAATGCGCCGTACACAAAACCCCCGGAATCAACCGTATGTTTCAGACAGACTGTCAATGTTTCATAGTCTTTCTCAGACCAGTCGTCGATAAAGGGGGCATCCCTGACAAGCCATTTTCCATTTTCTTTTCTCCAGCATTTTGTCACCACCTGATGACGGATAAACGTCGAAAATAACTCCCTGCATATTTCATCCCCGCGTATTTGTCTGTATTCTATCCTTCCATCTTCAAATCCCGGCATATCCTCTCTCCCTGTTGTTTTCAGTTCTGCATTTTTATTTGTTCTCCTTCTGCCTTCGGAAAACATATCAGTGTATCCTTTTCCAGATTTTCCTTATGCATATCTATCGCAGAAATCTGGTGATTATCATAGGTAGTATAATAATAGATTCCTTTGTCCGCATTGCAGCACGATGTATATATGGTAATTTCATACTTGCCATCACCCAAATCACAGCAGCCCCGCTGCTGCTCCACCGCATTGAGGATATGGAAAAACTGACTGACGCTGTCATTTTCCCCGTCTTTTGACACCGAGTTCATTTTGGTAAACACGGCCCTGACAAACCGGGATTGTGAAGACAAATCCCCCGGAAGGCCGATTGCTCCCATCCCCCTGCTGTACTGCTCCAGGTCCAGCCCCGGCGCAAAAGCATTTCCGGGCTCTTTGGCAGAAATATTTATATAATTGCGCAGTCCAAACATCTGCATCTCAAAAGGCGGATTATTTGTCAAAACACCGACAGGATTGTCATATATTTTAATGCCATCCCGTACCGATTCCACCGTTATGGCCTTTTCCCTGTCCGAAATTATCCAATGTAACTGCGCAACAGGCAGTTTTTCGTTGAACGGCGTATTCAGCAGATTCATTTTTCCAATCAGCCCTGCTGCTTCCTCCACGGTGGCACATTGGCAAAGTATCCACGGAATAAACTCAAACTGCGTAATATTATCCATTCCGGCTTTTTTATCATGGTAAACGGCATTTCCCACAAAATTCAAACCGGCCATGCCCAATCCTTTTTCATTGACGGCATCATAATAAAGGGGATATTCGCCCTCCACATGCGCCATGCCGATAATGGCATGGTGGCGTTTTATTTCTCCCTGCTCCGTAAAATGGAATACATAATTGCTGGGCGTAATTACCACTTCGTCCCCATATGAAAATTCATAATCCAGGGTACGCCCAAAATAAAAATCCTTAGTTTTATAAGTTACAGCTGTGCACATACTGACGCCTTCCTTTCTTCATATTGCAAATAGCTTCCCATAAAGCGCGCGCGGTTATTCCCATTTTAAAACAATTCATCCAGTAAAATATAGTAACGTATTTTTTCCCATTCCGGTTCCATTCCCAATTCCCTAAACAGGAGCATCTCGTCAAATTCCTTATAGGATTGGTTCCCGTTGTATTTGTACCCGCCGCTATAATTATGCGACAGGCTCCTGTAACACAGCGCAATATCACACCACTTATCCGCTATGCCCATCCGTCCTAAGTCTATAAATCCGCTCACTTCACTTTGATTTCCGAATATATTCGGAAGACAGTAATCCCCGTGGGACAAAACCGGTTCCTCCTCCGGTTTGTTTTCACGCAGCCATTGGAGCAATTCCGCAGGGTCCCTGAAGCCGTTTTTGCCAAAAGTATCCGGCTCTACATTATCCATGTCCACCAGACCGTCTTCTATGATTTGCTCTGCTCTCAATAACTTGCAGGACAGACTCTGGTCGCATGGGCAGTCTGATACATCCATGCTCCACAGCATTTTCAGTCCATTTGCAAGCAGCTTGCACAAAATAGCGGGATTTTCCATGTATTCAGACGCACATGCCATCCGGCCGTCGCATTTACTCATCAACAGGTATGACTTGCCCTCCACCACCTCACGGACATACGGCACCGGGACCGGAAGCCTGCCTTGCAGATACTGCATCATCCGGTATTCATTTTCGGCTTCCTCATTATAATCCTGCACCTTTAAAACTTTGTTTTCAAAAATGAGGACCGATGAGCCCGACATACCGATATTGTCTGTTTCATATTCCTCACTTGAAAGCAAATTGCGTATTTTATCAGGTATTAACATTTTGCCCTCCGAATTTTATCAAAGCCTCCACAATTTGAGCTTTTGTCTTATTCCCGTATATATTTCCCAGACAACTGCCTTCTCCGATATCTTTCATGATTTTGTCAGCTTCCGTCTCGGCAGTCTCTTTTGTATATCTTCCCTCGTGAAAAATAATTTCCCCGTTCTCCAGTTCAATGATACTTGCACAATACATTCGCCAGTGTTCTATTGATGGATTCCACGCCACACATTTGTCATTGTCCCAGTTCCGTATTCTAAAACAGGTATTGTAATTATCCTCTTTTGCCACCCTCATCATCCATTCGCTTAATTGTTCATCAAACAGGTTTACCTGAATCTCAAAATGGTTTTCTTCCAGAACCTTTATCAACCCTTTCAGTTCCTCTTCCCCTTTTATATGCACTGCAAAATCCGTATTGCTGTTTTCCTTATTTTTTATAATGCTATTGATTCGTTCCATACCGGTATCCTTTCTGCCTCCTTGTGACAAACATTTCATTTATAACTGCTTAAAACAGGCTTTCAGTTCTGCTTTAAGTTCTGACATATTCTCCTCCTAAAAAAATTCCGATGAGCCATCCCGCCCATCGGAATCAAATTTTGATATTTTTTACCTGCCAAACATCCTCGTAATCAGCGAATCATCCTGCATTTTCCTGCGAAGCATACCCATACGGTAATCTGTCAGTAATTTGTTTTTCTTTTGCTCGGATACTGCCTTCGGTATATCCAAATCTTCAATCCTGCTCCTTGCTCCCACCAGATTAAGGGATGCCCCCGTGTTATAATTGTAGGCATGTTCTAACGCATTGGTGACTGCTCCCGTACCGCTTCTTGCCTCACTGATTTTTTTCATGGCATTGTCAATGGCACTGATATCAAACTTCCCGGTGACGTCATACCCGTCTATACCAAGGGACTTTAACGTCATGTTCTCCATCTGGATTTTCATGCCTGAACCGTCCGCATTGGCTGCTATATCCATATCCGCCATACTGCCGTCCAACAGTTTCATTTCATTGAACTGCGTTCCTGCCGCCGTATACTGAATCCCTTCTAAAAGCTGGTCAACTTCCTTTTGAATCATCTGCTTTTCGGAATCGCCATACAATCCGTTGGAAGCCTTTATGCTTAACTCGCGGATACGCTGCAAAGAATCCTGCATGGAGCCAAGCGCTCCGTCTTTGATATTGGCAACACCGATACCGTCTTTGATATTGGATGCCCCGACATCCAGTCCGTTGCTGTTTCTCTTTAACTTATTGGCAATCGCAAGCCCCGACGCGTCATCCGCTGCAGACCGGATTCTTTTCCCGCTGGCTATTTTTCCATATATAGAGTTTACACTGTTCATACCCTGTATTCTCATGCGTACTCCTTTCCTGCACAGAAAAATCGCACATTATTTCCATATTCTTACTTATATTATAATGCATCCGAATATTTGTTGCAAGTAAATTTGGTGTAATGTTTCCACATTTTGTACGGGCGGCAGCGGCGGTGTATTTGATTCCATAAAGGACCGTGTAAAAACGCCGGCCCTTAGAGGTTGTCCTATAACCTCTTATGTGCCGCTGCGTTTTTACCCGAGCGGGAGCGTGTCCTGTTGGAACAAATACACCGCCGCTGCCGCCCGTACAAAATGTGGAAACGACCTATTGGTGGAACATTTGGATTGCTTAGTCCTCGTAACCGTTGGGATTCTGGCTCTGCCAACGCCAGGAATCTTCACACATTTCCCGTATGCCATAGCGGGCTTTCCAGCCGATTTCCTCGTAAGCTTTTTGGGCATTGGCGTAATTGGCGGGAATATCCCCTTCTCTGCGCGGCTTTATGGAATACGGAATGTTGATGCCCGTGGCTTCCTCAAAATTTTTGATGACCTCCAGAACACTGTAACCGTTGCCGGTTCCCAGATTATAGATGCAAAGTCCTGCGTTTTCTTCTATTTTTTTCAATGCCTTTACATGGCCGTCCGCCAAATCCAGCACGTGGATGTAATCCCTGATGCAGGTGCCGTCCGGCGTAGGGTAATCGTTTCCGAACACGCCGAGTTCTTTGAGCCTGCCCACCGCTACCTGTGTGATATAAGGCATCAGGTTGTTGGGAATGCCGTTGGGATTTTCCCCGATGGTTCCGCTCTTGTGCGCGCCGATTGGATTGAAATAGCGGAGAAGAATCACATTCCATTCGGGGTCTGCTTTCTGCACGTCCATAAGAATCTGCTCCAGCATGGACTTGGTCCAGCCGTAGGGATTGGTGCATTCTCCTTTCGGCGTTTCCTCCGTCACCGGAATCTGCTCGGGCGTACCGTATACGGTGGAGGAAGAAGAAAAAATGATGTTCTTGACATGGTGCTTTCTCATCACATCCAGCAAGGTAAGCGTGCCGGTAATGTTATTGTTGTAATATTCCCATGGCTTTTGCACGGACTCTCCCACCGCTTTTAACCCCGCAAAATGGATGACAGCCGTAATCTGTTCTTTTGTAAAAATCTTTTCCGTGGCCTCGCGGTCCAAAATATCAGCCTTGTAAAAAGTAACCTTTTTTCCTGTAAGCTTCTCTACCCGTTCCAGGGATTTTTCACTTGCATTGCTCAGATTATCCAGCACTACCACATCATAGCCTGCATTTTGCAGCTCCACTACCGTATGGCTGCCGATGTAACCTGCGCCTCCCGTCACCAAAATAGCCATTCTGTTACCTCCTTCATCCTTTTTGCCTGTTTATAGTTCCACACCGTTTTCCTGAAGCAATGCCCTTGCACTTTCCACGGAATCAACGCCCGTCTTATTCTTGATGGGCGCAAACTCTTTGCTGCGCACCACTTCAAAGGGCAGGCAGCTTTCCATCTCATGTATCATGTCAAGTACAAGATTTTCAAACTTATAACCGTTAGGCTGCTCCGGTTTTATCATTCTCCCCTGCTCATCCATATAAGGGATTTTCTTTTCTACCACGTGCAAAGGCAGTTTCTTTTCCGCCATCTTGTGTAATGCTTCTTCCTGAAACAGATAATTCAGGATAACGCCGAACTGATAGGCAGGACTGCCCTTTTCATCCTTTGCATTCATCAACTCGTCTGTCAGTTCATAATATTCCACAATGGACGGCCTGCCGTCTTCCAGACACATAACGCCCACTTTTTCATCCGGCGCATTTTTCTTTACCACCTTGGAACCGACCACGCATTTCTTATCCACAACAGCGCCCACAAAAACCGGGTCTGCAATCCTTTGCAGCACATTGTCCACGGCAAAGACATTGAGCCATTCAATTCCTTCTTTCTTTACAATGTCAAGCATTCCCGTATTTTTCATGGAAATGTACCAGCCTCCGTTGCCGTTTGGCGAGGCAGACATCCTGCTTTTGCTTTCCATGTATATCTTTCCGCTGTAATCTGCCGCCGGCGCCATCTCCTGTTTGAAAAAGTGGACATACTCCCCGCGATACCCGAAAAACGAATGCTTTGTCAGAAACTTCACTGTCGCATCATGATTTTTGTCGCTTGTCATCACAAAAAGATGTATCCAGGTATCTGCCTGCTTCACCACTTCCAGCAGGTTGCCCACAATCCTTTCAAAGATATAGATATCCTTCGTAATGCCGATATTATACATCCCCTTGGGGTCATCGGAGCCAAGCCTGGTGCCCATGCCTCCTGCAAGCAGCACTGCCGCCACCCTGCCCTCCCGGATAGTCTTAAGGCCGATTTGTTCGTATTTGTCCCTATCTGCCTCTATCTCATCAAGCTCCATTGCCTTTAACGGGGTAATCTTTCCTTTTACTGCCGTTTCCCCTGCATGCTTGCAGGACTGCACCACTGAAAAATCCGTTTGGGCAATCTGGTCCAGGAGAACCTGCTTTTCGGTTTCATCCAGTTCATCATAATACTTAAGAATATGTTCCTGACCGTACTCCTCCAGAATCTTTTTCGCCTGATTGTAAGTAATTTCCATTATTTACCTCGTTTCTGCGCTGTTTTGGGACAGCAGATGCGTTCATTTTTATATACTATAGTATATCTTTACCGGAAGATTTACGCAACATAATTCTGCTTCCGGAATATCCCCATTTTACATTGCGGCAGCCCCGGCGTGCATTTGATTCCATAAAGGACCGTGTAAAAACGCCGGCCCTTGGATGCTGTTCTGTAGCATCCTATGTGCCGCTGCGTTTTTACTCGAGCGGGAGCGCGTCCTGTTGGAACAAATGCACGCCGAGGCTGCCGCAATGCTAAATGAGGAAATTCCATATTTCTACCTGTATTTGCGCACAGGTACAAGTATATTTTGTCCACGCGAATCATATCTTGCATTAGGCAGACAACTTGCCAATACCTTATCTGGGGGGACTTTATGAATACCACACAACATACAGATTTTTCAGTCCGTGGACAGAATGTTTTGGAGGAAGGTCACAGAAAAACGGCGCCGCAGCGTTTTCTGGAGCAGTTGAACGACCCCCTCATTTTTATCCTTTTTATTGCAGCCGCCATTTCCCTGCTTTTACGCGAGTACAGCGATACCGCCATTATTCTGGCCGTCATACTCGTCAATGCCGTTGTCGGCGTGATTCAGGAGGGCAAGGCACAGCGCGCCCTCGATTCTTTAAAGGAAATGACAAGCCCAAAAGCCGTAATACTAGAAAACGGCTGTGCCAGGGAAATTCCCGCAAGCGACTTGATTGTGGGCGACGTTGTCCTTTTGGATGCAGGCAGACAGGTGCCGGCGGATTTAACGCTCACAGAATCCCTCAGTTTAAAAATCGAAGAATCCGCACTGACAGGGGAATCCCTGCCGGTGGAAAAAGACATCAAGGAACACAATAAGGCCTATATGTCCACCAACGTTACCTACGGACGGGGAACGGGCGTGGTGACTGCCATCGGCATGGATACCGAAATCGGTAAAATAGCGCGGCTTATCAACGAGGCGCCCAATGAAACCACTCCGCTGCAGAAAAGACTTGCCGACCTGGGAAAAGTGCTGAGTATCATTTCCCTTATCCTCTGCGCCCTGCTTTTCTTCATAGCAATCCTGCAAAAACGGGATGTTCTGGAAATGTTGATTACCGCTATTTCCCTGGCTGTTGCCGCTGTGCCGGAAGGACTGCCCGCCATTGTCACCATGGTACTTGCCTTAAGCGTTTCCCGTATGGTGAAGGTCAATACCATCGTGAAAAAACTGCCGAGCGTGGAAACCTTAGGATGCGTCAGCGTTGTCTGTTCCGACAAAACCGGCACCCTTACCCAAAATAAAATGTCCGTGGCCGAATGTTATACGGACGGAAGCCTCTGTTTTGTCGACGCCCTGAACCGGCAAAAAAACCGCTACTTTCTGGAAGGTTTTACCCTTTGCAACGATGCCGTTTTGCCGGATGATTCCTGCGACAAGGAATTATACGCCGCCGAAAGCGCAGCAAGGATAGGGGACCCCACAGAGCTTGCCCTTTTGGATATGGCTTCCCGTTTCCATCTTTACCGCCCTGTGCTTGAAGCGCGCCTTCCCCGCGTCGGGGAAATTGCCTTTGACTCGGAGCGCAAAATGATGACTACGCTGCACAAGCAGGGAAGTAATTTCATTTCTTTTACAAAAGGCTCACCGGATGAAATCATACGGCGCTGCCGCTATATTTGGGAAGAGGGAAGACTGCTGCCCATTACCCCGGCGCACAAAAAAGCGATTTATGACGCCATAGAAACACTGTCTGCAAAAGCCCTGCGCATTCTGGCGCTGGGCATGAAAACAGGAGAACCCAGACCTTCCGAAAAGGATTTGGCTTTTCTCGGACTTGCCGGTATGAAGGACCCTATCCGGCCGGAAGCAAAAGACGCCGTAGCCGCCTGTCACAGCGCCGGCGTACAGACCATCATGATTACCGGCGACAGGGTGGACACGGCATGCGCCATTGCCAAAGAGCTTTCCATTGCCGAAGATATATCGGAATGCATGACCGGCGCTGCGCTTAACTCCATGCCGGATGCCCACCTGGCGCTGGCTTTACAGAACACTCACGTCTTTGCCCAGGTTTCACCTGAGCATAAGACCAAAATCGTCAATGCCTTGAAGACAAACGGACATATCGTCGCCATGACGGGAGATGGCGTCAACGACGCGCCTTCCCTGAAATCAGCGGATGTGGGCATTGCCATGGGTATTACCGGAACAGATGTCGCCAAAAATGCAGCCGACATCATTTTGACGGACGACAACTTTTCCACCATTGTGAAAGCGATTGAGCAGGGAAGAAGTATCTATGCCAATATCAAAAAATCCGTGTTGTTCCTGCTTTCCTCCAACTTTGGGGAAATCATTACCATGCTTTCCGCCATCCTTTTGGGACTTTGCTCTCCGTTGAAGCCGAGCCACATCCTCTGGATTAACCTGATTACGGATTCCCTGCCCGCCCTGGCGCTGGGCATTGATGCAAGCGACACTTCCCATTTTATGAAAAAACCGCCCCGTCCAAAAGATGAGAATCTATTTGCGGAGGGCGGGCTGTCCTGTACGCTTTTATACGGCTTTTTGATTGCCCTTATCAGCATGACCGCCTTTTTGCAGCTCCCCATACGGCTGCTGCTGGCCGGTAATGTCCCCGTCACCTTGGAAAACCTGCGGATTATGTTGAATGTCCCGGAGATTTTAGTCCGCTGCCAGACCTATGCTTTTACGGTGCTGGGCATTTCCCAGCTCTTCCACGCCATAGGTATGCGGGATGTGGACTGTTCTGTTTTTAAAATGAACCACTTTTCCAACAAACTGATGATTGCTGCTTTTGCCATCGGCATCGCGCTTCAGGCGCTGGTAACCAGTTTTCCTTCCGTCACGTCCGCCTTTGGCACCTGCATCTTAAGCGCCGGAGACTGGAAGTTTTTACTGCTGCTGGCTGCCATGCCTCTGTTTATGCATGAAATTTTACTGCTGCCAAAATACTTATCTCGCCTGAGACGTTCATAAAACACACGACAAGGGGGCGTTGCAAATCACATCTAAAGCGATGATTTTGCAACGCCCCCTTTATATCCATGCCTTTCAATCCAGGGACAAAGATGCAAAGAAGTCCCTTTCTCCCAGTTCTTCCTCCTGATAGCGCATCAGAAGGGCCTTCATTTCCGTATGCCCGTCTTTCATGTCAGCAAGCATATCCGTAATGTTTTCTCCCGTTACACAGCCCGTTTTCATAAATTCTTCGTAATAGGCGCGTTCATCCCCGTGGGATAGAAGAAGGGTTTCCCATGCCGCTTCCGAATCACACCCTTTCGTATGCGTACACAGATACTCCCGCAGCCTTTTTTCGTTTTCTTCCGAAAGTCCGATTGGGTTTAACAGCCTCAGAAAACACATTTCGGCTTTCTCCCTCCTCTTTTTTGCCACATAGGTGGGCAAATCCGCAAGCAAATCTTCTTCCCCACACAACACCAGCCGGGTAAATCCTGACTCGTCATGCCTGGAAAGCAGGGTGAGCATCCTGTCATCCCATTTCGCAAGCCACTCTGCACTGCCGGCCTCCTCAGGCGCAAACAAATATTCCGCATCCAGCATAACCGGCACTGCCGCAAACAGCCGGGCTGTTTCCATGCCCATACCTGTATCCAGAACCTGAAGCATTTTGCATCCCTTGCAGATATCTTTACCGACATGTATGTCACTTGAAGACATTTCCAGTTTATACAGGCTGCTGCAATGGGCAAATGCCCAATCCCCGATTTCCCTGACAGTAACCGGCAGGGAAACTTCCGTCAGGACTTTATTGCCCAAAAACGCCTTTTTTGCAATCGTTGTTACAGGAAACCCGTCTATCATTTCAGGTATTGCAATCCGGGAAGGCTGCCCTTTCGCTCCCAGAACCGTGATTTCCCCGCCGGACTCCGCTGTCAAAATCACGGCGTCCCCTATCCCGGTTTCTCTTTCTTTCACCATATCTGCCCTTTCTTATATTTCCAATTCCGCAATGGCTTTCTGCATCTGAACCTGTCTTTCGGACAACATCAGTTTTTCATTATGTCTTTGATAATCCGGACAGCCAAACCTGGCAATAAATTCCGCGCTCCTCGTACCGGCAGTCAGTTCTGTCACCAATATCAACATCTCATTGCCTTCCTCAAATGCTTTTTCCACGAATGTAAACAGGGCGTGAAGCCTTTCCTGTATGCGGGAGGTTTCCTCCTTCATACCTGCCACCCTTTCGTCAAACAACTGTTTCACGACTGCAAACGGCATTTCTTCCGGCCTTTTCACAAGTTCCCTGTTTGCCTCGCCGTAAAACCGCAGAATATACTTTTCCTTTTTCTTCCCAGCCGCTGAAAGCGCGCCTGCGCGCTCCCTGCTGTAAAGCTGCTTTTCCTTCGTCTGCCCGTATTTTTCCAAAAGCGCCGAAACCTGTGCCGCATCTTTTCCCTGCAGGGCCTTCAAGGGCGCAACCAGCTCGCCCAGACAGTCTCCCAGTTCCATGTTTTCCCGGATTTCCCCCTGCACCTTGTCAATCAGCATTCCCAAAAGGGAAAGTCTTTCATCAAAGGCCGCCGCTTTCGCCCGTTCCACTGCCGGAGCCGCTATCTGTCCGTTCAGGATTTCGGGGATATGGTAATCCTTTTTATATTTATTGTATAAATCGTAATAGGCGGTAAACTCCCTGACAATAGCGTCATTTCTCAAAAACTGCCCCACAAGGGTTTCATCTACAGCGCCGCCTTCTTCTTCGGCAAGCTTTATGACTTCCGACAAATCCTCCCAGCCTCTGGCAGTCACGTACAGCCTGCCCTTGACTGTAGTTTCGATATGGTAAAAATACTCTTTCTTTAACTCTAAAAACTGCAGTATTGCCGGATGGATGCCTTTTTCCTGCGCATATGCTTTCCATGCGCCGTAATCGGCTTCCACCTCCAGCACCCTGAGCCTGTCGTAAGTCACCACGTCAAAATCCCTGACAGACTTGTTATACTCCGGCGGGTTGCCCGCCGTCACTATCACCCAGCCGTCCGGCACCCGGTGCCTGCCAAACACTTTGTATTGCAGAAACTGCAGCATGGAGGGCGCCAGTGTTTCCGATACACAGTTAATTTCATCCAGAAACAGAATGCCCTCCCTGACTCCGCTTTCTTCCATGGTTTCGTATATGGAGGCAATGATTTCGCTCATGGTATATTCGGACACATCATACTCCATGCCGTCAAATTCCCTGTGACGGATAACGGGCAGTCCCAAAGCCGACTGCCTGGTGTGGTGCGTCATGGAATAGGAAACCAGAGCGATGCCCAGTTCTTCCGCAATCTGTTCCATGATGGCCGTCTTGCCGATGCCGGGCGCTCCCAGCAGAAATATGGGCCGCTGGCGCATAATGGGGATTCGGTATTCCCCTTCCCCATCTTTCTTCAAATATAACCTCACGGAATCCTTGATATAATCCTTTGCCTGTCTGATATTCATAGCTCAGTTCTCCAATTCTTCTTCCTCGATTACGGCGCGAATGGCCCATACCGGCACGGGAGGCCTACCCTCATCCTCGTTCAAAAATGCAAAAATAACGTCATAGCCGGGCATTTTTTCGGGATAAAGTCCGTACCCGTCCGTAAAATAAATCAGTCCCTTCAGGTTTTCAAACTCTCCCTCTTCCACCAGTTCGTCCACATAAGTAAACACCGGCCTAAAATCAGTCGCGCCAAATCCGGTCAGCTTTCCTTCCTTTAAAAATACGTCAAAATCCTCATCACAGGTGATTTTTGTGTCGCTCCTGACCTCATTGTCACATTGTATGATATGCACGTTCACTTTGGTAAAAAAGTTCTCCGCCCCTTTGAGCAGGGAGTACGTTTTGTTAATAAATCCTTTGACGATGGGCCCCCTGCAGGATGCGGAGGTATCAAGGGCAATCACAAACTCCTTTATCTTTCTGCTCTCCCTGTACTCTAAAGGCTCTATCAAAGGCATGTTGCCATATTGCTCCAATCCGTAGGTGTAATAGATATAGTCAAATTCATCCTCGCTTGGACTGATGTCCTCCCCCATCGTGACAAACTTTTTTAAGAGGTCCGAGTAGTCATACCTATCCTTCGTGGCGTTCGCCAAATTTTTTTGCAGGCTCTCCTCCCCTGTCTTCCCACGGGAAAAGGATTTTAAATCCGCTTTTACGCGCTCGCTTATTTTTTTCCATTCTTCCCTGGACGGTTCGGGAATTTCCTTTATCCTCCAGCTATCGTGCCTGTCTACAAAAAAGAGCCGTTTCAGTTCCTTTTCATAATCCTTAGAGGGACTATTCAGCTTAAAATACCGGTATATTTTTTCTGCCGTAAGCGCCGGAATCTGCTGTCTGAGCCTTTGCAGCTGCTGCCTGGCTTCCCGGTCACGCTCTAAGGAAAGCCCCGGCAAATCCATGGATAATATGGTTTCCTCCACAGCGATATCCGCCGCCAAATCCCACAGGCCTTCCTCCAGTTTTCCGTAACCGAACCAGTGGCTGAAAATACAGTGAAGCAGCAGATGCAGGTACATTCTGGCAGCGGACGCCGCTTCCTTTTTATATGCGTCCAAAAGATATGCAGCATCATAATAAAAAGCCCTGCCGTCCGTCATCACGCCGTTAATGCCAGGCCTTGACACTAACGTCATTTTATTGACTGCGGCGTCCAGAAAACGGAACTGCACCACAATGGTATCCCTTGCAAGCAGCAGAATGTCCTCCGCCAGTTTTTCCCTTTTCCTGTCCTTGTCTTCTGCCATGTGCGCCTTCCTTCTAAGATGCAAAGTTTCCGGTGTAAAGCTGGTAATACCTTCCCTGTTCCGCTATCAGTTCATCATGGCTGCCCCTTTCTATAATCCGCCCCTGTTCCATAACCATGATACAGTCGGCGTTGCGGATGGTGGAAAGCCTGTGGGCAATGACAAACGTAGTCCTGCCCTGCATCAGCCTATCCATACCCTGCTGCACAAGGCTCTCGGTACGGGTATCTATGGAGGAGGTCGCCTCATCCAAAATCAATACCGGCGGGTCTGCCACAGCCGCCCTTGCAATGGCGAGAAGCTGCCTCTGTCCCTGACTTAAGTTGCTGCCGTCCCCTGTCAGCATGGTCTGATAGCCCTCCGGCAGGCGGATGATAAAGTCGTCCGCATTGGCAAGCTTTGCAGCGGCGATACATTCTTCATCCGTTGCCTCGAGCCTTCCGTAACGGATATTGTCCATGACGGTGCCCGTAAACAGATGGGTATCCTGCAGCACCACTCCCAACGAGCGGCGTAAATCCTCTTTTTTGATTTTGTTGATATTGATGCCGTCATAACGGATTTTTCCGTCCTGAATATCATAGAAACGGTTTATCAGGTTGGTTATCGTGGTTTTACCTGCGCCGGTGCTTCCCACAAAGGCAATCTTCTGTCCCGGTGTGGCAAACATCTTAATGTTGTGAAGCACCATTTTTTTATCATCGTACCCAAAATCCACATCGTTAAACTCCACATTCCCCATAAGTTCCGTATAGGTTATGGTGCCGTCTGCCTGATGGGGATGCTTCCAAGCCCAAAGCCCCGTCCTTTCCGACACCTCTGTCAGTGTCTGGTCAGCGTTTCTCTTAACGTTCACCAGTTCCACATAACCGTTATCCGTTTCCGGCTCGGCGTCCATCAGTTCAAATACGCGGTTGGCTCCTGCCTGCGCCATCACAATGGAATTGAGCTGCTGGCTTATCTGGGTTATGGGTCTGGAAAAGTTCTTATTCAGGGTGAGAAATGACACAAGGGCGCCCAGCGTCAGACCCGACCATCCGTTTACCGTCATCACGGCGCCGACAACGGCACATAGCACATAGCTGATATTGCCGATATTGCCGTTTATGGGCATCATAATATTGGCAAACTTATTGGCGTTGTCCGCACTGTCCCTTAGTTTTTCATTGATTTCCTTAAATTCCGCGAAACTCTTTTCCTCGTGGCAGAATACCTTAACCACTTTCTGGCCTTCCATCATCTCTTCAATATAGCCGTTGACCCTGCCAAGCGCCTTTTGCTGGGCTCCGAAATAAAATCCTGACTTACTGCCGATTTTCTTTGTGGTAAACAGCATGACGCCCACCATAAAAAGCGCCAGCGCCGTAAGTGGAATGTTCATGACAACCATACCAAAAAACACCGTGACGATGCTTACCGCCGAATTGATAACCTGCGGAATGCTCTGGCTGATTAACTGTCTGAGGGTATCTACGTCATTTGTGTAGACCGACATGATATCCCCGTGGGCATGGGTGTCAAAATACTTTATCGGCAGAGATTCCATATGGTGGAACAGTTCTATTCTCAAATTACGCAGGGTTCCCTGCCCCACATTTACCATGATACGGTTGAAGGTATACGCGCTTATGATGCCGATGCCAAAAATAACCGCCATCTGTATCATCGCCTTTGCCAGTCCGCCAAAATCAGGATTGGGGGTTGTCAGCATGGGCGCTATATAGTCGTCTATCAGAGTCTTCATAAAGGTCAGCCCGTATAAATCAGCCACCGCTGCAATGATGATACAGACAATCACAACCAGCATGGAACCTTTATAATATTTAAAAAGATACTGTAATACCCGTTTCATCAGCGCTCACCTCCTGCCTGGTCGAAATCTCCTCCGCCTTTTACCTGCGTCTCATATATTTCCCGGTAAATGTCATTGGTGGAAAGCAGCTCTTCGTGGGTGCCGAGACCGCCAATTTTTCCGCCCTCCATCACCAAAATCCTGTCAGCCTCCTGCACACTGGAAATACGCTGCGCAATGATAATCTTAGTGGTGCCCGGTATGCTCTCGGCAAACGCTTTCCTGATTTTCGCGTCCGTTGCCGTATCCACCGCACTGGTGGAATCATCCAGAATCAAAATCTTCGGTTTCTTTAAGAGCGCCCTTGCAATGCAGAGCCTTTGCTTTTGCCCTCCTGACACATTCGTACCGCCCTGTTCTATATAAGTATGGTATTTATCGGGAAACTGCTGTATAAATTCATCCGCACAGGCCTGTATGCATGCCTCCCGGCACTCTTCCTCGGTGGCATTTTCATTGCCCCAGCGCAGGTTATCCAGAATCGTACCGGAAAACAGGACATTTTTTTGAAGCACCACGGACACATTGTTCCGAAGCGCCTCCATATCATATTCCCTGACATCCAGTCCGCCCACGCATACGGAGCCTTCCGTCACATCATAGAGGCGGCTGATAAGATTTACCAGACTGGATTTTCCACAGCCGGTTCCGCCGATAACGCCAATCGTTTCCCCGGATTTTATATGCAGCTCAATCCCTTGCAGGGTTTCTTTGCCGCTTCCCTGCCGATAAGCAAATGACACATGGTTGAAGTCAATCCTGCCGTCGGGAATTTCAAAAACAGGAGCCTCCCCGTTCTTCAAATCCGGTTCTTCATTTAAAACCTCCGCAATACGCCTGCCGCTGGCAGCGCTCATGGTAAGCATCACAAATATCATGGACAGCATCATCAGGGACATCAGTATGCCCATGATATAACTGAACATGGAAAACAGCTCTCCCGTCTGTAATTCGCCCGCTATGACAAATTTGGCGCCAAACCATGACAGCGCAAGCACACATCCGTATATGGTAATCATCATGATGGGATTGTTGAAAGCCAGTATCCCTTCCGCCTTTACAAACAGCTTATAAAGCCTGTTTGCGGCGTCGGAGAATTTTTTCTTTTCATAATCCTCCCGCACAAAAGATTTCACCACACGTATGGCAGTCATGTTTTCCTGCACGCTGGCATTTAATTCATCATATTTTTTAAATACCACATCAAAAATCTTCATGACCGTCAGCATAATAACAATCAAAAATACTGACAAAAAAACGATGGCAACCAAAAATATCATGCTCATCTTTACGCTGATAAACAGACACATGCACAAACTGCAGATTAGCATAAGGGGCGCCCGGACCGCAATACGGATTACCATCTGAAATGCATTCTGCAGGTTTGTCACATCCGTAGTCATACGGGTTACCAGTCCCGCCGTGCTGAATTTGTCTATGTTGGAAAAAGAAAACCGCTGGATATTTTCGTACATGCTGTTCCTTAAGTTACACGCCAGCCCCGAGGACGCTGCCGCAGCATATTTTCCGGCAAGTATGCCGAAAAGCAGACTGCACATTGCAAGCAGCAGCATCAGGGCTCCATACCTGTATACCGCCTGCAGGTTTCCTTTATTGATGCCCTTATCCACGATGGCAGCCGTAACAAAGGGAATCAGCACCTCCATCACAACCTCCAGCGCCGCAAACAGCGGCGTCAGCATGGATGGCTTTCTGTATTGCTTTATCTGTTTTAAAATTGTCCGAACCATAATACTTTCCTCCACATGACTTCATACAACAAAAGTCAGATTGAACTCATCATATTTACTGTAACGCAGTTTTGATTGCGTGTGAATTCAAAAAATGTTATTATTAATTAAATACTTTTATTAATATTATATTAAAGAAAGGATTTGCTATGAATACAGTACAACTGGAATGCTTCTCCAGCGTTGCCAACAACCTGAATTTTGCAAGGGCTGCAGAAGAACTGCACATTACGCAGCCGGCCGTCACCCACCAGATTAACACGCTGGAAAATGAACTGGGCACTAAACTGTTCAAGCGAACCACCCGGCTTGTGGAACTGACTCCGGAAGGACTGCGCTTTCTGACGGACGCCCAACACATCCTGCAGCTTATGCGAAGCGCCAGGGCAAAGCTTTCCGACTATGATTCCGCCAACGTGTCGTTTTTTTCCATCGGCTGCCACAGCACAACGGAATTGGCGCTGTTTCCACCTATTTTGCAGGAGCTTTTACAAAAATACCCCAACCTGCACCCCAATTTGCGTACCGTACCGTTCCGCTCCCTGGAAAATCTTCTGGAGGACAGTTCCCTGGATGTCATTTTTGACTTTAAGCCGGAAATCCATTCCAAAAAGAATACCGTTTATCAGGAACTGACGCAGGCAGAGTTAATGTGCGTCCTGCCCAAATTTCATCCCCATGCCCATAAGGAGATTCTCACCGCCGAAGATTTGGAAAAAGAAAAATTGATATTACAGGAGCCCCATCACATTCCGCATACTTTATTTGAATTTCAAAGACCGTTTGCGGACTCCCACTTTTATAAGGACTTATACTTTTGTGACAATTCCGAGTCCGCGCTTACCATGGTAAAAGCAGGCCTGGGCATCACCATGCTGATGGATATCAGACCACTGAGGGATAAATCCCTCTGTTATGTGCCGTTTTCCTACCCCCTGAGTCTTTCGTACGGCATTCACTACCGGAAGCAGCAGAAAACCGCCCTGTTTAAAGATTTCTTGGAAATAGCAGAAAAAAAATTTGCCCGAATGGGCGATTTTCCTTCCGATGACATATATTAAATTAAATATCCTGTATCATGGTGCAATATGACAATTTATACCGTTAAAGAAGGTGACTCCGTAGACAGCATTGCTGCTGCCTTTAACATCCCCGTTTCCACCATCCTTTACAACAACCAGATTTCTTCCCCATACAGCCTTGCCGTCGGACAGTCCCTTTTGCTCTCTACTGAAGAAGGCGCTGTGGAAAACAAACGCAGTATTTACACCGGCGGTTACGCTTATCCTTTTATCGACAGGGAGGTTCTCACACAGACGCTTCCTTATCTGTCATACTTATACGTCTTTTCTTACGGTTTTACCGCGGAAGGCGAACTGATACCGCCTGTCCTCGACGATACTTTTATGATTACCCTAGCCAAAGAATACAACACCGCTCCTATTCTTACCCTGACCCCCTTCGGTCCTGACGGCAATTTTAACAATAACCTGATTAGCCGAATTGTAAGGGATTTGGACGCCAGAAGACGTTTAAAGGACGCCATCGTGGCACAGATAACGGAACGGGGCTTTGAGGGCCTCGATATTGACTTTGAATATATCCTTGCCGAAGACAAGGATGCCTTTGTAGATTTTGTCGCCTATATGCAGGAGAGCATCAGTGCGCTCGGCTATCCCGTTTCCGTTGCCCTTGCGCCCAAGACCTCCGACACCCAGACCGGACTTTTATATGCAGGAAAAGATTACGCCAGACTCGGAGCAGCAGCGGATTATGTGTTGTTGATGACGTATGAGTGGGGCTATACATATTAACATTGATGTTATATGTATAATACTTATAGAAAAACCACTCTTTTGTGAGAGTGGTTTTTTTGACTGGGTTAACCTATCATATGGTTCAATTTGTTAAGGTCTTCATCACTTATAGTTTTGCCTTCCTTTTTTTCAATTTTTTTCTTTTCTCCCACAAAGAGCATTAACAAAATGTTTGTAAAACGATAAGTAAGCGTTGAAAATCTTATTAGACAGAAAATACCTATTGCCATCAGGAGAGCTACTAGATTATGGTTTAAAATATCATAGCCAAACAAAACAGCAGCCACAATCACCGTGCTTAAACCACATAATATCAGTTCCTTTATCGCTTTAATAAAAGCATTTTTGTCTGCTTTTTGCAAAAAATATTTTATTAATTCCGAATTATCTTTTGCCGATATAAGAATAGTCAGAAGAACGCCAAAAAGGCTTATTATGATTGATACAAATGTAATTATTGACGTTAATGTTTCACCAAAATTTTCACTATTCCAAAAGCAAAAATCGTATCCCAAAAATGCGAAAAGATATCCCGCGGTAACAGCCATAGGAATCAAAGTGCAATATGTTTTTCTCCAGATTTCCAATGCTGTAATAATTTTCGGACTTTTTGCTTTTTTTGTCATATTCACACCTCTATACTCTTGCACTATATGTCTCGTACATTTTTTGTGCCACGTGTCTGAAACTCAGTTCCCCACGCTCTGGTACAACAAATGAAAGAATGTCATTATCCAAATTATGGAATAAATCATAGACGCATTGCTTCGCATCATCACCTATCATCGTCACCTTTGCAGAAGAAACGCATCCTGCATTTCTTTGTATAGTTCTGACAACGTCATATACGGTTTCGTTATCTAGGGACGTATTCCTTTCATATCCCAATCCTATCTCCAAATGAACCGTCAGTGCTTCCAAATCGTTACATGTATCTATAATTCTCTCAAATGTAGCAGAACCTTCCGGTTCAAATTGTCGGATATTATTACATTTTACATCAATTTTTCTTACCACATGGTTATTGCACTCATCAATATTGAAATTATTAACTATCGGCCTTAATAAACAGTTATCTCCCTCATTCGTTTGGTTAATATAAGTCTGAATTGCCGGTGCATTAAAAGAGCCCTTATTTGTTTGTACCATCATTATATGACGCTGAGGGTCATATAATGCAACTGTATTCTTTCCAATATATTCATCATCATCCAAATCTATATGTTCGGCTTGCGCATTCTCTTTTACTTTATATGCATCACTTGCGACATCGAGTTTCATGAAATTTAATGCATAGAAATTTTGCTGAATCCTTAAAATATCTTCTAATCTTCCTTCATCCCCTGAATCCATTTCTTTCTTGCGTTCCTGTAAGGTTTTGTTGGCTATCCTAACCAACCACAATCTTAAATCATATAATACTTCTTCCCCTGTTGCTTCATTCACGCTGACTACCTCAAAATAAGTACACTTAGATTTTTTAATTTTGTTCCTCATAAGGATACCTCCCCTATAGTTTTTCTTTTAGCGTACTACAGGAAGCATGAATTTTCAACAAAATATCATATATTTCTACTATTAATCTTGATTCAGTTCACCATTCATTTTATTACAGTTCCATTTCTATAATTACATTATAGAACATATGTTCTAATATATCAAGTGTTTTATTAAAATTTTTTCTACGTCGCAACAGAAAAACAAAATTTAATCTGAATCTGTTGCGACGTCGCAATTACTCCTTCCCGGTTCTCGCCATCTACATCCCCAGCAGCGACCGCCACATCCGCTGTCCTGCAGTTACCTCCCCGTCCGGCCTGCTGCTTTTGCACACCGTGCGCTGGTAGGTATCCACTGCCGCCTTAAACTTGGACCCGGCACTCCTGTCCATTTCCTCTACCGCCTGTTCAAAGTCCTCATTGATGGCTATCGGAATTGTTGCCTACTCGTTGTCCATCATTACCACGCCAGCTATTCATAACAGAAATCCCACCACCGACAGCAGCTTATGTAATTTCATGGCTTGTCCTCCTTTTCCGGCTTATGCCGGTGCCTCCTTTTCTTTTTCGTACTGGCGTCGCCTTTCCTCGGCAACAACTATCATTGACACCCTCTCGATAATCTTCTGGACTTCCTCCGGCGGCTCGATGCAGTCGTCGCTTACCGTTATCTTGCAGGACCCGTCCATGTACTCTTTTATCACCATACAAATACCACCTCCTCTACAACGTATGATTAACCGCCTGTACAACTTGCTTAAATCATCCTGCCGTGAGCCTATCGCACTCTTCCTTATTGTCTGTTGCCAACTGATGATTAAACACCTTTTTATATGGAAAACAAGTTGTTGGTCACGGAAGAGTAACCAAGACAGGGCATTCCTTGAATTCCTTTTATAGTATTTTCAGAAAGAAGGAGTATATGTTGAATACTAGAATTAAAGCCGTTCGAAAAGACAGTAAATTGACGCAAGATGCATTTGCTGAAAGATTGTCATTAACAAGAAATTATATTTCGCTTATAGAAAAAGGAGACAGGATTCCGTCTAATAGAACCATATCCAATATTTGCCGCGAATTTGGTATTAGAGAAAAAAGGCTCCGATACAATGAAGGCGATATGAAAATAGAGGACTGTCATGAGGAGCGTTACACCATCAATATTGCAAAGCTCCAGCGCACAGACAACGAAACAATCATCCGGTGGGTAAACGCCATAGCGGAAAATACTGGGTATCAAATAAAAAGACCGGATTATTCCAGACTTTCTTTTATATATTCCTTCATGGACACATAGATTCGTTTTAAAAATTTCTGGTTTCCAATTTCAGGCACCAGTTCAACAATTAATTTTCCGTAATCCGGCGCTTCCGCCTAACCATCACCTACAAGATTTCTTCTGTTTATTTCAATTTTCTACCCCTCCAGTGGCAAACACACGTTCTTATATGCCTTTTATAATACCACACCCTCTCCCTATTTTATCCTGAAGGGTATTCCCAGTTTATTTATACCATAATACGTGGGGACTGGTGGTCTGGTAAATTTTTGGTATGCTGGATTCGGTCTGATTTTAACTTGACTAACAGGAACGATATGTTAAACTGATAATGATTAAAAATACAAAAATTATGGAGGGCGAATCATGGAATTATTAAAAGGTAAAGTGGCTATGGTAACAGGCGGCACAAGGGGAATCGGATATGCCATTGTAAAGAAATATCTGGATAACGGGGCAGCCGTGGCGTTATGCGGTTCCAGACAGGAAACTGTTGACAAGGCCCTGGAAAAATTAAAAGCAGAAAATGCGGATTATAAAGTAATCGGACTCTGTCCGGATTTGAAAAATCCGGATGAAGTGGAAAAGGCAGTAAAGAAGGTGAAAGAAACATTTGGAAGTCTGGATATCATGGTCAATAATGCAGGCATTTCCGCAAGGGACAGTATTTATGATTATAAGTCGGAAGATTTTTCGGGCATTATGGATTTGAACGTAACGGCCACCTTCCACTGTGCGCAGGCGGCAGCCAGAGTGATGAAGGAGCAGGACGGCGGAGTTATCTTAAATACCAGTTCCATGGTCAGCATCTACGGTCAGCCTGCAGGCGTAGGATATCCCACCTCTAAATTTGCAGTAAACGGTTTAACCAAATCCCTTGCAAGAGAGCTGGGGAAAGACAATATCCGTGTCAATGCGGTGGCGCCGGGCGTAACAAAGACAGATATGGTTGCCGCATTGCCCGATGAAGTAATCAAACCGTTGATTGCAACCATTCCGCTTGGACGTGTAGGGGAGCCGGAGGATGTTGCAAACGCTTTTCTGTATCTTGCAAGCGACATGGCAAGCTATGTAACCGGTGTGATTTTATCTGTAGACGGTGCGGCAAGAAGCTGATTAGGGCAGAAGAATGGAAGGCCTGATGAGACGTAAAAACATTTTTTTGGTTATACTTCTGCTGTTCTTCAGTATTCTGACAGGCTGCGGAAGCGAAGCCGACAGGTGGATGGCAGAGCCGTCCGTGATAATGCAGCCGGAAACAGTGCCGTCTGTGGCGGGACAGCCGGAAACGGAACTGGCGGACACAAAGCAATCAGAAACAGAGCAACCTGACACAGTCCAGTCCGATGCAGAGCAGTCAGAAACAGGGCAGTCCGACACAAAACAGCCTGAGACGGAACAGTCCGGCACACAGCCAAACACAGACCAGTCCGGCACAAAACAGCCGGAAACAGCAGCGCCCACACCAGAAACGGATGTGAGGGAAGACGGGGAGTATACGTCTAAGGAAGATGTTGCCGCTTACCTTCACCTGTTTGGACATCTGCCGGTGAACTTTATCACGAAGGAGGAAGCCCGCAAGCTGGGCTGGGTCAGCGCAGAAGGAAATCTTTCCGAGGTGGCGCCCGGAAAGAGCATCGGTGGGGACTATTTTGGCAATTATGAAGGACTCCTGCCCGAAAAGGAAGGAAGGGAATATCACGAATGCGATATTGACAGTGACGGCGGATATCGTGGGGCCAAACGTATTGTGTATTCCAATGATGGACTGATTTACTATACGGAAGACCATTACGAAACATTTGAACTGTTATACGGAGAGGAATAAGCGAAAAGGGAGCAGGCCAAAGCCTGCTCCTTATGGTTTGGTAATGCGGAACCTGTCAGCCGTAAGCAGCCAGCTTGCGCGAAACAGACGCATAATCTGCCAGCAGCCAAAGCCCCGGAGACCATACTGTTCTATCAGGTTCAGTTTTTCATTGATGCTGCGGGCGTCCTCAAACCATACCTCATGCCGGATGGCTTCTCCGCCTGCCTCGTCAGCTTTATCATAAAAGAAATAAGGGGACAGTGCGATATCGTCAAACGAAATCGGTACGCCGTTATCTATGGCAATCTGAACAGCCTGCACATTTCCTATTACAGTGGCGGCGGACTCTCCCCTGACAAAAGGCAGTTTCCAGTCATATCCGTAGTTGGGGATTCCCAGATGGATTTTTTCGGCAGGGATAACAGTCAAAGCATATTCCACTACCTCCCGCACCTTGTTTAAAGGCGCGACAGCCATGGGAGGTCCGTAAGTATAGCCCCATGCAAGCTATACGTATTTTATCCCGCACCGTAAAAGTGGCGCAGGATATTCTTAAGACGGTATTTTCGGGTAGATATGCAGCCCAAAATTGGCGTTTTGCAGCTTGCCCCGGGTGTTCCGTTCGGACTTCTGGTAATCAATCCGGCTTATCACTTCTTTCAATATCTGGTTGTTTGCTCGGACCGTATTGGTGGCGTAGGAATCCAGCAGCCGTTCCACGGTGGGGACAAACTTATCCTGATTGTGCTTTAGCTTTTCCAGTCCGGCCAGTTCGGCCCGTACGGTATCCTCGCTTTTCTGCAGGCGTGAGGCATCATCCTGCAGGGCGGACATCCTCTCCCGGAAGGTCTCTACGGTGTAAACCTCCTGCTCCAGCAGGGTGTAGGCACGGTTCATCTGCTTCTGGACGGTTTCCTGCTCCCGCCTGATGAGCGCAAGCTGCTGTTTGTGGGATGTAATCCCGTCATCCACGGGGCTGGCCATTTCATGGGGCAGTGACAGACGGTATTCCCTAATCCATTCCTGCAGAAACTGCAGCACCTTTTCCTCCACCAAAAACAGGGGCGCGGATACGGTGTCGCAGTACTTATTGCTACATTTAATGGTGGCATAGCGGTTGCGGCTGTTGGGGCCGAGCCGTGTCATGGATGCGCCGCATTTGGCACAGTAGATAATCCCGGAAAGGGGGTTTTGCAGTTCCATGCCGGATGTCACGGTGTTTTTCTGGTTCTCCTGTTTCATCCGTTCCGCCATCCGGAACAGTTCCATGGATATGATGGGCTCATGGAGCCCCTTGGCAACCTCACAATCCGGGTTCCGCTTCCGGATGCTGACAACGCGGTTGCCCTTTACCGTCTTTACATCCTTGTCATAGCCAAAATGCACCATGCCGGCATACGTGGAATTTTTCAGCATGTCGGATATGGTGGCCTTGGACCATTTCTTGGACGTGCGCGGCCTGACACCCATTGCATCCAGTCTGGAAGCAATGGCGTCGGGTCCCAGCTTCAGACTGGTACCATCTTCCTGCGGCTCGCCGACACAGTACCAGTTAAAAATCATGCGCACTATCTCGGCTTCCTCCGGAACTATTTTAAGGGTGTAGCCTTTTTCCCGGGGAATTTTGACCCGCTCATACCCGTACGGTGCCGTGCTGGACACAAACTTGCCCTCCCGGACGGACGCTATGCGCCCGCGCTGGAGGCGGCGGTTGATGGTCTTGTACTCGCGCCTGGACATGAAAAGACCAAACTCAAAGTATTCTTCGTCATATTCATTTTCAGGGTCGTATGTTTTGGAGAGAGTGATGATTTCCGTGCTGGAGTATTTAAAGGTATCCGCAACAACGCCCTGGTCCCTTGTGTTGCCCCGGGCAAGCCTCTCCACCTCCACCACGTAGACGCCTTCCCACATGCCGTCCTCCACGTCGCGCAGCAGCTCCTGCATGATTGGGCGTGCTGCGATGGTATCGCCGGATACTACTTCCTGATACCATTTCTCTATGGGCTTATTATATTTTTCTGACAACGCAAGAAGCAGCGCCCTGTGCCGGGCAAGGGTTTCCCCTTCCCCTCGCAGCTCTGCATCCCGGTCGGCCCGGCTTTTGCGCAGGTATGCACAGTACATGGTGTTATTCCCCCATTCGGTTTGAAAGGTGTAGTTGGGCCTTCAATCCATCCTGTAGCACCTGGGAGAAGTTGATGTTCTGCTCTAAGGCGGCTGTATTAAGCCATGCAGGGATGGTAAGGGTTTTCTTGACAGACTTCTCAAAATGCGCCTTAGCGTACAGGGAAACGTCCACGGACACCATATTTACAAAAGAATCACAGTCCGGTGTCTGCAGGTCAAGTTCTTTTGCTACAGTATCCAGATTAATGTCCGACAGCTTAGAGGGGGAGGGGATGCTGTCCCCGTCTATCTGGCAGGTATGGAGATAACCGGCCAGACAATCCACAGCCATCGCCATTGCCTCCTCGAAGGTATCACCGCAGGTAGAGAGCCAGTTTAAATCAGGAAAAATAACGGAATATCCTGTTTTCTCCTTGAAAAAACAAGCCGGATACATTGATAACATATGAGAGCACCTCCTAAATTGTAAGTAAGCAGGTGTTGGGGCTATTTCAGCCCCGCCTGCTTTTTGATGGAATTTTCTGTACCTTTGGGAAGGTCTTTGCTGTGAAAAGGAATCGTGACTTTCCCCGGCTTTGTCGGATGTATGTAATTTCTGTGAGAGCCTTCTTGGCTCTTAAAAATCCATCCGTCTGCAAGGATTATTTTTTCCATCTCTTTTGGTTTCATAGGCATTTTCATGTCCTCCTTGCAAAATCATAATAACGCATAATACGTATCAAGTCAATACGTATAGTGAGGTGTGGTACACTTAAATGCAAAAAGAGCCTTAGAATACAAATTCTAAGACCCTTTGCGACCACCCAGCAACCATCCACTAATTAATGCATAAGTGGAAAACTTGTCAAGCCGTATTTAATTGGTAGGAACATTCAAAAACCCTACCGAATCCGGCATATTTAATCCATCAGTTCGGATTCGTATTCCAGAATATCTCCCGTTGCAGCATCCACTTCGTACTCGTACTCTGTCTGTCCGTTGTAAAACTCAATCTCATAAACAGCTTTGCCGTCATCATAGTCCAGTTCTACTTTGGAAAAGGTCACTTCCGATACGGAAAAACCGGCATGGTCCGCTGCAATGTTTTTTGCCTGTTCGGCATCAACTGATGGTTGGACGCCTGGGGCAGCCGGGGACATGTCAGAAAGAGGACTCCTGAACATTTCTACGTTTCTGTCGATGACAGCGCCGGTATATGCATTGATTTCATATTCATATTCTCCTTCTGCCGTATAAAAATCAAGTTCATATACCCATATGCCGTCTTCCGGTTCCAGCTTTTCCTTGATAAAAGTCACTTCCGACTCTTCCAGTCCTGCATCCAAGAGCACAGTTTCCTTTGCTGCTGCAAGTCCGATATAACCGTTTTGGAAAACGGCTTCCGGGCCGCCCGCGTTTATGCCTTCTGATGTCATTGTTCCCGGTATTTCAAAAAGCGCTTCAATATTCATGCCAATCACATTGCCCGTTACCGCATCGATTTTATATTCATACCGGTATGCATCACTGTGAAACGCCATTGCATAATATGCCATGTTGTTTTGGTTTTCCAGTTTTTCCTCAGTAAAAACCACATCCGCTTCCCCTACCCCTGCGTCTGCCAGAACAAGATTTCTCGCTTCCGCTCTGTCTATCAGATTTTCTTTCCCCCTGCCTTTTACAAACAAGACCGTTCCTATCCCGACAATCGCCAGCATGCCTGCCACACTGAGAACTGCAATCCATTTGTTTGGTTTCATAATCTTTACTCCTCTTTAATTTGTCATTTCATTACTTTTTATCTTATCATATTTTTTTATAAAAAGAAATCTGGTGTTACCGTACTCTCTGTTCAAGACTTGTATTTCCGATTAAAATTTCCGTAACTCCTCGAAAACGTGTTGTCCCGAATCCTGTACCATGTTATAATTCAGAATGGTAAATAGGAATTTGGAGGATACAGTTTAATGAATCATGAATTTGACGGATTAGCGGATTTTGCCAGAACTCATGCAATATTAGAAAATATGCGTGAGAATATGAATATAAAAAATATGGCGAAAGAAATATTACTTGAAGAGAACTATATCAGGTTTATGAAATCATATAAGTTTACATTTTTGTTTCAACTGCTTGGAATATTAGCTGGTTTTGTCGTTCCTTCAGCAGTGTTATACATTATTTTTAATGACATATATTATTGTGTTTTTGGAGCTGTGATAGGAATACTGTGGATGTGTATATGGCTCCCGTTAAGTTTGGTAATCCCTCCAACAAAAATATATAGAAAGTTTGCAAAATGGTGTAGAAACAGACATGCAACGCTAGATGAGTTAGATGTAATATTCTATATGGACAAATAAATTCCGGTTTGTCAGGCGGTTACCGTATATTGTATGGCGGCAGCCGGGACGTGCATTTGATTCCATAAAAGGGGCCCCTTTCATCAGAAATTATATCCGATAAAAGGGGCTTATTCTCATTAATAAACTACTGCATTATACTTACGGATTTGCAGGCTGGGGATTGACAAGCACAAATTCCCACTGCTGGTTTGCCTGACCGTCTCCCAACTGCCATTGGATGATATTGCCTCCGGGCGTTGTTGACCAGTCGTCGCCATCCAGGGAAAGCCCGCTCAGCTTGTTTACAATTGTTTTGTAAGAGCCTCCTGCACTTTCTATTATCCACTTTTGATTGTCGCCGCCTACATATTCCCATATATGGACGTTTCCGCCGTTTGCGGTAGAAAGGTCTGCAACATCAATTGCCTTTTCATGCATTACACTAATGATTTTGTAGCATCCGCCTTCTACCGGAACCACTTTCCACTGCTGATATTCGCCGTGATTTAAGGTATTCTGAATCAGATTGGTTCCATTATCCCTGCCGGCATTCGCAACTTCCAATACCAGTCCGCTGTGTTTGTTGTAAATGTAGTAAGACGCTTCTTCTATAATAAAGGAAGTAATCTTGTCATTCCACTCTTCACCGACATAAGAACTGTCTGCATCAAACACCCTGCTTTCACCTGCAAAATGAATGTCGGAAAATACGGTCAGCTTATAGCCAATCGGCACCTTGATGGAAGAAATGGAATCGTTGGCAATGCCTGCCTGAACCATATCCGCCATATCATATCTGCCGACTCCGAAAGATGCAGCGCCTCCTCCATAATTCAAATCGGCATACATTGTCACCAGTCCGTTCTGTACATTTCCGCCGCTTCCTCCTTCGTCACCGCCGCCTCCCTGCGTACCCAGGGTATAAGACATCCATGTCGTGTCCAGTGCGCCGTTGCCCGGATTGTAGGTAAAGAAATATTCTATCGTATCCCCGTCATTCAATCCGGATACCGTATAGGTAAAGTTGCCGTTTCCATCATTTACCATGCCGACATTCATTTGACCGCCGTTATTCACTTTATAATGGAGGTCGGCAAATTCCGCACCGTTCACATAAAACTCCACCGTACCGCCTTCTCTGTTAAGTCCGGCCGTTTCGTCCCCTACATGGTCTTTACCGGGCGTCGTCACTGTTTCAATATTTACCGTCACAGTGCAGCTATCCGAATAACTGCCGTCCTTTGTAGTTGCCGTAATCACTGCCGTACCATTTTGGCGTGCCGTAACGATTCCGTCAGAAACGCTTGCAACATCAGGGTTGGAAGATGTCCATGTCACGCTCTTATTTGTGGCGTTGGCCGGCGTCACCGTATGGGATACGGAAGCCGTCTGTCCTGCCTGTGTCAACGTTACATTTTTCGGGGTTACGGAAATACCTGTTACGGAAACAGAAGGCTGTTCCTGATTGCCGTTTAAAGTAAAGGTAGCTTTCGTATCTCCTTCAGGTCTGTAAACACGTACATAATCTACCTGCATCGTGGCAGGAATATCCCCGGGGCCCGGTGTAATATTGTTGTCAAACCATCCGCCCACTGCAAGATTCATGATAATATAAAATTCCTGGTCAAACGGCGCATTCGGGTCACTTGACGCCGTTGTAAACCACTGGTCACTGGTTGCATAGAAGAACATTTCCCCGTCGACAAACCATGCAAGCAGCCCTTCCTCCCATATCAGACTGTAAATATGGTAGTCGGAATCTATCGTCTGTCCATTTGAAAACGCATAACTGCCGTCAAGGTATGTGTTATTGGGCCATTGACCTCCGAAATGAATGGCGCCGCTGCTGGCACCCGGAACACGTCCTCTTGCCTCCATGACATCAATTTCCCCGGAAGCGGCCCATGTGCCGTAGGTATCATCATTCGGAAGAAGCCAGAGCGCCGGCCACAGTCCGTTTCCTACAGGGAGCTTTGCCCTGAAGTCAATACGTCCGTACTTAAAGGAGAATGTGTCCTGTGTAGTAATCTTGCCGGAGGAGTACTGTGCATAACGGCTCGGGTCCTGCGGGAACGACTTCGGCTCCTCATACGCCGTAAGATTTAATGTTCCGCCGGATACATTGACGTTTCTTTCCGCATCCGTGTAATGCTCCAGCTCATTGTTGCCCCAGCCCCATGTCCCCGGGTCGTCATTGATGTAATATCCTGTAACATAATTCCACATTCCGGTGTTCAGGGAACTTCCCGTAAACTCATCATGGTATGTCAGTTCATACCCTTCAAGATAAGGGTCATCCGGGTTGCCCGGTTCAAAGGGTATTTCCGGCGGTATAGGTACTTCCGCATTAGGATTGCCAATCAATGTATAATATACATAATTGTTGTTGACAGCCCCGCCTTTTTCCCCATTTTCGGGATAGCCGATACGAAGTTCATAATCTTCACGAACCGGCTGGAACCAGAGTCCGTAAATATAGTCCACCCAGTAGCCCCACTGCGTCTTAGTGGACATCTTATTGTAACCGTTTGCGGAATACTGGAAGTTACTTTTACTGAAATCACCCAGTTCCACCCAGTTACCGTTTATCTTAACCTCATACACAAATTTATCTAAATCAGCCTGATAAGCCGGATTGCCGTCTATCTTGGGAAGCGCAAACCCGATTGCCCCTTTAGAGTCCGCTTCATATGTAGTCTTATCTTCAAAGGGACTGAGCGTATAGGAATTTCTTTCAGGCTTCTGATAATTTAAAGTATAAACCAAAGAAGCGCCGGAGGATTTGGATTCCAGTTTCACATTGATGGATTCCGTGAGTACGAACCAGTACCCGCCGGGACCGTCTGTAAACTGTCCGAAATTATTGTCATATATCCATCCGCTTGCCGCATTGTTGTCGATGTCAATCCATTCGGAAGAATTGACCGTTTTTACATACACTTTCAAATCATCTTTGACAGCAGCATACAAAATGCTGGAATCCCCGTTGAAGGTAGGATAGGTAAATCCGATGCTGCCGGTCGGTCCAGCTGTAAGAACCGGTCCGTCCGTTGCCGTCATGGAAGTAATATTTGTCTTATTCTGTTTGATAAATTCCAGCGTGTAATCCAATGTCACGCCGGTGGTTTTGGAATAAAGCTGTAAATACGTCGTCTCTGATACCCTGAACCAGTATCCGATAAATCCGTTGTCATTAAAATGTCCCCAGTTCTGGTTGTATACAAAACTGCTGACGCTGTCAATGTCAACATAAGCGCCATCAACCTTAACCTTTATGGACAAATCGCCCACTACATCCTGCCAGGTTGATGCCCCATCGTTAAAAATCGGCATTACAAATCCATAGTCAGCCGATTCCACCCCGACATGACTTATTACCGGTCCGTCAGTGGCAGAGTAATAACTCATGGAGTTGATGACTGATTCTGCTGCCCATGCAACCTGCACATTGGTTTTCCAGGACACGCCAAGGCTTCCAAGAACCATGAATGCCGCGAGCAGGACAGCTAACCCTCTTTTACACAATTTGTTTTTTTGAATTCCTTTCATTGTAACCTCCTCTTAGATTTTTTCCTGATTTTCCCCAATCACGATATAAACATTCTACATAGACAAGCTAATGGAGAAAGTGGAATTTTTTTCTAAAAGGTGCATTTTTTTCACTTCTTTTGTGTAGTATGTCTGTCAATTCACCCTTTCGTACTATTTCTTTGTGCGTATTTTTGCTTTTTTATCCTTTCGGGGACAACAGTTTCGTTATTTTGTATGTTTTCGACAATAAGCGCTTCCTTTTGCTGTGCAAAACAGTTAATCCGGCAAAAAAAGATTGACAGTAATACGCCAAATCACTACACTTTAAATATACTGATGAATCGGAGGAAAACATATGGATGGAAAATTTAACCCGGAAGACGTTATCCGAAACCGCTTTAATCTCATGGTTTCCCAGATGAGCGAGACAGAAAAAGAAGCGAAAATCAAAGAATACGGAAACATGGAAAATTATTATCAGGCTATCAGGGAAAGCTTTTTTAACGACATGCAGCCCATGTCTGCCACAGACAGATTCATACAGACAATTCCCTATGGAATTATTGAAAAAATGGCGGCCAAAAAAGATTTTGGACCTGCCTTTTATAAGATAAAAAAGATTGTCAGGGAATATGAATCCTCTGCAGGACAGATGTTCCCCAATGAGAAAAACATATCCCGGCTGTTGCTGGAGCAGGCAAAGTTTATACGGGAAAATCCATCGTTTACACAAATTACGGATGAAAAATACGGACAGGGCATGTGCAACTTTTTTGTGCAGGCAATAGAAGCGTACTATCAATCTTAACGGATATCCTTTCTACAGTACCAGCCATATGCCGCGGCGATTCCCACAAGGCCATAGCCCATCCCGAGCAGTACAAGAACCGGTTCCAGTCTGCCGCCCGTAATGATGTCAGCCCCTTCCGTATATCCAAAAGGGGTTATGTATTTCAGGAACTCTGCCGATTTTGCTATATTGGCAACAAGGTTCAAAAAGTAAAAGACGGCGGCTATGCCGAGACCTATTCCAAGGCCGCCGCGGCGCAGAAAGGCGGAAATTCCAAAGCAGATGCCGGCAGTTTCTGCCTGCAGGAAAAAATAGGCAAGATGCATAAGCAGTATTTCCTTCCATAAGATTTCTTCCCCGACTGCCGCCACGGATAAAAGCGAAACACCCAGAACAACCAGATTAAAAAGGAGTATCTGAAGCATCACGGCGCATAGTTTCTCCGTGACAACACGTCTCCTGCTTACGGGATGCGTCAGGAGAAATTCCGCCGTATGTTCTTTTTCCTCTTTTGCAAGGATTGACGCACCGCATAACGCCGCAAAAAACGCGCCGCCAAGTCCCAAAATATTGCCGCATTCCACGGCATAGAACCCAATCAAAGTTCCGAAGTTAATCCGGTCCATGCCAAAAGCTTCCGTAAAACTGCCCATGGAAGAAAACATCTGCCCCACATTTTCCATCTCCCCTTTCATCTCCGGAAACATAAAAATGCAAACAGCCATCAAAAACGCAACCACTGCCGTCCAGATTATGAAGGAAGTCTTTCCCTGCTTTAATTCGTGTCTGATGATAGTCATTGCTTATTCCTCCGCCCCATAATAATGCATAAAGATTTCTTCCAAATCCGGTTCTGCCACCGCAAGGTCCCTGATATTCCCTTGTGAAAGAACCTGTACCAATCTTCCCATATCCCCGGCATACAAAAAACTGACGCTCCCGCCGTTTTCCTGCAAATCCCGCACGCCGGACAGTTTTTCCCAATCCGCTTCTCCGTGAACCGTCACCCTTTTGGCGCTTGTCTTTGACAACGCTTCCACACTGTCATGGGCAATAATGCGCCCTTCCCTGATTATGGCTGCCCTCATACAGTTGCGCTGAATCTCCGAAAGTACATGGGAGGAAAGAAAAATCGTAATTCCTTCTTTATGGTATTCCTGTAAAATCGAGAAAAATTCACGCTGCATAAGCGGGTCCAGCCCGCTGGTAGGCTCATCCAGTATCAAAACTTTCGGTTTGTGCTGCAGCGCACAGACAATACCGGCCTTTTTCCTGTTGCCGAGAGAAAGCTCTCCCGCTTTTCTGTCCACATCCAGCCTGAGCCTTTCACATAACCGCATACGCTCCTGCCTGCAATCCTGTTTTCTGAGGTTCGCAGAGAACTGTAAGATGTCGCGCACACGCATACCCGGGTAAAAGGTGGTTTCGGAAGGCAGGTAACCCACGTTTTCCAATATTTTATTCCTGTCTTTTACAATATCCATCCCAAGGACTTTAGCGCTGCCGCCGCTTGGCGCAATAAGACCCAGCATGGTGCGGATTGTGGTGCTTTTCCCGGCGCCGTTAGGACCGATAAATCCGAAAAATGCCCCTTCCTCCACATCCAGGTTTAACTCTATGACGCCTCTCGCCTTTCCATAATATTTTGTAAGATTCTCTAATCTGACTGCTTTCAAGTTTTCTCCCTTCCGTGCCGTACAGGACGCGTCAACATTCCCACTGATATTTTTTGATGTCCACATGTATTTCATCTTTAAAGCCAATGCCCTCAGCAAGCAGTAAATCCTTTTGCTCCCGCCATCCGGGAACCAGCCTGCCGGCATGATTCACCACCCTGTGGCAGGGGTACTTTCCGTAAAACTCCGCCATGCCAAGCGCCTTTCCCACAAGCCTTGCATTCCTGTCCCTGCCGATTAACCTTGCAATCTGCCCGTATGTAGCCACACTTCCCTCGGGAATTTCCTCCACAACGGAAAGAATTTCATATATCAGGTTTTCATCCAATACTTTTTCCATCTCTTATAAGGCCGTCCCTTTCACCGGAATATATAAAGCTGACATGTCAACGCCCTCCAGCGTAAGCAGCGCCGCTTTTTTATCCACGCCTCCCGCATATCCGGTCAGGCTGCCGTCCGCACCGATTACCCTGTGGCAGGGAATCAGGATGGAAACCGGATTGTGTCCTACCGCATTGCCCACCGCCTGCGCCGACATGCGTGATTTCCCCATCTTCTCCGCTGCCAGAAGCGAAATTTCGCCGTAGGTCATCGTCTTTCCATATGGTATCTGTTGCAGGATTTCCCATACCGTCATCCGAAAAGGGGAGCCGGTCAGATGAAGGAGCGGCATAAACTCCGGTTCCCTCCCCGAAAAATAAAGAGCCAGCCAGCGTTTTGTCTCCTTAAGGACAGGGATTTCTTTTTTTATATGCCCTGCGGCAAGCGTGTCACCAAAATACTTACCGCCTTCCATCCACAGCCCCGTAAGTCCCGCTTCATCCCCCGCAAGCAAAAGGCGGCCAATGGGCGCTTCATATGCAGCCGTATATTGCATTATCAAAAATCCTCCCTTCTTGCAAAATCCCACGGAACTAAAGTTCCGCCGAGAAATGCCGCATTTCAGGCATTTCTCAAGCGTGGAACTTAGTACTTCTTAGCGAAATGCCCTCTGGCATGAGCTATTAGAAGTACTTTCCACGCTACGCCAATGCCATGCCAACCGTTCCCGCCACCATAAGCAGAAGCCCTGCCAGCGCCTTTTTGCCAATCTTTTCTTTCAGTACAATGCCGGAAAACACTACCGTCACAACAATGCTCAGTTTATCAATCGGCACAACCACACTGACGATTCCGTTCTGGATGGCATAATAGTAGCAGAGCCACGAGGCTCCCGTCGCAATACCCGAAAGGACCAGAAACAGCAGCTCCTTCTTATCCACAGTCCTGACAGATTTTTGTTTCCCCTTCATCAGGACGACCACCCATGCCATAACCAGTACAATACCTGTACGGATTGCCGTCCCGAGATTGGAGTCCACGCCGGTCATGCCGATTTTGGCAAGGATAGAGGTAAGCGCAGCAAACACGGCGGATAAAACCGCATAAAACATCCACCTGCCATCTTCGTTTTCTGTGACGTTTTTCTTTTTTTCCACCATCAGGAAAATGCCTGCAGCCAGAATCGCCGTAAAGAAAAGCCTGACTGCCAGATGCCCTGTTTCCTGAAACAAAACCATGGCCAGAAGTACGGACAAAATGGTGCTGGACTTGTCAACCGGCACCACCTTGTTGACATTGCCCATGGACAACGCCTTAAAATAACAAATCCACGACGCCCCCGTGGCAAGTCCGGACAACATAAGAAACAGAAGCTGTGCCGAAGTAACATTTCTGATGCCGCCTGCCGCTCCTGTCAAAAATACCATGAGCCAGGAAAACGCCAGCACCACGATTGTGCGGAGGGCAGTCGCCACATCCGGGTCCGTCTTCTTAATGCCGCATTTTGCCAGAATCGAAGTAATTCCCGCAAAAAATGCGGATAAAACCGCCATAACAATCCACATTTCTTTTCCTGCCGCCTTATCGTTATTTTCTGATTACCCAGTAATCGTAATAGGCAATATTCCGATGATGCCCAATCAGTGGTTCTTCAGATTTTTTATAACCCGATTTCTTTAACGCTTCTATCCGTTCTATGGCATAAGGCGCCGCTTTCGTTGCCATTTTAAGGCATCCAAACCACTCATAGAACGGCTCTGTGACAAGCGATAAAATTTCATAAAGCGTCTCCTGCTTTTCGTGTGCGCTTCCCACATCCAGCCTTAAGATTCCGCAGTCATTATAGAAATCCTGCGCTCTTCTTGTAAACATTTCGATTGTCCCGATGGCTTTTCCCTCTTTTTTATCTACAATGGAAAAACGCACAAAGCCACGGTTTTCGTGGTACTCTATCAGCCAGTACTTGATTGTATTTACCATGTCCTCCCTGACTGCACAATAAAAGTTGCTGCCGTTGCAGTTGTCTCCGTTGAAAAACGGCAGCGCATTTTTATCACTGTATACCTGCAGTAAATCATCGGCATCTTCTTCCCGAATCAGCCTCACCAATAATTTATCATTTTCCAATACGGGACAATTTTCGTAAACATCCATTACAATCCTTCCCCTCCTTACGGACTTTTATCTTCGTCATTATAACATTTGCATACATTTATTTCCATCTTTTGGTGGCATTTACCCTTTCCCAAATGCAAAGACATCCTACTTTGTCTTGTCATGCCTTAAAATATCCGACACTTCACAATCCAGTATATAGCAAAGGGTATCCAACGTTTCCGTGGTAAAAGGAAGTCCTTTTTTTATCCGGTGTATCGTATTGGCAGACATCCCCTGTTTATATATCAAATTATACTCTGTAATGCCCTTTTTCTGCATAGTCTCAAACAATGGTTCATAAGAAATCAAAATGCTTCCCTCCATTTCTCTTATCTACATTAACATGCTTAATGACTTGACTATGCTTAACTTCTTGATTATACTCAATATATTAAGTATGTAGTAGAAACGCTTTGGAACGGAGAAAAAAATGAACAAATTCAGAATCTATCCCCATAACTTTTTTCGGAAAATAAAGGACGGCAAATGGATAATATACAGCATCCTTGCCTTTTTCCTACCGGTAATGGTAATGCTTATCATCTGCCGGACAAGGGGACTGTATCCTTTCGGAGAAAACAGCTGGCTTGTCTGCGATATGGATAACCAGTATGTATCCTATTTTTCGTACTTTACGGCCGCTGTAAAAGAGCATGGATTTTTTTATACATTTTCCAAAACACTGGGCGGGGATATGTTTGGTTTTACGGCATATTACCTGATGAGCCCGTTTAACTTCCTGTTCCTGTTATGCGGCATAAAAGAAATTCCCGGCTTAGCCGCATGGATTTCCATGGCAAAGCTGGGCCTGTGCGGACTTTCTTTTTACACACTGGCAAATTATGAAGAAAAAAAATGCAGCAACCTGATTTTTTCCTCCGCATATGCGCTGATGTCATATACACTTTTTTATATTTCCAACATTATGTGGTTTGACGCCATTTATGCCCTGCCAATCGTCATACTCGGCATCAAGAAGCTGATTGATGAAAAAAAGCCCTTTTTATATATTGCTTCATTGGCTTATGCACTTCTTACCAGCTATTACATCGGTTATATGATTTGCATTTTCTGTGTTCTTTATTATCTTTATTACCTTCTCTGCGCAAACGGGGAAAAGCTGCGGTTGAAATGGAAACATTCCCTCATCTTTTCCGTCTCCTCCCTGTTAGCCGGCGGAATATGCATGTGGCTGCTTCTCCCTGCAAAATATTCTTTAGAGGACGTCAAAAGCCCTATTCAATGGAACACGCTTTCAATGGAGCCGAATTTTTACTGGAATGACGTCTTTGTGAAATTACTGCCCCGAAGCACGGAAAGCCTTATGACGGGGATGCCCAATATTTATTGCGGCATCTTGGTTTTATTTTTTGCAGGCGTCTTTTTCCTGAGCAATAAAATTCCGCTAAAGCGGAAAGTGGGAACCCTGCTCTTGTTTGTCATTTTTTTCTTTTCCTTCTATCTGAAGGGCATTGATTTGATGTGGCACGGTTTTAACACCCCCATGTGGTTTCCTTTCCGCTACAGTTTTCTGTTCTGCTTTCTGCTAATCAGTACGGCAAAGGAAGGCTTTGCATCCTGTCAGGATATGACTCTGAAAAACCGGATAATGACTGCTGTGCCGGCGCTGCTTGCCATATTTGCCGTCATTGCGCTTATGTCCCGGAAGCCTTTTCCTTTTATGACAAACAAGGCTTATGTGGAAAGCATTGTTTTCGCGCTTGTATCCGCAACGGTCCTTTTCTTATACCGTAAAAAGACTGCGCGCCCTGCAGCGCTTCTGGGATTGGCGCTCATGCTTACCGAGCTTGGCATAAACGGCGCCGACATATACGAAGCTCCCGAAGGAATGCCCGCAGTTTACTACAATCTGTATGCAGACTGTGCCAAACCGCAGGCAGACCTGATATCCCGCATTGACCCGGGCTTTTACCGTATGGAAAAAAACTTTTACAGAACCATGAACGACGCGATGTGGCTTGATTATGCCGGGTTAGGGCACTACAGTTCCACCGAAAAGCCGCAGGTTAAGCAATTCATGCAAGCGGCAGGTTACAGAAATAACGGAAACTGGGTTCTGTACAACAGGGGCTCCACGCTGACAATGGACAGCTTCTTAGGGGTGAAATATCTCCTCTCCGGCAGTGCGCTCAAAGCGCCTTATGTATTTGTGGACAAGCTTGACGGTACAGGCGTTTATGAAAATCCGTACGCCTTTTCCATGGCTTTTTTGACCGACGGGAATCTTACGGATATTTCCGTGGATTGCGGCAGCGATAAGTTTGCCTTTCAAAACGAACTGCTGGGAAATGCCTGCTGTGAGGACGATATTTTTACAAGACAGCAGGATTATGATATCGTTACGCAGAACCTGGAAATGATTGACCCGCGGGGCGTTTACCAGAAGATGGACTTCGGGGCTGCAGCGTATATTGAATATTCCTTTACGGTTTCCCAGAGAAACCCTCTGTATCTGTACCTGGATACAGATAACATGAAAATGGCCCATATTTATCTCAACGGCGTGGACGCCGGCTTATATTTCCATACAAGGCAATATGACATTCTTTCCCTTGATGATTATATCGATTTAAGTCCGGGGGAAATGCTGACAATCAGGATAGAACTTTGCGAGAACACCATAAGCATTACAGACGTGCAAATCTATTATGAAAATACGGATGTACTGGAGGCATGCTGGGAATACCAGAAGGAAGGGGCCGTTTGTTTGGAGAAAATAACGGATTCCCATTTGAAAGCTTCCTTTGAAAATCCGGAGGGACGAAGCCATATTTTCTTTTCCATTCCTTATGATAAGGGCTGGAGGGTGTACCTGGACGGAGAAAGGACGACTGCCTTTACCGGGGCAGGGATTTTCCTGATGGTTTCGGACGTGCCTGCCGGAGAGCATACGATAGAACTGCGATATGTGCCGCAGGGATTTGTGCCTGGCATAATGATATCTTTTCTTTGCCTTGCATTGGTTGTGGCGTGGTTCTTTTTATACAGAAAAGAAGGATGCAAATTTTTTGTCAAAAATGCTGCAAGGGGCGTCCTTGCCGCGGCAGGCGTATGCATGATATACCTGATATGCCTTTTTGTTTCCGGCAAGGCACATGCAGTCCGGGTAATGGATACCCCCGTATCAGAAAATCCCGACGCGTACAGCCGGGAAACATTTTTCATGGGAAGCTTTGAACAGGACAATAATCCGGGAAACGGCACGGAACCGATTGAATGGGTGGTATTAGCCGTGGAAGACCAGAAGGCCCTGATTGTCAGCAAATATGCGCTGGCCTATCTGCCATACGCTTCAGGGAGTCCGACTGCCACATGGGATACCTCCTATGTCAGGGAATGGCTGAACCATGATTTCTATGAAAATGCATTTACCGAGAAAGAAAAACAGCAGATAATTTTCAGCTATCTGGATAATGCCCCTGACGCTTCCAAATACACCGACGCAGGAAGCAACACTGAAGATTATATCTTCCTCTTGGATAGGGACGACATTATCCGATATTTTCACGTCAATGCCGAAATGGGCGAAAATCAATTTTACAGCGAACAGGCAATATGCAGTCCTGCAGCCGGCGCCGCCGCGCTTTGCCGGGACGGCTATACCCTTACGCAGCAAATGTATGATGCCGTTTACAAAGATTACGGCTATTCAGCAGATATTATAGGCACAGACGGATGCGAATGGTGGATACGCAATCCGGGCCTGTATACGCCTATGAACGCCTTGACAGTCGGCGCAAACGGCAGTGTTTACGAATTGGGAAACAATGTCAGCCATTCTGCATTTGTAAGACCCGCCATGTGGATTTCGCTGGAAGATGCCAAGCTTTCCAGTCCCTGACAATATTTTCCACTGCTCCCGGACCGCCCTTTCCTTTTTCTTACTGCATTATTTTAATATATACTCACGGGAGTTTATTATCAGGCAATTATCGCTCTTCCAGTAAATATCCATATCCTCAAACTCGCCCCAATTACCGTAATATACTGTTTGGGGCGTTTTTTCCACCTGAAAAATAAAAGCATCAAAACCCTTGTTTTCATATACATCCACAAGCGTGTCCCCTCCAAGCGCGCCCTGGTCGCTGTCGATTACCTCTGCACGGTAAGTACCGTCCGGCGACGCGACAGACCATACCACCGTGTTTTGTCCTATGTTTCCGAACAGCAGCGCAATAAATGCAAAGAATCCGATGGGCAGAGCCATCAGACCGGACAACACCAACGCCACTATTTTTAATGCCAACGGCTTTGCATACCTTGCCGTTAAATAGCAACAGCTGCAGACATAAAGAAACAAGGCTGCCGCAGCCGGAAAACTGCCGGATTTAAACAGGTAAAATGCAGCGTTTACCAATGAAAGCGGAAACGCAAGCGCAAGCAGGGCAGCTGCGGCCCCGTTTTCCGTCAAATCTTTGCAGGCAGTAAAGAGGAAGGCAGCGCTTATTGCCGCCAATGCCGTTATGACAGAAAAAACCGGATAACTTGCCAATTCAAACGTGTACCCAAAGCCGGCCGCCAATATAACGCCGGCCGGCAAAAAAACCGTAAGTACAATTAAAATACAACCAACTGCTAATCCTGCTTTTTTCATTTCTTTCTTCATTTCTTTCTTCCTTTCATTTGACCGGACATTTCCCGGGACTGCTTCTTATTTCCACTATATTTTTTTCCCAGCACTGCCAGTCATTTGCCGCTGTTTCAAAGTTTTCTCTTCGCATAATCCTGTGATACAGGCAGACGTTTTTCTCTTTCACTTTTGTAATCCCCTTATCTGCAGCCCATTAATTTTGTTTTTTGAACCCCTGACTCATTATACCAGATTTACCCCTATTGGTAAATTCCTGAAAACGACATTATTTTCCACCAAAAAGACCTGGCAAAACGGGTTTTTCGTATTTTGCATTGTGGCAGCCGTGGCGTGCATTTGATTCCATAAAGGACCGTGTAAAAACAACCGGACAATGCCTTGTACCAAGGCATGGGAGGTTGTATTTTAACCTCCTACGTGCCGCTGTGTTTTTACCCGAGTGAGAACGTGTCCTGTTGGAACAAATGCACGCCACGGCTGTCGCAATGCAAAATACGGCAACTGCCATGAAATGAATTGTAAATAATCGACGGTTGCTCTATAATCAAATATACAAACCTGTTTCACGCAGATGGTTCATACGTCTTACGGCGTGATACCAATTTTGGATAAAGGGAGACTCAGATATGTATCTCAGGGAAAAAAGAATTCAATTTTTGAAAACGAAAAATGTAGTATTTACGATATTCGGGCTCTTTTTTGTCGCCTCGTCCCTATATGTGTTGATTTCCTTAATCTCATTTTACCACGATAATCTAGGAACGGTTCTGGAAGCAAAAGCAACGCCGGAATGCGTTGCGCTTATTATCATCGGCACAATCCTTTTGTTGATGGCGGCTATATCCAGGCGAATGATTGGAAATGCCAATTTTTATTCCGGCTATTTTGAAGGCGATTTATACGGAAATATTCCATATTGCGATTTGGCGGAGGTTATGGGAAAAAGCGCAGGCACGGTCAGACTGCAGTTACATTTTTATCGCAAAATATACATGAAAGGATATGAACTGACCAAGGTAAACGACAAAGAACAGATTGTTTTAGACAGTAAAAAATGTATCTGTGAATGCAGATATTGCGGCGCATCGATTGAAAAACGGGTTTATTATACCGGCATCTGTCCTTATTGCGATAATTCGAATTTGTATGCAAGGGTACTGACGAATAACCGGTTTTACAGTATTGAAAACCATGTATCGGAAGGGGTGGAAAATCCGAACTTCTATGCCGCGCAT
This sequence comes from uncultured Lachnospiraceae bacterium, assembly GCA_910577015.1. Lineage (GTDB taxonomy): Bacteria > Bacillota > Clostridia > Lachnospirales > Lachnospiraceae > Acetatifactor. The sequence continues at coordinate 163,211 of CAJTKU010000003.1, read as the reverse complement.
AATCTTGCGGGAAAAAGAACCCGGTTCCTGCTTTATCTGATTCTGGGGATATCCGTAATCGTTATTGCAGCTATTTCCTGTATAGATAATTTTTCGCATTATCACAACAAGGAATATCTGACGGAGCTGTTACTATCGGGTAAAAGCCCGTATTCTTCCTTTGCGCTGATTAAGGCGGAAATCATGGATAACATACTTTTCGGCGCTGTACTTATATTGGCGTTTATCCCCGTAATCTTTTTCAGGGGCAAAAAGATAAAGTATATTAATACGGCTGACAGCTGCTCCCAATATTTCGCGCAGTGTAAGACGCCGTTTGTAAATGCCGAAAATCTGCCTGTCCGTACAGCAGACCCGGTCCGGAACCTGAAATCTGTCAGAGGCGCCCTGCGGCTGCGCTATCTTTTGAATTGTACGCTGGAAAAGCATGGCGATACGCTGAAAGCAGCGCTTGCCAGAAAGATTGTCAAGGATAAATGCCCGTCCTGCGGCGGCGCGATTGTCGGAGCCGTTGACGAACATTACCGATGCAGATACTGCGACAATATCATTATGGGCGTTATCCGTAAAAAATAATTTTTTTCATGCAAAAAGTATTGACTCCCACGTTACGTGATACTGTATTCTTTTCTCAAAGGAGTTGATAAGAATGCGAACCATAAGCCAGGTTGCGGAATTAACCGGTATTAGCACCCGCACATTGCAATATTATGACGAAATCGGACTGTTAAAGCCAAGCGGGCTGACACAGTCCGGCTATCGCTTATATGACGACGAAGCCCTGCAGAAACTACAGCAAATTCTATTTTTTAAAGAATTGGACTATCAGTTAAAGGAAATTAAAGAAATTCTGCAAAAACCGGATTTTGACAGAATAAAGGCTTTCAAAAAGCAAAAAGAGTTACTTCTGTTAAAGCGCAATCGGACGGACAGACTTATACAGCTTCTCAACCGCTTAGAGAAAGGAGAACAATGTATGAGTTTTAAAGAATTTGACTTGTCTGATTACATCAAAGCATTAGAAGATTTTAAAAACAACAGCACCGAGGATATTATCAGGCACTGGGGAAATGTTGAGAACTTTGAAATGTTTATTCAGAAAATCAAAGCTCATGAGTCCGAGGTTGCCAAGCTTGCCATCAAACAATTCGGCAGTATCGAAAAGTACACCGAAGCCATGAAACATAATTTAGAACATTTCCCTGAACTCATGGATGACTTACAAGCGCAAATCCCGGAGGAAATGAAAACAGATGATAAGTTTCTCAAACTGGCTTCACACAAGGGAGAAGATGTCGCTTCGGACAGCGTACAAAATCTGGTCAAAGAAATGATTGCATACGCCCATGGAAACACCCCGTCCGGGTTAGTCGGTGATGATAACCATTATTGCAGCATGATTATTGACCTCTATTCCAATGATTACCTGAAAGCAGTGACCGATACCAAGTATGGTATGGGGAGCTGCGAGTATATCGCAGAAGCCTTTCGCTATTACCTGTGTCATAATGAAAAGAATACTTCATCAAATATCTAAGATGATTTAGAGACAAGCGGCATAAAGCAGTCCCGGGAACGCACAATTTCAGGCGTTTCCGGGACTGCGTTTGTTATATCACATAAAATGCTATAAATATAGCAGCCTGCTCTGTCTCGAAATCAGTCAGGCAAATTTAAATTGTGTCAATTCCCCGCAAAGAGTATATCCTATCCTTCGATAGGTGGCATTGGAACATATATTGTCCTGTTCGGTGTAAAGCATGGGAATCCTGCCTTCATCCAAAATCTTTTGTGTCACTTCACCGACCAGCATCCCGGCATAGCCCTTCCCCCGCTGCGAAGAATCCGTATATACGGTATTGATTCTGGCGAATTTTTCCGCCCTATGGGCTATCATCGCCATGGAGACCGCCTGCCTGCCATCTTCCCACAAGTACAAATCCGAAGAACCGGCTACATCATTTGCAAATCCTTCTGCCTCACCTTCCTGCATAGGACGTTTTTCCAAATCCCAAACCATTCCGGTGATGAAGTTTTTCAAAATATCCTTATGATTCTCATTTGACAATATCATGCGTCCATTTGCTTTTTTCGTATTGACAACCTTATCGCAGCGATAAATAACCATTGGAACCATACTGTTATAACTAACTTTTTTCCGCTCTGCCATTCTATTCAGAATGGGCCGGATGATTGTTTCATCTGCAATTACATTTAAATTCGCATTCAATTCCAGACGTTCTTCCATAACGGACTCGATTTCTTTAAGTGCGCCTTCAGTTACATTTTCTTTTATCCAAATCCACATTGGCAGACGTTCATTTGTCTGACCGATTATATAAGATTCCTCATCCGTTACCCAAAGGGCGCTTTCACTATTTGAAATCAGATAAAAAATGTTAAAGCATATTTTATCATTTTCCGACATTAATTTGTTTATTAACGGCAAAGCATTACTTAATCTCTTCATATTATTTACCATCCTCCATCTGTGCAAATTTTTAAGTTACCCTGCTATAATCATCCCGGCATTCTTCATGCCAACCGCCTCCTTTCCTGCACTGATGGAATCGGGATTAAATCAAAAAACTCCCACTCGTAAATAGAGTGAGAGTCTGTTTAATCAGAACTATTTACGTCATACCATCATATGCGTTCCTTGTAACGTAGGAAATACGTCAGCCTCTACTCGCATTCGCTTTCGGACTGCCAATCAGAAGGGATTTTCAATTATGACTTCCTGCATCGGTTCTCACCTGCTCCGATTCTCTGTAACATTCCGTATAATTTACTCTGCTTCTTCAATTTGTTTTCTGTTATTATAATATTTGTTCCGGCATTTTGCAAGCATAACTTCAAAAACCGTCCAAGTTCCTGACAACGACAAAATTCGCAAGTTAATGCGACTGGAATAATATCATATCTGGAAGGCAGTCCATATCTTAAACTATTTTATTTAATTCTTGTTATGGAAAAACCTCTATTTTACTTCTATTTCACAATTTATTTGAACTAGCTTATTTTCTGTTACCAAAATGTTGACACTGTTCAATGACACTTCATAGTTTTTATTTAGAAAAAACAGCATCATTTCCAGAAAGAGGATACACACAATACTGATTCATACTGTTCCTTCCCTTTTGGAGTGCTCTGCCAATAAATGATGCAAACTGCGGAGTATTCTCCATTTTTGAAATATTACGCAGTAAAAGCCGTTTAATGCGTAACATAACACCGCTTTACTCCTTATCTTCCTCTAATATATGGTGTTAGCACCATACATATATATAATCAATAAGGAAGAACATTTTTCCCGCCATCACCACGCTATAACGTGAAATTATATTTCTGTTCTCAATATAGAATACATCTTCATGTCAATAACTTTACCATTTTTTACAGCATTGTTTCTCAATGTACCCTCATATTGGAATCCCGCTTTTTCAAGCACTCTGCAAGACGCTGCATTGTATGCAAATGGCTCTGCGTAAATACGAATAATATCACTCTTTTCAAAAACATATTCGCAAATTTGTGTAACCGCTTCGGTCATTATACCTTTACCCCAGTATTTCTCGGCAACATAATATCCCAACTCGGCAGTCTGTCTATGAATATTTTCCTGTCGAAAAACACCAATACTCCCCACTGCCTTGTCATCTACTGTAATAGCAAAAGCAAAAGTTTCATTTTCATCTGCGGAAATCATGGAAGAAATATAATCTATTCCGTCCTGCTCTGTATAGGGATAGGGCAATCCGTCCCGAAGATTATCTTGTATCTTTCTATTGGAGAGAGCTGTTGCCAAATCTTTTGCATCTGATAATTTCCATTTTCTTATTTTACAAGTCATTCGTTATTCCCAACTTCTTTAACAATCAAATTTGTATTCTGTAGACGTTCTATAATAAAGTTTGTATTCACATCAATGGGCTTTGTTCCATCAATCCGTATAACGGGGCATTTCAAAGACTTTACCCATTCTTCAACAGTGTTCTCATTTCTGAATTCAACAAAGTGGAAAAATTTTTCTTCCTGCTCAAACAAATCCCCTCCTAATAACATTCTGCAACCGAAGTTTTGAAAAGAACGTTCTTTAACCCGTTGCAGTCTAATATCCCGTGGAACATCAAGCAATATAGCGTACTGAAAAAAAGAACATATATCTTCCCCGTAATCTCCTTTAACAGAAGCAAGAATAAAGTTTTTATGCATTTTTATTTCATGCAACAAAGTCATTTCCACTTCTTCATGAGTATGCGGTGAATCATATTTAAAATCGGGATTTGTATTAGGAAAATATATATTTTCAATATCTATAAAATGAAAATGCAACTTCTCTGCAAGAGCTTTCCCAAACGTACTCTTTCCAGCGCCATTTAAACCGCACACAATTATTCCCATAAAATCTCTTTAAACACCTTCCAAATTTTTATTTCTGAAAGTCAGCAAGGTTTTTTTAATGCCATAAATATAATTATTTGGGGCGTAATGATAAAAATGTTGCCAAATCGTTGGTAGTTACTAAATATATTTGTTTGGAAACCTTATAAATACCAGCTTTTTAAAGTCCATTTCATCACTCGTTTTCGCAAGAATATTCCATGACTTAAATTATCTATTTAAGGTTTATTGTGAAAATGCCGCTTTTTTACTTCGATTACATAATTTATTTGGGCTTACTGATTTTCTGTTGCCAAAGTGTTGCCACATATAAATATATTAATTTCCAAAAAACTTCTCATTAACATATTGTGCAGTGTTATCAAAATCTCCATAGATATATTTTTTATTTATCCCAACCATATCTAATTCTTTAATAATCTCTTTTTGATTACTTATATATATAGTCATACTAGGAATAATTTTCTGTACCATAAATCCTCCCATCTCATCACAGCTTGTCTGGTAATCTACAAATGCCTGATATAAAAATACCCCATTTTGATTTCTTATTCGATCAAATTTCAATGGTGTTTTATACATAAAATACGGTATCACGGGAAACGGTATGTCTGATGGAAGTTTTGATGTTGAGCACCTTATATCGTCAAAAAACAACAAATATAATGCTACAAATTCCATAATACCCATTCCGCCTAATATATCAAAATTAGGAAGGTATTTTTTTACTAATAACGGTATTTCACCAACTGCATCTATTCCTTTCTTACACAACTTATCCCGTTCTTTCAAATATGCATTACACTTTTTTAACTGCGGATAATCACATATTTCCTTAACCATACTTTTTACCAAATCATATGGATTCTTGCCCGACAACAGCCCCATATATGTATCTAACAAATCTCTAAACCCAATAACAATATCAGGTTGATTCCAAGCTAACTGGCTAAATACATTATGGCATAAGTGTTCTTTTATCGAATATTCCCGAAGAAACTCTGATGCATCTACTGTATCTTCTTTATTTAATATATATACATATCCACCATCTACATCATACTTTTCTCGTTCACAGGCAAAATAGAGTGCTACCAAAGGTGCCGTAGTAAAATCAATTAGATTTGTTTTCAAACCATGATGCTGCGAAAAAGCAAGAAAATTATCTTCTTGCATTTTATCTAATTGATACCCTACCTCTTGATAATACGAATTTAAAAGTTCATAATATTTATCAACCAAACCAAAGTTCTCTTTTTTAGGACTATATTTTCTAACAAGACTAGATGATATACTTGAATACTTTTGATTTTCCCCTCTGAAATAATGATTATGTAGATTATATTTTTTTATCAAATCAATATACTCTGTCAACGAGGAAATTTTTTCATTTGTTATATCCATAATACTTTAATCCTTTATATCGCACTGGCAACAATATTTCTACTTAAATAGTATATAAAACTATATATTTGAACATAACACGCAATTATATAGACTACCTGCCATATAAAATAATACGTGCATTCTTGTACTACTCGAACTCGGTTTAGTGGTTTTTACTTGTACTATATCTTGTTATTTATATTTCAAAAATTACTACATATGGTTATATAATCAATGGTGTTTTTCCGCTTCAACCGCCATTAGTACGTTTATGGTACGGTGGTTTGATAATCAGGTGACAGCAATCTCCTTCCCCCTTTTTAGGGTGTCCGAAATGTCCGAATATCCCCGCCGCTGACCTCATATAACCGTCATATAGTCCCGAAAATACATTCATTGATAACTTGTTAGGGTACGAAAAAAACACCGCCCATATGACGGTGTTTTCAATGCCTTTATCACGCCCAACTGTCGAACAACTCCAACATAATTTCCTGATGCGTTGGGTAAACCGCCGGAACGCCACTTGATGAATATTCTGTTGTTACGCCTGTTTGGGTTACTGTGAGTTTTGAACCGGGTTTAATTGTAATATCAGGACTAATGAACAACTTGACCGCCTGTGAAATAGTGGCGGCTGCTTCTGTCTGAATAGTGGTTGTGATACTTTCAAAGGACAGCTTGCAGGGCTGATTCTCCAACACAACTACTTCTTTATAACTGGTCAAGGCGGTTACAGGGTCTTTGACCTTCTGATATTCCGATATAGTCACCGCCCCGGTATATGTTGCTTCAATAGCCTTTCTTGCGGCTTTCTGTGCCGCCTGAATTGCATTTCCCATTATTCAACACCGCCCTTTAACAGTTCAATAACACGTTCAAAAAGTTCAATCATTTCCTGATTGCCTTTATTGGCTCCCAAATCAATAGTAACTGTTTTTCCCATGTGTGCACCCTCATTGTTCGACCATGAAGGTTTAGACACCGCTAAACGCTGACTATTGCGAAATAACCGTAATTCCCCACTTTTCACCGTCACAAGTTCCGGCTGCTCTTTCTCATAGAATTTATCATATTCCTTTTTCATGTTTCATCAATCCCTTTCATTCAAAATCTGTTCCAGTTCTGCAATTTTCTTGTCCTGTTCGTCTGTCCTGATACCGCTTAAAATCACGTTACAGGTTGCAGTAATGCTATTGGCGGTCTTGGTGTCAAGTTCGCCCTTATAAGTCATATTCGCAACCTTTGCCAGTGCTTTCCTGATGTTATCAGGGGTGTCAAGTTTCAGGTTTCTTTTTGCCATTCAATCACCGCCTATTCTTCCAAATCATCAATGAATATTCGTAGGTCTTTGTCATTGGGGTGCTTTTCTGACAACTCATTTAATGCCTGTATTGCATCATCAACAGAATCACAAATACAAATCGCATGAGTAACCCCACTACGATGCACACCGTTCCAAATATCACCCCTTGCAACCCATTTACCCGGTTCTTTTTCAGACGGATATATAAAAGCAATTATGAGTTTGTCAGCACCGCATTTCTTTTTTGCCTTAATAATCAATCTATCTATTGTTTTCATTTCATGCCGCCTTTCAAAAAATGCCCCGGACAATCAGAGAGTAGAAAGCCCGGAGCATTTTATCAGATATTAGGTTGTTTCCTGTTCCGCTGCCTGTGCATGGTAATAAATGGCTTTTGCCTTATTTTCCAAAACAAACGCATCATAGGCAATCCGCCCTTCTACCAGTGCGCCGCTGATGCCGGGCGGGTCTTCATGGATTTTATAATCCTCTAACTTGGTAGGGGCTACCGTGGCGCACGGGTGGGCAATCATAAAACCGAAGTTTTCCGGCAAACGGTTAGCCGGAACCTTAATTACCATTGCACCGTCAAGGTTGGAAATAACGCCTTTCAGCCTTAAATCATTGCCGACATCCGTTTCCATTGTGATGTCATTGCACTGCTTCATCAGCACATACACATCAGGAGTAACAACGATAATACGCCCTGTTTCCGGCACTTCCGCATTGTCAAGGGCATTATTGCCCGCAAGGATTTCTGTATAAATGTTGGTCTTAGTCAGTGCCTTGGGTTCTGCTTTCTGCCCCGCATTTTCACACATCACGCCGTAGGTATAAGTGTCTACTTCCGGTATAGCCACTTCCCGAAGCTGCCTTTCCAATGCAGAAGCCGCCTGCAAATTCTGTGCTGTTTCATCAGAATCCAGTTTGTCAATAACAAAGGTGAAAGAACGGTCATTCTTCAAAGTAAATTCCTCGGTAGTTGCATCAAGGTCTTTAATAACGCCGTAACGTGAACCTGTCATACCGCCAGGCGTGTTCCTCTTGTAGTCATTCATCTGTGATGTGCTGACCTTGTACACCTTTACGGTGTGTGCCCCTGTCCAATCAAAATCCTGATTGGTTAATAATGATTTCTTGCTTTCCGTACTGAATTTTTCATCAACATACGGTAAAAATTTTGTCGCTAAATTTATAGCCATGTTTTACGCTTCCTTTCTGTTAAGTGCGAAGCCCCATAGCCTTTCTAATCTCTATATCTTCCGTTGCCCCGGCAGCCGGCATTTTACTACTTACCCCCGGTTGGAAGCCTACAAATTTCGTATTGCTTGTTGCATTCGCCTTATATTCATTAAATACTGTTTCTATGGTTGAAATGCTCTTTTCCAATGTTTCTTTATCGGTGCAATTAAGAGCATCAAATAACTGCACTGGTAAACCTTTTTCTGATAACATTTCCTTGGCGGTCATGTGAAGCTCCCGCTGTGCAAGTTCCTGTTCCCTTTTCGCAAAATCTGCGTCACCGCTGTTCTTGGCTTTTTCTTTTGCAAGCCTTTCCTGAACAATGCGGTTCACATCTTCCTGTGTAAAGGTCTTTTCCCCTGTTCCCTGTCCGGCTGCCGGGTCTGCGTTCTGGTTCATGTTTTCTTCCATGATTAAATTCTCCCTTCTTTTAACGCCCGAAGTGGGCTGAATATTGCCAAATGAAAAAGGCATGAGTAATAACTGAAATTATCAGTTATTCCCATGCCTTTATAGCTATGCCAAACTACTAAGACTAACACCACCCAAAAACGTATTTGAAAGAATGAGGAAACCTTATAAAAAGGTGGTGCGGTACTCATGCCGTATTCATTCTAGCATTTATTTTACCACATATAGGGGGTGTAGTCAATGAAAAACCGCTTATTTTGTGGTTTTCTGCGACATTGGAACGGTCAAAACCGTATGCAAAAAGCCGTCTTTTGGTGCAGTTTCACGCACTTTCGTATCAGGAAACAGGCTTTTTACTGCGGCTTCATGCTGTGCTTTCTTGCCCTTTTCATTCTCTGTATATGTCACTCTAATCTTCATACTGTATCACCTCCAAAACTAATCAATGTATGCCTTGATAAGCCGATATAAGCAATAAAGCTGTGTTTCCGATGCTTTATCTAATAACTTTAAAATCTTTTCCCTGTAATTCATTTCTGTTTACCTCTCTGACCTCATATAACGGTCATATGCGTATTTTAAATTGATACTTGATAAAATGCACTCCCACATGATAAACTGTGATTGTTGAGGTCATATGTTTACCATGTGGCAAGCCCCGGTTCAGTCTTTTGCAGATTGTTCAGGGGCATTTTTTAACAAAGGCTGCAAGCCTTTCCTGATATGCGTCATCTGCTTCAAAATCAATTCAGACAACGCCCACACTCCAGCGGCTTCTTCTCTGAAAGCAATTATATCCACACTTTCATCACCAATTTTTTCATAATTGGCAAAAGTACGATTTGTTAATAACTTCTGTACCATTTCCAGTTCGCATAATTCAGAATCTATTCTGTCAATCAATGTGTATGTAAGTTCGTTCATTATCCTTATCCCCCTTTCTATGCAAATTCAGGTCTACCTAAATAATCCGGGGTCTGCCATGCGTTGTAAAGCCCTTTCTTAATCTCCATCATGTGAAAGAAGCTGAACGCATTTAAAAAACCGTCAAACGTCAGTACCTCAACACCATCACAAAAGTTTCGGTAAGCTGCCATATTGGAATACCCTCTAACTGCATTGATGGCATATCGCACCGCATCTTTGCCTAAAAGCTGCACCGCCTTTTCTTTTGATATGTACTTACCATCTTCAATATCTGCATGGCGGGCAAAAATTTCTTTCTTCTGTTCATACATTGATTTCATAATCTGTCACCTGTTCCCTTTCTACTATGAAAAATCTTTATTAGTTATAGTATCATCAAGTTCCGTCAACCTGTCCTGAATTTCATCTAAAGAATCTGATATGTCATGCAGCCTTGCAAAAGCACATTGCCCTTCTGCAAACCATGCACATTCATCCCAACAATCAGATTTTGTTATTGGACACACCACGCCATATTTTTTCACCTGCCTTTCTAAGTTGGCATAGTTGGCGAAGTACAAAAGGAAAATTATATTACTCTTATATTTTCAACTTTTGTAACATATCATAAAAAAATTTATATTAAGAAGTTAAAAACAACTACGCCAACACCGCCACGCCTTATTTTTGTTATATTTTTAGTACGCCAATAATCTACGCCACAACTACGCCAACACCGCCATTATTCTGTAAAAATTCTAATTGTTTTTCTTCCCTTGCCTTTTCCAATATGACTATCAATGGTTTTTGTACCCAATACCCTGTTGATGCTCTTTGAAAAGGTCAGGTTACTTCCCGGCTGAAAACCGTTTTCAGCACAAAATACCTGATACCGCTTATACACATCAGCAGTCGGTTCATTGATGATACTTTCCTTACCTATATCATCAATAAATGCAAGAATAGGGTTGTTTTCCTTCTCATAGCTTTCCTTCTGCTGCTCTGACTTTGCCGGAACTGTAAAAGCCTTATTCTCCAATACATCAGCAAGACCATCCAAAGCACATTGTATAAAATATTCCATATGCTCCGGCTGTTCCAGTTTGTACCTGATAAAAGGGTCATAACCAGAGGTATCTTTTGTAAATTTCCCATTCAGGGGGATAAATAGCAATCTTCGAAGTGCTGCCCCGGTAGGGTCTTTCATATGCGGTATGTCATTCGCTGAATAAATGTGCATTGCATAGGATGTAAAGTTAATCGGCGGTCTGCCCTTTTCCTCTGCCTGGACTTTCTCACCAGTGACCAGTTTCTTGAAAATAGAAGCATCCGCAATATATCCATTTGATATATCATCACCGATATTTGCCAACATACCGTATAGCGTGATTGTAATAAACCTGTTCCCAAGAGTACCCATATCAGCAGCGGAATAATTGTCTTTTCCAAGCATACTTTCCACCATATGAATATAGGTGCTTTTTCCGTTGTGCTTTTCACCTACCAAAATAGCAGCTATACCGCCACCAATGGCAGCAGACCGATAAAGGCAAGCCCCGGCAACTTCTTCCAGTGAATGCCGTATGTCTGCATCACCACATGATAATTTATCAAGTACACTGTTAACCAATTCCGATTTTGCATCAGGATTATAATCCCAAGGTATCTTATTTGTAATTATGTGTTGCGGACTAAACTGCTCTAAACTGTCTGTGTTAAGGTTATACACCCCATTCTTAAACGCTATCAAATTCAGGTCTGCGGTTCGTTCTTCCTCAACACACACCACATTCAGATATTTCAGCACTTCATTTCTTTGGTTAGAGGTCAGGGAAGATATTTCACCCACCATTGCCCTTTCAATCGCATCATAGCCGGGTACATAAATACCGCCCTCATAAATGTGAAGCTGACCATTGATTTTTTTCACATGGTACTGCATCCTGATATGCTCTGCAAATTTATCATGTGAAAACTTATTCTTTGGGAAGAAAACAGACTTTTTAAATGCTTCATCCCTCAAAATTACATCCAGTTCCTTTTCTTCTAGTGGTTCAGCAAGCACATACTGATTGATTATCCTGATTGTGTCCTTAATGTCAGCTTCATCAAGTCCGGCATTCTGCAAAGACAGGATATAAGCGTACAATGTGCTGTTCCTGCCGTCACCCTCACCCATATTTGCAAAATCAATATTGCACTTCGGTAGCGGTGTAAAATACTTTGGTAGTTCCTGATATGGCTGTTTATTATAGATTGGTGTACGCTCTACACCGTTAAACTTTAAACACTCCCCCGGCAACGAATACCCAGGATGGAAGTCTACCACGACACCACAGGCAAGCATCACCTTATCAGCTTTTTTCAATGAGGTGTTGCTGTTAATCATCAGGGCATGGACACCCCTACCGCCTTCCCTGTCAGTCATATAACAAGCCAATCCTTCCCCTTTAATGATACTCTGCAAAATCTCATTGTAAGGTTCTTCGTCCGCATCTATCAATACAACATTGGGGTACATGACACCGCTGAAGCTGTCAAAAACATCCACTTCCGGCAAAGTCAAAAGCTGTGGATTCCTGCCGGGGAATTTCTTGCCTTTCTGATTCTTCACAAAGCCTTTGTAAAGCCCTGTTTCGTCAAAATCTATCACCTTTCTTCTCACTTCCTTTCTCATAAATTTTCTATACGTTCTAACACATATTCCTTGATTCTGGTTGTCTTGGGTTACATCTTCTTAGGTGCTGCAACACCTGTACCGATAGCAGCCCTTTTATAAAAATTGTGTGTGTTGGGTATGAATTTATCAAGCGGTTTCCATACTTCCCGCCTGTTCACTTAAATGTCAGGGAGAACCGCCCCTTATCAGGTTTCACACTAAAGCCTGAAAACTTGCTGTCCGACAAGGGGATTTTTAAAGCGTTGCTTCACCCTGAACCGCTGAACATTTTCCCCTTAAAAATGAACAAAACTTGTTGACCGACACCAAACACACAAATTTTATAAAAAGGCTGCTACAAGTACACGAATCAGTAATAAACTTTTTCTTCAAAGTACCGTCTGCTGATTTTGCCATGAATGATGATTTTTCCCTGTTTATTCAGTTCATCATTTAACTGCTTGATTACCCTGTAAGCGGTTGATTTGGAAATGTTCATCATCTTAGCCACATCATCAGCGGTCAAAAATTTCTGTTCCTGTACTGCTGCCATTTAATCACCGCCTTCCATATCAATCAGACTTTCAACAGGCACGTTCAACGCCTTGGCAATCTTGCCGATTGTTTCAGGTCTTGCTTTCTGTACCCCTCTTTTAAGTCTTGCAATAGTAATTTGAGATACGCCACATTTTTCAGATAATTCCTTTGCAGAATATCCCTTGTTTGCCATAGCAACATCAATTTTCATTTTGTCGATTTTCACTTATTTCACCTCTTTCCGACAATTTAATTACCGCTTGTATTGTCATTATACGTCTTTTAATTGTCGTTGTCAATAAGTTTTTTAAATTTACCTTGAATTAAATTGTCGGTTGTGATAATATCTATATATGAAAGGTGGTGAAAGGCTTGGATGATAATAAAATCGGCATGAACATAAAAAAATATCGAAAAGGAAAATTCACACAACAAGAACTTGCCGACAAAATAGGTAAAACTGAAAGTTCTATTAGGAAATATGAAAAGGGGCTTGTCACAATTCCTTTAGATGTTCTGAACAAAATAGCAACTGTACTAGAAGTAAGGGTTGCTGATTTAATGGGAATATCTGACTATTTAGATGTGGTTGAAGATTCAATAGAAAAAGCAATCTCATTTAAAGAATATTTAGGTATTTTGGGATATGAGGTACACGAAAGCCCCTATAATGATAAATGGGTCATTCATGTCAAAGATTCCGATATAGATGTCTATATCAGTAATGAAGAAATGGACACCCTAGAGCGTACCACAATAGAAAACATTGATTTGAGAATCAGCAAATACATGAACGATGGAAATCATAATCAATAATACTTAAAAACCGCCCCGGTTGCAGCCGGAACGGTTTTGAATAGATGTAACCCATAAACCTATAAAGGAATATGCGATACTTCCAAGACAAATACAGTATAGCACATTCCTTTGTTAAATGCACCATTTTTTAGAAAGGAAGTGCTTATTTTATGCCAACATACAAAGATGAAAAGCGTGGCACATGGTACTGCAAATTCTATTATCAGGACTGGACTGGTAAGCGAAAGCAGAAGAAAAAAGAGGGATTCAAGACCCAAAGAGAAGCCAAGGAATACGAAAGGGAATTTATCAGGAAGTCAAAAGCTGACTGTTCAATGCTGTTCAGCAGTCTGATTGAACTTTATTTAGAGGACTGCCAAAGCAGATTGAAACCGACCACCCTTGACAACAAGAAGTATATCATCAACCTGAAAATACTCCCATATTTCAAGGATATGCCACTAAATACCATAGATGCAACCACCGTTAGGAAATGGCAAAATGAACTGATTTCATACCGGGATGAAGAAGGGAATCCTTATTCACAAACTTACCTGAAAACGGTCAACAACCAGTTATCGGCAATTATGAACTATGCCCGGAAATATTACAAGCTTCCTGAAAACCCGGTTGTTGTATGTGGCAGCATGGGGAAAAGCCACGCCGAATCAATGAAGTTTTGGACACTGGAAGAATTTAAGCAATTCATCCCCGCCATAGAGGATAAACTTCTTTCCAAGGTCATGTTTGAACTGCTCTTTTGGACTGGTATGCGTTCCGGGGAACTGCTTGCCCTGACACTGAATGATTTTGATTTCACCGCAAAGACCGTCAGCATCAGCAAGAACTTCACCCGGCTAAATGGGGAAGATTTGATTCTGACCCCCAAGACCCCCAAAAGCAAACGAACAATCACGCTGCCCGACTTCATCTGTGAAATGGTTCAGGACTATGTGACGCATTTATATGACTACAAGCCAAAGGAAAGGCTATTCCCGGTCACAAAATCCTACCTTGACCATGAAATGCGTAGGGGCTGCCAAAAATCAGGTGTGAAGAAAATCAGAGTGCATGATATAAGACACTCACACGCAAGCCTATTGATAGAACAGGGCTTTCCCCCTCTGCTTATCTCTGAACGGTTGGGGCATGAGAAGATACAGACCACGCTACAAACTTATTCCCACCTGTACCCGAACAAACATAACCTTGTAGCGGATAAATTACAGGAATTGAATAAATAGTACGTTTTCAGTACGGTTAAACATTATAAAACCGCTAGAACCCTTGATTTTACAGGCTCTAGCGGTTTTCTTGACCTTATTCGAACTCAATCGTCCCAGGCGGCTTACTCGTCAAATCATAAAACACCCTATTTACTCCACGCACCTCGTTAATAATACGGCTCATGACTGTTTGCAGCACCGCAAATGGAATTTCTGCGCTTTCGGCAGTCATGAAATCAACAGTGTTGACTGCGCGAAGTGCAACCGCATAATCATAGGTTCTTTCATCACCCATGACTCCTACAGAGCGCATGTTGGTCAATGCTGCAAAATACTGGCCAATGATTCTGTCCAATCCTGCTTTTGCAATTTCCTCACGATAAATTGCATCTGCATCTTGAACAATCCGCACTTTTTCTGCCGTAACTTCACCGATAATGCGAATGCCAAGCCCAGGTCCGGGAAATGGCTGCCTGAATACCAGCTTTTCGGGAATGCCCAGTTCCAGCCCGGCCTTTCTGACCTCATCTTTAAACAGGTTACGTAACGGTTCAATGATTTCTTTAAAATCCACACAATCCGGCAATCCTCCCACATTGTGGTGTGATTTGATGACCGCTGATTCTCCTCCAAGACCGCTTTCCACAACATCCGGATAAATTGTGCCTTGAACCAGAAAATCTACCGCCCCGATTTTTTTGGCTTCTTCTTCAAAAACACGAATAAACTCTTCTCCAATAATCTTGCGCTTTTTCTCAGGTTCCGTCACTCCTGCAAGTTTTTCATAAAAACGTTCTTGGGCGTTGACACGGACGAAATGCAATTCATAAGGACCGTTTGGCCCGAAAACTTCTTCTACTTCATCACCTTCATTTTTGCGGAGGAGGCCATGGTCTACAAATACGCAGGTCAACTGGTCCCCTATTGCCTTTGCCAGCATTACCGCCGCCACAGAAGAATCAACACCCCCGGATAAAGCACACAAAACCTTACCGCTCCCCACTTTCTGCCTTATTTCCTGAATGGAATTTTCCACAAAAGAATCCATCCTCCAGGTACCGGCACAGCCGCAAATACCCCTTACAAAATTGTAAAGAATCTTGGTTCCTTCCACCGTATGTAACACTTCCGGATGAAATTGAATGGCAAATAACCCTTTTTCTTTATTTTCAGCTGCCGCTACAGGACAATCTGCCGTATGGGCTGTCACGTTAAAATCGGGGGCTATCCGGGAAATATAATCAAAATGGCTCATCCAGCAAATAGTAGTAGAATTTACCTCTGCAAATAAAGGAGACTTCGTGTCTATCATCACTTCTGTTTTTCCGTACTCTCGGACGGGTGCCTTTTCAACTTTACCGCCCAGCAAAAGCATCATCAGCTGCGCACCATAGCACAGTCCCAATACAGGTATTCCTAATTCAAAAAGTTCCTTGGAATAAGACGGAGCATTGTCCTCATAGCAGCTATTGGGACCGCCTGTAAGGATAATTCCTTTGGGATTCATCTCCTTTATCTGGGCTATGTCTGTTTTGTAGGAATATATTTCGCAATAAACATTGCATTCCCTGACGCGCCTTGCAACCAACTGATTATACTGACCTCCAAAATCAATGACAATAACTTTTTCCTGAACCACCGATTTTCTCCTCCTTGTCATAGCTTCTATTATTATAAGATACACTTACATGGTTTACAAGGCGTTTTTCCTAAATTCCCACATTTCCACTGTTCACTCCCAAGCCGTTGTTTTCCAGTGGCAACCATTCAATTCCTCTTCTGATATATGTATCCCAAAAATCCCATTCATGGTTTCCCGGTCCTACCTCAAATAACACATCTACTCCATGCTCTTGTAAAAATCGGGCAAAATCTTTATTTACATCAAGCAAATGGTCTTCTTCGCCGCATGCCATATATACGGAAGGCGGTTCAACTCCTTCCCTTCTCATCTGCTCTACAAGATACTTGGGATTTTTATCGCTTTCCAACACTTTATTCAAGTCACCGAAACAAGCCTCCGCATAATCCTTTCCTTCCAGAAAAAACGGCGTATCGTTTGTCCTGCTTTGAAGCCCGTCCACAATCAATGCTGCTGACAAGGCCACAACTGCACCAAAAGTTTCATGATACTTAAAGCCATTTCGAATCGCTCCGAAGCCACCCATGGAAAGCCCGCCAATATAGGTATCTTCCCTTTTATGTGACAAAGGAAACATCTTCCGCGTCAATTCTACCAATTCCCGTCCGATAAACTCACCATAAAAATTCTGGCCTGACGGCTGGTCCAAATAAAATGCATTGTCACCTGAAGGCATTACCACTACAAGGTCATGTTCCTCTGCATATCTCTGAATCCTGCTTCCGTTCACCCAGTCCGTGTAATTTCCAAATACACCATGAAGCAGATACAGCGTTTTATATGGCTTGTCCTCACGTACTGGCATTCCGGGGAAAACCAATTTGTCCACAGGCAATATGACATTGACAGGAACCATTCTCATCAATGACTTTGACATAAGATTCATTTGAATAAACGCCATACTATTTCCTCCTTACAAATATGAGACTTTTTATTTATTATAATTCTGAACAGTATTATTCTCAACGAAAACTTTCAGTATTGGCAAAAAGGTGTGATGATTAAGCACTACATCTCATACTAACCGCTTACCGTTTCTACTCACACACCTCTTGCGAGGTGTGACTAATGCTCCTGTTTGGCTGCGGCCTCCGGCTGGAGGTTTCTACTCACACACCTCTTGCGAGGTGTGACCGAAAAAGACCATGGAGCGGATAGCCCGGGGAATGTTTCTACTCACACACCTCTTGCGAGGTGTGACTGCCATAATAATACACTATAATCAAGGCATTAATGTTTCTACTCACACACCTCTTGCGAGGTGTGACAGGAAGTAGACCTGTACATAGAAACATCCGTAAGTTTCTACTCACACACCTCTTGCGAGGTGTGACCAAACAAATTTACGTTACAACGATAGATATTGCAGGTTTCTACTCACACACCTCTTGCGAGGTGTGACAGGGCGCAAACTGTACTATTCCATTTTCTATCCCGGTTTCTACTCACACACCTCTTGCGAGGTGTGACGGAAAAAAAAGCTGCCGGGCCCCGGGCGCCGGAGTTTCTACTCACACACCTCTTGCGAGGTGTGACCAGGGGTTCGTGCAGCGCCGCCGAAGCTGTGGAGTTTCTACTCACACACCTCTTGCGAGGTGTGACTGGATGAAGGAAATTTTAGACAGTCTTCTCGAAAGTTTCTACTCACACACCTCTTGCGAGGTGTGACAGGCAGGGACAACCGCCGCCACTATACACGTGATGTTTCTACTCACACACCTCTTGCGAGGTGTGACGAGGACGGGCTTTTCCGGGAAAATGACGTCCTGAGTTTCTACTCACACACCTCTTGCGAGGTGTGACCTTTACGTGTACGCGTTACTGCAAACACACCATTGTTTCTACTCACACACCTCTTGCGAGGTGTGACAGTGGACGGCGGAAAGGGTTTTTCCTTTTCCGAAGTTTCTACTCACACACCTCTTGCGAGGTGTGACTGTTCCACTAATCCGGTTACAATACCGCATAGGGGTTTCTACTCACACACCTCTTGCGAGGTGTGACCAATACTTTATCGGTTATCCCAAATACTTGGGGTGTTTCTACTCACACACCTCTTGCGAGGTGTGACTATTCGGTATTTTACGATAATCCCAATGATATTGTTTCTACTCACACACCTCTTGCGAGGTGTGACTTTATTCTGAGCGCAGACGCGTGCAGAATAAAAAGGTTTCTACTCACACACCTCTTGCGAGGTGTGACGGAACGGTGCGCCCGGTGGGCCACTACATAGACAGTTTCTACTCACACACCTCTTGCGAGGTGTGACACTATCTGGACAGGGTAAAACGGAGAATGAAGAGTTTCTACTCACACACCTCTTGCGAGGTGTGACCATAAAGGAAGACAACTGGCACAGCAGGAATCTGGTTTCTACTCACACACCTCTTGCGAGGTGTGACCCTGTTTGCCAGGATGGAACTGGCACACGCAAAGTTTCTACTCACACACCTCTTGCGAGGTGTGACCTACTGTGAGGATGTATGGCAGGTGGACCCTGTGGTTTCTACTCACACACCTCTTGCGAGGTGTGACTGTAAAACCGAAATAAATATTTCAACGAAGAGCCGTTTCTACTCACACACCTCTTGCGAGGTGTGACTAATAAGGTTAATGGTTTCTTTTGCGGCATCACGTTTCTACTCACACACCTCTTGCGAGGTGTGACGGAAGGGTCAAAATTCTGGTTCAACTGCAATCCGGTTTCTACTCACACACCTCTTGCGAGGTGTGACTTAGACAATAACCGGGCCAAGGACGGGGATATTGTTTCTACTCACACACCTCTTGCGAGGTGTGACGGAAACCAGCACGAGTGCGGGCACCACGATGGCGTTTCTACTCACACACCTCTTGCGAGGTGTGACAATGTATTTTGTTTAGGTGATGGCGCGTAGTCAAGTTTCTACTCACACACCTCTTGCGAGGTGTGACTAATACGGGATTAGTAGGCAATAGGTCGCAAAGTTTCTACTCACACACCTCTTGCGAGGTGTGACTAGTACAGTGGTGTATTATTCAACCATTATAAAAGTTTCTACTCACACACCTCTTGCGAGGTGTGACGCTGCTGTAGCTGCAGATGGAACTGTTCTTGCTGGTTTCTACTCACACACCTCTTGCGAGGTGTGACAACCAGTCGAAGCGTTCAATACGGGCATACCGAGTTTCTACTCACACACCTCTTGCGAGGTGTGACGGGAAGCTGCCGTCAAGGGACTTTCGCGGCATAAGTTTCTACTCACACACCTCTTGCGAGGTGTGACATTATTTCTTATACTGAAATCAAAACACCAAAGAATTTCTACTCACACACCTCTTGCGAGGTGTGACCCTGTTCGAGGGAAAAATGGAAACCTGCATAAATATTTCTACTCACACACCTCTTGCGAGGTGTGACAATATGCTCCCCCCCTGCAATATTCTGTGTCGTTATTTCTACTCACACACCTCTTGCGAGGTGTGACGGAACGTGCAGGGGCTTACATCTGCTGTATTAGATTTCTACTCACACACCTCTTGCGAGGTGTGACAACGGGCAGTTGTGCTTTGGGTTTGCAGAGGAGAAATTTCTACTCACACACCTCTTGCGAGGTGTGACTTTAACGTGCAATTGTACGTTTTTAATGTAGTATTTCTACTCACACACCTCTTGCGAGGTGTGACTATATCCGACCATTTATTACCTGTGCGGACAGAGAATTTCTACTCACACACCTCTTGCGAGGTGTGACAATTGATTGGCTATCAGAATGTTGGCATTTAAAAATTTCTACTCACACACCTCTTGCGAGGTGTGACTACAATAGTATACTACTGTTCCACCACCTGTACCATTTCTACTCACACACCTCTTGCGAGGTGTGACGTCTGTACTCTACTCAATGTATCGTTTCTACGCAATTTCTACTCACACACCTCTTGCGAGGTGTGACCGATAGCCCGTGCGTAATTTTCGATAGTGCCGAATTTCTACTCACACACCTCTTGCGAGGTGTGACAACGCAAATTAATAATATAGGCTCTACAAGAGTGGAATTTCTACTCACACACCTCTTGCGAGGTGTGACAAAACGTTTCTGCTGTACTAGTCCACGGCAATTCAATTTCTACTCACACACCTCTTGCGAGGTGTGACCACGCCGCCCCTGCCCCGGACGGCTTCCGTCAGGATTTCTACTCACACACCTCTTGCGAGGTGTGACAAACAACAACAGCAACAGCACCACCAGGGCCCAAAAATTTCTACTCACACACCTCTTGCGAGGTGTGACGATGCTGGAGGTTATGAAATCGGGTTTAAGAGATTTCTACTCACACACCTCTTGCGAGGTGTGACAGCTTTGAGATGCTGCCATTCGCGGGAATTAAAATTTCTACTCACACACCTCTTGCGAGGTGTGACACTTGCAATGACTTTTTAAAATAAAATGAAGATGATTTCTACTCACACACCTCTTGCGAGGTGTGACGCGGATGCAGAAGAATTGCAGGACCCAGAATTAAATTTCTACTCACACACCTCTTGCGAGGTGTGACACCATTGGGATTGCAATTTTCCGCGGATATTACATTTCTACTCACACACCTCTTGCGAGGTGTGACTGTATTTATAGCATGTCTGGTTGTTAATATTATCGATTTCTACTCACACACCTCTTGCGAGGTGTGACATAAACGGTATAAAAATAGTCAATTTTGTGAATATTTCTACTCACACACCTCTTGCGAGGTGTGACAAAGCATTATTTATGGCAGTCAATGACGTGGAATATTTCTACTCACACACCTCTTGCGAGGTGTGACGATAAATTTTATAAGAAATACGTTGCATTATAGATTTCTACTCACACACCTCTTGCGAGGTGTGACACGGCGTCCCCTTATCATTTTCCCATATTCCCAATTTCTACTCACACACCTCTTGCGAGGTGTGACTGGGTGTAACATCCACTCAAAAAATGATAATTGATTTCTACTCACACACCTCTTGCGAGGTGTGACAGTGCCGCGAACTGGTCTATATACGGGGCAAAAGATTTCTACTCACACACCTCTTGCGAGGTGTGACCCGAACCGCTGTCACACAGGACGCGGAACCAGTCGATTTCTACTCACACACCTCTTGCGAGGTGTGACTGATGGCACCGTCGTTACATGGGGTGATATTGCAATTTCTACTCACACACCTCTTGCGAGGTGTGACCCAAACCTAGAGCAGCAGAGGAAGCATACACGGGATTTCTACTCACACACCTCTTGCGAGGTGTGACGGTATTCACGGCCGGGTCTGCATCCGGAACGGGATTTCTACTCACACACCTCTTGCGAGGTGTGACGGTATTCACGGCCGGGTCTGCATCCGGAACGGGATTTCTACTCACACACCTCTTGCGAGGTGTGACATAAGGACGGCGCGGAAGCTGTGAATGATGATAAATTTCTACTCACACACCTCTTGCGAGGTGTGACGTTTGAATAAGTGGCATATATAGTGCGCCAGAGAATTTCTACTCACACACCTCTTGCGAGGTGTGACGGTAACGGCATTTATCAATGTCCCCCATTTTAATTTCTACTCACACACCTCTTGCGAGGTGTGACAGAATTGATAGAAAAACTTGATATTATTGCAAAAATTTCTACTCACACACCTCTTGCGAGGTGTGACTGCGGTAAAAGAGCATTGTTTAAAAGAGGCATGGAATTTCTACTCACACACCTCTTGCGAGGTGTGACAGGCACGTGGAACACGAAAAAATATCCGAAGCTAATTTCTACTCACACACCTCTTGCGAGGTGTGACGGAATCCAATATTGTGGCAGTTTTATACGATTGGGATTTCTACTCACACACCTCTTGCGAGGTGTGACGATATAGTTGAATTAGCAAATCTGATACATCACGATTTCTACTCACACACCTCTTGCGAGGTGTGACATTTATCGTTTCAGGCAGTTTTGATAAATTCGCGATTTCTACTCACACACCTCTTGCGAGGTGTGACATTAAATTACATTGTATTCTCTTATGCAAAACCCATTTCTACTCACACACCTCTTGCGAGGTGTGACGGAGTCGAATATAGTTGCGGTGCTATACGATTGGGATTTCTACTCACACACCTCTTGCGAGGTGTGACTGTTTGACGTAAATGATATGCTGGACAGGCGGTTAATTTCTACTCACACACCTCTTGCGAGGTGTGACAATATATTATCGACATTATAACAGCGTCATGCAATTTCTACTCACACACCTCTTGCGAGGTGTGACCATTTAACATTTTTTCAATAAGGGTTGTCGTCCAGATTTCTACTCACACACCTCTTGCGAGGTGTGACGGAACGGAAAACGGATGCGGGCATACAGGGAACTGATTTCTACTCACACACCTCTTGCGAGGTGTGACCCCGGGAATCCTGTATCCCTTTGACGGGCAGGGGATTTCTACTCACACACCTCTTGCGAGGTGTGACACTGGCAGAAATGCTTGATAAAAAGGGGGTTTCAAATTTCTACTCACACACCTCTTGCGAGGTGTGACCCTTTCCGTCCTCACCCCAACAATGGGATAAGAAATTTCTACTCACACACCTCTTGCGAGGTGTGACAATACGAAAAAATATCCGAAGCTAGATAGTCGATAATTTCTACTCACACACCTCTTGCGAGGTGTGACACAATGATATTGCAGGCACAACATTGACGGCACATTTCTACTCACACACCTCTTGCGAGGTGTGACTAAATAATCAGTATCCCGATAGCGTACATCTAAATTTCTACTCACACACCTCTTGCGAGGTGTGACGCCGGCCAGTCCGGCGGAAAGGAGGTAGCCATGGATTTCTACTCACACACCTCTTGCGAGGTGTGACGCTCCCGCGCTTCATATGATGCTCCCGGCCAAAATTTCTACTCACACACCTCTTGCGAGGTGTGACAATCAGAACGCCAACCGGGACACGCCTGTGTAACATTTCTACTCACACACCTCTTGCGAGGTGTGACATGTCCAAAGAAAAACGGGAACGAATGAATATTGATTTCTACTCACACACCTCTTGCGAGGTGTGACCCATTTTTTTTTGTTCATCCTCCAAGGCTATTAAATTTCTACTCACACACCTCTTGCGAGGTGTGACTATTTTGTTACCAAAATATGTTTGTCACGTTAAAATTTCTACTCACACACCTCTTGCGAGGTGTGACCTGAAGAAGAAAATCAATGGTTTCCTCCAGATTATTTCTACTCACACACCTCTTGCGAGGTGTGACTCCTCGGGGACCAGCCGAGGGGACAGACCAATATCATTTCTACTCACACACCTCTTGCGAGGTGTGACAAGGGGCATCCCCTTCCGGCAAACCGGGAAAGGATTTCTACTCACACACCTCTTGCGAGGTGTGACTTTCTGTTCCGCCGCATATCCGCCGCATCCTAGGAATTTCTACTCACACACCTCTTGCGAGGTGTGACGGCGTATACGGCCCGGTCACACAAAAACAGGTCAATTTCTACTCACACACCTCTTGCGAGGTGTGACAAAAAGATATAAGCAGCTTCAAAAACCGGAGAAGATTTCTACTCACACACCTCTTGCGAGGTGTGACATACAGTATAAAATTTATATGGATGGGGAAAGAAATTTCTACTCACACACCTCTTGCGAGGTGTGACAAATTTCTTCCGCTGGCGTAATATTTACGCATGGATTTCTACTCACACACCTCTTGCGAGGTGTGACCGGAGCGGCCGCCCGTGTGGGAACACACCCCCCTATTTCTACTCACACACCTCTTGCGAGGTGTGACCGGCAGGAAGTGCATGTGCCGGCGCTGGTGCAGGATTTCTACTCACACACCTCTTGCGAGGTGTGACTTTGCACAACATCGACACTTTTTACTATTCGGTCATTTCTACTCACACACCTCTTGCGAGGTGTGACGGTAACCAGTATCCGGCGCAATGCGGTATATATAATTTCTACTCACACACCTCTTGCGAGGTGTGACGCCGCTTGTTCCGGATGCAGTACGTATTCTTAAATTTCTACTCACACACCTCTTGCGAGGTGTGACTGCAGCAGCCGCTCAGGAGATAGGCGGTCATTTATTTCTACTCACACACCTCTTGCGAGGTGTGACTATACCAGCACATTGTTAACGACTTGATAAATCCATTTCTACTCACACACCTCTTGCGAGGTGTGACGAATACCGGCGGGAGAACTGCAGCAGCCGCTCAGATTTCTACTCACACACCTCTTGCGAGGTGTGACGACGTCACCGCGTCCATAGCGGCGCAGGGAAAGGATTTCTACTCACACACCTCTTGCGAGGTGTGACGCGAGCGTCTTGCGGCTGCGTCTGCCAGTAGAAATTTCTACTCACACACCTCTTGCGAGGTGTGACGGTGTTCGCCTGAACCTGAGCGCGAAAAGTGCATTTCTACTCACACACCTCTTGCGAGGTGTGACGGCGAAAAATATCCCGATCGGGGCCGAGAGCCTATTTCTACTCACACACCTCTTGCGAGGTGTGACCTCGCCAGACAGTAGCGCGATTGTGCTCTCGCCAATTTCTACTCACACACCTCTTGCGAGGTGTGACCGAGTCTGCCGGAGGAGCTGCAGGCCGTTATTTCAATTTCTACTCACACACCTCTTGCGAGGTGTGACGACTCAGAGGACGACGAGACGGCAAGCGACGACATTTCTACTCACACACCTCTTGCGAGGTGTGACATTTATTAAATCCCGCCGCCCCGTGCGGCGTGGTATTTCTACTCACACACCTCTTGCGAGGTGTGACCAAATCTCTGTCACGACAAAACTCGCTGCTACTATTTCTACTCACACACCTCTTGCGAGGTGTGACAAAATTACATACAAATTTGTAAATACGGGGATAATTTCTACTCACACACCTCTTGCGAGGTGTGACAATATATCACGGAAAACAAGCTGACCAATGGGCATTTCTACTCACACACCTCTTGCGAGGTGTGACATTTGACCGTGACGCTTTTTGCGCTGCCAGTGAATTTCTACTCACACACCTCTTGCGAGGTGTGACCGCAGCGGAAATTCTGGGGGCGGCGTTGTGCAATATTTCTACTCACACACCTCTTGCGAGGTGTGACCAGAGATAGCAGCAGCAAGACCGCTTCTGAAATATTTCTACTCACACACCTCTTGCGAGGTGTGACAATGTGGAAGAAGAAAAAGGCGAAACCCAAAGCAATTTCTACTCACACACCTCTTGCGAGGTGTGACTTTTGCGGACATAAAGCCGAAACGCCCGCAGGAATATTTCTACTCACACACCTCTTGCGAGGTGTGACTCGATTAACGGCGCAAAGGGCGACAGCACGGGAAATTTCTACTCACACACCTCTTGCGAGGTGTGACGCGGACAGACATTGCGTTGCAGTCCCGGAACGTGATTTCTACTCACACACCTCTTGCGAGGTGTGACCCGCAAGCCCTGCCGCCTTGCATAGCTTTTGCAGAATTTCTACTCACACACCTCTTGCGAGGTGTGACTTGCACATGTTTGTCGCCTTAATTATCCAGTCAATTTCTACTCACACACCTCTTGCGAGGTGTGACGGACGATTGAAGTTAAAGTTTCCTATGTCTGGGATTTCTACTCACACACCTCTTGCGAGGTGTGACTTGACGCTTCAAACGGCGTGACAGTGACAACAGATTTCTACTCACACACCTCTTGCGAGGTGTGACGACTTTTTCAAGGTCCCTATGTTTTGCGGACATAATTTCTACTCACACACCTCTTGCGAGGTGTGACTTCCGGATCCCGTGGAGCGTCTGGCGCGACATGATTTCTACTCACACACCTCTTGCGAGGTGTGACCCGTGGGAAAGAAAAAACTTGAAATCACTCAGACATTTCTACTCACACACCTCTTGCGAGGTGTGACTAAAAGGCCAAGAGCTCAAATCTCCAGAAAAGAATTTCTACTCACACACCTCTTGCGAGGTGTGACGACAGATCCAGATCCTGCTCAAATTTGCACCCAATATTTCTACTCACACACCTCTTGCGAGGTGTGACGATCCGACGCCCTATCTGGCCGAGAGGAACATCGATTTCTACTCACACACCTCTTGCGAGGTGTGACACAATTCCGCAGATTTTGGCGTATCAGTATCAACAATTTCTACTCACACACCTCTTGCGAGGTGTGACAGAACAGTATCAAGCCTAGTGAACGGAGAAAACATTTCTACTCACACACCTCTTGCGAGGTGTGACGTAATAGTCGGCTACGGAACGAAACCAGCGGTATTTCTACTCACACACCTCTTGCGAGGTGTGACGCTTTGTCACTGGATGTGACCGCACGTTTACGGGATTTCTACTCACACACCTCTTGCGAGGTGTGACCCTGCCGTATTTCATTTCAATATAAAGCCCGTGGATTTCTACTCACACACCTCTTGCGAGGTGTGACGCATGACCACAACTGCGAATGGTTGACCACGGATGATTTCTACTCACACACCTCTTGCGAGGTGTGACCAGCCCTGCCACAACCTTTGCAACCGTAGCCACATTTCTACTCACACACCTCTTGCGAGGTGTGACGAAACGGCATATTCCCCGCTTACATCCGCAGTGGATTTCTACTCACACACCTCTTGCGAGGTGTGACGGAAGACCGAACAGCAATTTTTCAATGTTTGTGGATTTCTACTCACACACCTCTTGCGAGGTGTGACGATACGGCAGTATTGACAGACAAAGTAAATGACATTTCTACTCACACACCTCTTGCGAGGTGTGACTGAAAGACAGCTTGCGCAAGCTGTCTATCTTTTTATTTCTACTCACACACCTCTTGCGAGGTGTGACCGGGAACACGGCGCAACGGAAGAAATATTGTGTATTTCTACTCACACACCTCTTGCGAGGTGTGACTGCAAACGCCCCTTTTTCTGTCAAATACGGTTCAATTTCTACTCACACACCTCTTGCGAGGTGTGACCACATTGCAGATATGATGGCAACGCACTTTGACGATTTCTACTCACACACCTCTTGCGAGGTGTGACGCTTTTTTCATGCGATAAATGACGGGAGGTGAAAATTTCTACTCACACACCTCTTGCGAGGTGTGACGGCAGAAGCGGCGGCATATAGGGACAGCATAGAGATTTCTACTCACACACCTCTTGCGAGGTGTGACTGTCTGGGATAAAGGACAGCACGGCTTGACAATATTTCTACTCACACACCTCTTGCGAGGTGTGACGAGATAGGAGGTGGCGCAAAGATGATGTTAGGTGATTTCTACTCACACACCTCTTGCGAGGTGTGACAAATCACGGTCAAAGTGACGCAGCGGGAGAAGAATTTCTACTCACACACCTCTTGCGAGGTGTGACAGGGCTTGACGGTGAGAAGCCGCAGCTTTTCTTTATTTCTACTCACACACCTCTTGCGAGGTGTGACTTGCTGGAATGGATGGGCGCAAACGGATTTTTTGATTTCTACTCACACACCTCTTGCGAGGTGTGACACGAAGCGGACACGCAGGGGGAAGAATTTCTGAAATTTCTACTCACACACCTCTTGCGAGGTGTGACCAATAAGCCAGCCCCGTTCACGGGCGAACTTTTCATTTCTACTCACACACCTCTTGCGAGGTGTGACTTGCTGAAAGTGCTGACCGGGGCTGATGAAAAGGATTTCTACTCACACACCTCTTGCGAGGTGTGACCCCCAGCTTGTATGATAAATAATCGCCGCTGCCATATTTCTACTCACACACCTCTTGCGAGGTGTGACGCTTTTGTGTTGGGTGAAATGTGCCGTCTTTCAGATTTCTACTCACACACCTCTTGCGAGGTGTGACTGCTGGCGGCAGCCAGCACCTACGAAAAAATTTATTTCTACTCACACACCTCTTGCGAGGTGTGACAAAAAGGACAATGAAAAAGAGATGGCGGGAAAGAATTTCTACTCACACACCTCTTGCGAGGTGTGACTACAAGTACGGGAAAATCTATTGCACGGCTACAATTTCTACTCACACACCTCTTGCGAGGTGTGACCGGACGGATTCAAAGACACAAATGGAATACCTAATTTCTACTCACACACCTCTTGCGAGGTGTGACAAGACAGATTATAAATACATCATCAAGTACCTTATTTCTACTCACACACCTCTTGCGAGGTGTGACAAGGAATACAGAGCGGAAATGATTGAACTCTGCAATTTCTACTCACACACCTCTTGCGAGGTGTGACCGGAGCGGGCAAGGGAAATCAGAGAGAGCCGGAGGATTTCTACTCACACACCTCTTGCGAGGTGTGACGGGCAATCCCCAGTCGCCCTCACATGCTACCATCATTTCTACTCACACACCTCTTGCGAGGTGTGACGGCGTGACCACAAAGACGGGAACGAGGAACATTATTTCTACTCACACACCTCTTGCGAGGTGTGACAGTAGTCAAACGGATAATGTCGGGGAAAGTTCCGATTTCTACTCACACACCTCTTGCGAGGTGTGACAAGATGGCGGTGGATTTCGAGGACGCAATCGCCAATTTCTACTCACACACCTCTTGCGAGGTGTGACAACGTGGAGATTGAGGGCGTTGAGGTCGGAAAGGATTTCTACTCACACACCTCTTGCGAGGTGTGACGGGGCGGTATCAAGGGCGTTGTGGCAGCAGGATGGATTTCTACTCACACACCTCTTGCGAGGTGTGACTTCAAGGCGGGGGATTGTGACGCAGGACTACCGATTTCTACTCACACACCTCTTGCGAGGTGTGACCCGTATAGCACGGTATAGAAAACATAGTGTTAACATTTCTACTCACACACCTCTTGCGAGGTGTGACAAAATAGCTTGTAGTGAGGCTTTTCTTCGTGGAAATTTCTACTCACACACCTCTTGCGAGGTGTGACGTCTTAGATTTAATTCACGACATGAGAAATCACATTTCTACTCACACACCTCTTGCGAGGTGTGACGTGTCAGATTATATAGAGAGGGCTGCTAAACGTAATTTCTACTCACACACCTCTTGCGAGGTGTGACGGAAATCAGCCAGTATACATGCGGGGGCATAGAAATTTCTACTCACACACCTCTTGCGAGGTGTGACGATAAACAGCGGCGCACAGCTCCGGGGCATCTTGATTTCTACTCACACACCTCTTGCGAGGTGTGACCGCGGCAGCAGTGCTTCCCACCCAGACGCTTAAATTTCTACTCACACACCTCTTGCGAGGTGTGACTGGGGGATTCAGATTGTAGAGTTTATTTATGTATATTTCTACTCACACACCTCTTGCGAGGTGTGACGTGACTCATTCTAAAGAGATTGCCAGGCAGACTAATTTCTACTCACACACCTCTTGCGAGGTGTGACCTGGATTTCAGACCAGTATTGCAGACGGCATTAGATTTCTACTCACACACCTCTTGCGAGGTGTGACTAGGTCAACCGGGTTGTTCTGCGCCCTTATCACATTTCTACTCACACACCTCTTGCGAGGTGTGACGACCAGAAGGAACGGCAAAAGGCAGCAGTCATAAATTTCTACTCACACACCTCTTGCGAGGTGTGACCTCCTGTTCAGAACTCCTTTGGGGATGAGTTGAATTTCTACTCACACACCTCTTGCGAGGTGTGACGGTTGCCAATTATGTAAACGCCTTGTTGGAAGACATTTCTACTCACACACCTCTTGCGAGGTGTGACTAAGCGTGGCAAGCCTGATAGGGATAACATGGCTGATTTCTACTCACACACCTCTTGCGAGGTGTGACCCGTGCCGGAATCGAACCAGACACGCCCAGCAATATTTCTACTCACACACCTCTTGCGAGGTGTGACGTTCCCGCTCATTGAATACCTTGCGCGTAAATTCATTTCTACTCACACACCTCTTGCGAGGTGTGACCGGGCTACGCTGCTGGACGCAGAGGCAGCTTTACATTTCTACTCACACACCTCTTGCGAGGTGTGACTATAGGGGAGAAAGAAAAGGATATGATGGTAAAAAATTTCTACTCACACACCTCTTGCGAGGTGTGACAATATCGTCAAAATCAGAATTTACATATCGTCCATTTCTACTCACACACCTCTTGCGAGGTGTGACTTGTCCAGAGAATTGCTGTTGGATTCCGGCAGAAATTTCTACTCACACACCTCTTGCGAGGTGTGACCGAAACACGCAAAGAGGCTATAAGCTGTGCGGTTATTTCTACTCACACACCTCTTGCGAGGTGTGACTACTGGATTTTTAGATGGTTCAAAATACAGAAAAATTTCTACTCACACACCTCTTGCGAGGTGTGACCGCTACAATTAGTATGTTATAGCAAATACACCACTAAATACAAGGGGTGGACTAAATTTTTTATGATATCTACTTCTATTACTGATAAATATAAGATATTTTTTAGGCGAACCTGCTGATTGTTTTCAAATCACCTCACCTTCGCGGTTCTGTACTCAAACGATAATCACTCCCTCAGGATTATAAGTTTTCTTGGCGCCAACATGCTCAACCTTTCTTTCCCAGTTATTTCCCAAATAATAAAAGCGAAGGCTATCCTGCTCCTGATTAATTAATTTTATTAACCTATCTTTTAATTTTAGGAAAGCAGAATAATCCAAATCTGCTTCAAAGACTGAATTTTGAACACGTTGACCATGATTTTGGCACTCTTTTGCTACCTTTCGCAGCCTTGTCCTGCCAGCGGCATCAATTGTGCTTACATCATAACTAATTAAAACCATCATAATCTGCACCTACTTCATCAAATAAGAAGGATACTCGTCAATATCACCTCTTACATATTTTGCCAGAAGATTACTTTGTATATAAGGAAGCAGGCCAAAAGGAATTTTCTGTTTTAAATAGGGATGAATCATATCTGTCCGCTTTTTTTCCTGCCACTTTGTCAAAACTTTCTTTCTTCCCTCGTCATTCAGCCACACTGCCCCTGATATCTGTTCTTCAAAATCCTCTTCCCCAATAATTTGCAAATTCAAAAGTGTTAAAACGAAACGCTCTACAATACATCGGGTTTCCTCTACCAAATCACAGGCCAATGAATTTCTCCCGCTCCGTAAAGCATGGCAAAAGCCGATATAACTATCGAGCCCAACGGTTTCAAGAGCTGCGGCAAATTCATTTGTAGCCAACGTATATACAAATGATAACATCGCATTGACCGGGTCCAATGGCGGTCTTTTTGTACGCAATTCAAATGTAAAATGTACCCTTTGATTCGTTATCAGTTTATTAAATATAGAAAAATAATTCTGGGCACAATTACCTTCAATTCCAATGACTTCTTCCAGACTCTGTGCTGCAAATACTTTATGAATCCCCTGCGAAAGCACTTCTAAAACTGCTTTTATTTCCTCATCCTCTCTCATATTTGGGTTATCATGCAAAGTCCTGCGAATCAACTGCCTCGTATTACTGAACTTTGCTGCCATTGTGTTTTGAGCCAGTTGAAGACCATTATCCCGGAAACAATCAATCTGCGCCACCCTTAAAAATACGTTTCCCTTGGTTTCTCCATATACCTTAGCCCAAAATTTCCCCTGCGGAGAAATGAAACTGATTGGAATGGTCTTGCTTACGCATTTTCCCATAAGTGCAGGAGAACAACCCACATAACTGAAACAGACTACACTTTCTATATTATCAAAAGGAATTCTCAATTTTTCATCGCCATCAATTTTGCAGACGATATTTTCTCCATCCAAGGACAAATAGGCGGCTTCATTTGTAATATATACCGTATTTAAAAGCTTTCTCATACTCGAAGTTTCACCTCCTTCATAAACCTGAATCAGCAATCATTTCAATTGCTGTACGCAAATTATCATGTCGTTTTAAATCCGGCATACATAAATCTTTCATAGAACATCCGCTGCACTTTTGCCCTTTCCGCATTGGTGGTATATCGCCGTTTGCAAAGTGTAGTCTCATCTCTGCCAAAGTCAATCTCAGTTTCTCTTCATAAACACTAAACTGCTCTCTTACCGGAAGCTGGATTCGCTTTTTTACATCTGCATAGTATATCACCGCATCACAATCACATCCAAATACATAATCCACGCAAAGCTTCTGTGCAAAGACCTGCATGCAATCCTCTTCATGAAAATCCTTTTCTTTCGGTTTTGTAGGTTTATATTCCACAATACACACAGAAAATTTTTCTTTGCTGCCATGGATAGAAACACCATTTTCCGACTCCGTCAGTTCCAGACAGTCTGTCACTCCATACAAATTGTATTCCTGCAAATCATTATATACAGGAACCGAAGTAAACACTTTTTTCCCTTTTACGGTATAATGCTTATCTGAATCGTGCACACGACTGTGCAGCAGATTTGCTTTCGTGACAAAAGCGTTCTCTGCCCACGCACAGTCAATCTCAAGCAGTCCCCATCTGTGTGGGCAATACAGATAATGCTGGATAGAGCGAATGGAAATCTCTATTGTACTCATAATTTTTCTAATAATGCTACACCATCCGGCATATCTCTATCTATACAGATTTCATAATCTGAAAATGCGCGGGGAGGCATGTCGTTCTTTGCAGTGATACTAACTTTGTCAAACAAAATATGTGACGGACAATTTCCCAGAATATTGCTATGTTTAAACACGTAAAGTTTACGCATACACATTTTTCCTCTAGCAGCGCTGTGGTCATTTTCAAACATATTTATAATGGCCATCCACAGCAGCTCCACATCTTTTTCGGATAAATCCGTCACCTTATTTGCCAGCGCAGCAGATACATAACCTTCTGCACGATAGAGTGCATATGGAATCGTACTCTTTCTTCCTATTTCCGTATCTCCTGTTTCTTTGCGCACTTCTGTTGTTCTGGCCTGACGTGTAATTGCAACATCCTGCACATTGACAGGTGACAGGCTTCTGGCAAAATTAATCTGCACAGGTCCCCTGACAATTCCACAGGGGTCGTCACCAGTAGACATTACAGCGCCAAAGGTGCGCACATCAAAATAATTCCTACACATATAGTCCCGTGCTTTCCTGACATCATCTGGATTTTTTACCTTTTCCTTATTGTGGGGAATCCCTTCCGCATCATAAGCCTCAGTAAACTTGGTATTCAAGGCTTTATCCGGTTTAATCAGAATATTGTATCCCGGTTCCCCCTCTTTACAGAGTTCCACATAGTTTCTGATTTTTCTCTTTAGACATACATCGGTTATGTATCCATAACCCGTTTCCGCATCGATACGCGGAGAATTTCCCGCATCCGGGTCGCCATTTGGATTTCCGTTTTCCACATCAAAAAGCATCACAAAATCATATCTGTTTTCAATAGCCATATTATTGTTCCTCCCTTTCTTCCTCTTCGATTGTCACATCTATTTTTTCATAGAAGTTTTGATGCTGTTGATAGTAACCGACCGCAAATCGTCCCTGGTTCTGTAATGAGAGCGCTTTCGGAAACTCCTCCTGCACTTTTCCCACTATTTCACTAATCAGCTTGTCAAAAAATACAGGCCTTTTCACCTTGTTCATATGATTCTGCGCCAGTTTTAAAAGCTTTGGAAATACCATTGCCGGATTGGACATTGCTGCTGCAAAATAAGCATCTTTGATTGTCCTGTTCAATGCATTACCGGATGCCTCCTGCTGCAGTTTTTCCAGAACTGCAAAAAGTCTGCCACATACATATGCCTGATTATCATTGTCTTTGTTTAGTGCCACATTTAATTCCTCCTTTTTCGCATAATTTCTATTAATACAGGCTTTTATAATGCCTGTGCGTACCATGTTCATGTCAATGTCTGTCTTTACACGCCTTACCACTGTATCCAACAGGGAAACCGGATAATTCGTTCCATAAAGAACCGCTTCAAACAGCTTTGTGAGTGTGGCCGGATTCACATTTTCAGCTTTGCTCTTAGGTGAAATCAGTTCATTTCTGATTCTAAAGAACGATACCGGGCGCATATTATCAGTTATTTTCATATCCGCCTGATGTCTTGCAATGTGATACAGGACATCTGCAAATCTTCTCCGATAAATAAACTTCACTGCCAGACGAGATGAGTTCGGTTTAAAGCCTACCATATAAAAATCTACGTCAGGATTAATGGAAACAGGAATACCAAGCCTGTCTTTCGTTATTTTTCCTGTCGGAGCGGCTTGCATCACGGATTCCAGCATTTTCTCCACCTGACTGACATCCATCTTATCGGTTTGTCCAAAAAGCATGGCGCTGATAAGCGCTTCATTGCTTTCATTTTCATTCATTGCCCAAAAAACAACTGTCATATCATCTAACAGAACTTTGTGCTTGCTGTCGCTAAGGAGATAATTTAACGCTTCCGTGTATTTCTTCATCGCACTTTCCGAAATGTTGCTGTTGTAGGACTGCTCAAGACCATAAGAGCCTTCCGATGCATTGTTGAACCCTATCAGCACGCTTCCCGTTGCAAGCCCGCCGTACACTCCCTTAATTTTGTTGTGTATACGGGCAATGGGCTCCACCACGCCACCCACTGCACACTGGGAAATACGTTTGTCCGCATCTCCTGATGGATGTTCCTTCTCTGTCTCCCATCTTTCCTTTACCAGACGGTCTTCCTGTAAAAGTAAATCCGGATACCCTGATAAACAAAAAATAAAATTAGATTTGGCAAAATCTTTTCCTAACTTCAACAACTGTGAATTTTGTGTTTCTTTCTCCGGCTTCCAATTCTGTATAAATGCCCGGTAAGCATTTACCACCGGAGTATCGATTCCTTCCAGATATGTCATGTTCTTTTCCACGAATGCTTCATGGGATTTCTTTGCCTTACCTGTCCGGTCTTCTGCCGTTAAGCCTTCTTCTGCCCAATTCAATCCGAAAAGATATGCCGGTCTGTGCTCAATGAAATTGGATTCAATCCCCGTTTTCTCTGTTCTCTGCGGCATCATCATATCCTGTGGCACCCATTTTTCCTTCAGTTTTCCTTTTCCTGCCGCTATTTCTTCTTTCTTCTGATAATTGATAATTTCCGCTATCTGCCCATCATGTGTCAGACAAACCAGATAATGTATCTTTACATTGCTATAACCCGCCTGCAGAACCTTTCCGGCTTTTGCAAGTATATCATAATATTCGCAAAGAGCTTTGATTAGCATTTCAATCCCTCCCTGTACTTTGCAACGTCGATTACACCGTTAATCATGTGTGGCCTGTAATAAACAGTAGAAGCCTTGTCTGAAAATTTTGGATTCTCCCAATCTCTATTTATCGGCATTCCCTTATCTTCAAAATCCACGCGATAGCTCATAAATCCCAAATCCACATCTCCCATTGCCAGGATAGCGCTGCTTATCATATTTTCATCAAAAGTCTCTACCGGTTCCAGCCGTTTCACGGGAAATTCACTGCATCCCAGACAAGGAACCCGGAAATATTGTCCCTTTTCCAGCCTCCGCTTCAAAATATTATAGTGCTTATTTTCCGCATCCTCTTCCCTGTCGTTTTTCAATCCCGTCAGTTCAAAATGAAATTCCACCCCGTACTTTACATTTTTTAGAACCATAGATGCCCTTTGACTTCTGACCTCCGATGTATAAATGCTCGCTTCCCCTTCCTTACCGTTCATCTGCCCTCGTATCGCACTGTATGATACTTTGTCTTTTACCTCATTGCGTCTTATATTGGCAAAATCGATTGGCTGATATACAATTATTTTATCAATCACATAACGAATAGATGGTTTCCAATAAATGCTCTTGAGTAAGCCTTCCAATGCGCCCGGCGTTGGTACGTCATAACTGACTCTTTCAACCTTAAGTTCCGGTCTCGTAAAACAGGCGTAATCACCCTCCACTAATACTTTAAATCCGTACCCCATTGCAGTTTCTCCTTTCTCCTATCATAAAAAATAATCTTTTGCTTCAAACAAAATTCCCATCTCCACATCATAATAATCCGGATTTGTCAGGCACCAGATACCTGTCCCATAATCCTCCAATACATGCTGTTTCAGTAAATCATCAAATTCACGCAGCATTACAGAGCAGGCATACTTTTGCAATTTCCTGCTATTTCCTGCACCAACTGTTTTTAATCCTTCTATCAATTTCCTGCTCTCTTCATCTCTTTCCACAACAATGGATACCGTCCTTGAATCGATTATCTCAAACTGCTCCGCATATTCCCTGAAAGGAATGCTTCTGATATCCATACATCGCTGATGCATGGCATACTGCTGTATTTCTTTTTCTTTGATAAAAAACAGCCTGTCGTAATATTCCTTGACACTATCAGCGCAGGATACATCTTCATACTTCTCCAACAGACCCTTCACAATATTGCCACGCTCATCCGCAGAAACCTTTGGCATATCATATTCATATTCAAAAATCGTGACCTCTGCTCTTTTCCTCTTTCCTTCCCTGTTACACCTGCCGCCTGCCTGCAAAATACTGTCTAAGCCTGACAATTCTCTAAAAACAGCATAAAAATCCAAATCGATTCCTGCTTCTATCAGAGAAGTGGAAATCACCGTTATCCTTCTTTCATCCGGCACCTGTGACAAGTCAGAAAAATCCCTGTCAAGACCAGAAAGTTCCTCTTTTATCTCATCCAGTACCCTCTTTCTGTCATATGCTGTCATGTAAGTGGATAAATGATATTTCTTTCCTCTACACGCCTGATACAACTGCTGTGCCGTTTTCTTCGTATTTACTACAATCAGATTCGACCCATTCCGCCGGGCCTTGTCCAATAAGGCTTCCTTCCCCATTTTTCCAACATAAACATACCTGCACTTTTGAAATACAGAAAATAAAGTTGTATCCGTAATCAAACTGCTGATTTTACTGTCAGGCAGCGCATACTGCTTCATCAGTTTTTCAAAATCCGGCATTGTAGCTGTCAAAAATAATGCTTCACTTCTCAGATATCTGGTAATAAAAGCGATTGCCTGCAAGCATGGCTGTAAGTACTTTTGAGGCATCAGATGTGCTTCATCAAACACCAGAATACTATCCGCCATATTATGCAATTTTCTAAGTTTTCCCCGCTTGTTTGCATGGATAGATTCAAAGAATTGCACTGCGGTCGTAATGATAAATGGAGCAGACCAGTTTTCCACAGCACTCTTTGCCGCTTCACGATAATCCTCGCTCACATTTTCCGCTTCTTCATAAGAAAAGGTAGATTGGTGACGTAATATCTCCACGTCTTTACCAAATAGATTTTCAAACACTTCCGCCGTTTGTTCTATTATGCTGTTGTACGGAATGATATATATGACTCTTTTTTTCCCTGCTGTTATTGCCCTCTCCAGAGCGAACTTGGCACTGCAAAGCGTCTTCCCGCTTCCGGTAGGCATGTTCATGAGAAAAATATCTGCTGTCTGATTTACTTTTTCAAAAGCCTGTCCCTGAATATACGCCCGGCTTTTCTGCAAATCCGTCTTGCAGATAAAACCACTTAATTTATCTTCTATTCGCTGCAACGCAACCGCAAAATCAGCCCGTAAAGAATGTTCCTGCTTCTTTTCACAAAAATAGGCAGTGTCCAGGGAATCCGCATCTGTCAGGCAGGAAAAGCAATACCTGGTCAGAAAAGCAAATTCATCTACAATCCTGCCTATGTCATTGCCACAGTTGCTTAACATAAATTGCAAAAAATCCTGTTCTGCTATCTGAGGTATCTGCAGTTCATGTTTATATACGCTGTAGTCCTCTGTTGTTCTCTTCAATCTTCCCTGCAGGGTCGACAAATCGGGAGTATCCCCCATACTCCCCCCATCCGGCAGCCCGCTGTGGTGTCCCGCTATACAATATGCCATCAGCAATCCTACTGCATTTTTATACTTATCTTGTGCTTCAATCGCCCCGCATATGGAATGTTCTATAGATATATTTTTACCGTTGATTCTCTCCTGAAAGCTAACCTGATACTTTCCAATGTCATGCAGCAGACCCATGACATACATAATCTCTTTTAATTCAGGCACTGCAAAATCCTCGCAAAAAAGCGCAGTATTTTCACTGTGCTCTTTTACTGTCTGGACTCTCCCCGTTACCTCATCAATATGTGCTTTATACAATTTCCCCATATATTGTCCCCTATACTAAAACTCATATCATGTTGATGATTATATATAATTATTGCTTGTAAAAAGAATACCATATATTGTCATAACTTGCAATCCCTTTTTTACTTTATTTAATTAATTGATATTTCAATTGTTTATAAAAATGGAGAGCTGATGTATAATTATCCATACACACAGCTCTCCAGTGGAATATCACTTAATAAAATAGTTTCTACTCACGCACCTTACTGATGCGACTACAATTATTTTATCGCAAAATTTCTAAAACGACAACTAAAATCACTTCCCTTTTCTTCCATCAAAACAGCGGAAACGACTTTTTCCATAAATCATCGTTTCCGCTCCCCCGGACTCCTTTCGTCCAAATGTTTCAGGCATTTCTATGTAGATACTTCTCTTTAGTAGCCAACCCTCCCCGGATGTGCCTCTCCGACTTATTTACATCCAACACGCATCTAGCCTGTTTAGCAAGCGTGGGGTTAATTTGCATAAGGCGGTCTGTAACATCTTTATGTACGGTACTTTTGCTTACTCCAAATGCCTTTGCAGTCTGTCTGACGGTGGCATTGCAGTCAATAATATAATTGGCAATGCTGATAGCACGTTCTTCAATATAATCCTTCAAAGGAAATCCCCTCAGAACACTTTTTTACATTGTATGAAAAATCCGGGAAGGTTATGACTGAATGGATTTATCTAATACTACTTGAATAGCATTTGCCCATATAAAAACAAGAGACTGTTTTGAGTATTTTTCCCAAAACAGTCTCTGAAATATAAACTCCACCGCACCACAATCGGAACGCTTCTCGCTACAGCTTAAACAATGTATTCAGGATGCCCCTTCCCAGGGATGCTCCCACATTGCCGCCCAGCTTTTTGCCGAAGGTGCCGCCGATTTTCTTGCCGAGCTCATTGCCCATTTCACGCCCGACAGTGCCGGCGGCGCTGCTGGCAACACGGTTCACGGCACGCTTTACCTCTCTATTTTTAGCGGCTTCTTTCTTCTCCGCCGCCTTCTTTTCCGCTGCTTCTTCTTTCTTCTTTGCTTTTTCCGCTTCCGCCTCTTCTTTCTTCCTTATTTTTTCTGCTTCTGCCTCCTCGGCGGCTTTCCTTTCGTTCTCCTCATCGGCAAGCGCTTTTCTCTGCAAAAATTCATATGCGGAATCCCTGTCATACACATCGGAATACTTGGTGTATAAGAGGTTACCCGTTATCTCGCTGCTTCGGATTTCATCCTGCAGAGCGCCCATCTGGCTCTGGGGCGGCAGTATGGTGCAGCGCTTCACCACCGTAGGCACGCCCGATTCATCCAGAACGGAAACCAGCGCTTCCCCGATTCCAAGCTGGGTCAGGGTGTCAAAGGTATCAAATTCGGGATTCTCCCTGAAAGACTGTGCCGCAGCCTTTGCGCCTTTCAGTTCGGCAGGCGTATAGGCATGGAGGGCATGTTGAATCTTGTTACCCAGCTGCCCCAGCACACCGTCCGGGATATCCTTAGGATTCTGGGTGATAAAGTAAATGCCCACCCCTTTGGAACGGATTAATTTAACCACCTGTTCTATTTTACTGAGCAGTACCTTAGGCGCGGAATCAAACAGAAGATGCGCTTCATCAAAGAAAAATACCATCTTGGGTTTCTCCCTGTCCCCGGCCTCCGGCAGGGATTCAAACAATTCTGACATCATCCACAACATAAAGGTTGCATACATGGTGGGACTGTTTATCAGCTTCTGGCAGTCCAGAACCTGGATACTTCCCTTTCCGTTGCAGTCCGTGCACAGCCAGTCGCCGATATTTAATGCGGGCTCACCAAAGAAATACTCTCCGCCTTCCGCCTCCAGCGCCACTACCGCCCTGATGATTGAGCCAAGACTCTGCTTGGACAGATTGCCGTACTGCAGGGCGTATTCCTTTGCATTTTCACTCACATACTGGAGCATGGAACGCAAATCCTTCGTGTCAATGAGCAGCAGGTTTTCATCGTCCGCAATTTTAAACACTATCGTCAAAACGTCCGTCTGGGTATCGTTCAAATCCATAATACGGCTTAAAAGAAGCGGCCCCATTTCGGATATGGTAGTTCTCAGGGGAAGTCCTTTTTCCCCGTACACATCCCAGAACACAGTCGGGTATGCGCGGAAAGCAAATCCCTCCTGCATCAGCCCCAAAGCGTCTATTCTTTTTTTGAGGCTTTCATTTTCCTCACCCGGCCTGCACATGCCGGCAAGGTCGCCTTTCACATCCGCCAGAAATACCGGCACGCCGCAATCGCTGAACGACTCTGCCAATACTTTTAAGGTAATGGTTTTTCCTGTTCCCGTGGCGCCTGCAATCATACCGTGCCTGTTCGCCATTTTCGGAAAAATGCATATCTTTTCGTCCCCTGATTTTCCAATCCAGATTTTTCTGTCGTGAAACATAACTTCCTCCATTCCAACTGTTATTTGTACTGTTTATACTCTACCATGAATTTTTCCATCTATCAAGAACCGGTAAGCATCCGGTACAGCCATTTTCCGGAACTGCTTAAATCCTCCTCCGAAAACCCGGAGGTCTTATTGCACCCGCTGTCGATAATGGCGGAGGTTTCCGCCTTGTTGGAAAGGTTCCATGCCACATAGCTGACGCCGTATTCATCCATGACGCGCACCCACTCGTCCGCCTGCGCCTCGTCGATAGCGCCGTTTCCGCTTGCATCACAGATGCCGAACTCTGACACAAAAACAGGCAGCCCGGAATCTATTGCCGCTTTCATGACGTCGCGCAAAGAATCCTTGTGGGTTGCGGCATAAAAGTGAAGCGTATACATGATATTGTCATATCCCGTAATCGGCTCTGCAGCCGCCTCATTTACATACTGGGACCAATTCGGGGTACCCACCAGGATAATGCCGTCCTCGTCATAGGTGCGGATAACCGCAATCACTTCCTCCGCATAGGCCTTTATGTCCGCCCATCCCGTTCCCCCGTTGGGCTCGTTGCAAATTTCATACAGCACATTGGAATAGTCTGCGTACATCTTTGCCATTTCCGCAAAAAACTCCTTGGCGTCCTCTTTATAAGTGCTTGGATTACCGTCCGACAATATATGCCAGTCAATGATGACATACATATTCTGGTTCGTTGCATATTCCACGCCGTCTTTTACCAGCTTTTTCAATGCATCCCTGTCTCCGCCGGTACAATACCCGCCATATTCCGCCGTGTACATCGCCAGACGGATAACGTCCACGCCCCACTCCTCATGTAACTGCTTAAAACACGCTTCATTCACATAATCCGGAAACCACGCAAGACCATGGGTGCTGATTCCCCGCAGCTGTACGGGATTGCCGTTACCGTCCACAAGCGCCGTTCCCTCCACATGCAGGGCTTCCAAAGCAGACGTCTTTCCGGTTTCCAGCTCCTCCGGCATGGATTCTTCCGGCTCCCCACCTTCTGCCGCCCCGTTTTCCTCCATGGATTTGCTTTCTGTAGCGGGAGTCAGTCCCTCCAAAGGCGTTTCCTCCCCGGGAATATCCGTTTCTTCCGCGGCTTCCCCGCCTGTATTCTCCTTCACCGCGTCATTCAAACTCACTGCTTCATCCGCCTTAACTGCCCGACAGCCTGTCAATGGAAGCAAAAATAGCATCAACAGCGCCAATCCGGCCGCCTCACACCTTTTTTTCTTTGAATATGTCTTTCGCATTTCCTTTTCTCCATTCATACATATGTTGCATAGGGGAAATAACCGTCAGGCCTTTTGGGTATACCTGCACAGAGGAAATCCGCTGCACCCGTAAAAGTCCCCATATTTTCCCCGGCGTTTCACAAGCATGCAGCCGCATTCGGGACACACCGCCTCGTCCAAAAGGCTTTCCCTGCTCTTTTCCTCCCACAATACCCCAAGCTTCTCATAACACTGCCGATTCATGTTACAGTCGCACAAAGCCCTGTGCGCCCCCTCTGTAGATATTCCGAAATAAGCGGAAATATCCGTCAGCTTATAGTGGGATAACCCGGGCAGGCAGCTCCTTGCCATGTAAAGGGTATCTATGTAATCGTTTTTTACCTCTTTGTCCAGTTCCTTCTTCACACCGTCACAGAGGAAATTGGTATCAAAAGTGTGGATATTATGCCCTACCAGAATTTCTGTACCGATAAAGTCCAAAAAATTGCCGAGCGCCTCCCGCAAATCCGGCGCACCGTCCACCATCCCATCCGTTATACCGTTCACCCTGGTGGCGGCAGGCGGTATTGGCATACCCGGATTAACCAGCGTGGAAAACTCTTCCACCGGCTGACTGTTCTTTACTTTTATCCCCGAAATCTCTATGATGGCATCCTTTGCCGGATTAAGCCCCGTTGTCTCCAAATCAAAAACCACATAGTCCTTTACATACAGGCTTAACCGCTTTCCCTTGTTTCTCGTCATGTTCTTTTCCATTGCCCTTCCTGCTAGCTTTTTTCTTCGGTTTTACCAAATCAAAACTTTCCCCCAGCATTCTTTTGATGTCACCGTCAGGAACCGTGCCGTCAAGGATAATGGAACTCCAATGCTCCTTGTTTAAGTGGTAAGCGGGTCTTACGGCGGCAAAAGCATCCCTCCAGAAATCCCTCCACTGCGGCTCCATTTTCACATTCACCCATATATTTCCCTCACGCCCGAATATCCACGCAAACACCTTTTTATTCGCCCTGCACCGCATCACGGTCCAATTGTCGTCATGAAAGGGGGCGTCCTCATAGACATCCGGAAAAGAAAGACAATAGCGGATAACTTCTTCTCTCGTACGCATCCTTACTCTTGCCTGCCGATGGCAGCCTCCCACTCCTTTTCCTTAAAACCGACAAGCACAAACCCATCCCCCGCCACAATGGGCCTCTTTACCAGCATACCGTCGGTTGCAAGAAGCGCAAGCTGCTCCTCCTCGCTCATATCCGGCAGCTTATCTTTCAGCCCCATTTCCTTATAAAGCAGGCCGCTGGTATTGAAAAACCGTTTCAGCGGAAGTGCGCTTTCACGATACCACTGCGCCAGTTCTTCCTTTGTGGGATTCTCGGTTTTTATGTTCCTTTCGGAAAATACGGCATTTCTTTCCTGCAGCCATTTTTTGGCTTTCTGACACGTTGTGCATTTAGGGTATTCAATAAACTGCATTTTCTGTTCCTCCTTTTTTATCTTTTTATCACTGTCCTTTTTCTGTGCTGCTGCCCTTATGTGCATCCGGGGCATTTATCAGCCTGCAAACCAAAGCGGTAATGATTCCGGAAATCAGTATGATAAACACATCAACAGGAGCTATCGCTGCGCCTCCGATTCCTTCATAGAAGACCCCTGCGCCAAACCGGTATAAATTCCCGTTTAACAAAATCATTTCTCCGGCATACATGGCGAGCGTTGTAAGGATAGAAACCATGGCCGGAAACAGGATGGACAGTTTCTTATCCTTTCCGAGAGTAAACGAACCTGCAAAAACGCCTGCCGTTACGCCAAGCAATGCAAAAAACACTGCCATCAGTACAGCAGAAAGCACCGATACCATAATTTCCCCGTCCCGGTAAAACGATGTAAAACAGGCC
Organism: uncultured Lachnospiraceae bacterium; assembly: GCA_910577015.1. Classification (GTDB taxonomy): domain Bacteria; phylum Bacillota; class Clostridia; order Lachnospirales; family Lachnospiraceae; genus Acetatifactor. Next base: position 118,991 of record CAJTKU010000003.1, on the reverse strand, counting down.
CAGATACACATGCCGAGAAAGAAAACGCTTGTCGCGGCCTGTACCGTCAAAGCCCTTTTTCTTGTTCCATTCCCTTGCCGAATCATTTTGGCAAAACCGTAAAAACAATTAAGCAGCGACAGGATAATCACCAGAGAAATAATATAGAAATGAAACTTAAAAGCCGGGCTGTAGCCCCCGAGCAAAACATCCACTGCCTGCCACGTCCTTGTCTCAAACTGCTCAGGCGGAATGTAACACAGACTCATCTGCCACCCCTCAAGGGATACCATTTCCCTGCTCTGCACCAGAATTTTCGTCTCCATCAGCCTTTCCAATAAAAAGAAAACACCGGTGCAAAAAATTGCTCCTCCCAAAAAGTCTCGTTTCTTAAACAATTTTTGAAACACCGGAATCAACAGTACGCCCAAAATAAGCGCAATGGAAATTGGCGTATACGGAATCACATATTTCGGATACCTCTCAACAGGAACAAAGCCGTTGCAAAACACCTCCCATGCCACCCTTACGCCCATATATATCGGATAAGCAGAAACTGCCGCTATTACAACGCAAGCAAACAGGTAAAACCGCCGAAAACGTTTATTTTCCATTCTCCTTCTCCTCTTTAATTAAAATTGTATTTTGCCTTTTACTCTGCCAGTCTAATATTTAGTTCATCCATAGATATATTGTTTTATTGTAATTACAATCCCAAATATTTTCTTAATGCATGTACATGCATCAAAAAAATACTCTCCGGATTATTCTCCACAATCTCCTTCAGGTCATTTTGTCTCATCCAGCGAATATTCTCTGTCTCATCCGTTCGTTCCAGCAGCTCTCCTTCTGCTTCACATAGAAAAGTACTCAAAATAATGGAATAAGCGCCTGATAAATTCATCATCACCGACTCTTTTTACAATAATAGCATCAACTGCAGGAATCGCAAATTTCTCTTCCATTTCATTCTCCATTTTACTTTCATCCATTCGTTCCTATAAGTCTGCAAATTATGCTATCTTCTCTTTTACCGCATCCAGCATATACAACGTGTCCGGAGCAATATCAATACATTTCGTACTATCCCTATTTCCTGATATGTCCCATGCCAGAGTATCGTTCATTATTGTACAGGTATTTATAAAATATTCCATTTCCCTTAAAACAGCAAATATTTCTTTCTCCAACAATGGTTTTACATCATAACATACTATTTTACCATCTTCAAAATAAACATACACTGTATATTCTTCTGTAGGAAGAACTTGAACAATTTTAGGAAACATAATCATCCTCCTCTACATCAATGGTGCAATTTTATTAAGGGGTTTACCATCTTTAGCTAATTCCCAATTTTGCATCAGTTCATCCTGATGCAATACGCACCAAGCCAAAACCAACTTTAACTGCCTCGAAGGCAATGCCCCTTTTATAACTCTTGCTTCATCAATTTCTACCAAAGCCTTATTTCCATTATATTCTGCATGGAAATGTGGTGGATTATGCTCATCATAATACATGGTAACTCTTATTCCAAAAAATAATGATATTTCCGGCATTCTTTTTTCTCCTTTTCATGCATGTTCATCCACACAAATTTGAATTTGCTATCTAATCTAACACGAGCATATCTATGGATTTCTCACCTGTTACCCATTCGCCAAGGTGATTTGCCCATCCTTCTGTAAAAAAGGCGCCATATGGTACTTTCTCATTTTTGCGCTTCTTTACACCCACAAATCCCCACAGTGTAGAAGGAAGTCCAATGACAAGCAAGTATAAGGGACCTAATATTAGAGACTGAATTGTATGCCCGTATTCATGAACTAACAACCGATTCGATAGTTCTTCGATAGGAATCTGCCCTTCATATTTTGGAGCAAAAAAAGGTTCTTCTGTAACAAAGACAAATAATCCCAATGATACGCTGGATTTGGATTCCCAAACAGTAATTAAAGCGCCGTGATACCAAAAATGTTTATTTTGAGCATGCTTCAAAAAAATAATGAAACCGAACAATGTTTGTAGAAATCCCCATGTACACTGCCACGCTTTATATATTATCGATTTCATATTACCTCCCGTAAAATCCCGATTTCTCTACTTCATTATAAAATCTTTATCTGCTATCTGTGATGCATATTTATAAATCACTTCCTTCTACCTATTCATCATCATATAACATTTACCTCCCCATTGCAAGGTACAGAAAATCAGCGTTACTGTCAAACCCATGCAATATGCTTCCCCCTCCCTTGCGTCTCCGCATTTTGCATTGCGGCAGCCGGAGCATGCATTTGATTCCATAAAGGACCGTGTAAAAACGCTGGTACTTGGAGGTTGTATTCTAACCTCCTACGTACCACTGCGTTTTTACCCGAGCGGGAGCGTGTCCTGTTGGAACAAATGCATGCCCCGGCTGCCGCAATGCAAAATGCGGAAACTCAAGCCCCCTCCCCCTTGCAATTCTCCCTCAAAGTGCTATAATAAAAAAAGCAAGGGGTCATAGCTCAGCTGGGATGAGCGTTCGCCTCACACGCGAGAGGTCATGGGTTCGAGCCCCATTGGCCCCATAAAAAAAGGTTTGCCAAAAATTTGGCAAACCTTTTTTGTATGCACATCTGCATCATTCACTGTCAAACAACAAATAATACTGCATCTTCTGATAATCCAGAAGCTGTTTTGCTTCTTCGCCCATGCCGTCCGCCGTTATTATCTGCTGTGCGGAAAGAACCGGAACCTCCTGCCTAATCTCTTTTAAGCGGGAATGGTAAACCGGAAGGGAAAGCCCTGCCGTCTCAAGCACCAGACCGCCCAGATAATTGGCGCTGATTTGGACGTCCCTTGCTTCCTCAATATCATAATTGGCCCAGATTAGGAAAGGAACCTGATACCTTAAGTTATCTTCTTCCTCCGTCAGAGCCGAACCTGTCTTTCCCTGCAGGTTCCAGACGGGCTCCACCACAAAATCTGCCGGCTGGTGGTCTCCGAAAAACACGATAACGGTTTCCTCCTCCTGCTGTGAAAAATACGCTATCAATTCTTCCAGCGCCTTGTCAGTGCGTTTCATTAAAGATAAATACTGACCAAGGGATTGGGAATCAATCCCCTCCACCGTGATATCCGGCGTAAAATTGTCAAATTCCTCCGTGTATCCCGAATGGTTCTGCATCGTCACTTCAAAAAAGAAAAGCGGTTTTCCCGGCTCCTTCTCCTCATATGCCCGGATAATATAGTCGAATGCCGACGCGTCGCTCACATACCGGCGAAGCATGGACGCACCTGTAAAACTTTCAATAAAATCTGACTGTTCAAAGCCAAGCATCGGGTAGACGGTTTCCCTCTCCCACCCGGAGGCATAGTAAGGATGCGCTGCCCTGGTGATGTAACCCTGATTTGCCAGATAAGAGGCAAGGGACGGCTGTTCCCCGTTGATGTACTGCTGGTAGGGAATGCTTCCCTGGGGCAGAAACGCCATGGTATGTCCGGTCAGAAATTCAAATTCCGTGTTAGCGGTATTTCCGCCTTTTACAGAAACATAAAGCTGTCCGGTTACGGCATTCTCCCCCTCCTCCTGCATTCTGTGCAGAAAAGGCATGTAATCTTCATTTGTCTCAAAATCGCCCAGAACGGCGAGGTCTGAAAAAGCTTCATCCATAATGACTATGATATTAGGCTTTTTTGTTTCTGTTTCTGCTCCGTCAAAAATGTCTGCGGACGCTTCCACGGCAAACAATTCCTCTGTTTCCCCCTTGTCATAGCCTTCCGGCCTTTCAACGGCGATATATTGCAGTTCCAGCAAAAACGCCACCGTTCCGCCGTTTCTCTCGCTCATGACATCCGGTGTGAAAAGCTTGTCATACATACACATTTCATTCTGCACAAAATCCTCATCGTGCAGAAGCGATACCAGAAACAATAATATTGCCAGCGCTCCCGCCGCAGCCGGCACACGGAACGCCCAGCTTTTTAACGGTCCATGGTAAAACTTACCCACCGTATTTTTGAGCCTGTTTCTGCAAAACAGCAGTTCTATGGCTATCAGTACAGCAAACCCTGCAAGCACTGCCGCTGCCTGCCTGTCGACGGTATAAGTAAAATCCCCTGCCACGCTTGCCGCCGTCCTGATGGAGAAAAAATCCCACGGAAGAATCGGCTGTGAACGGAAAGAAATCACAAAATAATTTGCCAGCCCATATACCATAAAAGCAACGGTTTCCAGCAAGAGCGCTATATGCAGCCTGCCAATCAGCGCATACAACATTACCATAAACAGTTCAAAAATCACAATATTGAAAACCTGTAAATCCCACCTGATATCCTCCCATGGATTGTGGGTAAACCATTCAAACAAGTAAAAAACCGCTATCGGCGCCAAAAAAGCCAACGCGGCTTTTACCACTTTTTTGCATACTTTTTTCATAATAACGCCTCCGGTTATTAATTGTATGCAAAATCGATGAAAAAGTCAATTCACCAAACGTTTCCAGTTTTCAAATAATTCTTCTTACAGAAAGAATCTGTCTGTATGTCGCTTTTCCGAGCTTGATTCCTGTCTTGGCCGTGCTGGCGTGTACAATATAGCCGCCGCCGATATAAAGCGCCACATGCCCTTCGTAGCAGATAATATCACCGGGCTGCGCGTTGGCGTAGGCGACTTCCGTACCAGCGCTCCTCTGCTGATAAGAGGTACGGGGTATCGAATAACCGAAATCGCTGAAAATACGGTATGTGAATCCGGAGCAGTCCGCCCCGTTTGTCAGGCTGGTTCCTCCCGACACATAGGGATTGCCGATATACTGACAGCCGTATCTGGCAATCTGCTTGCCCAAATCACTGCCGGAAGCATTGTTGATAATGTCGGAAACATTGGCATTGCTCACCGTGTATGTCCCGTTGGCCGCATTCCTTCTCCTCTCGGCCTCCTGCAGTTTCTTTAATTCCGCCTGCTCCTGCTTGATTTTGGTCTTGAGTACACTTGCCTCCTGTCTGGCCCGTGCAATCAATGCGTCATAGTTGGAGGACTCCTCCTTCTTTCTCGCAAGCAGTCCGTCCAGGTAAACCTTCTGCTCGTCCATACTGTCCTTATCTGCCTGCAGGGAAGCCTTGTCCAACTCCAGCTGGTCCCAGAGCGCCTTCACCAAATCCTTTGTCGCCTGATATTCCAGCAGCATGTTGCGGTCATATTCATAAATAGCTTCGATATAGCTTGCCTGATTCAACAACTCACTGAAGCTGCCCGCCGAAAACAGTGTGCTGAGATAATCCTCCTCCCCCTGTTCGTACATAAACTGGATGCGGAGCACCATCGCTTCATACTGCTCTTCCTCTATCCGTTTTGCCTCCTCATACTGCGCCTGCGTCGTTGCAATGTCCGCTTCCTTCTCTGCAATCTCATCTTCCAGAAGCCCGATGGCCGCCATTGTATTTAGAAGCTCTGCGTCAAGGTCGCTGATTTCTTCTTCCAGAATATCCTGCTCATCCTGAAGACCGAGAATCTCATCGTTAAGGCCTTCCAGTGCATTCTGGTCCCTGTTGATATTTTCCTGAATCTCGCTCACCGTAGTCGCCTGCGCCTGAATGGTTATGGCAAAAACCAGACCGATTACCATTATTAAGTTTAAGACTTTTACTATCGTTTTCTTCATGTATTTATGTTACCATATTCTGGCTGGCATTTCATCTGGAAAATATTGAATATTTTATTAAATTTATGCCTTATAACTCACAGTTATTTACCGTCCTGGGAAAAGGAATGACATCCCGGATATTGCCCATCCCTGTCAGATACATTACACACCTCTCAAATCCCAGTCCGAATCCTGCATGACGGACGGAACCGTACTTGCGCAAATCCAGATAAAAATCATAATCTTCTTTTCTGAGCCCCAGTTCTTCCATCCTCTGCTCAAGTACTTCCAGATTATCTTCCCTCTGGCTTCCTCCGATAATTTCGCCGATGCCCGGAACCAGACAGTCCATCGCCGCAACCGTCTTTTTGTCCTCATTCAGCTTCATGTAGAAAGCTTTGATTTCCTTGGGATAATCGGTTACAAATACCGGCCGTTTAAACTCCTGCTCCGTCAGGTATCTTTCATGCTCCGTCTGCAAATCACAACCCCAGTGTACCTTATACTCAAACTCTTCGTTATGCTTTTCCAGAATGGCAATGGCCTCCGTATAAGTCACATGCCCAAAGTCGGAATTTATCACATGGTTTAATCTTTCAATCAACCCCTTATCTACAAACTGGTTGAAAAACGCCATCTCTGCCGGCGCATTTTCCAGCACATAACGGATGACATACTTAATCATGGCCTCTGCCAGCGCCATGTCGTCGGTCAAATCTGCAAAAGCCATCTCCGGCTCTATCATCCAGAACTCTGCCGCATGACGGGTCGTGTTGGAATTTTCTGCACGGAAGGTAGGTCCGAAGGTATATACATTTTTAAAGGCAAACGCATAAGTTTCCACATTGAGCTGTCCGCTGACAGTCAGGTTAGTAGGCTTTCCAAAGAAATCCTGTCCGTAATCCAACGCACCCTCTTCTGTTCTGGGCAGTTTGTCCATGTCCATGGTTGTAACCTGAAACATTTCTCCTGCGCCCTCGCAGTCGCTGCCTGTAATAATAGGCGTATGCACATAGACAAAACCTCTCTCCATAAAGAAAGAGTGAATGGCGTATGCCGCAAGGGAACGCACTCTGAATACTGCCTGAAACGTGTTGGTTCTTGCACGAAGATGCGGAATCGTCCTCAAATACTCAAAACTGTGCCTCTTTTTCTGCAGGGGATAGTCAGCGCCGGCTCCCCCTTCCACAAAAGCTTCCGCGGCCTGCATTTCAAAAGGCTGTTTTGCCTCCGGCGTTGCCACAATCGTACCTTTTACCACAATGGCGGAGCCCACGTTTAATTTGGCAAGCTCCTCAAAATTTGCCATTTTATCATGATATACCACCTGTAAAGTTTCAAAATAAGTGCCGTCATTGAGAACCAGAAATCCAAATGTCTTGGAATCCCGGTTGCTCCTCACCCAGCCGCCTACCGTCACTTCTTTGCCAATGTAACCTTCCCTGTCCCGGTACAAATCCCTGATATCCGTTAAATCCATGTTTCATTCCAGCCTTTCTATATTAATGATATTAATACTCCGTTATCCGTGCATTTTCCAGCATAAACTCCACTACCTTGTTGTACATAAAGTATTCCCTGAACTCCTCTTTGTCTGCCTCTGCCAAAAGCGTCTCCACAGACTCTATATTATTTTCTTCCACAAATTGTTTCAGGGATTCTTCCAGCTCCTCATCCGAAACATTCAGCCCTTCTTCATTGGCAATATACTGAAGAAACATTCCCTGTTTTGCATTTCTCGCTGCTGCCTGGGCAATATAGGTAGCGGAATCCGTCTGGTAATAGTACTGACAAACGATTTCGATATCCGCTCCAAGCTGTGCCGCCTCAGTCTCCAGCGAACTGCGAATGGGTTCGGAATATTTTTCTATGAGGGATTCCGGCGCCTCTTTTTTTAATGTGACAATGCCTTCCAGTGCGGAAAGTATGGCATTTTCTTTTGCGGTGTCATACTCATAATCCGCCCTCAGTTCAAGATACTCCCTGCAAAAACCGAGAAAACTTTCCACCGTTGTGTATTCGCCTTCCGTGATAATCGCCACATTTTCGTCCGTCATCTGCGACACGTCAGTAGCAAAGATATAATTTACCGTGACTGTAAACACCACATCTTTACCTGCCATTTCCGGATTGTAATTCTCAGGAAAAGTAAGAGGCAGTTCCACGGTTTCTCCGGGCATCACGCCCACCAGCCCCTCTTCAAACCCGTCGATAAAGCGTCCGGAACCTATTTCCAGGGTAGCGCCCTGCGCCGTGCCGCCCGAAAAAGCAACGCCATTTTCCGTTCCCGTATAATCGAGGTTGATTGTATCCCCGTTTTCTACCGCCCTGTCCGTGATACCGCATGCATTGCCATATGCATTAAGCGCAAGGGAATTGACTTCCTCTTCCGTTATTTCCCTTCTTGCCGCCACACTGATTTCCAATCCTTTATATTCTTCTTCAAATTTTACATACTTGGAAACCGAAATATCTTTCAAATAACGGCTTGTTTCTTTGCCGCAGCCGGCAAACACTCCCACTGCCAGAAGACAAGCAAGCGCTGACACAATTTTTCTCTTCATCCTTTTTTCTTTCCTTTCATTTTTCCGCTAACCGGCATTATTCTCACATGGAAAAACCACACAATATCTATATATATACCACAAAACGGAAGTTCTTAAAAGTCCTTTTTCCCCTGTTTTTACAAAAGAGGGGATAAGAGCCTGCTGATTTGCTCCTTCACACGGATATACAGGGAGCGGCTTGCGTACATGTGCTTTGTCACCTGCGTGCAGTATTGCAAATCCTCCTCAAAATAACCAATCATTTCTTTGGCCTTTTTATCATCATAGACCACTGCATTTACCTCAAAATTCAACGCAAAGCTTCGAATATCCATATTCGCCGTCCCGTAACAGAACACCTTCTCATCCACAATAATCCCTTTGGAATGCAGAAATCCGTTGTTGTAGGTATAGCAGTTCGCCCCTGCCATAACCAGTTCTCCCATATAAGAGTATGTCGCCCAGTACACAAAAGGATGGTCAGGCTTGCACGGTATCATCAGATTGACCTCCACACCGGAGTGGATTGCAATCATAAGGGCTGTGAACATAGCGTCGTCCGGGATAAAATAAGGCGTCTGGATATAAATCTTTTTCTCCGCTTTATTTATCAGCCTGACATAATTGTCCCTGACAGGCTGTAAAGAGGTGTCCGGCCCGCTGTACACAATCTGGACATCGCACCTGTCCCTGTGCCTTGCCGTAATGCCCTGCATATATTTGGCTTCCAGAAACAGGTTTTCCTTTGCGGCATAATTCCAGTCAAGCAAAAAACGCAGTTCCAGTCCCAGAATGGCTTCCCCGCATATCCTTAAATGCGTATCCCTCCAATAACCGAACTTAGAATCCAGCCCGATATACTCCTTGCCGATATTGAAGCCACCCACATAGGCAACCTGATTGTCAATCACTACTATCTTCCTGTGGTTGCGGTAATTGATGCGCAGGTGCAGACGCCGCATCAGCGCCGGGAAAAACTCCGCCGTCTTTATCCCTTTTTTGTTAAGCGCTTCCCAGTATTTGCGCTTAACAGAACGGCAGCCCATGGCGTCATACAATATCCTGACTTCCACACCCTGTTCCACTTTTTCCAGAAGCACATCCTTAATCCGGTTAAAAAGAACGTCATTCTTGATGATGTAATATTGGATATGGATAAAATCCTTTGCCTGCCGGATATCTTCTATCAATGCTTCAAACTTGGCATTGCCGTCCACAAAAATATCGATGTCGTTGGTGTCGGATAAAACTGCGCCCACCGTATCCAGATTAAACATTACCAAATCGGAAAAACCGTCAATGTCCGGCGCATGTTTTTGCAGTTCATTGCTCCGAAGCTGATGTTCCTGCTGCCTGATGGCTTCATTCAGCCTGTCTTCAATCTCCTTTACTTTAAACATTTTCCTCTTATGCATGTCCGTTCCGAGGAAAAGGTAAAAAATAAATCCCAGAATCGGTATAAAATAAAGAAGCATCAACCATGTCCACACGGTTTTCGGGTCACGGCGCTGAAAAAAAACAATCACCACCGCAAATATAATATTTAAAAAAACAAGATGTCCAAACAAAAACTGCACTGCCGTTACCAGTGCATCCCAGAACTGCTGCATGTTCATACCTCCGTAATCATTATGAGTATACCACATTGCTTCAGTAAAACATACCCTTAAATACTCCAGAATTTCCGCATTTTGCATGGCGGCGTCCCCCGGCGTGCATTTGTTCCAACAGGACGCGCTCCCGCTCGGGTAAAAACGCAGTGGTACATAGGATGTCAAAGGACAACATCCAAGTACCAGCGTTTTTACACGGTCCTTTATGGAATCAAATGCACGACGGGGGACGCCGCAATGCAAAATGCGGAAACTCAAATTAAATACTGTGAAAGCGCAAAAATACAGTCTGTTTTTTATCGAAAAAATATGATACACTAAAATATATCAGTCTACTTGAAGGGAGAAAGAATACCATGAGGAAAATGTTTACCAAAAGATTACTTGGTTATATGGCCGCGGCATTGCTTGTAACCATCGGCTTTATTTTCTTAATGCAGACCATTGTCTCGCAAAAAACCAACACGGATTCCGCATTAGATAAACTGGATATGGTAAGAGAACGGCTGCAGAACAATGATAAGGAAATTGAAAACCTGGTGAACAGTTTAAGTGAAAATAATCTTGCAAAGGCACGCGCTTTCGCCGAGCTTCTTGCAACAGATAAAACTGTCCTCACAAGCAGCAACAGGCTGCAGGAAATCTGTGATAAGCTAATGGTAAATGAACTTCATGTCATTGACGAAAAGGGCATTATTACACATAGTACCATCAGTAATTACATTGGTTTCGACATGAACAGCGGTGAGCAGTCCGCAGCCTTTATGGTTATTATAAAAGATTCCTCCATCGAACTTGTGCAGGAACCGCAGGAAAATGTTATAGAAGGCACCGTTATCCAGTATATCGGCGTGGCAAGAAAAGATGCAAAAGGTCTGGTTCAGGTAGGCATACGCCCTGAAATACTGGAGAAAACACTTGCAAGCACGGCAATAGACGTCGTACTGGGTGACATAGACTTCGGGGACAGCGGTTATATATATGCCATTGATACCGCAAGCGGCCTGATTCTGGCACACCCCAATCAGGAACTGATTGGAACGCCTGCAGTTGACGCCGGATTAAAAGCCGGGGCAGGAAAAGGCAGGGCAAGGGTGGACGGCCGCTCGGGATATTATGTTGCACAGGAATATAACGACATGATAATCGGCACATTCCTGCCGGCAAGCGAATATTATCAGGCCAGGACCAGCCAGACCCTGGTAGTGTCCCTCAGCATGTTCGTCATTTTCATGCTTCTGCTCTTTGTCATCAATAAAACCGTGGATGTACGCATTGTAAGCGGAATCAATAATCTTGCCGCATCGGTAAAAAGTATAGCAGACGGCAATTTTGAAATTACCGTGCGGGAAAACGGCAGCCCGGAATTTGTCCGGCTCTCCGAAGATATCAACAAAATGGTGGCAAACATACGCTCCAGCATGGAGGATAACGAACACCTGCTGTCACAGCAAAAAGCCGATATGGAAAACACTGCTTCCATATTTCAGAATATAAAGGAAGTATGCGGCGAGTTAAACGAAGTATCCCAGAAAACCTTATCCAGCGCGGATGAAATATTCCATGGAACGGAACAGCAAAAACAATCGGTAGAAGATTTGAACCAGGTAATGGGAGATTTGGCCGCAGAACTTGACGGCAGCGCCGATGCGTCCGGCGAAGTAACCAAGATAACCGGCAATGCGGTAACAGCCATTCTGGATACCCGGAAACGAATGGATACGCTGGAAGATGCAATTAAAAACATCAACGAGATGTCACAGCAAATCGAAAAAATAATTGTTGACATTGACTCTATTGCAAGCCAGACGAACCTGCTTGCACTGAACGCCTCGATTGAAGCGGCGCGGGCCGGCGATATGGGCAAGGGCTTTGCAGTGGTAGCGACAGAGGTAGGCGACTTAGCGGCAAGAAGCTCACGGGCAGCGCAGGAAACCAGTGAATTGATTACCAATTCCATCCACGCGGTCAGCGAAGGGCTTGCATTGACGCAGGATACCGCCGTTATTTTCGGAAATCTTGTAAAGGAAATTGAGCGTGCCAATGCGGAAACAGAGCGCATTGCTGAAATGGTTCGCAGAAATGCCGCCACCGTTAGCCAGACAATGACGGAAATGGATGAAATCAAAAAAGTCATGAATGCCAACGTGGAAATTTCGGAAAGCAGCAGGCAGATATCGGCTAATATGGCGGATATTACCGAACGTCTGTTAAATATTGTCGGGGAATGACGCTTTTCCCCTGCTGCCATGCAAATACAGTTCGGCCATACGGCAAATTCATATTGCCTATTACCTGAAAGAATGCTACAATGAATTTCACATAGTAAATTTTAGGAGGTTTTCCCGTGAGCGCAGGTTGGATTATCACAATTATTATTCTCGTAGTCATTATTGCAATTATTGCAGCATTATATTTTCTCGGAAAGAAAGCGCAGAAAAAACAGGCCGAACAGCAGACCATGATGGAAGAGAACAAGCAGACCATTTCCATGCTGATTATTGACAAAAAACGCATGAAAATAAAAGAGTCCGGGCTTCCGCAGATGGTGATTGACCAGACCCCGAAACTGATGCGCGGCTCCAAACTTCCTATTGTAAAGGCAAAAATCGGACCCCAGATTCTTTCCCTTGTCAGCGATGAGAAAATATTTGACAATATTCCTGTCAAAAAAGAGGTAAAAGCCGTTGTCAGCGGCATTTATATCCTTGATGTAAAAGGACTGCACGGCAAGTCCCAGCCCGTTCCCCAAAAGAAAAAGGGCTGGTTCAAACGCACTCTGGAAGCAGCCCAGGAAAAAGCGGGCGCAAAGCCTGTCAAATAAAGTAAATTTATTTTACATATGTAAAAGACCGTCGCAACACAAACCGCGACGGTCTTTTGCTATAAACATGTCAGGATGCAAAAATACTATTGCCGCCTGCGCCCCTGTCCGATATTTCCATGCTAATCTGACAGTCTGCCAAAAACTCATAATTGACTTCCAGGGTATAATCCACATTTACGCGAATCGTACTTTCCTCATTCTGCATCGTAATCTTTTTTGCGTCTATGCCAATCAGAATGTCGCCAAAAGGCGTTACATAATTCGTCAGACTTTTCTTATTTTCTTCAAAAAGCATATGGACATTGACAAATCCCCTTTTGGTAAGTTCCAAAGATTTTTCTTTAAATTTTATGATATTTTTTGTATTTTCCTCAGTTCCTTCCGATGCCTCATCGTAGATAACATAATGGCTGTTGTTCTTTTGATAATATTCTGCTGCCGTAATGGTCTGTACATTACTCTCATCGGCACAGGCATCAAACTGTAATCCTTTTATTGCCAACAACACGTCTTTTGTCATAATCATTCCTCATTAATCATTTTCAATATTAACCTGTTTAGCTGATAAAACCCCGTATTTTATGATAGAATTTGCAAAACGTATAAATTTACCGGCTGTATCACTTACAAAAAACTGATACTGGTTGTCGCCCAATCCCGATGGCTGTTGTTTCAGAAGCCCCCTCAGTAAAAGCATTTCTTTCAACTCTCTTGCGGTCTCATAGGCCGGATTCACCAAGGTAACGCCCTCTCCCATAATTTTTCTGATAGTTGAGCGTATTAAGGGATAGTGGGTGCAGCCTAAAATCAAAGTATCAATATCCAGGTCTATCAGTTCGGTTAAGTATCTTCTCGCTATCTCATCCGTTACCGGGTCCTCCAGAAGCCCTTCTTCTACCAGTGGCACAAATAAGGGACAGGCCTTTCCCCAGATAGTCACATCGTGATTCAGTTCTTCTATGTACTGGTTATATATCCCGCTCCCGATTGTGGCTTCCGTGGCAATGACACCGATTTTTCCGCTCCTTGTAGCTTCTGCTGCCACTTTGGCGCCCGGCTTAACCACACCAATCATAGGAATGTCGATTTCCTTTTCCAATTCGTCCAACGCATACGCGCTCGCCGTATTACAGGCCACAACAATCGTCTTTACATTGTGGGCTTCCAGAAACCGGACAATCTGCCTCGAAAACCGGATAACGGTTTCCTTTGACTTGTTGCCGTAAGGCACTCTGGCAGTATCCCCAAAATAAACGATTCTTTCGTTGGGAATCTGGCGCATGATTTCCCTGACCACTGTCAAACCTCCGATACCGGAATCAAAAACACCAATCGGGGCCTCGCTGCGCACTGCACTATTCATTGTTTCACTCATTTACTATTCCTTATCCTTTTCAAAACAGGCGCTGATTACTTCCCACAGCCTGCTTCTTATTTTAATCTCTTCCGGCTCTGCTGACAAGAGCTTATAATACAACTCGCTGCCTTCGGGAACCTCCAATTCCTTCTCTTCACCCTTCTCCGTTACATACACTGCCTTACAGGTATTATCCAACATACACAGTTCCGGGTAAAACAGGCCAAAAAATCCCAATGCCGCCAGAACCACCGCGCTTTTCCTGCAAAAAAATATAATCCTGTCTTTCATAATGCCACACTCCTGTTTCTGCTCCGTTTCAAACATCAGAGCTTCCTTTTAGAAGTGTCGCCTGTTATTCCTTTTTTATACCTATAAAATATGCTTCCCACTATCCGGCTATGCGCGTTTTGTCCGGTTCTTTTCCCTTTCCAGACGAATCTGTTTCATAATGGAATTTTCCTGATTGTCAATATGCAGCCTTGCTGTCCTGGCCGCCGTTTCCTTATCCTTGTCACGGATACTCTCGTAGATAATGCGATGCTCTTTCATTAGCTGTTCATGGCTGCTTTCCTCTTTTATATATTCAAAACGATACCGGTACATCTGCTCGGAAAGATTATTGACAAGCTGTACCAGACGGCTGTTGCCGGTTGCTTGGACAATAATGTCGTGAAGCGCCACATCAGCCTGCGCTATCTTTTGCGGGTTCCTTGTCATGGTGGCCTTTTCAAAAGCGTCACAGGCATCGGAAAGGGCAGTAAGCTCCTCGCTGCCGATTCTGTCACATGCCAGCTCCACACACAAAGCATCCAGCGCGCGTCTTACTTCCAGCGTATCCTTCAGGCTTTTTTCCGTAATCTGCGCCACCTCGGCTCCCTTTCTCGGAACCATGATAACCAGCCCTTCCAGTTCCAGCTTGCGTATGGCCTCCCTGATAGGGGTACGGCTTACTCCCAGCCGGTTTGCGAGATGCAGTTCCATCAGTCTTTCACCCGGCTTTAGCTCCCCCGTCAGGATTTCTTTCCTGAGCGTGTTAAACACCACATCCCGAAGGGGTAAAAACTCATCCATGTTTCCCTGTAAATTATCCTGCATACCCTTCCTCCTTTGGAATAAATGTCGTCACAAAACACTGTCCGGCAAGCCCCTTTCCGCTCAATTTTTCTTTTGCGGCTTTCGCTTTTTCTTCTTCCTCATAGACGCCGAATACCGTAGGCCCGCTCCCGCTCATCAACGCTTTGCACGCACCGTTTTCTTCCATAAAAGACTTTAATCTTGTAATGACGGGATACTTTCTTTCCGTAACGGACTGCAATACATTGTCCATTCTTTCTGTCACGCCATGCAGGTTTCCTTCACGGATAGCCTCTACCATGCCGTCTATATCAGGATGCTTTTCTATGGCAGATAAATCAAGGTTTTCATACACATACCTGGTGGAAACATCTATGTCGGGCTTTGCCACCAGAAGAAAACAGTCCGGCGCAGCCACAAGACTTGTCAGCTTCTCACCGATACCCTCCGCCAACGCCGTTCCTCCCATAATGCAGTAAGGAATATCCGCACCCAGCTTCACTCCCAGCCGGCGAAGCTCCTCTTCGGAAAGTCCCAGGGAAAACAATGTATTCATACCTTTCATGACCGCTGCCGCGTCACTGCTTCCCCCTGCCATGCCTGCAGCCATGGGTATCCTTTTTTCCAGATGAATGGAAACGCCCTCCTCTATGCGGCAGGACTCCATTAAAAGACGGGCGGCCTTGTAAACCAGATTGTCTTCATCCTTTGGCAATGCCTCATTATCAGTAGTCAGCACAATCCCTTTTTCTGCCCTTTTCAATGTAAGGGTGTCATGGATGTTTACGGTCTGCATCACCATCCTGACCTCATGATAGCCGTTCTCCAATCTCCGCACTACATCAAGACCCAGATTTACTTTGGCAAATGCCTTTATTTCCAGAGTGTCCATCCGCATTCCTTTCCGTTACTTTATCTATTGTATACAAGGATTGTACTTTATTATATACAAAGGCAGGTATTTCGTCAAGGTTTGTAACGTCTTATGAAGAACCCGGAAAGCGGCTAAAAAGAAGGGGCAGAAAGCGCATTTGGTTCTTGCGCCCTGCTGCCGGATATACTATATTAAAGACAGAAAAAGGGGCTGAATGCCCCTTTTTAACTTCCCTTCACTATAAGTAATTTATCCCCTGCCTTTATCTCGTCTGAGCTTAGTTCGTTGACTTCTTTTATCTTTTCTACCGGCACATAGTATCGTTTGCCGATGTTCCAAAGGTTATCTTCCGGGCGTACCACGTATACTACCATGCCGGGCAGTTCATTGACTTTATCCATATCCAGTTCTGATACCTTGATATCGGAAATCAGTGTTCTGGGCACGTTCCTGAACACTGCCGCCTGAAAATCCAGAACAGCCTTTACGTCCATTTCTTCGCTGTCTATCATTACCACCTGCAGCTGACCCACATCCGAGCGCAGCCTGAAGCTGTCTGACGGATTAATGTTTGGAACTTCCAGTGTATAACTGAAGGGAATTACACCCTTTAAGCAGTTGTAAGGGGAAGCGTCATCCCCCGTAATATACATTACCTGCACGGAAACCGTTCCTTCTACCAAAATGCCTTCCGCTGTGATTTCCTGATTGTCTACCTGTACGCTTCCCTCGCTGTGCAGAAGCTGCAGCACCCTTGCATCCGCATCTTTTACCTTCATTCTGTCCGTCACTTTGCTCTTTCCGGCAATTCTCATCAGAAGCTGTTTGAACTCAACCGCATTGTCAATGCATTCTACTTCTTTTGTGACGCCGTAGACATCGGAAATCATCTCAACGGTTTCTTCTTCATAGAGTTTCATGGCCAAATCCAGCACCAGTTCCAGACCCAGCATCCTTTCTTCCCCGTCAAAATCGGGCCGTACCTCCAGTTCACAATGACCGATTTCATATCCGATATCTGCAATCATATTTTCCTTGCTGCCGTGGCACTCTATTGTCCCACTGAAAGGAAGTACCGTTTCAAAGGTACGGATGGGCGCTTCTTCCCCTTCTCCTTCGTATAATATAAAGATATGGACATCCCCCTGTACGGAAATGTTTTCGGCAAGCGGTTTGCACTCCACTTCCTCTAACGTAACGCTGTCCCAGATAATCTGAAATATATTGGGATAATTCTGCGGCAGCGGTATTTCTTCCCTGATACGGAAGATGTCATTTTTCTGGATGGCTATCTGTGCCAAATCCAATTTGCTTTTCCGGTATTCCAATGGAGCGCCGGTTTCCTCAAAATACAAATCCACAGGCGCTTCTTCATCATACAGTTCTTCCACCCATGCCTTCAATGTAAAAAGCGCCTGTACGGAAAGTTTGCGGGAGTTTATCATGCCGACTGTCAAATCCTCCGTCACGGCCTTCACCGTAACAGAGTCCGTCCCCCTCACGCCCTCCATGTAAAGCTGTTCTTCAAAAGGAATCTTCCCTTCCACACAAACAAGCTTCTGTCCGTCTTCGCGCGACTGGTAGAGCACAGAAAAAAGAAGCCGGCCCCGGATACTCACATGGTCTTCTGTCGGTTTGACTTCTTCTATCTGTACATGGCCTTTTTCATAAATCAGGGTGGTGACGTCGGGCTTACTGTCGGGAATGTTGATATCTTCCTCCAGCGTAACCTGACTGGTGCTTTTACATTTGATGCGGTCCATATGTATGTTCTTTTTTATCAGTTCCACTTTCGATACCTCCATGCACATTGCTTATAGCTACTATATGAGGAGTATCGCAAAATTATGCCTTTTTATCCTGCTGTTATCCTTTCGGACAGTACCAGCCCAGCACGCCGTCCTTTTTCACAAACTTACCCATCGGGTATTCCCGGATGACGGAAAGAACGTCTCCCTCCGTAACCCCAAGCTTTGCGGCGCTATAATTGTCGCAGTGCCACTCATCCCCGGATTGGTATAACCACTCTTTGGGCATGTAAAAGCTTTTTCCCGAACCCGCATGAACCGCCCTGACTATTCCGTCCTTTTCTTCCAACGGTGTGATTATGCTGTCTGCATACCTGATTTCCACTGCCCCCTTTTCCGCATTCTGCGCATACCCGGCAACTATACGGGGAAAATCGTCGTAAGCGGTATAACTGATGTCTTTCATGTCCGCCCATGCATGGGGAATCAGTAAGGCGTTTAACTGTGCGCCTATATTTAAGGAACAGCCGCCGTCAATTCCAATAATATGCTTCTTATCATCAAATCGGGGATTCATACAGTAGACATCTTCCCGGTACAGGCACACAGGCCAGTGACCCACTACCACCGTCTTTTGAAACTGCACATCCCTGTTCATAAATTCATCCCATTTCAAATAGGGAAAAGCATCCGTGCCCTGCAATTCTTCTATGGAATCCGTGGGAATCCCACCGTGTACGAAAATAAAATTGCCCATCGCAATTATGGTGGGCAGAGTTTGCAGAAAATCGAGTTCTTCCCTATAGTTTTCCCTGATTCGCTTTTTCACGTCAGATATATTGTCATCACACAAATCTGCAAGGCAGATTCCCAGTTCCTCCAGTATATCCAGAAAAAAGCTTCTCCCCCAGATTTCCTTCCTCCAACGCAGGCCTCCTATAAATTCCCTGCACGCATCCGGACCGTTTTCATTAAATATCCGTAACTGGAAATGCTCCACATTTCCCATCAGGGCATGGACGTCGGGATTTTCTTTTCTTAAGTTTAAAATTGTGCGGATGGTCTTAAGGCTTTCCTTCCCTTTTTCTATCATATCGCCCACAATCACCAGAATATCCTGTTCGGAGTATCCTGCCTGTTCCAACACTCCTTTTAAATAGCCATCATTGCCGTGAATATCACTCACGGCAATGATGCGCCTGTCCTTATCCGGTTCTATGTATTGTATTCTTGTTTTGAATCCGTTATCCATGCACAGCTCCAATCAGTTCCCTGACATCTTCCACATGATACTCTGCCATGTACTCCTCAATCCCACTGATAATCTCTTCCGTCACGTAAGGATTGATAAAGTTCGCGGCGCCGACGCTGACTGCCGTTGCTCCCGCCAAAAGAAACTCTATGGCGTCCTCCGCGCTGCTGATGCCCCCCATGCCGATAACGGGAATCTTGACGGCAGAGGCTGCCTGATAAACCATGCGCACCGCTATGGGCTTTATGGCAGGCCCGGACATTCCGCCCGTTTTGTTGGCAAGGGCAAACGTTTTCTTATGGATATCTATTTTCATGCCGGTTATGGTATTGATGAGGGAAACCGCGTCCGCCCCTGCGGCTTCCGCCGCTCTTGCCATTTCCGCAATATCCGTCACATTGGGGCTTAACTTCATAATGATGGGCTGCCTTGCATGTTTTTTTACTTCAGAAGTAATGTGAAACAAAGCGTCCGTCTTCTGTCCGAACGCTATGGCGCCTTCCTTGACATTGGGACAGGATACATTGATTTCCATCATGTCAATATCGGCGTCGGAAAGCTTCTCCACAACTTCTATATAGTCTTCCACCGTTTTACCGCAGACATTTACAATGATTTTCGTCCGATATTGTCTCAAAAACGGGATATCCCGCTCCATAAAAACATCAATTCCCGGGTTCTGCAGACCGATGGCATTTAACATGCCGCCGTAAACCTCCGCCACGCGGGGCGTCGGATTGCCGGGCCACGGCACGTTTGCCACCCCTTTCGTGACAACCGCCCCCAGCCGGTTCAGGTCCACAAATTCACTGTACTCCATGCCGGAGCCAAATGTGCCGGACGCCGTCATAACGGGATTTTGGAATGTTACGCCTGCTATGGTTACTTTTGTGTTCATCAGATATCCACCTCCCCTGCTTCAAATACCGGGCCGTCCGTACAGATTCTTGCATTGTGTACATGGGAATGGGCATCCACCTGTTTTGTTTTTGCCACGCACCCCAGACACGCGCCGACACCGCATGCCATACGCTCTTCCAGAGAAATATACGCAGGTATCCCCGTTTCGGCGGCATACCTTTTAATTGCGCGAAGCATGGGCATGGGGCCGCATGCAAAAATCATATCCGCCTGCAGGCCATGCTCCCTTATGGCGTCCATTACATTGCCCCTGCTTCCCGCACTGCCGTCCTCTGTGGCAAGGTATACCTTTCCGTATTTCTCCAAATCCTCTTTCAAAAAGGTGTTGGCGTCCCTATAACCCACAATAATCTGCTTATCCGCCTGCATTCTTTTGGCAAGTTCCAGCATGGGCGGAATCCCTATGCCACCGCCCATCAGAAATACTTTTTTCCCTTCCGCCTTTTCAAAGGGAAAGCCGTTTCCCAGATTGCCGAGGATATCCACAAAATCCCCTTCCCTGTAGGAAGAAAACTCCCTTGTGCCTTTTCCGGCAATGCGGTACACGATTCTCATAAGCCCTTTCTCCTTATCTGTTTCACAGATACTGATAGGACGGGGAAGAAGCGCGCTCTTGTCCTTTGTATACAGACAGATAAACTGTCCGGGAAGCGCATCCTGTGCCAGTTCGGTGGCAATCCACATATCATAAATACCCGGTGCCGTTTCTTTTTGCGCCGCCACCTGCGCAATCATTTTCTTCTTCATTTTTTCCTCATTCCTGCGCTGCTTTTTGCGCGTAACTATTTTGATATACCACCCTGCCGCCGCAGACGGTATACTTCACAACGCCCTTTAACTGCCAGCCGCGAAACGGGCTGTTTTCAGATTTGGAGGCAAACTCCGTTACGGTAAAGGTTTCTCCGGCATCAAACAGTACGATATCCGCCGGACCTCCCTCCGCCAGATAGCCTGCGTCCAGCCCGTACATTTTGGCAGGGTTGCAGGTCATCTTTTCCAATAATGACATCATTGTCAGGTATCCTGTGTCCACCAGTTGGGTAATACCTAGGGAAAGCGCCGTTTCCAGCCCGATAATGCCGCTTGGGGCTTCCGTGATGAGCTTCTCCTTTTCTTCCCTGCTGTGGGGGGCATGGTCCGTGGCTATCAAATCTATGGTGCCATCCTGTAATCCCTCAATGATGGCCTTTCTGTCAGCTTCTTCCCTGAGGGGCGGATTCATCTTTGCCAGTGTGCCATACCGTATCACGGCGTCCTCTGTCAGGGTAAAATGATGCGGCGCTGCTTCTGCGTGTATGTCCCCGCCTCGTTTTTTTGCCTCCCGCACAAGCGACACCGCCTCTCTTGTGCTGATGTGCTGTACATCCATGCAGGCGCCGGTTTTCAGGGCAAGCTCCAAATCCCTTTTCACTAAATCAATTTCCGCTTCCCTTTTGGAACCGCCAATCTGAAAATATGCCGATGCAGCTCCGGCATTTACGCCGTTATTTTCAATGTATGCCGGATTTTCCTCATGAAGGCTGATTGGCGCTCCCAGCCGCTTTGCCTCCCGCATGGCTTCTTCTGCCAGTTCTGCGGAGAGAATGGGGACGCCGTCATCCGTAAACCCTGCCGCCCCCGCTTTGTGAAGCCGCTCCATGTCTACCATTTCCTTCCCCTGCATCCCCTTTGTCACGGTGGCGCATGTTTCTATATGGATACCGGTCTTTTTTCCTTTTTCCAGCACATACGACAGGGTTTCTTCATTGTCAACTGCCGGTCTGGTATTGGCCATCAACACAACGGTAGTATAGCCGCCCTTTGCCGCCGCCATGGCTCCCGTCTCGATATCCTCCTTGTACGTAAACCCCGGGTCCCTGAAATGGGAATGCACGTCCACCAGCCCCGGCGCCGCAATCAGCCCGGAAGCATCAATCACCCGCAAATCCTCTGCCCGTTTTTCTTCCCCTTTCCGCACAAACTCCCCGTACAGATTTTCACCTATCCTGACGATTCTGTCCCCCTCCGTCAGAATATCGCAATACCCTTCTTTTCCCGTTCCCGGCTCCATCAAATACACATTCGCAATCAACAACATCCCTGCACCAAGTCTCCCCATCATTTTTCTGTTAGTATAACATATTTTTCTCCACATGCATACAATGTCATTTTATATCATAAAATATAATAAACTCTTCCGTGTGATGATTATGAAAAAGATTAAGAAAAAACCATTGATTCTTACAACCGCTTTTTTGCTGCTTTTCTCTTATCTTCTGTCCGGATGCGGCATCGGAACCAGCGAGACCACAAAACTGCGTGATTTGGAGTTTACCATTGTCAGCGAGGAACGCCTGCCGGATGAGCTGAAAAGCCTGATAGAAGAAAGAAAGGCCACAGAATTTAAAGTTACCTACAGCGACAAAGAATACCTGTACATCTGTATCGGGTACGGAGAACAACAGACCGGCGGATACAGCATTGCCGTCAACGACTTATATCTGGCAGACAACGCCATCTACATAAGCACGAGCCTTTTAGGCCCCGGTCCCGAAGACAGGACCAGCGATGCGCCCTCCTATCCTTATATTGTGGTAAAAACAGAATATCTGGATAAATCCGTAGTATTTGAATAGAATGCCGGTATGCCCGTGGAAAAAGAGAAACGCCTTTTTCCACGGGTTTTCGCATAAAAAGGATGTCCTTCTGCCTTCCATCTGTTATAATAAAAGGAATACCCGATAACCGGTTTTAAGGAAATAACGTATGATGAAATTGATAAAAAGACTGATAATAACCGTATGCGTCCTGCTTATGATGAATATCACGCTTTTATGCGGACTGTCCTCAAAATGGTGGCGTTTTCTGCCGGACAGGATTTTGGGATGCATCATTCTCGTCACCATTATTTGCATGGCATACCTTTTTCTCGAGATATTTCCCTGTTATGAAAGGGGCTTTAAAATACGGCTCCAGATATTATCCGGGGGCTATGAGTTAATCATTACGACCTTTTTCTGCCTTTTTATTGAGATTGCAGGCCATATTATCTTTTATGCCGCATACGCAGCGTCCCCTATCACAACAAAAGGCGTCATACCCCTTGTCGTCATAAACGGCATTGTTGCTTTTTTTGTGCTGCTTCTGCATTATCTGAACGGTTTCTGGCGGACAGCCATATTTTCTTCACAGCTCGGCATTTCCCTGCGCGTGCTGATGTTCTTCTTCTGGTGGCTGCCTCCTGTAAATATAATTTTATTCTGTAAATGGTGCGCCGTCGTACGGAGGGAGCTTATCTATGAAAAGCACAGCTATCTTCTGAATCAGGCAAGGGCGGAAAACACCATTTGCAGGACCCGTTATCCTGTTGTGATGGTGCATGGCATATTTTTCAGGGATTGGCAGTATTTCAATTACTGGGGACGCATTCCGCAGGCATTGAAACGCAATGGAGCCACTGTTTTTTACGGGAAACAACAGTCTTCGCTTTCTGTTTCTGCCAGCGCCGCTGAATTAAAAGAAGAAATCCGGCGCATCCTTGCCGAAACAGGAGCCGAAAAAGTCAATATCATAGCCCACTCCAAGGGCGGGCTGGATGCCCGATACGCCATCAGCCTTCTGGGAATGGAAGATTGGACAGCCTCCCTTACCACCGTCAATACGCCCCACAGGGGCTGTCAGTTTGTGGATGTACTGCTTGCAAAGCTTCCCAAATGGCTGATATGCTTTGTATCTGCCCGGTACAATGCGCTGTTCCGAAGACTGGGGGATGCCTGTCCTGATTTTCTGGCAGGTGTATACGACCTGACCGCAGCTTCCTGCGCGGTATTTAACCACAAGGTGCAGGACTCCCCTAAGGTTTATTATCAGAGCGTCATGTCCAAAATGAAAACTGTAAAAAGCGCCGGGTTTCCGTTGAACATAGGCTACATGCTTGTGAAAAAATATGAAGGGGAAAATGACGGGCTGGTGAGCGTTTCCTCCGCAGTCCGCGGAAATTTCGCCGGTCTTTTGACAGCCGGGAAAAAAGGAATCTCACACGGTGATATGATAGATTTGACCCATAAGAATATCAAGGGCTTTGATGTAAGTGAATTTTACGTACAACTTCTTGCAGGCTTGAAGGAAAAAGGCTTTTAACGCCTTTTCCTTCAGGCTGCTGTTTTTTTATGTCTAAATTACGGCAAAAATATATAAACATGTAAAACCAATGCCAAACACCAGTCCTGCCACTGAAAGTACGAGACCTATAATTCCCATCGTCTGTTGGGGATACTTTCCTGCCAGACATACTATTCCTAAAACAAGACCTATAATGCTGATAATCAGGTTCACTCCCAATGCCCAGAAACAGACAAGGGAAAAAAAACCCAGTACAAGGCTAATCACCGCCATATTTGCATTTTTCTTTGGTATCGTATTTCTCACAACCGCCCTTGTACTGTAATACGGATTATACGGATTTTGATTATATGGATTTTGATTATTCGGTAATTGATTCATGTTGTTTCGGCCTTTCCCTTATAAATAACCGTTTAAACGCAGTTGAATCTGCGCCATAAACCAGAGTGCAAGAGCCACTGCAAAGATACAGTATAGCAAAATGGCTATTCCCGTCTTCTTATTCATGACAAGCTGAATGGCAAACATACTAACGGCTGCACCGAGAAGCATACATAACCATCCGCCAAACAAAAATCCGCCGATTACGCTCAATCCCACCAGTATCCATATCCATACCGGCAATTTATTAATGGGCTCGAACGGCTTTCCATTGCTTACATACACGCCGTTGATTGTCAGGTCCACTTTGTTCCCTATTACTACCACATGGCAGTTGGTGCCGGGAAGCATAATTTCGTAATCCACCAAGTTGATAAACCAGTTGCTGGACTTCACCCGATAAACATCCATGTCCACCTGAATCTCCATTTTTCCCGTCCAAGTCCTGTTAAAACTAATCGTGTGGGCAACCCCGTTGCTGTCTGTAACAGACCAAGAATTGTTTAACATATCTTTCCTCCTCCTGATAAGAATAGTGATAGCTATATGATACCATATATATGCGATTTTGGGAAAGGGATTTTTAAGTTAAGTAAATCTTCCTACTGTTATTTCTTTCAAAATCTGTTATAATGGACGCGTGAGCGTTAAACACTTATCAAAAGCTAAAGGAGATTTTTATGCTGCGTTTTATTCTTGTTTCTTCCTTTGTCATACTGTTTTTAATCCTTTCCATCCCGCTTATGATTGTGGAATGGATAATAGGCAAATTTAATATGGAGGTCAAAAACCGCAGCAGCCTTGCCATTGTCAACTGGGCATTTCGCTGCGTTATTTTCCTCGCCGGAACGAAAGTTATCGCGCTCGGGGAAGAAAACATTCCAAAGGATTGCGCCGTATTATATGTCGGCAACCACAGGAGCTTCTTTGACATTGTGCTGACCTATGTGCGCGTGCCGCGCCCTACAGGATATGTTGCCAAAAAAGAGATGGAAAAAATTCCTCTTTTATCCGTGTGGATGAAAAATCTTCACTGTCTTTTTCTGGACCGCGACAACATCAAGGAAGGCATGAAGACCATTCTGACTGCCATTGAAAAGGTGAAATCCGGCATCTCCATCTGCATTTTCCCGGAGGGAACGCGCAACAAAACCGCCGACACCTTTCTTCCTTTCCACGAAGGCAGCTTTAAGATTGCAGAAAAAGCAGGGGCTCCCATTATTCCCATGACAATCGTAAACTCCGCCGCTGTATTTGAGGACCAGCTCCCCAAAATCAAAAAGCGGACTGTTGTCATAGAATACGGAAAACCCCTGTATATCAATGAATTGACAAAAGAAGAAAAGAAGGCCATCGGCGCCAAAGTAAAAGGCATTATCGAGGAAACCTATTTTAAAAATAAAGCCTCGTACTTTCCTGACGCGCCCGGACAGAAAGCCTAATCCTGCATTGTTTTGAGCGCTTCCACTACGGAAGCAAATCCCATCCCGTGGGAGGCCTTGACTAATATGGTATCATGGGGTCTGAGCAGGCCGGGCAGACACGCAAGCAGTTCTTCCCGGTCTTCAAAATACCTGATATCCTGGGAACCGTCATACTTTTCCATTGCCGCGTCATATATAAAACGTGCGCTCTTTCCCACACAGAATACGGCATCTATTCCTTTATCCACTGCATAAGCGCCCACTTCCCCATGAAGGGCGTCCGATTTTTCCCCAAGTTCAAACATGTCGCCCATAACAGCCACCTTGCGCTCCAGCGCCGTTGACAGCAAATCAAGGGCGGCCTTCATGGAAACCGGATTGGCATTGTAACAGTCATCTATGACGGTCTTGTCGGAAATTTTCAGGATATTGCTCCTGCCGCCAACCGGCTGCACGCCTTTTATCCCTCTCTGAATTTCTTCTGCCGTAAGATGAAGCAGCCTTCCCACCAGCGCTGCCGCCATGGCGTTGATAACCATGTGCTGCCCGGGAAGGGGAATCTCCACAGGACAAACCACTTCCTCCGTCCCTGCCTTCCTGTTCAAATCCGATGCCATATGCATGACGGCGCTGCTGCCAAACAGTCCCCGGCTTTCTATGTCAGTGGCATACACATCAAACCCTTCCTGTGCGGAAATGCCAAAATGGTGTACGGGCCTGCCGTTTGCCTTGTTTACCTGAAACAACATATCATCCTCGCCGTTTAAACAGATTTCCCCGTTTTCCTGCATATAATCAAAGACTTCCGTCTTGGCCTTAAAGATGCCCGCCCTGTCATGGAGATTTTCCAGATGGCACTGCCCAATGTTGGTTATGACGCATATGTCGGGTCTTGCCATTTCCCCGAGTCTGCTCATTTCCCCAAAATCGCTGATTCCCATCTCCAATACGGCAGCCTCATGCTCCCTGCGGATACGCAGTATCGTAAGCGGGAGTCCGATTTCATTGTTAAAATTCCCTTCCGTTTTCAGCACATTGTACTTTTCCGAAAGCACGCCTGCAATAAATTCCTTGGTGCTGGTTTTGCCCACACTGCCGGTAATCCCCACAATGGGAAGAGATAACTGTTTCCTGTAAAATGCGGCCACCTTTTTCAGGGCGTCAAAAGTATCCCTTACCAATATATAAGGACCCCATGCTTCTTTGGAAATACCGTGTTCTTCTTCCACCTGTTCAGGCGATTTTTCCGTTATGACGCAGACCGCGCCCTTTTCAAACACCTGCCCGATAAACCGGTGTCCGTCCACCTTTTCTCCCCTTGCCGCAAAGAAAAGCCCCCCGGCTTCCAGCTTTCTGGAATCAATCACCGCACAGGTGATGCCTGCCTTTTCCCTGCCCTTTGCCCCGCACAGCTCTCCCCGGCAGGCCCCGGCAATATTCTCCAATGTCAGATATTCCATGGTATTATCCATATTTTTCCCCATTCCCGGAACTAGTGTTCCATTTATGCCATACTGTCCCGTAAGGACACCGCAATCAACTGTTCACAAAGCTTCTCAAAACTGATTCCCACAGCGGCCGCCTCCTGCGGCAGCAGGGAAGTCGGCGTCATCCCCGGAAGCGTATTGGCTTCCAGACAATAAATCCTGCCATCCCCTCCCATCATAAAATCCATGCGCGCATAGTTTTTCAGCCTCAGCGCCCGAAACGCTTCCTCGGCATAGCGCTGCATTTCTTCCGTCTTCTCTTTTGACAGCTCTGCCGGGCAGGTTTCTATAGTGCTGCCCGCCTGATATTTGTTCTTATAGTCATAAAAACCGGTAAGGGGTGCAATCTCTATCACCGGAAGCGCCCTGCCGTCCAAAACGCCTACGGAAAACTCCCGTCCTTCAATATACTGCTCTATAATGGCTTCCTTGTCATACCGGTAAGCCTCCTCCTTTGCCGCCTCATATTCCTTTTCATTGCGGGCAATGCTTACGCCCACGCTGGAGCCGCCGCAGCAGGCCTTTACAATGCAGGGAAGGGGTACTTTTTGCAAATCCTGTTCTCCCTTTTTCAGACGAACGCCTTTGGGGACCGGCACGCCGTACCGGTTCAGGATATCTTTGGTAAGCCCCTTATCCATGCAGATTGCGGAACTCACATAATCCGTACCCGTATAGGTAATGCCCATCAAATCAAAACAGGCCTGTATCTTGCCGTTTTCTCCGTTTTCTCCATGCAGCGCCATAAAAACCACGTCGGCTTTCTGGCAGATGGCAATCACATTCGGACCGAAAAAGTTCTTCTGCCAGTCGGGACGCAGCGCTTTTATCTCGTCGAGATTGGGATTTGTTTCTTTGATTCCGGTTGCCTGCGCTTCCCAGTCCTCTCCGCTCTCAAAGATATTGTCCACGTCTTTTCCCGTATAGCCCAGAAAAACATCCAGTAAAATGGCATTGTGTCCCAACTTTTTTACCGCCCTGTAAATCATCCTTCCGGAACTTAGGGAAACATCCCTTTCCGTACTGATTCCTCCTGCCAGAACCACGATATCCATATCCTTACTCCTCCTGCCCATGACTCATAATTTCACTTAATATCAAAATATATCTTGCCGTGTTTACGCTGTTTTCCCCAATCTGTGATGCTGCCTTCGCCGCACATTCGCCACTGTCCACATAACAGAGCGCCGCCGCATTTTCCCCAGCCAGGTAATTGTGGTGCTTTTCCAGCAGGCTCGCATATTCATGGTTCGTGATGATATAATCTATGGACGCCACCACTACCATTTGGAACAAAATCTCATCCAGCGTATTTTCCTCCAGACTGCTGCCTGCCATATAAGCGTCTTCCTTGGACAGTTCCGCAATTTGCTCCGCCTCATCAAATAACACGCCTGTTAATCCGGCGCATAAATCTACATTCACTTTTCTCTTGGTCGCCGCATATGTCAGCGTACCCAAAACTAAAACCTCATTATGCGCGTCAGGCACAAGGTTTTCGCCCAATGACTGGGCGGCTGCATGGTAGGAATAGCGCCCGGTGGCGCGGTACAGCTCCGTTGCCGCATAAAACATCAACTCGTCATCCGTCCCTTCCCCTTCATGCTCCAGAAACTGCCATGCCTTATCCGCCGCCTGCAGGCAGGCCGTGGCAAAAATGCTGTCAAATTTCTGATAGGTATAACTGAACTTTGCAAGAACCGCCGAAAGCCAGGCTGTTTCCTCCCACCGGAAACCTTCCTGCGTCATTACAGCCCCTGTTTCTGCATCCTGTACGGAAAGCAGCCATTCCACATACTTTTTGATTTCTGCCGCTATGCGGGGTTCTCCTTCGCTGTCTTCCCCGTTTTCATATGCCGGTGCAAACAGTTCATAGGACAAAAGCAGCATGGAAATACAGCGACAGGCTTCCGCAACATCATCTTCGGAAAGGTTTTCCCTTTGCTTTGCAATGATGTCCAGAAAATTTTGCATCAATTCCTCATAAACCGTGCTTTTTATTGTAAACGGATAAGAACGCCCCACAACGTCGCACTCCAGATAATAAGAGCCTTCTTCCTCCCATGAAGTAAAATCCCCATAACTAATATATTCCCCGGTATCGGAATTGTACCCCTGCGCCTCCAGGCTTCCGACATAGACGGTTTCTTTCGTAGAAGCGTCCACAACCCGGAAAACTTCCGGCAGATTATCTCCCCGCACCACTGCTATTTTGATTGCGGAAGGTTCGTAGCCGACCTGGCTCACCAATACACCCGGCATCGTCTCAGGCACCTCATAATCAAGAACAGGAGCCGTCTCCATGCCCTGCACTGTCGCGGCTTTAGCGCCGTCCCTCCCCGCAGCTTCACCGGCATGGCTGCAACCTGCAAGAACTGCCGCCGTCAGAAAAAACGCTATTATGTTTTTGCATTTATACTTATATAACAAAGACAAGCAATCCTCCGGTTTCAGAAAATCCTTATGAATAACACTTTACGCTGGCGATATTATAGCATGAATACCGAAACGGGTAAAGGTTTGGGGCTTTGTTTTCTGCCCGGTTTCCCGTATTTCCCATCTTTTGCAAAAAAGAAAAGGAGCAGCGCACTTTTTGCACACTCTCCTTTTTTTTATTTTTCTTCTTCTGACGCGTTATACACGATATTGCCGTCAATAATGGTGTAAAGGGTTCTGGTGGAAACCTCCATGGGATTGCCGTCAAAGATGGCGATGTCAGCGTCTTTTCCAACCTCCAGACTGCCCACCCTGTCCGCCACCCCGCAGATGATTGCAGGATTGATGGTTATCGCCTTAAGTCCTTCCTCCCAAGGGAGTCCTGATTTTACTGCCAGCCCTGCACAGAGGGGAAGCGTCTGAATCTGGGAAACAGGGTGGTCCGTGGTGACAGCAGTCAGCACTCCCTCTTTATTCAGCACGCCTATGGTTTTAAACGCCATATTCTGTACCTCTATCTTGCTGCGGCTCGACAAATCCGGTCCTACTATGGCAGGAAATCCTTCTGCCGAAAGACGCTTTGCAATCAGATGCCCTTCACTGCAATGGTCCAGCGTCATGGACAAACCGTATTCCTTTGCAATGCGGATTGCCGTAAAAATATCATCTGTCCGATGCACATGGGCCTTTAAGGGAATTTCATGGTTTAGCACCGGAAGCCACGGTTCCATGCGAAAATCTTCTTCAAACCCGTCCGCGCCCTTTTCCTTTTTTTCTTTGTATTGCTTTGCCTTGAAAAGCTCCTCCCGTAAGAGGGCGGCAATCGCCATTCTTGTAACAGGACTTTTACCCTGCCCCGAAAAATTTACTTTGGGATTTTCCCCAAAAGCAACTTTCATGGCGGCAGGGGCTTTTACAATCAGGTCGTCTATACATCTTCCTTTTGTCTTTACAAAAGCAAACTGCCCTCCGACCACATTGGAACTGCCCGGGCCAATCATGGCTGATGTGATGCCTGCCCGGACTGCATCGTCGAAGGCTGCGTCCATGGGATTGATGGCGTCTATGGCGCGAAGGTAAGGCGTTACGGGCTCGACGTTTTCGTTGCAGTCATCGCCCTCCATTCCCTTTTTTTCCTCCGTGATTCCCATATGGCAGTGTGCCTCTATCAGACCCGGCAGTATCCATGCGCCCTGCACATCAAGCACTCTTTTTCTGGTCCCTGTAGGCATGTCGCCTACTGCGCCCTCACGAATTTCTTTTATTTTTCCATTTTCAATCTGTATCGTTCCGTTTTCAAATACCTGACCTGTCATGGTCAGGATACGACCGCCAGTGATAACCATGCCATAACCCCGCTTATTTCATATATCACAGCCTATTGCAGCTTGCCCATGGGGTCTGCCGGTTCGCCGTTTAACGTAAGTGAAAAATATACATTGGTTCCTTCCACACTGTAATATTTGGTGGGGGCTGCTACATAACCGATAATGCTGCCTTTTTCAATATAAGAGCCGTTGGTAACCGCAATATCCTTCAACTGTCCGTAGGTAATTTCATAGCCGTTGCCGATATTTACGGTTACGGCATTACCGATTTCCTCATTATAAAATACATTTGTCACCTGGCCGGAAGCCGCTGCGGATATGGCCGCGCCCTCTGTTGCCGAAATAATCATTGCCGGATTGCGCTTATAATGCTCTAATGTGGAAAAGTATACCATTTTATCCATGCTGTAAGGTATCAGCACATTTCCTGTTACGGGCCAAATCAAAGTATCTCCTGCCTGAAAGTCCGGTTCGGGCTGGATAAGCACATTATTCTGGGCATCCGCATCCATGGCAGCCTGGTCCATTGCGTCATTGTCTGTCTTTTCCACAGTTTCATTTACCGGGTCCGGCACATTGTCCGTTTCCAAAACAGGCGCGTCCTGACTGATATTTTCATTATTTTCCTGATTTTCTTCCTGTCCCGCATTATCCGTCTGCCCTGTAACGCCCGGAATCTCCACAGTGGGAGAATCTACCTGCTCCATGGGCGTGTAATCCAAATCGTCTTCAAAAAGATTCATTTCCGCCTGATTATTAATTTCATCCACTTTATCCTGTACCGTATTATCCTGTGCATCTTCCAGCAGGCTGAAATCAATATTGTAACCGTCATTTTTGGCCTTATCGCTGTTGCTCTTTACATACACGCCTGTCAGGGTCAATGCCGCAAGTACAAAGACTGCGGAAGCAATCACGACAATCTGTTCCTTTTTGGAATTGTTTCTGTTGTTATTTCTGCTTTGTCTTTTCATATCTATCCGTTTCCTTTCTTTCCTTTCCCTGTTACCTATATAAATCTGTGATTACACAAATCAGTTTTTTCCTGTACGGATAGTTTTGCCTTAAAATTTTGTTTTATTCTTCATGCAGAAAAAAACCATACATCACAGATTGCTCTGTTTATGTATGGTTTTTGAAAACTTTGACGATTTCATATGAATTTTGTATGCTGCTATTTTGCAACATCCAGATGCTGCATGGTACCCACATTGCCGTTTTCATACAGAAAAATGCCTGTACTGCGGATATAACCGTTGGTTTTGTTATCCGCTCCGTTCAATGCAAAGTCCGTGCTGGCATTTTGCAGGCAGATTGCGCCTACCCCTTTTTCTGCCAATGTATAGAGAGAGCTGGTACCGTCGGCATTTTGACACCAGATTTTTAATTTTGACCAGATAGCGTCATTTTCATCTATCCAGCCGTTTCCGTCTTCATCATAAGCGGCAAGGTCCGCAAACCCGTTTCCGCTCTGGGGACCAAACAATTCGTTCCCGTCATTAATCACGCCGTCCCCGTTTTTGTCCAGCGCCAGATAACCGCTGCCGGCTCCCAATCTGGAAATTTCGTCTTTTTCCCCGTCGCCGTCAATATCAAAGAAAAATTTCTGGTCGGTAAGCTCCGCTATATTGCCGTCAAAATTGATGACAAGCGGGTCACAGGTATTGACCGTTGGCAGAACCTGCAATTCTTCTTCAAAATACTGGGCAAACCTGCGGCTCATGCCGATGTCCACATTGATGTTAATTTCCCTGCCGTCCGCTGTTTTCACAATACCGGTTGTAGAGAAGGAAGTAGCTTCATTCTCCTCAAAATATTGACCGGTACTCAACGTCAGGGCATTGCCGGAGGAACTGCCTCCCAAAGACAAGTCACTGACCAGACCCTCAAACAAACCTCTCATCCGGCTGCTGCCTCCGAAAAGCATACTGAAGACAAGACGAAGGGTATTCTGCCTGAACTCACTTAAAGTGTTCTGGCTGGACGTGCGAACCATAAAACGACTGCTGCGCATGGACTCAACCCTGTCCCTGAGGTCCATCAAATCTTCTTTTGTGGCAACGCCTTCTTCCCCGCTGCCGTTTTCTTTTTTATTGGTCCCTGCGGACAATTCTTCTCCTGTCCCGGGATTAAACAGGTTGCCAAACATTCCTTTGGCACCGTTTGCCGATTCTCCTCTGTAGTCCTTTACCTGGAGACGGCTTACTCTTGCTGTGGAAGATGAATATCTTCTGGCGGATTCCATTCCTATCACACTGGAATCAATTCTCAAATAATGCCCCTTTCTGTAAGTCCCTTGCCTTTGCTTCACCTCCATGCTACGCATAAAACAAAAATGATACACGCAGGGCTTTCCTTTTCCCTTTGCATACCATCCGTGGCGACTTCATAAAATTGTTTATATAGGCGCTTTGGCCATAAGCACCTGTACTATATTTATCGGCCTGTTGCTGGATAAATTTAGGGAAGTGAGAAACTTTATTTGGAGGATTCCGTTATGGGTATATTTATTTTGAAGACACTGCAAGGAATTTTAATCGGACTGGGCGCTGTCCTTCCCGGCATTTCCGGGGGTGTCCTCTGCGTGGTATTCGGCATTTACAAACCGGTCATGGAACTGCTTTCCGCCCCATTTCATCATTTTAAAACCCATGTTCCCAGACTGCTTCCCGTCATACTTGGCGCCGGCATCGGATTCTTGGGAATCGCGGGACTGCTGGCATACTTTCTGGAAAAATATCCCAGCCCTTCCGTCTGCCTGTTTGTCGGCCTGATAGCAGGGATGCTGCCGTCGCTTTGGAAAGAAGCCGGACTGCAGGGAAGGAGACGGGGCGCACTGCCCGCCCTTATCATTGGCTTCGGGGCCGTAACTGCACTTTTATGCACATTGCAGGCTGCGTCCGTAAGCATCACGCCCGGTTTCGGATGGTATCTGTTTTGCGGCTTTTGCCTTGCTTTAAGCCTGATTGCGCCGGGTATGAGTTTTTCCACCCTGCTTATGCCCCTTGGATTGTATACGCCTTTTGTGGACGGCATCGGGCATCTGGATTTCCATGTGCTGATTCCCGGCGGCATCGGCGCCATACTCACCGTCATTCTGTTTTCCAAAGCCATGAACGCCCTGTTTGAGCGCCATTATCCCGCTGCTTTCCACGCCATTACCGGCATCGTAACGGCGGCGACCCTCATGGTAATTCCTTACAAAAGTTTTGCGGCCTCCACCCGCAGCTGCATGATAAACATCTTTTTCCTTGCTGCCGGGGTGGCTGCCGCACAATTATTGGATTATTTAAACGCCAGGGCGCCAAAAGACAACGAATGATTATACCCTGTTATAATTAATCAGACAGCCCTTCAGAATAATCTGCCTTTCCTCATCTGTCAGCTCACCCAGCTGCATGGTAAACTCGCATAAACCGTTCTCTTTTACGGCATACGCCTTGATATTTTCTTCCTTTTCCTCCACTGCTTTCCTGATTCCGGGAACAAACAGATAGTCCAGGTTTTTGAACGGCAGTTCCCCTTCCGCAATAAGGAAAGGAAGCATACCCCAATTAATCAGGTTGGAACGGTAACGCTTGGTAGCATATTCATTAGCTATGTTTGCCCAGCCGCCCAAGACTTTCTGGCAGGAAGCCGCCTGCTCGCGGGCAGAGCCGTCACCCGGCTTCACAGCAAAAATGGTGGAGCCAAAACCGGTATTTTCATGGTTTGTTTCCGGGTACTGTGCCTTTATCGCTTCCATGACTTCCTTCAACTGCGGACATGCCTGACAGGGATGCCCGCCTGCCATTCTTTCTTTCTCTGCTTTCTGGATTTCCTTTGCCCGGCCCACATACTGCGGGTCCTTCCTGCTCAATGCAAACTCCGCCAGTCCCAGGGGATTGGAGCGGTAGGAGGAGGTTTCACCGGACGGAATCAGTTCATCCGTCGTGGTTACCGGGTCATGAATTTCGGATACCACCTGCAAAACCAGATTATCGGGCAATGCGCCCATTGCCGGCCAGTCTTTGATATTGGGTCCAAACTGGATTTCCACATCAGGCTCAGCCACGCCGTGGGAATCAAATACACGGTTGGCATATATATTGCTGTCAAAATGGTATTGATATTTGTGAAATTCGCCGTCGAAGTCCGTAGCCGGCGTCAGCACGCCTTTGTTGGCCGCCGTCGCCGCGATGGAGCGCGCATCCATAAGCGCCACGGAGGAAATCTGTCCGTTTTGCAGTTTGGAGCCTTCCCTGTTGGGGAAGTTCCTTGTGGAATGCCGGATACTGAACGCATTGTTGGCCGGGGTATCCCCTGCGCCAAAGCAGGGACCGCAGAATGCCGTCTTCATCACTGCGCCCGTTTCCAGGATATCTGCCGCACAGCCGTTCTTTATCAGTTCCATGTAAACAGGCATGGAAGCCGGATACACGCTTAAGGTAAATCCGTCCGACCCTATAAACCTTCCTTTGAGGATGTCGGCTGCCGCGCAGATATTTTCAAAACCGCCGCCCGCGCATCCCGCAATAATGCCCTGGTCC
The DNA here is from genome assembly GCA_910577015.1 of uncultured Lachnospiraceae bacterium. GTDB lineage: Bacteria > Bacillota > Clostridia > Lachnospirales > Lachnospiraceae > Acetatifactor. The sequence continues at coordinate 83,478 of CAJTKU010000003.1, read as the reverse complement.
ACATAGAACTTTCCGTTTTTCACCTTGTCACGCAGGGAAAACTCCACTGCGCCGTCCAAGCTTACCAGCGCGCGTTTTTCTGTTTCCGCCAGGATATCCGTCAGGTTTTCATTGACCTCTTCGATGGTATAGGTATTGCTCGGGTGGAAAGGCATGGCAATCATGGGACGGATTTTACCCAAATCCACCACTATCATACCGTCATAATAAGTCACTTCTCCCGGGGCAAGCTCCTTGTAGTCTTCTTTCCTTCCGTGGATTTCATAGAAGGATTTCACCTCGTCATCCGTCTGCCAGATGGAAGACAGGCAGGTGGTTTCCGTCGTCATAACATCTATGCCGATTCTGAAATCCGTACTCAGGGACGCCACGCCGGGTCCCACAAATTCCATGACTTTATTTTTTACATATCCGTTTTTAAACACCGCACCGATAATGGCAAGCGCCACATCCTGCGGACCGACGCCTTTTACCGGGGCGCCTTTTAAGTACACGCCCACAATGCCGGGCATATTGATGTCATAGGTCTGGTTTAACAACTGTTTTACCAGTTCCGGCCCGCCTTCCCCGATGGCCATGGTGCCAAGCGCACCGTACCGGGTATGGGAATCGGAACCCAGAATCATGCCGCCCCCACATGCCAGCATTTCCCTTGCAAACTGATGAATCACCGCCTGATGGGGGGGTACATAAACGCCGCCGTACTTTTTGGCGCAGGTAAGCCCAAACATGTGGTCATCCTCATTGATGGTGCCGCCCACCGCACAGAGGGAATTGTGGCAGTTGGTCAGCACATAAGGTACCGGAAACTTGGTCAGCCCCGAAGCGCGCGCCGTCTGGATAATCCCTACAAAGGTAATATCGTGGCTTGTCAACTTGTCAAACTTAATTTTCAGTTTATTCATATTGCCGGAAGTATTGTGGCTTTGCAGGATGCCTGCGGCAATCGTGCTTCCTGCCGCTTCCTCCTTTGTCACCGTCCTGCCGGTCTTACTCTTAATAATCTGTAACGCTTCCCCGTTGTCTTCGACAATTTCCGTGCCGTTAACCAGATAAGCGCCGCCCTGCAACAATTCAATCATATATTACCTCCCGTTTTCCTTATGCCTCTCTTAAAACACATCATTGCTATTATAAAGGAAAGCTGCGTCTTACGCAACCGGAATCCGGCAACTCTTTCTCCATTTCAGGATTTTCCATGTACATGCAGCCTCACCGCGCTTCCGTACGCGCCGGCGTTCCCCACAATCTGCAGCACCTTTTTCTCCCCCTCCATGTACCCTTTATGGTAAAAATGCACGTGTCCGGCTATCACGGCCTGTACCGGACTGTCCTCAGCCGTAGTCAGTTCCATGAACTTTAAGGACGTTTCGTTGGGGTAAATGCCTCCCTGCGCGCCTGCGCCAATGACAACAGGACTGTTCCACACGGTTTTTGCCTTTTCCAGCAAATCCCCGGCATAAAAAGGCACATGCACCATAACAATGACCGGTCTGCCTTCTTCCAATACCTCCTCATATTCCTCCAACGCTTCCCCATCTATCTGATTGCCGCTATTATCCACCGCCACCACAAGAAATTCCCCAAAATCCTGCACCTGAAATGCAGAATTTCCTTTCATATACGGCTCAAATAAAGGGCGGTATGCTGTTTTCCCATACTCCGTCATATATTCCCAAGGATAAGTCCAGTCATGGTTTCCCAATACATACAGGTAAGGCATACGGAATCTTTCCAACTGCTCTTTCAGAAAAGCAATGTTTGCTTCGGAAGGATAATCAATGATGTCCCCTCCAAGCAGTACGCCGTCCATTTCTTCTTCATTGGCATATGACACCCACTCCCCAAACTGCTCCGCTGAGGAAACGCCCTCCTCGTTCTGAAACATGGTAAACCTGGAGGCTGCATTCTGCGCTATCTGCTCAGAATCATCCTCATCCATGACAATCATATGATTGTCTGTCAGAAACAGCAAATCGTATTCCCCCGTAAGCCCTTCTATGACGATATCTTCTTCCGTAATCTGCTTTTCCCATACTTTTTTTCCGCATCCGCTGGGAAGCGCCAAACAAAGCAGCGCCACTGCAATTTTAAAGCACCCTGCGGCAATTCTCGGTTTCCCGGATATCAACTTACCCTTCATTCCTTCTGCCCCTCTTTTCCGTCCTGCCATTTTTACAGGCTTTACAGATGTAAGCATAGCACATTTCAGAAAAATAATACTTTAAGATTTGCTTAAATTTAGAATACGGAAAACTTTCAGAAAACAAAACGGACCGGCGCGCCTTGCGCCGGCCCTGAAACTGCCTGTTATTTTAAAGTTACCTTATCCAGATGCCAGATGTCATCCACATATTCCTGAATGGTTCTGTCTGAAGTAAATTTGCCTGAGGACGCCATATTTAAAATAGCGCTCCTTGCCCAGCCCTGTTCATTCCTATAAGCTGCCTCCACCTTCTTCTGTGCCTCTGCGTAGGACTTGAAATCCTTGAGGATAAAGTAGGTGTCTGCCTTCGACGTACTCTGGGTATTGAGCAGGGAATTGTAAAGAGTCCTGAAAAGTTCCGTATCCCCCGGCGCATAGGTGCCGTTAATCAACTGCATCAGCACTTTCCTGATATCCTGGTCGTTGTTGAAGATATCCATGGGGTTATATCCGCCAAAGTTCTCGTAATGGATAACCTCATCGGATGAAAGTCCGAAAATAAATGCATTTTCTTCTCCCACTTCCTCCACGATTTCCACATTTGCGCCGTCCATGGTGCCAATCGTCAGGGCGCCGTTTAACATAAACTTCATGTTGCCGGTACCGGAAGCTTCTTTGCTGGCAGTGGAAATCTGCTCCGATACGTCTGCTGCCGCAAAAATCATTTCCGCATTGGAAACACGGTAGTTTTCAATAAATACCACCTTCATTTTGCCGCCGATGGAAGCGTCGTTGTTGACCACATCCGCAACCGCATTGATAAGCTTGATGGTCAGCTTTGCGTTACGGTATCCTGCCGCCGCCTTTGCGCCAAAGATAAAGGTCCTGGGATAAAAATCCATCTCGGGATGCGCCTTCAACTCATTGTACAGATACATCACATGCAATATATTTAACAGCTGTCTCTTATACTCATGGAGACGTTTTACCTGCACATCAAAAATGGAGCGGGGATTTACCTCTATGCCGTTATGCTCCAGTATATAATGGGCAAGACGCACCTTGTTGCGGTACTTGATATTCATAAACTCCTGCTGCGCCTTCTTGTCGTCCGCATAGATTTTCATCTTGGCAATCTGCGGCAAATCGGTAATCCATTCAGAGCCAATATGTTCTGTTACCCAGTCTGCCAGCAGCGGATTGCCGTGCAAAAGGAATCTTCTCTGGGTAATGCCGTTTGTCTTATTGTTGAATTTCTCAGGCATCATCTCGTAGAAATCTTTTAATTCCTGATTCTTTAAGATTTCCGTGTGAAGCCTTGCCACTCCGTTTACGGAGTAACCCGATACGATGGCAAGACGCGCCATGTGCACCTGTCCGTCATAAATAATCGCCATCTTTTTGATTTTGTCCTGATTGCCCGGATATGCAGCGGTAACTTTCTCTACAAAACGACGGTTAATCTCCTCCACAATCTGGTAAATGCGGGGCAGCAGACGGGAAAACAGCTCGATAGGCCATTTTTCCAAAGCCTCCGCCATAATGGTGTGGTTGGTGTAAGCACAGGTTTTTGTGGTTACCGCCCAAGCCTCGTCCCACTCCAAATCATAATCATCCATCAGGATGCGCATCAGTTCGGGGATTGCCACGGTAGGGTGGGTATCATTCAGCTGGAACGTCACTTTTTCATGCAGTTTCCTGATATCCTGATGCTTTCTCATGTATTTTTCCACAGCTTCCTGTACGGAAGCGGAGATAAAGAAATACTGCTGTTTTAAACGGAGTTCCTTTCCGGCGTAATGGTTGTCGTTGGGGTAAAGCACCTCCACTATATTGCGGGCAAGGTTCTGCTGCTCCACGGCCTTCTGGTAATCTCCCTTGTCAAAGGAATCAAGCTGGAAGCATTCGATAGGCTCCGCATCCCAGATACGCAGTGTATTTACAATGCCGTTGCCATATCCCACAATCGGCAAGTCAAAGGGAATCGCCTTTACGGACTGGTAACCCTCCTGGAAGAAATGGTTCCTGCCGTTTTCATCCGTCCTGACATTGACATAACCGCCGAACTTTACGTCTTTTGCATACTCCGAACGCCTCAGTTCAAACGGATTGCCGTTTTCCAGCCAGTTATCGGGCACCTCCACCTGATAACCGTCCCTGATTTCCTGTTTGAACATCCCGTAACGGTAGCGGATACCGCAGCCGTAAGCAGGATAGCCGAGAGTTGCAAGGGAATCCAGAAAGCAGGCTGCCAGTCGTCCCAAACCGCCGTTTCCGAGCGCTGCGTCCGGCTCCATGTCCTCCACCAGATTCAAATCAAGTCCCAGTTCCTTAAGGGCATCCTTAACCGGTTTATAAGCCTGCATATTAATCAGGTTATTTCCAAGCGCCCTGCCCATCAAAAATTCCATGGAAAGATAGTAGACCATTTTGGGGTCCTGCTTGTCATACTGTTTCTGGGTTTCCATCCAGCTATCCACTATCTGGTCCTTCACGGCATAACACACAGCCTGAAATACCTGCTGGGGCGTTGCTTCTTCCATCGTCTTTCTGTATAGTGTTTTTACATTGTACAAAACGCTTCTTTTAAATAATTCCTTGTCAAATTTTACGGTTTTTTTCAGCATTACTTTCCTCCTCAAGATTCTTGTCTGCTTTTGTTTCAACTGCTATTATACTACTTGCGATGCACTCTTTCCACTGAAATTGTAACATTTTCTCCGTTTACATTCCACTCTTTGGCAATCTCATAGGATTTTTGGGTATCCATTTCATCCGCAAGAACCTTTCCGGCTATGGATTCCTTATGCTTCATGGCAATCCCGGCTACCTTTTCATTGTCCGAAAATGCCGCCCTGATATGGTCCGTCACCTCAAATCCGGCGTCTTTTCTCATGGTCTGGATTTTGCTGATGATTTCCAGCACAAAACCTTCCTCAACCAATTCCTCCGTCAGGTTGGTATCCAGTACCACCGTCATATAATTATCCGTTTCCGTGACATAACCTTCCTTCTGCGTCATCTCAATCAGCAAATCTTCTTCTGTCAGGACAACCTCCACATCGCCCGCCATAAAGCGCAGGGCGCCTTTTTCCTTTAACTCATCCATCGCCGCATTGCCGTCTAAAGAGGACAGCGTTTTCTGGATGATTCCAAGCTGCTTGCCGTATTTGGGACCGACCGTGCGAAGCTGCGGCTTAAAGGTATAGGAAGTAAAGTCCCTGACATCCTGTGTAAACCGAATCTCCTTAACGTTCAGCTCCTCGGCAATAATATCCTTATAAAAATCAGACAATTCCTGCTGCGACTTGATAAACATGGCGCTTATCGGCTGACGGTTTTTGATATTGGCGGTATTTCTGCACGCACGGCCCATCACGACTGCCTTTAACACAATTTCCATATTTTCTTCCAGCACTTTGTCCATATACGCTGAATCTGCCGAAGGAAACTCGCAGAGATGAATGCTTTCCGGCGCCTTTTTGTCAATACTCCTTACCAGATTCTGGTAAATATCCTCCGTCATAAACGGAACCATGGGCGCCGCCGCCTTGCTGATGGTGACAAGGGCCGTATACAGGGTCATATAGGCATTAATCTTATCCTGCTCCATACCCTTTGCCCAGAAACGCTCACGGCTTCTTCTCACATACCAGTTGCTCATTTCATCCACGAAATCCTGCAATGCCCTCGCCGCTTCGGGAATGCGGTAATGATTCAAATCATCGTCCACTTCCGACACGACGGTGTTTAACTTGGAAAGCAGCCACTTATCCATCACAGTCAGTTTGTCATAATCAAGCTGATACTTTGTGGCGTCAAAATTATCAATATTGGCATACAGCACAAAGAAAGCATAGGTATTCCAAAGGGTTCCCATAAACTTACGCTGTCCCTCCTGCACTGCCTTACCGTGGAAACGGTTAGGAAGCCACGGCGCGGAATTGACGTAGAAATACCAGCGGATGGCGTCGGCGCCATAGGTCTTAAGCGCGTCAAACGGGTCCACTGCATTGCCTTTGGATTTGCTCATCTTCTGCCCGTTTTCATCCTGCACATGGCCAAGCACGATAACATTTTCATAGGGGGCCTTGTTAAAGAGCAGCGTGGACTCTGCCAGCAGGGAATAAAACCACCCTCTCGTCTGGTCCACCGCCTCAGAGATAAACTGCGCAGGGAACTGTTCTTCAAACAGCTCCTTGTTTTCAAACGGGTAATGGTGCTGTGCAAAAGGCATTGCCCCGGAATCAAACCAGCAGTCGATTACCTCCGGCACCCTGTGCATGTCTTTTCCACATTTGGGACACTTGATGGTAACGGCGTCAATGTACGGTCTGTGCAGCTCCACCTTCGCATTTTCCGGGTTGCCGCTCATCTCTGCAAGCTCTTTCCGGCTTCCGATGCTGTGCTGGCAGCCGCATTCGCATTCCCAGATGTTCAGCGGCGTTCCCCAATAACGGTTTCGGGAAATCGCCCAGTCCTGCACATTTTCCAGCCAGTCCCCGAATCGGCCCTTGCCTATGGACTCCGGAATCCAATTGATGGTATTGTTGTTTCGGATTAAGTCCTCCTTCACCTCGGTCATCTTGATATACCAGGATTCCCTCGCATAATAGATAAGCGGGGTATCGCAGCGCCAGCAGTGGGGATAGCTGTGTTCAAATTTAGGGGCGTCAAACAAAAGCCCCGCCTCCTCTAAGGCCTTTAAGACCATGGGGTCCGCTTTCTTTACAAACACGCCTGCAAAAGGCGTTTCCTTTGTCATATTGCCCTGTCCGTCCACAAGCTGTACAAAGGGCAAATCATAAATGCGGCCTACTTTGGCGTCATCCTCACCAAAGGCCGGTGCAATATGCACGACCCCAGTACCGTCCGTCAAAGTGACATAGCTGTCACATGTGACAAAAAATGCCTTTTTCTGCTGTTTTTCGCAGATATCTACCGCATAATCAAAAAGCGGCACATATTCCTTGTACTCCAAATCCTTGCCGGTCATGGTTTCCAGCACTTCATACGCCGGCTCATTTTCCGCGTCGCCCAGCCTGCCAAGCACCGTATCTAAAAGCGCCTCCGCCATGTAGTAGGTATAGCCGTCCGCCGCTTTCACCTTCGCATAGGTTTCCACCGGATTCACGCAGAGCGCCACATTGGAGGGCAGGGTCCACGGCGTGGTCGTCCATGCCAGTATATAGGCGTCCTCATCCTTTACTTTGAAACGGGCGATGGCGGAGCGTTCTTTTACATCCTTATATCCCTGGGCAACCTCCTGGGAAGAAAGCGGGGTTCCGCAGCGGGGGCAGTAAGGCACAATCTTAAAGCCCTTATAGAGCAGCCCCTTATTCCAGATTTCCTTAAGCGCCCACCATTCCGATTCGATATAATCGTCATGATAGGTGACGTAAGGATTGTCCATATCCGCCCAGAAGCCCACCGTGCCGGAAAAATCCTCCCACATGCCCTTGTACTTCCAGACGCTTTCCTTACATTTATTAATGAAGGGCTCCAATCCGTAATTTTCTATCTGCTCCTTGCCGTCCAGTCCCAGCAGCTTTTCCACCTCGATTTCCACGGGAAGCCCGTGGGTGTCCCATCCGGCCTTTCTGGGCACCATATAACCTTTCATGGTGCGGTATCTGGGAATCATGTCCTTGATTACGCGGGTCAGCACGTGGCCAATATGCGGCTTGCCGTTGGCGGTAGGCGGTCCGTCATAAAAGGTATAGACAGGCCCTTCCTTCCTTGTCTCCATGCTCTTTCGGAAAATATCGTTTTCCTTCCAGAACGCTTCCACCTGCTTTTCCCTTTCCACAAAGTTCAAATCCGTTGATACTTTTTGATACATGGTTATCATCCTTTCCTACTGTTCTTTTTCTTTTTTGTATGCGTTTATTCCTCTTCCGGTTTGCTTACTACCACCAGCTTATCACCGCGCTCCATATCGCTTGAGCTTATACCTGACAGCGTGATGCTCGCCCTATCGTTTGTCACAATCTCATTCAATTCCTCTTTGAACAGTACCATCCTTATTACACTGCCTTCGATTTCTGTGCCGTCCGCCTTAACAAGCATCACCGTATCGCCGAGATATATTCTTCCGCTTTCCATTTTACCGCTTGCAACGCCGTTTCCATCTATCGTATAGCTGTCTTCTATCACAAACGCGGAGCCGATATTATCTATCTTGGGAAAATCCGATTCCTCCCCTTCCCCTGCCAAGGCAAACAACATGTCTCCCGGATTGACATCGTCCTCCCCTAAATCCGCAAGATACATTTCCGCCGGATTTAAAATATTCAGAATTTCTCCCCTATCCTGACAAAACGCTTCCAGCTTATTCACACAGGTTTCTATCTGGGTACCGTCCGCCTTAAACAAAGTGACTTTATCCCCTACTCTTATTCTTCCGCTTTCCACCGAAACATTCACAATAAGTCCTTTCTCAGAATCCAGATAATCAACACCGAAAATTTTAGCGACAAAGCTATACTCTCCCTCCGGCAGTTCTACGCCGCTTTCTTCACTTTCACCACTTTCTTCCGGCGCCGCCGATGTATTCGTGGTAACATCTCCCTTATTCTCCGCATCTGCCTCTTCTTTTTCTGCGGCACAGCCTGTCAAAAAGCACATCGTCAACAGTAAAATCCATAATTTCCAATTTCTTTTCATCTTTTCCTCTTTTCTGCACAGTTCTTCTGCGCATAACGATTCCACGGCTCCATATAAAAAACCCGTCCGTAAAAGGACGGGTTATAAACTCCGTGTTACCACCTGTTACTGCATACGCCTCCGCCCGCTTAATCCGAACCGGAAGGATATGTTTCCCGATAACGGCGGGAATCCGTCCCGGACTACTCGGCATAAGCGCCTTTTGCCCGCGCGGCTCAAAAGTGATATTCAGCAATTCCCTACTCCTGCCGGTCTTGCACCGTCACCGGCTCGCTGAAATTTCGGAAAACTGCCTACTGTCTTTGTCATAGCCTTTGTCAAGAGTAATTATAATCGCGGGCGGCCTTTGTTGTCAAGGGGAATATAGCTGGGGCTGCCGCCATGCAATATTAAATTTCTATTCCTCCGGCTCAGGTGTTGCTGCAGGTGTATAGGTCAGGTAATCGCCTATCTGGGCTGCGTTTATTTCCTTGCCGCCGGCCGTGTAAGCGTCTGCACCGTTCTTTAAAGTAACGGTTCCATCCGGTGCAACATCAAAAATTGTTGTTGCATCAGTAATCTCCGTCTTGGAATCGGCATCGCTATACAGCTTTGTACTGCCCAATGCAACAGACGCCGGTGTAACCTTTACATATGTTGCTGCCTTAGATGCATCTACAACAGTCGTTTCAGCCAGCAAAACTGCGCTTCCCTTTAGGGAAAGACTATTGTCTGCCCCTATTGTAAAGTAATTTGGTAAATCCGTTTTCGCCACTGCCGATGTGGTATACAGCTTTACATCTGTTTTAAGCTTTACTGCACCACTTTCAATCTCAACATAGGTGTCTATATTGGAGTCACTTATTACCGCATAAGTATTTGAAGCGCATCCAATGACATTTGCTCCTTCATTCAGCTTCACACTTTCATCTTCTATTTTAAAGCAGCTTGTCAAATCTGTCACTTCTGCAGCAACGGCAATCGATTTGCCGCTCTGATAATCCAATGCTGCCGCCGTACCTGTTGCATAGCCTTCGGAAGACGTGATTTTTGTACCCGCTGCGCCTTCAAAAATTGCGACATTCTCCTTTAAGCTGATTGTAGTGCCCGAAACATCGAAATAAGTATCCGCATTGTCAGCCGTCACCTGCACCCTTTCTCCACCGCTTACCGCAGCATAAAGCGTCTTTTTAACAGTAAAACCTTCCGTGGTTGTGGTTGTGCCGGAGTCTTCCCCTGAAGAGGAACCCGCAGAGGAGGTCTGTGTATTTTCTACAGGCGCCGTATTTACTGCCGGAGCAGGCGCTGCTGTCACAATTACGCCTTCCGTCCTTCCCTCTGCTATTCCATAAGTCAGATAATGCTCCACTATTGCGCCGTAATCATCGCCGAATGCTGCCGCCACATCGGGATATGCCTTTGCATACGCTGCGGGGTCAAACAGAATCCCTTCCGTCCTTCCCTCGTTTGCTCCGTACGCAAGATAGTGGTCTACGTATGCGTCCCAGTTTTCCCCAAACGCCGCATCCAAATCTGCATAGGCCGCACGGTATGCCTGTATATCAAAAATAGGGCTCATGGTTCTTCCTTCAGAAATACCGTATGTAAGAAAATGCTGATACAGAGCCTCTTCATCATAGCCAAACGCACTCATCAAATCCTGATAAGTATCTGCGTAATACTTTGCGTCAAACACATCCCTTATGCCTGACGCGGAAACACTGATTGTCCCTGTCACCAAAAGACCTGCAGCAACCGCCAAAGCCAGTTTTCTCTGATACTTTTTCATCTTATTCCTCATTTCTACGTTGCTTTTTTCCTTAAACAAGTTTGTGCCAAGCAACGTGCAAACACAAATCTTGCTTCTTTTCACTGCAGTGTTCCATGTAACACATTAATCCTACAACAATTTTAGTTAAGTTGCTATTTTTCATATTCAAAAGCAAAATGGCAGAGTCTGTTTTTTACTTGTGTTACTAAAACCCTTGATGTTATAATAGACTGCATATGGAGGATACATAATGCATTCAGTGAAAAAGAAGGGGCACTTATACCGTTCCCTGCAGGCCATGAGCATTCTGCCGCTGCTCGTCCTTGGTTTTGTCATTACCATCTTCAGCTACTATACCGTGAAATCTGCCATGCACGCGCAAGTGCAGACAGAACTGAAAAACATGACGGAATATATTATGCTGACTTATGATTTGTTATATCCCGGAGATTACCATCTGGAGGAAGAGTCCGCCCGGTTTATGAAAGGCGGCCAGGTTCTTACCAATGATTCCTCCATTATTGACAGATTAAAAGCCGAAACACAGATAGATATTACGATTTTTTATCAGGATACCCGGATGCTGACCACCATTTTGGATGCCGATGGCAATCGTATTACCGGTACCACTGCCAACGCCGGCATTGTCCAGGATATCCTTTTTTCGGGAAAACCCCGCTTCTATACCAATACCAACATTAACGGGCAGCGGTATTTTGCGTATTACACGCCTCTTCATGACAGCCATGGCGATATCGTGGGCATGGTCTATACCGGCAAGCCCTCCGCCAACGTAAACGCGACTGTTACGCGGGCAGTGCTGCCCATCATCCTTATTGCGCTGATTGGCATGGTTGTAGTCAGCCTGATTTCTTCTTCTTATACGCGCCGGCTGCTCAATGCACTTCAGAAAATACGTGTCTTTCTTTCTAAAGTGTCAACCGGCAACCTTTGGGAAACATTGGATGCAGATGTCCTGGTGCGCAATGACGAGTTAAGCGAAATGGCCCACTCCGCTCTTTTCATGCAGCGCTCGCTCCGTAATCTTGTGGAGCAGGACACCCTCACTGAATTGAACAACCGTCGTTTTGCCGATAAACGCCTGAAACAAACCCAGATAAATGCCAACACATTCGGCAACAATTTTGTGATTGGCATAGGGGATATTGACTTTTTTAAATCCGTTAACGACACCTACGGCCATGAATGCGGGGATATTGTCCTGAAACGCATCGCTGACATCCTGAAAAACCATATGCTGGAAAAAGGGATTGTGGCGCGCTGGGGCGGGGAAGAGTTTCTTTTCCTCTACGACGATACAAACTTAAAGACGGCATATGCCGAAACAGAAATACTTCTCGACGAAATCCGCAGCTTATCCATAGAATATGAAGGACAGCCGATACATGTCACCATGACCTTCGGTCTGGCTGAAGGAGGCGTCAACACAAATATCCACCACCTTCTTCAAGTGGCGGATGCAAAGCTGTATGAGGGAAAAAGCAGCGGCAGAAATCGCATCATTGCTTGACGAACCCCTTGAAAAAGCGTATGATAAACGCAATATTTACCAATATCTCCCACCATTGTTTCAAGAAAGGATAACGCAAATGGACAGACAAAACCTTACCCTGCTCACCGACCTCTATGAATTAACCATGATGCAGGGCTACTTTAAAAATAAGGACCAAAATGAAACCGTCATTTTTGATGCCTTTTTCCGCAACATTCCCTGCGACGGCGGATACGCAGTTTCAGCCGGACTGGAACAGGTAATCCAGTACATCAAGGAGCTGCATTTTGAGCAGGAGGATATTGATTATCTGGCTTCCCTGGGTATTTTTCAGGAAGACTTTCTGGAATATCTGCAAAACTTTAAGTTTTCAGGCGATATCTATGCCATTCCCGAGGGTACGGTCATGTTTCCGAGGGAGCCGATGATAAAAGTCATTGCACCTATTATGGAGGCACAGCTTGTGGAAACCGCCATTCTGAACATTTTAAACCACCAGAGCCTGATTGCAACCAAGGCGGCAAGGGTCTGCTATGCAGCGCGCGGGGACGGTATTATGGAATTTGGCTTACGACGGGCACAGGGTCCCGACGCCGGCACTTACGGCGCAAGGGCTGCCATGATTGGCGGATGTATCGGCACCAGCAACGTGCTTGCCGGACAATTGTTCGATGTCCCGGTAAAGGGTACCCACGCCCACAGCTGGATTATGAGTTTTCCCGACGAATATACCGCATTTAAGGCTTATGCGGATATGTACCCCTCAGCCTGCATCCTACTTGTGGATACCTATGATACATTAAAATCCGGCGTTCCCAACGCCATTCGTGTTTTCACGGAAATGAGAGACGCCGGCGTCCCCCTGACTTTTTACGGCATCCGCCTGGACAGCGGGGATTTGGCTTATCTTTCCAAAAAAGCGCGCAAAATGCTGGATGCGGCAGGTTTTCCCGACGCAATTATTTCTGCCTCCAATGATTTGGATGAATTTCTCATTGACAGCCTGAAGGTACAGGGCGCTGCCATTACCTCGTGGGGAGTGGGAACCAACCTGATTACCTCCAAGGACAACCCTTCCTTCGGCGGTGTTTACAAGCTTGCCGCCATACAGGGCGCTGACGGGACTTTTATCCCTAAGATTAAACTCTCCGAAAATACAGAAAAAGTCACCAATCCCGGCAATAAAATGATTTACCGGGTATATGAAAAAGAGTCCGGCAAAGTCAAAGCGGACTTAATCTGTCTGGTGGATGAAATATATAAAGAAGAGGAGGACCTTTTGCTGTTTGACCCTGCGGAACCGTGGAAAAAGACGAAATTAAAAGGCGGCGCCTATACCCTCCGCCCCATCCTGAAACAGATTTTTGATAAAGGGGAATGCATTTACACTTCTCCCAGCGTCATGGAAATCCGCGAGTACTGTAAACAGGAACTGGATACCCTCTGGGATGAAACAAAGCGCCTCGTGAATCCCCATAAAGTATATGTGGACTTGTCGAAAAAGCTGTATGATACCAAAATCCGCCTGCTGGATGAAATGGGCGATAAATAATTCTGCATATGTAGCGAGGGCAAAGGAGCATATTTTTTGTTCTTTCGTCCTCGCAAAATTGTCTGCACTTACTGCTCCATTTGTCTTCCCAGAAAACCTGCGGCAGACATAATCAGTTTATGCTCCACTTCTCCCAGTCTCGCTTTTGTGTCATTTTCCAAAAGAACGACTGCCCCTATCACATCGCCTTCACAGATAATCGGTGTGAGCGCTTCCTGCTGATAGTCATCCTGTCCGTCATCTATCACCGGAATAAATTTTTTTTCTCCCTTTACTGCAATAACGGTCTCCCTCTCTGCAATTTTTTCTTCCAACTGTTTGCTGATGCTCTTTCCAAGATACTGTTTATAACCGCCGCTTACTGCGATAAACTGGTCTCTGTCCGCTATCAGGGCTGCATGACCGGATACCTGGGAAAGGCTGTCTGCATACTGTCTTGCGAAAGTTGTCATTTCCCCGATGGGAGAATATTTCTTTAATATAATCTCCCCCTCCCTGTCCGTAAATATTTCAAGCGGGTCTGATTCCCTGATTCGCAATGTCCTTCGGATTTCCTTTGGTATGACAATACGCCCAAGGTCGTCAATGCGGCGCACTATTCCTGTCGCTTTCATGTTAGCTCCTTTCTCAAAAGGCGTTTTCTCCTTTTTTACATATTTTACTGTGGTAGTAGTATCTGTAAAAAAAGAGATAATATACCAATGCGGCTAAACAATCAAAGCGTTCTCCATTCACCTGACCTCCGGCATTTTTTTTAATAATATCATTTAAGATGGAAACAATTTGCAAAAATAAAAATAAGAGAGTATAATTTGCAAAAAATTATAAAAAGGAAAAAATATGAAAAACAATTATAATCTGGAATGCTGTGTGGATTCCCTTGCGTCCGCCCGCGCTGCCCTCAGGGGAGGCGCTGACCGTCTGGAGCTGTGCGCCAACCTGATTATCGGCGGAACCACTCCCTCAATGGCGCTTTACGAAAAAATTCGCGAACAGACTGATACGGATATCCGTGTACTAATCCGGCCCCGTTTTGGAGACTTTTTGTACTCGGAAGAAGAAGCATGCATTATGTGCAGGGAAATAGAAGCTTTCCGAAAAAGCGGCGCCGACGGCATTGTCATCGGCAGCCTGTGTGCTGACGGTTCCCTTCACATAGAACAAATGAAACGGTTTATGGAGCAGGCAGGCAGCATGCCCGTCACCCTGCACCGCGCCTTTGATGTATGCCACGATTCCCTGACAGCCCTCATGCAGGCAAAAAAACTGGGTATCCGCACCATACTTACTTCGGGCCGGGCGTCGTCCTGCTTGAAAGGAATCTCCCTTTTAAAAGAGCTGCAGGCCCTGTCAGACAATCAGATAACGATTCTGGCAGGCGGCGGCGTGGATGCAGACGCTGTCAAAACGCTTCTTTCCCAGACTGCGCTTACCGACTTCCACATGTCCGGCAAAAAAGAGAGAACCAGCGGTATGCAATACCGCAACCCTTCCGTTTCCATGGGGCTGCCCGGTATGGATGAATATACCCTCTGGCAGACAGACGAAGAGTCCATACGTAATGTACGGACTCTCCTTGATGAAGCAGCGGCAGGAAATCTATGATTCCTTGCGGCTGCGCCGGCCGCCTGCTTCCCTTTTTTCTTTCCCTTTGCTCTTACGCTCCTGTCCGCCCTTTTCTTTCCGGTCCGTCCATCGCGTACTTTCTTCCCTCCTATTTCCCGTCCGGCTGCTTCCTTCTTTTCTGCCAAAACGTTCCGCTCCGTCCTTGCGGCCGCCTCTGTCAAAATCAGCCCTTCTGCCATTCCTGCGGCTGCTTTCTCCTTTTGTACGGCTGCCACGCCCGGTTTCTTCTTTCCGGTAACGGCCGCCTTCACGGTTCCTTCCACCGTCGCTTCTTCTCCGGGGCTCTTCCACTGCAATTTCTTTTATTTCATCGCCAACCTGCATTTTAACAAGCGCTGCAAGCAGTTCCATAGGGTCGGCCTCCAGTTCCGCTATCTTGTCTTCCAACAATTCCTGCAGATGGCTCAGTTCCATCTCTCCTGCTCTTTCTGCAGCGGAACGAATCACCCTGTTAATCTTAATATCCATAATCTGCGCCGCTTTCGGTACCTTCATTTCCGTCATTTTTGTCTTGCAGACTCTCTCTATATCACGGATTCGGTACAATTCCCTGCCATAAGCGAAAGTAAACGCCACTCCCTCCTTGCCGGCGCGGCCGGTACGCCCGATACGATGCACATAATATTCAATATCCTGAGGCACATCATAATTAAATACCGCCTCCAAATCATCCACATCAATTCCCCTTGCCGCTACATCCGTTGCAATCAGGATTTCCAGATTTCCTCCCTTAAAGCGGTTCATGACAAAATCCCTCTGCTTCTGCGTCATATCCCCATGCAGCCCTTCAGCCTGATATCCCCGGCTTTTCAGGTTCTCACTCAGTTCATCCACCATGCGTTTGGTGTTACAGAATATGATAGACCGTTTGAGCCCGTACAGTTCCAGAAGCCTTGCCACCACTTCTTCCTTGTAAATATTTTTCACCGCAAAATAATACTGCTTTACCAGAGGAATGGTAAGTTCCTTTTTGGTCACTTTAATCATTTTGGCGTCATGCTGGTACTCGTCCGTAATATCCAGGATTGCCTGCGGCATGGTGGCGGAAAACAACGCCGTCTGATGCTCCTGTTCTATCTCCGAAAGTATGGTTTCCATATCCTCCCGAAAACCCATATTTAACATTTCGTCCGCTTCATCCAGAACCACCATTTTGATATCCTGGAGTTTAATGGTATGCCGGCGCATATGGTCCATGACGCGCCCGGGAGTACCCACTATAATCTGCGCCCCGCCTTTTAAGGCCTTAATCTGCCTGGTGATATCCTGGCCGCCGTAAATAGGCACCATCTTAATGCCATGCATGTATCTGGAAAATTTTCTGAGTTCATCCGCTGCCTGAATGGCAAGTTCTCTGGTCGGACATAAAATCATCCCCTGAAGATTCCGGTTGTTTTCATCTATCTGCTGCAACATGGGGATACCAAAAGCCGCTGTTTTACCGGTGCCCGTCTGAGCCTGCCCGATTACATCTCTTCCTTCCATCAGAACAGGAATCGCCTGTGCCTGAATGGGCGTCATATATTCAAACCCCATTTCCGTTACCGCACGTAAAATTCTTGCATCCAGGTTGGAATCCTCATATCGAAGGTCTTCCTTTTCCTTTTTTTCATCTAAAATTACTTCTTCTTTGTTTTGCATATATCTCCTATCAGGTTATCCTTTCATACCCTGCATACTGCAAGGCAAAAAGACAACGTCCCGTGTAAAGGACGTTGTCTGTCTACTTTTACGAACCGATTCATTGTATGGTACTTTGGCTAAAAAGTCAAGTACTTTGCCGAATTAAAATTTGAAAATCTTCATGGAATTGTCTAAACCGGTAGCCACACCCTTTAATTGCTCCGCCTGGTCTGACATATTTTGAATCGTCGCCGTTACCTCAGTGGCAGATGCAGAAGTTTCTTCCGTACTTGCCGCATTTTCCTCCGCAATGGCGGTAAGGTTCTGTACTACATCCACTACGTTAACCCTTGCCTCGTCCATCTTGTTAATACTTGCGGTAATCGCCTGCACGCTCTCCAGGGAACTGTCAATTCCTTTCTTCACCTCTGCAAATCCCGCACCGGTTTTTTCTACATTTTCACTCTGCTCTGCAATAATTTCCCTGACGCTGTCCATTGTTGCCACTGCTTCTTCAGAATCATGAATCAGGGAATCAATAATCTCTTCAATCTGCCTTGCAGATTCATTGGACTGTTCTGCCAGCTTCTGAATCTGGCCTGCCACAACTGCAAAACCACGGCCCTGTTCACCTGCCCTTGCCGCCTCAATGGACGCATTCAGGGAAAGGAGATTCGTTTCTTCCGCGATGGAAGTAATCATTGTAGTGGCTTCCCTAATCTTAAGGGCGGATTCATTGGTGGTATGGGTCTGCTGGTATATCCTCTCAATCGCTTCCCGCGTTTTGCTGTTTGTTTCATCAAGCTGCTTTAAGGTATTGTCGGCTTCCTTGCCCGCACGCTGCATAACACTGGCATTGGCGCCCAGTTTTTCTACCTGTCTGCCTGCTTCCTCCACCATGTTTCCTATCAAAATGACATTTTCCGTTGCCTTCTGGGTTTCCTCAGCCTGGGAATTCGCTCCGTCAGCAATCTCGCTGACTGCCCTTTCCACCTGCTCCACTGCTTCACTGGTCTTGCCGGTACTGGTATTTAAACTGTCGGCAGCGTCAAAAAGCATCACCGTCTGCTCATTGATATCCTTTGCTATCCCGCTCAATCCTTCGCGAAGTTTGGAAACCACCCTGCTTATCTGACCCGTTTCATCCTTACGCCTGTTCAGCTTTTTCTCATTTTCCGTTTCCGTAAAATCCCAGTCGGCAAGCTTTAATACGCTCTCCGTCACCTTCTTTATCGGTTTAACCACAAGCTTGGCAAGCACAAATCCGATAAGGCCGCAAACCACCAGAGAGAAAAGACCGCTGAGCACGCCCCTTATCCTCATCGTTGTGACTGTGCTGAACATTTCGGACTTATCCGCCGTCACCACCAGAATGAAACTGCCATCCCCGCCGACATAGTAGGAAGCATACTTTGTGACGCCGTTAAAATTATATGTAGTGAGGGCCGGCTGTGCAATCTCCCCGGCCTGCAGCCTGGAAACCAATCCCTGTACGACCTCATTTTCAACCGGTTGTCCGATTTTTTCTTCCGTAGGATGGTAAAGCATCGTTCCCTGTCCGTCTGTTATGTACAAATAACTGGAATCGGAGCCTTTGATTTTCACGCCGTCAAAAAGCTCTCCCAACACCTCTTTGGACAGTTCTTCTTCCGCTCCCCTTAACGCAACATTTCTTTCCAGATTTGTGCCATAGGATACAGCCAAATCATACATGTAATTCCCCATATTCTCAGAAGTATTGTTCTTTGCCAGAGGAATAAACATAAAATACTGCAACAGCCATGTCAGCGCAATGGCAAACACTACGCACCAGACAACCTTTAAAACAATTGAATGTATTAAATGAATCTTTTTACCTTCCTTGCCCATATATTTTCTCCCTTTATTGAATAAAAATGTTATTTTTATTGTATCGCGTTACAGAGATTATTTCAACTGTTTTCTTGTACACTCCAGGTAACCTCTTGTACCCTCTAGGTATCCTCATATTGCATTGCGACAGCCCCGGCGTGCATTTGATTCCATAAAGGACCGTGTAAAAACGCCGGCATTTGGAGGTTGTTTTTTAACCTCTTATGTGCCGCTGCGTTTTTACCCGAGCGAAAGCGCGTCCTGTTGGAACAAATGCACGCCGGGGCTGTCGCAATGCAACATGCAAAAGTTTTATTTTATCCTGCCATATATTCCCTGTAATCTTCCTCGCTTGCAAACAAAATATAAGTCCCGTCTACATATCCCATATATCCGCTTGCCGTTACATATCCTTTCATATCCAGGCACCTTCCTTTCTTATCCTTCCGTTATCTGGTTCTGAAAGGAAGATACCATTTTTACTGTCCCATAATCAGTACTTCTGACATTCCCCGTAAAAGCTTTTCCGTATCTGACAAAATCAGTTCCGCATCCTTTTCCACAAGACCGGTTTTGTAATACCGGTATGTGAAAAAAGGATTTCCGTAAGCCGTAAAGCGGAGAGTATCCTTATACTGTTTCAACAACCGGGGAATCCCCGCAGGGTTAATGTCTGCGTCCGGACGGAAAGTAAACAGGATTCTTTCATTTTTACCCTTTACCTCCGTCATATACAGGCGATGCGCCGAAACGCGAATCAGGGCTATCCTGAGCAGATTATCCACAGGCTTCGGAATGGTGCCGAACCTGTCCAGCAGCTCATCTTTCATGTCATCCCTTTCCTTTTCGTTTTCAATGCCTGCAATGCGCTTGTAAATATCCAGCTTTTGTACTTCATTGACAATATACTCTGCCGGGATAAATGCGTCCACGTCCACATCCACGACAGTGGCAAAATCTTCGGCCGCCGGGATTCCTTTTAATCCCTTAACCGCCTCGTTGAGCATCTTACAGTACAAATCATATCCCACGGCTTCCATATGCCCGTGCTGCATTTTGCCAAGCAGATTGCCTGCACCGCGGATTTCCAAATCCCGCATGGCAATCTTAAAGCCGCTTCCCAGTTCTGTAAATTCTTTAATGGCTGCCAGCCTCTTTTCCGCCACTTCCTTAAGCATCTTGTCCCGCCTGTACATCAGGAACGCATATGCTGTCCGGTTGGAGCGCCCCACCCTGCCCCGCAGCTGGTAGAGCTGGGCAAGTCCCATATTATCCGAATCGTGAATCATAATGGTGTTGACATTTGAAATATCCAGTCCCGTTTCTATGATAGTCGTGGAAACCAGAACATCTATCTCCCCGTTGATAAAATCAAACATGATGCTTTCCAGTTCATGCTCTTTCATCTGACCGTGTGCAAATGCCACAACCGCCTCGGGCACCAGTTTTTGCAGCCCCGCCGCCACATCCGCAATATTGTTAACCCTGTTGTAGACATAGTACACCTGTCCTTTTCGGGACAGCTCCCTGACAATGGCTTCCCGCACCAATTCCTCATTATATTCCATGACATAAGTCTGGATGGGAAGCCTGTCGCTGGGCGCCTCCTCCAGAACGCTCATATCCCGGATACCCACAAGGCTCATGTGAAGGGTTCGGGGAATCGGCGTTGCCGTAAGGGTCAGAACGTCTACATTTTCTTTCAATTTTTTAATTTTTTCTTTATGGGATACGCCAAAACGCTGCTCCTCGTCTATAATCAGAAGCCCCAAATCCTTAAATGCCACATCGGCGGAGATAACCCGGTGTGTGCCGATGACGATATCCACCAGTCCCTTTTTCAAATCTTCCAGCGTTTTTTTCTGCTCGCCCGCACTCCTGAACCGGGACAACATATCGACCCTCACAGGAAAATCCTTCATCCTCTGGACAAAGGTATTATAATGCTGTTGGGCAAGGATGGTGGTGGGAACCAGATATACCACCTGTTTCCCTTCCTGTACGGCCTTAAATGCCGCCCGGATGGCTATCTCCGTCTTGCCGTACCCGACGTCACCGCAAATCAGGCGGTCCATGATTTTACTGCTTTCCATGTCTGCCTTTGTATCCGCAATAGCTGCCAGCTGGTCTTCGGTTTCTTCAAAGGGAAACATTTCTTCAAATTCTTTCTGCCATACGGTATCCGGACCATAGGCAAACCCTTCCGACTGCTGCCTGATGGCGTAGAGTTCCACCAAATCCTTTGCCACCCCGTCCACTGCCGAACGCACTTTTGTCTTGGTTCTCTGCCACTCCTGACTGCCGAGCTTATTTAATTTGGGCTTTTTCGCGTCTGCCGATGCATACTTCTGGATGACATCCAGACCGGTGGCAAGAATATACAGGTTTCCGCCGTCCCGGTATTCAATCTTCAAATAGTCTTTGACTACCTTTTCCACCTCGACTTTTTCAATTCCCCTGTAGATGCCCAGGCCATGACTTTCATGGACTACATAGTCGCCCACCTTTAAGTCTGCAAAATCTTTGATTTTCTGACCTTCAAATCTGGCTTTTGCTTTCTTCTTTTTTCGGACTGCGCCGAAAATATCACTTTCCGCAATTACCACAAATTTTAAAAGCGGATATTCAAATCCTTTGTTCACATGACCGTAACAGGTCAGGATTTCTCCCGGCTGCACTTCCCTTTCCGGATTCTGGGTATATACCGCCGTCAGTTCCTTTTCCCGCAGGTCCTGAGCAAGCCTCTCCGCCCTTGTTCTGGAGCCGGAGAGCAATACTATCCTGTATCCGTTCTTTTTGTAACGCAGCAAGTCCTTCACAAGCGACTCAAAGCTATTATTATAGGAAGAAATGCTTTTCACCGGAATATCAAAATGTTTCTGTACCTTTATCAGCGGATTTTTCAAATCTATCGCCGCCAGGGTGACAAAAGGACTGCGCTGTATCACTGCCGCAGTCTGTTCCACGCTGTAAAGCACCTGCATCTGTCCGGGAAGGATATATCCCTTCCCGGCCCGCTGGCTCATACTTTCCCGAAACTCCGCCTCCACTGCGTTTGCATGTTCCCGAATCCGGGCAGGTTCGTCCAAAAACAGACAGTGTCCGCCGGGCAGAAGACCTGCCAGACTCTTCAGACTGCTTTCGTCATAAAAATAGCGTATATACCCCTCCAGCACAGACAAATTCCCAAATTCCAGCGCCTGCTCTTTCAGTTCTTTTATCTGTGAGACAATTCTGGCAGCCTCCTCCGTCATAAAAGACTCCCTGAAATACGCTTCCTGCTTTTTTGCTTCTTTTTCTATCCTGTCAAATCCCGCACTGACGGTTTCTCCTGAAAGTATAAATTCCGCCGCCGGATATATCCTCACTGATGAAAGCTGCTCAATGGAACGCTGGCTGAGACTGTCAAAACTGCGGATGGATTCCACTTCTTCTCCCCACAGTTCAATACGGTAAGGGTTTTCTTCCGTTACATCAAAAATATCTATGATTCCGCCCCTTATGCTGAACTGTCCGGGCGCTTCCGCCTGGTAATTCTTTACATACCCCATTGCTGTCAGCCTGCGGGCAAGAGCGCCTTCCTCAATCATGGTCTTTTTATCTATAAAAACGGTGTCTTCTTCTATGTTCCATGCCGCCTGCGGAGTCATCAGGGCTGCAAAAGTAGTCACCAGGGTAAAAGGTTTTCCTTCCGCCATGCGTTTTAATACCTTTACACGCTCGGTAGTCAGTTTGTTGCCGTGAATATCCGCCTGAAAAAAAATCAAGTCCTTGGCGGGATACAACATGACATTTCTGTCGTAAAATTGATACTCTTCGTAAATTTCCCTCGCCCTTAAATCGCTGTAAGTAACGATGATTTTATATTTAAAACCATCGCCCAGTCCATAAACCATATGCCATTTCTGGGATTCCACACAACCTGTCAACGCCGCCGGCTGTCCGTGCTTATATATCAAATCCCTGATTTCATCAAACTCTGCCAGTTCGTGCAAAGGTGCAAGTAATGCCTGCATGTTTACCTCTTTCCGTTAAAATGGTTCATCGCCGCCTCAATTCCCTGCGCAAGAATCATCCGGATGGCGTCTGCCGCTTCTTTTGCCGCTTCATCCATCCGTTTTCTTTCATCCTGCGTAAAATGTCCCAACACATAATCAGCCAGGTCATATCCGTCCGGCTTGCCGCCTACCCCCATCTTTACCCGCTGAAATTCATCATGCCCCAGGTGGGTGATAATGCTTTTTAAGCCGTTGTGTCCGCCTGCGCTTCCTTTCTTCCTCAGACGGATTTGGCCTGCTTCCAGGCTGATGTCATCGGCAATCACAATCAGTTCTTCCTTAACGTCTATTTTATAATAGTCTGCCATCTCGCGTATACTCTCCCCGCTCAGGTTCATATACGTCTGCGGTTTTGCGAGAATGACCTTCTGCCCGCCGATATAACCCTTTCCTATCACAGCCTTGTGTTTTTTCTCCAAAACATATATGTTTTCCTGTCCTGCTAATGTTTCTATGACATCAAACCCGATATTATGCCTGGTGTTTGCATAATCCCTGCCGGGATTTCCCAGCCCTGCAATCAAAAACATGTTCTTCCCATACCTTTCCCGAAAAAACGCCAATCTATCAAACCCATTGTTTTCAGCGTATAGTATAGCATTTATTTGCGCGGCTGTGCAATAAAATTTCACCTATCAGTTTCTGCATTTTGCATTGCGGCAGCCCGGGCGTGTATTTGATTCCATAAAGGACCGTGTAAAAACGCCGGCATTTGGAGGTTGTCCTTTAACCTCCTACGTGCCGCTGTGTTTTTACCCGAGCGAGAGCGCGTCCTGTTGGAACAAATACACGCCCGGGCTGCCGCAATGCAAAATGCGGAAGTTTACGATTTAATTATAACTAAAAAGAGGCGCATCACAAATGCGCCTCCTTTTATATCCCCAATACAAAGTTTTTCAGATTCCTGTTTCATCCGGTTCAAGCATGGCTTTTTCATAGCTGTCCAGAATGATTTTCTGAATGGAATCCCTGGTTGCCGAGGTGATGGGATGTGCAATGTCACGGTATTCCCCGTCGCTTGCTTTTTTACTGGGCATTGCAATGAATAATCCCTTTTCTCCCTCTATTACCTTAATATCATGAACCACAAATTCGTCGTCAATGGTAATAGATACAATGGCTTTCATTTTGCCTTCTTTTGCTATCTTGCGGACACGGACATCTGTAATCTGCATCTGTACAACCCCCTTTTAGAAATACAATCTAGATAACATACCTTTCATCACGTTCTATCACTATCTTAAGACCGTTTTCCCCGATATGATAGGAATTGGCCCTAATCGTATCCCTGCTCTCCACAATACAGTTCTCGATATGGGTATTGTCCCCGATATACACATCATTCAGGATGATGGAATTCTTGATGTAGCAGTTGTTTCCGATATAACTCTTCTTAAACACTACCGAATCCTCTACCACGCCGTTTACAATACACCCGCTGGAAATAAGGCTGTTCTTCACCTGTGAACCTACATTGTATTTGGCAGGGGGCAGGTCGTCAACCTTGGAATAAACATCGGGATATTGTTTGAAGAAATAATCGCGCACCTCCGGTTTTAAAAAGTCCATGTTGGTGTTGAAATAATCTTCCACGGAAGCAATATTTCTCCAGTAGTCGTTCATCTTGTAGCCGAAAATCCGCTTCATGTCTTTGTAACGAATCAGGATATCCCTTACAAAATCATACCTGTCTTCTTCCGCACAGCGTTCAATCATTTCTATCAACTGACGTCTTCTGATGACATAAATTCCACAGGAAATCGTATTGGTCTTGGCAACAATCGGCTTCTCTTCAAACTCCTCAATGCGGCATTCCTCGTCCATTTTTACCGTTCCGAAACGCTCCACATTGACATTCGGTTCCATATCCCTGCACACTACCGTGATGTCAGCTTTCTTCTCAATATGGTACTCCAGAAGCTTGTTGAAATCCATCTTATAAACGCAGTCGCCCGACGCAATCACTACATAGGGTTCATGGCTGTTTTTCAGGAAATGCAGGTTCTGGTAGATGGCGTCAGCCGTCCCCCTGTACCAGTTGCTGTTATCTGCCGTCACTGCCGGGGTAAGCACGTACAGGCCTCCCTGCTTACGTCCGAAATCCCACCATTTGGAGGAACTCAGATGCTCATTCAGACTGCGGGAATTGTACTGTGTAAACACCGCCACCTTCTGAATCCTGGAGTTTGACATGCTGCTGAGTGCAAAGTCAATGCTGCGGTAGCTTCCTGCAATGGGCATTGCACCAATGGCACGTTTCTGTGATAATTCTTTCATGCGGTGGTTATTTCCACCTGCCAAAATAATTCCGATTGCCCTCACTGTCATTCACCTGCCTTAATCAAAGTTTTACCACTTGCGAGTGTGGCATTTTCATAATCCGCTGCCGTCGTAACACCGGAAATTACCGTATTCTTGCCGATTACAACACCTTTCGGAATCACGCTCTTTTCTCCAATCGTCACAATGCCGTGGTTGTAAATATGCGGCGCAGTGTCATTTTCCGCTTCCTCTCCGATGCCCAGACGCGCACCGTCTTCAATCACAACGTTTTCAGCCACAATCGCCTTATTCAGTTCACAGCCTGCCTGTATACAGGTATTGTTCATGACAATGGAATCCCTTACCACTGTTCCTGCGCCTATGGTGACGCCGCAGCCGATTACGGAATTGTACACCTTTCCGTAAATATTGGTGCCTTCACCCACAAGGCTTCGTTCCACCACGCTGTCACGGGAAATATACTGAGGCGGAAGAATCTCGCTCTTCGTATAAATTTTCCAGTATTCTTCGTAAAGATTAAACTCGGGAACAATGTCTATCAGTTCCATATTTGCTTCCCAGTAGGAATTTAACGTTCCGACGTCCTTCCAGTAACCGTTAAATTCGTATGCATATAAAGGCTGTCCCTTTTCATGGCAGTAAGGAATGACATGTTTGCCGAAATCCATTGCCGGCTGGTCAGCCATGGCAAGCAGCGATTCTTTCAATGTTTTCCAGTTAAATATATAAATACCCATGCTTGCAAGATTGCTTCTGGGATTGGCCGGTTTCTCCTCAAAGTCCATGATTTTACGGTTCTCATCCGCAATCACGATGCCGAATCGGCTGGCTTCCTCAATAGGCACAGGCATTACCGCAAGAGTGACCTCGGCATTGTTCGTCTTGTGGAAATCGAGCATTACCTCATAATCCATCTTATAAATGTGGTCGCCCGAAAGGATAAGTACATAGTCCGGATTAAAGGCATCCATGTAATCAATATTCTGATAAATGGCATTTGCCGTACCGGTATACCACTCACTGTTTGTGTTTTTTTCGTAGGGGGGCAGAACAGTTACCCCGCCGATATTCCTGTCAAGGTCCCACGGAATACCGATACCGATATGGGTATTCAGCCGAAGCGGCTGATACTGCGTCAGGACGCCGACCGTGTCCACGCCGGAATTAATACAATTACTGAGCGGGAAATCAATTATCCGGTACTTGCCGCCGAATGCAACTGCCGGCTTTGCGACTTTGGATGTCAGAACACCCAGACGGCTTCCCTGGCCGCCTGCCAGTAACATGGCAATCATCTCTTTCTTAATCATGCTATCACCTCTTGCAACTAGTCTTTATAGCTATAACTCCTGTTTTTGAATAAAATCATTATACCATATCATTAACAGAAAGTGAATCATTATTACAAAAAAAATGTGACGTTTTTACTATTTTTATGTCTATTTTTAGAAAATTACTTAAAAATACCGAGTTGATTTTGTGTATTTTTACCAGCTTTTTTTATCTTTCAGCTTGTTTATATGGCTAATTTCCCAATTTCCCTGTTTTTTCGCAATTATGAAAATGAATCATTTGTTTTTTATTGCATAAATGCGTATAATATAGGAAGTACTTTTAAACTGCGATAAAAACAGGAAGTGTCATTATGTATCAGATTGATTTTAAAAAACCGGTCCACATATATTTTGTGGGAATCGGCGGCATCAGCATGAGCGGACTTGCAGAAGTTCTCCACAAAGAGGGATTTACGGTATCCGGCTCCGACCGACAGGAGTCCTCCCTTACAAAAGCCCTTCAGGATAAAGGCATCCGCGTTCTCTACGGCCAGAAGGCCGCAAATATTACGCCCGACATCGACTGCGCCGTCTTCACAAGCGCCATCAGACCCGACAATCCGGAATACATTGCGGTTCAAAAACTTCATATTCCCTATCTGTCCCGTGCCGAACTCTTAGGGCAGATGATGAAAAATTACCGGACTCCGATAGCCATCAGCGGTACGCACGGTAAAACCACAACCACCTCCATGGTATCCGAAATCCTGCTTCACGCAGAACTGGACCCCACTTTATCCATCGGCGGCATCCTGAAGTCCATCGGAGGCAATATACGCGTCGGACAATCCGAATACTTTGTAACAGAGGCATGCGAATATACCAACAGTTTTCTGAGTTTCTTCCCTAAAATTGCGTTGATTCTCAATATCGAGGAAGACCATATGGACTTTTTCAAGGACCTTGCGGATATCCGGCGTTCTTTTTGCCGTTTTGCCGCACTGCTTCCCGAAGATGGTTGTCTGATTTTAAACGGCAGTATTCCTCATCCGGAAGAAATAACAGGGTCTGTTTCCTGTAAGGTGGTCACTTTCGGTTTATCGCCTGAAAATGACTATTATGCTACGGATATTTTTTATGACGAGATGGGCTGTCCCTCCTTCCTGCTTCATGTTCCCTCCGGCAAAACACAGAAAGTCACGCTTTCTGTTCCCGGTGAACACAATGTATGCAATGCTTTGGCTTCACTGGCCCTTTCGGATGTTCTCGAGATATCCGGGGATACAGCCGCGGCTGCGCTGACCGGTTTTCAGGGCACCGACAGACGTTTTGAATACAAAGGGACTGTCGGAGGTGTTACTATAATAGATGATTATGCACACCATCCCACAGAAATTACTGCAACTTTAAAAGCTGCCAAAAATTATCCGCACAAAACAACATGGTGTGTGTTCCAGCCGCATACCTACTCCAGGACCAAAACTTTTTTAAAGGATTTTGCAAAAGCGCTTTCCCTGGCGGATAAAGTCGTTCTGGCTGACATATACGCTTCCAGGGAAACTGACACCTTGGGCATCAGCTCCGTTACCCTTTTGGAAGAATTGCAAAATCTCGGCTGTGAATGTTACTATTTTCCCTCTTTTGATGAGATAGAAAATTTTTTATTGCAGAATTGTATCAACGGTGACCTGTTGATAACCATGGGAGCCGGAGACGTGCAAAAAATAGGGGAAGAGCTTTTGGGAATATAGTTTTCCACAATATCCACATTTTCAGGTTCCTCTGACGGATTTGGAAATTGTGGATATTTTTATTATTTGGAAAGTCCGTTTTTTATGCTGAAATACATGTAAAAGACCTCTCTGTTTTTTCCTTGTCCACATTTTCCACAACATCCACAATTTTCTGAAAACCCAGTATTTTCAAGGCTTTGCCAAGAATGCCTATTCCTTTTTTTCCCCTTTTATGTTATACTTGTCCTTGCTAAAAATACCGGCAGGAAATGTCCTGTCATGATAGGTGAGTGGATTATGGGGAAGTTTACAATTTATAAGGATGATTATGCGGATTCGACTATCATCCCCAACCGGTTTATCGATGAATACATGAAGGATGCCAATGACGCACAGATAAAAATCTATCTCTATCTGATTCGTATGATGGGTGCGAATCTTTCTACCAGTGTGTCCGAAATTGCGGACAAATTCAACCATACGGAAAAGGACGTCATGCGCGCGCTCAAATACTGGGAAAAAACAAAACTTCTCTCCCTGGAATACGATGAGTCCAAAACATTGTCCGGCATACATTTAAAGGAAATTTCTTCCACAGGGCAGGAACCGGCCTCCGGGGAATGCCGTATTTCCCAGGCAGAGTCCCAAAAAGCTGTCTCCCACCCCTCTGTTTTAAGCATAAGTCCCAAACAGGCGGACGATGCCTTTGCCAAACCCGCATACTCTGCCGACGACTTAAAAATGTTCCGTGGAAACGAGGAAACGGCACAACTGCTTTTTATCACGGAATCCTATATCGGCAGACCTCTGACCGCAGGCGAGATGAAATCCATTTTATATTTTAAGGACTGCCTGCACTTTTCCGATGATTTGATAGACTATCTCCTCCAGTATTGTGTGGACCGCGGAAAGAAAGACTTTAAATACATAGAAGCGGTCGCGTTAAACTGGGCCAAGTCCGGCGTTACCACTCCCAAACAGGCCGAGAAATTTGCATCCAGATATGACAAGTCCGTATATACTATTATGAAAGAACTGGGCAAAAACGGTTCTCCCACTTCAAAGGAACTGGAATACATAAGCCGTTGGGTAAAGGACTACGGATTTGCACCGGATATTATTTCCGAGGCCTGCGAACGGACCGTCATGGCAACGGACAGCCACCGTTTTGAATATGCGGAAGGTATTTTAAGCAACTGGAAAAAAGAAAATGTCCAGCGCAAGTCAGATATACAGCGTATTGACGACTTATACCAGAAACGCAGGCAGCAAAAGACAACTGCCTCCGTTTCCGCAGGTAACCGCTTTAACCAGTTTTCCCAACGAAATTATGACTTTGAAGAACTGGAAGCAAAATTACTCAGCAAATAAAGGAGCGCAACGTGAATCTGACAAATTCCCAGTATGATGCCATACAGCGGGATTATGATGCCGCACAACTGAAAAACCAGCGCATACTGGCTATGCGACAGGCAGAGGTTTCTGCCCGATGCCCTTCCTATGCTGCTGCAGCAGCCGATGTTTCCTCTTTATCCGTGGAGTATGGCAGGCGCGTGCTTGCAGACGAACCGGGAGCAATGGAAGAATATCGCAATGCCCTTTCGCAGCTTTCCCAAAGAAAAACCGAGCTCCTTGCCGGGGCAGGATTTCCTGCCGATTATCTGGAGCCGCTTTTTGACTGTCCGGACTGTAAAGATACCGGCTACATTGACGGCAGGCGCTGCCACTGCTTTGAGCAGAAGGTTATAAATCTTCTTTACACGCAAAGTAACCTGGAAGGCCTTCTTGCCACCGAAAACTTTTCCTCCCTTTCCTATGAGTATTATAAGGGAGAGGATTTACAGAATTTTAAAAAGGCAGTGGAAAGCAGCATTTCTTTTATCAAGGGCTTTTCCTCCTCCTACCAGAATCTTCTCTTTTATGGGGAAGTAGGCACCGGAAAAACTTTTCTTTCCAACTGTATTGCAGGAGAACTCCTCGGGCAGGGATATTCCGTCATTTATTTTTCTTCTTCCGCCCTTTTCGGCCTGCTTTCAAAGTATTCTTTTGACGCGGGCGCCAAAGAAATGCTTTACAAGACTTATGATGACCTGTACAATTGTGATTTGGTAATTGTAGACGATTTGGGAACCGAAATGTCCAACAGTTTTACCAATTCCCAGTTTTTTTCTTTTATGAACGAACGGCACCTGCGAAGGAAGCCTGTTATCATCAGCACCAACTTGAGTCTGGAAGAATTGAAAAACCGCTATTCCGAGCGTATTGTTTCCAGATTGACAAGCAGTTTTACATTCCGTAAAATTACCGGACCGGATATCCGTCTGTGTAAAAATATATAACCAATCAGTACCTACGTAGAAAGTGAGGATTTTATTTCATGGGAAACCGAGAAGAAAAGCGCAATCTGGAGACCATTCCTGTCGGAAGCCTTGGCATGATTGCCCTGGAGGGCTGCCGCCCGCTGGGTGAAAAAATTGATAAATATCTTGTCAGGTGGCGGACAGAACGGGAGAGCGAGCATAAAGACAGCCTTGCTTTTTCCGGTTATCAGCGTCCTTCCTATCTTTTACAGGCAAAGGTTCCCCGTTTCGGTTCCGGCGAAGCAAAGGGCATGATTCTGGAATCCGTCCGGGGTACGGACCTCTATCTTCTTGTGGATGTGGCAAATTACAGCCTGACTTATTCCCTCTGCGGCCATGAGAACCATATGTCCCCCGACGACCACTATCAGGATTTAAAGCGCATTATTGCGGCAGTTGGCGGAAAAGCCAGAAGAATTACCGTAATCATGCCGTTCTTATATGAAAGCAGGCAGCATAAGCGTACTGCCAGGGAGTCCTTAGACTGTGCGCTTGCCCTTCAGGAACTGGTCCGCATGGGAGTTGACAATATTATTACCTTTGACGCGCACGACCCCCGCGTCCAGAACGCCATCCCCCTGCACGGTTTTGAAACCGTACAGCCTGCATACCAGTTTATCAAGGGACTTTTACGCAACGAAAAAGAGTTGCAGATTGATTCCGACCACATGATGGTTATCAGCCCTGACGAAGGCGGCATGAACCGTGCCATTTATATTGCAAACGTTCTTGGTCTTGACATGGGTATGTTTTACAAGCGCCGCGACTATACGCGGATTGTCAACGGCCGCAACCCCATTGTCGCACATGAATTTCTGGGGACAAGCGTGGAAGGAAAAGATGTGATTATCATTGACGACATGATTTCCTCCGGGGAAAGCGTACTGGAAGTCGCTGCCGAACTGAAAGAAAGAAAAGCAAATAAAATATTTGTCTTTGCAACCTTCGGACTTTTTACCAGCGGGCTTGAACGGTTTGACAAGGCGCACGAAAACGGCATCCTTTCCAAGGTCTTAACCACGAACCTGATATACCAGACTCCCGAACTTTTAAGCCGCGAGTGGTATATCAACTGTGACATGAGCAAGTATATCGCCTATATCATAGACACCTTAAACCACGATTCTTCCATCAGCGACCTGCTGAATCCCAATGAAAGAATCCAGAGTATTGTTTCCCAGTATAAAGAAGAGGTTCAAAGCAGAACCTGATTGGCGCGCCGCCAGTTGAAATGGAATGGCAGGCCAGATTGTTAACCATTTATTTTTATAGGTTGACAATCTGGCTTTTTCATTGTATACTCTCATTACATTTTAATGAGAAAGGAATCCGCCATGGAAAAAAACACAAGAAAACTCCCGATTAAATCTTTAACGCTTATCGGCCTGATGACTGCTGTTATCTGTATTATCAGCCCTTTTTCCCTCTATCTCGCCGTCAGCCCCGTTCCCGTTACACTGGGCATTTTCGCCATTTACCTTGCCCTCTTTACGCTGGGCATGAAAAAAGGCCTTATCAGCTGCCTTATGTACATACTGACAGGCCTTGTGGGGCTTCCGGTTTTTTCCGGTTTTTCCGGGGGGCCCGCAAAGCTGTTCGGCCCCACCGGTGGATACATAATCGGATATCTTTTTCTGGCGGTCATTGCCGGTTACTTCATTGACAAATGGCCGTCCAAATGGTTTTACTGCCTTTTAGGAATGATTTTGGGGACTATAGTCTGCTACTTTTTCGGCACCGTCTGGCTTGCCTTCCAGATGCATCTGTCCTTTGTTAATGCACTGGCTCTCGGCGTACTGCCTTATATTCCCGCAGACCTTGCCAAAATGGCAATTGCGCTTCTCATCGGCATACCGCTCCGAAAAGGACTTGAGCGGGCGCATTTGCTGTAAGAAGCCCTTTATTTTCCGGATATGACAATCTTATCCACGGCTATATAGGGAAGTACCATGCCGCCGTCTTCCACAGTCTCGCTTGACACCGCCACAATATTTTGCAGCATTTCGGACAGATTGCCGCTTATCATGACCTCGCTGACAGCGCCTTTTATCTTTCCGTCCTCAATGAGAAAGCTGTTCTTGGCGCTGCCTGAAAAATCGCCGTTGGTACCCGGGTTTCCTCCCGAAAAACGTCCTACCACAATGCCTTTTTTAATTTGCCTGATGATATCGTCGTAAGAGGCGTCCCCGCCTTCCACCACAAATGAATAAGAGCTGTTTTTTGCCCTTTCATAACCGGATTTATTGGCAACATACAAAGACAGCATATAGGACAAAAGCACACCGTCCTTGATGATATCATAGTTTTCGGACTTAAAGCCATCGTTGGTAAAGCGTTCACCGCAGCAGATTCTGGAATCACCGGGCGCTATGGAAACCGTCAGTTTTTCATCCGCCACCTTCTGATTCAGCTTATCAAGCCAGATGCTGGTCTTATCCAGAATAACCGAATCCGATGCAAAATTGTAAAGGGCGCTGGAAAGCAGGGATGCGAGGGCGCCCGGCGTCAGAACTGCCACCCCTTCCCACTTTCCGCTAAAAGGCACCGTAGCAAGCTGTGCTTCCGCATCGCTTAACTCCCTTTCCACACTTCCCAATTCTATAAAAGGGATATCCAGTTTATCGGTCTTCGCATCACAGCCAAAGAAAGAGGTTGTCTGTTCCCCCTCATGTGCGGAAAACATGATGCTGAGATTGTATGCGCCCGCAAAGACTTCAAATTCCGCCCCTTTGGTGTTCTGGTAAAGCGTATGGCTTTTTTCGTGCGATACAATAAGCTGTTCCACGATAATCTTCGGATGCCGTATACGGATTTCTTCCATAAGCTCCTTTGTCCTCTCAAAAAGTCCGTCCACGTCCGGCTCATAACAGCCTTCCCGGAAGCATTCCGGCTCCTGCCCGGGCGCAAAATCATATGCCTCATCCGCAATGCCTGATTCCGCCGTTTTTAAACAGACCCCTATAGTCTCGTCAATAGCCTCTTTATCCAGCTTATTGGTAACGGCAGAACCTTTCTTGTTATCTTTATAGGCCGTTACTGACAGCGAATTGTCATACAGCGTCCTGAACAGGGAAAATTCCCCGCCATCCACATTAAATTCATGTGTTTCCGTCATCGTTACCTTATATTGTGCCTTTTGTGCGCCCAAGCGTTCCAGCGCGTCTTTTGTTCTTTGTGCAATTACCCTGATATCTTCCATCCTTAACGACCTCCTATCATGACTTTACAGCGAAGAGCAGGACCACCCATACCGACAGGCATAGGCTGTTTCTTGCCACAGAATCCCGAACTTGTCCAGATAACCTCATCGGAAACCATGTCCACGGTCTTTAACATCTCAAATGCCACTCCTGAGATGGTGCTGTCCAAAACAGCGCGTCCCAGTTTGCCGTTTTTAATCTCATACCCCATACACACGCCAAACATAAATTCTCCGGTCATATCCGCCTGCCCGTTATTGGAATTTGTAAAGTAATAGCCATCCTCCACCGAAGCAATCATATCTTCCAGTTTGTCTTTTCCCGGAAGTACGGCAGTATTTCTCATGCGGATTAACGGCTCGTCCGAAAAGCTGTACGCACGCGCATTTCCCTGCGGTTTTACGCCAAAATGCTCCGCGCTTTCCCTGTTGTTCATATATCCTTCCAAAATACCGTCTTTAATAAGCACCGCGTCTTCTGCCGGAGTGCCTTCATCATCTACATAGACGGGAAGCGGCGTATTTTTGCCAAATGCCGTATGGGCAAAATCAATCAGACTTACCTTTTCGGATGCCACCTGCTTATGCAGGGACGGACCCGCCACAGAACCGCCGAGCACCAAATCCGCCTCCACGGTATGGCCTACCGCTTCATGCGCCAGCATACCGGGCAGGATGCCGCCAAGCACCACGGTTTTATACCCTGCTTCCGGATAGATGCCTTCGCGTTTTTGCATCAGTTTTTCATACAGGCTGTCAATTTTCGGATACAGCCGGGACGGCTCCTTAAATACATCCTCGAAATTACCGAATCCGCCCATCACATCAAAGAGTTCCACCGGCGCCCCTGCACCTGTTTCACTGTTTAAAAATACATAAATGTAGTTTCTCGGCATCACTACATGTCCGTCATAACCATCCGATGTGCAGATGCGTTTCTCCATGGAATCCGCCGACAAAATGACAGTCCTGCTGGAAAGTTTCGGATACTTGTCCAGAATATAAGCATCCATCTCTTTCACAAACTCTATGTACCGCTTCTGCTCCGTGTCCATTATCTCTTTTCCTGACGGAAAATTCCCCTGACCAACGGAAGGAAACATGCCCTTTCCCTTTTGTACATGCCTGTCCATAAACATTGCATTTTCCGTTGCCGCCTTCAGTACGGTTTCAGCTGCCATACCGGAACACTCTGCCATGGATGAAAAACCGTATACCCCGTTTTTGCATACCCTTGCATTGACGCCCGCAGTTTCCACCCTCACATTGCCCGTCAGGTTGCCCTGCACCAGAACAACCTGCCTCTGCCGGTTTTCCTGCGCCCGCAGCTCCGTGTGTACACCGGTGGCAAAAAGCCCTTTCTTACCGGAAATAAAATCCTCCAACATATTAAAATCCTCCTTACCTGTAGTCTGTGTTTCTATATTTTTCTTGACATATTCTTCTTTTCCTTTATAATTAACTCTCGTAACAGCGGTGAGTTCGAGACCTTCCTCACCTACCCGTCCTGCGGACGGCAAAAAAACAAAACTAAAGGAGAAAAGAATATGAAAAACAAAAAAGTACTGTTTCTGTCGCAGGCAGCCATGATTGCTGCCCTCTATGTCGTGTTGACTTTTGTTGCCAACGCTTTCGGACTGGCCTCCGGCGCCATACAGGTGCGCCTTTCGGAGATGCTCGCCATCCTTCCCTTTTTTACCCCTGCCGCCATACCCGGCCTGTATATCGGCTGTATGCTTTCCAATCTGTTAACCGGCGGATGCCTGCTTGATATTGTAATCGGCAGCCTTGCTTCCCTTATCGGCGCTGTCGGCGCATACCTTGTACGCAAAAAGAAATGGCTGGTTCCCCTGCCCACCATCCTCGCCAATGCCGTCATCGTTCCATTTGTGCTGATTTACGGCTACGGACTGGTGGACGCGTGGTGGTATCTGGTACTGACGGTTGGAGCCGGTGAAGTGATTTCCTGCGGCGTCCTTGGCATGATACTCTTATTGGCCCTGCAAAAGAATGCCGCACGGATTTTTAAAACCGCATAAACAGATTTAATTATGCAGGCTGATATCCCCGCTGACTGAAGATACATGTATGCCGGATGTCTTCTGCTTATCCATATCGCTCCCTGTCCATGCCACAACATGGTTCTCACCCTGCGCGCTGGTCCGGGTATGCTCTAAATGAGTTACAATATCGCCGCTGACAGTTGTTGCTTCCAATCCAAAGCAGCTGTCTGCGGCAATTTTTACATCAATATCCCCACTTGTGGTGAAAATCTCCGCCTGCCCGCCGACAGTCCTGAAACCGGCACAGATATCACCGCTGGCGCTGCCGATTTTTGTCCCGGCATCCAGTTCTTTTATGTCCATATCTCCGCTCTGTGTCTCAGCGTGCATACAGCCCGTTCCTCTTTCCACACAGATGTCGCCGCTGTGTGTAAAAAACTGCCTGTCACCCCATGCTTCTTCCACATCGACGTCACCGCTTTCGCTCTCCACCAGAATATGCTCCGCCCTCATATTTTTGATGGAGATATCTCCGCTATGCGTTTTTATCTGTAGATTCTGCACGCTCCATGCCGAATCAAACACAATATCCCCGCTCCCGCTTTCCGCATATATCTGCCCCCGAAAACCCTCCGGCACATACAACTCTGTTTTACATGACTTCCCTATGTAAATACCCCTGTTAAACCAAAAATGGTGTTTTTCTTCTGACGTTTCAATGCACAGGGTATCCTCCCCCCGCTTCTCCACCTTTGCGTTTACGTCACTTCCATATTCCTTTATCACCAGTTCGGTTTCCTCTGTATGAAAAAAACAGATGTCGTGCGAACTGCTTCTCACCCAGATTGTCTTTATTCCATCCAATGCAAATTTGCCTGTATGCAAAACTTCATCACCGCCAAACCACATTTCACATTCCCCCTTTCTTCTGCTGCTTCTTCCACTTTCTATGGCGGCTCAGCGACTTTAGATAGGATACCAGCGAATAATACAGGGGAATTGTAAGGAAAGCAATCCATCCCAGCCAGTTGCCGGTAAAAATGCCCAGTGACAGAAAAAATACCAGCGCCGCCACGGGATAAGCAAAACAACTTGCATTTCTTTTTTTCACAGAACTAATCAGGCTCTCCAGAATCGGAATCCATAAAAGCAGCAGCCAGCCCGGATGCCATGCCTGATAGACAATTCCAATCGCCAGATACGCAATGCAGATAAAAAGCGCTACCGGAAAGCGGCGTCTGGGTTCTGCCGCCCAGCCCTGCTGCGGATAAATTTCCTCACCGTTCTCTATAATGTGGATGCCGTCCCAGCCGCTTCTATACCCGGCGCCGCCCATTTCCCTGCCATGAGCTCCGTTCCAGTCCACATGCACCTGCTCTCCATCCTTTGAAATATGGATACCTTCTTTTCCTATATAAATGTGTGCATTCTCTCCCTCTTTTTCCGCATACTCCCATTCCTTATTTTCCGTTTCTGTTTCCGGATTCCATGCATTCTCTTCCGGCATGGGAATTTCATCCTCTGTCCGAAGCAATTCATCTAAGGATACACCGTACAGCCTTGCCAGTAATATCAGATTGTCCGTATCCGGCGACGCTTCGGCGCGCTCCCATTTGCTGACCGCCTGTCGGCTTATGCCCAGTTTTTCCGCCAGTGCTTCCTGCGAAAGATTGTTCTGCTTTCGCAGGTTCACCAAACGATTTGCAATCTCTATATTCATATATGCTCCCATCTGCGTTTCCCACGCATTTTCTTTTGCAGCTCTGCAATGTCCAGTATAGGGAAACCACACCGGTTGCGCTATACATTCTGGTTTTCAATTCCCGCATTCGGAGGGCAACTATTGGTTGCATGGGCCATTTTACCGGATATAAGTGATAAAACAGTTGCCGTTTTCCTCCAGCCATTTGGCGGAATCATTCATGCCGGCTTTTTCAATCACACCCTTCTGCGGATTTAGCAATACAATATTATACTCGTTAAAACCGATAATCAGCACAGCGCTTCCATCTTCCAGATAGGCAAGGACAGGGATATCCTGATTCACATAATACAGAATCATATCCAAAGAACATCCTTTCAAATCCAGAATCCGTGTATTTTCCAAACTGCTTTCCAGGATGGAATGCACGGTTTCTCCCTTTGAAAGCATATATGCGGAATTTCGGATTACCCCCTCGTACTTCAGCATGACGTCCAGGCACACGGCCAGGCTGTCCCTTTCTTCTGAAACGGAGGCCGCTTCAATCGCCATAATCTGGTTTCTGCTGACACGGTTGCCCCGCATCCACAC
Organism: uncultured Lachnospiraceae bacterium; assembly: GCA_910577015.1. GTDB lineage: Bacteria > Bacillota > Clostridia > Lachnospirales > Lachnospiraceae > Acetatifactor. The sequence goes on along the minus strand of CAJTKU010000003.1, from coordinate 45,548 downwards.
ATAATCGCCCTCATCATTCATGACAACCCCCGATTTTGCGTCTGCCAGCATTACCGCCTTTGCCGGGTCCCCGAATATTCCTTCCACTCCCAGCGGTCCATATACATAATATCTTTCTGTGGGAGATTCCCCCGCAAGGGTAAGCATTCTTCCGCCTTCATACAGGACCTCTTTGGGGGTAAGCACTTGTATGGTTTTGGCATCTATCGTCTTTTTCAATGCTATCTGCACATATTTGCCGTAATTTTCCGTAATTACGGTCTTGATGGTATTTTTTCCGGAAGATGTTTCGTTGCTGTCCATAATATAATCCTGCGACGTTTCCGAATAACTGCCGTCCGGCAGCTTCACCAGTCTGTCCAGATTAATCTGGTTAGACTGCATGCTGCATCCGCTGATGTAAATGTCCTCCTGTCTGTATGTCTTCAGCAGTTTTCCCTGGGCGTCCTGAATATAAACCGCATACATGGGAAACGTCGTCCTCCCCGCACTGTCCGTCAATAAATCCTCCTTGTGCGCCAGCCCGTATACCAAATCCTCCCCCATAAAGCCAAGCGGCATAATATAGTCATCTGCACCTGCGCGAATAGATATTTTATCACGGCTTCCCAGATTCATCAGAATCAACTCTTCCGTTTCATACAGTCCGCCCCCGGCCTGCCATACCACCATCTTATTGTTGGCCGACACCTGCATACTGTCGTCATCCTGCACTTCAATAATGCGGCTGTAAGTTTTTTCACTCAGGTTTACCTCATACACAGCGTTTTCCAGTTTAAAATAGAGAAAGTTTTCCCTGCTGAGGTAGAGAAGAGGTTCCAGTTCCGCCTTTAAAATCTGGTATGTCTTGTCATAAGGGATATAAAGGGCTTCTTCTATGGTATTCCTTGCACTGTCATAATAATAAAGCTGAATGCCGACTTCCCCTTCGTGCCGTCCCCTGTTCATATATCCGTATACCACAAACTGCATATTGCCGCCTTCGTCAATATTCAGTATTTTCATACCATGCTGGTTATACAAGGTTCTTGCATCCGCATTATCCTTATCATAAAATCCAAAAACCACTGCCATTTTATTGGTAGTCACATTATAACTGTATATCCTGTTCTGGATTTCAAATGCAACCACATTGCCGTCTTCACTTTCCTTGATAGGCAGGTTTTCATCCTCAATCCCCAGAACTATCTTATCATTGACATAGATGTCGCCCTTCTCATTCAAAAGGCTGTTCATAGTGCGGCAATAGTCCAGCAGATATGTCCTGTCAGCAGTATAACGCAGCCTGTAGTATTCTTCCACGTAAAAATAATTGGTATCATTATTGTTTGGAGCCGCAACAATATAATGTGCCGTAACGCTTGCAGTCTGTGACGCCAGCTCCGTAACATTGAAAACCGGTTCCGTGATTCTGGTAACGGCCAGATTTCCCCATGAAACCTGATTCAGGCTGCAATGAATATCCACTTTGTGCAATGTGGAATTGTCCCCTTCGGCATTTGTTTCCATGTATTTTGCCAGGTCTTTTGCCTCTTCCTTGTCAAATGTCTTTTCATGGAAGGACATGGCAAATTGCAGCTTTTCTGCCAGGTGATATCCTTTATCCCATACAATTCTGGTATAATACCGGATGGTTTCCCCTCCCTCCGCTTCCAGCAGCAATACCAGCATATACTCCGTGTTTTCGTCTATCAAATCCTTTACCGTTATCTTTCCTGTAAGCACACCTGCCTTTTCTTCATATTCCGACACCCGGGTATTTTCAATCAGGCGCTCCCCGTCTATGCTTCTTACCTCAAAGGTAATTCCGTTAACATGCTGCCCATAGGTCTCTATCGTAAATTCCGTGGAACGGCCTTCATTCAATGCAGTTACCGTATCACGCATATATGCCGGAGCCATGGGATTGGCATAGCCATGCAATTCATTGTACTTCACGCCGTCGTTTCCCATAAAAATAACCGGAAATGCTGCCGGAGCCATCTCCACTGTCATGTCATTGTTTCCTTTATTGATAACCCGGCTGATAATCACCAACGCGGCAAAAAAGGTCAGTCCGAAGACGATTCCCTTTATAATTGCTTTTTTCATTCTGCCCTCTCCTCCAAAAGCTTTTGCAGGGTTGTTTCCACGTGCAGGAATCTTGTTGTTTCACAAATACCGGCTTTCTTTGGGCGCATACCCTCTTTTTTCACGGCGCGAATTAACAAGTTCTTTGGTGTATTATCCATATCTATAAATTCCAGTATTTGCGTCTCATAACCCATTTCTTCCAGAAGATTGGCCCTTACTGCATCGGTAATCAATGCAGATAACCGCTCTTTTATTAAACCGTACTTTAATATATTTGCCAGTTGACTGCATGCAATCTGTCTGTTTACTTCGTGCTGGCAGCACGGCACCGCCAAAATTACCCTCGCTCCCCACTTCACCGCTTTTTCAAGTGCATAATCCGTTGCCGTGTCACATGCGTGAAGCGTTACCACCAAGTCCACTGTTTCCGCTCCGGCAAAGGTACTGATATCCCCCTTCTCAAACCGGAGATGGTCATAATGATACTCTTTTGCAAGGGCATTGCACATATCTATAACATCCTCTTTTAAGTCCAGTCCCGTTACTTCCAGTTCATAGCCCTGCAAAACATGAAGATAATAATACATTGCAAAAGTCAGATACGACTTTCCACATCCAAAATCAATAATTTTTACCGGCCTGTCCGTCGGCAGCTTCTTTACAATATCTTCAATAAATTCCAGATACCTGTTTATCTGGCGGAACTTATCATGTTTTGCCTTAACAATCCTGCCGTCAGGAGTCTGTACCCCCAGACCGACCAGAAAATCCACCGGCTTTCCTTCTTCTAAAATATATTGTTTGGTGCGGTTGTGACAAAGCACATCCTGTCTTTTAGCCTCATCCCCTCCGTCACCTGTCATTCTCCCCTTTTTCTTTATGGTGACCTTTCCCTTTTTACTCACCAATACCGTTACGGTATATTCCAAAGTCGTAAGTTCTGCCTGCCGGAATTGCCCCTCTAAATAGCATAACAATCGTTTTTTTATTTCTTCCGCCCCGTGGTTACTGTGAAAAACTTTGTTTTCCCGGTACAAAGTTTCCTGAAACATAAGCATGTCCTTTAGCAGTACCGGCCGTATCTTTACTTTGCTTCCTTTGGTTTTGTCTGCCGGGTTACTGATTATCACCTGACAGAGTTTATCATCTATTATGGCGTCTAACAGCCTTTTTAACTCTTCCATACCGGTTTTCCTCATAATGATATAGTCATAGCCGCCGGACCCTATCCCTTGTGGCCAGGGTTTTTGGCACTATGACTATATTTTAATGGCTTTATCACAAAACCTCAACTAAAATTTTAAGAAACCTCTTCGTCCTCCGTGTCTTCTTTTGTAGATTTCATAAAAAAGGATAATCTGGACCATGTTCTCTATCCATCCCCACAGCTCTTCCGATGTCTGGACATTGCCGTTTTCTTCTTCCTCCTGTTTTAATATGACGACAACCGACTGCGCCAGCCTGTATAACTGCCACTTATCAGGAAATTCATCATATAGCAGGCTTCCTTCATAATCCATTGTATCCACAACTTCCACAACCCGTTTCTGTAATTTCTTGGCCTGCATCGGATACATCTGTTGGAGATATTCCAAATCACGCAGAACACTGTCTTCCTCCTGCATAAAATACGGTGTGGAATAGGCCATGTAAAAAGGCAGAATCCTGTGCTGAAAATCCATGCTCTACCCTTCACTTTCCCTTTTTCTTAACATATGCATTCCGCGCATTCACTGCCACTTTTTTGCCTCTTTTAAATCCATTGCGCTGCATTCCGTTTCGGAATAACGGGCTTTTTCATAGATTTGCGCAAGAGGGAGCGCTTCAAACTCCCCGCAGCATTCCCTTGCCGTTTTGCTTGGTTTTATGCAAGCCTCTTTTTTCATTCTTTTCCTGTATATTCTTCTGATATGTTCCCTGTTGGAAAACAGCAAAAACGGGTTTTTAAATTTTTTCAGTGACACCCTTCTCTCCACTTCACAGTTTTCTCTCTCATCCGGCTGGCTTTCTACCATCAGTTCAAACTTTTTCCTCCTTCTGGCAAAGGCTTTCCTGATAAAACGGAGAATATGCCTGAAAGCAGTCACCACAGCGGCTATTATAAGCAATGCAACAAGAAAAAATCCTATTTTTTCCACCACTTCCCAAAACCAGAAGCTTTTCCCCGGCAGAAAGGCTTCCCCCGCCGGCGCTTCCTGCAATATCTCCTCCGCCAATTCTTCCGTCACCGGTCCTTCCTCGCCGCCCCCTGCATTTCTCAGAAGAAAAGACAGAATATGAAACAGAACCTTTTTTACAAAATCTATAATTTTGTTTATTATGGAAACATTTCCCGCAACCAGCAATAAAATTCCACATGTTATTGTATATGGAACCGTCATCTTCATACCTGTTACAAACATTTTTCTAACAGGTATATATCCGGCTGAACTTTCATTGACTTTAATAAAATGCAGGTATTGCACCGTATAGCTGTAGACAAAATAAAGACAGAAGTAAATTACACCCAGAAGGATGTAGTATGGCTCCCTGCCGCCTTCTCCCTGTGTATGCAGCACAATCATCATAACAAACAACATCCCTGTCGCCACCATGGGCGGAATCACCTTATCCTGCCAGCTTTTTGTGTTCATGCGCAGATAAATGGAGTAAACGGTAAACGCCGCCACAAACGCACCGGACAATCCCCACACAAGAATACCGGATGCAGGCAGAAGCAGCAATACTGTGCCTAAAAGCAGATGACAGCCGATAAACGCAGAAAAACTCCAGTCTTTTCGCCGAATGAGATAAAGCAGAAACGGATATAAGCTGAGTACGCACCATCTTGCCATATGAAAACTGCTTTCCCCGGAGAGAATCATCAGCGTAAGCGCCACGGAAAACAAAATCCAGGCATTCATTTGAGCGGTCAAAAATGTCTTGAAGCCTTCTATCTTTCCCAGATTCATGTCATTCCCTCACTTTCCGACAGGTATTACCCGGATATTTTTTTTCAGTTCCTGCGGCAGCACGGGGGAGTCCTTCTCCGATACCGGGAAAAACCACACAAAATCTTTTCCCTGTGCATTGTACTCTGTCAACAGCCCGACAAACTCCTCATAGGCATTTGGCGCCACAAAAAGGGTCATGCTTCCCGCCCCTTCCTTCCACAATTTTTCCCTAAAACACCCCCCGAAGGAATAGGTTTCTTTATCGGCGTCAATTCTGGCAAGACTCCGGTTAATCTGCTCCATCTGCGCATAACCTGCCCCGGAAGATACCTGCATGTATGTCCCGTCCAGAACATCCCTGCCGTTACAACAGCACTCTACAGCCATGCCCTGCTTTAAAAAATACTCCGCCGCCCCGGCTGCTATCCTGATAGATGCCTCCACGGCCTCTTCTTTCTTTAGAATACCCGTATCTTCTATATTGAGAAAGATTCTGATAGACTTTAAGGCTGTATAATTCCTCTCGTTTACCATCAAATCCTCCATACGGGCCGTCGCTTTCCAGTTGACTGTACGGATATCATCATACGGCTGGTATTCCCGGATGCCCCTGTACTCAAAGGGGTCTTCCAAAAGATGCCTTTTGGCCAGTACTTCTCCGTTTAACTGTCTGAGGGAAAGCATAAATTCACGGCTCTTAAAAGGCTTGGGATAAACATAAATATACTGGTTTGCCTCCCTGCTCTCCAGAAGTTCACAGGAAAGGAACAAATCCGCACCCACCAAATCAATACCGTTTATCTTGTAATATCCTCTCTTTTTTCCTGTAAATTGCAGGGTACGGGTGATTTTTTCCCCTCCCCCGACATCGAAGACATCATTGCGGTAAAAATAATCCGTCACCCGTGAACCTTGTATATCTGTAAACTCAAGGTTTCTGGATGTCTGAAATTTCACTTTCAACATGGGGAGCGGCAGCTTCTTTCTGTTTTCTATCACTTCATACAGCCTGCTTTCTTCTCCCTCGAACAAACTTGTCTTCTGAAACTGCAATGTCACGTACAGGCTTTTATTCCATCTCCTGCGGTAAAGCTGCTGCTGCAGGTAATATAGAAAAAAAGCCAGTATGCCGATTCCGATTATTCTCATACCGTAAAATCCTCTGTAGGAACAGTCACTTTCTGCAGAATATCCGCAACAATTGTCCGGTTTTCTTTTCCGTTTCCAAAACTTTCGTTTGTGAGGATGCGGTGGGCCAATACCGGTACCGCAACTGCCTTTACATCATCCGGAATCGCATAATTGCGCCCTTTTATACAGGCATAGGCTTTGACAGCCCTCAGCAGCGCCAGCAGCCCTCTGGGACTGACCCCCATCAGGACATTGTCCCGCTCCCCGGTCGCCATTACAATATCCGTCATATATTCCTGAATGCATTCATGTACATAGACATTTGCGGCTTCTTCTTTTGCCGCCTGCAGTTCTTCCTTTGACAGTACCGGCTCAACCGTATCCAAAGGCTCCTCCTTCATATATCGTTTCAATATGGAAAGTTCCTCCTGACGGCTCGGCAGACCCATGGACAGCTGCATCATAAAACGGTCAAGCTGTGCCTCGGGCAGGGGAAAAGTGCCTGCTGTTTCCACCGGATTCTGCGTTGCAATAACAAAAAACGGACTTTTCAAAGGGTATGTTGTCCCGTCGATTGTTACCTGCCTTTCTTCCATGCATTCCAGCAGCCCCGCCTGCGTCCTTGGAGTTGCGCGGTTAACCTCATCTGCCAGAAGCACATTGGTAAACACGGGTCCCCGGCGTAGCACAAACTCATTTTTCTGCCTGTCATAAATATTCAGCCCGGTCAAATCACTTGGCAGCAAATCAGGCGTAAACTGTATCCTTGAAAACCCCGCCGAAATAGATTTTGCCAGTGTTTTTGCAATCTTTGTCTTGCCTGTTCCGGGTACATCTTCCAACAGGACATGTCCCTCCGCAAACAATGCCGTTAACAAAAGCGTCGCCGTTTCTTCCCGCCCGACAATTACCTTGCTGATATTTTCAAATACCCTGTCCGCTGCTTTTTTTCCCTGATTTTCCATCTCCATACCCATGCCTTTCATGCTTTTCTTTCAACCTTCCGTCCCGGTTTGCCTGAAAACAAAGAAATGCCCCAGACAGACTCTGTCTGTCCGAAGCATTCCTCAGTATTTTACTTTAATACGGATATCCGGGCAATCGCACGCAGCAAAGCGGTCTGGGCACGCGCCATATCTGTTTCTGACGTGTGGTTCCTGATACGCTCCTCCGCACGCTGCCTTGCAGCCTCTGCACGATGTAAATCTATCTCTGTGGGCCACTCAACGATTTCCGCCAATATGGTGACACCATCCGGCAGGATTTCCGCAAAACCGGCATGAAGCGCCGCTTCCTTCTTTTCGTTTTCCTCCGTGATAGTCAGGATACCCGGTTTTACAATTACTGTCATGGGAATATGTCCCGGCAGTACGCCGATTTCCCCTTCAGTAGTGTTAAACTCCACCATCTCAATATTCTTTTCATAAAATACCCTGTCGGGAGTAATAATCCGTAATTTAAACTCTTCCATGGCTACCTCTTATTTGACTTTTGCCAGCACGTCATCAATACTTCCCACGTTCAGGAAATAGCTTTCAGGAATGTCATCATGTTTTCCGTCAAGAATCTCCCTGAAACCTCTGATTGTCTCGGAAACAGGTACATATTTTCCTTCCAGTCCGGTAAACTGTCCTGCAACAAAGAACGGCTGGGACAAGAATCTTTGTACCTTTCTGGCACGGGAAACCACCAGCTTATCCTCCTCGGACAACTCATCCATACCCAAAATTGCGATGATATCCTGCAATTCTTTATACCGCTGCAAAATCTCCTGTACGCCACGCGCTACCGCGTAATGCTCTTCTCCCACAATCCTGGGGTCCAGAATACGGGAAGTGGATTCCAGCGGGTCCACTGCCGGATAAATACCCAGTTCCACAATGGAACGGGAAAGCACCGTCGTGGCATCCAGATGGGCAAATGTTGTTGCGGGCGCCGGGTCCGTCAGGTCATCCGCCGGCACATATACTGCCTGAACAGAAGTGATGGAACCATTTTTGGTGGAAGTGATACGCTCCTGCAGCGCACCCATTTCCGTCTGCAGCGTGGGCTGGTAACCTACTGCTGACGGCATACGTCCAAGCAAAGCGGAAACTTCAGAGCCTGCCTGTGTAAAACGGAAAATATTGTCGATAAACAGCAATACATCCTTTCCGCCCTTATCCCTGAAATACTCTGCCATGGTAAGACCGGTAAGGCCAACCCTCATACGCGCTCCGGGCGGCTCGTTCATCTGTCCGAACACCATGGTGGTCTTGTCAATAACTCCTGATTCCGTCATTTCATGGTACAAATCATTGCCTTCACGGGTACGTTCGCCTACACCGGTAAAAACGGAATAGCCGCCGTGCTCCGTTGCAATATTTCTGATAAGTTCCTGAATAAGCACTGTCTTACCTACGCCTGCGCCTCCGAAAAGACCGATTTTACCACCCTTCTGATAGGGACACAGCAAATCCACTACTTTGATTCCTGTTTCCAGAAGCTCCGTCTGTGTAGACTGCTCTGAAAACTCCGGAGCCGGTCTGTGAATCGGCTCATACGATACATTTTCAGGCGCCGGTTTATTGTCTATGGGATTTCCCAAAACATTGAATATACGTCCCAGGGTATTTTCCCCAACGGGTACGGAAATCGGCGCGCCTGTCGCATTCGCTTCCATTCCCCGGACAAGTCCGTCCGTGGTTCCCATGGCAATACATCTTACCGTGTCATCACCCAGATGCTGCGCAACTTCCACCGTCAGGCTTCCCCCGTCTTTTAACGGCACCAAAATTGCCTCATTAATCTCGGGAAGATGACCTTCATCGAAACGAATATCCAAAACCGCACCGATTATCTGGGTAATCTTACCTTTATTTACTCCTGCCATCTTGTTGTCCTTTCTTTCCTTTAAGATATTGCACCCGCACCTGCAATGATTTCCGTCAGTTCCTGTGTAATGGAGCCCTGACGCGCCCTGTTATACATTAATGTCAAATCCTCAATCATCTCTTCTGCATTGCTGGTTGCTGAGTCCATCGCCTGCATTCTGGCGCCGTTTTCACTTGCCACGGATTCTACCAGTCCACCGTAAATCAGGCTGGTAACATACTTCGGGATAAGCAGGTTCAGGGCGTCCTCATCCTCCATTTCAAAATTCATGGGGGCGCTGATTTTTTCCTCCGTCCCGTCTTCCTCCCCGGATTCCCCTTCTCTGTCCGGCATCTGTACCGGCAGAAGCTTAAGGAGGGTCGGAATGTGGCTCACTGTGTTCTTAAAATGGGTATATGCCAGATATATTTCACTGATTTCTCCCTTCTCGAAAGAAGAAAGCAGTCTTTTAGCAAGCGCCATTGCATCCGCATAAACCGGTTCCTCCGCTATGTCGGAAGCATCCACGGCAATCTCGTATCCCTGTCTGTCCAAAGCGTCCCTGCCCTTTTTCCCGACTGCATAAATCACGACATCTTCTTTGGCAAATCCGCTTCCCGTCACAAGCTTAACTATATTGGAATTGTAACCGCCGGCAAGCCCCCTGTTGGAAGTCATGACAATTATCGCCTTTTTGCCTGCGCTTTTTCCGTCCAGGTAAGGATGCTTCATGCCAATGGTCCTGTCCAGTATGGAAGTTACCGTTTCATACATACAGTTAAAATAATTCTGTGAACGTTCCGCATTCTGCCTTGCACGCTGCAGTTTGACCGTAGATACCAGTTTCATGGCCTTTGTTATCTGCTGAGTACTCTGTATACTGCCTTTACGGCGTTTAATATCTCGCATGGATGCCATAAATAATCACCCTTCCTATCTGCCAGTTTCAAACTCTGCCTTAAATCCGGTAAGAGCTTTTTTCAAAGACTCCTCCGTCGCTTCGGAAATCACCTTTTCCTCTGCAATTGCCTTCGGAACTTCAGGATATTTTGTATCCAGATATTCAAAGAACTCTTTTTCAAACCGGGTAATATCCGCAACGGGTACGTCCAGCAGATATTTGTTTGTTGCCGCATAAATGATGATTACCTGATATTGTACCGGCATGGGCTGATACTGGGGCTGCTTCAAAATCTCTTTAATCCTCTCGCCCTGTGCCAGCTTTTCTTTGGTATCTGCATCCAGTTCCGAACCAAACTGTGCAAAAGCCGCCAATTCCCTGTACTGCGCAAGTTCCACACGGATGGGCGCTGCTATTTTCTTCATAGCCTTAATCTGGGCCGCACCGCCTACCCTGGATACGGAAAGACCGGCATTTACCGCAGGCCTGAAACCTGCATTGAACATCTCTGTTTCCAGATAAATCTGTCCGTCGGTAATGGAAATGACATTGGTCGGAATATAAGCAGAAACGTCTCCTGCCTGCGTTTCAATAATCGGCAGCGCCGTAAGGGAACCCCCGCCATACTCATCGCTCATCCTGGCCGCACGCTCCAGCAGTCTGGAATGCAGGTAAAATACGTCGCCGGGATATGCTTCACGTCCGGGCGGACGCTTTAACAGCAGGGAAAGTGTACGGTATGCGGCTGCATGTTTACTCAAATCATCATAGATGACCAGCACATCCTCGCCGTTTTCCATCCATTCTTCTCCGATAGCGCATCCCGAATAAGGCGCTATATACTGTAAGGGTGCAAGTTCACTGGCTGTAGCTGCCACAACCGTTGTATACGCAAGCGCGCCGTTTTCTTCCAATGTCTTTACAATGGTTGCCACGGTTGACGCTTTTTGTCCGATTGCGACATAAATGCACTTTACATCCTGTCCCTTCTGGTTAATAATCGTATCAATGGCAATGGCAGTCTTACCTGTCTGCCTGTCTCCGATAATCAATTCACGCTGGCCTCTTCCGATAGGCACCATGGAATCAATGGCCTTTATGCCTGTCTGAAGCGGAGTATCCACAGATTTTCTGGTGATAACTCCGGATGCCACCCTTTCTATTTTTCGGTACTTGCTCGTCTGAACCGGTCCCTTACCGTCAATAGGCTGCCCCAGCGCATTGACTACACGGCCAAGTAAGGCGTCTCCGACCGGCACTTCTACCACCCTGCCGGTTGTCTTTACCACATCGCCCTCATTAATGCTCTTCTGGCTGCCCAAAAGCACGGCGCCCACATTGTCTTCCTCAAGGTTTAAGACCATACCGTACACTTCACCGGGAAATTCCAAAAGTTCGCCCTGCATGGCATTTTCCAGTCCGTGTACACGCGCAATACCGTCCGCCACCTGGATAACCGTACCCACCTCGGATACTTCCATTTCGGCTGCGTATCTTCTTATCTGCTCCTTGATTACGGAACTTATTTCTTCTGGTTTCAAATTCATGGTTCCGTTCGCACCTTTCTTTTAGTGTCTGCATTACTGCAGCTTAATCTGATATAACTGTCTGCCTAAATTTTCCAGCCTGGTTTTAATACTGTTATCCACCACCCTGTCGCCGATGCGGATGACAATACCGCCAATCAAGGCTTCGTCCACTTCAAAATGCATTTCCAAAGAATGATAGGCAGTGGTTTCCAAAAGCCGCTTTTCTACCCGCTCCCGCTGCGCTGCAGAAAGGGGAACCGCCGACTTCACGTAAGCAATTCCAATCCCTTTTCTGGCTTTCATTTTATTTATGAAATAATCCAGCACAAGGGGAAGCTGTCTGTAATGCTCTTTTTTTAACAACAACAGCATAAGTCCTGTCACTTCCCTGCTGACGCGCCCTTCCCATATTGCTTTCAGTACGGCTTCCTTCTCATTTTCAGGAATGCCGGGATGCTGCATCAGTTTTGCAAGTTCGGTATTTTCTGCAAGCACCTGTTTGATTTCACAAACTTCCTTCAGGAGGCTTTCGCCTTTTTCTTCCTCCAAAGCCAGTTCAAACAAAGCCTCGCCGTATACCTCTTCTATCAGCTTAGCCATGTGCTCTCACCCATCTCTCTCAAAGTTTCATCCAAAAGGCTTTCCTGCACGGTTGTGTCGATAGTTCCCGCAACCACCTTGCCTGCCATCATGGACGCAACTGCAATCATTTCTTTCTTTACGTCTTCCGCTGCTTTCTTCTTTTCCAGTTCTGCCTCTACCCTGGCTCTATCCATAATACGGGCCGCCTCTGCTTTGGCATCACTTATAATCTGGCTCTCGCTCATCAAAGCCTTTTTGCGCGCCTCTGCCATGATGCTGTCTGCTTCTTTCTGGATATCGCGGATTTTTTCCTCATATGCCTCTTTCAAGGCTCTCGCTTCCTCCATGTCACTGGCAGCCTGGGAAAGCTCATTCTTAATCTTTTCCGTCCTTCCGGCAAGCATTTTTCTTGCAGGATTAAAGAGAAAATAAGAAAGCGCCCCAAACAGGAACAGGATTGCCACCATCGTCAGACAGGAGTCCGCAATCAACTGCCAGTCCAGATTGAACAGCCGTGTCATGGTTTCGCCCGATGTCAATAAAATCTCCACCCTTTAAGCCTCCTTTCTTTGTTTTCCGATTCTTCCGGAATGGAAGCCCTTACGGAAGTAAAGGTTTTACGAACATCAGAATCAGCGCGGTAACCAGACCATACAGACCTGTTGTCTCGGCAACTGCCTGGCCAAGAAGCATGGTGGATGTGATTTCTGATTTAGCGCCCGGATTGCGTCCTACTGCTGCTGCCGCATGTCCTGCCGCAATACCCTGGCCTACGCCGGGTCCGATACCGGCGATAAGGGCAAGACCCGCACCGATTGCAGAACATCCTCTGATAAAATTCTCGTTAAATTCCATGTTGATTTCCTCCTTAAATTAAAATCTGATTTAATTGATAAAACTGCTATGAATCTGAATCTCCGATGGCGTTGGTAATATACGTCATCGTCAGCATACAGAATACATAAGTCTGAATCGCTCCCGAAAAAATATCGAGATAAACATGTAAAAATGCCGGCCAGATAAGCGCCAGTTTACCTATCAGCCCGTATACCAGTGCCATCATAACCACTCCGGACAGCACATTGGCAAACAGACGAAGGGACAATGAAATGGGTACCGCAATATCACCAATCAAGTTGATGGGCAGCCAGATAGGCAGCCATGGCGGCAGCGGTGAACATTTATCCACCCAGATTTCTTTCAGCTTGTGATGCCTGAATGTGTTGAAATGAATCAGCACAAACGTCATAAGGCCTAACGGAAGCGTTACGCCGTAGTCCGCAGTAGGCGGCCTTAAACCAAGCAATCCCGAAATATTACTGAGCAGAATGAAGATAAATACCGTTCCGATATAATTGCGGAACTTAACCGCATTCTTTCCCATCGTGCCGTTAATCATGCCGTCCAGCTTCTCTACTATCAGTTCCACAACGTTCTGAAACCCCGAAGGAACCTCCGACGCACGTTTCATGGCAATGTTGGCGGCGATTGCAAATCCGATAATTACAAGCATGACAATCAATATACACACGTGGGAAGTCGTAATCCACACTTCATGCCCGAAAAACGAATACTTGAACAGACCGTGTATCATAAAATCCACTTCATCGCCTGATGACATCAATATTCCGTATTCCATCCTCTCACCTCCTTACTCCTCCATGCTTTTGGCCGGTTCTCCATCCTCTTCTGAAACAGGCCGGGGAACAGGGTCTTTTTCGTGAAAAATCCAATTGTAAAATCTATGTGTCACAGGCTGCAGGTATGCCCCCGCTTTGATGCCCATAACGCCAAGGAAACCTGCAAGCACATAACCTGCATTTGTAAACAAAAGAACCGCCAGAAAAACTCCGGTTATCAGGTAACGTATCAAATAGCCGCCTGCCAGAAGGCGCGCAGCAGATTTTTCGTCACACATAAAAGCTTTGTTCAGGGAGCGCCACATATGGATAGCAGAAAAAAAAGCAATCAAAATCCCCATCCACAATCCTGCGGCAAACTTCACCTGGTTTATCGAAAACGGCAGCGCCGCAGACTGACATGCCAGACCGAAAACAAAAATCCCCGTAATCAGTTCAAGCAGCGTCCTGTCCAGTCGTTTTAACTTATCTGTCAGTGCCATCTCCATCTTTGTCTCCGTAAATTCGTTTTGCCATAATAAAACAATTCCTGAATCCGGCCAGCGCTCCTATGAAAAACAGAACGAGCATTATCCATGAAGTCCCCAGTTTCTTATCCAGCCAGATTCCCAGAAAAGAACACAAAAAAATAGGAACCAGCATATTGATTCCAAACTGCGTAATCAATGCCAGTGACCGGTATACGCTTTTGTCATATTTTTTACGTCTAGCCACAATTTCCTCCGACTCTGCTACCGGCAATCAACAATCTATTGTAAATTATACTCATTTTTACCTGCAATGTCCAGCCACTTTCTGTAATTTCATATTTTTTATTATTTCATTTGACTATGTCCGGTTACTGGTGTAGTATTTTGATAATCAGTAATTGAAACAACAGTCCTTTATGGAGGTTTATCCATGAATACCCTCGCCCTTTACCGCAGACGCCTGATTCCCGATGAATGTGTTTTACTGGATGGAGATATCATTGTAAAACGCACGGAGGATGTCATCGTCACCAAATGGAAGACTCTGAATCCCAAAACGGCTTTCCAGTACGGCGCTTCCTGTTATTTTCTAAAAGACGGGATAAAAATCAGCAAGTTTTACCGCAAAGACGGAAGCCTGTTCTGCTGGTACTGCGATATTGTGCAATTTGACTACAAGCAGGACGAAAATGCCCTGATAGTTACCGATTTGCTTGCTGACGTAATCATCACGCCGGACAACTCTGTCAAAGTCGTTGATTTGGACGAGCTTGCGGAAGCCTTTGACAAAGGGCTGCTTTCCGCCGACGGCCTGAAAGCAGCCCTGTTACAATTAAACACCCTGTTAAGCCGGATTTACTCCAACCAGTTTTTCCGTATGCAGGCAGAACTGAATGACCTCGGACTTTAATTGATGAGCTTTAAAAGCCCTTTCGGTAACTTCAACCGACAAGCTGTGCAAAATAAATTCGGCAAACGACTTTTGCACCATGGAAATGAGACTCTAAAATCGTGGAAGCCCTTGCTGACACGATTTTCGTTTTATGAGGCTCATTGGAATGCCAGGTGCAACGGAGTGCGCTGAATTTATTTTGCACAGCTTGTCGACGGGAACTTAATTATGGGCTATTTACGCCCCCCTCCTAATAGAAAACATGCCCGCCGATGTTAATACCGGTCAGCCCCTCTATCGGCGTCCTGAAATACAGACAGTTTCCCACATTGGTAATGCCGGCCATGGCTTCATCGGCCGCCTGATAACAGCTCGGGGTCGCCTTGTCCACAGACAGCGCCAAATCAAGCCTGCCGCTTGCCACCGGTGAAAACTGGCTCTTTTGGTAGATAACCCCCACTACCGTGTCCGGATAACGGGAACTCAGCACACGGTTGATGACTACCGCGCCGACCGCAACTTTTCCTTCATAGGGTTCCCCGCCCGCTTCACAGTAAATGATATTTGCCAGAAGTTTTCTGTCGCTGTCCGCAAAAGTCACCTCGGAAATATCCCGCCATGCTGCATTTGCCGCAGCTTGGGAAAGGGCGATTTCTTCCGCAATCTTCTTCTTGAGATACTCTATGTCTTCATCTTTCTTTTTCATTTCCGCTTCGTAAGCGCGTGCTTCCTCTTCCGCCTTGTCTATCAGGTCGCCGTACTTTGATATGCTGTTGGACGTCTGGCTGATAAGCCCCGCCACTTTGCTCTTTTCTGCCTCCGCAGCCACCAGAAGGTTGTCCAGCTCTATTTTTTCCTGTTTCAGCCTCGCTTCTTCTTCTTCTATCATCTGCCTGGTGGCCTCATATTCTTCCAGCATCTTCCTGTCATAATCCGCCATAGCGGAAAAGTAATCCCGGTAGTTCAGAAAATCACTGAAACTGGTGACGGAAAAGAGCAGGTCAAGGTAATCCAGTTCCCCTTCCACATACATATACTGAATGCGTTTTTCCATACATTCATACTGCCACTTTTCCGTTTCCCTGGCTTCTTCCAGATTTGCCGTGGTGATTTCAATCTGCACTTCCTTTTCGGCAATCTGCTGCTCCAGGCTTTCCAGGTTTGCGCTCACTTCGCTAAGCTGCGTGTTTAAATCTTTCAGTTCCGTCTTTAATCCGGTTTCCGTATCCTTTAAATCATCCAGCTTTTCATTATTGTCATCTATCTTGTTCTGTAACTCGTTTTTATCCTTCAAAGCCTCATCCAGCTTTTGTTGTGTGGTTGTTGCATAAGCTATGGCAGGAATTTCGCAGACCAAGATTGCAGCAAGTACTGCCAATGCAATTTTCCCCCTGCACAAAACCGCCTTTTTCATGTAACTATTCCTCACCTTTCTCAGACTTCCAATTGTATGGCCTTACCGCTCCTATGGTACTGCTCATAGCAAACGCCCGCTGCGTCAAGCATCCTCTTTGCCGCAACCGTGGAGGGGCTTTGCGCATACTTGTCGCTGTCATAAACAATCTTTTTGATACCTGCCTGTATAATCGCCTTGGTGCATTCATTGCAGGGAAACAAAGATACATATAGCTTTGTCCCCTCAAGGGAACCTCCCCTGTAATTTAAAATGGCGTTCATCTCTGCATGCGTTACATACGGATATTTGGTATCCGGGCTTTCTCCCTCCCTGTCCCACGGAAATTCATCGTCGGAACATCCTATGGGAAATCCGTTATACCCCATAGACAAAATCTTATTATCACTGCTGACAATACACGCGCCCACCTGCGTATTGGGGTCCTTGGAGCGCATCCCCGACAAATGGGCTATTCCCATAAAATACTCATCCCAGCTGATATAATCCTGTCTTTTGCCAACCTTCTCCATTGTACACCCCCGTTATTTGGTTCCAAAAATTCTGTCGCCGGCATCTCCCAGTCCCGGCACGATATAACCGTGGTCGTTCAATTTTTCATCCAGCGCGCCAATGTACATATCCACATCAGGATGCGCCTCTTCCATTTTTGCAATCCCCTCGGGGGCGGCGATTATGCACATAAAATGAATCTTCTTACAGCCCCTGTCCTTAAGCATCTGGATGGCGGCAACAGAAGAACCGCCTGTCGCAAGCATGGGGTCCAGTACAAAAACCTCCCTTTCCGCACAATCGGCAGGAAGTTTACAGTAATATTCCACCGGATTCAAAGTTTCAGGGTCCCTGTAAAGCCCGATATGACCTACCTTTGCCGCGGGAATCAACTGCAGCACGCCGTCCACCATGCCAAGCCCCGCCCTGAGTATCGGGACAATAGCCATCTTTTTCCCCTTTAATTCCTTTGCCGTAGTGGTACAGATGGGCGTCTCGATTTCCACATCGGAAAGCTTCAAATCCCTTGTCGCCTCATAACAGATTAGCATGGCTATCTCACTGATAGTCTGCCTGAAATCCTTCGTCCCCGTTTCCTTCCTTCTGATATAACCGATTTTGTGCTGAATCAACGGATGATTCATAATCGTTGTTTTTGCCATTTTCATACCTCCATACTTTCTCTGAATTGTGTTCTAACCCCTTATGTGCATCAGTATAACACAACCTTCAGGAAACCACAAGTTTTGTGCTTTCCTGAGTCTCCGCATCCTGCATGGCAGGCGCCCGCCATGCAGGATGTGGAGAGCCGTCTTACGGTTTATGTGGTCTGGTTTTGCAGGATGTACTCCTGTATTTCGGATTTCAGTTCCAGAAAGACCCGCGCTATTTCCGGTTCAAAGTAGCTTCCCGCATAACTCTCTATCCTGGCAAGTCCGTCTTCTACGGACATGGCGGCTTTATAAACCCTTCTGGAGGTCAGGGCGTCGAATACATCCGCCACTGCCATAATTCTGGCCGCCAGCGGAATATCCCTCTCTTTTTTTCCGTACGGATACCCTTTTCCGTCCCATCGCTCGTGATGATACACTGCGACATCCTTCGCCATCTGTAAAAGATACGGCTCGGCATCTTCTCCCAGAATATCGCTGACAATCTCCCCGCCCAGAACGGTATGTGTTTTCATGATTTCATATTCTTCCGCGGATAACTGCTCCGGTTTGTTTAATATCACATCCGAAATCTTGATTTTACCTACGTCATGAAGGGGAGCGACCTCTGCAAAGGTTTGCACAAAATGCTCTGTAATCACTTCAGGATACATGCCCTGCTGCAGCATTTTTGACGCCAGAAGCTTTGCATACGCCCTTGTGTGTTTTACATGTTCTCCCGTATTGCCGTCCCTGCTCTCAATCAGCACCGCCATACTTTCAATTACCCCCCACTGCATGGCGTTCATTTTTAAAGACTGCTCCCGAATCTCAGCCGTCTGTTCCTCCACCCGTTTTTCCAGCTCCGCACGCATGGTTACCAGTTCTTTCCGGTGCCGCATAATCTGCCTCAGGCTGTTAACCACCCAGGAAGCAAATGAAACGGTCCATATCAGGACAAAAACCAGATATACCTTGAAAGACGTCTTTTCCCACATCTGCGCCTGTTTCTCTATGGTATAGACAGCCTCCTGGACCAGCGTCTCTTCATTTTCATCATAAATCTGTATATGCAGGGTATATGTTCCCTGGGGCACATTGGTATATGTCAGGGTGTCCAACATACTCTGCCTTACAATAACGGGATTTGCATCAAGGCCTTCCACATAAGCGCAGACTTTTAAATCATTCAGCATATAATTGCAGATGGAGGGTACTATGGATATCCTGTTCACCTCAGGACCAACCGTGAATACGCCGTCCTCAAAAGGCACCTTTTCCCCATCCGCCGTAAACCTGCCAATCTGGATTTTATACTCCCCGGCAAAGGTATTCTGGGATGACATATTGATTTTTTCCACTCCCCTGTTGGTAGGAAGGTACAAATAATCCTCGTCATCCATATAAACCCATGCATTGGCTGTAATAGAATGCAAAAGTCCGTTATTGGTGTCGTAGAGCCGGTATTTTAACTCACCGTCCTGCAGTAAATTATTCACATCCGCTACAAAGATGCCCCTGCTTGACAATATCCACGCCTTGTCATCGTGAATCTGTATGTCATAATTATTAAAATAGGGAAACTTCTCAATTTTTTTGACGGCATTTCCTTCCATATAGCTTAATGAATTACTGGTAACCACAAACCAGCCTCCCCGGCAGGGCGTCATCCGCAGGATAATCAAAGAACTCAGCCCCTGTTCTTCAGTCAGGATTTCTTTTAACTCCCCATCCCGGATAACATAGATACCGGCTCCGTCACTGCCGGCATAAACCGTTCCGTCCTCTCCTTCCGCAAGGCACAATATCTGGGTAATGGGCAGTCCGTCCTCTTTTGTCAAAGTCCCCGTCACTTTTCCGTCACGGATAAAAGTAATCCCCTCACTGCTCCCTGCCGCCATGGTGCCGTCTTTTAACTCCAGCAGGCAGCGGAACCGTTCCCCTGCCGCGTCATTCTCCGATTCCGAATAAACCGAAACCGTTCCGTCCTCCTCATAACACAGAAGGCCTTCCCCTCCGTAACAACAAATCCACAATCTGTCTTGGGAATCTTTTTTCAGACAGCGTACCCTTGTCTCCCCGATACGCTCTGTCAATTCATTTTCCACCGTTTCATAGGTGACCGGGTCAATAATATCCAGCCCGCTGTCCGTACCGCAATAAAGTTTACCCTGAAACAGGGCAACAGCATTCACGACTACCCCGTTTAAGCCGGCATTCTCGTATACGTTGGAAAAGGCGTTCCTGCTGAGGCGCATGACCCCGAATCTGGATGAGGCAAACCAGTAATTCCCCTCATAATCCTGTATCATACCCTCCAACGAACTGTCAAATCCTGCATAGTTTAGAATTACCACCTGCTTCTTATCATTCAGATACCCCAATCCGCTGTCCCCGCATAACCACAGCACACCGTTGCCATCCTGACGTATCTGGGTAATGTTGGAAATGGACTTACTTGATATTTTGTCTGCCGTTTCCAGGCTTTGGTCACTGTACTGCATCCTGAGCAACACGCCGTCCGTGGTGCCCACATAAAAAGAATCTCCGACAGCAGACACCGTATAATAAATAACGCCTTCTCCCCTCTGCCTGCAAAGCACTTTGTCATCCTCCATGACAAAAAGCATACCGCTGTTATCCACACCTGCTACCCGGCCCTTTCCATCGATTGTCAGGCAGGTAATTCCATTCAGGTTCTCCTCCGATACCGTTACATGGAAATCATTATCGATTTTGGCTAGTTCTTCCGTAGTTCCAACATACACTTCCCCGTCTTTTCCCGGCAGCAATGTACGGATGGAATTGGCAGGAAGTCCGTCTTCTTTTGAGATAAAGGAAAATTCTCCCCCGTCATAGACAGCGATTCCTCTGTCATTGGTTCCAATCCACAAACGTCCCTGCGCGTCCGCAGCCATAGCCGTCACGTTGGACAGTCCGCCCTCCGTGATATATTCAAACCGCGTCCCGTCATACCGGCACAGTCCCGCATAACCGCCTATCCAGATATAGCCGTCTTCGGTTTCTACAATGGCGTTGGCTTCAGAAGAGGGCAGGCCATTTGTATTGTTATATATGGTTTTCACATAATCCTGAAATTTTATGTAGGGTTCTTCCTCAGCCGCCGCCAATGTCAGCGCCGGACAAATCATGCCTGCCGCAAGCAAAAGCGTAAGCAGACAGGTAAGCGGCGCGCGCCGCCTTTTTTTTATAAAACCTATCAGTAAAAATCCCAAAAACACACAAAACTGCTTATCAATGATATTTACAATGCACTCATCTGCCAATGTACAGACAAAGCCCGGAAAACCGTGAAACTTCATCATATCATACAAGGCGTCGCCCCATGCATTACCTGTATAACCCTGCTGTAAGAGTATATCGACAGGCATGGATACCGCCACTGCCAGTACGCCGATACCGAAACTGCACATCATCGCCGGAGTCAGTTGTTCCAGATAGCCTCTCTTCACAAAAAAACGCAATAAAACGGCCACGAGAATCCCTACTGCCATATAAGCAAAAACAGCAGGATTGAAAACACCCGCAAAAAAAATCGACAGGACGGCTGCCGCCACCGCTCCGTAAATATTGGTATAATAAGCCGCAAGACACGTTCCTACCGTATCCAGCCAGAGGGGGAGCTGCAAACCGTCAGCTGTATACCGCCCGATACAATTTAAAAGAGCCGCCGCACAAACAACCAAAGCAAATCTGCCAATCTGACTCCGTTTTTCTTTCATCCTCATACCCCCGCATATTACAAATGCGTTGCCCTGTTTCCCCAAACAAATTACAGTTTCACCACATGATGGCCTGCCGCCTTTAATAACCGGTTCATCACAGCCTGTCCGATGCCGTTTTCCGCAAAAACCTCCGAGTACATAACCTCCACATTTTCCTCGTCAAACTCCCGTAGAATGCCATACAGCCGCTTTGCCGCCGAGAGTTCATCCTCCCTGCTGCCGACAGGCTTTATTACGTCGGCACAATAACTGTCGGCTGATTCCATCGTTCCGATTACCCCGGTTTTCCTGCCTTGCAGTTTTGCTTCTTTTACTTTTTCATTAATATAAAAAATTACTTTATCCCTATCGCCTGACACAATTGTCAGTTCTCCTTTTGGGGCATAATGCCGGTATTTCATACCCGGCGCCTTCGGCGCCCTGCCTGAAGCATCGTCCAGTATGGCGGCGTCTGTTTCCACACTGCCCAGCACTTCCTCCAGCATTTTACGGGTGATATAGCCCGGCCGCAAAATCTCCGGAGGTTCGACTGTCAAATCCACAATCGTAGATTCCAGCCCGATTCCTACCGCCCCGCCGTCGATAACCATGTCAATGCGGCCATTCATATCCTCCAAAACATGTCTGGCCAACGTGGGACTCGGTTTTCCGGAAGAATTGGCGCTGGGCGCCGCCACAAAACCACCCGCTCTGTCTATCAGTGCAAGCGCTGTTTTATGGGAAGGAAAACGGACGGCCACCGTGTCAAGCCCCCCTGTGGTTTCATAAGGAACAGCCGGTGATTTTGGCAGTATCATGGTAAGCGGCCCCGGCCAAAAAGCATCTGCCAGTTTTTTTGCATTGACAAGAGCCTGCCTGCATAAAGCATTATCCGAAACGATTTGATAGATGTCTTCCCACCGGCATATATGCACAATAAGAGGGTTATCTGAAGGCCTGCCCTTGGCAGCATATATTTTTCTGGAAGAAGAAGGATTCAGGGCATCCCCTCCCAGTCCGTAAACCGTTTCAGTGGGAAATGCCACCAGACCGCCCCTTCTCAATATTTCTCCTGCCTCCGCCAGACAGTCCATATCATCCGTTTCCAAGCATGTTATCACTTTTGTTTCCATCATTCAGACCTGTTTCCTTATCTATCTGCACAATGCAGCTACCGCTTCATTGATTACCTTCCCGTCAGCTTTTCCCTTCAAATCTCCCATGACAGCTTTCATAATCAGTCCCTTATTCTTTGTTGCCAGTTCTTCGGCAAAATGCTCCTTAATGTAAGAAGTTACTTCCTCTGCCGGCATCAGGCGGGGCGCATACTCCGCAATGACATCATAACGCGCCTGATATTCTGCCCGCAAATCTTCCCGCTCTGCCGGACAGGTATCAATCTGCTCTTTTACTGTCTTTAACTCTTTCAAAATCACCTTATCGACAAGTTCCGTAGGAATATCCTCCCTGCACCCTGCATCAATGCCCGCCTTTTTCACTGCTGAAACCAGTGCGGAAATAGAATCCTTCCTTGCCTTATCTCTTGCCTTCATCGCCGCAATCATATCCGCCCTCAACTGTTCTAATTCCATACGCTTCCTCCTTGTCTGCATGAATCATTCTGTTGCTACAGTATATCACACGCACCGCCCTGATTCAATTACCAGTATTGCGTTTCCACATTTTCCATGACGGCTGCCGGGGCAGGCATTTGATTCCATAAAGGACCGTGTAAAAACGGCCGGACAATGCCTTGTACCAAGGCATGGGAGGTTGTCTTTTAACCTCCTATGTGCCGCTGCGTTTTTACCCGAGCGAGAGCGCGTCCTGTTGGAACAAATGCCTGCCCCGGCAGCCGTCATGAAAAATGCGGAACTCCCTATGCTAATATGGGTTTTCCTAAAAAAAGAGCGGACACTCAGTCCGCCCCGTTCAAATACTGTATAATCCCCAAATGAATCTCCCATGCCAGTTTTTCCTGATATTCCTTCGTACAAAGCTTTTCAGCTTCCTCGCGGTTTGACAAAAATCCGCACTCTACGATGACAATGGTAGTCGGGGTCTTTTTTAACAGATAATAACTGTTGTTGGCCTTCACCTGACGGCTGTTTTCCGCATCCACGCCCGCAATCAGACGGTTCTGTATCTTTTCCGCCAGTTCTTTTCCTTCACTGCTGCCGGTATAATAAAACACCTGGGCGCCATGCACATACTCTTCCTGATAACTGTTCTGATGTATGCTTACCGTTACATCCGGATTTATTTCCTCAATAATGCCTATGCGGCGTTTCATATCCTGTACCTTTTTATTGGAAGCATCCTCGTCATACAGGCCTTCATCGCTATCCCGCGTCATCACTACCCTGACGTCGCTTGCCTCCAGATATTTTTTGACTAACAGGGCAATTTCCAGATTCAAATCTTTTTCCAACGCACCGTTTATGCCTACCTTGCCCGGGTCGCTTCCCCCATGCCCCGCGTCCAGCACCACACAGGGGCCCTCTTCCGCCACTGCCGTACCGGCTGTTTTACGTGTCTCCTTTTTCCAAAACATGGATACCGCGCTAAACAGGACAAGCGCTGCCAGCACCCCCATCACAATATATTCTTTTCGCTTCATAAGCAAATCCGGTCCATTCCACACTTACCAAAACATATGTGAAATAAAAGAGGATTATGCCACGAATCTTATCATTGCGCCATGTAAGCGCTGAACAAATCCCATACGGCGGCAGGTTCGTATCCCAGACGCCACGCTGCAACCCCGCCAAGGTCATAGTTCTGCATTACATTCAGCTTTACGCCCATCGACTGTAAATCCTCAATCCATATCTGATAAAAAGCGTCCCCGGCTGTTATTTCCGCATAGTTCTGGCTTGTCTCCTCATCCCAGTCTGCTTCCATTCCGTAAGCGGTCAGGGCAGTCTCCGTACCTGTCATCGGATATGCCTCGCTGGTTACCTCTGCGCCTACCGTCTTCCACAACCTGGTGTAAAAAGGCAGCGCCACAATCACTTTATCAGAAGGCACATATTCACAGGTCTTTTCAATTCCATACCTCACATAGCCGATGGATGAAACGGAACCTGCTTCCTGACAGCCTGCCCAATGCTCGTCATATGCCATGATAATAACATAATCGGCCACAACGCCCTGCTCTCCCAAATCATATTGGGAGTTAAAATTATACGGTACATAATTATCAACGGACAACACCAGATTGTTTGCCCTGCACCTGATGGATAATTCTCTCAGGAACTGTACAAAGTCTTCCCCGGCAGCGCCGTCAATATTTTCAAAATCAATGTTAATGCCATCCATCCCACAGTTAAGGGCCGCTTCCATAATCCTGTCGATTAATGCCGTCCTTGTCGTGGTGGCGGCAAGAACCGCGGGCAGATTAACATCCGCGCCTGCAGTATCCTTATAATTAAAATCATCCACGACACCCCACACTTCGATTCCCTTCGCATGGGCTCTCTGCACATAGGATGCCTCCGCAAAACTGCGGATATTTCCTGCATTGTCCATCACACTGAACCAAGTGGGCGCAACAACCGTCAAATCTTTTGTGTTTGCAATCATTTCTTCCAGCGTGCCGTTGCCGGAGGTCGCATAAATTGCATGAAACCCTAAACTGACCTTTCCTTCTTTTGTAAGCGAAGTATATTCCGGCACAGTATAATCCGTTACCGGCTGCATGGTCTCAGTGCGCTCATTTTCAAGAAATTTGTTTTCCACATAACCGATAAAAGCATCTTCCGTCTTTATCTTACACCATGTTTCCATTTTCTCCAGAATCACAACCTTTTCGGCAGCGGACACTTCCCTGAGAATATCGCTTTTTACTCCCCCCAGCACCCTGACTGCCGTATCCTTTGTGATATCTGCAACCTGTCTGTCCGTCCATTCCGTATAAACCTGCATATGATGCGGCTCACCATACACTTCATAAGAAAAATTTGTAAACTTTTTTACAAAATCCACTGCAATGTAATAAACCGTTTTTTCGCCTTCCGTCCTTGCAAAACTCAGCCGGTATCCTGCATCCGTGGTCTGCCCCTGTTCCTGATAAACGTTTTCACCGATAACGGCCCTGATAATATCCACCGGCGTGGTATATAAAAGGAGTTGTTCCACCTCATCTAGATAGAAACGGTCATTAAAATACCGATGCACTGTTGCCAAATCAAAATAGCAGACGCCATCCACCATCACCGCTTTTTCTTCCAGAAGTTCATCCTGCAGGATGACAGGCACTTCCTCTTCCTTCACCATATGGAAATATTCATATAAATCCGCATGTTCATGGGAATAAGAATACTTTTCTATCAGCATGGAGCCAAATGCCGCTCCCCCTATAATAATAATCAATGCTATTGCAACCAAAACCGGTATCGCTTTCTTCATCCTGTGCATCCTCCAATCATGCTATTCATTATAACAAAATATTCCTGCCCCGTCATTACAATTTTTGACAAAAAACCTTAAGATTTTTATAAACCGAAACCGGGAAAGACGCAACTGTCAGAGAGGCATTCCCTTACCGTAACTATCCTGCCCGGTTTCGGGCTTATGCAGGCTTCCCTGCTTTGAAATGGAGGCGCCGGACTTTACTTCCAGTCCGTTACCCTGTCATAGCGCAGTTCTTTTAAGATACCGTGTTCATCCAGTACATAATCTGCCATGTAGGTTTCTTTTTCACAGACGCATTTGCTGGCAATATCTGCCGGAGTAGACGGCTCGCCTTCCAGAAAAAGGTAAACACCGGACTTTTGCACGCGTTCCAGTTTTTCCTTCAGGCGCTGCTCATTTTCTTCATGCACGTTTTTCCCTCCTTGCCCGCAGGTATCGTGTTCTGCCATAAGAAGTTCTTCCCGTGATATTATTTGGAACACGAACCCTTGATTTTATACATTTTTTTTAAAAACCAAGCTGTCCAGGCTGTACTTTTTGCTAAAACTACCTGTGGATTGAATTAAAACGAGCAAAAAAATTTGGAAATAATTAAATTAGAAACAGACACATAAGCCTGTAAGACATCCGCATACTAATAGAGTATCAGGCATATGCGGACAAGAATAATTTTACATTTCTCAAAATTAAAATGCTGATAAAAACTTTCTAAATGTGGAAATCTGCTTGAATAAAAAAGCATTAATGAATAAAAGATAACCTAGAACCTTAGAAAGAAATGAAATACAACCCTGCCTCCTTTCTGTACTGATTGCCGGAAACAGCTTGGATTTTTATTATATGCAATCCGCGGGGCTTTTGCAAGTAAAATTTTGGTATTTAGAAAAATTTATTAAAAAATATTAAACTGCACGGGTACTCTTGACGAAAAGGTTTGAAAAGTATAATATACTTTTAATCGGATTTTACAGGAGTTTCAGTCACCAACCAACAAAAGTGCAGTATCTTAATAGTAAGGATGTGATAGCATGAAAATTGAAAAAGTGAATGAAAACCAAATCCGCTGTACGCTGACCCGGGAGGATTTGGCAAACCGCGAATTAAAAATCAGTGAACTGGCATATGGCACGGAAAAAGCCAAAAATCTGTTTCGTGACATGATGCAGCAGGCATCTTATGAATGTGGTTTTGAAGCGGAAGACATCCCGCTGATGATAGAAGCAATACCCCTCAATTCAGAATGTATCGTTTTAATTATAACCAAAGTTGAGGACCCGGAAGAGCTGGACACCCGCTTTTCCAAATTTGCCCCTTCTGTCCATGATGAGGATGACACCGATGATTTAACGGATGAAGTATCCGAAGGTGCCGACGAAGTTCTGGATTTATTTAAAAAATTACAGGAAAACCGCAAAACGGCCGGTGAAGATACAAAAACTCCGGCGGCAGACAAGAAGCCTCCACAGGGCAGACCTGCCGGTCTGGCTGAAGAAAATAATGAGTTAACCCGGATTTTTGTATTTGATTCCCTTCGCAGCCTGACGAGGCTTGCCTGTATGCTTGGCGAAAATTACCATGGTGAAAACTCACTGTATAAAGACGAGTCGGAAGGACATTACCTGTTGATTATTTCCGGGAAAGGACATTCTCCCAAAGAATTTAACCGTATCTGTAATGTACTTTCCGAATACGGAAGCGCCAGAAAAAGCCTTCCTGCCAGCCGTTCTTACTTAGAAGAACATTTTTCCGCAATCATTGCAAATCATGCGTTGCAGTCGCTGGCTGAAATATAACAAAAAAGGAGCTGCCACGCAGCTCCTTTTTTATGCTGTTATAATGCCGCAATTTTCTCCATCAATGCATCAATATCCATTCCATGCACCATTGCAGCTTCCTCAAGGGACTCCCCCTGTGCGGACGGACATCCCAGGCAGTGCATGCCTGCTTCCATCAAAACAGGCGCCACTTCGGGGGCTTGTCTCAATATTTCACCAATTGTCATATCCTTCGTAATGTCAGCCATCTTTTTACCTCCTTTTCCTATTTCAGTAGTATAATACTTTCCTTTAGTATTGACAAGACATTCCTATTTATGAAATTTCATGTTTTTTTTCTAAAACAATTCTAAAATACGGCATTTGTATAGAAAAAAAAACATTGCTTGACTTGACGTGTATACACGTTTTTCATATAATGAATGCATAGGATTTACTATAGTTTCACATATATTATAACCAAATAAAATTTTAATAGGAGGCATTTCAAAATGAGACCAGAATGGAATGATTTTGTAGGCGGCAAATGGGAAAATGAAGTCAATGTCCGCGACTTCATCCAGAGAAACTACGCTCCGTACGACGGAGACGAATCTTTCTTAGCTGAAGCTACACAAAACACAAAAGACTTATGGGCACAGGTATTGGATTTACAGAAAAAAGAAAGAGAAGCAGGCGGCGTCCTTGATATGGATACCAAAGTGATTTCTACCATTACATCCCATGGTCCCGGATACCTTGACAAGAGCAAAGAAACCATCGTAGGGTTCCAGACAGACAAGCCGTTCAAACGTTCCTTACAGCCTTACGGCGGTATCAGGATGGCAGAGAAGGCATGTTCCGACAACGGTTATGAAGTTGACCCCGAAATCAGCGAGTTTTTCTCCACACACAGAAAAACACACAATGCCGGCTGCTTTGACGCTTACAATCAGGAAATGAGGGCTTGCCGTTCATCCCATATCATTACAGGTCTTCCTGACGCTTACGGCCGCGGACGTATCATCGGTGACTACAGACGTGTTGCCCTGTACGGTATCGACAGGCTGATTGAAGACAAGCAGGCGCAGAAGGATTCCACCGGCCGTGTTATGACCGACGACGTAATCCGTCTCCGCGAAGAGATTTCCGAGCAGATTGTTGCCCTGAAATTAATGAAAGAAATGGCTGCTTCCTATGGCTGCGATATTTCCAGACCTGCAAAGAATGTACAGGAAGCTATCCAGGCAGTATACTTCGGCTATCTGTGTGCCGTTAAGGAGCAGAACGGCGCTGCCATGTCCCTCGGACGTACATCCACCTTCCTTGACTGCTATGCGCAGAGAGACTTAAAAGCAGGCGTATTTACCGAGGAGCAGATTCAGGAGTTTGTTGACCACTTCATCATGAAGCTTCGTTGCATCAAATTTGCACGTACCCCTGAATACAACCAGATTTTTGCAGGCGACCCTGTATGGGTAACCGAGTCCTTAGGCGGTGTTGGTGTAGACGGACGTCCCATGGTTACAAAGATGAGTTTCCGTTACCTGCACACCCTGACCAACCTCGGACCTTCTCCGGAGCCCAACCTGACCGTTCTCTGGTCCACAAGGCTTCCTGAAAACTGGAAGAAATACTGTGCAAAGATGTCCATCCAGACTTCTTCCATCCAGTATGAGAACGACGACTTGATGAGAGTAACACACGGCGACGACTACGGCATCGCATGCTGCGTATCCTCCATGGTTATCGGTAAAGAAATGCAGTTCTTCGGCGCTCGTGCCAATGTTGCAAAATGTCTGCTGTATGCATTGAACGGCGGTGTTGACGAAGTAACCAAGAAACAAGTTGGTCCCAAATACCGTCCCGTTACCGGCGACGTTCTTGATTATGACGATGTTATGAGCAAATTCATTGACATGCTGGAATGGCAGGCAGATGTATATGTAAATACCTTGAACATTATCCACTACATGCATGACAAATACTGCTACGAGAGAGCAGAAATGGCTCTGCATGACAGGGATGTAAAACGCTACTTTGCAACCGGTGTTGCCGGCCTTTCCATCGTAGCAGACTCCCTGTCCGCTATCAAATATGCAAAGGTTGAAGTGGTACGTGATGAGGACGGTATCATCGTAGACTTCAAGACCACCGGTGAATTTCCTAAATATGGTAATGATGACGACCGCGTAGACTCCATCGCACAGGAAGTTGTTCACAAATTTATGACAGCTATCCGCAGACATCATACCTACAGAAACGGCGTTCCTACCACTTCCATCCTGACCATTACTTCCAACGTTACCTATGGTAAGGCAACCGGAAACACCCCTGACGGACGTAAGAAAGGACAGCCGTTCGCACCCGGTGCAAACCCGATGCACGGACGCGATACCCACGGTGCGGTAGCATCCCTTTCTTCTGTATCCAAGCTTCCGTTCAATGATGCACAGGATGGTATTTCCAATACCTTCACCATCATTCCGGGCGCACTTGGCAAAGAAGACCAGGTATTCTCAGGAGACATTGAAGTTGATTTGAACAAATAATCTGATAAACCAAAAGGAGGAACACCATGGACGAAAAGACTATGATTGACGATTTGGTAAAAATGCTGGATTCCGGCATGAGCCAGGGCGTTGGACATATCAATGTTGATACGAATGATACGGAATCAAACAACGTTCAGACGATGGGGTGTACGGATTGCTCCAGAACCCCTCTGGCATGCAGTGTTCCCACTCTTCATCAAGGACTTGATGATTACAGCGGCCGCAATGACAGCGGCGAAAACAAAGAATAACAGGAGGAATAAACTATGACAGCATCAAATTCACAGGTCGACAACCTGGTTGCTTTGCTGGATGGCTATGCAACAAAAGGCGGTCACCACTTAAATGTAAATGTACTCAACAGAGATACTTTATTGGACGCTCAAAAGCATCCTGAGAACTATCCCCAGCTTACTATCCGCGTATCCGGATACGCTGTAAACTTCATTAAGCTGACGCCGGAACAGCAGGCTGACGTTATCTCACGTACTTTCCACGAGGCAGTATAACGGGATAATAAAAGGAGTCATTGTAAAATGGAACAATGGCTCCTTTTTGTATTTAAAAATAAAACTTCCACTGCATGGATGGGAGTGAAATTCGTCGTAACATAACTTTAAGATAGTACCGAGAAATTATTTCATTTGCTAAGCCTCTTTAAATCAAAATTACCCTTAACAGGTTCAATGCTTATTTCACATATTCTCTATCCATTTATCATATATTTCTTTTTTATTTGTTTTACGTAATCTTCTGTTTTCAAATTACCCCTTCCAATTTCTTTTAATGCTTCTATTTCCTTTTCTGTCAAAATTATTCCTTCAAATGCCATTGTTGCAATAACCTCGTTTACAATATCTTCCGTTTCCATTTCTGTTAATTTTTTCATTAATACCTCCAAATTGAATTATCAAGTTGCTTTCCGGAACTTGCTACCAAACAAAATTTTTCCATATTATCATATATTTCTACTTTATCACAAATTGGAATAATTTTTTGAAGATTATTTAAAGATTATCCATACCTACGCCTTATATCTTCTTCTGCTATTCCATGACCTCCTTTTTTCCACTCTCTGCTGAACTCTTTGAATAGCCAAATCAGCACTTTCCAGTCCCACATAACATACTTTTACAAAATGTCCATACTCTTTTGCCTTTTTTATATTATTAATTATACTATTTCCTGTTAAAATACGCCTTTCTTTATTAACTCTATTTGTTTCTGTTGCATGAAAAAATCACGCATATGAACATAAAATTCTCTTTCTGATGTGTCCTCAATTTCAGACAATTCATTCATTTTACCCATAGATTCCTCAACTAATTTTTTACTTTCTTCATATATTTTGTGAGTTTGCTTTGCCATATTATTTTTCATATCTATTACCTTTCTACTTTTTTCTCCAAATTTATTTTTTAAGCGCTTCTGTATCTAAATCAAAAGAAATTTGTTTTCTTGTTGTTTCCATATTACTGCCTCACGGAAGAAGAAAAAACTTTAAATATATCACAACATTCCACCCACATCCGCAACATCCATTCTAGTAAGTCGCTTTTTCATCCAAGGGCATGATGTTCTTAATTCTTGAACCAAGTCAAAAACATCATGAATGGGCATCTTGTTTTTCGAACAATATACGGACTCCTGCCTATGTTCAAATCCCCTGTCTTTACAAAAAAATTTATTTAGTTCATCATACCCTTTCATATAATTTTTTTCACCAAATACTTTCTTAAGTTTTTTCAATCTTTAAAATAAAGGTAAATTTTTTTTTTAAATTTTTCATACTGCTTTCCTCTGGTAATGTTTTGCCAAATCATCTATTTCATCATCTACATACAAAATCCATTTTTTTACAAATGGCAAAACCATTGTTGTTCTTTTAAATACAGAACAATACTTCCAAAATTAGCAAAGTCTTGGTTATTACCATTACCCCAAAATGCACCCTTGTTATCCTTTTTACTAATGCCTGTCATTTCAGCAACTTCTTCTACCATGCTTTTAATTTGTTCTACAGTATATTCACTGTCTTCTCTTATTTTTTTCTCATTCATTTCAATTTCCATTTTAATCATATTCCGTCTTCCTTTCTCACCGTGAATATGTTTTTCATTACTATTACATATTACCATATAATACATATAATGTAAACGCGGGTGTTTGACAGCCAAACCTCATTCCTCCAGGCATCTTTTTGAGTATGATTTAAGCGACATCCTCTCACGCCTGGTTTATACGAGGACACTTTATCCATCCTCCAAAAAGAGCAGCTTTGAAGATTCCGGAAGATTTATAGAGCAGCCTTCTTTTGAACCTCTTGACGTTTACCGCGCCCTCTCTGTCATAGCGGAAGAATCCGATTATATACAGAGCCGTCTGTTCAAAAACAGCGCCTCCCTCTCCCCATCGTGGAAATGGGGCTGTTCATGGACTCGGACGGCATCCCTGTTGCTTTCGGCATATCCCCCGGGAATGACAATGAGCAAAACACCCTGATTCCCCTTAAACGAAAAATGATTGAAAAGTTTGACATGTCCAGGTTTATCGTCTGCACCGATGCAGGGCTTTCCTCTGCAACAAACCGTTACTTCACAGCTATGACAGGGAAGACGCCTTTCAGGCGGGTCCCCCGGCATTATATGTGATATACGGGAACTGGATGACAAAAATGACAAAGATAAAATATTTTTAAGAGCCGCTGGGAGATTGAAGAATGCTTCCGCATCATGAAGACGGATTTTGAGGCACGGCCTGTATATGTAAAGCGGCAGGACCGCATCCTGGCTCATTTCATCACCTGCTTTACTGCCCTGATTGTATACCGCTATCTCGAAAAAAAGCTGGACGAAAGATACACAATAGATCAGATTATCTCCACCTTGCAGGAGATGGATTTTATGAAATATGAGGGAAAAGGCTTTTTCACCCATCCTTCTTCCGTACTCGTCATCCCTCTCCTCAAACGGCTCCACATTCTCACTGCACATCCTAACTATCACTTTTTTATAATACCATTCTAGAAATGGCATATCTATTTCGATTTCTCTCGATTTTAAATTATCTACTTTCCATATCATTTTGTAATCCTATACAGGTTTGCTGCATCCCAAAATTCACATATGCCATATAAAGCAAATACAACCTATTTATGCAACAGGTTTTCATGAGTAACTCCAGAAGAAACTTAAGAAAAAACTAGCCTTTTTTGATTATTCTGTGTATACTGTTTCTGTAATGATGTATGTCTATAAGCATAATATAGATGGAAAGAAGGATTTGACATGAAAGGACGAATACATTCTCTTGAAAGCTTTGGCACTGTGGACGGACCCGGTGTACGTTTTGTTGTTTTTGTACAGGGCTGCCCCATGCGCTGCGCGTACTGCCACAATCCGGACACCTGGTCCATGACCGGCGGCACCATGATGGAGCCTGCGGAAATTATCGAGCAGTATGAACGGAATAAAGGGTTCTACAAGGACGGCGGCATTACCGTGACCGGCGGCGAACCTCTGATGCAGGTCGATTTTTTAATCGAACTTTTTTCCCTTGCCAAAAAGGATAACATCCATACCTGCATTGACAGTTCCGGAATTGCGTTTAACCGCGGCAATGCAGAATTTATGGAAAAAATGGATAAATTGATGACCTTGACCGATTTGGTAATGCTGGACATCAAACATATTGATGAGGAAAAGCACAAAGAACTGACGGGACAGTCCAATGCAAACATTCTCGATTTTTGCAGATATCTGGATGAAAAAGATGTAGCCATGTGGATTCGCCACGTCGTTGTTCCCGGAATCACAGATGACGAAACCTATCTGGAACAGCTCGGCTACTTTATCGGACAATTTCACAATTTAAAAGCCCTAGATGTCCTTCCCTACCACACCATGGGAGAAAAGAAATATGAATCCCTTGGCATTCCTTATAAACTTCACGGAGTTCCCGCCATGGATAAAAACAAGGTCGTGGAAAAGAAAGCCGTGATACTGGAAGGCGTAAAAAAACGCCGCGCTGAAATGTCATAAACAGGGACCTGAACAATAATCCCGACTTACGTTTCCACATTCTGCAAGGCGGCTGCCGGAGCGTGCATTTGATTCCATAAAGGACCGTGTAAAAACACCGGCATTTGGATGCTGTATTATAGCATCCTACGTGCCGTTGTGTTTTTACCCGAGTGAGAACGTGTCCTGTTGGAACAAATGCACACTCCGGCCGCCGCCATGCAGAATGTGGAAACTCAAATTCCATAAAAGGACTTGTATTTGTCCCTGTTTTATATTAGAATACTAATAATGATAAATTTGTATCAATGTAGATACTATATTTAAGGAGGATATTTATTATGGCATTTGTAATCAATGATACTTGTGTTGCCTGCGGTGCATGTGAGTCCCAGTGTCCTGTCGGCGCTATCAGCATGGGCGACGGAAAAATGGAAATCGACCCCAACACCTGCATTAACTGCGGTTCCTGCGCAGGCGTGTGTCCTGTAGGCGCTATTTCTGAGGAATAAAATAGTTTTAAAGATAAAACCAGCCTGTGTCCGCACTCTGCGGTACAGGCTGGTTTTTTGTTTACTTTTTTAATAATCTTCTTTTTTTGCGAAGCAGTTCATCAATTCTCTTGAAATGTTCCTCATCCCGTTTAAGCTGCTCGGCGTTTCTTTCTTCATTCCGCTCTTCCTGCATCCTGAACTGGTAATCCAGCTCCTTCAGTATGCTTTCCTTCATCTGGCGGCAAAGATAATCGTTGTTTTCCTGCAGCGTTTCTCGAAACATCTGCTGAAGCAGCCACTGAAGCCTTGCTGACTTTTCTTCTCTGGTTTCCTCCGTAAGAGCGCCAGCGGCAGGCTGAATGGCTTGTACCACTCCTTTTTCTTCTACCGGAAAATTCCCCCTTGCAGCGCTTTCTTCTGTCTTTGCACTTTCCTCAGGTTTTTCTCTTTCCTCTGACTTTTCTCTTTCCGTTTCCTGTACCGCTGCTTCCTCACCTGCCGGCAGCATGTCCAGCTTTCCATTTTTTAAAACCATCCTGATTGCCTTCAACTGTAGTCCCCGCTCCTTTAAATCTTTAATTTCCTGAAACCTCTTCACATCGTCTTCTGTATAGTAGCGGTGCCCAAGCTCATTGCGCTTAATCGGCAGACCCAATTCCTCTTCCCAGTAACGAAGCACATGCGCTTCCACTTTGACTTTTTTTGCAGCGTCTGAAATCAAAAATACCGTACTCATTTTCTATCCTTCCTTTCTGTTTCCCCTAAAAACTTTTTAGCCACATGCAACCTTGCTATATAAAAAGAGAACCTGTATCGGGAATTGTCCCTCACCTGTTCTCTTTTGTATGCATTATTTTGTTGACCCTAAAACATTTATCTTTCGAGATTGGCAAATTTAGTATAATTGGGCAGCCATGCCAGTTCTATTGTACCTATGGGGCCGTTTCTTTGTTTTGCGATGATAATCTCGGCAATATCTTTCCTTTCCGTATCATGATTGTAATAATCGTCCCTGTAAATAAACATCACCACGTCTGCATCCTGCTCAATCGCCCCTGACTCACGAAGGTCGGAAAGCATGGGCCTGTGGTCCGGCCGCTGCTCCACTGCACGCGACAACTGGGACAGCGCAAGCACCGGTACATGGAGTTCTCTTGCCAATGCCTTCAGGGAACGGGAGATATCGGAAATCTCCTGTTGTCTGGAATCCGTTCTTCCGCTTCCGGACATCAACTGGAGATAGTCAATGATAATCATGGATAAATTATGCTCCAGCTTGTATTTCCTGCACTTGCTTCTCAGTTCTGAAATGCTGATACCCGGCGTGTCGTCGATAATCAGATTGGACTTGCCGATTACTCCTGCGCTTTCAATCAGTTTTTCCCATTCCTGGTCGGAAAGCTGCCCCGTCCTGATGTGCTGGGAATCCACCTTGGACTCTAAGGAAAACAAACGGTTCACCAACTGCTCTTTTGACATTTCCAGACTGAATATCGCCACCGCCTTCTTCTGCTTAAAGGCCACATGCTCCGCAATATTCAGTACAAATGCTGTTTTCCCCATGGACGGCCTGGCGGCAATCAACACCAAATCCGACGGCTGCATCCCCGCTGTCCGGTAATCCAAATCCACAAATCCGGTGGGAATCCCCGTCACCGCTCCTTTATTTCTGGAAGCCCTCTCAATTGCATCCATGGCATTCATGACAATCTGCCGAATAGGCACAAACTCACCGGAATTGCGCTTTTGCACCACCTCAAATATCCTTTTTTCAGCGTCCTCCAATATCACTTCAAGGCTTTCTTTGCCCGCATAACAGGTATTGGCAATTTCCTCATTCAGACGTATCAGCTTTCTTAAGACAGACTTTTCCGCCACAATACCGGCATAATATTTAATGTTGGCAGAAGTCGGGACTGCCGTAATCAAATCCCTGACAAATTCAAGACTGCTGACTTCCGGCGGTACGTCCTTTTCCTTAAGCCTGTCCTGCAACGTCACCAAATCCACCGGCCTGCCTTCATCGTGAAGCTCTACCATGGTTTCAAACAAAGTACCGTACTGCTTATTGTAAAAATCTTCTCCTGTTATAATTTCCGAAGCAATTACAATCGCTTCCCTGTCCATTATCATGGAGCCTATGACGGACTGCTCCGCTTCGATGCTTTGGGGCAGTATCCTCTTTAAAACAGTTTCTTCCATATACTTACTTTCTTCTGTCGGCATTTCGCCGTCCTTTCCGGTTTAACTCTCCGATATGTGTACCTTCAGTTTGGCTGCTACCTGCGGATGCAGTTTGACGTCTACCTCGTACACCCCGAAATTTTTCAAGGCTTCAGGAAGCACTAACTTCTTTTTGTCCAGTTCAATGCCGTGCTGCTCCTTGCAGGCATTGACAATTTCCTTGGAAGATACGGAACCAAACGCCCTGCCGCCCTCTCCTGCCCTCATTTTTACTTCGACGGTTTTTTCTTCCAGCTGCTTTGCCAGCGCCTGCGCTTCCTCCAGCCTTGCTTTTGCAATTTTTGCTTCGTTGGCCTTCTGTAGCTTTAAATCATTCAGGTTTTTGGCATTTGCTTCCACACCAATTTTTTTGGGAAGAATAAAGTTTCTGGCATAACCGTCGCTTGCCTCAATAATATCCCCTTTTTTTCCTAATTTCTTTTCATCCTGCAACAGTATAATTTTCATTTCTCTTCACACACCTTTCTCCCTGTCTGCACATTTCCTTAGATATCTCCGTCCTCCAGCATAATGTCAATCGTCGCTTTCAGATTGCCGATGGCTTCCGCCATGCCGATGCCCTCCATCTGACATCCCGCAATGCTCATATGGCCTCCGCCGCCCAGTCTTTCCATAATAATCTGCACATTCACTTCATCAATGGAACGGGCCGATACATAGATTTTCCCCTGATAATCCGTCAACACAAAGCTTGCTTTTACACCTCTGATATTTAACAGTTCATTGGCCGCCTGCGCCCCGATTACGGTAGGACTCTGGATATCCTCTGTCGTGCAGATGGAAATGGCAAACGACTGCCTGTAAATTTCTGCCTGACTGACGGCATCCGCCTTCGCCTTATACTCGATGGCGTCCTCCCTGAACATCTTTCTGACACGGGTCACATCCGCACCGTTCCGGCGCAGGAATGCCGCCGCTTCAAAAGTCCTCACGCCCGTCTTGCTCATAAAGTTGTTGGTATCAATCATGATGCCGGAATACATGCAGTCGGCTTCTTCCGTACGTATCTTGATATTGTCGCTGGTATACTGCAAAATCTCGGAAACCATCTCGCAGGCGGAAGAAGCATACGGCTCCACATAAGACAACGTCGCATTTTCAATGGTCTCTGAACCCTGCCTGTGATGGTCCAGAACCACAATAGACTTACAAACCTTCAACAAATCAGGACACTCTGTAATCGTCGGCTTATTCACATCCACTACCACCAGCACCGCATTGTTCCCTGCCAGTTCAATGGCCTGTCCGCTTCCAACAATCATGTCGTCGTCATACTCAGGATTATTTTTAAACAAATCAATCAACGGCTGCATGGAATTGGCAACGCTGTTAAGCACGATATGGGCCTTTCTGTCCAGTGTCTGCGCAATCCTGTATATACCTACCGCCGCCCCGAAACTGTCCACATCAGCCAGCCTGTGCCCCATGATAATGACCTTGTCCTTGCCGGCAATAATTTCTTTCAGCGCATGAGCCTTGACGCGGGCCTTGACGCGGGTATTTTTTTCCACCTGCTGACTCTTGCCCCCGTAATAGGTAATACTTTCCGGCGTCTTGATTACAGCCTGGTCACCGCCGCGCCCCAACGCCAAATCAATGGCATTGCGTGCAAATTCATAATTCTGCGCATAAGTAAGTCCGTCCAGACCCACGCCGATACTTATGGTTACAGCCATCTCATTGCCGATATTGACGGTCTTTACATCCTCCAGCAAATCAAAACGCGATTCCTGCAACTGGGCAACCGATTTCTTGCGCATAATCACCAAATATTTGTCTTTTTCCAGCTTTTTTACGATACCGTCCAACGCCGCAATATACTTATTTACCTTCCTGTCAATCAGGGCGATAAGCAGTGAGCGTCTGACTTCCTCCACGCTTTCCAGCGCTTCCTCATAATTGTCCAGATATAAAAGTCCTACCGACAGACTCTGGTCATCCACCTCCTGCAGGGCAATATGAAGGGCTGTTTCATCGAACAGATAGACGGCAATCAAAAATCCGTCATACCCTTTTGCCAGAATCATGTCGCTGTTTTCCGCCATCTCCTTGAGCGTTATCTTCTTGAACTTGGCTATGTATTCTTTTCCTTCATACGTCAGTTCATACTGTGTTTCCTCCACGCCTTCATTGTCAGGCAGACGGTCTTTCGTGATGGAGGGAAACAGCGCCATAATGGACTTATTATATCCTTTTGGCTGCCCCGTCACATTTTCAAAAGCCTGGTTTGTCCAAATCACTTTGCCGGCATCGTCTAACAGGGCGTGCGGCAGTTCCAGTTCCCTTAACAATCGTTTCTGAATCTGCCCGTACTGGGTCGCAAAACTGACTAGTTCATTGATTATGACCGGTTTATTATAAAAATACAAAGTCAGGGTTACCGCAAAATAAAAGAGGGTAAAAAATCCCAGCAAAAGCCCTGCCCTGTAGTCAATCACCAGAATACCGGCATTAATCACCAGCATAAGCACGCCAAGGTAAATCGAAAACTGAAGGTATGTCTTGATTCTTCCTTTTAATCTAATCCTTTTCTTCATGTATGCCCCCGTATAATCATATTCATTTGCCTATACTGGTATAGTATACCATTTTTTCTTATATCTTTCCACAATTTAATTTGTCGAAGGCTAGGAGTTTTTATCCTTTGGGGCCGGTTTATCCCGTATTCCGGCAATGAAAACATAGATGCAGGGAAATTGTGGAGATAAAGATTTATTGTGAAGGCGGAAAATCCAGACGAATTAAAAAAGACCAACCATCCGCAAAGATGATTGGCCCGCTTTTTTAGTCCTGAACATAAGGCATCAGCGCCACGTGACGCGCACGCTTGATGGCAACGGTAAGAGCCCTCTGGTGCTTTGCACAGTTGCCGGTGATTCTTCTGGGAAGAATCTTGCCCCTCTCGGATACATATCTTTTTAATTTGTTTACGTCTTTGTAATCAATCACATTGTCTTTGCCACAAAATACACAAACTTTTTTTCTTCTGCGCATGCCGCCTTTTTTTCTCATAGGCGCATCTGCTTTGTCTGCTTTATTAAATGCCATGTCAGTGCCTCCATTCCAAAAATATTAATTAGTTAAACGGCAATTCTTCGTCAATGCCGTCCGGGATGTTCATAAAACCGTCCCCTGCGCCGGAAGGTTCAGGTCTGGAATTATTGCCTCCCATAAAACCGCTGTTATCCCCGGAAGCATTTTTGCTCTCAGCAAATTCAATCTCCTCTACTATCACGCGGACGCTGTAAACCTGCTGGCCGTCCCTGTTGGTGTAATTGTCATTCTGAATACGGCCCGTCAAGAGTATCTTGGTTCCCTTATGCAGATAACGCTCTACAAACTCCGCCTGTCTGCCAAATGCAGTACAGTTAAAAAAGTCCGCATCAGGTTCTCCATCCCTCTTAAACCGCCTGTCCACTGCAACAGAAAATCTTGCAACCGCTGTCTGGCTGCTTCCTTGAGAATATCTCACTTCAGGATCTCTGGTTAATCTTCCCATAAGAATTACTTTATTCATATTAAGTCCCTCTTTCCGGTACACCAGGAATCCACCGGACACCCGGTATGCCTCTTATGCTTCCTGTTTTACAATCAGGAATCTGATAACGTTGTCCATAATGCGCACGCGGCTCTCGATTTCAGCGGGAGCTTTGCTGTCTGCCTCGAACTGGATGAAATAATAGAACGCTTCCTTCATCTTCTGAACTTCGTAAGCCAGTCTTCTCTTACCCCATTCATCAACGTTGGTGATGGTTCCGCCGAATCTCTCAACCAGCGCCTTGCACTTGTCAA
The DNA here is from genome assembly GCA_910577015.1 of uncultured Lachnospiraceae bacterium. Classification (GTDB taxonomy): domain Bacteria; phylum Bacillota; class Clostridia; order Lachnospirales; family Lachnospiraceae; genus Acetatifactor. The sequence continues at coordinate 4,989 of CAJTKU010000003.1, read as the reverse complement.
TCACGGCTGCTCTTTCATCATCTTCGATTCTAGCATTAACAACAACTGTCAATTCGTATTTGTTCATGCTTTTTTACCTCCTTATGGTCTCTGGCCCCTGTATACAGGAGCAAGGAATATTATATCACGGAGATTTATGATACCACATTATTCCCTTATTTTCAAGGCTTTTTGCGGATTTCCCTAATGTTTTTTTCCACAAGCTTACGGGCAATCATAATCTGGTGCCCGCATCCTGCGCATTTCAGCCTGAAATCCGCCCCAATCCTAAGCACCTCCCACTCACTGCTGCCGCAGGGATGCTGTTTTTTTAACCTTACAATATCTCCCACCTGAATATCCATGAATATCTCCTGTTATACCTGTCTTTATAATTTACTAAATATTTCCCCGATACTGCCCTGTATGACAAGGTCCGCCATATTATCCCTCGGGGTCGGCGCCTTGTTTATCAGCACCAGATATTTTCCTTTAAAATAATCAATTAGCCCGGCTGCCGGATAAACCGCCAGGGAAGTCCCGCCGATTATCAACATGTCCGCATTACGGATTGCCTTTACCGCTTCGTTGATGGTATGCTGGTCCAGTCCCTCCTCGTACAGCACCACATCCGGCTTCACGGCGCCGCCGCACTTCTCACACAGGGGAACGCCTTCTGCTTCCTTTACATACTGCACATCATAAAAAGCGCCGCATTCCTCGCAATAGTTTCTAAGTACGCTGCCATGCAGCTCCCACACTTCCTTGCTGCCTGCAGCCTGATGCAGACCGTCTATGTTCTGGGTCACAACGGCGGTCAGCTTGCCCTCCTTTTCCCATTCGGCAAGTTTTTTGTGGGCGGCATTGGGCTTTGCATCCAGAAAAAGCATTTTATTTTTGTAAAACCGGTAAAACTCCTCCGGCTTCTGCCTGTAAAAGGTATGGCTCAAAATAGTCTCGGGCGGGTACTCATACTGCTGATGGTACAGACCGTCCACACTCCTGAAATCCGGTATCCCGCTTTCCGTGGACACGCCTGCGCCGCCAAAAAATACAATGTGGTTGCTTTCGGAAATCATCTGCCTAAGCTTTTCCACCTTCTCTTCCATAAATTCCATTATCCTGTCCCCTTTCCGTCAGGTAAAATTACCTGTCAAAAAATCCTTTACCACACCCAAAAATTCGCGCAGCATATTGTTGGGCAAAAATCCCGGATGTGAACCGGCCGCTATTCCGTGTACCTTTTCGTAACCGGCTGCCTCCGCCAGACGCAGGGCGCGAAATACATGAAAATTGCTGGTTACAATTCCCACGCTGTCTGTTTCAGGGTCAATCAGGGCGCTGCTGAAACGAATATTTTCATTGGTGTTTTTAGACGCATCCTCCAGCAGGATTCTATCAGGCGCTATTCCTTTACCGACCAGATAATCGTACATGCCCTGCGCTTCGGTGTCCGGCTCATTGCTCCCCTGCCCGCCGGATACAATAACTTTTGTGTTCTCATTTTGTATCAGGTAATCGTACGCTTCGTTCAGACGAAGCTGCAAGACATAGCTGGGGCCGCTTTTTTTTAACTGTGCGCCAAGAACCAGAATATAGTCAAGGTTTTTCGGCCCTTTGGCAAAAAAACCGCTGATTATCATGCCCTCCACAACCACAAACAGGACAATCCCCGTTAATACCAGACAGGCAGATATTTTCTTTAACACCGGCGGCGTATGCTTCAGAAGGTATTTCCCGTATTTTCCCCACAGGATGCTCAATATCCCCAAAACACCCCAAACCAGAAAAAATTTGGTGCCATACCCGGCAAACAGGATGCACAGGCAGTATATGATGAAAACAAACCCCATAATCACAAAAAATACCGTCATGCCTTCTACTCCCTCAGCTAAAATATCTTTTTCTTCCGTATTCCTAAATTATAACACAATTTATAAAATATATAAACGGCTGATTCACCCTAATTGTGCATGGCGTCAGCCCCGGCGTGCACAATTAGGGTGGATTACCACTCCGTTTTAATCTCCTCCGCAGATATATCATACTTCTCCAGAAACAAATCCATATCTTTACTATTCTTAATCAACATGACTTCTGTAAATTTTCCGGTATGAATATCCTTAAATCCCGCAACCTTTTCCCCGGTACATATACTGCTTCGGATTATGGGTTTTTGTTCTTCTTTGTTATAAGATTCTTTTTCTGCCTTCTTACGGAACATACTTTTCTCCTCCGCTGACATCTGACTTATATTTCTAATCTATCATATTCATTTTCCAAAAGGCAATAGAAAAGTCTGATGCCATGCAGAATACGGAGGCTGGCTCTAATCCGCAGATTCACTCAAAAATAATTGCACCCTGCTATTTGCTATGTCCAAAGCCTGCTGTGCCGACTTTCCTTCCTGCCTGAAGCCTTTCAATTCTTCCATTACAATATCCATCACCAGATTTAATTTACTTTCAGACGGCCTTGCCGTCTCCATAATTTCCCTTAACTTTTCTATGCTCTCATCAGAAAGAGGTTTCTTTTCATATTCTACTCCCCCGGCCGTATTCGTTCCGACCGATTCACTGTCCTCCTGCTGTAGATAGTCATACATAAGTTCCATGGCATCCTTTCTCACGGGAAAGCCATAGGAAAAGCCGTTTTGAGAGCCCGCCGTTAAACCTTTGGCGATATCCGACTGTTTTTCTTCTGACAGCAGATATTTCAGAAAAGCAATTGCCCCTTCTTTACATGGACTTTTCTGATTTACTGCCAAACTTGAAGCAGAAATATTGTGTCCGCCTTCGCCGTTTATCGTCGGAAACCCGACATATGTTTCATTGCCTTTGAATATAGCTTCCGCCACTCTCATGTCATCGGGACTTCCCATGTAAAGAAGAACGGTCATTGCTTTTCCTGACTCCGCCTGCGCATACGCTTTACCCGGTTCACATTCATTATCTGCATACTGCGTGGCAAACTCCAACAACCGCAATGCTTCTTCGCCATTTAAACTGCTTGTTTTATTCTGCCAGTCGATAAGCCGGCTTGAACCCGTCTGTAATCCCAGATTAAAAAACAGTTCTGCTTCTCCTGCCCCCGCCATAAAATATGGTACGCCGCTGTCCTCCATATACCTCATGGCTTCCTCCAGCGTCCAGCCGGTCTGGTTATTTACCAGCCGTCCGTCCACAACCACTGTCCTTATGGTACAGGAATACGGCACACTGTAACGACGTCCGTTTACCGTCCCTATTTCCCACACGGAAGGAAGAATATCCTTTTCATATTCTGCAAATTCTTCTGTCAAATCCAGTAAGAAACCTTTTTTTGCACCGGCTTCCAAATCTATAACGCTTCCTGCCCCCATAATATCAGGGCCTTCCCCGCCTGACAACTCTGCCTGTATTCTGGTTCTGAAATCATCAAAGTCTTCTCCCTCATTCGGGGTGCGAAGCACAATTTTGTATTCTGCGCTCTGCATATTAAATTCATATACGGCTTCTTCAATAGTGGTGCTGGAAACGGTAAGCGCCAGTTCCACCTCCTGTTTTTCCTTATCGGAAAAAGAAGCCTTCTCTTCTCCTTTCAACATATTCCATATTTGATAGGTTCCGTCAGCGCCCGCAACAAGAAGCACATGGGAGCCGTCTTTTCTGGCAAAACCACCCTGAATGCCGTTTAGAATCTGCATATACACAAGGGGTTTATTTGGATTATACATTTTGTTATAATATTCCATATCTTCATGAAAATCATACAGCCATTCTATTTCCCCTGTCTCCAATGAAAACCCGGCAATACCATAATCATCGTAAAGGTATCCTTCCGTCTCAGAAATAAAACAAATTGTATTGGCGCTATGAACATCCAAAGATTTTGCCAGGACCTTTTTATCTTCAGATTGAAATATCTGAATGCCGCTTCGCACATAAGACGCGTATGCTTCCTCATAATGAAACTCGCCAGGACCTACCAAATAGGTTTTATCATTAAATGGATTTTCCTGTATGGCATATACCCAGGTTCCCTCATCCCTTTCCCATCTTTCCTTAACCGCAAAATTTTCATCCAGATGAATATATTCCTTATCACTGTATAAGAAATAAGTTTTATCTTTTCCTCTTCCCCAGCGTACGCCATGAATCAGATTCTCATCAAAGTAAGCGCTCGTAAACAGCTTACTTTCTATCTTTTCGGCTGATGCTCCCGTCTCCTCCGTCCATGTACCGATATAATCTCCCTGCTTTCCCCTCAACAAAATATAAAACGCATCTGTTATGGCATAAGAAGAACCCGAGTAGACCCAAGGTTGGCATTCCTCTCCCTCTACCCAATCTGTTGCTGCAACAAAACAACTGACCCACTCTTCATATGGCGCTGTCATTTTTTGAATGAAAATTCCTTTAAAAAATTCTTTGTCCGATGCTGTTTCATCCTCGTTTACACATATTGCAATCCTGTATACGCTCTCATTTTGCAAGTACCAGCTATCCGTAAAAATCATACTCTTTTCGGGAAGCATATCCCTAATTGCGTCATCAGCATTGGGCAGCACTGTTTCCTCAATCACCCAGTTTATTTCTGTTATATCCTCTATTTCTTCTGGCGGTGTTATTTCCTCTTGTTCTGCCGTTTCCTCCCATTCTCCTGTCTGCACAGGCTTTTCTTCCTGATTTTGTCCGCAAGCCGTCAAAATCAGGCAAAAAAATATTACTGCAATCCATCTTTTCATATGTTTTCCTCCTTAAATAAGTTCTGTTGCCATTTACATCTTAACTTATTTTTCTTACAATTCATTGCAGGAATATCTTACATATTTCTTACATTGTGAGAAATATTTAAATAAGCAACAAAAAAACCCCGAAACAATCGTTTCGAGGTTTCAGCGAGGCGACAACCAGATTTGAACTGGTGATCAGGGTGTTGCAGACCCATGCCTTACCACTTGGCTATGTCGCCGGACTCCCCGAGTAGGGCTCGAACCTACAACCCCGCGGTTAACAGCCGCGTGCTCTA
>CAJTKU010000002.1 GCA_910577015.1 uncultured Lachnospiraceae bacterium | reverse complement strand
GTGCCGCTGTGTTTTTACCCGAGTGAGAACGTGTCCTGTTGGAACAAATGCACGCTCCGGCTGCCGCAATGCAAGATGCGGAAACTCAAGGGTTTTTTGCCAATCCCTACCGCCGCCAGTACTCTTTATTGGAGGTAAAATTCTTTATCATAAACCACGGCAGCGACTTATAATGTTTCCCCAGAAAGTAACCCGCATACTTAAATGCACACTGCAGGTAAAAATGGAAAAGCTGGCTTTTTTTATTACGCCACAGATAGGCGCCGGTCTGCCGCACCATTTTCTTTCCTTCTTTTTCCGAAGGAACGCCTTTGAATATTTCGGGATGGTCTGCCTGTGATACTCCCAAATCAAAATTTCTGTGGAACTGCTGCCTGTTTGTATAGTTATGGGAATGGATGACGGCAGCGTCTGCCGCGTATGCTACGGCGTAACCTTTCTGTATGACGCCCGCTGCATAAATCATATCTTCATTAAATATGGTATGACGGCAGAATCCGCCTGATACATCATAGATATTTCTTTTATAGGCCGCACAGACATCGGAACAGAAATAGGTTTTAATGCCAAGAGCGGGTAAATCAGACAATGTTTTGGTGCGGGACTCTTCGGGATAGTTGAAACGGCGGGTATAAGCCTCCGCTTCATTGCATCCCTTGGCCGGAAGCTGGCGGGCGTAGGAGAGCGCTGTCAGCTCCTGCGAAAGAGGCGCAATCAGGTTTTCCAAAAGCCTGTTGTCGGCAGGCATGGCGTCCTGCGTCATCATGACAAAAATGTCCGCTTCAGACTTTTCCACTGCACGATGCCTGGTGCCCCCATGGTCAAATTCCCGTTTTGAAAGGTGAAAGACTTCTACATGCTTTGCATACTTTTCCTGAAAAAAAGTGCCGTACGTCAACTCGTCAAAATACTTCTCTTCCGTGTTTGCCAGAATAATCCTGTTAACGGCAACTGTCTGTCCAAGCAGGGCGTCCAGCAGGACATACAAGTCTTTTCCGGGTTTGTATATGGGGATGATTACATCCACATTCGGCTTTACCATCACTATTTTCCCAAATTCCTTTCCTGCGGCTTACACACCGCAAAAGGAGCCGCCCATGCGGCTCCTTTTTGTATCATGCTTTTCCTTTATGGCAGCGTCACGTATTGCGAGACAAATCGTCGGACTTCCTTTGAACATTCCTTCACTTCGTCCGATGGCTCATAATTCATATCGTTAAATAAAAATTCATGCAGCCATTTGACGTTGTCGTCCAAATCAATAGGGTATACGCAGCTTCCCTTTGAGCCAAGCGTGTCGGAACCGCGCATATCGCTTTTAGGGAATCCTTCCTCCGCCACAATATTGTATTTTGTAATATCACCCAGAAGTCCGATAATTTCATCAAGGCTGAAAGAAGTATACACATATCCTGACACATCGTTTGCCACTTTTACCAGCGTGGAAGCGTCAGCCTTTTTTGCGGTGTCGGCAATGGCCTGAATAACCTCCCTCTGTGCTGCCGCCCTTGCAAAGTCGTTTCCGCTCCTGTAACGGATTCGGCAGTATGCAGTTGCCTGAAGCCCGTTTAAGAGCTGATATCCGGTTTCCTCCACAGGCGTCCATGATATCTTCATATCCTCCGCCATACACTTCTGGTAACTGTTAATATGTTTCAGTTCTTCACTATCCACATCAAGGTAAACGCCGCCCAATGCATCCACGGTTGCCGTCAATCCCTCAAATCCTACCGTCACAAATTCCTTAATATTCAAATCCAGGTTCATGTTCAGCATTTTCAGCGCCTGCTCCGCACCGCCGTAACTGTAAGCCGAATTACACTTTCCATACTTATCATTGCTGAGATTCAAGTATGTATCACGGTAAACGCTTACCAGCTTTACATCCCCTGTATCCTGATTGATGGACGCGATGATAATACAGTCGCTTAACGTACCTTTTGCAAGCTGTCCTGTTCTGGAATCCACACCGAACAGGGCAATATTGCGATACCCTTCCATATGCTCGTTTTCTATTACCTGTTCATTGATTGCAATGTCTTCTTCTTTAAAATCCACGTCCAGAATGGTCGGTCCCCTGCCGGTGCTGTTTTCAGGTTTGTTACCGAAGTCGCGCAAAAGCCACAACGCGCCTAAAAGCACTGCCAGAACGAGAATCTCCACTGCAAAGATAATGACTTTGCTTTTCTTTTTTGCTTTGGTTTTTTTGGCCGGCACCTGTCTGCCTGCCGGTTGCTTTGCATTTCTTGCCATTTTCTTATCTCCTTGTCCTCCGCCCTTTGACTGTTACCGTCAATATGCGTTTTTATTAATAAATCCTGTAAAAAAGGTGAGAAAAATTATCTTGATATCCATCCACATGGTCCAGTTTTCTATATAGTACAAATCGTACTCAATCCGCTTTCTTATCGAGGTATCCCCTCTGTAACCGTTGACCTGCGCCCAGCCTGTAAGTCCCGGACGGACCTGATGCTTTACCATGTACCTGGGTATTTCTTCCTTAAATTTATCCACAAAAAGCGGACGTTCCGGCCGCGGTCCCACAAGGCTCATGTCGCCTTTCAGGATATTGAATAACTGCGGCAGTTCATCCAGGCTTGTTTTTCTCAAGATTTTGCCGACCCTGGTTACCCTCGGGTCATCCTTTACCGTCCACGCTTTTTTCTCTTCAGACGGCTTCTGCTGCTCCATGCTTCTGAACTTGTACATATAAAACGACTTGCTGTGCAGCCCCACGCGTTCCTGCTTAAAAATCACCGGTCCCGGGCTGCTTGCCTTCACGGCAATCGCCGCAATCAGCATAACCGGTGAAGTGATAACGATGCCAAACAAAGAGCCTGTGATATCCACCAGACGTTTTGCCAGCATATTCAGGGTATTGCTTAAAGGCACATACCTGATGTTTATCACCGGAAGTCCCATCAAATCTTCCGTGTACGGCTTACTGGGAATCATGCTGTTGTAGTCAGGTATGAATTTAGTATGCACACCAAACTTCTCACAAATGCTTACAATCTCTTCCAGCCGGTCATAATCTTTCAGGGAAAGCGTGATTGCAATTTCATCCAGCTCGTTTGCCGGCAGGATTTCCTGTATATTATCTACCCTGCCTATCACTTTTATGCCCCGGTAACGGGTGCCTGCCGGTACGGAATCATCCAAAACGCCGTGTACCACATAACCCCATTCGGGATTCCCCAATATCCTGTCCATGTACTCTTCCGCCGCCCTGGAATATCCCACCAACAGGATGTGCTTTAAATTGAAGCCTTTTTTCCTGTAAGTTCTTAGAATCTTCCTGACTACCAGCCTTGAAACGGAAGTAAGAAAAATATTCAGTACATAGAAAATGCAAATCATTTTGCGGGAATAGTCCGGCTGCTGGATAATGTAAAGAAGTACGATAAAGGCCACCAGACCTATGGTATTGGCACAGATAATGTTGTAAATTTCACGTCCGTAACCCGACGTCCTTCTGGGCTCATAAACCCTGCAATAGTAATACAGAAGGATATATGCCGGCACAATAAAAATAAGGGCCTGCATATAATGTTCCATGGGCAGGATTCCGGTTTCCGGGCCAAAATGATTGAATACCTGAAAATGGAGAATCCAGGCAACCGCATATGAAACTATTACAATCAGCGCGTCCATTATCAGATGCAGCCTGTTAAAGACTTTCTGGTTATCCTTAATCATATTATCCTTCCAAGCAACTTGGCTTTCCTTCCAATAGCATAGGCAGATTTTGTATCATTTTTGTATCATAAAAACATCCAATTTGTTATTTTTTCTGTTATACAAAACGCTTTACGGTATTCCACCACATTTCCAGCTGGATTCGGCAGTAATTTCCCATATTTTTCCAGTGAAAAGGAACCTTGTTCCTTCTGCCTTCCGCTGAAAAACACCTTGCCGCACCTTTTACGACTCCCTTTATATATAAGCCGCCCATGCCTTTTGCCGTAAAAAACAATGTTTTTGCCAGAAAACCGCAGATGAGGAAAGGCAGGTTTAACAAAACCTGTAAAAAAGGCATATTTTTCCCAATCAGATACACGCTGTTTGCAGAAGCAAGGCTTGTCTTAAAACGGTTATATTTAGAGCCGCTTACCGCGCTGCCTGCATGAAGCACCCGGGCATCCGGCTCATAACAGTTTACATAACCATATATTCTGGCGCGCCAGCCGATATCCACATCCTCCAGATAGGCAAAATGCAGTTCATCAAACAGACCTATTTTATCCAAAACGGACTTACGGTAAATGGACGCGCCCCCGCATGCGGAAAAAACAGGGGTCCGGGCATTATATTCCGAAGCCTTCCTGCCCTTTCCCCGTGCAAACGCCCACCCGAGAGCACAATACAAATCCCCTGCGTTGTCCACAAGGGCTTCATTTTTCATATCCAGCATCTTTGCGCTTACGGAAAAGATGTTTTCTGATTTTTCCATGGCTGAAACCAGCGCTTTCGTAAAGCCTTCCTTCACCTGCGTGTCATTATTCAGCAAAATCACATACGGGGTTTTTGCCTGCCGGATACCGGTATTGACCGCCCTGCAAAAGCCTGTATTTTCCCCCATGCATATCACTTCCGCATCAGGATAATTATCTTTTAGCCATGTTACGCTCCCGTCCGTGGAACCGTTGTCCACGACCAGCAGGCTGGCAGGATAATCCTGCCCGGCAAGCGCTTCCATACATGCAGGCAGATATTTCATACCGTTATAATTGGGAATGACAATGGTGGTATTCATGATGTAATCCTCGATTTTGTTATTTGGTTTATTTTATCCAGTCGGGAATCCAGAGAATACGGTATCCCAGGCTTTGTACCCTCCGACAGATTTCCATACTGATTTGACGGCACAGGGAATCCGGCGGCAATACTTTATTCCAAACCGGCATACCGTCTGCTAAAAAGCCGGCGGCATAACCGTTTTCCTCCAGTATGGACTTGACCATAGGGCGCAGCTCCGTCCGAACCCGCATCCTGCGGATATCCACGGCGTATGCGTCCTGTATAAGGGACGCCCTGTGCAGGTAACCGCCAAAATCTTTGTAAAGCCCTTCATACGGGCAGATTCCGTCCGCGTCATAAATTCCACCTGTTATTTTATTATTTCGCAGCAGTTTTCCACCGATTATGCCAATATCGGCACGACTGTGAAACACATCCTGCCCGTACCTGACGCGGTAAAAACCCAGATGTTTCGTGGGCTTTACACTGCCTTCCAGACCATTATCCCGTAAGAAAGCGGCAATAGCCCTTTCCCCGGCTTCATAAGCATATTGTTTGCTTTGGGGATTTGCCGCCGTAGAGTCCCCATGGCAGCGCCAATGGTACAGCACCTTCGGAATATGGCAGATTGCCTTTTCTTCTGCGACGCCCAGGCGCCCCGGAGCCTGTCCGTTTTCGGAAGTCCCCAAAATGCTGCCAGCCGCCCGCAGGGCAAGGTCAAAATCCTGCGCCCCGTCATAGGCTTTTTGCAAACCCAGTTTTTTCATCAAACCGGCTTCCATTACCATAAAATGACAGATGTAATTATTTGAAAGCAGCAAATCCAGGTTAAACGCCGGTTTCCTGTGCGGCTCATAATAGTGTTCCCCGGACTCATCGCATTTATCTTCGTCAGAATAAAGAAGCTTTGGCACGACGCCTTCTTTTTTTGCCCTGGAAATAGCATCCGCCATTTCATAAAGGGCGTCGGGAGCAAGCATGTCGTCATGGTCCAGAAGGCCGATATAATCTCCTCTGGCAGCCGCAAGCGCCTTATTTGTGTTTTCTGATATCCCGCGGTTTTCATCCAGCGCAAGGTATCGGAGCCTGTCGTCGCCGTAGCCTTTTATGATGTCTTCCAGTTTTTTCTGGGCGCCGGCGTCTGCAATCACCAGTTCAAAGCAGCCGTAGCTTTGCTTAAGGACAGACTCTGCCATTGCACAAAAAAAGCTTTCTTTTGTGTGGTATGCCGGAACCAGGATGCTGAACTTTACGGAATCTGCAAAGCCTTCCTCCGCCCGCTTTTTCTGCTGCATAAGAGTGCGCCCGTCAGGCGCTTCGTACACATACTTTTCCCCTCTTTTCATCTGCAAACGTTCTAAGGCTGCGAGAAAAGTATCCCGCAGCCCGTTTCTTTTTAAATAATAATATGCTTTTTTTATATCCGCCTTATGCAATCCCGACATAACCCTTCCTTAAAGAACCGCCTTTAAATCTTCTGTCAAATTTAATACTTTTTCTTCCGCGTCCCGAAGGCTGCTGCCCTTAATGCCCATGTAAAACTTGATTTTGGGCTCCGTGCCGGAAGGACGGGCACAGCACCAGAAATTGTCGGGAAGCTCAAAGTAAAGAACATTTGATTTGGGCAGGCCGGTAGGCGTAACCGCGCCGGTTTCCATGTCCACGATTTTATCTTCCTGATAATCACGGAAACGGAGCACTTTCAAATCGCCGAAAGCTTTCGGCGGATTCTTTCTCAGGTTATCCATAATCTCCGCAATCTGTTTTGCGCCGTCCACGCCCTTCAATGTGATGGTATACTGTGTTTCTTTAAAATATCCGTATTTTTCATACATTTCCAGCATCATATCCCAGAGCGTCCTGCCCTCTTTCTTGCAGTAAGCGGCCACTTCGCAAAGGCACATTACTGCCACACATGCGTCCTTGTCCCTTGCATGGGTGCCTGCAAGGCATCCGTAGCTTTCTTCCAGGCCGAACACATAATTGTTTGAACCGGTCTGTTCAAACAGCTTAATCTGCTCACCGATAAACTTAAACCCTGTCAGCACTTCTATCATTTTAACGCCGTATGCTTTCGTGATGGCGTCAGCCATGTTGGTGGTCACGATGGTCGTTACCAGCGCCGGGTTTTCAGGCATGGAACCTGTTTTTGTCTTTTCCCTTAAAATATATTCTGCAATCAACATACCGGACATATTTCCCGTAAACGGAATATATTCCCCTGTTTTCGTATCCTTTGCATAGACGCCGAGACGGTCGGCATCCGGGTCGGTTGCCAGCACAATGTCCGCATCCTTTTCCTTTGCAAGACGCAGCGCATAAGTAAATGCCTTGGGGTCTTCCGGATTCGGGTAGTCAAGGGTAGTGAAATCCGGGTCCGGGTTTTCCTGTTCCGGCACCACATATACATGCTTAAATCCCAGTTCGGAAAGCACCCGTCTTACAGGCTTATTGCCCGTACCGCACAGCGGCGTATAGACTATCTTGATATCGTCAGCCACCTCGGCAATCACTTCGGGATGGATAATCTGCTTTTTCAGTTCCACCATGTACGCGTCGTCAATTTCGGCGCCGATTACTTCATACAGTCCGGCCTTTACCGCCTCGTCTTTTTCCATGGTCTTAACCGTATTGTAATCCGTTATGCGGTTTACTTCTTCAATAATCTCCTTGTCACGGGGAGCCGTTACCTGAGCGCCGTCCTCCCAGTATACTTTGTATCCGTTATATTCAGGCGGATTGTGGCTTGCCGTCACGACAATGCCGGAAACACAGCCCAATGTCCTGAGCGCAAAAGAAAGCTCGGGCGTCGGACGTAAGGACTCAAACACATACGCCTTAATGCCGTTTGCCGCAAGGCACAGCGCTGCCGTATCGGCAAACTCCGGCGACATTCTCCTGGAATCATAGGCTATTGCCACACTGCGTTTTTCACCGCCCTGCTTCAGAATATAATTGGCAAGCCCCTGCGTCGCTTTACGGACGGTATAAATATTCATGCGGTTTGTTCCGGCGCCAATCACACCCCTTAATCCTCCGGTTCCAAACTCCAAATCCTTATAAAAGCGGTCTTCTATTTCTTTTTCGTCATTTTGGACAGCCTGCAGCTCCTGCTTGGTGTCCTCGTCAAAATAGTTGTTCTCCAGCCAGAACCGGTACTTGCTCTTATAATCCATAACAAATCCTCCTAATCAACATTTTTATTGACTTATTTTACCAGTATAGCAGATTTTACATTACTTTTAAAGAGAAATCACTTCTGTCCAGGGAAAAATTGGGATTGTAATAAGGGTCGCCCTCTGCAAGCGCTTTCTGCCATTTTTCACGGAAGCGCGCCGACTCCTCCTCGTAACGCTTTGCCTTATCCCCCTTGTCATCCAGTCCTCTCGAGGTGGATTCATAATGATAAAGCTCGGCAAATGGAGTAAAAATATTTAACATTTCCTTTTCTCTCAGTTTCAGACAGAAATCCACGTCATTTAAGGAAACCGCAAAACTTTCCTCCAGTCCACCGACTTCCTCATACAAAGCTTTTTTAACCATAAGGCAGGCCCCTGTCACAGCCGACATGTTCTGGGCATAGCAAAGCCTTCCCATGTACCCCATATTCTCCTTCGGCTGTTTATAATGGGTGTGCCCGGCGGTGCGGTGGGCTCCCAGCCCGATAACAACGCCCGCATGCTGGATGCCTTTATCGGCATAATACAGCTTTGCCCCCACGGCGCCCACGTCCCCCCGCTGGGCATACATTAAAAGCTCCTCCATCCAACTTGGGGTAATGACCTCCGTATCGTTGTTTAAAAGTAAAATATATTCGCCTTCCGCTTTTGAAACACCCAGATTGTTGATGGCAGAATAGTTAAATGCTCCTTTGTAGTTAACTATCCTGACTTTTGGATTGCGCTCCAGTTCCGCATAATAGGCAGTGATTTCAGGGGTAACGCTGTTATTTTCCACTATGATGATTTCATAGTTCTGGTATGTGGACTTATCCAGTATGGACTCCACACACCGGCGCAAATCCTCTTTGTGGTCTTTGTTGGCTATAATGACAGATATCTTAGGGCAGCCCAGAATCCGGTATCTGATACGGAAAATGGTTTCACATGCCCTTGTGCTTTCAATCTTGAAATCTGAAAAGCCATGCTGCCTTAAATGCTCCGCTATGGCTCCTTTTGCCGCTTCTATGGCGTAGGGCTTTGCGTCAATGCCGGAAGCCACGCTGCCTGCATGGCTGCGCCAGTAATAGAGAAGTCGCGGAATATGCACCACCTTTTTTGCCTTATCCGTCAGTCTGAGTATCATGTCATGGTCCTGGCTGCCGTTATATTTTGTGCGGAAAAGCTCCGTTCCCTCTAAAAGCTTCCTTGCAAAAACGCTGAAATGGCAGATATAGTTGTTTGCGCGCAGATTGTCCGGCGCATAATCCGGCTTAAAATGCATGGTAAGCATTTTGTCGATGCTGCCGTTTTTAAATGTCGTTTCGTCACAGTAGAGGTAATCCGCCCCCTGTTCATTGATAGCCTGCACATAATAAAAAAGCGCGCAGGGGTGCAGGATATCGTCATGGTCGAACAGACCGATATATTCGCCCGTTGACATTTTAAGGCAGGCGTTGGTGTTGCCGGAAATCCCTTCGTTTTTCTCCAGCTTCTGATATAGAATGCGCCCTGTCCCATCCTTTTCCTGATACTGTTTACAAATTGTTTCCACTTCCGTATGCTGCGAATCCGAACCGTCCGCCAGACACAATTCCCAGTTCTCATAAGTCTGGTTCATCACCGAATCCAGCATCTGCTTTAAAAAATCCGGGGGCGTGTTGTAAAGCGGCACCAGTATGCTTATCTTTACCGGACGCCCGAACACGGTCTTTCTTTGCTCTTCTGCCTCTTCAGGCGTCGGAAAGCTTTCCGTGCCGTATTTCCTCATGGCTGCCTTCAAACGCTTTTTATATCTGATTTTTGCTGCTACTCCTCTGGGGCCTCCCAACCCCCTCAGCCGTCTCCACTGCCTGATTCCCCAGTGCATTACGCTTCTTAAAGGCTTGCTTATTTTCCAGAGCGGATTGTTTTTGATACGGTCAAGCTTAAACTGCAGTTCTTCATTGGCAGCCTCCAGTTCCGTAATCCTCACGGCCAGCGCCGCATTCCTGTTATGTTCCTTTTCATATTCCTCTTTATAATCCATTTCGCTTCTCCCTTAGAAAACAACCGTCCTGCTGCACCAATTCATCAGGCAGGCTCCCGATATTTTATCCCGCGCCAGGGCCCCGACGCGGTATTCCCCCTCGGGAAGAGGTTTTGCAAATTCCACAGAAAAACCGCACAGGGCAACGTTTTTCTGGTCGGGCATATTCTCCTCCAAATCCGAGCGGTACTGTTCCTTATAGTCCATCCGGTATACGGTTTTCCTGTCGTTTTGCGGGCAGAACAGCAGCTGTTTCGTAAAGCAGGCATTGTCGCTGCCCAGCACCACCGCATATCCCCTCAGTCTTCCTCCTGCCGCATGTTCCACCCGGACAATAAGGCAATCGTCCCTCCGTATGCCGTCCAGGCTGCCCGCCGGCATATACTCCTCTGCATCCGCAAAAGACATTCCTTCTTCATAAGCCGGGACAATTCTGGTATCCAGCACTTCCCCGTTCAGCCAGGGGTGATAAAACGGGTCCCTGCCCTCTAACTGCGGATGCCTTTTATATAAAATTTCCCTTTCCCCTGCAAGCCGCTTTTTCTTTTCCTCCGTTTCGTCATAGCCCCTGCTTAATGACTCGTGGTGCAAAAGATGACCGGTATTGATGATAACATTCCGAAAGCCCGTTTCGTAAAGGGTAAAACACAAATCCACATCATTAAAAGCCACCGGCATTTCTTCGGCAAAGCCGCCGGTTTGTGCAAACAATTCCCTCCTGAGCATCAGACACGCACCCGTGACTGCCAGCACATTCCAGACGCCTGTATTTCTCCCATCATAATATCGCCTGTTATCTTTTAGTGACTGCAGCTTGTGAACCGGGCCGATGGCAATATTGGTGATGCCCGCATGTTGGATGCAGCCGGAATCCGGATACAAAAGCTTCATCCCCACCGCCCCTGTCCATGGACAAAGCGCCTGTAATGCCATATTTTCCATCCATCCCTCTTCCACTGCCTCCATATCGTCGTTTAAAAACAAGAGCAGACTGCCTTCCGCCCGTCCGGCGCCCAGATTACACATACGGGAAAAATTAAATTCCATCGGCTCAAAGAAATACGTAGCTCTTTTCAGACATTTGGCTAATTTCAAATCGCAATTTAACTTTTCTATCTCTATGGAAACTGCTTTTCTTGTAACCTCGCTGCTGCCGTTATCCACTACAATGATTTCAAAAGGAATATCCTTAACCGTTTTGCACAGCGTTTCCAGACAGTGCTTCAGCACGGAAACATTATCCTTGGAGGGAATAATGACGGAAACCAGATTTGCCTTACTGTCACTTTTTTGTGACAGCCCTGCCGGCAGTTTACCCTGCCTGCCTTCTCCCGGCAAAGGCCAGCTTTTAGTCCGGTGAAAACAGATTCCTTTGACATGGGCGATACTTCTGCACCCTTTTTCAAATCCTCCCGCCAGTTCCACAAGCCTGTCGTGACAGACGCCTTCCTCCGCACGCTCCTTGGCGCCCAGCTTTTCAGACAGGCTTTTTCTCACCGCAATGACACTCCCCAAATAATCCCTGCACAAATAGGAATCCGGCGACCAGTCCGGCTTAAGCCACGGATTGCCGAAAGCCCCGCCTTTCTCTGCCACATCCTCATCCCCATAGGCAAGCAGCGCCTCCGGGTGATTTGCAAAATATCCGGCAAACCGTGCGGCTGCCCCTTCTGCAAGGCTGCCTTTTCCAAAGACGAAAAGTTCCATATCAAACTCTCCTGCATCCGAAGGAAACGCAGAAGCTTCCTCTTTTTCCAGATTCGTAATCCAGGTCTGATAATCAAGCAGGCGCCGCCTGCGCTTTTTCGCATAGCGCCAATCCAGCAGCTTTACCATCTGTCCCTTGATTGTGCTTTTCAACCCCACGAGAATCCCCTCCCGTCAAATCAGTTTCTTTACCGCCATAGCCATATCCGCTGCCACGGATAACGGCAGCCTCACCACTTCCATCTTTACAAACAAAATATTTTCCGCCTGTCTGTCCAATCCGGATACCTTCAGGTACAGATTGGGGTCCTGTGTGGGAAACACAGCCGCCGGGGACGGTTTTAACATTTTACCGTTGGTATAAAACACTGCCTTGCTATTTAACGGCACCTGTCTGCCGTTAAAAGTCATCTCCTCCACCCGCACCACGCAGGCGTCCATGGCAGGGTCAATCCGAAGCGCCTGCACGTTGCCGTCTACCCTGATTTCCATTTCCACCGTCTGCTCTCCCTTGTAGGCGTCCGGCACAAAATAGGAATTTTCTTCGGAAAATCCGTTTCCGGTATCTTCATAGATTTGTACCCTGTTCTTTTCCTGAAAATCCGTAAATTTATCCAGCCATTTTTCTGGCTGTAAAATGCGGTTTCCAATCAGGTTCCTTATCTCAGGCATGGAGAGGTATCTTCCCGTCACAAATTTCTGGAAATCCATTTCCTGCTCCCTGTAATATTCCGCCTCTTTTTCCGTAATACCCAGTTTTTCCATTATCAAATCTAAATTTAATTTATTTCTCCGTTCATCCTCAAGAAGGTAACAGTAGATAGCCCTGAACGCCAATTCCCTGACTTCGACTTCCTTTCCGAAAGTCCACTCATAATCCAGAAGGGACCATTCATCCCCTTTCACCATGATATTGCTGAATATCAAATCAAAGTCCGCCACCGGAAATGTCTGATTATAACCGATTCTTTCTATATATTGACTAAACAATGCATGAAAACCTTCAATATCATCTCTCTCCAGACATTCATCCATCAGTTCCGATAGAGGCCTCCCCTCCAGAAACTCAAACGAATCCCATACCTTTCCATCCTCCTCATGCAATTCACATTTGTTAATTGCAAGATTTCCGCCTTCATACTTTTCCACCAGATTCCGGTAAGCTACTGCTATTTCCCTGATATGCTCGTTTGCCTCCTCACATAACGGATGTTTTTTTACTACGGCGTTTCCTTTCCCGTCCTTGCAAATCTCTGTCCTGATACGGTATTCCGGCGCGCGGTCATTGGAATACTTTACATACCTGACATCAAATTCATCCCCGATTACCACCTCGTAGGAATTGGCAAACACAGAAAACAGGTTATCCTCCACAATGCCGTCAAATGCATATTTTTCATCGAACAAAAGCATCCTGTCCCTGTCAAAGTTCCTGATATTATTGGACAATTCACCCTTTCCGGGCTGATAAGCGTCCGAATAAAGCGCCGTCATAAACTTATAATCAGGATACGGGTAATAAAAAGAATACTTCTTGATGCCGCACGCCTCAAAGATTTTTTCCAGCCCCTTTCTGGAAAAAGTCCGCACTCCGCCGCCGGAAGCATAATTTTCAATCCCGGAAAAATATGTCCCGAGATGGTCCTCCATGCAGCCTGCAAAATATTTCAGGCCATATTTGTTTTCTATGGCAATGACGAGCCTTCCTCCCTTTGCAAGATGCTTCATTACAATGGAGAGAAACTCCTCAAACGGCTTGTCGCTTTCCATATAGCTTTGTCCGTATTCCAGAACGCCAATCAAAAAAATATAATCAAAATCAGCCGGTAAATCCGGCTCAATGTCTTTAAAATTCCCTACATGGATGGTAATGTTATCACACAGGCTGTGCCTGTAGGCATTTATCATGCTTCTCTTTTTGGACAGGTCCACACAGACGACTTCCCCTGCCTTTTTGGACAGTGCGCCAGTGACTGCCCCGCACCCGCTGCCAATCTCCAACACTTTTGCTGACTTGTCCATGGGAATCCAATCCACGATATTTTCCCTTAAATGCGACAAATGGTAGAGGATGGGCCAGTTTTTTTTCTCCTCAATAATTTTCTGGTATTCTGCTTCCGCATAGTTTCTGGTAATATCCAGAAGCTCGTCCTCCACCTGTCCGTCACAATAGAGGTCCTCTCCTGAATAGTGCTTTAAATCCAAGGTAATACTGCCTATCTGCTCCGTCATGTAAGGCCACTCCTATTCTGCTCTGTGTGAATACTTGTATTTGCTGCTCTTTCCCGTTACGCCTGCTGGCGGTACGGTACAACGCGGGGTTTTTCCGTCCCATCCCTTACTTCCACTTTGGACTCCATATCGTAAAAACCTACTGTGTCTTTATCCGATACCACTGTCACATTCAACACATCGTAAAGCCTGTGGTACACCTGAAAATCACTTCCCACATAACCTGTCACTCCCAGGGAAAGCAGATATTCTCCCCCCTGCAGGCTCATATTCTGGGTAAAAACGACTTCTTTGACGCTCCCTTCCTCCACCGGCTGCAAAAATGCTTTTTCTATCATGCTGTTAGTGCCGGTAATCTCCGTTCCTTTAATATTCTTAAAAGAAAAAGCAAAAATGGGGGCTACAATCCTCTCGTGAAAACGAACTTTTACATGAATCGAGAAGGACGTTCCTTTGATAACAGCTGTTGTTTTTATGTTTTCCTCATCTGTAATATAAAATTCGGTGATTTCAGCCTGTTTTGTCCCGTATTCCAGGGTTTCAGGATTCACTGCATCGACAGGCAGGTCATTTTCTTCTTCCTGGGTTGGTATTTCATACTGCCCCACCAGCACCCTCTTAAAGGCGTCTATCATTTCCTTGGGATTTCCTTCTCCCAAAAGATTTCCCTGATTGAGCAGATACACCCTGTCACAGTACTTGCTGATGCTGCTCAAATCATGGCTGACAAAGACAATGGTCTTTCCCATCTGTTTAAACTCTTCAAATTTGTGGTAACATTTTGCCTGAAAAAACACATCCCCGACAGACAACGCCTCATCCACAATCAGGATTTCCGGCTCAATGTTGATTGCCACGGCAAACGCCAATCGGACAAACATACCGCTGGAATAGGTTTTCACCGGCTGGTATACATAGTCCCCGATATCGGCAAATTTTAATATCTCGGGAAGCTTTTCATCGATTTCCTTTTCCGAAAATCCCATCATGGTGCCGTTTAAATATACATTTTCAATTCCGTTGTATTCCATATTAAATCCGGCGCCCAGCTCCAGCAGCGCGGAAATCCGCCCGTTTACGGTGACTTCACCCTCCGTGGGGCTCAGAACGCCGGTAATAATCTTTAAAATAGTGGACTTGCCGGAACCGTTGGTGCCTATGATGCCTACGGTTTCTCCCTGAAAGATTTCAAGACTTACACCGTTCAAGGCATAGTGGGGCTTATACCTTCCCTTCGCCAGTCCGAAAGCTTCTTTAAAGCGGTCTGAAGGCTTATTATACAGTTTGTACATTTTTTTCAGGTCTTTTACCAATATCGCCGTTTTTGTCGTTTCCTGTTCCATGTCCATACCCTCTATTTGCCGCCTGCGCGGCCAATCCCTTCAAAATAGCTTAAAGAACATCCGCAAAATGCACTTTAAGGCGTTTGAACACCAGTGCGCCTATGCCAAATAACACCACCGTAATAATCCAGAAATACATGGTGGAAAAAAAGTCTTCAAAAAACCAAGAGTGTTCATAAACAGCGCTTCTATACCCATTGACAATATATACCATGGGGTTCAGTTTTAAAAACACGGCCCAACCCTCGCTGATTGCGCCGAAATCCCACATAATGGGAGTCGCCCACATGCCAATCTGTAAAACAATGGCGATAATCTGCCCAATATCCCTCATAAACACCACCAGCGCGCAGGTAGTGTAACTCAACGCCAGCACCAGAATAAACGTGCAAAAACTATAATAAAATATCTGAAGCGTGTAAACCGTGGGGAAATACCCGTAACAAGCCGCAATCAACAGAAGAATACACACAAAAAAGGCATGAACAAAAGTCGCGCCGATGACCTTGATAATGGGAAGGATACTGATTTTAAACACTACTTTTTTAACCAGATAATTATACTCCAGCAATGCCTGCGTGCCGTTTGACCATGCTTCGTTAAAATAGAACCATGGCACCAGGCCCGACGTCAGAAAGAGAACAAAAGGAATGTCCCCGCCGCCCCGCATCGCCATGCCGGCTCCGTGCATGATGACATCAAAAACCAGCCAGTACATCACCACAGTCACTACCGGCTGTATCATAGCCCACACAATACCCAGATAGGAGCCTGCATACCGCTTTTTAAAGTCATTCTTTGCAAGCTTCCAGATAAGCCGCCTGTTCTGATACAGTTCCACCGGCAGGCTGGTCAGTTTGTCGTACAGTATCCCGAACAGAATACAGGATGCCAGAATCACTGCGCAGGACAATATCTTTTTAATGATTTCCTCCTGCAAAGCATCGTTGGGATTGTGATGAAGGACAATCACAAGCGCCATAATAAATCCCAAAGCGCAGAATATGAATATGCCTGTTTTTTTTGAAATCTTACCCTTTAACTGAATCTTCTGCATGACACAAGCGTACTTTCCCTTCACATCTTTTCTTTATATGCCTGAAAACTTTCCCATTTCGTATCCCTTTCGGAGAAAATCAGTTCCACGCCTTCCTGAAGGGGCCATTTGACGCCGATTGCCTCGTCATTCCACATCAGACCGCCTTCATCGCCCGGATGGTAAAATTCCGTACATTTATAGCAGAACTCCGCATATTCTGACAAAACCAGAAAACCATGTGCAAAGTTGCGGGGAAGAAAAAACTGTTTTTTATTCTCTTCCGAAAGAATTACCCCATGCCATTTTCCAAAAGTAGGCGAATCCGGGCGCAAATCCACCGCTACATCAAAAACCTCTCCCTTTATCACCCTTACCAGCTTATCCTGCGGAAATTCCTTTTGGAAATGCAGACCGCGCAGCACGCCTCTTTTGGAAGCCGACTGATTGTCCTGTACAAATACCTGGTCAATGCCTGCCGCTTTGAAATCGTTATAATTATAACTCTCCATAAAATACCCTCTGGCATCCCCGATAACCTCAGGCGTTATCACCTTCAACCCCTCAATTTCACATGTTTCCACCGTTATCTTGCCCATTTTGATTCCTGCCCTTTCCTGTTTTTTCTTTTATAACAGCACGCTGTCTCAATAACCGAGATAGCTGATATTCATGTCCACCCTTCCTTTAATGCCTGCGACGCTGCCTTTGGAGGTGTACTGCCACATCTGGTAATACCCCTGATAAATCGGCGCGCTGCGGTATTCTGCCAGCCATATGGTATATTTTTCCAGCTGTGCGGTTTCAAGTCTCTTATTATACCAGTTACGGCTTGCATAAACGCCTGCCTTATAACCCGCATTTTCTATGGTGGTGCAGAAAGCGTCGCACACAGCGGTACGCACGCCCACATCCAGACCGTCGGCCCGGCCTTCTCCGCCTGCTCCTTCCGTGTCGATAAAAACAGGATACTCCAATTCGTAATCCCGTATCAGGCTCACCACCATGCTGGCTTCCTCAACAGCTTCCACCTCATTCACCGCCTGCGTGAAAAAGTATACGCCAACCTTGATGCCTGCCGCTTTCGCCGCCTTTATGTTCTGGGCAAAGTAAGGGTCTTCCACCAGGCTTCCCGTTACGGAACCGCGGTATCCGCACCGGATAATGGCAAATTCAATCCCCTCACCCTTCACCTGGTCCCAGTCAATCTCACCCTGCCACTTGGAAACGTCAATGCCTAAAACGGCATTGCCCGTCAGCGACTGCGCCGTTTTGATTTCCGTCTTGTCGGCGTCGTCAATGGCCTGGGCGCTGTCCTCCGCTTCCGCGTCAATCTCTTCTTCTGTCTTGATTAACAGGGAAATATCATCAATTACCAAATACTCTACTTTGTCCTTTACCCTTACCTTCGTGCTGCCGGACGGTACTTTGTAACCCTCTAACGGTTTCAGGGAAACTTCATAATCCCCTGCTGGTAAATCCCCGATGTAGATGACGCCATCCTTGTCCAAATCCTTATATTCGCCGACGCCGTCCAGAGAAACAAAAAAGCTTTCTCCTTTTACCGGTTCATTGTCATTGTCCACAATCTGGATGCGCAAATCTTTTTCAATGGAGGTCACTATCAGGGAAAGCCTGTTCTGCTCATCACGAAGCCTGTCCAGAAATTCATTTTCTTCAGGGTCAAAAAAAGTTTCATCACGCAGAAACGCAGACAAATCGTTTCCTATCTGCCCGTCAAGGTAAACCATGCCCGAGCCCTGTTTTGTTGTATCCGGAGCTGTCGCAGTTTCCGCCCTGCCCTGGGTGCTTTTCGCCGCGTCGCCGTTGATTAGAACTACCGTCAGGGCAATAAGGAGCAGCGCAGAAACAGCGGCGGCCACCGCAAGTTTTTTTGTTTTAGAGTCCATTTGCAACCTCAGTCAGATATTGTCCGTAATTGGTTTTCATAAGGGGCTTTGCCAGTTCCAAAAGTTGCTCCCTCGTAATAAAGCCTCTCTTAAAGGCAATTTCTTCAATGCAGGAAATATAAAGACCCTGCCTTTTCTGGAATGCCGCCACAAAATCCGCCGCATCCAAAAGGGCGTCATGATTGCCGGTATCCAACCATGCAAATCCTCTGCCCAGGGTTTCCACATAGAGGGTTCCCCTCCTTAAGTACTCATTATTGATGCTGGTAATTTCTATCTCTCCCCTTGCGGAAGGCTTCACATTTTTAGCAATCTCCACAACATCATTGTCGTAAAAATACAGCCCCGGCACAGCGTAATTGCTTTTGGGGTTTTCAGGCTTTTCCTCAATGGAAAGAGCCTTGCCGTTTTCGTCAAACTCTACAACTCCGTATTCCCGCGGGTCCCTGACATAATAGCCGAAAATGGTCGCCCCTTTTTCCCTGCACGCCGCTTCCCTCAGTATCCTGGAAAAGCTCTGCCCGTAAAATATATTGTCTCCCAACACCAGCGCCACCCTGTCGCTGCCGATAAAATCCGCGCCAATGATAAAGGCGTCCGCAAGTCCCCTGGGCTGTTCCTGCACCGCATAGGAAAATTCCATGCCAAGCTGGCTTCCATCCCCTAAAAGCTCCTCAAATACAGGCAAATCCCTGGGTGTGGAAATAATCAGCACCTCCCGGATGCCTGCAAGCATCAGTATGGATAGCGGATAGTATATCATAGGCTTGTCATAGACAGGCATAATCTGTTTGGAAATTGCTTTGGTAAGCGGGTAGAGTCTGGTGCCGGAGCCCCCGGCAAGTATGATTCCTTTCATGAAATACTCCTTTTCGTCATATATTTTATATTCTAACATAAATGGGGGGAAATGCCTATCCCCAAAACGTCATGTTTCCAGCAAAGGAAATTATCCGGCAAGGGACGCCCTTTTGGAGAAATATTCCCCCGTCGCCGCGCTTTCGCTCTAATAAAACGTAATGGCACTAGGCTCGAAAAATACCTCGCCAAGTGCCAACGTTTTATTAAGGGCTCCTTAGGGAATATTTCTCCAAAAGGGCTGTTTGCCGGCAAAGCGGGCAAAAGCTATGCCTTGTACATTTCGTTGTAGTACTTTTGGTAGTCGCCGCTGGTGACGTTTTTCATCCAGGCTTCGTGCTCAAAATACCATGCTATCGTTTTTTTGATGCCTTCTTTGAACATGGTTTCCGGGTACCAGCCGATTTCGGCTTTTATTTTGTCGGGAGCGATGGCATATCTTCTGTCATGGCCTTTGCGGTCTTCCACATAGGTTATCAGGTCTTTGGAAACAAGGGCTTTTCTTTCGTCCGTATCCGGCAGCATTTCCTGCAGGGTTTCCAGAATAATATTGATGATTTCGATATTCTGCTTCTCGTTGTGGCCGCCGATATTGTAGGTTTCAAACAGTTTTCCCTGCTCCTGCACCATGTCGATGGCTTTGGCATGGTCTTCGACGTACAGCCAGTCACGGACATTTTTTCCGTCGCCGTATACCGGAAGTTTCTTTCCCTGCAAAGCGTTGTTGATAATGAGGGGAATCAGCTTTTCCGGGAACTGATAGGGGCCGTAATTGTTGGAACAGTTGGTTATGTTGGCAGGAAAATGATAGGTGTCCATATAGGATTTCACCAGCATGTCCGAACTTGCCTTGCTCGCCGAATAGGGGCTGTGGGGCTCATACGGTGATGTTTCGTAAAAGAAAGCATTGTCGTCATCGGGAAGGGAGCCGTACACTTCATCCGTGGAAACATGCAGAAATTTCTTGTCTTCCTTGAATGTACCGTCAGGAAGCTCCCATGCTTCTTTTGCACTGTTCAACATCACTGCCGTCCCCAAAACATTGGTCTTTACAAACACTTCCGGATTGCGGATGCTTCTGTCCACATGACTTTCCGCTGCAAAATGTACCACACGGTCAATCTCATTTTCTGCAAACACTTTGCGAATCGCTTCCTTGTCGCAGATGTCTGCTTTGACAAAAGTGTAATTATCCCTGCTTTCCACTTCCTTCAGATTTTCCGGATTGCCGGCGTAGGTCAATGCGTCCACATTGATAATCCTGATTGTATCACCATACTTTTTGAACATATAGTGAATATAATTGGAACCGATAAAACCTGCTCCGCCTGTTACAAGATAAGTCCTCATAAAATATCCCTCATTGCTTTCTGTATTTTTAGGATTAGTATCCCAAATAACTTAAATTTAAATCCACATTGCCGCTGATGCCGGTCACCCTGCCGGTGGATTTATACTGCCACATGTCATATCTGCCGGTGTAGGTAGGTGTGGAGGCATACTGCGCAAGCCAGATTTTATATCTTCCAAGCTGTCCCGCATCAATTTTATTTGTCAGCCAGTTCTTGTTTGCATAAACGCCCGCCGTGTAGCCGGAGTTCTGAATGGTCTCGCAAAATGCCTTGATGACCTCCGTTCTGGTATTTTTGTCAATGCCGTCCGCACGTCCGCCGGAAGACTCCACATCCAGAAATACAGGGTAGGATATCTTGTAGCCTTTGATGAGTTCCAATACCATGGACGCTTCTTCCACCGCCTCATTCCTGTTCACTGCCTGAGAGAAGAAATAAATACCCACTTTGATACCTGCGTCCGACGCTCCCTTAATGTTTGCCCTAAACTTAGGGTCTTCTACCAGTGCGCCTGTTGAAGAGCCTCTGTATCCGCACCGGATAATCACATAATTAACGCCGGAGTTCTTCACCGCCTGCCAGTCTATGGTGCCGTTCCATTTAGACACATCGATGCCAAAAGCGCCGCTGCCTACCACAAGGGAACCGTCGCTGGCAAAATTATATTTCGCCCCCTGAATGACCTGCTCCCCGGTAACCTTTTTGCCGCTGGCGTCAAAATAGTAAAGTTTTCCGTCCAGCGTCTGCCAGCCTGTATATTTTATGGTTCCTTCTGTTTTCAGATAGAAGGTCGTAATGGACGCATTATAGTAATCCGCATAAGTTGCTTCCTTGTATTGCTTATCCGATACCAGCACCCAGAGCTGCCTGCCGTCTGCAAGCTTCAGCAGAGTATTGTTTGCCGCAACGGTAACCGTAAAGGTTTTCTTCAACTCCACACCGTTTTCCTTGTACGTCACGGTAATGGTTGCAGAGCCTGCCGCCACTCCCGTAACCGTCACTTTTGCTGTGGTTTTCCCATCCGCTGCTGAAGTCGTCACTTTTGCCGTGGCAATCTTACTGTCGGTGGTTTCCGCCGTAACAGTGCCGCCCGTGCCGGTTATGACAGCCGTACAGTCCGCACTGCCGCCGGTCAGCACGCTTACGGTTGCTTTATCCAGCGTCATCGCTCTGTCCCCGACAGTAACCATGCACGACTGACTGATGTTCGTTCCGTCTATGGTTACGGTGATTTTTGCTATCCCTATCGTTTTTGCCGTAACGGTGATGGTTGCCTTTCCATTGTTGTTTTCTACCTTTACATCGGCAAATGTCGTATTATCAACCTTGGCTGAAATTGTACCCGTAACAATGCCTCCGGGAGTAGTATTTCCAATGGTTGCCGTAAAAGTCTGCGTCCCGTTTGGCACCACGGTCATGGCGGTCTGGCTTAGTGTTAAAGTTCTTGTATCCACCGCCTCTGCAACTGTCACCTCACAAGTTGCTTTTACACCGGAATCAGACACGGAGGAAACCGTAATCGTTGCCTTCCCTGCCTTTAAGGCCGTTACCTTTCCTGCGGCATCGACAGTCGCCACAGTAATGTCCGAACTCTCCCATTTCAATTCTTTATTCGTCGCATTTTCCGGCGCTACAGTTGCCGTCAGTGTTTCCGTGCCGTCCTTTGTAAGGGACAGGGCTGTCTTACTCAAGGTAATCCCCGTCACCGGAACCGTTGCGGGAGGCGCCGCTTTCACGGTCACTGTGCAGGAACCCGTGTATGTTTCTTCCGATATTCCGCCTCCGCTTACGGTATCATCGGCCTTTTTGCCTGTTGCCTGAAAAGAAATGGTTGCAGTACCCTCTTTCACGGCAGTCACCTGTCCGTCTGCGCTTACAGCAGCCACCGACGCATCACTGCTCGTATAGGAAATGTTTTCAAAAGTGACTCCATCCGGTGCGGTAACTGCCACAGAGCCCGTACCGCCTTCCGTCAGTTCCAGATTGCCCATGGTGACAGCCGCCGTACGCATAAAGCTTGTGGTTTTTGCCGTCGTAAGAGGCGCCGGAACCTGCGTTTTGGGGATTGCCGTATAAGTCTCTCCCACCGTTGACTTTGTGGACTCTACCCATGCAACGGTATCTGTCAGGATGGATTCCACTTCGGTTTCTTTATCTTTCGTGTCTTCTTTCTTTGAATCAATTTCAGACTCATTCTTTATTTCATCGGCAACGTCGACTTTCTGGTAGGCAATTTCCTTTTTAACCGTTACCTTCTGGGCATCCGTGGAAATCAGATAATCCTTATACTTGCTGTCCGTAAGTTCATTCATGGCAACCGTATAATTCCCGTGTTCAATGCCTGTCTTATAGATAATGCCGTCCATGTCGTCATCCGTCCATGTCTCCGTTTTTCCGCTTGGCGTTGTGACGGAAATGGAAAAAGGTACATTGGCAATCAGCTTATTTGTCTTGCTGTTGACAAATTTCACTTTGAGGTCTTTTTCTATGGACGTCATGTTAACGGACACACTGACTTCCTTCGTATATTCTTCCTCATCGTATTCTTTGTCCTGCTCCTCTTCAATTGCTCCCGCAGCTGAAAGTCTCGCCAGTTCGGCGTCGGCAACTGCAGTCAGTCCCTGTTCGCCAATCAAGGTAACGCCGTCCAGCTGATTGCCGACCGTATCAAATGACGCCACCTGTTTGTCCAGAAAACGGGCGCTGACATAAACAGCCCCTGTCACAAGCGCCATCACCAGAACCAGCACGCCTGTAGTGGTGACAATCTTATCCATGGTACTCATATGAACCATCTTATACCAAAGTTTCTGGAAAATATTTTCTCTCCGCACAGTGTCCCGGACAGGAACAAACGCTTCTTCCTCTTCGTCTGCAAAAATCAGCCCATCGTCGGAAAAATCTTCCATATCCTCGTAAAATCCGTCGTCTTCGCCTTCAAAGAACAAAGCTTCGTCAGTGTATTCTCCCTCCTCGTAACAGGCCTCTTCCCCGACATCCTCTTCATCCGCATAGTACGCCTCGTCTATGGCTTCCTCGTCATCCGCATAGTACGCCTCGTCTGCGGCCCCCTCGTCATCCGCATAGTACGTCTCGTCTACGGCTTCGCCTTCATCCTCATAATATGTCTCTTCTACAGCATCCTCTTCATCTGCATAGTACGCCTCATCTACGGCTTCCTCGTCATCCGCATAGTATGCCTCGCCGCCAAAATCCTCTTCTTCGTAAAAGGCATCTTCTCCCTCTTCGTAATCTGCGCCATCCATGTATTCCAAATCATCATCCAAGGGATTCTGTTCCCGTAATCTCTTGCCACGATTAAACATCCTCTTCATACTCTCCCTTCCATGCGCCGGCAGCTTCCTGCAAAACGCATACTCCCATTTAACAATTCTGTAACATTATATCATTTTCAAATAATGCCTTCAAGGTAAAAAGCCCTTAAAAGCCGCAAATATTCTTATTTTTTTATTAAATTCCCGGCGGTATTTTTTTCCATATTTCTTATTTTCCTTTTTTTTGTATCCGCTTTGTATCATTTCTTTATTATTTATAAAATATTTCTGTCCGGGCTGGACAGCTTACTCATATAATAGTACAATCATTACCAACACTTAAGGATATTTTTGAAACAAAAACAGAAAGGTAAATGTATGGAAGAAAAAAAATTTAAAATTAATCTGCATATTGTATTTGCAATCGCTGTTGTACTAATCATTGCCATTATTGCAAGTAAATTTATCGGTTTTGGCCGAACCATTTCCAAAGACGAAATCGACGCCATCCCGACCCCGGAAAACCCGGAAATCACCGTATACGACGAACTATTTTCCAATATGGTGGAGGATGACGGCACATTTCCCGAAGACGACGGGGTGACTACCGTTGTCTGCTTCGGCAATTCTCCTTTTTCGGATGATTTGGATGACAAAGATAACCTTTGCAGGCTGTTTGCGGAGGAAACCGGCGCCACGGTTTACAACTGTTCCGTTCCGGGCTCTTTCATGTCATCCTTCTATGACCCGTTCCAGAATGATTATTTCCCCATGGACGCTTTCAGCTTTTGCAGGCTTGCCACAGCCATTACCGAAAACGATTATTCCATGGTGGACGCCGCGCTGGATATGTATGAAGCGGTAGAGTACGACACCACGGATATCCAGAAGTCCATGGAAGTTCTGCGTTCCATTGATTTTAATAAAGTAGACGCCATTATTGTCATGTATGACGCCACCGATTATTTAAACGGAAGAAAAATACAAAACACTGAAAACTTTACAGACCCCACGCAGTTTACCGGCGCCATGGCCATGGGCGTTAAAATGATACAGGAAAAATTTCCGTGGATTCGTATTATTATCATGTCGCCCACCTATGCCTTCGGCGTGGATGAAAATGGGAATTATATCAGCAGCGACGTCAAAAGCTACGGCCCCGGTTATCTGTCCTCTTACGTCATCTTGCAGGCCCAGGTTGCCTATGAACTGCAGGTCAGCTTTGTGGATAACCTGTATGGCACCATTCATGAGGACATCGCCGCAGACTATCTGGTTGACAACGTCCATCTGAATCTGAAAGGGCGGCAGCGAGTCGTAAAAAGAATGAAAGAAGCGCTTGAGAAATATACCACCATATATTAAAACAACAAAAACTCCTTGCAAAGTTTCCTGCAGGGAGTTTTTTATACTCTCTAATATGTTGTATCCCGGTAAATGACATAACCATCTATTTCATCAAAGAACTTATATCCGAAATCTTTAAAGTCCCCGTTTATCTCTTTCTCACCCGAAAAAATCAGAAAACGGCATCCCTTCTGCCTCGCGCATTCCGCAATTTTTTCTGCCTCCAGCACATTTGTTTCCATGAGATAAAACAACTCCTCCTTCAGATTCCAGGATTCTACCAGAGCCTCCCTGCCATAAGGCATACAGACAAGCGCATTGTACTGGCGCACATACTGGACAAACTCCCCGGGGAATACCGCTATGACGGGTCCTCCCTCCGCAGAAACAGCATCACAGAGCTTCACCACCGTGTCCGGCACATGGTATGGATTCTGCGCCACGGAATAATAAGGACTCTGGTATACCAGCTTTCCCGACAGGATAAGGATGCCGCCCAGGGCCGCCCCTGCAAGGAAACGCTTTTTCCCTTTGCATTCCGATATGATTTTTACCGCCGCATAGGCCAGCACCGGCACAATGGGCACCAGCCACAATAACCGGTAATACACTTCTTCCCCTACAAAATAATATACTATGGTTGCAAAAAACGGGCAGAAATATAAAACCAGCACCATCACAGGCACATACAGAAAAACAATCCTGGTCGTCTTGTTTTTCTCAGAAAAAAACAGGTAAATCAAAGCCACCAGAAAAAGGCCGGCTATCATACCAGTTCCGATATATGCTTCATACAAGGTAATCACCTTATTCCACATACTTCCCTCTCATTCTGCCGCCTGGCGGCAATACATCCTCAAAGCGAAAACTCAGGCAAGAAACATATACATCCCCGCAAAAACCACCGCGGGCAGAAGGCTTGCCGCCGCAGGCAGCAGCAGTTTCCATTTTCTGTAGGAAAGCACTGCACAAAAGCAGAAAGCGCCCAACAGGATGGCAACAAGAAAAGCCCCCAGTACGCTGCAAAGGCAGGCACAGGTTATAAGCGCTGCCAAAAGCGCCCACAAACAGGCTTCCGGCATTTTGCTTTCCGCCAGACGCTCCCCCATCATGTAGAGCAGCAAAAACAATGCCGGTATTATAATATTTCCCAACACTGCTTTTCCCTGGCTGGTTCTGGTTATCAAAAAAGTTTCCGCCGTATACAGGGAATAATTGCCCCACATGACAAGCAGCTCCACAAAAAGCATAAATACCGGCAGCTGTCTTCTTTTCCCCTTCAGAAGCCTCCTGCCGACCATACCGTAAATCACATATGCCAACGGTATCAGTAAAAGGGGCAGGGCCACATGGAAGATAGCGGCCGCATGTAGGCCTGACACCCTTGACAAAAAGGCAATATATATGGGAAAAGGAGACAGGCTGTGGCGAATATCCATCTTTGTGCTGCTTCCCGTATAGGGAGAAAACCGGTACATGCTGTCAAATACATCCGAGGTTGTGGACACTGCCATATAATACGCATCATCGCCATCCCCGAATGCCAGAAACGCCGTCAGGAAAAGCTGCGCCAACAGAAGAACCCCCACCGCAATCCAGAGCGCTTTCTCCGTCTTTCCGGGTTTGGGAGGCACTTCCTTCAATACGGGCGTCTTTTTTTTCCGATAAGCAAAGACCGCCATCCCACCGACAGCAGCCAATACGCAAAACACTGCAAAGACCCGTACCAGTTCGGAAAACAGACAGCCGGCAAGAATCATCGGCACGGACACTGCCTGAAAAGCAGCCAAAAGCAGCAGTTCACCCGACATCCACATCAGAGCTATATTTCTTTGTTGTCCATTCAAAAACGACACCGCCCCTGCGCCCACGCACATGGGCGCCGCCAGTGCAAAAAACAGAAAAACCAAAATTTGTATAGGAAGCATTCTTTCACTCCGTTTACTGATAAAACTCTTTTACTTTATCGCAGATATCATCCACCACATCCGTCTTCAGCCTGTAATACATCGGAAGTCTCAAAAGACGCTCGCTCTCCTTTGTGGTATAGACATCCTCTCCGTGAAAACGGCCGAAACGTTGTCCTGCAGGCGCCGTATGCAGCGGTATGTAATGGAACACTGCCATAATTCCATTATTTTTCAAAAATTCTATCAGCCTTGTTCTCTCCTCCAAATCTGCCGTCTTGATATAAAACATATGTGCATTATGCACACATCCGTCGGGAACTACCGGCAGGTCAATCTTTCCTGCGTCCCTTAACGGGGCAAGTTTCTCATAATATCGGTTCCAGCAGGCCATCCTGGCATCGTTGATTTCCTCCGCCATTTCCAACTGCGCATACAGATACGCCGCATTCATATCGCTGGGCAGATAGGAGGAGCCATAATTCACCCAGGTATACTTGTCAATCTGCCCCCTGAAATATTTGGAACGGTTGGTTCCCTTTTCACGGATGATTTCCGCTTCTTCGATATCCTTTTCGTCCCGGATAAGCAGGGCTCCGCCCTCACCCATGCTGTAATTTTTTGTTTCGTGGAAAGAAAAACAGCCAAACTCACCGAAAGTTCCCAGCGCTTTTCCCTTGTAGGAAGACATAATCCCCTGGGCTGCATCCTCAATTACCACCAGACCATGCCTCTTTGCAATGTCCATAATGGCGTCCATTTCACATGCCACGCCTGCATAGTGTACCGGCACAATGGCCTTGGTTTTATCTGTAATGGCGTCTTCAATCAGGGTTTCATCCAGATTCATGGTATCCGGCCGGATATCCACAAACACAGGCACCGCACCCCTTAGCACAAAAGCGTCCGCCGTGGATACAAACGTATACGCTGGCATAATCACTTCATCCCCCGGCTGTATGTCGGAAAGCAGGGCTGCCAGTTCTGTGGCATGGGTACAGGAAGTGGTCAGAAGGCATTTCCTCGTTTTCGTTTTTTCCTCAATCCATTCGTTGCACTTTCTGGTGAACTGCCCGTCACCGCATATCTTCTGGCTTTCCACAGCCTGCCTGATATAATCCATTTCCTTTCCCGTATAAGGCGGTACATTAAAATTAATCATGCTTTCCTCCATTCTCGTACAAAACAAATTTGTCGTTTACATATGTCGCCCTGTATCCATAGTCTTCCATGAACTGTAAAATCATATCCAGCTTTACATCTTCCGAGCGCCAAAATTCCTTCAAATCCAAAACATAATCCCTGTTAAGTATCACAACAGGATATTCCTCTCCCTTTTCCGACAGCTCGGCTTCTATTTCTTTCATGGCTGCTTCCATGGAAGCGGCGCCAAAAGAAGTTAAATCACTCCACGGGTTAAATGCGGAAGGCATCCCCAGATAAAAACTGACGGATGGAATATTGCCATACAGAATCACTTCTCTCCCTTCCAGCCCGTTGCGGGAAACATAAGCGCTGAGTCCCTCCATCCATGCCGCCTTCTCCCCGCTCATGTAAATCCCTTTCAGTATATCATTATTTTCTACTTTTGTATCTATCTTTTTTATGCCGGTTGCCTCGGCAAAAGCAAATCCGACTCCAAATCCCAGTCCCTGAAACAAAAATATGGAAACAAACATGATTGCCAGCGCTTTTAAAGGAAGCAGGGGAAACCTGGATTCCTTACATTTTGTGCAAAACCCGTATATATTCCATAAAACATACGGAGCGGCCAGAAAAAGGTTGTTTAAGCTGGGCAGCAGCCCGTTATTGCTTCCGATGGAGGTAATAAACACCGACAGAAACACAAGTCCCGCAAACAGCTTTTCCTTTTTATCCGGCTTTTTTGAAAAAATCCGCACAAGGCATACCGCCAAAGTCAATATCAGAAATAAAATGCCGGGCTTGAGCATCGAACTGTATTCGTCAAACCGCAAATCACAGAAATTCCTGTTGCCTGCCGCGTCCCTGCTTCCATACAGCCACACAGCGCAGGCAGCCGCTGAAGCGGCACACACAACGCCTTTTATCCACTTCCATCCTTTCGGGAAAACAAAGCAGGCTAAGATTCCCGGCAGCGCAAACACTAAAATCCTGCTCACCCAGTAAAAATGGTCCACATATCCGGAAAACATTTTATAAAGCATGGAAGCAGCCTTATAATCCGTAGCTATTTCCGTCATAGCAAACAACCTCTTTATGCCGTTTACATAGCAGGAAAATCCGTAGCGCAAGGATATCAGGCCAAGCCATGCCGAAACGGCGCCCACATACCCGAGTATACAGAATCCCGTTTCCTGCAACACTTTTTTTATCTTTTTACAGGCAATAAAACCGTAAACCCAAACCGCCACGATAAGGCCTGCCTCAGGCAGGTTGGAAAAGCGGACAAACACATTTGAACCGAGCATCACGCCTGCCAGCGCAAGAAAAGTGTTTTTTTCCTGTGAAAGCCCTTCATATAATAGCAAAACCCCCGCCAGAAACAATACATAAGTCAGGTAATTGTACAAAAGCGCAGTAGGACACCAGCACAGGCTGACAGCCGCCAGTTCCCCCACAAAGACTGCCCATGCCGGCAGCCTCATTCTTTTTGTCAGAAAGTAATAGGAAACCAGCGCAAGAAGACTGACAAAAAGCCCCGTATACAGGTTCATAAAAAGCAAGGTGTGTCCGCCGGGAAGCAAGGTCAGAAAATGACCTGTAAGATTGGAAAGATAAGTGGCAAAAAGCCACATGGAATCCATATGTTCCAGTCCCATATACCTGAAATTGGCATAATTATAGCCCGTATCCCAAAAATCCAATCCCCAGTAAACATGCCGGAGCGGATAGAGTAACAGAACTAACGGAAATATATATTTACAGCATATCCGGCCAAGCCGGGAAAAAGTCGAATTATTCATGCATTCCAGCCCTTTTTTGTCCAATGGACAGCCCTTCCAGCCATCCGGATAATTTCCGGTAACATCCCATGCAGGAAAGCAGCCTGTTCACCCCTGTAAACAACAGTTTCCTCAGAATATCGAGCAATATACCGACAAAGAATACCAGCACAGCGGCAAATATAATGTACAGCAAAAGAAGCAGTCCGCTGTCAGGCTTCCCCGCCAAAGAGTAAAGCCATCCCGGCCACTCGTACCTGATTGCAATATGTTCGTGCCAAAGATAGACGCCCAGCGTATAGGGGGCAGTCTTTACAATCATCCTGCCAAATACCCCGTCCCTAATTTTTACATGATAAAACAAATAAAAAAACGCAACCGAAGCAAGCAATACCAGAATGTGGTTGTATTCGTAAGCAACGCTTAGCATATCACCCAGTTTTCCTGTTTTCAGGTACAAAAAACGGAGCAAAAAGGAAAGCCCGAAAATACCGGCCGCAGCCGTCAGATAAACAAGCAGGGAACGTCCGGCGCTTTTAAAAAAGGGAATGCCGTACAGCCTGATATAAGCTGCCACCAGGAACACGCACAAATACCATATGCAGTCATATCCCCGCATATCCGAGGCAAGTTTTAGGGGCACAATGGATTTTAAGATGCAAAATACAAAAAGAAGGAAAAAAAGTACCGTCTGAAATTGTTTTTTTGTCAGACACTTCACACCCCGCGAAAGCAGGGGGGAAAACAAATACATAAAAAAGTAAGCCGTCATAAACCAGTAATGGTTCGTGGAAATCGGGAGAAACAACTGTGCCAGATAATATAAGGAAAAACCTTCTTCGGGAAGGTAACCGAAAGAAGCCGCTGCAAAACCAATCGCGACACTGTAAAACAATACCTGCAAAAACAACTGCAGCAGGCGCTTTATATGAAAAGAGCTTTCCACCAGGAAATAACCGCTGAGAAGCATGTAAACATTTACCGCCACAATTGCCAGCGATTCCACCCCCCATGCCAGATAACCCCTCCGGGGCATCGCCGCATCCGTAAGGGACATCAGCCAGCCGCCCTTTCCCAGAAAGTGAAGTACCACAACAAGCAGCATGGACACAATCCGTAATAATTCCAGATTCGCCATCCTGCCGCCCGCATTCTTATGAAGTTCTGTTGCCGCATTCTTTTTATGCTCCACCTGCTTATGCCTTTCCCGGCTGCTTCGGGTTTAAAACCGCCATCAGCACAACATCCCTGTACATGCCGTTAATGCACACATCATCCCGAAGATAAGCCTCTTTTTCAAAACCTGCTTTTCCGTAACTGGCTATTGCCCGCAGGTTATCTGCAAACACCCTGAGAAACAGCCGGTGAAGGTGCAGCTTTTCAAATGCATACGCTATCATAAGTCCTGCCGCCCTTGTGCCGATACCCTTTCCCCTGGCATCTGCCTCTCCGATAAAAATGCCATACTCCCCTTTATGATGACAGCTGTCAATATCCCTGATATAAACAGAGCCCACCGGTCTGTCCCCTTCTTTCAGGCAGATTATCATCTGTACCACTTTTCCGGCCTCTACCATGGTTTCCAGCCAATGCAGATGGGACTGCCTCGTAAAAGGCTCCTGATAGATAAAATTGGTCCGCACCGCGTCGCTGTTACGCCATTTAATAATATTGTCCGTGTCTTCTATGGCAATGGGGCGAAGGTATATATCTTCTCCCTCCAAACAACTGTACCTTTCCACCCTTATGTTTCCTTTCTGTCATCCCCTCTTTTTTTCCTGCGCCACCCGATTCAGCCTGTACTCAAAATCCTTCCTGTCTTTCCATGTCAATTCTGCCAGAATCAAACCGGAAAACAACGATTGCAGCGCCGAAAGACCTAAAAAACCACTGACAATCAGCGTAGGAAACCTGGGTACAAGGCCCGTGCGGAAATATTCCGCAAGGACGGGCACAACCAGCAACACGCTTACCAGCATTAAAACCAGACTGATAAGTCCAAAAAAAGAAAAAGGTTTATATGTCTTAAACAACTGAATAATTTTCAAAAGCACTTTACAGCCATCGGAATACGTGTGCAGTTTGGACACGCTGCCTTCCTGCCTGTCCCGGTAATCCACTATCACATTATCCACCTGCATCCGATAATTGACCGCATGGATGGTCATCTCCGTTTCAATCTGAAAACCGGTGGAAAATACAGGAAAAGTCTTAACAAATTCATAACTGAAGGCACGGTACCCCGTCATAATATCCTTGATATCAGAAGAAAAAAGTCTGTTTATCGTTCCTCTTACCAGGCTGTTGCCAAAATTGTGAAACAAACGCTTATTCTCTGTAAAATAAGTAGAAGAAAGCCTGTCCCCTACCACCATGTCCGCATGAAACTGCAAAACCTTCTCTGTCATGAGCGGCGCGCAGTCAAGAGGATACGTGTCGTCACCGTCAATCATCAGGTAACATTCCGCATCTATCTCCCGAAACATCCGCCTTACCACATTGCCTTTCCCCTGCTTATATTCATGACGGACTACTGCTCCGGCTTCTTTGGCAAGCTGTACGGAACGGTCCGTGGAATTGTTGTCATAGACATAGACAACCGCATCGGGAAGCGCTTCCATGGCATCCTTAATTACTTTGGCAATCGTTTGTTCTTCATTGTAACACGGTATCAAAACTGCAATTTTATCCATCAGTTATCTTCTTCCATCTGTGAAATCAGTTCCCTTATCTGTTCTACGGACAGCCACTCTGCATTGTTGCCGGAACTGTAGGAAAACCCTTCCGGCACCTTTTTGCCGGAAGGCACTGCCCTTTTGTTCTCGCTCCACACCATCTGGGGATAAATAATGAAATGTTTATCATATTCGTAGGTATTGGGGGAATCCTCCACCGTCACCATAATTTCATGCAGTTTTTCCCCTTCCCTGATGCCGACTTCTTTTGTCTTCATCCCCGGAGCCATTGCCTCTGCCAAATCCGTTATTTTAAAGGAAGGAATTTTAGAAATAAAGGTTTCGCCCCCCTTAGCTTCTTCCAGCGCCTTGATGACCAGTTCCACACCCTGACGCAGGCTTATCCAGAATCTGGTCATGCGGTAATCCGTAATGGGCAGTTCCGTACCCCCGTTTTGCAGGATGGACGCAAAAAACGGAATCACGGAACCGCGGCTGCCCGCCACATTGCCATAACGCACAATGGAAAAACTGATATCCTTTTTCCCTGCATAGGCATTGGCAGCAATAAAAAGTTTGTCGGAAACCAGTTTAGTGCCGCCGTACAGGTTCACCGGATTCACCGCCTTGTCCGTAGACAGCGCCACCACCTTTTTGACTCCCGTGTCCAGACAGGCGTCAATCACATTCTGAGCGCCGTTTATATTCGTCTTAATCGCCTCTGCCGGATTGTACTCACAGGCCGGCACCTGTTTTAAAGCCGCAGCATGAATGACAAAATCCACACCCTCAAGCGCCCTCTTTAACCTGTCTTTGTCCCTGACATCGCCGATAAAAAACCTGAGCTTGTCCGCATATTGTTTAAATTCATTCTGCATAATGAACTGTTTAAACTCATCACGGGAATAAATTATTATTTTCCTGGGTTGATAATGTTCCAATACATATCTGGTAAACGCCTTGCCGAATGTCCCCGTGCCACCGGTAATCAAAATAGCTTTGTCATTTAACATAATTCTGTTTCCAAACCTTTCCTGTTTTTCGCAGCCTGAAACTGCCAAACTAACATTTATTTACTACTAACTATGCTCAATTTACAGAATTATATCATTATCTTTGGAAAAAGTCATCCTTAGACACGAATTTTTAAGATAAAATAAATGATTCCCGGTTTTGACAGTCAAGGCGTCCGTCCCTTTACTTCCGTTCGTCCCAGCATATAATCCGTGGATACCCCGTAATAGTCGCACAATGCCTCCAATATCCTGATTGGCATTTCGTTTGCGCCTCTTTCATATCTGGAATACATGGTCTGAGAGGTCCCCAACACCTCTGCCATCTTTTCCTATTGAAAACACCTCATAAAAAGGCTGTTCTTACAGGCGGCGTACTGGGAAACCTTTGCGTTCTTTTTTACTTCAAATACTTTGATTTTCTTCTGGAAAATATTAATAAGCTTTTTCACACGGGCTTTACCCTTCCGGGCGTCCTTCTTCCTCTCGGCATTAGCTTTTTTACCTTTCAGCAGATTGCTTTTCTGGCAGATACGGCTCATGGCGCCGTTTCCCGGCAGACTGTTACGGACTACGCGCTCTTTGTTACCTTTTTTCCGCAGTTGATTGCCGGTCCCATTGTCAGCCATGAGGAAATGCTGCCCCAGTTTCAGGATATTACCCGCAAACATTTTGATTATGAAGATTTTTACATGGGGCTTCGCCTGTTTGTGTTGGGGCTGGGTAAAAAGGTTCTGCTTGCCGATACCTTCGGCATTGCCGCCGGATGGGGCTTCCAGAATTATATGTCGCTGGATGGTCTGAATACCTTTCTTGTTATCATATTCTATTCTTTCCAGATATATCTGGACTTTAGCGGCTACTGCGACATGGCGCGCGGCCTTGGCCTTATGTTCCGTATCAAGATTGCCGTCAACTTCCTTTCCCCCTATCAGGCTGCGAATATCACGGAGTTCTGGGACAAATGGCATATCACCCTGACCCGTTTTTTTACCCGCTACCTCTATATTCCGTTGGGCGGAAACCGAAAAGGGAAGCTGCGCACTTACTTCAATATCATGATTGTCTTTTTGTGCAGCGGCATCTGGCACGGTGCCGGATGGACTTTTCTTATATGGGGATTTTTACACGGCGTCTTAAGCGTGCTTACCCATGTCTGGCACGATGTAAAAATAAGGCTGCAAATCCATGGCGGACATTTTCTCCACGGGATTTCGGTTTTGTTTACCTTTCTCTTTGTCACCCTGGCCTGGACATTTTTCAGGGCAGACACGGTAAATCAGGCGCTATACATGCTGAAAAACCTGACCGGTATTTTTGCAAACGGCCTGCAGGGACTTAACGTACACAAAAAAATAACGGAAGCTTTTCAGCTCCCGGAGTTTTTCTACCCGATGAAATTTTTCAGGCTGGATACCCTGCCCCTCCACTCCTGCTACTGCATGTTCCTCTTTATCCTTGCTGCCGTCCTCCTCATTTTCTTTTGCAAGAACCTCTATGAGTCAGAAAAAAACTACAGACCCCGGATACCGGGCACCATCGCCCTGTCCGTGATATTTGTATGGTGCGTACTGTCCTTTTCCGGCATCAGCGCCTTTTTATACTTTAATTTTTAGTCGCATTTATGAAAGGAGTCCCCTATGACGAAAAAGCACTGTATCCTTTTTGCCATACTTTCCGCACTCGCTTTATTTGCCGCAGCCGCAACGGTCGTTATGGCAGACCCGTTTTTCCAATACCATAAGCCGTTAGACGGCCTGTACTACCTCATTGACAACAAAATCAGTCAGAACCCCGGCATTGCCGCACATTTTACATATGACAGCATCATTACCGGCTCGTCCATGACTGTCAACTTTGATACCGCGCTGTTTGCGGAAAAACTCGGGTTAAACGCTGCAAAGCTTTCATACGACGGCGCTTATCCCAAGGACATCGATACCATTTTGACCCTTGCGGAGAAAAGTCCCAATGAAATCCACACAGTTATATTAAATATTGATATCTACAATTATAAAGCCAATCCCGGCATAACAGCCTATGAAGTGCCTGCGTATCTCTACAATGACACTCCCCTTGACGATTTTCCCTACCTGTTAAACAAAGAAGTGATACTGGATTACATACTGCGCCCCCAGATTGAACGGGAAGGCACTCCGCCAAATGAAGCATACTGTTCATGGCGCTATATGTATTACGGCGCAGAGGTTGTCGCCGAAACTTACCATGCGCCTAGCGTCTTTTCAGAGGAACTTCCGGCAGATGCTTTTGCGGAAAATGTCACCGCAAATCTGGAAACATATATCCTGCCCCATATAGAAAAGATGCCGGATACACGGTTTGTCATTTTTTTCCCGCCCTACAGCGTCCTTTACTGGTATGACCGCTGCGCGGACGGAAGCCTTGCCGCCGAACTTGCGGCGGAAAAGCAGGTAATAGAAACCCTTCTTGCCTATCCCAATGTGGAAATATACTATTTTCAGAACCGCTTTGATTATATCACGGACTTAAACAATTACAGCGATTATACCCATTACAGGCACGAGATGAATGACTATATGACTGACTGCTTTGCCGACGGCACGGGCAGGCTCACAGAAGAAAATTATCTCGCCGTTCTGGAAGAAATGTACGCATGGACCCAAAACTGCACGTTTACAACATACATACCCTAAATCAACTTCCTCACAACAGGTATACATTTTAAGAGCCACACCACCAGAACTCCAACCCCAAAAAGCAGAAGACACCAAACCAAACTGGCAGACAGGGGCGATAAATTGTCTGTGAGCTGCTTCCATAATCCACTGAAGTACAGCCTGAAAACCGGCTCCAGCAAATAGATGCCAAATGTTTTATCCCCGAGAAACAGGATAACTTTTTTTATCCTGTCAGGAATCTTAATACGCCCAAAGCAATGTCTCATCGTACAGAATAAGGTTATGCAGACGACAGGCAGGAAATTATCGAGAAAGTTTTCCGTATAATTGCCCGTCACCCTATACTCGTAATATGTCATAAAACAACTGACTGCCACGCTGACGCCGCTTAGGCACCAGCAGGCGGCGCGGACTTTGCCCGGGTTCAACGGGTTATCTGCCGTTCCAAAGTAATACCCTGTCAGAAAATAGAAAAGGGAATCCTCCAACAGCAGAATATACAGCGCCGGACTCATATCATATCCCAGCAGGACAAATATGGCAGCCGGCAAAATCCCCTTGCACAGGATTCTTAAAAGCACCAGATAATACATTGTTGTTTTGGAAAGGATGCCTGCTATTCCCCTGAGAAACGGAAGCATAAGCATGAGCCCCAGATAGGCATACAAAAACCAGTATGTACCGATATCTCCGCGGTAAACAGTCTTTACCAGCTCCCTCACGCTGAAACTTTCTTTCCGGTACAGTGCAGTTAAGGTATAGGTAAGCAAAACAGCCAGTACTATCACCAGCCCATATCGCACCACCCTTTTCTTCATCACTTCAGAAAAAGTTTCTTTTTTTCCCAAAAGCAAAAAACCCGATATCATAAAAAATAAGGGGACCGACATTTTGCACAAGACGGAAAGAACCAGTGAAACCACATAATCCGCCTTGTTGGCAGTTTCCGCAAAAAGAAAAAAACCGCTTCTATTGGTATGATTAAAAAGAACGCCGATAATTGCAGCAATTCTCAAGACTTCTAAATAAACAATATCTTTCTTTTTATACTTTTCCGTCACTTTTCTCCCCCCGCCAATCTATTGCTTTGGCTTGTATACCCCTGCCAGGTTCAGAAATAATATCTTTAACAGTTCGCTGTTTCCTTTTAAAAAGCTGATTTTCGTGGGCGTTTTTCCCTTTTGGGGATACGCCCTTGTAACCGGTATCTCGCATGCCTTATATCCAAGCTGTGTGGCACGAACCGAAAGATATGCCAGAAGCTCATATGTCATAAAAATATCCCGAAGCGGCTTCACCCTTTCGTCCCGTAAATACTCTGCCGAATATCCCCTGTATGCGTTGGTGGTGTCCGTAAACCGCTTCCCCGCTGTCAGGGAAATGACGGGCGCATGTATGAGCCTTACCGAAAGCAGGCGGATGGGCGGCGTGTTGACTGCCCTGCCGCCTTTAACAAACCGGGAACCCTGCACAAGCGCATAGCCCTCCTGCAATTTCTTGATAAACCGCGGAACATCCTCTATACTGTCCTTATTGTTACCGTCAATGGTGATAATCCCCTTGTATCCCCGTTCAAGCGCCCACCAGATGCCCATGCGGAGCTGCGCTCCCTGCCTGCCGGTATCCCTCTTTACCAAAAGCGTGTTGACTGCTAAACTTTTCAGGATATCTTCCTTAGTACAGCCATCCGTGGAACCGCCGTCACAGATAACGATGTCCGCCACCTCATGCACCCGGTTTTTCTTTGCCCGGCGCAGCTCTTTCCATATCCGCTTTCCCTCGTTGATAATGGGAATCAGCACCACATATTCTTTGGACCTGGGGGCATATTCCGTACAATCAAACCGGGGAACCCCTTCCTGCCTTTCATATCTCATCCGAATATCTCCTTCACATACCGCATCGTTTTCTCCAGCGCCTCTGTATCCGCACCCTTTCCCATCTCCACGGACACAAACCCGCCGTAGCCCTCCCTTTTCAGGCAGTCGGCCAGTTCGCTGTGAAGCCCGCGTTTCTTTATCGGGCAAAGTCCCGGCTCGCTGATATGCACGTGGTTAATGAAAGACACTTTCCCTGTGAGCAAAGAAACTTCCTCTTTATTTTCAATCATGGTTCCCACATCCAGATTCAGCAAAAATCCCGGAGAGTCCACTCTTTCCACAAGCGCAAGCGCCTCCTTTGTGCCGTTTATAAAATTGGTTCCGTAGATAGGCGGATTGGCTTCCATAGCAATGGCGGTTCCCCTTTTTGCCGCATACCTGCCAATCTGCTCCCAAAACGACAGCGCATCTTTTTCATCCGCTTTCTCTGGCAGGTTCCGGTTCTTCGGACACCCGAAAACCAAATTGCCGCATCCTATTGCTTCTGCAAATTCTATGGCGCGGAAGGTATACTGTAATAAGGATTCCCTCTCTTCCACAGTTCCGAACAGCTTTTCCTGTCTGCCGAACCAGATGGACTGCATGGAAGGAACCTGAAACCCATACCGTTCCTTCATATCTTTTTTCCATTGACGCGCCCTGTTTAAATCCCCGTAGGGATTTTCGGGAAATATCCTGGTCGGCGCAATTTCAAGACCGCCAAACCCGATTCTTGCCATTATGCGGTAAATTTCCGTATCCAGTTCAGGCGTCCACGCAATATTTGAAATGGATAATTTCATTTTGATACCTCTTGTTTCCGTACAAATGCCGCAATTTCCTCCAGTATCTGTTCCTTAGCGCAAAGATACCCGTTTCTTCCGCCAAACAATTCTGCATAAACCGTCCTGTAATCATAAAAAGACGGGGTTCCTGCAAGCTCGTTCTCAAAAAAGTTTCCTGTGACCCTTCTGTATACCTCCGCAGCCGAAACAGGTTCTGTCGCCGGATGCCAGAGCGAAATCCCCTGAGCCATCGCCTTTTGGATATCTGCCCAAAGCCTTGCCAGCGGGTAAAACTGATATACGCTTCTGCTGTCCGTAAACTGTACTGCCGTAAATCCAAGGGATTTAAACTTTTCTTTCAAATTCTTCTTCTCATCCGGTAAAAGCTCCCTGCACCGGTAAAAACCGTTGGACTGCCTGTCATAATACTCCTTCAGCGACAAATCCCTCTCAGCCAGTTCCAAAAACTTGTCTTCCTTCAACATGAAAGGAATAACGTGAATTAAATCGTAAATAAAATTTTTCCTGATGTTTTGCCCAAACAATCCCGGAAGCCGGATAATCAGGGCGTCGGGATATTTTTCCCTGACAAAGCATTCCAGCCGGTAACGGTTTAAGCCGTAAGCCCCTAGACCGTCGCAAATGACCGGGGATGTTTCATCCACCCCCGCCGGTTCTTTGAAAACATCGATTGTCGATATCAGAACCAATTTTTTCGGCGCAATCTTCCTAATATTTTCTTCCGCCTGTAAAATCAGTTCCATATCCTTCTCAGGCTCCCTGTTTGCAAGGTATTTCTCAGCGCGCAGTCCCGCATAAACCAAAAGCTCTGGCTTTAGTCCGTAAGCTTCCCCGATATCCTTTGAGCAAAATCCCCTGTCAATTCCACCCGCCGCAAAAATATTGCTGCCCACAAACCCGGTACATCCGACTAATACTTTCATTGGCCTCACCTTCC
Organism: uncultured Lachnospiraceae bacterium; assembly: GCA_910577015.1. Classification (GTDB taxonomy): domain Bacteria; phylum Bacillota; class Clostridia; order Lachnospirales; family Lachnospiraceae; genus Acetatifactor. The sequence goes on along the minus strand of CAJTKU010000002.1, from coordinate 349,623 downwards.
GCCTTTCGGCACATCACTATTTGGTAAGCTTCTCTATACTCTCAAAGCTGTACCGTTTCCGCTTAAATACCAGATTCACCAGTATCTGCAAATACTTGACAATTACGGTTAAAATGCCGAACAGTCCGAAAAAGGCAAAGGATAAAAACAAAATGGTGGTTGTCCAGCCTTCCACAGGCTTGCTCAGAATATAAATCACCAGCGCATATACCGCCATAAAAACCGTTACCATCATCATAATGGCCGTCATGGACATGGAAAGACGATAGCCGAATTCCGTAAAAAGAATGAGCGTGTCCATGGCAAGCCCGCTTCTGTAACGCTTTTCCTTTCTGTCCTTATCCGGCTTCCCGTAACCATCGCACACCGCATAGCGGATATTAGCCGTCTTCAGACCGCAATTGGCATACACTGCCTTTCTGTAGGGAACCGACTTATTCATGCTGCTGATTCGGTTAATCACTCGGCGGCTCAAAATACGGAAACGCTCCGTATAAAACTTATAGGGAAAATCAGAAAACTTATCAAACACATAATAAAAAAGCCCGGAAGAAAACTTCTGCCTTTTATCCGGCGAAGCGCTGACAATATCGTATCCTTCAAGGGATTTTCTGTATACGCGCATGATTTCCTCCTGCCCGAAATCCTGCGTGGCTGAATCAAACTCCAGCACAAAGTCCCCGATTGCCAAATCCATACCCGCATTCATCGCTATCTCCAGCCCGTGAAAATAACTCATGTTCAGGATTGTCACCGTGGTATTTTTTGCCTTCCCGCTCACCTGCCTGATGACGGACGCACTCCCATCCTCGGAATGGTCATTCACACAGATGATTTCCGATTTTTCAAAATGATTCTCCAGCGCTTCCATCACGGTTTCCAGAAAACCCGCAATCCGGTTTTCCGCATTGCGCACGTAAATTACGGCAGATACAAAATTCTGTTCTTTATTCTCCATCGCTCAACACCTCGTCTAAATCGTAAACCGTGTTTATCTTTCCGGAAAGCACCCCCACAAAGGTCGGGTTCTGTGAATAAGTCCTGATTACCGTCGGCCGGGAATCATCTATTTCCGAACTCATTAATATCGGCTTCATGGAAAAAAGGGAATCTTTATAAGAAAAAGCATATTCCTCTTTCAGATATTTCCGTGCCAGATTTGCCATATAAGGAAATGCCGTTGCAGGCCTTGCTTTACAGTCATTGCAGTTTCCGAGAAAGCCCGGGCTGCACAAAGCCTCCCTTTCTTTCTGGCACGCAAAGACGGGCGTTGCGTCATAGCTGGTCGTATGCGGCGTAAAAGTTACTGACGTCAGTGAATGCAGGCCTGTCTTTCCAAAAGGCATAATGGAGAAAAACGGGCCGTCCATCACGGTAAAGCCGTATTCCCGCAAATTATCATTTACCTCGCACAAAATAATTTCACAAAGCTCATACTTAATTTTAAACATTTCATATCCGAGCATTTGAAGAATCAGATTTGTGGAAGCATAGGTTGCATTGAGCAAAAACCCTGTGCAAAACTGCTCCCCGCCAATCAGTTCCAGCTCATACACATCCGTCTGCTTTTCTATATGACGTACCCTTGCCTGATAAAGAATTTGCACATTTTTCAGCGCCGCCAGTTTATCCAGAAAATATTTTTTTAATACCATGGCGTCGTAGGTATATTCCCGTGTGAGGAAGGCGCCGTCGCACATCCTGTCCTTGAAAAAATGCTCCGGGCAAAGCTCTTCACAGGGAATACCCGCCGCATTGCAAAACTTTTTGAACTGCTCCCCGCTTGACCAGGAATAGTCCGCCGACGTGGCATACACCTTTTTAAACTCCTTATTGATGCAGAAACCGTAATCCCTGTTAAAACGCTCAAAATAGCCCGCCGACTTCATGGCGGTAGACAAGGAACGGGGATAGTGGTATCCCTGATGAACCCTTGCCTGATTGATATAGGTGGCGCGCCCGAAGCAGCCGTCGTCACATTCCAGCACCAGTACGCTTTGCCCCCTGCTCCCGCAAAAGAGCGCGGCATACAGGCCATACAGGCCCGCGCCTATTATAATCTTGTCATACTTCATTTTTTCCTCATTTCCGCGCCGCCTTCTGCGCATGACGAGTACGTCCCATCTAGCAAATATGGTAATACAGAAGCCACTGTTCCAGCGCCAGCACGTACCACAGCACCGGATTCCACTTTTTCTTTGTCAGAAAATCCTTCCATAAACTGTCCACATATTTTATATTCAGCAGCTCCTTTACAGCAGGCCTTGCGTCCGACATGATACTCATTGCCCATTCATGCATCTCTCCTTGGGCAAGCCACTCTGCAAGGGGAATCGAAAATCCTTTTTTGGGTCTTTCCATCATCTCCCTCGGTACATAACGGTAAAGGATACTGCGCAGCGGCTTCTTGGTAATGCCGTCCTCAAACTTATAAGAAAGGGGAAGCCTCCATGCAAATTCTACCACATCCCTGTCCAAAAGGGGAATCCTGTTTTCCAGGGAATAAAACATGCCTGCCCTGTCCACCTTGACTAAAATATCATCCGGCAGGTACTGCAGCATATCCATCAGCATCAGGTTGTGCCTGCCATCCTTAAGATAACCGTCCTGATACAAATCGTTGCTGCATGCAAGCGCCCTCCTGTCTTTCGGGATATATGGGATACGGCAGTCCGTCCTTCCCATGGCCCGGTAAAAAGACTCCGGCGAATCTACCCTGAAACACTCCGATACCTTATATAACAACGGCGTGTGGGCATTGCCCAGAATACCGCAGACATTTCCTATGCCGCGGCGCACTCCCTGCGGCAGGAAACCTGCCTTTCCCCTGACAACGGAAAGGCCCTGCTCCATATCTTTATAAGTATTATATCCGCAAAACAACTCGTCCCCGGCGTCCCCGCTCAGGGAAACCGTCACATGCTCTTTTGTGAGTTTGCTGACAAGCATGGTGGGAATCTGGGAGCTGTCCGCAAACGGCTCCGCATAGGCCTCAGGCAGATGCGGCAGCACCTCCATCACATCCTTAAATTCCACATAAAGCTCCGTGTGCTCCGTACCCAGATGCCGCGCTGTTTCCCCTGCATATTTGGCTTCATTATAACCCGCCTCATGGAAACCAACCGTAAAGGTACGGATTTTGCGCTCACTCATGGACTGCATCAGGCTGACAATCAGCGTACTGTCAATGCCGCCGGACAAAAATGCGCCTAAAGGCACATCCGCCCGCATCTGTCCCCCTATGGCTTCTTTCAGCAGCTTCTCCAGATGTGCGGCGGCTTCCTCTTCACTGCCGTCAAACAGGTTTTCCTGTCCGCACTCCGCCTCCTTGCGAATATCCCAGTACCTGTCCACGCTCCAGTCCGCAAACGGGGCGCTGACTGTCAAAAGCCCGCCCGGCGGAAGCTGCCATATGTCCCGGTAAACCGAATACGGCTGCGGAATATACCCATACCTCAGGTACAGGCCAAACACCTCCGTATTGATTTCATTTTGAAACCCTTCCAGAGCTTTTATGGAATGGATATCGGAGGCAAATACAAAGCGGCCGCCTGCTTTTCCGTAATACAGGGGCTTTTCCCCCATCCTGTCCCTGGCAAGGATTAACCGCTTATCCTGCCTGTCGTATAAAGCAAAAGCAAACATGCCTTTTGCCCGCCGCAGGGTTTCCTTTACACCCAGGCCTTCCAGCGCCTCCAACAGCACCTCCGTGTCGGATGTCCCGCGCAAAACCAGTTTCCTGCCGGCTCTTAAATGCGCTTCTTCCAGTTTCTTCCTGATGTCCGGGGCATTGTAGATTTCCCCGTTGTAAACCAACACAAACCGGCCGCTGTGCGAAACCATGGGCTGCGCCCCCGTTTCTGTCAAATCTACAATAGACAGCCTTCTGTGTCCCAGAACCACTTTGTCATTTTCATCCAGCCAGTAATCCCCCGCGTCCGGTCCCCGGCGCTGCATTACCTGATTCATGGCAAGGATGTTTTCTACCGGCTTACTGCCAAAATTACATATGCCTGCTATTCCACACATGCACTTCCTCCAACTCTTGAAAGCAGATATTCCTGCCATTGCCTGTTTACGGTTTCCGGCTTATAATCTTCCAAAAGGGCTGCCGCCCTTTTTCCCATTCCGGCTGCTTTCTTTTCATCAGCCAAAAGCAGGCGGAGCCTGTCCGCCAGCGCTTTTGTATCTCCCACCGGAATCAGAAAGCCGTTTTCCCCGTCAGAAATCAATTCAGCAGGGCCCCCGCAGGGACAGTCCGTGGAAATACACGGAATCCCCAGGCACATGGCTTCCAGTAAGGCATTGGGCATACCCTCGCTGTTGGAGCAAAGCACAAAAACGCTGCTTTGCATAATCCTGTCAGGAACATCCGATACCGCTCCCGGCAGGGATATCCTTTGCGACAATCCAAGCTGTGCCGCCAGCTCCTTAAGGCTTTCCCTGCACTCCCCTTCCCCGTATACGGCAAGGGTAGTTTCGGGAAATTCCTCCGCCACCTGTGCAAACGCCCTTATAAGCATTTCATGGTTCTTGTTGCCATCCACCCTTCCCACGGAAACAATCTGTCCGCTGCGTTTTCCCGCAAAGGGTTCCCGAATAAAATCGGGATTCAGGGGATTTTTCAGTATAACGGCCTTCTTCTGCAAATACCGCGGGAAAAAAGCCTTTGCCTCGTTTGTCTGTAAGATAATGCCGGACGCCTTCACAAACAGCGTCTTCGCCAGAAAGCGCATGGCTCCCGATGCATACTCGCACGCCGGCTCTCCCCGGACCGAGACCACAACCGGAATCCCCGTGAAGAAGGAGGCCAGAAGGGCCATAAAATTATTTTTACCGATAAAAGAAAGGATACAGCCCGGACGTTCCTCTTTTATAATGCCGCGCAATTTGCGAAGGCGGGCAAAAAAGTTTCCCACCCGCTTCGATGTTTTTTCTTCTTCCGTAAGCTCACTCTGTATCCTGTTTACGCCTCCCGGCAGTTCATACTCATCCTGATGGCAGTATTGGGTTACCAGAACAACCTGCATACCGTGAGCTGCCAGATATCCGGCCAGATTCACCACCACCCGTTCTGTTCCGCCCTTCACCAGCGAACTGCAATAAAGCATTATTTTTTTCTCAGCCATCGGATTTCTCCCCGTCTATTTCATGTAAGCGTCATACCACTTCTGGAAAACAAAATAGGACCACATCAGTTTGGAATAGTTTGCTCCGGTGGCAGGCCCTGCATCGCCATGTTCCAGATAGGTCTGCATCATACCGCTTAAGAAATCCACATCAAAAATTCCCTGCCTGACCAGAAAATCCCTGTCCGACATATCTGAAAGCTGTTCCCTGAGCGGACCCCTCAGCCATTTGTCAAGAGGCACGCCAAATCCTACCTTCGGCCTGTCCAGAAGCTCTCTCGGAATATAATCATAAGCGATATCCTTTAAAATCCTCTTTTTTACTTTTCCGTTATATTTAAAAGAATGGGGCAGCCTGTAGGAATACTCCATGACGTCCTTGTCCAGAATCGGACACCGGGACTCGAGGGAATACTTCATGGAGGCACGGTCTACCTTACACAAAATATCACCCGGCAGGTAAGTGTCCATGTCCAGCAGCATTCTCCGTGCCTGCCAGTTTTTCTCGCCGTAACCGCTTTCTATATAGTATAAAATCGGAACCGCCTCTCCCCTGACCATGCTGTATGCCGCGTCAAGGTAACTGCCCGAGCCAAACTGGGTTTTGGTTTCCTTTTCCCTGTTTCCTGCAATAATCCGCACTTTAAACGGAAGCTTCTTTAACAAGTCCGCTTTCCTGATGCCCGGAAGGTGCAATATCCCGTATGTCATCTCTCCCAGAAAATCCAGCTTCTGCGCCTGCAAAACTTTGTCATAGGAATTGTAACCGCAGAAAAATTCGTCGCCGCCATCGCCGGAAAGCGCTACCGTCACATCCTTCTTTGCCAGCGCCGATACAAGCATGGTGGGAATTTGCGAGCTGTCCGCAAAAGGCTCATCGTAATATGCCGGAATGCTCTCCACCAGTTCAAACATTTCTTTTTCGTCAATATACAGTTCGGTATGGTTGGTGCCAAGATGCTTTGCAACCTCTTTCGCAAATCTGGCCTCATTGTACTTTTCTTCGTTAAATCCGATGGCATATGACTTTACCGGCCTGTCAGACTGGCTCTGCGCTATCGCGGTTATCAGGGAAGAATCGTATCCTCCGCTCAAAAACGTGCCAAGCGGCACATCCGATATCATCCTCATGGATACGGATTTGTTCAGCAAAGCTTTCAGTTCTTCCTTCGCCTGCCCATAGTCCGTGACTTTGTCCCGCTTTTTCTCCTGATATACCTTTTTAATATCCCAATATTTCCGCACCTCTGTTACGCCTGCATGAAATCTGAGATAGCTTCCCGGTTCCAGCTTGTACACATCTTTAAAAATCGTGTCGGGTGCATTGATATACTGGTGGTATAAATAACGCGAGATGACTTCCGTACGGATTTCCTTCCTGAATCCAGGACACTCCATAACAGGCTTCATCTCGGAAGCAAAAACCAGTCCATCGGAATTTTGCCAGTAGTACAAAGGCTTTTTCCCGATTCTGTCCCTGATAAGGTACAGTTCCTGCGTTTTTCTGTCAAACAACGCAATTCCGAACATACCGTTAAATTTTTCAATGCAGGCAATCCCCCATTTTAAGTAAGCGGCAATAATTACCTCTGTGTCACAGGAGGAGCAAAAAGGATAATCCCCAAGTTCTTTCTTCAGTTCCAGAAAATTGTAGATTTCTCCGTTGAAAACCACCGAAATACGGCCGTCCTGCGAATGCATCGGCTGATGTCCCTGGGGAGAAAGGTCCAGAATGGAAAGTCTGCGCTGGGCAAAGCCCACCGTATACCCCTCCCCTGCCGGGTAAATTTCTTCCCCGCTGTCATCCGGCCCCCTGTGATACATGGTATCATTCATCTTTTTCAACTGCTCTGTTGTTATCGTTTTTTTACTGATAAATCCGCATATGCCGCACATAACCGTCCTCCAGTTTTATTCATGCAATACCGCGTGCTCCAAAAACCAGTCCCTGTATTCCCCAAAATCCTTACATTCATTGTCGATGCTGTCAATGACTTCCTTTGTCTTTTCCACTACCAGCGTTTTATAATTATCAAAATTGTCATAGCCCGTCTTGGTCCATGCAAACGGATGCGTCAAAATCTGCACCTTGTCAAAAGACAGGATATTTTCTTCATCAGGATATCCGTAACGCCAGATATGGTTTGCGTCAGACATGTACTTTACCGCTACCGGCGTTTCCTGCGTCACATTTTCCGCAAAGGTAAAAAAGTCGTCCTGATAAGCATTTAAGATACCCGGCAGTTTGATATTTTCCCTGAGAATGTCCTTGGAAGGCCTGTGTACGGAAAAGGTATCCACCTGAAAGCCAAACATTTCACTTAAAATATCCATTTCTTTTTTTATCTGCCCCCGCGCACGCTGCATATCCGTCATGCCGTTTAAGGCAAAATGCAGGCCGATTACATGGCCTCTTTCATGCATATCCTTTACCATTTCCATATTTTTGCGGGAAAGGATATTGTAGGAGTTGTTGGTCCACTGGAAAAAGTAGGTGGAAGTGAAATCCATGCTCTCTTCCACCCTGGCCAGTTCATAAGCCCTCTCCACGCTGTACTCCACATCATGGCGCATGATGATAAACCTGTCCCTGGCAATCGCTTCCTTATACCCCGCCTGCCTTCCGGTTCCTTTGATAATTCTCAGTATCTTACGATAATCCTCATATGAAAACATTTTTTGCTCCTCACACTATTTTCTGCACAATTCCTCTATATAATCCTTCCACTGCCTGCAAATGGCCTTTACGTTTGCAATTTCACTGATTTTGGCAGCTTCCTCTCCCAGCCTGTCCGCCAGTTCCTCATCCTCAATCAGCCTGCATATGCCGTCCGCCATGGCGTCCGCATCCTTAATCGGCACTAAAAGCCCGTTGACGCCGTCCTGAATCAAGGTCGCGGGGCCGCCGCACGGACAGTCCGTTGCCACAATGGGAAGTCCCAGAGCCATGGCCTCCATTAAGGCGTTGGGAAGGCCTTCCCAATCGGAGGAAAACGCAAACAAGGCAGCGTCTGCAAGCTGCTCCTCCAGCCTGTCGCTGGCGCCCATTAACTTCACGTAATCCCCTGCCTGATATCGGGCTATGCTCTGCTCCAGCAATTCTTTCGTTCCGTCCCCGGAATCCCCTCCGTAAATCTCCAGTTTATATTCCGGATGCCTTGCGTGTACTTTCACAAAAGCATCTATCAACATCAGTTGATTCTTGAAATCTACCAGTCTTCCGGACTGCACCACCGCTTTCCGTCTAAACGCCGGCTTTTTACAGCCAATATATTTGTCATTGATGGGATTCAAAATAATCCTGGATTTTTTCTGTATGCCCGGCGCAAAAAAACTTTTTGCGCCTTCTGTCTGAAAAACATTCCCCGCCGCCCTTGTAAAAAACATAGGAATCAATAATTTGTCGCTCTTCGCGTTATAATGCAGATATGGGTCGGTCCGCACCGATACAATAACCGGAATGTTTGTAAAAACAGTCGCCATCAGCGCCCGGTAATTGGCTTTCTGTGCAAATGCAATCACAATGTCCGGCCTTTCCCTTTTCAAAAACTTCCGCAGGTTGCCGACTCTGCAAAAAAACTGCGCCTTTCTCGACTTTGCCTCCTGCTTCCCTGTCAGGCCCACGTGTACGCGGCTAATCCGTTCGTCTATGGCAAACTCATTTTCGGCAACCCATTCTGTGGCAATCCATACTTCATACCCGTCGTTTACCAGATAATTTGCCAGCGTCGTGACAACCCGCTCGGCGCCGCCCTGCTCGAGGCAGTTTAAATGAAATACTATCTTTCGCATTTTCTCTCTTCTTTCAAAACATATTGCATGTAATTATACCAAATAAAAGAAATACCGTAAACCCTGAGATTCTTGCTCCGGTTTCCGCATTTTGCATTGCGGCGTCCCCAACGTGCATTTGATTTCGTAAGGGGGCCTGTAAAAACGCCGGCCCTTGGATGTCGTTTTTTGACATCTTATGTGCCGCTGCGCTTTTTACCGGAGTGAGAACGTCCCCCGTCGAAACAAATGCACGTTGGGGATGCCGCAATGCAAAATGCGGAAATTCAACTCTTATACAGCCGGTAAATGCACACCCCGTTATTTTCAAATACCAAAATTCCAAACTGTTCCTCCAACTGAAAGCCGGGAGAAACCTGCTTGATTTGCACGAGATAATCCACTCCTTCATTTACCAGCGTCTCTATTGCGCCTGCATCATTTTCCATGGCGCGGGCCGTTATGTCCTGCTGGCGCGTCACTTCTTCTGCAGACCTTACCACATAACCGTATTCCCATCCCTCCAGCCACAAATGCCTTTCCGAAAATGCCCCTGTGACAAAAGAGCGGCCGTGGTTGGGACGGAGCATCACATTGGAAACCAAAAGGCTGTTTTCGTCCGTATTTTTGCGAATCCATTCATACGCCTCATACTCTTCATACGTCACCAGATTGGGCTGCTCCGTCTGCCAACCCGGTCCCGGTCCCTTCGTCAGGTTTTCCATACCGGTTTTAAAATAACCCTTATATTGGTAACATCCATACGCCCCCAGCAACAGTATCACTGCCGCAACGCCCCCTCTTACCAGATTTTTATGCCGGCCGTCCATGCCCGACAATGCTTTTATCACCAACACTGATACAAAGGGAATACCGGCGAAAAGAAAATACATTTGGGAATATCCGCTCTGGCTGGTAGCAAGCCCCAACGCAATCCCTATTACAACCGGATATATGAATATAAGGTTTTTTTCCAACGCGTCCCTGTTTATTTTTTTCCTGATTGCCAAAAGCATTACCGGCAGCATCCCCAGACCAGGAATAGCCAATAGCAAATAAGCGGCCGTGGCAAGCCCGTACCTGACGCCACGGGGCAGCCATGCCGGCAGGCATCTGAGCGCCGCCCCTCCGGCCCTGCTGTCAAGCATGATTTCTAACGGCTGAACTTTCAGGCCGTTGCCGCCGCTTACCGTGTTGAACCCTTCGCTGATAACTCCAAAAAAGATTAGCAGGAAAACGCCCAGCACACCGAAGCCGACAGCCAATGTAGGCTTATACGCACGCTTTACCAAAAACCTGTATGCACAGTCAATGCCGACCGCCCCTACAAACACCACTGCAAATGGTCCCTTTGCGCCGGTACATACAGCGGAAAAAAGCAGCAGCGCCGACAGGATTCCTGCATTTATCTTTTCCTCCCGCAGATACAGGAGGTAAAACAAAACGGACAGCATCATATATGCAAGACCGATGTCAAAACCAAACGGCACAATAAGCATATGCGCAGCATAGGTACACAAAGCCCCTTCTTCCCAGCCCGTCATAAAAAGTACGGCAAACAATCCCAATGCGCAAAGCTTTGTCCGGATGCCGAGGCGTTTCAACAGACTGTATACACTAAATACCAGCAGAATGCAGGGCTGTATGAAACCATAGGAAAACTCCAGCATTACCATGGGGATTTTCACCACCATCTGCAGCAGGGCCATCTGTGCGCTGCCGAACAAATGATATTTATAAGGCTGTATATGCCACCTGAAATCCATCGGAGGACATTCCTTTGCCATTTCGACAGAATTACCTATATAGTACATCAGGTCTGCCGTAAAAAAATTGGTCTCACCCACAGACGGTATTTTATTAACAGAGAAATATAAGAAGAACCTGCAGAGAAATAAAATGCCCAGCATAGCGCCGCAGATAATGTTGCCCGCCGTATCCTCTTCCGGTGTCAGCAGGCAATCCTTTCTTTTGTATAAAACCCCTGCCGCCAGCAGGGATTCCAGACACAAAACCCAGATTACATACGACTTTATTCCCGACAGCATTACCAGATAATATGTGATAATATTGACGGCATATCCTATGCCGTAGCTGAAAGAAACCAATTCCAGTTTAGAAACCGTTTTAATCCCCATGACTGCAAGCACGCCAGCTCCCGGAAGCAGGATAAACAGTATCTGAAACAAAAAGAAAACCAGTCCTGCCGCCGGGGGCGTTTTGCCGGCCGCCGTCGTCATGCCTGTAAAAAGAACCAGAAGCAAAATCCATATATACATAATCCTGTTTATCTTTATTTTTTTCATTCCATACCCCTACAGCCTTTCTAACATGTTTTTTAACTCTTCCATGCTCTCCGGCATTAAAACAAGATTGGAAAAGGATTTATCAAACCCGTCAAAATAGTGTGCATCATATAAGTATTTTTTATTAATCAGCCTGCTGATGGAAATTGTCTTGATACCAAACAGGACGGCGGAGGTTACCAGCGTTGTACTGGAATCACCTATCACACATTTGGGCAATACATTAAGACTTGCCAAAATAGCTTCCTGGGAAATTGCGCTTTCCTTTTCGACAATACAGTCCAGGTCTTCATACCAGGAAAGTTCTTTTTCCCTAGGATGCGGTTTTGCAACCAGAGGGATTCCCATCTGTTTCAGCTCGCGGCCGATTTCCTTGTATATCCGGATATCATCCGGCTTTTTCAATATTTTTGTTTCATATAACAGGCTGGCATTGAGAAGAACCGCGCCTCCGTAATACGGATAGGCTCCTTCCCTTGCGTTTTGGGAAAGGATTGCCTTATACGCCTCTACGCACGCCGGGTTTGGAACCCATTTCCCCTGCTGCTTCCAAAGTATTGTAAAGTCAGATATCATTCCAGCTTTCCTGACCTGTTTCACGAACCGTCTTTCTTCCACCAGAATAGTCCACACATTTTTCAGCGTCCAGTAAAACCCCCATTCCGGTATAATGCATTTTTGTATTCCGTAAGGGCTGCGGATATAGTTCGCCAGCCCTTCATCCGTCACAATGATTTGCAGACGGTACCCGCTTTTTATTTCCGTAAGTTTTATGATGGTATCAAAGGACGGCTTATAAGGCGTAATATAGTAAAAAACCGGTTTTTCCGGTTCAGGCTTCCGAAGCTTTGCATAGAAACGAAACCGCTTCCATCTTCTTTGCAGTTTCTGAGAAAAGCTCCGGGCAATGTAATCGGTTGACATCTGCACCAGCTTGGTATCCACTCCGTCTATCACATGGAAGCTTTCTTCCGATACGGCATAACCGGTAAGGGAATGCGCCATTACTGCAATGCACCCTTTCAGCTTTACCCCTTCCGACGCCAAATGATAGATGGCGGCTTCAACCCCCAGCACATGCAGGGGTGTGACAACATCCGCAAAGAAGTTCATCTCCCTGCACGACTCTATGAAATCAAACATATCTTTTTCAGAATATTTTTGCATGTCCCACGTCCTTTTTCCAAACTAATTTCCGTCTGCAATCCCCACTATCTCAAATACCGTTCCGACTTCTGTTTTTACTATGTCCTTCGTTTCAAATACCATGCGCGTATCCTGCTCATAAAGGTATGTCAGCAGTCTTTCCTTCGCCTCGGCGTCCTCGCCTTTAAATACCAGAAAAACATTCGGTTTCAACAAGTCTTCCTTTACCCCGCCTAAACCGTACTGTTCATATTTTTCATGGTAATACGGCGTCCTTGGCAGCCAGCCGCCCATCAACGCCTGATTGACGCTGATTTCCTGTTCTGCAAAAATCTCCCCCGTAAGGTCAAAAGCTATCGTTACATCCATATAGTAAAAATTGTCCTGATGCACCCCCATATAAGCTTCCAGTTCCTGATAAGCAGCCGATACCCCGTTAAGCATTGTAGCATTGCAGGCCCTGTTCATTTCCAGATAACTCTTTCCGAAGAACAGCGCGATACATATGCTGCCCAGACAGAATGCCAAGCGTTTACGCTTCTCTTCTTTTTCCTCCCTTTGCTGCCCAAAGTGCGTCAGAACCAGGCCAAGCAGAAGACTCAGTTCAAAATAATACAGGGATACCGAAATCCTCATGGGCAGCTTCCCCCGGTATACACAGACCATCCATGCCAAAAGGCTCACCGCATATACCGACGCCAGCTCCGCCAGCCGGCGTTTTCTTTGTTCCCTGTTTCTGACCGCCCCGTAAAGCAGCCATCCGTAAACAAGCACAATCAGTCCGCTCAGTGTCGGAACTTCCTTCACCTTCCGTCCGGCTGCCGTCAAAAAACACTCCGGCAGGGAGGGTTTCGCTATCTTCATGGTATCTCCGAAAGTGTTTCGCAGTATCTGCATGGTGTCTGCATCAAATTCCGTGTTGAACGTCAGATGATTATCCTTCGTCAGTATCTTCCACCCGCTTTCCGATATTCCCACGGATTCATAAATCTCTTTGGTTTCCTCATCATAATCCGGCAAAGAACAGTAGTCAAACAATGCACCCCTTGCATTTGAATAAACGGAATATTCCTCCCATTCCGGGCTTCCGAACGCCATATTTCTCATATTTGCATTCATAATAAAGACAAAGCCGCAGGCCATGGCAAAACAAAGGTTTGCTATTACAGCCCTTTTTTCGCGAATCACAGGCAGAACCTTTCCCAGAAATGCCGCTCCGGCAAACGGAATTGCCATCACTGCCGCAGAAGACCTGATTTCAATAGCGGCAAAGAGGAGAAGGAGACTTACAATATAGGTTCCTGCTTTACCGTTTCCGCTATAATAATGCAGGATAGCGGCGCAGCACAACGCAGCCGGCACCACAAAGAAACTGACGCTTATCATTTGCGGCATGACAAAAAACAGCCAGTATATGCCGAAACAGAAAAAAACCGTGGCAATTTCCCATTTTTTTTCTGCTTTTTTTAAAAATTTACACAGTATAAATACACTTACGAAAAACAGGCTTCCCTCCAAGATAAGCGAATACCACGGGACAGAGGCGCTGACGGAATATAGAAGCCAGAGCACTTTTGAAAAAACAGCGCCGCAAAAATACAGTTTATCTTCGAGAATCCCCGTTTCAATCCCTGCTGCAAACCTGCTTATGTAAAAATCATCGTTTATCTGAAATGTAAATTTTGAAAAAAGCCTTGCGGCAATCGTCATTGCAAGTACAAAAAGAACTGCCGCCGCAATCCGTAATGGTGCATTTTTTTTCAACATTTCCCGCATTATCCTCCGTCTGCAATCCCCACTATCTCAAATACAGTTCCGACTTCTGTTTTTACTATGTCCTTCGTTTCAAATACCATGCGCATATCCTGTTCATAAAGGTATGCCAGCAGTCTTTCCTTAACCTCGGAATCTTCTCCCTGAAACACCAGAAAGACATTCGGTTTTAACAAGTCTTCTTTTACCCCGCCTAAACCGTACTGTTCATATTTTTCATGGTAATACGGCGTCCTTGGCAGCCAGCCGCCCATCAACGCCTGATTGACGTTCACATCCTGTTCTTCAAAAACCTCTTTCGTAAGGGTAGAAACCATGGATATATCAAGATAATAAAAATTATCTTCATGTTCCCCCATGTACCCTGCCAATTCCCGATAATCTGCCGATGCCCAGTCAAGCATTCCGGAATTGCAATCCCTTTTCCACTTCAGGTAACCGAGTCCGAAAAGCAACGCGATACATACGCTGCCCAGACAAAATACCAGGCGTTTACGCTTCTCTTCTTTTTCCTCCCTTTCCTGCCCGGCATACGCCAGAACCAGGCCAAGCAGAAGACTCAGTTCAAAATAATACAGGGATACCGAAACCCGCTCGAGTATCCTTCCCCGGTATACACAAACCATCCATGCCAAAAGGCTCACCGCATATGCCGACGCCAGTTCCGCCAGCCGGCGTTTTCTTTGTCCCCTGTTTCTGACCGCCCCGTAAAGCAGCCATCCGTAAACAAGCACAATCAGGCCGCTCAATGTCGGAATCTCCTTCACCTTTCGTCCGGCTGCCGTCAAAAAGCACTCCGGCAAGGAAGGTTTCTCTGCATTCAGAGTATCCCCAAAAGCGCTTCTCAGCATCTGTATGGTGTCTGCATCAAATTCCGTATTGAATGTCAGATGATTATCCTCCGTCAGTATCTTCAACTCACTTTCCGATATGCCAGCGGATTCATAAATCTCTTTGGTTTCTTCACTGTAATCCGGCAAAATGCAGTAATCAAACAATGCGCTCCTTGCCTTCGTATAAGCCGCATATTCTTTCCATTCCGGGCTTCCGTATGCCATATTCCATAAAAATATATGTACCACAAAAACCAGCCCGCACGCCATGGCAAAACAAAAGTTTGCTATTACAACCTTTTTTTCGCGAATCACAGGCAGAACCTTTCCCAGAAATGCCATGCCTGCAAACGGAATTGCCATCACTGCCGCCTCCCGCCTGATTTCAACGGCAGCAAAAAGAAGCAGGAAGCTTACAATGTAAGTTCCTATTTTACCGCTTTCACAATAATAATGCAGGATGGCGGCGCAGCACATCGCGGCCGGCACCACAAAGAAACTGAGGCTTATCATTTGCGGCATGACAAAAAACAGCCAGTATATGCCGAAACAGAAAAAAACCGTGGCAATTTCCCATTTTTTTTCTGCTTTCTTTAAAAATTTGCACAGTACAAATACACTTACAAAAAACAGGCTTCCCTCCAGGATAAGCGAATACCAGGGAACAGAGGCGCTTATGGAATATAAAAGCCAGAGTGCCTTTGAAAAAACGGCGCCGCAAAAATACAGTTTATCCTCGGGAATCCCTGTTTCAATCCCGGCCGCAAGCCTGCTTATGTAAAAGTCATCGTTTATCTGAAATGCAAATCTCGAAAAAAGCCTTGCGGCAATCGTCATTGCAAGCACAAAAAGAACTGCCGCCGCAATCCGTAAAGGCGCATTTTTTTTTAGCATTTTCTGTCGTATCCTCCGTCGGATTCCTCAACTTGTTCCAAAATTTCCAGAATACGGATATCCTTCTCTATGGTATTAGGATACTCCTCCCTGTTTTCTATCCCTTTAAGAAAAGCTGCTATTTCATCTATATACATGTTTTCATTGATATTGGGGCTGTAGCCTTCTTCATGTATGACGTTTTCCATTTCTATACGCGTCCAGTCATCCGTCTGCACATCATATACTTCCATCCGGTTTCTGTCGCATCTCCATTGCAGCTGTGCATTTTCAAAATTAATTACCAGATTCCGCAGGGCATTTCTTCCTACCACATCGACAAGAAGGCTGCCAATCATATCGCCGTAATCAAGTGAACACACATAACTGTCCTCAATGTCGCATCCCAAATCAGTGGTTTTCCTGAAATATCCTTTCGCTTCCCTCGGATAACCCAGAATATCCACTATCCAGGTCAGCTCGTACGGCACAATTTCCCTTGCCCCACCCGTAGCGCGGTTGCTCACATAAAATTCGTTCACATCTTCCCATGGATGCCAGTCCGGCAGATACTGTCCGCTGTGATAAGAAAAATTGCAGACCTTTCCATATTTTCCGGAGGTTATGATTTTTTTGATTTCCTTGATAAGGGGATGAAAAATGAAAGTGCACGAGGGTGCAATAAAGACTTTGTCATTATTGTAATCTTTTATTTTCCTAACATCATCCAGAACCACGCTTGCCTCGACAAAAACCGGCTTGTTGTTTTCTATGGCAGCGCTTACGCCGTCAAAATGCTTGTCCGGCGGCAGGGAAACTATCACCGCACAAATATCGTCAAAATCAATTTCCTTTGTTTCCCGGAAAGCCTTAATCCCGTATTTTGACTCCGCCTCATCGCGCCGTTCTTCTTTAATGTCCACCCCAAGAATATTCCTGCTGTCGACTCCCAGCGCCATAAGGCACCTGATTCGCCTTTTTCCCATGCTTCCCAGCCCGATTACCAGATACTTTTTCATGCTTCGTCTTCCTCCATTTCCTTCTCCATCTGCATGATGGCCTCTATACATTTAAAATCATAAATATCGTCTATCTCATAATTCTGCCATCTTTCAATATAGTAGGGTATCACATTATCCGTATAAATTGTATGCTTTTCTTTTAAAACAGATATTTTAATCAGATAACCGACCCCATACGGAAACAGGGCTTCGTCATGCTGCTGCCTCTGGTAGACGGAGGGCTGTGCCGGTGCATAAGGTACAATACACCCTTCGGATGAAATCTTTTTGATTATGGAAGGATGCTCCAGATGCACCTTCCCTACGGAAATCACGCCGTCCCTCGCCGGATTGTCCCCTGCAAGCCTAATCATGTTGTCGATATCATCCTTTTTCCTGAGAGGGGAAGTCGGCTCCAGAAGTAACATATAGTCGTATTCCTCTCCGGCTTTTTCCAGCTCCTGTATCGTGTACTCCAGCACATCCATGGACGATGCGCCGTCCGTCGCCAGATATGCCGGCCGAAGACCGGGCACCTTCACTCCGCCCTGCTCGCATACGTCGGCTATCTCCCTGCTGTCGGTTGACACAAATACCTTATCTACCAGCCTGCTGTCTAAAATCCTGGAAAGCGTCCACATAATCAGGGGCTTTCCGTTGAGCATTTTAATATTTTTTCCCGGCAGGCCCTTAGAGCCTCCCCTTGCCGTAACAATCGCCAAAATTTTGCTGCCTTTATACATACCTTTTCCACGCCTTTCCCGCACGGCTTTTTGTACGGAAACACTCCTTATCCCGAATTAATTGTACTTTCTGAACACCGGCTTGATGACATTGCCCTCAATAAACCGGCTCACATCTCCGTTCAATGCGTCTCCATACGCCTTCATCGCTTTTCTCGCGGCATCCAGCGTAATTTCTATTTCCTTTTCCGTGTGCTCATACGCAACGGCTATATACGGCATTAGAATACCTGATTTAATCATTTCCTGACAGAAAACAGTCCTGTATTCAAAAGAAGGCTGTCCGTCTTTTCCGCAGACCACAAAATTAGGAGAACACTCCGCTCCCTGGATATAAAAATAATCCTGCAGGGAAGCTTCCCCGGCAATATCCTGCAATCCCTTAACCAGCTTTTTGCCCATATCCCAGATATGCTCTGTCACCTGCAATTCCTGATACACCTTCATTGTTTCCACAAAGGCGCCCAGCCCGCTCATTTCCGCCCCATGCGTAGTGGAAATCAGGAAAACCCTCTCTTTTCCGGGGGTCAGTCCCCCCATATCCATAATCTCCTTTTTACCGCCCAGGGCCGCCACGGAAAATCCGTTGGCCATGCCTTTTCCGTATGTCACCAAATCCGGTTCCACACCGTAATATTTGCACGCTCCCTGCAAATCCCATCTGAACCCGGTTATCATTTCGTCCAGAATATACACTACCCCATATTCCGTACACAGCTTTCTTACCTCTTGAAGGAAATTACCTTCAGGTTCCTCCGAGTCGCAGGGCTCCATAATGAGCGCCGCTATTTCACCCTTATACTGCTCAAATAAATTTTTTACTGATTCTATGTCGTTAAAACTAAACTGCAAAGTCAGGGATTGTATTTCCTCCGGAATCCCTGCATTCATGACCGTGTCGCCGATGAACCAGTCGTCATAGGAAAAGAAAGAGTGTTCCCTGCACCTTGCAATGTACTTTCTCCCTGTATACGCCCTTGCCAGCTTTGTCGCTGCAGACGTTACCGTAGAACCGTTTTTGGCAAACTTTACCATGTCTACCCACGGGATTAAACCACACAATGTTTCTGCCGCCTCCACTTCAATCTTTGATGCCTTGGACGCAGTATTGCCGTTATGTATCTGCGCTATGGCGGCATTGGAAATCCTGTCATAATCATATCCGATGGTGACGGAACGACATGCCATGGCATAGTCAATATATTTGTTCCCGTCCACATCCCATGTATAAACCCCTTTGCTTCTCTCCATTACCCTGGGGGCATTTCCCGGAAACACTTCATCCGTCCTGCTATACGTATGCGCTCCTGCCGGAATATACAAATGCGCTTTTTTTCCATACTCTTCATTCTTACTCATAACTTTCCTCCATCTGTTTCCACTTTATCAATTAATTTTAATATTTCCCTGTCCTGTGCAAAAGAATACTTCGGCTTGTCCTCTTTTCTGATAACCTGAAAGAAGTTACAGATTTCACTGTAATAAGCGTCTTCTATGATTGTTGCGGAATAATCACTGCGTTGGTCCACGGTATCGTACAGCCTGACCGGGACGTCCTTTTTCTGTTCATAGTCATATCTGTATAATCCGTCGGGCGTCCCGTTCCATGTAAGATAGATATCTTCCCCGAACACTTCCAGATTCCTGGAAGCCTTTCTTGACACAATGTCTATGGCAATGGCTCCTTTGCTGCCGCCTTCATGTTCCAAAAGGATAATATAGTTATCAGGATAATCCACCTCGAGACTGCTGATATTGCCGCCCACGACTTTCATCGACTCCACCCTGCCGAAAACATCCGTCAGCCACGGAAACTCTATCGCCATAAACTCCCTGCACCCGTTAGTCTCTTTATCACCCACAAAAAAGTTCTTGTAATTTTCCCACGGATGCCAGTCCGGTAAATATTGTCCTGCATGGTATATATAGTTTATTTTACTTTTACATTTCCTGACTTCCTCATGCATATATATCATTTCTTTCCGATACAAAAAAGTAGAGGACAAAAACAGGACCCGCTCCTTTTCCTCAGCCAGCCTCATATTCTCATCATACATTATATCCACAAGATTTAATTCTGTAAATACATGCATCCCTTTTTCAAGACACAGATGAATCAATGCCGCATGGGACAGCGGCGATGTGGAAATAAACGCGCAGTCTATTTTCCCCTCGCGGGTATATGCCTCTTCAATGTCTGTAAAGGTCCTGATTCCGTATTCACTCTGCGCTTTTTCACAGCGCTCTTCCTGTTTGTCAACTCCTATCACGTTCATCCCGGAATCATATTTCTGCAATAGCCTTATGCGCCTTCTTCCCATTGAACCAAGGCCAATTACCAAGACTGTCATACCTTCTTCTCCTATCTGTCATAAAATCCCTTTTTCATATCAATGCCTTCCCTCAACGCCCCGGTGATTATCTCCACTATTTCAGCTGAGGTTTCTTTCCCTTCATAGGGATTTTCCGAGCCTGCAATTTTATTTTTAAATTCCGGGGACAATCCCTTTAGCAGGGCGGCCTCTATCTGCCCGGCATCATTGCCGCAGTCTATCACGGACCCGGCGCGCACCCTTCCTTTTTGCCTGTCCCCTATATTGACGGTCGGAATATGGAAGGAAGGAACCTCAATAATGCCGCTGGAAGAATTGCCGACCACTGCCCCGCAAAACTGCAATGCGCTCAAATATTTTACCTGTCCCAGGGAAACATAGCCCCTGCACCTGTCCTTGTTTTTCTCCACATAACCGTCTATCATTTGATTGATGGCACGGCCGCCTGCATCCGCGTTTGCCTTTGTAAAAATCACGGAAATCTCCCTATGTTTGTCAAGTACATCCAGAATATCCTGAAACTGCTCCTTGGGAGTCTGTTTTTCCAGGGTTACGGGATGATACGTAACCATGATGACCGGCTCATGAAATGAAAAATCAAGCAGTCCTTCCAGTTCTTCCCTTTCCAATAACTTTGCGGATTTTGCATTCTCCACTCCCAATGCCCCAACGTTATAAACCGTCTTCGGCTGTTCTCCCAACCGGATAATGCGGTTTTTATACTCCTCTGTTGCCGCAAAATGCAGATGGCTCATCTTTGTTATGGAATGCCTTATTGCATCATCCACCGCACCTTCCGTCAGTTCGCCGCCATGGATATGTGCAATCGGAATCTTTGCCAGCATCGAGGCTGACGCCGCCGCCAGCATTTCATAGCGGTCTCCCAGTATTACGGTAATATCCGGTTTCTGCCTGTCAAAATAATCCGCAAATCCCATCAACGCCAGACCCATGGATTTCGTGGCTCCTACGGATGTGTCGGAGCTTAAAAGCATTTCCACTTTATCTGTAATGGGATAACCGTCCCCTTCAATTTCTTTGTAGGTCAGCCCGAACTCCGGGGAAAGGTGCATTCCGGTAACCACCAGCTGCAATTCCAGTTCATCTGACTTATTTACTTTGTCGATTACAGGCTTAAGCAGTCCGTATTCCGCCCGGGTTCCTGTTACAATACATACTTTTTTCATAATTCTATCAACTCATCTTCACTAAATTTTCTCTTTGCCTTCTTGCCGATTACCTGCTCCCACTGCATGGGGGAGATGCCGCTTCCCGGTCTTTTGGTTGTAAGATTATCCTCCGAAAAGAGTTCGCCTGCTTTAATGTCACATTTCGCGACAATGCTTTTTCTCACGATGTCGATATTGGCTTTTTCCGATTTGGAAGGTTCTTTCTTTCCGCTGCCCAGCGCCCTTTCTATATTCCTGACCGACCTGACCATACTCTTCAGTTCATCCGGTTCCAGGCTTGCCTTATGGTCGGGGCCTTCCATATTCTTATCTAAAGTAAAGTGCTTTTCAATTACTTCCGCCCCCAACGCGGCGGCGGCAACAGCAACTTCTATTCCGTTTGTATGGTCCGAGTACCCTACCGCGAGCCCCAGTTTCTCCCGTATTGCCGCCATTGCCCTTAAGTTTACATCCTCAAAGGGAGTCGGATATTCCGTATTACAGTGAAGGACCGTAACCGTGCGGCTGCCATTCTCTTTCAGCACCTGTACGGCTCTTTCTACCTCATCCAGGGTACTCATGCCCGATGAAAGAATGACTTGTTTTTTCATTTTGCCGACTTCTCTCAAAAAAGGAAAATTGGTTATCTCCCCGGAAGACAGTTTAATGATGTCCATCCCCTGTGCCACAAGATAATGCAGGCTGTCCGTATCAAACGGCGTGGATAAAAACAAAATCCCCTTTTGCCTGCAATATTCCATCAATTCTTCATGCATCCCGGGCGTCAGCTCTAACTTTTTCAACATTTCAAGCTGGGACTCATCTTTATCCGTCGTTTCCATCTGGTACGCCGCTTTACAAACGCTTTTGCATACAAGCTTTTCTGCCCGGAAAGTCTGGAATTTTACGGCATCTGCCCCTGCCAGGGCAGCCTCATCCACCAGTTTTTTGGCAATGTCAATATTTCCGTTGTGGTTTACACCCGCTTCCGCGATAATGAAAATATTTTTCATAAACTTCTCATCCCTAAGATTTTATTTTTTTTCCGGGTACTCCCACCACCGTGCATGTTTCCCGGACATCCCTCACCACAACTGCGCCTGCTCCCACAAGTACATTGTCTCCTATCTTCAACCCCTGCAAAATAGTTGCATTTGCCCCCAAAAAAGCATTGGAACCAATCGAGACATTGCCGCATACCACGCCTGCTGCCGCAATATGGGTATAATCACCGATTACGCAGTCATGTTCCACAACTGCCGCCGTATTGATGATTGCCATTTTACCGATTTGGACATTGGCATTGATAATAACGCCTTTCCCTATAAACGTGCCTTCCCCGATTTTTACATCCCCTGCCTGCACCGCTGAGGGGTCTGCGATAACCGGAAGGATAAATCCTATGTTTTTTAATCGTTCATATAATCTGTTTCTGGTGTTTCCATGTCCAAGATACCCGATACAGATACAGGCGTGATGTATTCCGTCATCATAGAGCGCCTGCAGGTCGTCGTCAACGCCAATCACCCCGATTCCCCTGTATGCAAAATCTTCCTCGCCTGCATGTTTGACAAATCCGGCAATCTCATAGCCGCTTCCCCGCAATATGGCATCCGCTACGCTTTTTGCATGGCCGCCGCACCCTAATAAGACGATTTTATCCATACCCTTTACAGCCCCATTCTTTCTTTCATCTTTTCCAATTCCTCCAGCTGTCCCATATCCATCCAGTCCTCTTCATTTATCAGGTATGTTCCAACCTTCTCGCCATCCCTGATGCAGCCTTCGATAATGTCTGTAATGTCAACGCGGCTGTTTTTTGGTATCTTGTCCAAAAATGCCGGTTCAATCACATAAAATCCCGTATTTGTATAAAATTCAAAACTTGGTTTTTCTTTAAATTTAATTACGCTTCCGTCTTCTTCTATATCAACCGTTCCGTATGGGATGACTACTCTTTTCCTGGCGCAGACAATGGTGATAAGATTTTGGCGTTCCCTGTGCGTTCGCAATATTTCCTCATAATCCGCATTCACTATAATGTCGCAGTTGCTGAGGAAAAAGGTTTCCCGAACCTCTTCTTTTACCAGCGCAATTCCCCCTCCGGTCCCCATATACCGTTCTTCTTCCACAAAATGAAGCCTGGGCAGTTCCTTCTGCGCCTCCTGCTTCGTGGAATCCATAAAATATGCCTTAATAAAATTTTTCTTGTAATTTACTATCATATAAAAATCATGACAGCCAAATTTGCTGAAATGACTGATTATATGCTCCGTTATCGTCTTGTCCCCAATCGGTATGAGCGGCTTCGGCAGAATATCCGTATATGGTTTCAGGCGGGTGCCTTTCCCGCCCGCCATAATAACAACCGGCGTTTGTAAACTTTTATTCTGCAGAGGCATTTTTTTCAGCAGAAACTTAATATCCGTTATTTTTTTTTGCTCATCCACTATCGGCAATGCCGTAATCATTTTCTCCCGCATCAGTTCTTCCGCTTTACGGCTGTCTTTCCGGTATAAATAGACAGGATGATAATTGGCAATTTCCCGGACAGGCGAATTGATATCCACGCCGTTCATCAGGCTCCTGCGGATATCACCGTCCGATACGGCCGCAAGCAATACTCCATCCCTGCATAAAAATGCATTGCCGGACGCATTATTATCAATCACCTTCATGGTTTCCACCAGGGACATCTCTTCCGAGACAATATAGTCTTTCAACGTCATGTTTTCCCTCATCTACAAATTATACAGTTCAACCTTGTATTTATCCAGATTCTGTCTTAAGAATGCAATTGTTTCCGCCAGTCCCTGTTCAAAAGTAAACTGCGGCTCCCAGGCTGTCAGCTCTTTTATCTTCTTATTGCACCCAAGCAGCCGGTTTACTTCACTGTTCTTGGGGCGCAGGCGCTGTTCGTCACAGACAATCTTTGCAGCCGGATTTATCTGGCGGATTAACTCTTTTGCAAGCTGTCCGATGGAAATCTCCTGCTGCGTCGCAATATTGATTTCCTCCCCGATGGTTTTTTCCGACTTATAAATTTCAATAAATCCGTTTGCGGTATCCTTTACATAATTGAAATCCCTGGTGGGCGTAAGCGCCCCTAACTTGATTTCTTCTTTTCCGGCCAAAAGCTGTGTGACAATAGTGGGAATGACCGCCCTTGCGGACTGCCTTGGCCCGTACGTGTTAAACGGCCTTACAATGCTCACAGGCAGGTTAAAGGAACGGTAAAAAGACTCTGCAAGACGGTCCGCCCCTATCTTTGTGGCGGAATAAGGCGACTGCCCCTGAAAAGGATGCTTCTCGTCAATCGGCACATACTGCGCCGTACCATATACCTCTGAGGTGGAAGTAACAAGCACCCTTTTCGTGCCCAACTCCCTTGCCGCCTGAAGGACATTCAGCGTACCCTTGATATTGGTGTCCACATAAGTATCCGGTGAATGGTAACTGAACGGAATCGCTATCAGGGCGGCCAGATGAAAAACGGCGTCCATCCCCTTCATAGCCTCCTTTACCCCGTTCGGGTCACGCACATCCCCCTGAAAGATTTCAATCTGACTGAGCAGTTCCTTGGGGAATGTGTCCAGCCAGCCCCATGTATTAAAAGAATTGTAGAGCACAAATGCCCTTACCCGATACCCTTTTTTAACCAGTTCTTCTGTCAGGTGGCTTCCGATAAAACCGTCCGCACCCGTCACTAATATTTTGTCCATATGCTTCCTTTCTTACTTTTTAACCAAAAATTTTGTTTTTATCTTTGCCCATAAAACGCCCGCTGCCTTTATACATTTTACCGCTATCACGGAAAAGCAGACCGCACCCGCGATTGTACCCGCTGCCGTCACCGTATAGGAAAGCGCGTCCGAGGCAAACAGATGCGTCATGCCAAGCTTTTCTATCAGCCTGAAGCTCACCATGTGGCTCAAATAGATTTCCATGCTGATGCTTCCCAGAAACTTTGTGACAGGGTTCTTGAGCGCCCCGCCAAAATCCCCAAGGGCATAAATCAGGAAAAGCGAAAACATAACCACCATCACAGCAATGTAACTGCCAATTACAAAATACCCTGCTGCTGAAACAATAACCGCAAACAATACCAGAAGCCGGCGCTTTTTCACAAATCCCCCTATCTTATCGCGATACAGGAAAATCAAGCCTCCGGCCACAAAAAACACTGCACTGTATATGAAATTGCTCCTGTCGCCTACGGAGCCATGGTCTGCATTAAAAAAATAAACGGTACACAGTCTGTTAAACAAATACGCCGCTCCAAAGGAAAGCCATGCGCGCCGCTTGTCCGACATCAGGTAACAGAAAAAAGGAAACAGAAAATAAAATACAAATACCGTTCCCAGAAACCAGCCGACGCCAATCACGGAGATATCCGCGTTGGGAAGCAGACCGAAACAAAGCGTCAGGTTTGCAAAAACCTCATACAACGATTCCACACTCGGCGATATAATAATGTCAATCAGGCACAGCAGTGCAAAAAAGGGCCAGACCCTGGCATACCGTTTCCCGTAAAACTGTCCCACGGAAATCTCATTATGCATGATTTTGTCATAATAGCCGCAGCACATGGAAAAAGCGCTAATCATCATAAATAGGTAAACCAGCATCGTAAAAGACGGAATAAGGCTGTTAAAAACAAAGCCGTCAATGCTGTATTCCGCATTTGCACGTACATGCATCAACACAATGCCTAATGCCGAAAAGGCCCTCAGCCCGTCTAACGTACCATAATGTCTGGGTTCTCCAACTGCCTTTGTTTCCTCCAAAGCGCTTCCTCCAATATCTGTCCGCCATCCATAATCTGCCTTTCTGCATTATAGCATTTCCCCGAAAAAATGGCAATAATGGAAAGCAGTCCGCTGTTATTCGCCCTTTAAATACCTGCCTGCATCCTTGAAAAAGCTTCCCACAATCAACAGCACGATAAAACCGATGGGAAATGCCGCTATAATCGACACTGACTGCAGGCTGTACATGGAGTTTTCGGCAAAAATAAGCGCAATGGGAAAGAGAATGAACATAACCGCCCAGAATGTCCTTACGCGCTTATCCGGCTCCCTGTCCACAGACAGCTTTTTGTACGAATACGCCGACACCACCATGGTGATGGAATCAAATGTTGTGGAGTAAAAAGCAATCATTGTCACCACCAGAAGCAGCAGCCCGAACTTGCTGAGGGGCAGGGTTTCAAAAATCTTTAATATCGCTTCCGCATAGGCGCCTCCCTCCGCCACGAAGCCTGCAACATCCAGCCCGTGTTTCATCTGCTGCGCCAGGCCGTAATTTCCCAAAATGATAAAGGAAGTAAACGTTCCTGCCAGCCCCCATGCATACCCGCCGAGAACCGTGTTTCTGATAGTCCGGCCTTTACTTATGATACCAATGAAAAAGGGCGTTGCCACACACCACACCATCCAGTATGCCCAATAATAGACTGTCCAGTTCTGGGGAAAAGCAGTTTCCCTCAGAGGGTCCATCCAGGTGGACATTCCCACAAAATTCTGCACCATATTGCCCAGGGCTGAAAATCCGGTTTCCAGTATGTAGACCGTTTCTCCACCCGCCACCAGGAAATATATGAGTAAAGCAAAAAACAGGTAGGTGCAATAGGATGCCAGCTTCGACACCCCCTTGAATCCGAACCATACCGTTAACGTATAAACAGCCGCAATAAGAAGCAGCAGGATAATGGTAAGCCCCACTCCCCCGGACAGCCCGAATACATCGCTCACCGCAGAAGACAGCAGGGGCGTTGCCAGGGAAAAAGTAGTCGCCGTTCCTGCCAGAAGGGCAAAGATGGCGGTCAGGTCAATTACCTTGCCCCAAAATCCATCCACTTTATTACCCAGTATAGGACGGCAGGCCTCGGAAAATTTTTGTTTTTCCCGTCCTCTTACATGCAGCATAAAACCAAAAGCCACAGCCAGCACGATATAAAAGCTCCAGGCAATCGGCCCCCAATGGAACAGCGGGTAGGTAGAAGCCCACTTCTGTATTCCTCCCATTTGGGCAATATGTGTTTCATTGGCATACAACGCCCACTCAATCAGGGAATAGAACAGGATATCCGCCGCCATGGTGGAAGTAAAAATCATTGTTCCCCATTTAAAAGAAGAATATTGCGGTTTCTCTCCTTTTCCGAGTTCTATTTTACCATATTTGGAAAAAGCGATATACAATGTGCATCCAAATATCCCCACGCCTAAGAGGGCATAGTAAATGCCGCAGTCATCTCCCAGAAATCCGCGCACCACCTGCAATACCATGGCAGACTGCCCCGGCAGCAGCATAAAGACGACCGATAATATCACGATACCCGCCAGAGGCACCGCAATGGAAAACCAGTCAATTTGTTTACTCAGTTTCTCTTTTTTCTCTTTCATTTCCTAATTCCTTTCCCTGCACACACCGGCATAGCTTCCGTCTGCCTCTATCAGTTCTTCCACACTGTCTATTTCCGTCACATCCCCATACTCCATCCGCCGGATTCCCAGCCGGTACTCTTCGGGGTGGCAGAACAATGCCACATCATCCCAATATATCTGCCTGTTCCTTTTTTCTTCAAATTCCAGTTCAAGATGCCGCTTTAATTTGCGTCCGTCCTCTTCGCTCCATCGGGAAATACTGAAAAGCTGCCATCCCCCGCTTCCTCCGCTCCGGCTGCAATGTGTTATGATGCCGTCCTTTACGGTGAGAAACCACTCCGATGTATATTTTTCCGTCCACACGGCGTTGTACCCAGAACGCTCAAAATCAGGGGACAATATATCCTTGTTACGGATAATCAAATCTCCGTCAAGAATCATTGCATCTTCTAAATAATTCCTTGCCACATACAGGGAAGAAATGTTGTTGCAGACAGCAAAGTACGGGTTCTCAATCAGTTTAACGCCCGTATATTCCTTTTCCAGACAAGCAAACTGTTCCTTCAGATATCCTGTCACCACATAAATTTCCGTAATCCCGTTGGCATGAAGCCCGCGAATGACGGTATCTATCATTCTGACGCCATTGACCCGCACCAGAGGTTTTGGCGTCTTATGGGTGACTGGCTGCATCCGTTTACCGATGCCGGCAGCCACAATGACCGCCCGTTTTACTCTATGCATACAGATTCTCCTTTTTTGTCCTCCATCTCGCCGACAGCCACCTTATAATAATCCTTTGCATACCGGTACTGCCTCAGGGAATACTCCCCAAATTCCACCCCTTTGATTCTCTTGTATTCACACCAGTTGCTCCACAACAGGCCGCAGGCCGCAATGTAACAGTAAATCTTAATCCGGGTTTCCCGACGACAGCCATCCTTAAAATAATCCCGTATCGTATTATCTATCTGCTGCCTGTCATACATGGCATAGATGCAGAACATGGCAATATCCACATGCGGGTCCTGCATACCGGCATATTCCCAGTCAATCAGTCTGGGCAATTCCTCTTCCTTGCCCCCTGCAAAGAGAAAATTATCCGGCACCGCGTCTATATGGGTCAGAACTTTTGAAGCCATGTGCGCCTCTATATAGGGCTTCAGGGAGAAAACCCTTTCCTTTGTAACCTCATAATCTTTAAATGCGGAAGGTATGCCTTCCCATAATGCTTCATAAAACAGTATCTGTCCGAATATATCAAAGGAATGCGCTGTCTTAAGACCCATTTCATGAAATGCCCTGAGCTTTTCCATGCATTTTTTAACATCCTTTCGGCTATCGGGATTACAGACCCTTGCCCCTTCCCAGAAACGGGTAATTTTATAGCCATTTTCCGGATTCAGATAAACAATGTCATCACATATATTTTTTCCTGCAATGGCTTCATATACCGCCGCCTCTTCCTGCCGGTTGATGAGCATCTCCGTTCCCTCTCCCGGAATCCGCATAATATACTTTTCACCCCTGCAGGAAAACAGAAAGGAACGGTTTGTCATTCCCTTTTTCAGTACCGTAATGTTTTCTATTTCTTCGGGTTTTGCCTGCAATGCTTCCGCTATTACCATTATCGCTTCCGACTTTAGCTGACCGGAGCCGCCGTCCAGTTCCCTAAGCTGTTCATAAGTATTGATTTCCACCACACGGGATGACGATACCACACGGGCCAAAACAAGCATCTTGTCCTTTTGGTACAAAGCCTCCTCCCAGAATGCATTGTCGTATCTGCCATCTCCGCAAAGCCGCAAAATCTGTTGTCTGACCATTTCCGCCTGTTCTTCAAGCAGGTAACAGATGCCCACCATGGCATTTCCTCCGGCTTCTTCGGAAACAGTTACCAGTTCCATTTTTCTGTTAATGCGGACTGTACTATCATTGTCCACCAGGTCACTGACCATATACCAGGAATACATTTCATGCCTGTTGAATGGATTCCTTTCACACCAAATGTCACAGGGAACAATATAAGTATTGGACAAGCGGGCAAGGGCAAGCTTTAAAGAATGGAGATTATTTTTGACGGCATAATCCGGATTGACCAGCAGTTCCACGCCGAAATCATCCATCAGGTATTCATACTGCTCCTTCATAAATCCCACGACAACATAAATTTTCGTAACCCCTGCCTCGTGAAGCTGACGGATTAACCGCTCAATCAAAGGCTCTCCGTGAACCTCCAGAAGTCCCTTCGGGACCTCCGTATTGATGGGAACCATCCGCATGCCGTACCCGGCTGCCAGTATCACAGCATTTTTCGGCGCATTTTCCTTTGCCTCAGCCATCGCCTTTGGCGTAGGACGCATCCCTTCATCCAGATACCCCTCCTCCGTCAGCATCCTGACGGACCGGTTAACCACCCCCAGGGAATGTCCGCAGGCCTCTGCCAGAATCCTCTGGTTAATATACGGCTCCTCCAGCAGTTTGTTCAAGATATCTCCTTCTTGTATGTTCATATACTATCCCTTTCTATATTTCATGAACACTTAGTCAAAAAAAATAATGCAGAAACATAATAACATATATTCCTGCAGCTGTCAAAAAATTATTTTCCGAGTTTCCGTATTTTGCATGGCGGAAGCGGGAGCGTGTCCTGTTGGAACAAATGCACGCCCCTGCTTCCGCCATGCAAAATACGGAAACTCCAATTATTTTTTGTAAACCCTATACCGATGATGCCCTATCCTGTCCTTTTCAGGCGGAAGTTCCATATAGTCTCCGTATATATGCCTAAGCGCCGTGTCATATGCCTTCGGCACCCTGAAGGTATATTTCTCAAAGGGCATCCTATCATATGTGTCAAACCACGCCCTCTCGAAAATATCCTTTTCACCGCCGGAAAGCCAGACGATGCAGCCCACATAACGGCTGGCGTCATAATCCTTTTTGCGCGCCAGCGCAGAAAGCTTATTCTGGAAGATATCTTTTCCGCACAGCTTTGCAAAAAGAAAAACCGGCAGTTTGATTAATTTGCGGAAAAAGGAGGTCGTGTTTTCTATTGCAAACCGCTCTCTGGTCGCCTGATAGCACAGAGAAGAAAGCCTGTCGCCCTTTAATCCGTATGCAAGCGCTTCCTCCTTCGTATCCCCCAGTCCGTCATAGGGGTAAATATCGATAAATATCCCCATTCCGTAATCTTTTTCGTTATCCATGTCAATCCGGTACCTGTCATCACTAATGCGCGTAATCATATAGGGATACGCAGCGCAGACATCATGGTTAAACACCTTTAAGTACGGGTGATTTGCCAGATATGTTTCCAGATAAGCCAGCAGCTTATCGTAATCAGGCCGCGGCATCATAATATCCACATCGTCATCCCAGGGAATATAGCCCCTGTGCCGTATTGCCCCAATCAGAGTCCCATAAATCAGGAAATACCGAAAATCCTGTTCTTCACAGATGTCCGCAATGGTTTTGAGTATTTCCAATGAAATTTTCTGCATATCCTTTAAAGGTATTTCTTCCCTCATTTTTTCTTCATTTCTTCCTTTCCCTTACGACCTGATATATCTGCATGAGCTTTTTGCACATATCGTCCATGCCATATGCCTGTCTCACATAGGCAGCCGCTTTTTCCGCCTTGTCAAGACACTCCCCGTAGTTTTCAATAGCAAAGGAAATCTTTTGGGCCAGCGCTTCCGCGTCTTCACAGGGAAATAAAAATCCGTAGGTTTCGTCTCCTATGATTTCCGCCGGGCCGTTCAGATTGCTGGCTATGCAGGGCACTCCCGACGCCATGGCCTCAACCAGCGCAAGCCCGAAGCCTTCTGAACGGGAAGGCAGCACAAACAAATCCAGCGTATGCAAAAAACCGGCAACATTTTCCACATTGCCCAAAAAAACGACATTTTTCTCCACGCACAGCCTCTTTGCCTGCTCCTTTAACTTCCCAAGAACCGCCTGATTTCCCGCTCCCGCAAAAAAGCACCGGATTGCCGGATACCTGTCCTTTAACAGCGCCACTGCCGCAATCAGGATATCCTGTCCTTTTTCTTCAGGCTTGATTCGCGCCACATTTCCAATCACAATCTGCTTTTCATCAAAGGCCTTCCTGCCGTCCACGGAAAATGTCTTTAAATTGATGGCATTATAAACCGTGACTGTTTTGCGCGGCGCCGCCCCGCAGGCTTCTATATCCTTTTTCACGCTTTCCGATATGGCGATAATTTTGTCGCATATCCTGTTGCGGTACCATCTGCGCAGCCTGCTTACCGCCTTATACTGTCCCATTCCGTGAATAGTATAAATGATTTTGGTTTTCGGAAAAAGGACGGGACGCAGCATCAGCAGTTCCGGCGTGTCAAAGGAGTTGCAATGAACCACCTCAATACGATGCTTTCGGATAAAACCGGCCACCCTGCGCATCGTGTCAATACGCCCGCCGCTGCCTGCCGCTCTCTTTTGCAGGAACACGCATACCCTGTCATCGAGCATCCGAAGCAGGGATTCCTCATAGAGGTCGTTTACAATATAGAGAAATACCTCGTTTCCCCGAACTGCCATCTCATTGCAGATATCCGCCACCAGGCGCTCCGTTCCTCCCATCGTGAAGGAAAACATAAGATACATGATTTTCATGGGAAAGTTTCCTCCAAAAACAGTTTCCGGTAATAGGTTCCCGGCAGGGCCTGCCTGTCCGCAGACGCCTTGTAACTCAATTTATGCAGGGGACACATCTGTCCGACGGCCTGCCATATTTTCTCATCATAAGGCTCATAAAGACGTAAGAGCAGAATATGGGGAACCGCATTGCAAAACGGCACCACCCTGTTCCAGCTTTCCGGATAAGCCTCGATTGCCAGTTCAAACATATCATGTATCAGGTAATAGTCCTGTAATGTCCTGTGTTTCTTCCAGTACTCATACAATAGCGCACGGGTCAGAAGCAATATGGGGTGATTGGTACAGGCTGTCATAAACCAGCTGGATATTCTGGTACTGTGACCGTCCAGACCGGGTTTTAAGTCCTGAAAGGTAAAAAGCTCTGAGTCAAGAAAATAGTCCGGTATCCGGCCGGAAGAAAAGAAAACCGTGGCGTCCACCCATGTGCCGCCATAGGTTGTCAAAAGCTCCAGACGCAGCAAATCAGACATATGGGTCCTGCTTATACTGCCATTATCTATTTTCTCACGGATATAATCGGGAAAAGTCACATATTGCCTGTAATTGTCCTCCGTCAGCAGGATAATTTCCCTGTCGCCCAGGTTCTCCTCAAGGGATTGGTAGCATTTCTGCACTAGCAGGGGGGCATTCTCCATGCCTTGCAGCCAGCAGACCCATACCTTACGGCTTTTTTCCTTGGGTAATCCCTTACGCTCTTCCTCCCCGCCCAGATACTCCCTGACAAATCCGCTGTACTTTCGCCGCAGTTTTTTCAGGATGCGGTTATTTATGGAAAGCCTGGCTATCTCCAGTGATTTTTTGGAAAAGCCCTGGAGCAATATCTGAACAAACGCATAAAACAACACATGGGCGCGCAGATACTGCCGGACCATGTCCATTCCGCCTGCTTTTTTTAATAAATTAATAAACCGTTTCATCTGCTTTCCTCATAACAAACGCCCACTTCCGAAAGTTTTCCCGTCAGAAACAACGTTTCATACTGCGTTACGATTTGCGTCCAACTGTATGCGTCCGCTATCCTTTTCTTTGCCTTTGCCCCCAATTCGCTTACCTGCCCCGCAGTCAGGGCGTCCGCGGCTGCTATCAGGGCTGACAGGCTGCCCTCTTCCTTACTCCAGTAAAGAGCCGCCTCCTCCCCCACTTCACGGTTGAATCCCACGTCCAGAAGCAGGTTCAGCTTTGTGCTTCCAAGCGCTTCCAGAAGGCTGGGATTGGTTCCCCCCACCTCATGTCCGTGAAAGTAACCGTAAGCGTCTTCCCTTATTTTTTTCAAAAGCTCCTGGTCATAAACCGTCCCCACGAATTTAATCCGTTTATCGCCCCGAAAGTGCAGGCGCTGCTCCAGTTTATTCAAAAAGGCGTCGTTGGCTGTTGTGATAAGCACAAGGTCCTTTGATGTGTCGGACGCCATAAATTCCCTTATCATGATTTCAAAATTGTTTTCCGGTACAAACCTGCCCACAACCAGATAATATCCGAACGGGGTAAGCTTGTTGCCCTCCCTCCAGTTTTTATAGCTTTCACTTTCCGACGTAAGCTTGGACGGGCTGATATCCGACCCATAGGCAATAAAGGCGGTGCGGGGATGGTACCTGCCATAATCATCCTGTATATAGCGCTCAATATTTTTGCTGTCACAGATAAGCAAATCCGCATGTTTTACCATCAGTTTTTCGGAAAACTTCCAGTACCTGCGAACCGGCATACTCCACTTTGCGCGTTTCCATTCATGTCCGTCCGGATTGACATACAGAACGCCCCCCAGCTTTTCTATTTTTTTCTTAAAACGGCCGATAAATGGGCCAATCCTGCACGCCAGCACATAAAAAACCGGGCGGCCTCCCACCTTCTGACTCCGGCAGTATCTGATACAGGCCCGCAGGGCTGCAATATCGTAATATATTGCTTTCGCCGGTCCGATGGAAGGCACCTTTACCGAAAAGCACCTGGCGCCGTTGTATTCGTATCCGGTATTCTTTTTACCCATACAGGCCACGTTATATTTTATCCTGCCGCTCGCCTGATATTCCGTCAGCTTTTCCACAAAGGTTTCAAAGCCGCCGTACGCTGCCGGAATCCCTTTGCTGCCAATGATAAAAACCTGCTGCTTTTCTGTTTCCACGCGATTTACCCTTTCCGTTGATTTCACTGAATAAGATTATATCATTTTGCCCCCTGCTTTACCACTGTTTCTTGCCTGTGCCGCACTTTTCTTTTATCAGAAAACGCCGGAATGCAAAAAAGTCCGTTCAACGGACTTTTTTCACAAGTTCCACAACTCGCCTTGTTCTCTGCGTAATTTCCTCAAAATCTCCGCTTTCAATCAGCTTTTTTTCCACCATCCAGCTTCCCCCACAGGCAAATACCTTATCACAAGCCAGAAAATCCAGTATATTATCCTCCCTTATTCCCCCTGTAGGCATAAAGTGCATATCCGGATAGGGAGCCGACAACGCTTTTATCATGGACGTCCCTCCTGCAGCAACAGCCGGAAAGAATTTTACATGTGAAATACCGAGGTGCATGGCCAGTTCCAGCTCGGAAGGGGTCATAACTCCCGGAAACATCGCAATATTTTTTTGAAGAACATATTTCACCACTTCGGCATTGATTCCGGGGCTTACGATAAATTGAGCGCCGGCCTGTATTGCAAGGTCTGCCTGCTGACAGGATGTCACTGTCCCGGCGCCTACCAGGATATCGGGTATTTCATCGTGTATTGACCTAATTGCCTCCGCTGCCGCGTCAGTCCGAAACGTCACCTCGATACAGGGCAGCCCTCCCCGCACCAGGGCTCTTGCCAATGGAACCGCTTTTTTTGCATCATGAATGACGGCGACCGGTATTACCCTCAATGCTGTAATCTGATTAATCATTTTATCCTCATTTCTCCTCATATGAAAAATAATCCCTGACTTCTTTTATGCTTTTTACTACAATCGTATCATTTTTTTTATTTTCCGCTTTATCCAGCAGAATGGATTTACAGCCTGCATGTTTTGCCATCTCTATGTCGCTTTCATAAGTATCCCCTATCACCAGCATCTGGGCAGCGGGTATTTCCACATGCTCCACCAGAAACTCCACCATAAATGTATTGGGTTTTCCAAGGACAATATCGCACTTTCTGTTGGCACACCATTCAATCGGCGCAGTCATTGCCCCGCACCCGGGCATAAGCTTTGCATCTTCCCCCGGATACATGCGCTCCCTGTTGCAGGCAATGACCTTTTTCGCCTTAAGCGCAATTCTGGCAGCTTGTGCCAGTTCTGCATACGTAATATCAGGATTATAGCCTATTAACAGGTTCTCTGCCTCCTCCGTCTGATTGACAGGAATCCCTGCCTCATGAAACTCATGGGCAAGATTGGAAGAACCAAATATATAGATATCCTTCATCCCGCTTTTTAAGGCATACGTTGCCGCAATAAATCCCGAAGTTAATACCTCGTCCAAATATGCGTCAATGCCCATCCGCTTCAATTTCTCATATACCTGCTTCCTTGTCTTGGTTGAGTTATTTGTGACAAAAAATATTCTTTTTCCTTTTTCCCTGAAAAATCGAATCGTATCGTTCGCTCCATCTATCATTTTAGAGCCATAATATACGGTTCCATCCAAATCAAACAAAACCGCTTGAAACATAGACAATGAAAGTTTATTCAAATTCTTTTCCTCCGGAATACTCAGGGATGATATGTTTTCCCTTTCCTTACATTCACTCTTCATGATTCAGGTCGATATTATACGGGATGATTTGCGAAACGGATTCATCCATATCCAGCCACGCCCTTGCACATGCAAGGTCCAACCCGTCGTCAATATCTATGCTTGTCCTTTTATCCAGCAGAAAACGGTATGGATTTCTGCCATGAAAATACTTCCATTCAATCATTTTTGTCCGCGGCGCCAGTAAAATGCCATCAGTCACAAAATATAACGGCGGAAGCTGCTGGGAAGGCACATGCTTCACGCCCAGTTCGTAGTTTACAGGACCGTTGTCATCCCACAAATACCTTCTGAATACTTCCATGGAAACAAGAGAGTCATAACCCTCCTTTAGAGCCTCATGATATTTTGAAATCGCTTCTTTGTAATGCTTTGGAAAAACAAGCGGTGCGGTACATGTTGCCCATAAGATATCATCGCCTTCTACGTTTTCACAGATATGGGCGACGACTTCCCCAAATGTTTTTGATTTTTCATCACAAAACTCCGGGGCACGCTTATGCGTCCTGACTCCTTGTGTTTTTGCCATTTGAAGCATTAAATCAGAATCAGAAGATACGACGATATTATCGATTTCAGATACCTTTTGCAGCTGGCTTATTTTATAAAGAAGCAGGTTAGTACCCGCAAACGGAGCTACATTCTTATTTTTTAATCTCCTGCTTCCTTCCCTTACGGGAATAATTGCTGTCACACTCATGATTTTCCTCCTTCTTTCATTTCCTTTGCAAAATCAACCGCGTTAAACTCATATCTCATAAAACTTCGATACCATACCAATCCTGAACAAACCTCTCACAAAATTTTTCGGCCTCTCCCGCAGTCATAGGAACAAACGCCGTATTACTTTTTACGCTTTCCTCGTACAACCCGTCAAAAAACAGCGCAGTACAGTGAATCTCATATGCCTTAAGGTAAAGCATAATAGTGCTTGTGGTGACAACCACGGCTTCTTTTCCCCTTAAATACGGCAGCAATACCTCCGCCGGAACAGAATTGTCAACAGTTTGAATTTCTATCTGGTCACCAAAACAATAAATTTCCTTTTCCCTGGGATGGGTCTTTAAAATAACACTCTTACAATTTTTCATCACATAATCTTCAACACGCTTTTTATATTTTTCAATATCACTGACATAGTCCTCAAACGGCCGCGTAAAAATAACCGCCTCCGCTTCCTCAAACCGGATATTCTTCAGGGCAGGGTATAATTTTTCCGTAATCTGCCCGAACAATTCTCCGTCCGTGCCGTCCGCCTCATACAGCTGCCGTATTTCCCTGTAATTCCCATACTGCATTTTTTCAGGCTGGCTGCTGTATTTCACACAATATTTATCCGGCTTAAAATAAAACCATCCCGGACTGCAGTATCCCATACGTGCCAGAAAAAAGCCCTGCCAGTTATACAACGATAAAAGTTTGGATTTCCCTAAAAACATCGGTCTTTTGCTGTAGTCGGAAGGTCCGTCCTCCAGTATGATGACTTCCTTTTCTTCCCCCAGCGCCACACAGGCGCCCGAAACGATTCCCACATCGGCAATTACCACGATTTCTTCATACTCCTGCAGGTCCACATACCGATTCAGCAGCTTCCTGCAATAGGACTTCCTTTTGCCGACCAGAAAATATCCCGTCATTTTCAGCATCATAATTGCTTTTTTCACTGCGGAAAGCTTGGAAAAGTCGGTATCGTCTTTGTAGATATGGGAAAAGATTCCTGCCTTTTCACAGTAAGAATGCATATATTCGCCCTTATATCCGTTGGGCAGACATAATGCGTCCCATTCCGCATCCTTTCCCTTGTTGCAGTAATACCATATAAACTGATACAGATTATGCGGGTCATAGATTACCGCTAGCCCTTTTCTATCACTCATCATTATCCCTTCGTGCAAAGTCAACAGTTGGAGTAAACATTAATGTTAAAATACCATTCATTCTTATCATTTATGGACTTAACCAGCTTAAAGCCTGCATTCTCGATGGCATCCGTACGCGGCTTTAAATGGGGATTGAGGAAATACAGATAACACTTCCTGCCCTTATGGGTATCGTATATTTTCTGCGCCACCGGTCCCAGAATTGTTTCGTCAAACGGATTGTTAAAAAAGAAAATATCAAATTCCCCATAATGCGCAAAGTCTTTTGCGTCACAGTTGTAAACATGCCTGTCCGATATTTTTTTCTTTTTCAGATTTTTCAGACAGATATCATATAAATTTTTACTGTATTCTATTCCGCCCACTTTCTGAAAAGGTTCCCTGGCTGCCCTGGATACCACATATCCTTTTCCGCACCCCACGTCTATAAATCCCTTCCCCGGAATATCGGATATATCGCAAAACACACGCTTCAGCACCTTTTTAGGCGCTTTTGTATATACCGAATTATGGACGCTCTCATCCTTCGTGTAATATACCATCGTATAATCCAGCCCGTTTATCTTTTCCCATACCAACGAACAAAAACTCCCGGCATATCGGAATAGCGCGGCAAATTTTTGTCTGGAAAAAACAGGTCCTTCCACAAATCTATGCAGATAATTTGCTATCAGTTTAAAATCCGATTTCCGCACTGTCATTTCCTCCTCAATAACTTTTTCCACTCTTCTCTTTTTCGGAAAACATAACCCGCCATACCAAAAAGCATACAGCCAAATACCGGGTACCGGATTGCCGGATTATCATAAATAAAACCGTACAGGCAGCACGCTGCGCCTATATACAGGATAAACAGCAGGAAAAATCCGTACGAATACAGTCTTTTGATACTTCTTTCCACAACTGCCGCCGACAATACAAAGAGAAGAAAATAAGCTGCAACTGTCGTATATGCTGCCGCGACCGCCCCAATCCGGGGAATGAAAACGGTATTCAGCCCGATATTTACAAGGGCGGAAACCAACACGCACACCGACAGCAGCGCATTTTTCTTATAGAAAAGGGCAACCTCCGTATAAAACCTGTATAATATCATCATGCAGGCCCCCGCAACAAAAGGAACCACATATTCAAATTCCCAGTATGTCCTTGGAGCAATCAGCCTGATAACTTCCGGCGCGAGCATGAATATTCCGGCCGCTATCACAGACGCAACAATCAGATACCATTTCTGGATTGTCCTTACATCCTGCAGATTGTTTTCATCCAGACGTTTGTAAACCCACACGTGCCGTACCTCGCTTACCGCCTGGTCGATGGCAATCATGGCATATCCCAGATAATAGATTACCGAATATACCGCTGTTTCGTCATTGCCAAGGTAATTGGTAATCATCACTTTGTCGCACTGCTGCATAAGCATGTAGGAAAGGGACATCACAATGGAAGGCAGCGCAATGGCAAGCGCATATTTCCAGTCTTTCCATATCACGGCTTTCCCTTTGCAGCACAGCATTTCCACAAAAGAAACACAGGCGCAGCAGAATACGCCGACGGTACTGCCGATTACCCTGGCAGTAAAAGACATATCGGGCAATATACACATGAAAACAAATGATACCAAAAACTGGAGGGTATTGGGAAGAATCAGCAGCCACGCCTTCTTTTTGTAATCGTTTTCCATATTTGCGGAATAAACCCTGTAACTGACCACAAAAAAAGAATACGCATGAATGGAGCCGCACACCACAAGGGGTGTGGAAAATTCCTTCAGGAAAACCCTGCTGATTCCCACAAAAACCATGGTTGCCGCCGCCATGACAATGCCTGACAGAACCAGAACCGTCTTTCTGTATTCATGGATTCTGTCCTTAAAATCAATATAGGCATTGTTGATGGGATAATATAAATTAGCCCCCACCAATACGGTCAGCACGGAAACATACGCATAGTATGTGCTGTACAGGCCATAATCACTTTTACTCATCATCCTTGTAAAAACGACCATTCCAAGAAATGACGCGCCTTGTCCGATTATGGTTGCCATAATATAGATAACTGATGATTTTGCCAACGGGTTTACTTTGCTATTCATTATACTTCACCGAAAAATACTCTCCAAAGTTATACGGATTGTCATCCACATCTTCCGGCAATGTTTCCGCCACGCTGCAAAGCTCTTGATAATCCATGCTTGTCTTATTTACTTTGCTGTAAGCCAGTATCAGTCTCAGCGGGTCCACCTTCTTTTCATTGGAGCACCGGTAAATATCCTTTAAAAAGCTGGAATGGAATCCGGCGTATCCACACATATAATCAATGGGATTGGTCAATCCCTCTCCCACGATATTCCTGAGGCCGGCATATCCGTATTCCAGAACCCTCGGAATGTCAAAGCCGCAATCATATCCCATTTTATTCAGGTTCATAATTACCTGCTCAAGGGACGCATTTCCCAGGCTGCGCCCCAGCCCCTGAAAGGAGCAGTCAACAAATTCAATTCCTTTTTCCACACAATATAGTGTATTGCAGACTGCAAGCCCTAAATTGTCATGCCCGTGGAAACCTATCTGTACTCTGCTGTTCTGCCTGATGGCGTCAATATATGCCCCGATTTCATCCGTCCTCATGCATCCTGCGGAATCCACAATATATACGCATTCCGCACCGCGCTTAAACAGGCTGTCCGCATATTCTGCAAGCTCTTTTGGGCTTACCGTATACGTTTTCATAAAATTGACAAACACCTGCATTCCTTCCTCACACGCTCTTTCAATGTAAGGTTCTGCCTTCTGATACTCTTCTGCGTTTACCCCTATCCGTACAAAATCCATGCCGTTTTCTTTTGCCAGACTGATGTCTTCAAAACGGGCAATTCCCGGTATACAGAAAAAACCAAGACAGGCGTTTTTCACTGCTTCTCTTGCAGCCCTCATATATTCCAAATCCGTATGCAGGGAATAGCCATGCTCCATGGAACTGGCATGAAGCCCCATGCCATGTCCGATTTCAATATAGCGGATTCCCAGTTTCTCTGCCCTTGATGCCAGATTCTGGACATCTTTGCAACTAAACTTAAAATCAACCGCATAACTTCCATCCCTGATTGTCGTATCCAGTATATTAGTCGTCATATTCCTTTACCTTTGCAATGATATATGCCATGTCTTCTTCCCCATACCTCTGGTCCATCGGAAGAAAAACTGCGTTTCGGGACATATCCCTCTCAAATGCATTTCCTTCCCTCAGCAAGTCCTCCCCTTCCCATAAGGTCGGGACATAAATACGGGACTGTATCAGTTTCTTCTTCACCTGCCGACCCGTTTCGCCTGACAGCAGCGGGTAATGATACGCCGCACAGGTCTCCGGTATCCGCAAATGATTCCTGCCTGCAAATGCTTTTGCAAGCAGCTCGAAATTATCGCATCTCCTCTTGTAAACTCTTTCATAATCCACATTTTGAAGAAGTCCAAGGGAAAGCTTTGTCATCGGGCCAAAGTTTGCCGCAAGCAGCTCATCCACCTGCTTCTTTTCGGCATATGCGGCATTGGTCCCTTTTTCATAGGTTGTCAGTAAGTACTGCGCATATTCCTCCCCGAAGGCTTCCTCCTGTTCTTCATGCGTTACGTCATTTCCTATCAGGTAAGAGCCGTCCGGAATACCGAAAAACTTTTTAGCCGAATATAAATTGAAAACATTTTTCCTCATGAGGGGCGGACAGTAAAATGCCTGCGCGTTATCAATAATAACCTTAGATTGGCTGTAAATACCGGCTAACGCTTCCATTTTTCCGTCCATGACGCCAAAATAATTTACCAGCAATACCGCCGTATCTGCATCGTCCACAATCCCTTCCGGCTCCATGCTGCTGTCAATATGATAGAACAGCACGCGGATACCGCTTCTCTTCACCGCCTCAATCGTTGTAGGGCAATAATAATACGGCATATATATCCTTGAAACCCCCATGCTTTCCAAAGCCTGAAACAAGGACGCTTTTACCGTATTAAACCTCATCATGCATGATTGATATGCCTCAAACCATTCTTTTCCGGGATTTAACTCAAGCGGAAGAAAACCGCCATATTCTTTTTGTGCTTCAGAAGTCATCTTCATTTATTCATCCTGTGATTCCATATAATTTTTCACTACAAACTGCGGCGCCCTGTTCAATGAAATATATATCCTTCCGACATATTCCCCGAGCATTCCCATAAAAAAGAATAATACCCCGAACATAAACAGCATCAGTGACATTATGGAACTGTACCCGGCATTGACAGCGGGATTTAGCAGCTTATTGATGATAATGTACACCCCAAACAAAAAACCGCCTACCGCAATCAGCATCCCTATCCATGACATAAGCCTGAGAGGTTTCACGGAAAATGAAGTGAAGCCGTTCAGCCACAATTCCATCATCTTTTTTAAACTGTATCCCGATTTTCCGGACAACCGTTCTCTGTGCGTCACATCCACATTGCAGACATTCTGCGTTGTCCGCATCATAAGCCCGCCCAGATAAGGATATGGATTCTGATACATCACCATCTCTTCGGCAACGTACTTCCTCACCACCCAGTAAGTCGTAAGTTCCAGCCCTTTGGGCTTTGCAATCAGCCATGTCGCCATGCTTTCATTGAGAAAGGTTCCGAATTTCCGAAACAAGGAACGCCTTTCCCTGACCGCATATCTGGCCTCCACCACATCATATCCCTGCTCTATTTTGGCAAACAGTTTGGGAAGTTCCAGAAACGGGGTCTGCCCGTCATCATCCCCACACACGACATAGTCGCCCGAAGCCTTGTTTAAACCGGCCATAACCGCAGAAGGCTGTCCGAAATTCCGGGATAAATTCACTCCTTTTATATATTTCTCTTTATTTACAATTTCCTTTATTGCATCGAATGTGGTTCCGTCAGGAGAACCGTCATTCACCAGTACTATCTCATAGTCATACCTCTCCATCGGGCCTGCCATGACTTCTTTTATCTCATCCACAACCCGCGCTATTGTGTTTGTGGAGTTATAGCACGGAATTACAAAGCTTATTTTTTCTTTTTTGTCCATCATTCCCCCTGCCTGAAAATCACTTTCACTTTTTCCAGAATCTCTCCCGCCGCCTGTTTTACCTCGTCTTCGTCTTCTCCCCCGACAATAAAATGTCCGGGACGCAGCCGCCCGTATTCAGGGTTTATCAACACGTCTCCCGGCTTAACCTCCATCTGGCAGTCAATTAAGAGCGGATGGTTTTTCAGGAAATCCACCCCTTCAACGGCATCCACCAATCCTTCCCCAAAATCAAAGAAACGCATGATAACAAACTTGTCCCTGGAAAAAACATTATTTTTAACGCGTTCTTCGTCTACGGGTTCTCCCAGAGCCTCTTTTATTAAGTATTGATAATTGTCTATTCCTGACATAAAAGGCACTATTTTAGCGGAAAGATTGCTTCCGCCGCCCCTGGCCCCGGCTTCTATCAGATAAAACTCCCCTTTATGGAACTTGTACTCCGAATGCGTAAGCCCCATGGGAAGGCCGATGGCCTCTATCAATGCTTTATTTGCCGCACGCAGTTTGTCGTAATCATGCCTTTTTGACAGATAGGAATAAGTCTGCGTCCGCGAAATATTCGGGTTCTGCGCATACATTTCCTTGACGGAAATACACAGGGGATAATGATGTCCCTGCACCACCAGCCCGTCAATGGTAAACTCGTCCCCATCAATATATTCTTCCGCGAGAAATACCTTTTTTCTGTTTGAATAGGAAATGGAATCCTCGAATTTTGCTCTCAGCTGCGCTATTGTTTCTATCGTGTAAACGCCCCTGCTGGACTGGCTGTCAATGGGCTTAATAATGATTTTTCCATACTTTTCCAGCATGGGAACCGCATCCTCAGCGCTTTCACACACTTTAAAGTCAGGTATGGCAAAACCATTCTTCCTGCAAAATTCACGCTGCAGGGACTTATCGGTAAAAATCTCCGCCTTTTTCGTTCCGATTCCATGCAGCCCCAGCTGCTCGTTAAGGTATGCAACCGTAGGAACCGCAATATCGCTCTGGTCTGAAATGACGGCGTCCGGCATATACTTTCGGGCAATTTCCAGATTCTTTTCTTTATCCAGCACATCGGCTACTTCACAGGCGTCCGCATAAGGAAAAGCCGGAGAATCTTTATATAAATTGGAACATATGACAAAATGTCCCATTGATTTGACCTTTTTAACCAGTTCTATCTGCCAGTCGCCACCGGCTACCACCATTACCTTTGCCAAAATCCGCCTCCCAGCCTGTCCAATATATAGAATATCGTACAGTAATTTAAAATATACTTATAACTGTTAAAAGTGTAACAAGGATTAGTAAAAATGTCAATATAACGAAAAAAATAGAAAATTTTCTGTAAAATGGAAAAAGCCGCTGCCCGCAAATGATTTCTCATCTGCAAAGCAGCGGCTTTACTAAATATTCTTTTTCCTCCCTAAAAGGGATTTTTTTAGGGAAAACAACGCCTTAAACACCCTGAAATGCATTTTGGCAAGGACTTCCGTAAATGTGGACATTCCTCTGTATTTTTTAAAATAATACAGGCTGGATTCAAATTGAAAGCAGATTCCCTCCAGGCTTTTCCATGTTCTTTTCATGGTCTGACCGTGCTCATGAATAAGCGTAACGCTGTTTTCATAATACATTTTTTTCCGCTCAAGAAGAAGCTTCTCAGCAAGAATCATTTCCTCACAGTACAAAAAGGTTCCTTCGTCAAATCCGCCAATCCTGTTAAACACGTCTGCGTCCACCAGAAGAAAGGAGCCGCTCAGCCAATATACGTAACGGCTTTCCCCTGTTGTCCGCGTGTCCAAATCCGTGATAAACCTGCTTATTTTACAAAACCGCGGCAGAAGCAGATTTAAGTAACGTAAAAACATCTGTTTTACAACGCCTGTTTTTTTCCATGGCGTCTGGGCTTCCCCATCCGGTCCTATTATTTTGGGTCCCACTGCCGCGACTTCGGGAAGAGCCTTTATGGGTTCCATTAAACAGGAAAGCCTTACTTCCTCTCTCATGCGCAAATCATTGTTGCTGAAAAGATAAGCGGCGTCCTTTGGATAGATTTTTGCTGCCGCCGCCGCTCCGAGGTTGTTCCCCTTTGCATAACCCAGGTTTTCCCAGGCAGCCACATACAGATATTCCTTACCCTTTATTTTGCCTGAAAAAATCCGCTTTTCCTTTATTGTCA
The DNA here is from genome assembly GCA_910577015.1 of uncultured Lachnospiraceae bacterium. Lineage (GTDB taxonomy): Bacteria > Bacillota > Clostridia > Lachnospirales > Lachnospiraceae > Acetatifactor. The sequence goes on along the minus strand of CAJTKU010000002.1, from coordinate 304,628 downwards.
TACCGGTGTCTTCCGGCATCTGTCCCGTCAGCCTCTCCAAAACAGACAGACTGTCTCTTCCCCCTTCGTCATTATCTACGATAACCATATGCAAGTCTTCTGCCGGCACCGTCTTTTCCAGACACATCTCCAGATACCGGACCGTTTTTTCCATTGTCTTATAGTCAACAACAATCAACGTTATCAATTTTCTCAACCTTTTTCCTTTTTTAAAACAGCTTTTCCGTCTTTTATTTCGTAAATGAAATCACAGTTTTGAATGGTGGAAAGCCTGTGGGCGATAATCAGCAGCGTCTTGCTTCCCTGCAGCACTTCAATCGCCTCCATAATTGCTTTTTCCGTTTCGTTATCCAGGGAAGAAGTTGCCTCGTCCAGTACCAGGATTTCCGGGTCGTTGTACAATGCCCTGGCAATGCCTATTCTCTGTCTTTGCCCTCCCGACAGCTTAATGCCGCGCTCTCCGATAAAGGTATCCAGACCTTCGGGGATTCCCTCTATAAAATCCAATAACTGCGCTTCCTTTAAAGCCTCCTTTACCTTGTCGTCATCAATATCTTCTTCCGCCACGCCAAACGCCACATTTTTTCGTATGGTATCATCCATCAGGTAGATACTCTGCGGAATATAACCGATTTTTTTATACCAGCCCTGTAAATGCCGGTATATATCCTGGCCGTCCACCAGAATATGACCCTCCTGCGGTTCCAATACCCCCAGTATGATATCCGCCATGGTCGTCTTGCCTGCGCCGGAAGGCCCTACAAACGCAACGGATTTGTTTTTGGGAATGCAGAGCTCCACATTTTCCAGAACATTCTTTTCCGTATTGGGATATCGGAAGCTGACTTTCTCCACACGTATCTCTCCCTCAAACGGCAAAGCGCTTTCCTCTCCGCTGTCGCATTCCTTTTTCTGTACCAGTTTTTCCACCTCTTCTATATCCGTGCAGACTTCATTAATAGCCGCGCGGTTAAAAGCAAGGGCGCCCATGCATCCCGACAGCCTTCCGAAAGAAGGCAGGAGCCTGAACGCGGCAATGGTAAATACGGATAGGATTGGGAGCATACGGGAAATATCATCCCCGCTCAACAATTTTAATGTAACCATCAACAACAAACCACTGATTCCCAGCATTTCCATAATTGGTCTGGGTACGATGGCAGACAACTGGTACTTTTGCTGCCTGTCCGCATAAATTCCGGCATTTTCTTCATAATTATCCATGAAAAAACGCTCCCTGGACAGAATCTTAACCTCTTTGATTCCTCCCAGCGACTGCTGCACCCATTGCATACGTTTCGCATTCGCACTGTGGCTCTCTTCCCCTATCCTGTCAATTTTCTTGCGGAAATATCCAAGGAAAACCAACATAAACGCACCTACAAAAACCACGACTCCCATCGTCATGGCCATGTCAACCAAAAACAGATAGACAAACAAGGCAAGGCATACAAGCCCTTCCGTCAAAAGCTGCAAAAATGCAAGAACAGCCTGAAAGAAACCGGTCACATCCTGTAAGATATTTCTCTGCAGCACTGCCGAATTATGCGTCAGGTGAAACGTATAATCCTGCTGCATATAGCAGGACAACAGCTTGCACTCCAGCCCCTTCTGCCCTTGATAAGTAAATCTGAACTGATAATTATATAGATAAATAAGAAATAAATTTTTGCATATATAAATTGCCACCAGCGCCAGTGCGAGAAAAATCAAAAACTGGCTTACGGACGTCATATGAAACTGCTCATAAAGATATTGCATCCATCGGCTTTCCCCGATACTTTGCGGATTAACCACCACATTCACAAACGGCATAATCGCGGAAACCCCCATAAGTTCCAGTCCGGAACCGATTATAGTTAAAAAAAACAAAACCACAAGCTTCCACTTTTGTTTCCGGGTGAATATGTTTACTATTCTCTTCGCATTTCCCATAATCCTGACTCCACTTTTCTGTTATTTAGAACCTTTTCCCGTAAAAATCACTACAATGGTTTTTAGCAATATTTTTAAATCAAGTCCGAGCGACCAGTTGTCAATATAATCCAAATCATACTTTACCACCTGTTCAAAGTCCTCAACATCACTTCTCCCACTCACCTGCCACAATCCGGTAAGTCCCGGCGTCATGCAGAGCCTGCGGCGGTAATACAGGCTGTACTGTTTAAATTCATCCTCTGTCGGCGGTCTGGTGCCAACAAGGCTCATATCCCCTTTGAGCACATTAAAGAACTGCGGCAGTTCATCGATGCTTGTTTTTCGGATGAACCTGCCCACTCTTGTGATGCGCGGGTCATTTTCCATCTTAAACATCAGACCTTTTATTTCATTTTTGTCCATAAGCTCCTGTTTGCGTTCTTCTGCGTCCACATACATGGAACGGAACTTATAAAACTTAAACCTTCTCCCGTTCTTGCCGATGCGGATTTGGGAAAAGAAAACCGGCCCCTTGGAATCAAGCTTGATGGCAATCGCTATAAAAGGGGTAAAAAGGGCTGTAATCAACAGGCCTACCAGTCCTCCTGCAATATCCATGGCCCGCTTCACCAGTCTTCTCCTGAAGTCAATGCTGTACAGGGAATATGTGACCACCATAAAATTGCCAAAGGTGCTGATGCTGCTTCCGTTGCTGTGCCACTCTACAATATCGATGCTGTAGTGGCACAATACGCCCATGGATTCAAAATCCCTTATCATGTCGCGTACTGCTGTTTTGGGCTCATTTTCCACCCTGATGAACACCTCATCCAGAGGAAGCTGCTTTGCCACTTCCATCAGGCTTCCCCTGTCAGCCACAATTGGGATGGAGTCGTATTCTTTTCCCGCCATATCTTCATCCAGAACCGCAATCGCAGAAATATCGTAGTTGACGGACAATCCCTTTTTTAAGTCCCTTACCGTTTCCGCCAGATTTTCTTTTTCCACCACCAGCATAATGCGGACGCGGCTATATTCGCTTGCAAAATATTTCCGCATCACTTTCTTCACAATGGCATGGAGCAGGAACGTCACCGCCATGTTAATCAAAAAGAAATATCCGAAGAGAAGCCTGGAAAAAAATTCCGCCTGCTTAATCAGGAAAAGAAAGCAGCCTACCACAACGGACATAACGGCATTATATTTTATTACCATGCCGAATTCGACCAGATATCCCCTTTTTGAAAAATTGCGGTTCCAGTCCATTCCAAGGCTGTAAACAGTGCAAAACAACAGAAAGCACAAACACGTTGTGTAATGCATTTCTTTTCTGTTGGTTAAATCCTGCAAATCAAAACGGATTGCCACCGCAAGCACATAAGAAAAAACTATGGTAAGCAAATCGACCGCCAAAAGACAGTACACCCTGGCAATATGATTTTTCTGAGTCGTCTCGTTCAAATACTCATCTCCCTTTACTTTTGAAACAATTTTTTAACCTGCCAGAAATGCCCTTCCGTTCCCTGTCCCAGCAGAAATACTTCACTCCAGGTTCCCCCCAGCAGCAGAATCACATAATTTCTTGCCAGATATACCGATACGGCATGTGCTTCAAACACCGTATACACGGCAAACAGGACAATCATTAGCAACGCAGCCGCATCTTTTTTTCTGTAACACCAAAAAACCTGCAGGCAGTTCACGATAACAAAAACCGCCCCGGGGATAAAACCATACCAGTAAAACAATCTGATAAAGCCCATGTCAAAATAAGTCGTATTTTGCGGAACAGAAAACAGTGACCACATATGGATATTGCCGTATTCGTATCCAAAGCGCACCCTTCCCGTCAAAAAACGGTCCGTCCATGAAAGCGGACCCGGGTAATACCCATACTTTGCAGCAAATACGGAAAAAATGACACAGGCCAGTACGGTCACCCCGCCCACTGCATATATCCACCGTTTTTCCCTTAAAGAGGGCGCCAGCAGCAGGATAAGCGCCGCCAGTAACGTAAAAGTCACGGAAATCATGCCGGTTCTTGACATGGTGAGCAGATAAAGCCCTATGTTGGCGGCTTCCAGAATCAATAAATGATACCATTTCACCCGTTCAAAATACAGATAAATTCCAAGCGTGACAAGCGCCCAGAACATGCAGTGCAGCGCATTGGGATGTCCAAGCCCGATACAGTATCTTTCCAGCGGCGCTCCCGCCCCCCGGAAATTTCCGTCCACAATGGTCATCTTCCCGTAAATTCCCAATATGGAAAGTCCCATCAGACATACCACTCCCGTAAGGGTCACATAAAAAGTAATTTTCATCACGTTTTTCAGGTTTATGTCCTTTGCAGCCGCCACAAACGCTACAATTCTGATAATTTCATTTCTCTCCGTGGCAAAATACGAAACGGCTCCCAGAGCAAAAAACGCCGCCATTATCAGCCACTCCTTTAAGGAATACTTCGTCATGGCTATTTTCAACGCACAAAGTGCAAACGTCAGCCTGAAAAGCTGGCCCTCAATCGGATTGATATAAGCGCTCTTATCCACTATGACAATGCCCAGTTCTATCAGCAGCGTCAGGTAAAAAATCACACCGCCTGCCTTTTTTATCTTTTCTTCCATCTCCATACTCCTCTCTTCCAGCTTCGGGCAGAACAATACTTCATGACCCAAGCTTTCTTCCTGCCGCGCGGATATAGCAGGGCAGCAAATCCTTACATAAATAGGAAAACTTTGCCTTCCAATATGCCGCAGCCTTGATATGGCAGGCTTTTGCCGTCTTTACTCCCTTTCCGAACCTGATAATATATTCTCTCAGGAAAAACTCCCTGCACCCCTCGTTTTCCCACAGGCGGTATTTTTGGTACATAAACAAATAATCCTGAAAAATACGCTCGTCCCTCTCGGAAAAAGAATGGGTATACTGCTCTTCATGCAGACCAATGGAAACAAGGGGCTTGTCCGTATGGACAAATCTGGGATTTACCTGCAAAAGATGCAGGTATAATTCCACATCCGACGCCCAGTTACTTTTTTCATCAAATTTGATACCGTTTTTGCGATACATGGTGTCGCTGGGCGCGCCGATTTCGTTTCCCATGAAAATGTGGCGCCAGTCTTCCGTAAGGCGCGGAATAAACGTTTCGGAAACCTTCCTTTTATAACTTGCCTTTTCCGACACCTGCATACTGTTTGAAAATGCCAGTCCCGCCCCGGGGCTGCCGTCAAGCATATCCACAAATTCCGCCAGACTTTCCGGATAGGTGAACCAGTCGTCCGAAAACATAATCTTGATATATTCACCCTGTGCCTTTTCTATCGCCGCATTCCAGTTATAAATATGTCCAAGATTTTCTGAATTGTGTGTGTAATGGATTCTATTGTCAGAAAATTCTCGCACCAGCTCTTCAATTTCATTATTGTCAGAATCGTCTGTGATTACTACTTCATAATCTGTATAAGTCTGCTCCCTGACAGAAGAAAGCAGACGTTCCACTTCGTTTACATTATTGTAGGTTGGCACACAAATAGATACTTTCGGCATTTAAAACAGCCTCCTCTTCTTCACTGCCTCCCAAGCAGCTTTTTGACGGATTTCTTGCAAAAGAAAACAAACCGCCTGCCTGTTTCCCGAAGCCTGCGCCTGAAATGCCTGCCTGCCGCCGTCAGTTTCGTATCCTCCGGTTTTATCAGATGGGCAAAATCCTTCTTATGCTCCCTTAAATATGCAGGAAAGGATTCATCAATAGGTACCTGCACAAAAACTGCGTCCCTTCCAAAAATATCTTCCCCGTCCTTAATTTTATCATCCACTTCTGCCAGAACCGATTTTTTGTTATACTCCTGATGCGCCGCGGAGCGCACTTTTTCGGCAACGCGTTTTTTTGCATCTTTTTCACCGCTGCCTCCCATGTAGCCAAAATGCCAGCCGCCGTCCTCTATCCGTACGCCGTTTTCCTTGCATTTAGGCCAGCGCAGTTCCCCTAACGGCATGGTCTTTGCCACCTTATAGCTGCAAATTTTGCTGCCCAGCCATTTTTTTCTTTCTACGCCTTTAAATTCCCCGCAGTAAGCCAGAAGATTGCCGGAAACCTCCTCCATGTTCAGGTAACAGTAGAACAGGCGCTGTGCAAGATGGAACACCTTGTCCTGCTCGCCGTTCCTGTTCTGCCGGATAGCCTGCACAATCTCCTGCACCTTAACCGGATTGGGGATTTCGTCCAAATCACTGAAAATAATAATATCGTCGTCGGCACACCCCTTTAATCCGCGCCCCACAGCATTTTTTTGAAAGGTATCCCGCTCATGGGTGCCTCCCTCCGGCGTATCCTCCACTACCAGATGGATTATCTTATCCTCAAACTCCTTGAACAAGTACTTATTTTCCTCGTAATACAGCGGTTTCTTCATCCCGGAAAAGGTTTCCGTCGCCTCGCTTATCACAAACTTATCCACCACAGGGCTCATCACATGCAGCCTTAGCTTTAACATATCCAGTTCATTAAAAAATTGAAAACAATCGTATACCATGGTCTTCCTCTATTTTCTTCTGCGAAAATCGGGATATTTTGCATTGGTTCCCATCCATTTATGAAATAAAAACGGTGTGATTCCTTCTATCTCCGGTATCATATTCTCATGCCCGAAATATTTTGCAACCTCAAGGGGGGCAATCTTCATCCCTTCCGCTTCCAACAGATGCCTGATTTTGCAGCAGATAAATCCGTCCTCATTGTAATATACAACCCCGTTCAGCTCCTCCCCTTCCCAGGGCACGCCCGCCTTCTTCGGAAAATCCATCAGCCGTTTGCTGCGGATGGACACGCTGTTTCCCACCCGGCAGATATTTCCGTAAATATCCCGGTAGGTGGTAGTGTCCCCTTCCTTCGGCAAAGGCCAGGGGGAACCGATATAATCATACTCCAAAAAGGCGTCCTGCCACATCTCGGGATGCACCACAAACCCGTCGTAGTGGACCAGAAGGGCAAACTCCGTATTCACATAGTCCCCCATATTGTAAACCGTTTCATAATTAAAACGGTTGATGTCATTCAGCTTATCAATATGCTTATATGTGATTTCCTTTGGGAGAAACAACGGTTTTTTGTGGGTCACCAGTACGGCCTCCCCGAAATCAATGCCCCGCATACTGTATTGCAATGCTTTTATGGTTTCCCTGATTTTTACGCTTGTCATGGCAAGCAGCGTCACATTCGGAAGCTGCAGTTTTCCGTTTTTTATCTCAGCCATTTTCCCTCTCTTCCGCGCTGCCTTTTGCGCCTGTGTGCCTGCGAAGCCTCCTTATGACGCCCCTTCCGGCTTTTTTAAGGTAACACCAGCCATAATACGTCCTGCTCCAAAGCTTGTAACGCCACAGCTTAAATCCTTCCGGCTTTTCATTCAGATGGCGGAAACGGCGCTCATTCTTTTTGTATGCCGCCAGTTCTTCCCTGCATTCTCCCGCCGTATACAGCCTTCCTCTCCTGTCCATGTAAGTAAATTCATCATAAATATTCTGCTCGCCGGACCAGTAACCGTCCGACACGTTATGCCTTGCCCAGTACTTGGGCGCAATGGCAAGTTTCAAAGTCGTGCTGGTATATGCCGGAAAAAAGGCAAAAGAAGAGTTTGACAGTATCAGATAACAGGCATTCTTCAGCCTGACATAGTCCTCATGCAGGCTTCCGTGCAATGCCTTTATGCCCGGAAACAGTTTTTCCGCCGCCTCTACATCATCCGTTACAATCAAAAACTCCATATCCTCCCGTACCTTCTTCATCTGACGCATGGCGTGAATCCAGTAGCTTTTATACAGGTACAGTTCGGGACTGGAAGTATATTCCCCGCCCCTTACATTGAGGATGCAAAGATTTTCACGGCTGTATTCGTAAGAATCGTACTCCGGTTTTACCCGAAGCCACTCTTTGATTTCTTCTTTATATTCACGGAAATAATCCTGCGACTGCATATTGCCGCCGATTAACACATTGTCCGGTATCTGCATGAGGGTTTCGTCCGTGCCGGCGACATACGCGCCGTGCGTTAAATCATGGCGGGAATTGGGAAGAAAAAGCCTGTCCTCTTTTTCCTGATACCTGCTTTCATAATCCTCCTTTACAGAGACCTTCCCCATATCCAAATCCATAAAATACAGGCCCTTTTGGCTGTATCTGTCGTTGCCCAGGATATCCCTGCCCAATATACTGAAATCATATCCGTTCCGCCGGGCTATGCACCGGGTTGTCACATAACAAAACAACTGGTTCCCGAATCCCTGCCCTTTTAACAGCTCTGTCCCTAACATGCCGCGTCCTTCCCAGTGCGTGGCGCACTAATTCTTTTTCTGCTCCACAATCTTTCCGTTTTCTACCCTGTAAATCACATCGCACTGTTCAATCGTATTCAGCCTGTGTGCAATAATCACCATTGTCTTTTTGCCGTGGAAACTGTTGACGGCCTCCATAACCGCTTTCTCCGTAGCGTTATCCAGGGCGGAAGTCGCCTCGTCAAACACCAGTATATCGGGATTGTGGTATAAAGCCCTTGCAATGCCCAGACGCTGCCTTTCCCCGCCGGAAATACGCACGCCCCTGTCTCCGATGGAAGTATCGAGACCTTCCGGGAGCGCTTCCACAAATTTTTTCATCTGCGCGTCCTCCAGCACCTGCCATATCCGCTTGTCATCAATCTCTTCCTTTGCCACCCCGAACGCGATATTATCCCTGATGGAATCATCGGAAAGATAAATGGACTGGGGGATATACCCAATATTGGACAGCCACGAGGGATAATTGTCGAATACATTCCTGCTGCCGCATAAAATGCTGCCTTCCTGTGGTCTTAGCAGGCCTAAGAAGATATCTATGGCAGTGGACTTTCCTGCACCGGAAGGTCCCACCACACCGACCGACTTGCCGTAAGGCACCACCATATCGGCATGGTCCAGTATTTTTTTCTCGGTGTTCGGATAAGAATAGCTGATATCCTTCAGGACAATATCATTGTCGATGACAACAGGCTCCTCGTTCTCAGGGGGAATCCGCACGAAACGGCCGTCCTTTTTATAGTTGGAAAAGTCCACATGATGATATACATAATCCAGAGAGGGCTCATAAAAAGCAATATCCGTAAGATATGTGTTGATACGGTTCATGCTGGGCATCAGACGAATCACCGCCGTTGCAAATACCGTTATGGTAGTCAGCAGGTTCTTGATATCCCATCCCGCCGCTATATATATGGCAAGGTAGGATAATACACCGATAATACAGGTGGTTTCGATAATGGTCCTGGGAAGATTATTTAAGACAGCGTATTTTACTGTCAGTTCTGTTCCCCGTTTTGTATGCTTTTCATAAAAGGAAGCAAAGAAATGTTCCCTGCCCAGCACCTTCACGTCCTTGATGCCGTAAACAGCCTTCGTCCTCCAGCGGCCGGCAACGCTCTGTACTTCCTGATTTTCCTTTCCAAGCTTATTTAACCTGGGCTCTAAAACCTTTACAATGATAAAAGACATCACTATCATCAGCGCCATCATGCTCAGCGTCATTTTAAAGTCAAACACCAGCATCACGGTAAACAGGCATACCGCCACCACCACTTCCGTTGCCAGCTTGATTATGGACAGCAAAAGCTGGAACGCCCGGGGAATATCGCTGTCAAGAATGCGGAAAATAGTCGGGATATCCGCATTCAGGTAAAACTCATACGGACGGTTTAAATACTCCTCCAGCATATAGCTGCCCGCCCTGTGCTGATTGTAGTTTACAAACCTCGCCTGCACATACGCCAGAAACAGCAGGTACGCGTTTTTTACCACAAAGATAAAAATCACGGCAATCAGAAGCAGCAGGATGAAACTGTTCATGCTCTCTATGTGCAGCGCTTCGCAAACCATCTTTACATATTTGTTCTGACGCATACCCTCCATGTCCAGAATGGCATTTATCAGCGGAAACACCATGGACACGCCCAGCGTTTCCAGCAGTCCGCCTATCAGAATCAGGACGCCGAGTCCCCATACCCGCTTCTGCTGCTTTTTGTTCATTATATAGGATAATTTTTTCAGAATGTCCTTATTCAATATCTTTTCCCAGCCTTTTCCATCGCATTATGCTTATTTTACTAAATATCTCCGGAAATAGCAAGCATTCCCTCCGTGTAGATATCCCTGCAGTCCCTGCCGTTCAGCCACTTTGCCGGGGCAACCACTATTTTTTCCCTGTGGGGGTTCAGCCATGCACCCCACCAGCTAAAGCTGGAATTGGCAATAATATGGTGCCTGCACCGGCTCATCAGAAGCATATCCAGATAACCGGCGTCCTCACCGTTACAATCCACAATTTCAAAATCATTGCCCGCCATATGCTCCCTTGCCCAGTCCGCATCATTGGTAAACACAAAAAATTTTGCGTCCTCAACCCTCTCCCGTATCAAGGCAACAGCCCTCTCATAATACTGCGGCGTGCAGATGCCGCCGTAAACCTTCTGCTGCTCCTCTGCCAGATAATCGCCCCTCCGGATATGAATGCTGACGGCATTGCAGGCGCCGATTCTCTCCAGCACCGCCCTGCTTTCTTTGGGTATTTCACAACGGAAGGTAAACGCCTTTCGCAGTTCCCCTTCCACATCCCCAAAATATTTTTCAGACTGCCAGCAGCCCTCATAATAGGCGCACTCCTGCAACAAAGCTTCCGGATTATAATTAAACTGCTTTTCTATATAGGATTTCTTTTTTCTCCCGAAAAGCTTCCTTCGGATACGGCTTATCAACTTCATGGAGGAATCCGTCAGCAGCCGCATTTCCGCCGCCGTTGGCCGCTCGTAAGTGATGCCAAACGCTTTATACAGGTGCTTTTCCCTGGTTCCCGCAGCCTCATAACCTGATTCATCCTCTATTTTTGCTATCTTTCCCATAAATAAAAGCTTCCGGTAAAAGGCGTACTGAAACATCTGGTTGCCCAGCCCTCCCGTCAGCTGCACCACATGCAGATGCTTCACCTTCTCCTTCAAAAGTTTTCTTTCCTTGCAGGGAATCACATACTTGTCGTTCAACGTCATGGCAATGCGGTACAGGATGGGAGAACATAAAAATATCTTCATTTTCTTCTCTTCGTTGGAGTTGGACGACAGGCTGCGGTAGGCGGCGGCAAAATGTTCTTTTTGTCCCCGTATCAGCTTTTCCAGCTCCTTCATGTTCTGTTTCCTTTTATGGCGTTCCTCTTTGGTGCGGCATTTACTCCTTGCAAACGCCGTATAGGTAAGCAGCATCCTCTTATAGACAAAAAAGTCATGGCAGTCTGCCAAATCCGGCTCCCCAAGCTCCCTAAGGTAACGGGAACGCTCAAAATAGGCCGGCATCTGGTCCGTCAGTATCCTTTCATTGACTCCTGCCGCCATGATGCTTCCCTCACGCTCCAAAACATAATTATAATAGGCCTTATCCAGATAGACGGTTTTGCCCGCCCTGCCGAAAAGCTTTGCGGTATATACAATATCTTCATACAATTTGCCCTTGGGAAACTGCAGACCCTCTGCAAATTCCCGGCGGTACAGCTTATTCCATGCGGCATTCTGAATCTGATAACGCTCGTCCTCCATGGTGTAGGCCCTAAGCGCTTCCCGGCCCTCAAAAACCACAATCTCATCCGTAGATTCATCCAGCACCCTGTCAGGATAGACGCATTTATACCTGCACACGGCAATCTCCGCCTGATAACTTTTTATGGCCCCAAGCATCGCGCCGTACATTTCCTTATCAACCCAGTCATCCCCGTCCACATAAGCGATGTATTCCCCGGACGCCTTCCCTGTTCCGGTATTTCTGGCGTCGGAAAGCCCGCCGTTTTCCTTGTGAATCACCTTAACCCGGCTGTCCATTTCCGCATACCTGTCGCACAGGGCGCCGCTTCCATCCGTGGAGCCGTCGTCCACAAGAATGATTTCCAGATTGCGGTAAGTCTGGTTCAGAAGGGAATCCACGCACCGCTCCAGATACTGCTCTATATTGTAAACAGCCACAATGATTGAGATTTTTTCCATAAAAGCTTCCATTACTTTTCCTCTTTTACAGCAGCATTTCCATCTGCTCTTTATACCGTTCTACCGAGAACTCCCTGCTTCTTGCCAATGCATTTTCCCTGCCCTTTTCCAAAAGCCTTGCATCTGACAGTACTTTCACGGCTTCCTCTGCCATAATACGTTCTTCCTCCTCCACTACGGAGGCATCCAGATTCTTTTCGGGATTTAAAACCGGAAGCAGAATGCCGTACTTCCCATGGCAGACCCTATGCTGGTCCGCCGCCTCCCTGTAATCCTCCATAAAAATCTCAGCCGGTCCTGTTTTACAGTTTACCGAAATGGCAGGCACCCCTGCCGCCATAGCCTCTATCAGGGAATTGGGAAATCCTTCGGTTATCGACGTCATGATATACAGCGACGCCCAGCTTACATAACAGAACGGATTTTTTTGCACGCCGGTAAACAATACGCTTCCTGCAATTCCCAAATCTGCCGCCAGCTTTTTGTACTCTGTAAATTCCCCTTCCCCGATTATCATCAGCTTCGCATCGGGAATCTCCTTTTTCACCAGTGCAAAGCCCTTGAGCAGATGCCAGAAACCCTTCACGTCATCCTCCCTGCTCATGGAAGCAATGATGGGTCCGTTTCCTTCCAGGAAAGCTTTGTGCGCTTTATCCGGCTGTCTTTCGCTAAGTTCCCTTATTGCTTCGGTGTCGCACGGATTGTAAAGACACTCCACCTGTGCGGGATGATACAGCGCCTTCACATCATCCGCCATCACCTGCGTGCAGCAGATTACTTTATCTGCCCTTTTGCATGTCAGGTTCATGGCATGTTTATCCTCCAAAGCCCCGTATCCCCTGATGCCTATCCAGACCTCGTCCTTTACCTTCGACAATGCGTTTACCAGATTGGCGGTAGGACCAAAGCTGTAAGTGATATGGATATTCCTTTCTCTTTTCAACCGCTTTGCTTTCCTTCTCCTTAAAAGCACATTCAGGATTTTCCCCAAAACACCCGGTCTGCTCGGAAGGTTTAAGTCTGACACTTCTATGCCGCTTACGTCATAAAACAAATCCTTTGAAGAAAAAATGGCAATCCTGACATTGCACACATCTTTTAACAGCTGCGCCGTCAGCGCGCAAATCCGTTCAAACCCGCCCTGATGCAGCAGAGGTACCATAAGCAGCAGGTTCTTTCTGTATATCTTTTTATACTTTTCTATCTGGGACTCTATATCAAAACCCGCCTCTTTGACCTCCGCCAGCCTTCCGGCGCGCTCATAACGGCAATGTCCCAGAACATAGTCCGCCCATTCCTTTGCTGTCTTATCCAGACTGTAAAACTCTGCCAAGTCCGTAATTTTTACTTCTCCGGTAACCGTATCGGAGACAAGGCATCTGAGTCCGGCAGTCTGCGCCTCCACAACCGTGCCCGGCAATCCCTCGTACAAAGACGGAAATACCAGAAAATCAAAGGCCTGATAATACGGAGCCGCCTTTTGATTGCCGAGAAAATATACGGCCTCTGAAAGTCCCAGTACGGCAGCCTGCTGTTTTATCGTATCTATCAGTTCCCCTTCGCCTAAAAGCAGAAGAACCGCGTCTTTTCTTTTTTTATAAATTTCGGAAAATACCTGTAACAAAAACGCATGGTTTTTGGGCGTACGAAAGCTGCCCACATGTCCGATTACCAGCTTGTCCTCCAAGTCCAGTTTCTTCCTTACGGCTTCCCGCTGTGAAGCGTCATAATCATATTGGGAAGCGTCGATGGCGTTGGGAATAACCTCTGCCCTTCCCTGACGCACCCACTTTTTTCCGTAAACAGATTCACATGCCGCCCCTGAACAGGCCAAGCAGTAATCCGCCCTGTATTTTAAGGGAAACCTGATAATCTTTGTAAGAATGCCCTTTATCCCGCCCGGAACGCCTGCGCTCCTTGCATGGGCAATGGCAATCGGCACGCCCGCCTTCTTGGCTATCGGCAGATAAATGGAAGCCGTGCTTGTCATATGCCCGTGTACCGCCCGAAATTCTTGATGTTCGGAAAAAAAGCGTTTTACGGCCTTTTTGTATGCAAACCAGTTATACACCTTAAAACGGGGAATGCGGTAAACATTCCCCCCCAAATCCCTGATTTCCTTGTCAAAATATTCCTCGGCAGAGGAATGCACCAAAAAATCAAACTGTATTTCTTTTCTGTCAATATGACGGTACAAGTCCATAATACGGCTTTCCGCACCGCCCAGATTAAGCCCTCCCAATACGTGGAGTATCCTGATAGGTTCTTTCATGCTTACCTCTTTTCACATCCCGCAGGCTTTTCCTTTTGCCTATGCCTTCAGCTTTACCAGTCTCCGTTTGCATCCGGCAAGAAAACGCTCCCTGCACTGTCCCCAAAAACCTCTTTTTACGGTTTTTTCCTGAAAGTATGTATCATAAGAAACAAAATCCCCTGCGTGTCCGGAAAACAGCTTCCGGTATCTCGCCATTCCCTCCTCGTCCACTTCATTTACATGGACAACCATGGTAGTGATTCCTTTTTTCTTTTTCAGGCTTCTGCTCATCATAAAAGAAATAGGGTAAAACACCATTCCCTGCCATTCGTAAGGCCTGCTGCCAAAGCCGTCCGTAATGCATCCATATCCCAGGGCCTTCAGCGCCTTTAGGGTATTCTTGTCATAGGAATGTCCCGGCGCCATGAAAATATCCGTGCGGATACCGTACCGGGCCAGAATCCCGGTTCCTTTTTCCAGCATTTCCTTCTGCTTTTCATATGGGATTCCCGCAAACTCCGAAAACCGGTTTAAAGGGAAAAGTCCCCCTTTTTTTGTGGTATAAATGTGCTGGAAACCATGCAGCGCTATGCACCAGCCTTCTTGCTGCAATTCCTTTATATATTCCCAGAAATCTCCCGCGGCTTTCGCCCTGTGCAGGTTTTCATCCCGGTTGTCCGGCACCACGCCGATTAGCGGCCTGATTCCATGCTCATCCAATATTTCCTTAAATGCCAGAAATCTTTCCCAGTCCATATCCGGCGTAATATCATCCATACGAACAGTTATTTTCATATAAATCCTCTACTCCAATAGCATTCCCGGCGTCACTTCCACATCTGCCTGATAACTGCGGATTAACAGGGAGCCGTCCACGGTTCTCACTATGGGATTGCCGTCAAACACCTCTATGACTTCCCCCGGCCGGTAATCTGAAAAATCAAGCATCTCATCAAAGGGAACCGCATCCCATATCGTCACTTTTTCCTTTTCCGCATACGCAAACGCGCCGGGAAAGGGCGCCGTCACACCCCTAATCAGGTTGTAAATGTCGCGGGTCTTTCCATGAAAATCTATTTTGCCATCCTGGGCCGTGCGTTTTTCAAACCAGGAATCAAAGTCCTTGGAACCTGTATGGATGGAAACGCTGCCCTCACGGTAAGCGGCAAGCAGCTTCCGAATCAGGTTTCTGGAACAGATAACGTTTTTGTACTGCATACTCCGCACGGTATCGTGCGGCGTGATGGCGCACATCTCATTGGCAAAAATATTGGGGCTGTCCGCCTTTTCATCATACCGAAACAGGTTCAGGATAAACCGGGTATCCCCGTTTATGATGGACCAGTTTAACGGGGAGCGTCCCCTCCCGTAAGGAAGGTAGGCACAATTGCCGTGAAAACCGTACACTCCGTACGCAAAGCAGTCAAGCACATCAGCAGGTATCAGCCGCTGCCATCCCATGGATATACCGATATCAAACTCATTCTCCTTAAAAAAAGCAAGCGTTTCTTCATCCTTCAGCGCATAACTGTCCACTTCTCTCACCGGAATGCCATATTTTTCCGTCAATAAGGAAAGTCCCTTAAAACCGGATACCTGATTTTTGCGCAGCACCTCTTTGCTGATGGTAATGACCAAGTCCACCCTGCAAATGCTGTTTTGGATAAATTCCACTATCTTTTCCGTGGTATCTTTTACTCCAAAGACCACTACCTTATATTTCATACCGGCATCCCTTTCCTCTACAGATTTGCTTTGTACCAGTCGATAGCCAGTCCTATACCTGTCTTGAAGTCATATTCCGGATTGTACCCCAAAAGCTCCCTTGCCTTTCCGATATCCGCATTGGAATCCCGCACATCGCCTGCGCGGGGCGGTCCGAATTTGGGCTCAATCTGCTTGCCCAAAGCTTCGCAAAGAGAATAGTACAAATCAATCAGAAACTCCCTGCCGCCGTATCCTATGTTGAAAGCTTCCCCGCCCGCTTCACCGGAAGCAAGGCAGGCCTTCAGGTTTGCCTCGATAACATTGTCAATATAGGTAAAATCACGGGACTGCCTGCCGTCACCGTTGATGGTCGGCGCTTCGTCATTTAACAGCAGCTTGATAAACTTGGGAATCACCGCCGCATACATCCCTTCCGGGTTCTGCCTTCTGCCGAAAACATTGAAATAACGAAGACCATAGGTATCCAGGTTGTACAGCTTCTTATACAGTTTTCCGTACTCTTCATCTACTTTTTTGGTAAGCGCATAGGGAGAAAGTACATTTCCCTCCGCGCCTTCTTTTTTGGGAAGAACCGGATGGTCTCCATAGACGGAAGAACTGGACGCATAGACGAATTTCTTTACATTACTCTGCCTTGCGGCTTCCATCATGTTAAGCGTGCCGCGGATATTGATTTCTTCGTATAAGAGAGGCATTTCGATACTTCTGGGCACACTGCCCCAGGCTGCCTGGTTGAGTACATAATCCACGCCCTTACATGCCTCCATGCAGGTATCCATATCCCGGATATCCCCTTTGATAAAGGTAAACTTTTCATTTCCCTCCAGGTGGGAAATATTATCATAACTGCCTGTAGAGAGGTTATCCAGACATCTCACCGTATAACCCATCTCCACAATGGCCTCGCACAGGTTGGAACCGATAAATCCGGCGCCTCCCGTTACCAGAAAAACACTGTCCTTGTCAAATTTTAAATCTTTATAGCCCATGTTTTTTGTCCTTTCTCCATCCTTTTTTCCTGCCAGTCCCTGTAAAGGCTTATAAGAAGCACAAAACCGGCAGCATAAAACGGTGCAAAACCATAAATCATATACCGCGATATGGGCATAATGACCATGGCCACTGTAAACGCATTTGCAAAGATTGCCAAAAGCACCAGCAGCAGAAACCACACTTCGGCTCCTGTTTTTTCTCCACGCCTTAAGCGCTGCCTTATGGAAATTACGGCAAGTAATGCCGAAAACAGGTAAATAGCGATGGCAATCCAGTTGATGAGCGGATGCGACACAGCAATACTGCGTATCAGGCCAAAGCCCACCATCAGCATATAATTTGCAAACCACTTAGGAAAACAGCCCGGGAGGATACCGGCAATAATCCTGCCCGCCGTTTCATCCGAAAGCAAATCCTGTTCGATATAATCCTCCGTCACATTCTCTCGGTAGCTTAACCGAAGCACAGCTTCTATCATCTCAAAGTTAATGGTATTGTGCCACTCTTCCAGATGATTCAGTCTTTCCGTAAGGGAATCCCCCGCATACTTATAATTTGCCTGATTGGTTTCGGTCAGGTGGTACATCTGGTAAAAAAAAGCCCTGGCTTCTTCATCCTGAATGTTCTCGCCGTCCTCCTCATCCGCTGCATAGAGAATATTGGTCAGCATGTGGACAGTGCCGTTGGTATTGTTTATAAACCGGCCATGAAACGCCAGGTTATAGCTTTTTACAAAAAGTCCCCTCAGCACAAAGACCAGCAAGACGATTCCCGCCGCTGCCGCCAGCCGCAAAAACTTTTTGCGCCATGCTTTCGTATATATTATTTTTGCCCCATACACGACCAGCCATACCAGCAAAAGGGACATCATCTGGCTCCTGGCCAGCGCAAGTAAGAACGCCAGCAGCAAAGAAGCTCCCGCCGCCTTTAAAAACTCCCGTTTCTTCTCCTGTGTAAACATTTCAAAGCATTGAGTGAGAAACAAAAGGAAAAAGGGCATACTGAGCCCTTCACTCATGACCGAATTGGGAATAAACAGTCTTGTCTGGGAAAAAAAACGGGTAACCGCATAAGGAAATAAAAGCAAAACCAGTATCACCAGTTCCTCCCAGAAAAACAGGCGGAATTTCTTTGTGACATATTCCGCAAACGCCCATATGCCCACTGCCGCCAGAATGCCCTGCAATATCCCCATTGCCGTGAGGAATCCCTCCCCGAACAGCAGTCTCAGTACCCACAGAAACAGAGGGTACAGGGGTTCCCTGTGAATATGCATATTGATATACTGTTCGGAATCGCTGCACATCCACGGTCCGTAAACGGCAAATATGCCGGCAAACAAGGCAATCAGAACCGCAAGAATAAGCAGGGATTTTATCTTGCCATGTCTTACAGTCTCCAATATAAGTACTCCTCCTGATATGCCTTTCTGTCAAACAAGCCTTTGATATCCATCAGGACCTTTTGCTTATTGGCATGGTTGAAAAACGCGTCAACCGCTTTCCTGTCCAGTTTCAGGAAAGCGTCATGCGCCACGGCAATAATGACGGCGTCCATATCCGTTACTTCCTCTATCCTGCTGAAAGTGACGCCGTACAGACGCTCTGCCTCCTGCGCGTCGGCTGCTCCGTCCACCACCAACGGCGTAATGCCATATTCCTTTAATTCTCTGTAGATATCGATTACCTTTGTATTTCTGGTATCCGGGCAGTTCTCTTTGAAGGTAAAACCTAAGATGGCAACCTTTGCATTTTTGACGGCAATATCCGCCTTAATCAGGTTTTTCACGAGGCTCTCCGCCACATATCTGCCCATATCGTCATTTATCCTGCGCCCGGACAAGATAATCTGGGAATGATACCCAAGCTGTTCCGCCTTATAGGTCAGATAATACGGGTCCACACCGATACAGTGGCCGCCCACCAGTCCGGGATAAAATTTTAAGAAATTCCATTTGGTGCCCGCCGCTTCCAGTACGGATTTGGTGTCTATCCCCATTCTGTTGAAAATAATGGAAAGTTCATTCATAAATGCGATATTGATATCACGCTGGCTGTTTTCAATTACTTTGGCCGCCTCGGCAACCTTGATGGACTCCGCCCGGTAAACGCCTGCCTCCACCACCAGTTCATATATCTTTGCAATCTCTTCCAGGGTTTCCTCATCCATACCGGAAACAATCTTGGTAATGGTCTCCAGACGGTGTACTTTATCTCCCGGATTGATTCTCTCCGGGGAATATCCGATTTTGAAATCAACGCCGCATTTCAAACCGGACTCCTGTTCCAGGATAGGCACACAGATGTCCTCCGTGACGCCGGGATATACGGTGGACTCAAACACCACGATAGAACCCTTTGTCAAATTTTGCCCCAAAATACGGCTTGCACCCTCTACCGGGCTCAAATCCGGCGTGTGGTCATCATTGACCGGGGTCGGAACTGCCACGATATGGAACTTTGCCTCCCGAAGTCTGGCAGCGTCCGCCGTAAACTCCACTGCGGTTTCCTTAATCACGTCATTTCCCACTTCATTGGTGGGGTCAATGCCGTTTTTATAAAGCGCAATCTTCTGCTCGTTTAAATCAAACCCGATTACATCAATTTTTTTTGCAAACGCAACCGCAATGGGCATTCCCACGTATCCCAGTCCCACCAGGGATAATTTTTCTTTTTTGTTTACGATTTGTTCATACAGGCTCATTTCGTACCTCCTATTCCCGCTTCTGTTATTTTCTGTAATTCTTCTTCATATGCGGCAAGCACTTTTTCTCTGTCAAAATGCGCTTCCACCCATTTTCTTCCTTCCACGCCCATTGCTTCCCTCTCTTTTTTGCCAAGCAGAAGAAATCTCTCCGTCACCTCAGACATGGCGTCCACACTGCACGGCGCAAAGAGCATACCGCTGATATCCGGCTGCATGGTCTCCCTGCATCCGGGTATGTCGCTTGCCAGCAAAGGACGGCCACAGGCAGCGCCCTCCAGCAGCACATTGGAAAGGCCTTCATGATAGGACGGATGCAATATGGCATGGCAGCCCGCCATAATTTCATGCACATTATCTACATGTCCCAGATATTTTAACACCTTTTTTTCTTCCAGTCTATGGATAAGCGGCTCATATTTCTCCCGCTCTTCCTCCTCGTATTCCCCCGCGAGAAAAAACAATATCTTTTTATGCTCGGATGCAAGCCTTCCTGCCATCTCCAGGTACTCTTCAATTCCTTTTTCCCTCATAATCCTGATAACGGTCAGGATGCGGATGCCCTCCTCCTCCGAAGGATACGGTTCAAATGCATGCTGCTGCAAATTTACCCCGGAGCCGGGAAGCAGCATACTGTTTTTTTTCGCAATTCCACGGGCCTGCATAAACTGAAGGTTGCTCTCATTTTGAAAAAACACTCTTCCTGCTTTTGCAACGGCCACTTTATAAATACGCAGCAAAATCCTGCTCAGCCATGTCCCGCTTTCGATTGCCGTCCCAAGTCCCGTAATATTGCATAGGTACGGCACCTTTTTCAGCCTGCATACCAGTCCCCCGTAAAGATTCGGTTTTATGGTATAGGTCAGAACCACATCAGGCTTTTCCCGTTTTAACAGCCCCGTGTAAAAACAGAGCAGTTTAAAATCCTTCAGGGGATTAATGCCCCTCCTCTCCAGCGCGGCGGGGATGAGCCGGCAGCCAAGCTGCTCAATTTTCTTACATTGTTCATCAGGGGGCACACAGACAAGCACGGTATGGCCCCTCTCATGAAATCGTTCAATAAGCTCTTTTCTGAATAAGTAAAGTCCGTTTGCGTAATTAGTCAGTATCAAAATTTTCATACTCTGTATTCATCTCATCCTGTATGTCTTTCAAGCCCTTAATCACAACGCTGTCATACATCATCATGACAACATCTTCCTCATAATTTCCCATATTTTCTTTATTTTCCTTTTTATTTACATTATTGTAAATTAACTCCGGAAAATCCACACCCGCACCGTAGGCATGGAGATATGCGCCCCCGAACCGGGGATTTACCTCAGACAGATAATACTGTCCGTCCTTATAAAACAAATCCATATCCAGCGGCCCGTGAAACGCAAACACGGACACTGCCTTCCTGACAAAATCAAACAGCTTTTCATCTTTAAAGGAAATGGTTTTATTGGCGCCGCCAATCGTGGTGGAAAGCTTCTTTTTGGAAAATACGGCAACCGGCTGATGGCTGATGGTGTCCACATAGACATCCGCGTCCATATCCACCCCCGTCATCAACTCCTGTATAATCAGCGTGGAATCAGCCGTCGTTACCTCTTTGAGCATTTCCATGGTATCAATCCTTCTTGCCCCCACGCTGCCGCTTCCCGTCCTCGGCTTTACAAACGCGGGGAAGGAAATTTCACCCCTGCCGTATGCCTCCGTAAAATCATCAAAGCTGCCGTAAGTCAGTACTGTCGGTATGCCCTTTTTTTTCAGGTAGCAAAACATTTCATATTTGTCAAAGCACAGCCTTGCCGTATCCGCATACGGCACAAGCACCTCCACGCCAAGCGCTTCAAACGCTTCCCTGTTGTTTGCAAGAATCGCTATTTCCGGGTCAATCAGCGTGAGCATGGCGTCTATCTTTTCCTTCTTGCAGATTTCAAGAAGAATCGGAATATAAGTCTTGTCATGAATCAGGGGAACCTGATAGCTGACATCGGCAAAAGCCAGCGCAGGCGCATAAGGACTGTTGTCCGTTACCACCAGCCTGACTTTATCTCCCAGAGATTTTCTGAAGTCCTTTAATAGTTCACATCTTCTGCCGACACTGCAAAATAATATATTCATCCATTCTCCATTCCGCTTTCAGGCGGCTCCTTCGTCCCCTGAAAAGCTTCCATTGTGGCATCCGTGCTGCTGTTTATGTCCTTATGGCCGAAAACCACCATGATACTGCGCAGGATAATTTTAATATCCAGCCACAATGAAATATGCTTTACATAGTAAACATCCAGTTCAAAACGCTCCTCCCAGCTGATGGCATTTCTCCCGTTGACCTGCGCCCATCCCGTAAGTCCCGGCCGGACGTCGTGACGCTGTCTTTGAAACGCATTGTAGAGGGGAAGGTATTTCACCAGCAGCGGCCTGGGCCCAATCAGGCTCATATCGCCTTTTAAAATATTCCAGAACTCCGGCAGCTCATCCAGGCTTGTGGCGCGAAGCTTTTTGCCAAATGCCGTAAGACGCGCCTCATCCGGCAGAAGCTTGCCGTCTTCTCCCCGCTTATCCGTCATGGAACGGAACTTGTACAGTTTGAATATCTTTCCCCGATACCCCGGCCTTTCCTGTTTAAAAATCACGGGCGCGCCAAGTTTTATCCTGACTAAAACCGCCGTGACAAGCAAAACCGGGGAGAGCAGCACGAGCGCCGTGAAGGAGATTATGACATCCAGCCATCTTTTCAAAAATTTCCGGTACATAGTCGAAAACTCCCGCTTCTTTAAAATAAACCTTTGATTGTACGGATAATCAAATCCATATCTTCTTTTGTATTTTTGATATCGCTCGGCAGGCATAAGCCCCTGTTAAAAATATCCTCCGCCACACACTTTTCATCATCTTCCTTTATGAAATCGCATGCAGAAAATACAGGCTGTAAGTGCAACGGTTTCCAGATGGGCCTGGATTCAATATTTTCCTTGTCCAGCGCCTCAAAAATCATATCCGGGGTAACCGGACATCCCGGCTCCAGCGTGATGCAGGAAAGCCAGTTGTTTGCCTCGCCTTTTTCATTTAAGGGGTTCATCCGTATCTGCGGCATAGCACGAAAAGCCGTTTCATATTCCCGGTAGATATTCTGTTTTAATGCAATATGCTCCTCCAGATGGAGCAGCTGCCCCCTTCCGATGCCGGCAGTAATATTGCTCATACGGTAATTAAATCCGACCTGAGAATGCTGATAATGCCTGGCGGCGTCCCTTGCCTGCGTTGCCAGGAAGGTTGCCTGCTTCGTTATCTCCCCGTCTTCGGAAACCAGCATACCGCCTCCGGATGTGGTAATAATTTTATTGCCGTTGAAGGAATAAATACCGATTTTCCCAAAGGTGCCTGTGTGCTTCCCCTTATAAGTGCTGCCCAGGGATTCTGCGGCATCTTCAATCAAAGGTACATGGTGCGCATTGCATATATCCGTAATTTCATCCAGCTTTGCCGGCGTACCGTATAAATGCACTGCAATGACCGCCTTAGGGGAAGGATATTTTTCAAACGCTTTCTCCAGCGCCGCAGGACTCATATTCCATGTGTCCTCTTCGGAATCTATAAACACTGGCACAGCCTTTTCATACATAACGGGATTGCAGGTTGCGCTGAACGTCAGGGAGGGTACGAATACCACATCCCCCTCCTTCACTCCCAGAATGCGCAGGGCCAGATGAATGGCCGCTGTTCCGGCGCTGAGCGCAGAAGCGTGGGCAATCCCCACATAGGACGCCAGTTCCTCTTCCAAAGCATTTACATTCGGTCCGAGGGGCGCCACCCAGTTGGTGTCAAAAGCCTCCTTGATATATTTTTGTTCCTCGCCATGCATGGTGGGACTGGATAAAAAAATACGTTTTTTGTTCACAGTCATTCTTCCTCTCCGTCTGATTACCAATTTGAAACATAAATAACAGTTCTGTAGTCTTTCATGCTGTCATGCATCTCTTTTACACTTACAAACTTCCCCGTATCCTCAATGGCCTGCCGGTACACCGGATTGTGGTAGATAATCCTTATCCGCTCTTTTCCATCGTGCTCCTTGATAATTTTATCGATGACCGCCCGCATTACCTCTTCCCCGAAAGGGTTAAAAAAGAAAAAGGTATTGTACTCCCCGTATTCCGGGAATCTGAGTGCGTCCGTTTCCACACACCTTATCCTGTCGGATAAATGTAAAATCTCAAAATTCCGGTTGGCGGTTTCTATCAACCCGGAATCTATGTCAATGCCGGTAATTTTACAAAACGGCTGCTTTGCCGCTTCTTTCAATACCACGCCTTTGCCGCATCCCACATCCAGCAGGCTGTCTCGCTCCTGTATTTGAAGATACCGGAATATCTCTGCCAGGTGCTTTTCATTTGTCTTGCTGTAGCCATGCAGAACTCCTTTGGATTCCTCCGTCAGATGCATATCGCGCATTGTGAAATCCAGCCCTTTCGGCTTCTCGTAAAAATAATACTGTACGCCGTATTTTATATATCTTTTAAACCTTCGCAGATAAATATCAATTTTTCCCTTCATCCGTCCGTTCACTCTTCCATTCGCAATAAGTCGGGACAATCTCCTTAATCACTTTCCTGATGTCCTCATTTTCGTTTCGGGAAATATCCTCAAGCAATTTCAGCTGCCTGTAAAACTGCTCCTCATCTATCTCAATCGGCTTCCCGATATGAATCAGTTTATTTTCTGTCTCCTGCAGGCCTTCTTCGTCCATCAGCAGCTCTTCATAAAGCTTTTCCCCCGGCCTGAGGCCCGTGAACTCAATTTTAATATCCTCATCTACCTTGTAACCGGAAAGCCGAATCAGGTTTTTCGCCAAATCCAGTATCCGCACCGGCGCTCCCATGTCGAGCACAAAGATTTCACCGCCTTTTGCATAAGCGCCCGCCTGCAGCACAAGGGAAACCGCTTCCGGTATGGTCATGAAGTAGCGGATAATATCCGGGTGGGTTACCGTGACAGGCCCCCCCATTTCAATCTGGCGTTTAAACAGCGGAATGACGCTCCCGTTGCTTCCCAGCACATTGCCGAACCGCACCGCCACAAACTCCGTATCATAATGCTTGTTAAAAATCTGGATAATCATTTCACAGATACGCTTTGACGCGCCCATAATATTGGTGGGATTGACTGCCTTATCGGTGGAAATCAGCACAAACTTTTTCGCCCCGTAAAATGCCGCCGCCTGCGCCGTCTTCCATGTCCCCATGACATTGTTTTTTACCGCCTCATTGGGACTGTCCTCCATAAGCGGTACATGCTTATGCGCCGCCGCATGATAGACAATGTCGGGCCTGTACTTGTCAAATATGGCGTTCATACGGTTAGTGTTGCGAACGGAAGCAATTAACACCACCAGTTCCAATTCAGGAAACTTCTGTTTAAGCTCCTGCTGAATATCATAAGCGTTATTTTCATAGATATCCACAATAATCAGCCTTGCGGGCTTGTGTCCCGCAATCTGTCGGCAGAGCTCGCTGCCAATCGAGCCTCCCCCGCCGGTGACAAGCACGCACCTGTCCTTCACATATCCTACAATGGACTCCAGATTCACCACGATAGGGTCCCTGCCCAGCAAATCCTCCACTTCCACATCCTTCAGCTGGCTGACGTTCACTTCCCCGTTTACCAGCTGGTACATACCGGGAAGCGTCCGCAGCTTACAGTTTGTGTTTTTGCAGATTTCAATAATGCTGCTGATAACAGACTTTGGCACGGACGGCATTGCAATAAAGATTTCATCTATGGCATAGGTATCCGCTGCCTCCCTTATCTTTTCCCTGCCGCCTATTACCTTGATACCCTGTATATATTTTCCTCTCTTATTCGTGTCGTCATCAATGATGCAGCGGATAGCCATATGCGTATACTTGCTGCTGATAATATCCTTGATAATCAGGTTGGCCGCCTCACCGGCGCCGATAATCATAATATTGATACTCTTTTCCCTGTTTCTCTGCCTCTGCTTTAATCCCCTGAAAAATCGGTAACTAAACCGGCTGATAAAGGTAAAGGCAACGAGGAGAAAGACAAACAGAAAATAAAAACTGCGTGGAACCCTTTTCCCTGCTATCATCAGCCCGATTCCGTTGGCTACTGCCGTAACGCCGCTGGCCGCTACAATATTCTGCATTTCATTTGCGCCTGCAAATGCCCACAGGCTGTCATAAAGCTTCAACAGGGAAAAAACGACAAGCATAATGCCAACCGTAAACGGCAGAAAAGAATAAACCGACTGCAGATATTCCCTTTCAATTTCCGCATAAACAAACTCATAGCGAATCAGCAATGCCAGCACGGAGGATGCCGTTATTGCAAGTATATCATAAATTATGAGGAATATTTTTCTATACAATAATGCTGTATTCACTGTCCTCTTCATATTGTCCTCTCTATTCCTGTTCCTTTTGCCTTCGTTTTTTTGCTTCTGCGGGAATCATCAGTATCAATACCAGATAAAATGCAAACCCTGTGGGAATGTACGGAAGATATACCCACTCCACCAGTCCGCAGAGACCAAAGACACCAAGAACGCCAAGCGGAATCATGGCCGTCTCTTCCCCTTTGTGGCGCAAATAATAATAAATGCTCCTTATGCCCGCAAATACAAAAAATACAAGAAAAGCGATGCCTGCCCCGATGCCGAAATCATAAGCCACCTGTAAAAATGCGTTGTGGGCATGGTCGATTGCCTTTCCGTTTTTATCCACAATACCAACGGCTTCGTGTCCTTTCCAATCCAACTGTTCCAGATAAAGCTTATAAATATCAAGTCTTCCGTTGCTGTAATCCGCTGAAACCTGATTTTCTGTTTCAGAAGCATCCTGTATAACGGTTTGTACCTCACCCGTTTCATTCCGGGTGGAAGAAACATTCTTAGCGCTTACCCTGTTAACGGCAATTTCAAGATAACGCTCCAACGTGATATATTTCCTTGAATCCCACTCTTCTCCCGGAAGTATCGTATCCTCAAACAGTTCTATTTCATACGAAAACGGCTTTCCCACTACCGCCGGCACAATCCTGCACGCCGTGAAGACAATGGGAAAGAAGCACGCTGTAATACCGATGAACAAAAGAAACCTTTTTACGCTGCATAAAAAACCATCTTTAAATTCTGCTGCGCATGTAAAAATATATAGTAACGGACAAAGAATAAACGCTGCCAGCCAGCCTGTCCGTGAAGCAGTCAAAAGTAAAAACGCCGCCGCCAGACCCACTATCCATATCTCTTTCCAGACCTCCTTCATACAACCCTTTTTCCGATATCCGGCAAGAAGTCGGATAAGGGCCAGTACCAGCACAAAGACAAGATACACGGCCGTTATGGTAACCGTATGAAAGATACCCGGATACCTTGTATACCGGTAATAATAAAAAGGGCGGTAAAGCAGCGCGTAGATGCTGCTCCCGATAAAATGCAGAAACACGCCGTTGGAAAATTCGCGAAGATACTGTGAATCTTTCTCCTTGTATATAACCTGTAAGGCAAAGATTCCTCCCAAGACTAAAATATCCACCGGCCATTGACGCTCATTCCTGCTTCTCACCATTTCCGCAATCAGCAAAAACAGTGCCGCCGTATAGATTAAGGATACCCTTTTCCTTCCCTTTTGAAACAGCGCCCTTAAGGTATTGAGCGCAATAAATCCCCACAAAATCCCATAACGGGCCATTCCCCTGATAATAATGCTGTTCTCCGACTGCCCGCCGTTCTGTATGCAGACCCAGATATAATAACAGACGGCCAGAACCGCATAAACCGGCGTCGACCAGTGGAACAGGTCCTTTTTCTTATACCCGAATATAACGGCAGCGGCAAAACAGGCAAGGGCAATATTGACGCCCAGCTTCTGCTGATACATATTGAGGGCGTTCAGATAACGGACCCCTCCCAACACCACTCCCGCAAAAGCAACAGAGGATAGAATACCCGGAAGCCTGTCCATAATATCTTTGCGCCGTATCAAAACGCCCGGCTGTTCTTTGCGCCTGAACAAAAGCCCATAGAGTGAAAACCCAAGAAACAGGAAAATGCCTGCTTCATAAAACAGGATGTCCATAGGATTTGAGGTGAATTTTTTCAGCGGAAATACATTCCAGGCGGCCCAAAGCGACGCACACGCCGCCAGGATACCGACTCCCAGACGAAAACCAAAATCCAGCCGCACTTTAACTTCTGCCTTCCGCAAAAGCCATCCGGCAAGAAAAACAAGCGCTCCGCCCGCCAAAAGCACTATGGCGGCAATCAGCAGATACTGCCATTTTGTAAAGAGGGCCTTATATTCATAACGGACATCAGGACTTCCTTCATCCGTCATGGAAAACACCAGTTCCGCTCCCGGATTTTCTATGGTAAAATAATACTTTTTCCCTACCTCAAGTTCACTGCCTATCCTGATACGGCAGTCTCCCGGCACGGAAAGTTCCTCTAACAAAAAGGACCTTTCCTCCAGTTTATTCATCTTTTCATCAAACAGACGAAAAACCAGGCGGCCCTCCTCCATGCCCGTCAAATCTTCATTGTAAATATAAAAACTGATATAGGTAAGCCCGTACAGCTTTGGAACAAACTCCTGCATAACGGTGCCTTCATTCTGCACAAGCCTGTCCGAAAGCGGGTCTGTTTCACCTATGGACTGCCACGGCCGTATCAGCTTCAATGGCCATACAAGGGCGATTGCCACAATCATAAAAAAAACTATCATGGATTGTACAGCCCGTTTAAGTGATATATCCACCTGCACTTGTTTCCTCCCGCTTTCTTTCCGATTTCTTCCATGCCGCTTTTCCATATCTTGGATTAGTATAGCACAGTTGACATTTCTTTACAACAAATTGTCTTTTAAGATTCCTTAAGACGCAACATTTGACTATTCCCCCACGCATTGTTTATAATAGGGACAGGAAACCAAACAAGGAGAAACGCAATGGAAAAATCGTCAAATTTTTTTCTGATTCATAATTTTAACACCGTGCCCGACGAACTTCTCGCGCTTTGCAGCGATTACCTGATTTACGACTGCTCCACGGACGTGGACATAAAGCAAAAGCTGCATGACAGGAACCTTTCTGTAAAAGATGTGGAGAATACAGGGCACAATATTACTACTTATTTTTCCTATTTTGATGAATACTATGACAATCTTCCTGAAGTTATCTGCCTGCTCAAGGGAAATATGATTGGACGTCACTGTTCCATGGAGTTTTTTCAACAGGTCATGGATAACAAGTCCTTTACTTTTCTGTACGATGAAAAACAGTACTGGGACAAATTTGCTAAGTTTGACGGGGAAAACCGGCAGAATGAAACCGGGAACACTTTTCTGGCCATGGAAAACGTATATGTGGAAAAAAACACATCGTGGTATGTAGAATCCCCCAACCATCCCAAAAAGTATTTTAATGATGTAGATGATTTGCTGCGTTTTATCTATAAAAAACCAATGATTCCGCAATACTGCATGTTTTCTCCGGGCGCCTGCTACATCGTCAGAAGGGAACAGATACTGCGCCACAGCAGGGAATTTTACCGCAATTTAAACAAGCTCATGAATTACGGCATGAATCCGAGTTTTCCCTCTGAAGCGCACCAGGTGGAACGGATTCTGCCGATTCTGTTTACTTCCCTTAGTGAAACCAACGAATGGATGGACGACGAAAAAGACTTTGAGGAAAAACTCCCTGAATGCAGCGCGTACATTCAATACAAATATGACAACAGACCGAGACGGTTCAAGAAAATAAGAAAGTTACTGGGACTTATTTAAAACCAACAGACAAAAAACGGGCGGTTATCTGTCACCGCCCGTTATATTCAGATTGACGCCGTTCATATAGTCGCTTCCTTCCGACAGCAAAAAGTGAATGGCCGGCACCACTTCTTCCAGCTTTACATTTCTCTTTAAGATGCTGGATTCCCTGTTCATTTCCACAATTTTATCGTCAATGTCTCCCAAAAATTTGGTTTCCATCATGTTAGGGGAAATGCCGTTGATATTAATTCCTTTATTGGCATATTCCACTGCCATACTCTTCATCAGGCCAAGTAAAGCATACTTTGCCATGACATACCGGGACATAAATTTGGGCGGCATGCCGATGGTATAAGCGGACAGCATCACGACCACCTTGCCCCTTCCTTTTTTTGCCATCTTTCCAAAAAATGCCTTTCCGATTTCTCCCAAGGAAAGCGCCTGCACCTTTATCTCATGCAAAGCCCCATCCCAGTCAAACTGTTTGACGCGGTTGTACTGAAACCGCGGAGCCGGCAGATGTATCATATAATCCGGGCAGTCACAGTATCCCTTTGCCTGCTCCAGCAGCCGCTCCACGTCCTGCGGCTGGGATAAATCCGCCTGTATGGGCAGAATGGACAGTGCCTTTGATTCCAAGGCCATGGAACGCAAAGTTTCTTCATGGGAAGAAAAATGGGCAAGCACTACTGCCTTTTCCCCTTTTTCCAGACACTTTTCTTCCAGGCTATTCATAAAAGAGATACCCACATCCGAGGACGCGCCTGTAATAAGATACACTTTATTTTCCATCCGACAACACTCCTATCTGCATACTGCCTCTCAACACTTTCTCGTTCTCCTGATTTGTAATCACCACTTTTAGAGTAATCACGGAAAAAAGTTCATTTTTTTCCTTCACCGTCCCCCGCACCTTAAGCACATCCCCCGCAAAGACCGGTTTCACGAACTTTGTTTCCACACTGTGAATCAGGCTTCTCTCCCCCGGCATATAAACGCCCGCAAGGGTGGATAAAAAGGAAGCAGTCAGCATACCGTATGCTACGCAGTCTTTATAGCCCATATTTTTTGCAAATTCTTCATCCGTATGCAGCGGATTGACATCACCTGTTATCTGCCTGAACTGTTCTACCATTTGGGAAGTGACCTCCACACAAAAGGTTTCTTCCATGCCGACCGTAATATCCTCAAAACGATAATGGTTCATTCTTTTCCCTCCTCACCCTTTTTTGCGCTTTCTATATTTCTTTCAACAGTTTCCATGCCACCGCTGCGGCATTCCTGCCAGTATTCAAAAGAAGTCTGCCAAGAATCATACTTTTCATCCCCCCGCTTGTCCTCAAAATCATAGTACTCCGTCAGATACCGTCCCAGAAATTCCGTACACTTCTCAGCTCCCAGTATATTGGTATGTCCGCCTCCGTCGTAAAAATCCGTTGCAAAATCCAAATCCAGTTCTTCATAGTAATCGTTGAGGTTTAAGTACCGGTATCCGTACTTTGCAATGATTTCTTCCATGTAATTAAACTTTTTCTGCATATCCCCATCCATTTTCATGGGAGATACCAGAAAAAGGGCGTCCAAATCATTTTCCTGTAAATAATCTAACAGCCGGTAAAGCATCTCCTCCTGTTCTGCCGGAATCTGCATGGTTTCCGAAAGGCTGCTGTAATCCTTCCCTTCCCCTGCCACTACGTCCGTATTGAGTTCATACCCTTTCAGCGGATGCTCCCGTTCATATAAAAAAGCGGTATACTGGTCCGGAAGTATGATGGTTTTCCAGTTGGAATGGTACTTGAAAATATCAAAATAATAAGTGTATCTTTCCGACGGATTCGACACCATGTCATTAATCAGGTTGAACCTGTTTAATGAATACTTCAGGTTATCCGTCACCCCCCTCGTATAAGCCATATTTTCCGTCATCATGCTTTCATCATAGGCATACTGGCGCAGTTCAAAGATAAACAGTCCGGGGGACTGGGTTTTTAACGCCTCCTCTACCAGATAAACCGCCGCCCGGGGCCGCTGCTGGTTGCTGGACAGGGGATAGCAGGTGATTCCGTGCTCTCCCCATATCTTGGGCGCAATGTAATAAGGGTATACAGGACTTGAGCCTATCATTACCACATCTATCGTGTCCTTGGGTTCGGCATAAAATCCCACAAAAATCTCTTTTACAGTGCCGTTTGTGCGCAGCATATAAGTGACGGACCGAAGCAGGAAAAGAAATATCAGCACAAATACAACGGCCTTCAGCGCCTGTCTTTTATTCATGGCTATCCTCCTAAAATCCTTGATAAATAAATTCCGCCGCACTGTATCCGGGGCCGTAATACCCCAATAATATTACATAAAATAATAGGGCGTACAACGCTATCCAGCGAAACACAATGTTTTTACCCGCAAGCAATTCTCTCACAGAATTTTTCTGCTGTAAAACAGAAACTACAAGCAAAAGCAGCAGGGATACCACCGCTATAACAAATTCTATCGGGTCAAGACCAAGCCGAAGCAACGCACCGTTCCACAGCACCTGGGGATTCCACGTGCCAAACATTTTCCGGTACATATCACATGCCGTAAAAAAACCGGCCGAACGGAAGAAAAGAAAACCGCTGCAGACCAGGAGAAAAGTCCTTATCTGCTGAAAAATCCCAAATATCCTGCCATCCTTTTTTACTCTGAATACAGCATACAGCTTTTCCCACAAAGGCTGACCTATTTCTCCGAGGACAATATAACACCAGTGCAGGATGCCGGAGCCCACAATGTACTTCCATGACCCGCCATGCCACATGCCTACCGCAAACCACAATACGAACATAGCCGCATAGGCAGTCATTTTCTTACCGGCCTTCTTGCCGAAACGTTTCTTTAACGCCGCCTGCAAATCCCCAAACCTGCGGGTACGCTGCAAAGGATAAAAAAGATAATCCTTCAGCCAGCCGCCCAGCGTAATATGCCATCTCCGCCAGAACTCCTGCATGGAGCGGGAAAAAAACGGAGTAGAAAAATTTTCTGCAATCCTAATGCCAAAAGTTTCCGAAATACCGATTACAATATCCATTCCGCCGGAAAAATCCGCATACAACTGAAAAGCAAAACAGATTGTGGCTATCAAAATATAAGTGCCCGGATATGATGCATAATCGCCGTAAACCGTATTGACAATGACAGCCATCCTCTCCGCAATCACCAGTTTTTTGAAAAATCCCCAGCAAATCCTCTGCAATCCGAATGTGACCTGTTTATAGTCAAATTTATGCCCTTCAAATAACTGTCCTTCCACATCCCGGTAACGTATGATGGGACCGGAAATAACCACCGGAAAATAAAACCCAAACAGGGCAAATTTTAAAAAATTGTGCTGGGCGCCGCTGATTTCATAATATACGTCAAACAAATATCCCAACAGGGCAAGCGTATAAAAAGAAATTCCCAGCGGCACCAGAAAATGCAGTTCGGGCAGGCTGCCGGGCAGAAAAGGAATGCGCTCTGCAAGCGCGTTGTATGTATACGCCCCGAAATTACAATATTTTAACACAATCAACAGGGCAAGGCAGAAAAGGACAACAAAAGAAAGAACCCTCTTTCGTTTCACAGGCTCTTTCGTCTTTTCGATGCACAACGCCCCGATGAACACTGCCGTTACAGACGCCGCCGGATAGGCAATCAGCCAAAGCTTTCCGGCCGTCAGGAAATAAAGGACGCTCGCCGCCAGCAAAAGCATCCACTGCGCTTTCTTTGGAATCAGATAATACAAAAACAGGACTACTGCATAAAAACAAAGAAAGGCAAATGATGTAATATTCATCTTTTACCTCATTTCCGGCTGTCCGCCAAAATGATGTCTGCCATCTCTCCCACATTTTTCATGGTCACCACCTGGCCCATGGTAAATTTAATGCCAAATTCCTGCTCCACTGCGGATACCAGATTGATGTGCTCCAGGGAATCCCAATCTTCAATGTCAGCGGAAGTAGTCGCGTCGTTCACTGTAATTTCATCGTCGTCAAAAACTTCCCTAAACACATTGTTTAACCGTTCATACAATTCTTCTCTTGTCATACCTTAACCACCTCTATCACATGATTTTTGTTTTTATAGCTTTCTATCTGACAGCTCCACACCGTATTGCCCTGTTCATCCTGCTTCTCCTGCACAAAGCCCTGCGATTCATAGAACTTCTCTACCATTTTGTTCTTTGCCGTGGGATAATAATATCCTTTGATTTCTCTACAGCCTGCCTTTTTTGCCTCAGAAACCAAGGTATCCATCATGGCAAACTCCATGTCTCGCTTCAATACCCTGCAGCTCATCAGCCATAACTCTACATGCAGTATGTCCTTGTCCTTCCTTGCAATCACCACCGAAACCACGCCGTTATCGCCAAACTTATCCTCCAGCCTGCCGTACAGGGTAATATACCCGTCGTCCTTTGCAGTCTGCTCGATTTGGGCCTGCGTATACCTTCTGGTCGTCAGATTGAACTGATTGCTCTTATTGGTGAGCTGGGCAATCCTTGCCATGTACATCGGCTCAAATGCTTTTATGGTCCCCACCATTTCAAGCGACTTTAAATATTCCTGATAATCCCCAAACTGCGCCTGCTCCTTCTGCCTCTCCAGATTTGCCTTATACATATCGCTGCGCTTTTTGTCATCCTCGGAAAGGCTTGTCACCTCAAAGAAACCGGAACGGTCCAAAATGCGGATATACTGCTCCGGACTTCCTATTTCCGGCACAGCCACGCCGTCAAGCTGTGTGCGGATGATTTCCCTCTCCGCCGGATTGTCGTCCACAAATACAAGGCTGTCCTGCATAATATTTAACTCGGAAGCGATTCCCGCCACATTCCTGCTCTTGGGCTCCCAGTCTGCCTTGATTAACACAAAGTCCTCCGGTTTTAAAATCCCGTCCGGGTGGTTAAGACCTGCCAGGGCATTTTCTTCCTCATTTTTGGAACTGACGTTCAGCATCACGCCAATGTCCTTCTGCTGTTTCACGTATGCCTGAAACTCGGCATACACCTGGCCCATGGAGGTTTCCTGTCCGATTTCAAGGTTCTCCACTCCATCGTCCCCTACAATACCGCCCCAGAGCGTATTGTCCAAATCCAGTACCAGGGCCTTTTTATTCTTTCCGTAGATGGATTTGATAATATTGGCTATGTTAAAGCTTAAGGACGGAATCGCCGGCAGGCATAAAGCATACTTATACATATGCCAGTAAAAAGCGTCTCCCCATTTGTCCAGTCCATAACAGGAAGCAAGATAGTTTATATCATTGATATAAAAATTCTTGTTTTCCCTGGCATACCGGTAAAATAATTCATTAAGCCGGTTTAAAAAAGAGAGCCTTCCGTGCAAATCAGAAGCTTCCTTATTGCCGAGCAGCCTGTAAAAGGGCGGTT
This sequence comes from uncultured Lachnospiraceae bacterium, assembly GCA_910577015.1. GTDB lineage: Bacteria > Bacillota > Clostridia > Lachnospirales > Lachnospiraceae > Acetatifactor. The sequence goes on along the minus strand of CAJTKU010000002.1, from coordinate 269,792 downwards.
CAAAATTATTCTGGATGATGGGACAACGGTACGTTTCCCGCAGCCTGTCCCACATCATCCGAAAATGCTCGTAATTTTTTAAAAGAAGCCCGTCTATCTCTTCTTCGGAGTCATCCAACGACGGATACTTTAAAATATTGCGGTTGCTTGTATGGATGTAAACCACATCCGGTCCAAACTGCGCCAGCTCCTCATTTTCAAACATGGCGTCCTGCCAGTACCGGCCATATTCCGACTCATAAAAACAGGGTTCGATTCCGTAATGGAGCAAAAACAGTTCCAGTATTTTCACAATGTCATGGGTCGTACTGCCCCCCAGAACGGCAATTTTTTTCACAATCCGTTTGCTGCCGTCCGTAAGAAGCGCCTTTTTTATGCTTTTTGCCTTTTTCAGAATATATTCCCCGTCGAAGGGATATTCCAGTTCCTTCATGTTATCCTCCATACCGCAGGCCGCCATCCTCTTCTATGGCGCCTGATATAGATAATATATCTCAAAATTCACATTGTCAAATCCATACTGTCCGTAATTGATGAATTGGACGCCTTCCTCTTCCAGCTTTTTCGTATCCACCGAATCATAAACATCCAGATACCAGATTTCCCTGTAATCCCCTATATAAATATCCGGCCTTTCCTCCAGCCTGTCAGGAAAATAATAAGGAATCACCGTATCAAGGCTCGGCGCGTCTGAAATGACAATGGCATTTTCCCCTATATGCTCTCTGGCAAATGCAAGCGTCTTATCTGTCAGCGTTACATATTCTTCCCGCCATACTTTCGGATATACGCAAAGCCCCGTAACAAGGAACAGCGCACAAGGAAATACAAGCAGCCATTTATTCACATATTTACACATGGCGCTCATGCCTAAAATAGTCAGGCACAGCGGAATCATCAGATACCTCGGTATTAAAATGGGAAATCCCAGCGTTCCGTAAACCAGTCCAAAAATCAGGACAAACCATATTACCGACATACAGGACAGCGCCCAGTAGGTTTCCGCATCTCTTTTCTTCCAAAGCAGAAACAGGGCGGCCAGAAAAACAAGTATCAGAAAAACAAGATAGATATGTTCCGAATATGGTATGTCCGTCTGAAAAAGCTCCCTTATGAGACCCAATCTCGATGTCGGCATGGTTATCCAGCCGGCGCCTCCCATTCTGACCTGATGAATGGCCGACGGCAGCCAGGGAAGGTATCCAATCACCGTTGCAGCTGAGCAAACTCCCCATCCCCCCACCTTTTTCCAACTGCGCGTAAATGAGAAAAACAACAGCAGGGCGGCATACAGAAAAAACATGGATACCAGGGCAAAATAATGCGTATAAGCCGCAAGCAGGCTGAATACCGTAAACAACACCCAGTTTTTTCGCCATGCGCCAGCCCGGAGCAGGTAAAACATCTGCGCCGCGGCCAGCAGGACAAAATAAAACGCCCACGTATACATTCTGACTTCGACCGACTTTTTCAGCATCATGGGAGAAAACAGGATAAACAAATCAAAGAAAATCATCGCTTTTCTTCCAAACTGCTTTCTCACAAAGGTAACGCCCTGAACAAAAATCAGTATCAGGGGCAGTACGGAAAGTAATTTGGCAGCCAGCAGGCTATGTCCCGTCAGCATCAAAACCACGCGCAGCATCAGATAGTAAAGCGGCGGATGCACGTCTCCTATCATCCGTTTCATCATTTCTCCGAACGGCATCCTTGACCACCAAAGACCATAAGCCTCGTCAAGCCACACGCTGTTGTTAAAGGCAAGTGAAACAGGAACTGCTGACAAAACGACGACAAACAATATTGTAATGATTTTTTCATGTCTTTTCAGAAACTGCAGCATTCCCGCATCCTCCTCATAACAATCAGTCCTTATCCGCTTTCAGGTTTAAGGTTTCTTTCACCACATACTGAGGCGAATGGTTCATGCATACATATATCCTGCCGATATATTCCCCGATTAATCCCAGCATCAGCATCAGCATACCGCCGATAAACATGATTGCAGACATCAGGGAACTGAATCCCAACGGCACTATCGGATTGACAAATTTCTTTATTATCGTGTAGATTGCATAGGCAAAACCAAGCAAAGCGCAAAAAGCGCCGATTATGGTTGCTATTCTAAGGGGTTTTACGGAAAAAGAGGTGAATCCGTTTACCCACAGGCTTATCAGTTTGCTCAGCGTGTAGCCGGAAGTCCCGATTTCCCTCTCACGGTGCGTTACAGTCACATTGGTAATGTTTTTCGTTGTGCGCAGTACCAGCCCAATCACATAGGGATACGCATTTTCATACCGCATTACCTCTTCTATCACAAAGCGTCTTGCCGCAAAATAACTGGAAACATAAAGCTTTTTGGGCTTTCCCAGCATAACCCTTGTCATCAGTTCATTGAGCTTGCTTCCAAAGTTCCGGAACCAGGAGTGCTGTTTATGTTCATATTTTGCATAAACCACATCTGCCCCTGCCTCCAGCCCGGCAATCAGTTTTCCTGCCTCATTTGCCGGCGTCTGCCCGTCATCGTCCAGACAAATGACAATATCTCCTTTTACATACCTAAATCCTGCCATCAACGCCGCATGCTGTCCGAAATTTCTTGCAAGATTAATGCCCTTTATTCTGGAATTTTCCTCGCACAACTGCCGGATTACCGAAAACGTTTCGTCCGGCGAGCAGTCGTTTACGAGAATTACCTCATACTCATATCCGGCTAAATCTTCCATGGTATTGGTCAACTCTTCGACTACGCCTCTTATTGTCTGCGCCGACTTGTAACATGGAATCACAAAACTGATAAGCTGCCTCATATCCATACCCACACCTTTCACGTAACTCTTTGCAAATCATCTTAATTTTTCTGTACTGTATATACACCGAAAACCTCTTTATCGCCGTTTCGGATGCTGTCGATTTTCTGAAGGGATATATCTATCCCTTTATCCCTGTAATAATTGACAAGCCAGTTCCAATCTCCATATCTGTCAACTACATAGACATTTTCCTGTTCCAAGACAGCATGTTCCATATCTGTTATTCCAAAAAATTGGAATTTTTGCGTAGTCAGCGGACTTTTGGAAGCCCATCCGCCCATAATGTCATAATTGGCTATTGAATTATCCAAATTTTCAAACAACTTTTCAGAATATTTTACTGTGGAATAGACATCGACAAAGTAAAAACTTTCCCAATTGTCTTTTATATATGCCTGCAAGGCTTTCCATTCCTTATCCGTTTCCTCCCGCACCGCATAATTCTCCTGTACTTTTTCCACACTTCCTTTTATGTTATATAGACAAAGCAGCGCCAACACTCCCATCAGTCCGGCTTTCAAAAAAGCAAACACCCTGCTTTCCTTTTTACATTCCACCAGCAGAAAAGCACTCAGTATGACAAACTCCATCAAATAAAGGGAATGGGTAATTCGTTCCGGGTCCCTCCCTCTGTACAGAATAAACATCCATAGTCCTGTACGCACAAATCCCATACAGAAAAGCTCCCACAAAAAACGAAAATGTCTGTTTCCCAGCGCTGTAAGCAATACCATACCGTACAAAACAATCACAAACAAATTCCATGGGAAATCTGTTTCATGGAAAGTTCTGTATTTATAAACTATATACGCCTGCTTCAGGGTTTCCGCAAAAGGCGCCTGTTCTTTTCTTCTCTCCCTGGCATTTGCATTGATTCTCTCCAACAGGTCGGCATCTATTTCCTCGTCTAAACCAAAATTATAATTTTCTATCAGCTTCTGGCTTGACTCCGTCATCCCGATACTATCGTAAAACTCCCTGTTCTCCTCGTAAATCGGATGCCAACGCCACAGAAAGTCATACAAATCGGTACGATTGTCAAAATACCTGTTAAATTCCTGCCATTCCGCACCGGCATATGCCGCCATATGAATGGCCTGACTCAACGCCAATCCCAATAGAATCCCACCAAATACAGATAAATATTTTGCCGCGTTTTCCTTTGTAAAGAAAGGCTTTTCACATGCCCAGCGGCATAAGCCGGTCACACAGATGAGCGGCAAAACCAGAAGCAGCATTTCCGTGCGGATTTGAAACGCCAGCGTCACCAGCACAATACTTACCATATTTTTGCAAAAGAACTCTTTTACCGTTCCTTCCGTTTCCGTAGTATAAAACAGAAAAGCAGCCGTTGCGGCAAGCAATGTACAGGTTACCGTATACTGCGTAAACACCAGTTCCTGCAAAAACAGCGTAATGATAAGGCCTGCCTCCGTTACAACCGCTATGGCCTTCATCCATGTTTTACGAAAAAAGATTAACAGGCGGTCCGTCAGCAGATAGATGCTTCCAAAGTGACAGATACACAAGAAAATCCCATACCATGGCACTCCTCTTGCCACACGGTAAAACAGGCTGAGCAGCCAGCTTATCGGGAACAGCATTTGAATATTCCTGCCCTCCGGAATACCGGTGTAAATACCCGCCAGGATATCCTTCATCAGCACATCGTCATTCAAAGCATAGTAGTAATCAAAAAAAATCCCTATTCCCACACATAGGACAACAGCCAGTCCTAATGCCCATATGCAATTTTCTTTTTGTTTTAACCTATCAACTATTTTGTTCATTGTATACCCAGCGTTATTCCCTGTTTACTTTCTGCAATTATCCACAATTTTTTTCACCGCGCTTATGACATCCTCCACATCCTTATCCGTCATGGCATAATACAACGGCAGGCTCATCATCTCCTCATACAGTTTTTCCGCTTTCGGACAAATACCCCTTTCATACCCCAGCTTTTGATAGTAAGGATGGTAATAGACCGGAATATAATGCACATTGCAGCAGATGTTTTCCGCCGCCATATAATCAAAAAATGTCCGTCTGTCAATCGTCAGCATTTCCGGTTTGATGCGAAGGATATACAAATGTCTTGTGGTATCCGACTCCGGTATTTCCTCCTGTACCGTAAGCTCAGGCATTTTGGAAAACGCCTCGTTATAGCGGGCGACAATCTGCTTCCTTCTCCCGCTGAACCTGTCCAGCTTGTCAAGCTGGCTTAAAAGCAGCGCTGCCTGTATATCCGTAATCCGATAATTCATGCCGAGCGCCGTCTGCTCATAATACCACGGGCCTTCCGGCTCCTTTTCCATAAGGGACGCATCCTTTGTAATACCGTGCGTCCTGTAAAGCAGCAGCTTTTTATAATACGCTTCCTCATTGGTGAGGACCGCGCCGCCTTCCCCTCCTGTTACCGTCTTGACGGGATGAAAACTGAAAGTTGTCATATCCGCTATGGAGCCGATGGGACGTCCCGCATATTTTGTGCCGATGGAATGCGCCGCGTCTTCTATCAGGACCGCACCCTTTTCCTTACAGAGTTTCATCAGCGAATCCAGTTCCACTGCCTGTCCCGTATAATCCACCGCTACAACGGCCTTGGTCCTTTCCGTCATTTTTGCTGCCACGCTTACAGGGTCAATATTGTAGGTTCTTTCATTAATGTCGGCAAAAACCGGTTTCGCCCCGCAGTACAGGGCGCAGTTGGCTGACGCCGCGAAGGTAATCGGCGTGGTAATCACTTCATCGCCTGCCGCCACGCCTGCTGCCTGACACGCTATGTGAAGGGCCGCCGTACCGTTGCTGACTGCAACGGCATACTTTGCGCCGGTGATTTCACAAAGCCGTTTTTCCAGTTCTGCTATCTTAGGGCCGCAGGTCAGCGCATCGTCCTTGAGCATCCCTGCCACCGCCGCCACATCCGCGTCATCAATATACTGGTGTCCGTAATATATTTTTGTGTCCCTTACGGGAGCGCCTCCGAAAAATGCAAGTTTGTCCATATTTCATCCTCATTTCACTGTTGAGATAAAATTTCATCCAAATTATACCATAGGAACTGTGACATGTCTAATTTCTTTAAAAATAAGATATTAAAACGTTTTATGACAGATTTATCAGTTTTTCCGCTATCCTGTCCGCCCCCGCGCCGTCAACAAGATTCTTAACACGGTTGCTGTAAACCTGCCGCCGCCCAAAATCTTTCAGATAACGGACAGCCTCCGCTATTCGGGCGGGCATCTGATTTCCCTCCGTCAAATAATTCCCGCCATAGCATACCAGTTCCTTTTCAACAAAAGTTTCCACAATTTTTTCCTGATTATCCACAAAAGAAAAACAGATAACCGGCACGCCCACGGCGCAGAGCTCATACATGGTGGAGCCCCCCGCGGATATGGCAATGTCGCATTTTTCCATCAATTCCGCCATATTGCCCACGTTCCGGTAGAGTAAAACATTAGGATGCTCATCCGCCATTTTTTGCAGTTCGGCATGGTTTACATTAAACGCGCCGCTGACGACATGGTAGCAAAGGCTGCCCGTTTCCCCGCAGGCAAGGGCTTCTTCCAGTATCCTGCAAGCCAGATTGTATCTGTCGCTTCCTCCGGTGGTTATCAAGACATTTTCTGCCTGCTCGTTTACCCGGTATGCTTTTTGTCCAAATTCTTTTCTGAGTGGCACATAATCGCATCCCAGTAAAAATTCCTTATTTCCCGGCAGCGCCTTTTCCCTGTAAGGAAGTTTCCCGCCGTAGATATTGTAATTGATTACCACATCCGCCGGACAGGGAAAAGGAAAGGTATCGTCCAGATAAGCCGTCTTCGTGTACTTCCCGACCTGTTCCAGATAAGCGGGCGTCACAAAATAACTGTCCGCCAGAAACATATCCGGCCTTTTTTCCTCCAGCATGGGAAGCAGGAGCGAAAGCTCCTCCTCCATCCTGTCATAATCCGTGTGGAGAACCGTGTATGCCTGTCCCTTCTCCGTAAGCAGTCCTGCCGCCCCGTCATCCGCCAGCACAAAGAGGACTTCCTGTCCACGCTCCTGCAATGCCAGCGCAATGGACAGGCAGCGCATCACATGGCCCATTCCGATTTCCTTACCTGCATCAGCCCTTATCCATACCATGATTTTTCCACCCTGCCCTGCGGCATCCTTCCCGCTCTTTTACAGCCTATGGCAATTTTTTTGTATAATGCACAAAACCGTCGTTCTCTGCTTTCTCAAATCCCAATTCCTCAAATATCCTCTGTGACGCCTCATTTCCCGCCTTTACTTTCGCACACAGCGTTTTAACGTCAGGAAACTTTTCCGTAACCAGCTTTTCCCCGGCGCGGATAATCTCCCGCCCGTACCCGCGGTGCCTTTCTTTTTTATCGATGCTGTAGCTGATTTCGGCCTCCGCGCCGGACAAATCCAGCCGCAGCATTCCCACGGGCGCCCCCTTACGGAAGCCCAGATAAAGCTTCCTGTCCTCCCCCGACAGGCTGTCTTTCATCCACTCTTCGTGCGTCTCCCACGGGATTTCCCCTGTGGAAAAAGACTGCTTCCTCGTTTCCTCCTCGTTAGCCCATGCAAACAGAAGCGCCGCGTCTTCTTTCCGGGCAGGAACAAGCGTCAGGTAATCCGCGACCAGCCCTGCCTCAAGCGGCGTTCCCCGCTCTATATCCGTAAGACATTTCTTTCCCAGCACATTGTCGTACTCCCTGGAATGCAGTCCGTAACCCGGACGGATAACCCGGAGGTTTTTTTCCGTAAAAACATCCCCCTTTTTCATATCCTCCACGACAAAAAGGGATTTGCGGAAAACAATGTTTGTCTTTTCCTGTTCCGCCATCCCGTAATGCACACGGCCAATCGCTTTTTCCGCCTGCCTGACGTCGCGTACCATGGCGGCAAACTCCTCCGGCTCCATGGAAAAAGAGGAATCCGGGTTTTCTATATCCCTGCCAAGGCAGATATGCTTTTCAATGATAGACGCCCCCAGCGCCACAGCCGTCACAACGGCAACGCTGCCCATGGAGTGGTCCGACAGGCCCACCGGAACGTCAAACCGCTTTCCCATATCCTGCATGGTGGCAAGGCACATTTCATCCGTAACCGCCGGATATGCGCTTGCGCAGCGCAGCAGCGCAAAATTGTTGTTTCCCGTGCTGCGGATGGTTTCCACAGCCTCTTCTATTTCCGCAAGGCTTGACATGCCCGTGGAAAGGATGATGGGCTTCCCCGTCTGCGCCGTATAGCGCAGCAAAGGCAGGTCAACCAGTTCAAAGGAAGCTATCTTATAAAACTCCACTCCGATTCCTTCCAGAAAGTCCACCGCCGTTTTGTCGAAGGGCGCCGAGAAAAAATCGATGCCGACCCTGTCGGCTTCCTCCTTCAGCTCCTTCTGCCACTCCCACGGGGTATATCCTTTCCCGTACAGGGAGTACAGATTTTCTCCCTCCCATGTCCCGTTCTCCACCTGGAAATACCGGTTGTGGCAGTCTATGGTAATCGTGTCCGGCGTGTATGTCTGTATCTTGATACAGTCCGCCCCGCACTCCTTTGCAACGCGGATAATCTCTTTTGCCCGCTCCTTGCTCCCCGCATGGTTGGCTGACATCTCCGCAATAATATAAGCCGGCTGCCCCTCCCCAATCCACCTGTCTTTAATCTTAATCTGCCTCATATGCCTTCTCCTTTTTTACCGCCCTGTACTTTGCCTCCGCAACCTTCCAGTCCTCCTCGGTATCAATGTCCTGCACCTCGGACTCCGGCATCACCATCGGCACCGTCTTTTCCATCACCATCTTTTTCTGCTCCAGAAAGCTGTCCGTCCTTACGCAGTAAAACTGTCCCGCATCGTGGTAAAAGGGCTCCAAATCCTGGGAGCGGGTAAGCATATGCTCCGGCCATTTAAACTGCAAAAGCCCGTCCTTTATCACAACGCTTCTCTGCGGGGGAAAGCCGAACCTTACCACGGGAAGCAGGCTGTCCGCCCCCTGTCCCGCCAGAAGCTCCATCGCATTCTTCAGCTTTTCTGCCGACACAAAGGGCGCTGTGGGATAGATACAGCATACATAATCAAATTCCCTTCCGATGCGCCTGTACTGTTCCAAAACCTCAAGCAGCACATCGGCGGTCGTTGCATAGTCGTTTGCGGACTCACTGCTCCTGAAAAAAGGAACCTTCGCCCCCCGCGCCTTTGCAATTTCCGCAATCTCCGCGTCCTCCGTGGATACCATCACTTCGTCAAACACGCCTGCGCCAAGCGCCGCCTCTATGGAATATGCCAGAATCGGCTTTCCGCAAAACTCCTTAATGTTTTTTCTGGGTATTCTTTTGCTGCCGCCTCTCGCGGTAATGACTGCCAATGCTCTCATGCGCGCTCCTTCTTTGCCTTTCCGTCCTCAATACGGTAAATCATATCACATTTTTCTATGGTCTGCAGCCTGTGGGCTATAATAATCAAGGTCTTTTTCCCGTGCAGCCTGTTGATGGAATCCATGATTGCCGCCTCCGTGTCGTTGTCCAGCGCCGAGGTGGCCTCATCCAGTATCAGCACCTCCGGGTCGTTGTAAAGCGCGCGGGCAATGCCGATGCGCTGTCTCTGTCCTCCGGATAATCGGATGCCGCGTTCCCCGATGCCCGTATCCAGCCCTTCCGGCAGGTTTCTCACAAACTCGTCCATCTGCGCTTCTTTTAACACCTCCCAGACCCTGTCCTCATCAATGCTTTCATTGGCAACGCCAAATGCCACGTTCCGGCGTATGGTGTCGTCCAGCATAAATATCATCTGGGGAATATAGCCGATGTTTTTCAGCCATGCCCGATAATGGGTTTTGATGTCCTTATCGTCCGCATAAATCGTACCCGTCTTTACCTCCAAAAGCCCCAGCAGGATATCCACCACCGTTGTCTTTCCCGCGCCCGAAGCGCCCACAATGCCCACGGCCGCGCCCACCGGCACCTCCATGTCCGCATGGTCAAAAATCAGCGCGTCTGTGTTGGGATAGGCATAGGTAATGTCCCGAAGACGGATGCTCTTTTTAACGGGGAGCTTTTCCTGCGCCTCATCCGCAAAGGACATGTCCGTGTTTTTTCCGTCTATTTCATCCTGCAGGTTATCGCTGACGCCCATGAAAAAAGGCTCACAGTAAGCAATCGTGTTTAACTGGTTATTGATGCGGTTTGCACAGGGAATGAGCCGCACTGCCGCCGCCGCAAAAGCGCCGATGGTCGTCATCATGCTGGTGGTGTCCGTCCCTTTCAGCACCAGAAACAGCATATAAAGAATCATGCAGGCAATGCTCACCGACTCAATCAGAAGCCTGGGTATCTGGTTATACAGGGAATACTTCTGCACCGCATCCACATATCCTTTGCCGCATTTGATATATTCGTTTACAAAATACTGTTCTTTTCCCGCAATTTTCACTTCCTTGATGCCCTGTACCGTCTGGGAAATCCATTTGAACAGGCCGCTGTAAAAATTCTGGTTGTCCTCCCCCGCCTTGCGCATAATCGGCTTCAGCCACAGCTTGATTGCAAGCAGAAGAATAAGCAGCACAATACCGATGAAAACCGTCATTACCAAATCGGATACCATAAGCACGCACAACAGACAGATAAAGACGATGCCCTCGGAGACAAGCTGCAGAACCGCCAGAATCAGCGCATACATATTGTTCACATCGGAAGTGATGTTCCGCTGTATCATGGCGGTATCGGAGTTTAGGTAAAACTCATACCCCTTGCGCAGGTAATTTTTCATCATGCGCTCCGAAGTCCGAAACTGGTTGCCGTACACAAATTTAAGCATCACCTTCTGCTGTATGTAGATGTATATATTTTTCACCACAAACAGCGCCACCAGCATCAGCATAATCACTATGACAAACTGCTGCTTAGACTGCATATGGAACAATTCGTACAAAGTCTTTACCACCCCGTCCTTCGTGACCGCATCCTCCTCCATCACCACCGTGATGACAGGCACGATAATCCCGATGCTCGCCACTTCTAAAATTGCGCCGATTAACATCATAAACACCAGCAGCGCCATGAATCTCTTCTGCTTACCGTCCAGCAAAACTCCAATCTTCCTCAAAATACCTCTCATTTATCTATCCCTTTCTATCTTAAATCTGCTCATTCTGCCTGTGAACGGAAGCCTCCTCATACCTGTCCATGAAGTCCGCGCCCAAGCGCACTGCCTCGTCAGCAAAACGGATTGCCTTCATTTCCGTCAACACCGACACCGCCTTTTTAAAGCGCACGCCGGGGAAAAAATTCAGCATTTCCATGGGAACGGTGGCGTCAAATACGGGATAATCCGCAAACAGCTTTCGATAATCCAGCAAATCCCTCGGATGGGGCTTGATAAATATTCTGCCCTCTTTTTCATACATGGCAATAATATCTTTAAAAATCTGCTCCCTGACCTCAAGTGTACACAAGGGCTCCGTCAAAATCAATATTTTATTGTCCCGGCTGCTTTGGGCAAGCTGCTCCCTCAGGCTGTCAATATCCCGGACAAAAGCCCCAAGAATCAAGTCCTTATCTTCCTGTGACAAGGCGTCCACCAGCTTTTGGCGCGGCTCTTCCACGTATTTTGGGCAAGGGTAGGCAATCGCCGAGATATCGTTTACTTCCATGTCCAGACAATATTTTCCATATCCGTTCTGTACAAAAATCAGGTTCAGCTTTGAGGACATAAATGCCTTTAACCCGAAATGCCCCCTGTTATCATACCTTGCAGCGTCAAAATTCTTAAGACAGTTCAACCCGTCCTCCAGCGCATGGTAATGGATTTTATTCTGGTTCAGGTAATAGCCGATGGGGTCGGAATCACAAAATACATAGATATCCTTGTATTCCTTAAAGTCTACCGGCACAAAAGGCGCCTCCAGCCTGGCATAACGCCTGGTAAAGCGGATTCTCGCAAGCATGTTAAGGACGATGTTTCCTTTCTCCTTGCGGTACTTGGCCAGTTCGGGGAAAAAATCTTCTCCCTTTTCGTCAAACTCTATCACTTCTTCAAAAAGCCCCGTCGCTTCCACCCTGTCTTTTAACTGCTCGAAATCAATGGACATCCTGCTCAGCACAAGGGTGGCGTGTCCCCTTTTTTCCCTTGGAAGGTTCAATTCTTTCAAAAAAGTCACATACACATGATAGTAAGTGTGACAAACATAAATTCTTTCCTTCACTCCCGGACTCCTTTCCCTTTTATCCCTTTTCTGGAAATTGCAAAACTCTCCCTTACAGCTTTCTGTAAATCCTTAAAGCATAGTAATACAAGAAAAAAAACACTTCTGATTTCATAAGCAGATTTACCAGCTTCTGCTCCTCTTTCCCTATGCGGGCAATATAATACTGATTTTTTTGGAAATCAGGAAACTTCTTCTTTATAGTTTTTTTCAGTTCCTTTACCAGCGCATATTTTTTCTTTCCGTCTCCTACCAGATAAGTAAAAAGCGTGTTTACCAGATATAACTCCGCATACTTAAACTCCAGTTCGACAAAATATGACTCATACAGACCATAGGCTTTACTCTTTTCAATGAGCAGGTTCATGGCGCTCATGCGGTCCCTGCACTTTTGCAGGGAAATATGGTGAACCGTGGACGCTTCGTGCTGGTAATAGTAATAGAGGGGCTCGTCCACCCGTTCAAAATGCGTACAGTGCAAAAGCCAGAGGGGGGACATGCAGTTATCCTCATAAAAAATATCTTCCGGAAACCACAGACCGTTGTCCACGATAATATCCCGCCGGTATATTTTTACCACCATGCTCCCTGACTGCAAAACCAGCAGTTTTTTCTTTTCCTCATCCAGCATCCCCGTCTGCTCTTTTGTATTGACAAAAACACGCTGTCCCGGCTCCATGGTATGCTCCTGTACCAGGCTGTAGTCGCATCCGACCACATCCGCTCCGGTCTCCACGGCTTTTTTCCACAGCTTTTCGTACATATCCGGCGCAGCCCAGTCGTCGCTGTCCATCATGCCGATGTATGTGCCCCTGGCTGCGCGGATACCCGTGTTTCTTGCCCCTCCCTGATGATGGTTTTCCTTTGAGGCGATTACGGTAAGTTTCCCCGGATGCTGCGCCTCCAGTTTTTTTAAAATGGCAAGGGAATCATCCGTGGACGCATCATCCACCGCAATGATTTCATAATCCTCCATCGTCTGGTTGAGCAGGGAATCCATACAGTATTCCAGTTTATTATCAGAAGCCATGTTGTAGACAGGCACAATAATGCTTAAATTCATAATTTCTTTCCCTTTACTTTCCCGTCTTTCTTAGCTGCAATACCCGGTGCAGCCTCCTGCTCATCTTCGGAGCGATGGCAAGCATCAACAGGTTGCGTTTGTTTTTACCCGTCAGATAAGGGGAAAACATTCCCCCTAAAAAATGCCGCCGCAGAAAGGACACGCACTGTCTGTACTGTCCGTTTTTTAGCTCCATCCGGCTGACCGGGATATGGAGCAGGTATTCCAGTCGCTGGAAAATCCCAAAACGAAGCGCCTCCTTTTTCAGTTCCGGGCAGCTTTCCTTCACCATCCCGTACACCATGTCCGCATTGTCCACGCAGTCGCCGTACACCTGCGGAAAATCTTCTTTATCCGCTTTGCGCGTATTGCTGCCCACCCGGTAAAAAACATGGTAGCCATAACCCGGAAGGCTGACAACGCCGCCTGCCGCACCCAGCATTTGCACCAGAAGATGAAAGTCCTCGTTCAAAACCCCTTCCGGAAACCGCAGTCCGTCAAACAGGCTGCGGCAAACCAGCTTGGTGCAGAAGGAGCAGTCCCCCTTATGGAGCAGCAGTTCCCGGAGAAATCCGGCAGCGCTGTAAACGTACGTTTCCTTTGGAGGGGTGCAGACATCCGGCAGTTTCTTTCCTTCTTCGTCAAGCTCGTCCCGCCCCACCTGCGCAATCAGGCAGTCCTTTTCGGAAAGCGCCTGTAAAAGCCGCTCGTACATATCCGGTTCGATATAGTCATCGCTGTCCACAAACCCGAGAAAGCTTCCCTTTGCATGGGCAATCCCCAGATTGCGCGCAGAAGAGGAGCCGCCGTTTTCCTTGTGGAACACCCGGATTCTTTCATCCTTTTCGGCAAGCGCGTCGCAAAGCGCGCCGGTGCCGTCCGTGGAGCCGTCATCCACAAGCAAAATTTCCAGCTCTTTATATGTCTGCCTGCAAACAGAGTCCACGCACCGGGGCAGATATTCCATAATATTGTATACCGGTATGATAACGCTGATAAGAGGCTGTTTTGTATCACTTACCATGTTCTTTCCTCCCTGCCTTCATCAGAAAGCGGTACATCCTGCCCGGCGCAATCACGGGCGCTTTGCTCAGCACACCGCTTTCCGCAAAGTCCGGCCTTCCTGCCAGAAGTTCCTCCAGCAGGTTTACCAGCCTGTCTGCCGCAGTCTGCGCATTCCACTCCCGCACAATGGTGCGGTACGCTTCCCTGCCCATCCTCTCTGCTTCCCCGGGATTTTGGACAAGCCCTGCCAGACTGTCATAAAAAATTTCCCAGCCGTTATGGGGATAGATAAGGCCGTTTTTTCCGGGCGTTATCAGAAACGGCACCGCCCCGGCGTCGCAGCCTGCAACCACGGCGCATCCGCTGTTCATCGCCTCATTGATGACCGCCCCCCAGCCTTCGTTGTAGTCGCTGGTAAACAAAAATATATCCGCCTCCTCCATGCAGGCGCGCACCTTGTCAGGGGTAAGAAAGCCGGTAAAGCGAACTTCATCCTCCAGTCCTTTTTCCTTTACCAGACCTTTCAACTGTTCTTCCAGTTCTCCGCCTCCCACCATGGTAAGGGAAAAGGCGATGCCTTTCTCCTTCAATCCGGCTGCCGCCCGGATGGCTTTCTCAGGATGCTTTAACGGCAGGAAACGCCCTGCCCAAAGCAGGGACATTTTTCCCTCCCGCTTCCTTCGCTCCCGTTTTTGCTCCATCAGCACATCTATGTCATATTTTCTCATTGGGGGAAAATATCCCCATTGAAACATCTTGTCCGGGTATGCCCTGATAAGATGGAAGTCACTTGCCACATAGCCGCCGCAGCACAAGAGATAAACGTTTTTTCTGCGGTATCTGGTATGGTCATTATATTTTTTGCGCAGTCCCCTGGGCGATACGGCCTTCCACTGCCCGCTCTTATAGATGCGCTCGCTAAGCCTGACTACAAGCTTTCCTGCCTTTAAGCGTCCTGCAATATAGCTTTCATCCTCCACGCCGCCAAAAAGCACCACGTCGCTGTCTGCAATCAACCCCCTGCATTCCGCCTCTTTCTCATAAAAAAGGCGCAAGTATGGCAGTTTTTCCATATCCACTCCCCAGCCCATGCGGATGCGTTCCTCCTCCATGGGCTCGGTCTGCACAAAACAAAAATCCTCCTTCAGCCTCGCGCGCATGGCTTCACAAAAAGGAATCTGGTGATGGTTGATGTAATTGGAAACAAAGGTTACCTTCATGCCTGCAAGTCCTCCGTCATCCCGTTGTAAATTTCCAGCAGCCGTTCGTAATTAGCCTGAGGGTCATGGGTAATACCCGCCCGTTCCTTTGCCCGCTTTCCGTATTCCACTGCCCTTTTTTCGTCATCAAACATTGCGCAGACTGCCCCTGCAAGCCTTTTAATGTCATGGCAGGGATATAAAAGGCCTTCTTTTCCATCCGTAAGCATACTGGATACCCCTCCCGCGTCGGAGCTTACGACAGGCATTCCCAAAAGCATGGCCTCCCCGACGGAGTTCGGGGAATTTTCCAATGCGTGCGGAGACAGAAACACATGGCTTTTCAGGTACTGCCTGCACATTTCCCCACTGTTTAACTTTCCCAGAAAAATTATTTTTTCTTCTAGATTATATTTTTTGATAAGGTCAAGGCAGTACTTTCCGTAAGAACCAATTTTCAATTTGTCTTTTAACGTCTGATACCGCGTGATGACATCCCCCGCCACATATACTTTTGCCGCCGGGTATGCGGCAAGGATATCCGGCATGGCGCGCAAAAGATAGTGCAGTCCTTTTATCGGATAGTTTCCCTGGCTGACAAAAATACTGTACCTTTCACATTCTGCCACACTCCACGACGGGCCGTAAAACTCCGGCCTGAGCGTTTCATTCATATGGTGGTAGGCTGCCCCGGAATTGGTTTTTTCCACAAAATCCCTGTCCCATTTCGTCCTTCCGGTAATGTGCTGCGCATTTTGCAGCGCTTCCGTTTCATGCCGTCCCCTTAATGCAAACTTCTGCTGCTGCCTTACAATATTGTCCCGCTTTAAAAAATCCCGCAGCAGATACCGTTTCTGCACCTTTACAGGTAAATCCGCCATATATGCTTCTGCAATAAGGGTACATATCCCCTGAATCCCGATTAACAAGCGCTCTTTGTCCTTGACGCATCTTGTCATGGCAAGGGTATGGGGATACTCCGTGCCAAACACATGCACAATGTCCGGCGCAAATTCTTCCAGAATCTTTGTAAGCTGCCTTTCCAGTCCTTCCTCGCAGCGCTCTGGGTTCGCAGTGTCCTCCCAAAAGCCAAAATAAGACAAGCCCCCCGTTTCTCCTCTGACACTTCCGTCATTTATTTGCGTTGGAAAACAGACGCCTAATTTGATACGATTGTCAGATGCATGCGCCAGCACATCCTCCGAAAGTCCGGTCAGCCATCCTTCTTTATTCCCTGCCTTTTCACCGAGCGCCTCCGCTATCCGGGGCAGCATGGTATTACACAGCCATAAAACCTTCATCGGTACACCTTTCCCTTCAGTTTATTGTATATGCCGGAAAACGCTGTAGTTTCTGCCAGAAAGCTTCTGAGGGGCCGTAACGTCACCACCATAAAAAGCCCGTACAAGAACCGCTGTTTTCCCGAAAGATATTTCTTTGTAATCAGCCTGTGCTCTTCTTTATCCCGTTTTTTATTGTCCCTGCTTTCAGAATATCCGCCCCCTTCATAGTTTGCCACCACCATGTCCATATAGACAGGCTTTACCCCTGCACGGAAAAAGCACCATAAAAAATGCTCATAATCCGCCCTCACCCTGTAAGCCGGTTCGTATTTTTTATCCGTAAAAAGCTCCCTTAAATAAAAGCAGGACTGGTGGCAAGGGATATTCCGGTAGCATGCAAAAGCCGTAATTTCACGCGGTGAAGCCACGCGGACTCCCGTCTTTTCACAGAAAGTATCCCCGTAATAAATACCGTGTCCGCCATTTTCTTCCATATACCCTGCAGCCTTTTGTAAGACGCCGGAATCAGGAAAGGTATCCCCGCAGTTCAGAAAAAGGACATACTCTCCCCTCGCTTCCCCCACGGCCTGGTTCATGGCGTCGTAAATACCCGTATCCGCTTTGATTACCATCCGTATTTTATGATTCCCTGCCGGGAGTTTTTGCAAAGAACCGTCCGTGCTTCCCCCATCCTTTACCACGATTTCGTAATCGTCATAATCCTGCCGCAGTATGCTGTTTACCGTCTGCGGCAGTTTTTCCCCCGGATTCAGGCATACCACGATAACGGAAAATTTACACTTATCCATTGTTTCCTCCATTTCTAATCTAACAGAAAACTCCTGTATGGCAAAAGCCGGATACCTTCCTGATAAGCGCCGTGCAAAAACAACGCGAAATACAGACAAAAAACGACAGCAATGACAGTTCCGAAAAACAGTTTCTGCCTTCTTTCCGGAATTGCCTTTATGATTGCGGGAATCAGGAAAATATTACTGACGTTCAGATAAAATCCCACCCTGGAAATCTCCGGTATAAAAGAGCAGAATACATATAAAATCAAGGAGCCCAGATTCAGGTAAAAGTAAAATTTATTTTCCTTACTGTCCCTGACCGCCTGCTTATAATATAACAGTGACAATACCAGCACCCCCGCACATTTTGCAATATTGATAAGGGATGTCTGTCCGTTGTCGAACTGGGAATTTTCATAATAGGGATAAAAATAAAAAATAATGCGCCGGTACTGTTCCTGAAATACCATAAAAGTTACACAGACTCCGGACGCCAGAAAGATATGCCATTTTTTCCAGTTGATTGACGCCAGAAAATAGACGGGAATCACAAACAGCACGGATTTATGGAAAAAAGCGGCGAACACAATCCACAGCACAAAGGAACACCACTTCTTTTCTTTCACATACTTCATGGCATACAGCGCCACCGACAGCACAAAATAATAACGCACCGTTGTCATGCTGTTAAAATAATATCCCTGCACCATCAGCAGGAAAAAAGAATATACAAACCATTCGCTCTGCTCATAA
Organism: uncultured Lachnospiraceae bacterium; assembly: GCA_910577015.1. GTDB lineage: Bacteria > Bacillota > Clostridia > Lachnospirales > Lachnospiraceae > Acetatifactor. Next base: position 251,685 of record CAJTKU010000002.1, on the reverse strand, counting down.
ACCGCACGCAGTAAAAAATACACTGTAGCAAAGGCAAAGACGGCAAAAATTATCAATGACGACGTCCTTCCCGCACCGAAAAAAAACTGCACTGCCTTTACCACCAGATTAAAACCCGGCTCCGTGGAAACATGCCGTCCTTCATGCACTGCTTCAAAAATTTCCAGATATTCCCCGTAATCATTTCCCACTTCCGAGCGAAATGCCGACACAGATGTCAGAAGCAGAAAAATACCGGCAAGCAGAATGCGGTTGACAAGCTGCTGTCTGGATACCCTATTCGGTTGTACCGTAATCGTGCTGTTGACAAAATATGCCAAAGCAATCGTTACCACAGTCAGAGTTATATATAAAATCATGTCCTTCCTTTCGCGTCACGCCGCTATGGACGGCACAGGCTTCTGCCTTCTGCAATACCCTGCTTCATCAGGCGGCAGGCTTTTTTCAATGGGACTTCCCGGCACATAACCTGCCTGTGGGCCAGCAAAAAGCGAAGCGCCATAAGGCTTGCCAGCCTTCCGTACAAAAAAGCATACAGCACGCCCCTGTCGAAGAAAAACTTTTCATGGTATCCCGAAAACCAGGTGGAATCCGCCGCTTCTTCCCTGCCGATTGTCACCGGAGCCGTATAGACCCGGTATCCTTTTTTCATAAATTCTTTGATAAACAGGCTGTCTTCCCCATTGCTGTATTTTGCGCCGCCCCCAAACAATTCGGAAAAACAGACGCCCGATTCCTGAAGCTTGTCCCTGCGAAGCGCAAAACTGACCGCCCCGTAACGTCCGCAATTGTAAAAACGCACCCTTTTCCGTTCCTCTATGTGATAAGTGCGCCTTGCTTCCTCCACGGTAATGTTAAAAACAATCATATCCGCCTTGGGATTGCGCGCAAACTCTGCGGCAATGCTTTCTTCATAGCCGTCTTCATACACAATGTCTTCGTCAGAAAACAGACAGATATCCAAATCGGCTTCCTGCAGGGCATGGTTCCTGCTTTTGCCCACACCCCTCTCCGCAAAACTGAAGCATTTTATACTCCTGCCCCTGTGTGAAAATTCCTCATAATCTTTTCTGTCGCACTGGTTGATAATAATGGCGTCGGATGAGAGGTTCATTTTTTCTGCCAGGGCACGGGGGGATGCGTTCATGGCGGAGACAAGTACTTGTACTTTCAAAATGGCTTTGCACCTCATTTCATTGTGGCTTTGCGAGTGTTATTTGTAATACAGTTTTAACAGGCGCTTGTTTTCGTTCCAGAGGAGGGCGGCGGTGGGGGGACAGTCCTGGTGGGTTAGGAAATCCAGGGTTCTTTCGGTTTTTTTGCCGGTTCGCCGGCCGGCGGTTATGATAAGGAGGAGGGCGTCGGATTTGCGGAGGACGGCAGCGTTTTTTGTTTGTTCCAAAATGCAGCCGAAGGGTGACAGCGCCGGAAAGCTTTCCGCATTTTGCTGTCCTTCGTTTTCCTCACTTTCCAATTTTTCTTTTATGCTGTCCGTTACCAGTTCAACCGGAACGTCTTCTTCTACGGAGGCTACTGCTATATTTTTACAGTCGCGGCAGAGGTATTTCAGGTTTTCGGAGAACTCTTTTGAGGAAAGGGTTCCCAGCATGGGAATGTGATAACGGCGTTCAAATGTGGAAGGAATATAGACGGAATCATCGAGCGTAATCCACAGAAGCAGCCCTGCAATGGAAACAAGGCCGCCTAAAATTGCACCCAAAACGGAAATGCGCATTGTTTTGGAATCAAACACTACTTTTTTTGCTTCTTTGGGACTGGTGAGAATCCGAATCTGCTCTATACCCTCCTGTGCCTTGCCAAAATCAAGAAGCGCCTCCTGAAGGGCATGACCTATGGCTACAGACAGCGCCGCATCCTTCGTGGTTACCGTTGTTGTCACGATTCGGGAATCGGAAACCAGAGAAGCTTCCATGCTTTCCCTGACATATTCCCTGTCTGACTGCACACCGTCTGCAGCAAGACGTTCCATCACATTATCCACAACCACATCGGTTTTTACAAGGGTGGCCCACACGGATTCATTTAAATAATGTCTGGAAATGCCATAGGCGTCTTCCCAGACATAATCCACATACACTTCTCCCACTGTCCTGAACGAATCCTCCGGCGCAAATACGATGTGCTTGACAAAATACCCGCCTCCGATAAGCAGGGCGCCTGCCAGGACCGCAGCAAAGACAATCCATATTTTTTTTAGAAAAAGGAGCCAGATTAACTTAACATCTGCCGGCTCATTCGCATAGTTGCATTCCCACATGGTTACTGTCCTTCCTGGTCATCCGGCCTTCCTGCCTGGTTATTTTTTTCCTGTTCTTTTTTCATGGCGGTAATCTGGTCCGTCTCCACCCCCTCCGTACTGTCCGGCCACAAAAGCACTTTCAGCGTAAGGAGCATCAGTTTTAAATCCAGCCATACCGAATAATTTTCTATATATGCCAAATCCAGCTTTAATTTGTCATACGGCGTCGTATTGTATTTGCCGTACACCTGGGCATACCCGGCAAGCCCGGCTTTCACCTTCATGCGGTACACAAATTCCGGCATAACCTCCAGATACTGCGCTATAATCTCCGGTCTCTCCGGCCTCGGACCGATAAATGACATATCACCCTTAATAATATTGAACAGCTGGGGAAGCTCGTCCAGCCTTACTTTCCTGATAAACTTGCCTACGGGCGTAATACGCGAATCTTTTTTGGAAGCCAGTCTGGCTACGCCGTCTTCCTCCGCGTCTACACGCATACTGCGGAATTTGAGTATGGAAAACTGCCTGCCTCCCGTGGTGCAGCGCACCTGCTTATACAATATGGGTCCGCCGTCATACAGTTTGACGGCAATCGCAGTCAAAAGCATAAACGGGGAGGATATGAGAAACAACAGCAGGGCGCAGAATAAGTCGATACATCTTTTGATAAAACGCTGTTCAATTGTCAGCACATATTCCCTCGTCAAAAACAAAGGCGTGTCAAATAAATGCAGTTCCTCGGCTCCCTTTAAGATGACATCGGGAATTTTGGGCATGACATAAATGCGGATGGAATGTCCGTAACAGAACTTTAAAATTTTATTTCTGTCCGCTATGGAAATATCCCATAACACCACCGCGTCATAACGCTCAAGGGATTCTTTTTTGACAGCCTCCACCCCTGCGCTGATATTGATGCACTTGCTGACCTCAAACTTATCCTTCCGGCTGTTAAACTTGACAAGGATGTCATCAATGGGGCGTTCCCCATGCACAAGCAAAAGTTTTCTCGGAGGAAACACATTTCTGTATATCAGACTGGATATGTTTATCCAGACGATTACCCATAACGCCTGCAATACAACCATGCGGAGATAAGGGGACGGTGGATAGAGCATCCGCACCATCAGGGAAATCTGCGCATACGTAATTACATTGACCAGAATAGTGGCTATCAACTGGGAAAATATAACCTCCACATTCTTCAGGTAGCCAATCCGCATACCGCCGTACATGTTGGAAAAGAAAAACAGCAAAATGACATATATGGCGATTACCAGCCAATGCCCTTTCTCCGAAAATTTTAAATATTGTTTTATACTTTGGTAATAGTCATTGTACCAGAACCAGGCATAGAACAAAATCTGGCCTGCAAGGCAGACGCCGGACATGCATAACATTACCAGTCTTTTAAAAGATTCCAGCTTTCTCAATTTACGTCCCTCTTTGGATGGCTTTTCTCTCCTGTCCCGCCCGCGGAACAGGCATATATTTCCATCCTTTTAGTATAACATGAGTTTCCTCAGGCTACAACCGCCTTTTTACGGCGTTTACTGCCCAGAAACAGAAATTGTACATACTGTAAGGCACATTCAGGCCTTCCGCTTTTCTGTACAAATTCCAGATACGCCTTAATGCCTCCAGCTTATTGGAGGAAAGGGAAACCGGCGGTCTTCTGTAACGCACCAGGTTTTCGTCCAGCCCATACGCTAAAATGCCTTCTCGCAATACCTGAAACCATAGCGCAGTGTCTTCACTTTTTATACAAGGCATTTCCAATTTTTCCTTAGCAATCTTTTCCGTGTCAAACATAACCGTGGAAGTAAAGATGGTTGTGTTTTTCAACGCCTGTTTATAACAAATGGTGTCCGGTACCCTGACTACTTTTCCTGTACCTTTCCCGCTTTCATCTGCAAATTCATAACCGGTAAAAGAAAATGCCGCCTGTTTTTCTTCCATAAAAGCAAGCTGTTTTTCCAGCTTATCCTTTTCCCATATATCATCTGCATCCAAAAATGCAATATAACGGCCTAGGGCCTGCGAAATCCCTCTGTTTCTTGCTTTTGCCGCACCGCTGTTTTCCTGTAAAATAACCCTGACGCGTTCATCAGGACTCTCCTCCTGCATTCGGAAAAGCGCCTGCCGGGTGGTATCCGAGGAGCCGTCCTCTACAAGCAAAAGTTCCCAGTCTGCATATGTCTGTGCTTTTACACACGCCACCGTTTCCAAAATATATTTCTCTGCATTATAAACAGGCACAATAATGCTGACTTTTTTTTCCATACTCCCCTCCATGCTTCCGCTCTGCAGAATCCCAAACCTATGCCGCCCAATTAATCCTGCAGTTTATAAACGGCATATTTATCTGTCTGCGCAAACAGGACATATTCCTTCTGGTTTTCCAGTGCTTCCGGCAAAGCTTCTTCCTGCATTCTCTCCCATGAGAAAATAAGATAGTCATATCCGTTGGAGGCGCATCCGCTCAGCAGGATTTCCGACTGCATCCGGGCTGTCCCCGGCTCATCGGGCGCCGGCAGGCTGCCGTTTACCCAGTCATGCAGTTCCTGCAAATCTGCCCCATATATGTCATAAGTAAAAGCCGACAATTCCGGCTCAGTCATATCCCGTCCGTACGGAAGCAGGATATTTCCGCTGTATATCCTTGCCCAGGCTACAATTTCATCCGGCGCAACCAGAAAAACAGGGACATCTTCCTGTATCTGCAGCTTGCCCAGCGCTTCGCCTGCACCGTCCGGCAGAAAAGAACCGCCGTGATATCCTTCCGTCATCGTCTTGCCCGGCGACAATGTTCCGCACAAAAACAAAAGGGCTGTCAAAATAGCGCCCGCCAGTATTTCACGAAAAACCGACTTCTTCTTAGAAGCCGCCGCCTTCCAGCGCCCGTACTGCCACGCCATTGCCTCCTGCATTTTAAAAAAAGCCGCCACCAGCCCGTAAGAAAGCACCGCTGTTACGGGAAGGAGCTCCCACATGTCTTCAAAGCCGTAAAATCCTGTCTGGTAAAATGCCAGCGCTTTTGCCGTAAGCGGGCACAGCAGGAGAAAGAGCATTATCAGGGAAAACACCCTGAAATCTTTCTTATTTTGATTTTCAGTAAGCCATAGTAAAAGCAGGGCGGTCATGAACAGCATCAGATACTGACCGTCCTTTACAAAGCTGCCAAATCCCTTACCTACAGAGTCCAAAAGTTCTATCAAGCCTTTTTCCTCCTTTCAGACAGGGATACTGCCAGTTTCATTCCCAAAACCACAACGGCAATTACTACCGTGTAACCAAACCCGTAAAGGGTCCATACCACACATGCTTCGGCAAGCAGACATAAGACCACGCTTTTCCACCTGCCCTGCAAACAACATAATAGCGCATACGGCAGAATCACCCCTGCCCGGTATGCAGCGCCTCCATATCCTTTAAAAAAGAGAAGGAAACTGTCCATTGCCACCGCATAACAGCCAAACTGATATACCATAACGGTAAACAGCATAAACATAGCCTGCTTTTTTCCTTCCTGCGGAAACAGATAAGCCGCCCACCTGCTGTAGACAAAATAACTGAGAAGCAAAGTAACCGAAGGTATCATGCTGTATACCAGAAGATAGACGGGAATGCCTGTCCATCGACAAATTGCGGCAAAAAACGTGGGCAGCGCCAGAATCTGCAGCCTGAGCGGCATACCCTCCTTATATGACATTCCTGTCATAGGATTTACGGTGTAAAGTCCGTCCGACGCAAGCATGCTCTGCACTATTTCCCCTGTGATATCCGCTTTCAGATAAGGAATATGCATCCAGAAATACCAGATTATCTGTAATACAATAAACAAACCGATAAAAAAATATAAATACGGGTAAACCTTCATCAATTTCAGAAACCGGTTTTCCCGTTGAGACTTTCCATGCTTTTTTCTCTTTATAAAAAACCACAGTACGGCAAAAAGAACCGCGCACAAATACAGCGCTCCCATGACCGTCGCACAGACATGAAAGGGCTGTTTCAAAAAAAGCGCTGTCAGATGGGCGGCTTCTGCAATTCCCACCGCAATCATGCTTCCTTCAATTATTTTGTCAGGAATGGTTTTCTGCATAAACGCCTCCACACACATTCTTCCCAATTCTCCCCAATTTTACCATAATTTTTTCCTCAGTACAACCTTATAGATTTTGCATGGCGGCTGCCGGAGGGGCATTTGCTTCCATAAAGGGGGCCTGTAAAAACACCGGTCCTTGGATGTCGTTCTTTGACATCCTAGTACCGCTGTGTTTTTACAGGCCCCCTTTATGGAAGCAAATGCCCCTCCGGCAGCCGTCATGCAAAATCTACGACAGACAGCAAAACAGCAGGAAGATAATTTCCTGCTGCATCACTGCAATCGCAAAAACTGACAAGTTTCTACTATATTCCCCACTTCAAAAGCTGGATATTCCCACTATTTCCCTTCACATAGACTTAATGTCCAAACGAACTTTATCTGCAATTCTTGCAATGTATTCACTGTTTGTCGGCCTCGCCCTTCCGTCTTTAACAGAGTAACCGAACAACTTCTCAAAAGTCCTGGAATTTCCCCGTTCCCAGGAGACCTCAATTGCATTTCTTATCGCACGTTCCACCTTTTGGTCCGTTGTGTTAAAATGCCTTGCAATCACAGGATACATTAATTTTGTGACACTGGTTACCACTTCGATGTCCCTTCCGGTCATCATTATGGCATTGCGAAGATAGTAATAACCTTTCAGATGTGCAGGAACCCCGATTTCCAGCATCACATCCGTAATGTATCTTTCCAAATCAGTATCGTTAATTGTAGTAATATCCATCCAATTCCCCTTTCATATGTCGATTTTTGCCTGTTACTGCGATTGCAACAGTATCCTAGCACAACATGTACTGTTTTGGAAAGGAGTTTCCTCCGAAAGTCATCGCGTGATAAATGGAGAAAAATCCTGTTATTCCCTTAAATTTCTTCTTTTAATAAATAAATCGGACGCCTTTTTACCTCCATATAAGTTTTTGCAAGATACTGGCCGACAATTCCGAGACAAAAGAGCTGTACGCCGCTAATCATCGATATAATGCATACCATGGACGGCCAGCCTGATACGGGGTCTCCGAACAGAAGAGTCCGCACTACAATAAAAATAATCAGGATAATTGCCAGAATGCAGAAAAGAACACCCAGCACAGCGGCAAACGAAAGCGGCGCTGTGGAAAAAGCCGTAATGCCGTCAATCGAATACACCAGCAGTTTCCAGAAATTCCACTTTGTCTCTCCCTTTGCCCTCTCCACATTTTCAAATTCAATCCATTTGGTACGAAAACCCACCCACCCAAAGATACCTTTGGTAAAGCGGTTGTATTCCTTCATCTCCAGAATGGCGTTTACCATCTGCCTTGTCATCAGCCGGTAATCCCTTGCCCCGTCCATCATCTCCGTCTTGGAAATCCGCTTCATCAGCCGGTAAAACATTCTGGCAAAAAAGGAACGTATCGGCGGTTCTCCCTTTCTGCTTACCCTTCGGGTAGCCACGGAATCGTAACCTTGTTCTATATATTGGAACATTTCCGGCAGAAGGGAAGGAGGGTCCTGCAAATCCGCATCCATAATTACCACATAATCCCCTTTGGATTTATGCAGTCCCGCATACATCGCAGCTTCCTTGCCAAAATTACGGGAAAAAGAAAGTAAATGCACTCTGGCATCCTGATTATGTAGTTTTTTGACCTCCTGCACCGTATTATCTTTAGAACCGTCATCCACATACAAGATTTCCCAATCTATTTCCTTCTCCTGTAAAAATCCTTCGTTCTTTTTAAACTCCTCATAAAAATAGGGCACGTTTTCCTCTTCATTATAGCAGGGGACAATTACACTTAGCAGTTTCATTTTTTCCTTTCCATTCCTTGTAGTAAAACCATCACAAATACTCTGTCTTTCCCATTTTCTCCAAGGATTCCACAATGTTTTTCACTTCCTGGGCTTTTTGCCTGGGGCAGACCAGAATCACATCCTCGGATTCCACAACCATCAAATCTTTTACGAATGCAGCCGCAATCATTTTATCCTTAGCATAACAGATTAATCCCTCTGTGTCCAATAAAATACAGTTCCCGACCCCTATATTATCCTTTTCATCCTTCTCGTGAAGCACTTCCATGGCATCCAGACTGCCAATGTCATTCCAGCCGAACGTACCCTCTAACATCAGCACACGGTCCGCCCGCTCCATAATGCCGTAATCAATGGATATTTTGGGGATTTTCGGATAAACCGCATCAAGCGTCTCCTGTTCCCTGCCGCTTCCCATTGCATTCCCGATTTCCTCCAGGCATTCATATATATCCGGAAGCAGCCGTTTAAAATATGAAAGAATAACGGAAGCCTTCCAGATAAACATACCGCTGTTCCACGCATAATGCCCTTCTGCAAGGTATGCTTCCGCAACTTCTTTTTCCGGTTTTTCCACAAATTCTTCCACCATACGGTAATCCGCCGTCTTACCGTCTTCTGTTTTCACCTTCGTGTTCTTGATGTACCCGTAACCGGTTGCAGGATATTCCGGTTTTATGCCGATGGTAACCAGACAATCCTTGTCAGCTGCCAGCATTGCGCCGCGCCTTATGGTATCCGCATACTCTTCTTCCCTTACGATATAATGGTCCGACGGCATGATGCACATCACTCCGTCGCCATGTTTTTTCAGGATTTCCATAGCGGCATAACCGATACAGGCCGCCGTATTGCGCGCCGCCGGTTCCGCCAGCACATGGCTCTTTTGGAGCCTTCCCTGCATCATGTCCATTGTTTTATCCGCATATAGTGAATTTGTCACTACAAATATATTCTCTTTTGGCACTGCCTTACCCAGACGGTCAAAGGTTTCGTTAATTAATCTATCCTTCCCTGTCAGGTTTAAAAACTGCTTGGGCAGTTCCCTGCGGCTAAGAGGCCAGAAGCGCGTCCCTCCGCCGCCTGCCATAATCACTCCGTAAATTTTCATATTGTTACCCCGCTAGAGTCTTGCCTGGTCTGCATTTTCACAAAACCACCTATACGCCAGCTTTACCCCTTCTTCCAGACCTGTTTTGTGGCGCCAGCCTAACCCGTGCAGTTTTGTAATATCCGTCAGTTTTCTGGGCGTGCCGTCCGGCATACTGCTGTTCCAGTGGATTTCTCCTTCGTATCCGACCACCCTGCGCACAGTTTCTGCCAGTTCCCTGATGGAAACCTCTTCCCCCGTACCGATATTGACATGCTGCTCTCCGTTATACTGCTCCAGCAGAAATACACAGGCGTCCGCCATATCGTCCACATACAAAAATTCCCGCAGGGGAGTACCCGTTCCCCAAAGTTCCACAAAAGCGCTGCCGTTTTGTTTTGCATCATGGAATTTGCGAATCATGGCAGGCATCACATGGGAACCGGACAAATCGTAATTATCTTCGGGACCATACAGGTTGGTAGGCATACAACTGATAAAATTATCCCCATACTGTCTCTTAAAAAACTTGCACATTTCCAGTCCCGCAATTTTCGCGATGGCATACGCTTCATTTGTTTCTTCCAATGGACCTGTCAACAGTGCCTCTTCGGGAATCGGCTGCGGGGCCATCCGGGGATAGATACAGGTGCTTCCCAGAAACAAAAGTTTTTTTACCTTATAATCATGTGCGCATTTGATGACATTACACTGTATCTGCATATTCTCATAAGCAAACTCTGCGGGAGCCGTATTGTTGGCGTTGATGCCCCCTACCTTTGCCGCTGCAAGCACTACCACGTCAGGACGTTCTTTTTCAAAAAACTCATTTACTGCCGCCTGATTTGTCAAATCCAGTTCCCTGTGGGTTCTGCCTATAATATAGTCATATCCTTTTGCCTTAAGGCTTCTGACTATTGCGCTTCCCACCAATCCCCTGTGTCCTGCAACATAAATTTTATCCTTTTTATCCATTATCCTTCCTCTTTTCCTACTTACGGGTTCTGAACTCTTTACAATCCATCCCGGCAATCAGTTTCATATCAGCATCCATCATCATGGCAACCAGCGCCTTAAAATCCGTTTCCCTTTTCCAGCCCAGCTCCTTTTCCGCTTTTGCGGCATCCCCCCACAAAAATTCCACTTCCGCAGGACGGTAAAATTCAGGATTTACATCCACATACAGTTTTCCTGTCTTCGCATCATATCCCTTTTCATGGACGCCGGTCCCTTCAAAACGAAGGTCAATTCCCAGATTGGCAAATGCCTCTACCACAAATTCCCTTACGGTATGGGTTTCCCCTGTCGCCAGCACATAGTCCCCGGCTTTTTCCTGCTGCAGCATTTTCCACATGCCTTTTACATAATCGCCGGCAAAACCCCAGTCCCTTTTTGCATTCATATTGCCCAGGGAAAGCTTTTCCTGTCGGCCCGCCACGATATTGGCAATTGCCAGCGTGATTTTTCTGGTAACAAAATTCTCTCCCCTTCTGGGAGATTCATGGTTAAAGAGTATGCCGTTGCACGCAAACATCTGATAAGATTCCCTGTAATTTACCGTTATCCAATAAGAATATAATTTTGCCGCGCCGTAAGGACTCTTGGGATAAAACGGCGTATTTTCGTTTTGCGGCGCTGTTTCCGGGAGTCCGCCGAACAGTTCGGAGGTGGAAGCCTGGTAAAACCGGCAGCTTCCTCCGTAAATACGAAGCGCCTCCAGCAGCTTTAACGTGCCGATGCCCGTAACCTCCGCCGTATATTCGGGTACTTCAAAAGAAATTCCCACATGCGACTGCGCTGCAAGGTTATATACTTCGGTAGGTTTAATTTCAGAAACCAGACGGCTTAAATTACTGGAGTCCGTCAAATCTGCATAATGCAGAAAAAACTTGATTTTATTATATGAAGATTTCAGGATACCCTCAAGCCTGTCCAGATTTTCCGTGCTGTGCCTGCGGATTAACCCGTGAACCTCATAACCCTGTTCCAGCAGAAACTCTGCCAGATAAGAGCCGTCCTGCCCCGTGATTCCTGTAATCAGCGCTGTTTGCTTCATTTTTACTTCCCGCCTTTCTTTTTCCAAAATTATAATATTTTTCCTCTTTTAAATGTGAGTATACTATTGTATAATAGCAGTATCAATCCATTTTATTGCTAAAGAATTGTAAAATATTGCTTTTATTCCTCAAATTATCAAAGGAGACTTTCATGTCCAAAGCAGCTTCAGACAGAATTTTGGTTACACCTTCATCCTATACCAAATCCCAATATTTATACATACAGGAGATAGGAACCTTAAAAAGCCTGGAACCTCATATCAGCCAAAGGAAAAATCTGGATTCTTACCTTTTTTTTCTTGTCCTGGACGGCTGCGGTACCATTACCTTCCAGGGAGTTTCTTATTCCATGCAGGCCGGTGACTGCGTCTGGCTGAACTGTGTAGAGCCTTATTCCCACGAAAGCAGCGGGGTTTCGCCATGGTCGCTGATGTGGGTTCATTTTAACGGTTATCAGGCAAAGGGGTTTTATCAGCTTTATAAAGAACGGGAAGGCCCTGTTGTATATACTCCGCCTGAATTGTCGCCTTATACGGAGCTGATAAAAACACTTTACGGACTTCAACAGCAAAACGAGGCTTTTTCCGATTTGCTTTCCCATAAATATCTGACCGATTTGATTGTGCAGATTTTTGAAGATGTATTTTATTCTTCTTCCGCCCCCGTGCCGGACAAGCTTTTGGAGGTCCGCCGCTATATTGAGCAGCACCATACCGAAAAGTTGACGCTGGACAGCTTATCCGAGCGCTTTTTTATCAGCAAATACCATCTGCTCCGGGAATACCAGCGGCTGTTCGGTTCTTCCATCATCAATGACCTTAACACAAAGCGGCTTTCCCACGCCAAATCCCTGCTCCGTTTTTCCAATGAAAGTGTGGAAAACATTGCTCTTGCATGTGGATTTCAAAATGCTTCTTATTTTATTAAAGTATTCAAACGTTACGAAAACCTGACGCCGCTTGCATATCGAAAAAAGTGGTGATATACTTGGATAGTTAATCGAGAGGTGCCCTATGAATTTTTTTACCCAGTTATTGCAAAATAAAATTTTACTGTGTGCCGTTGCCGGATGGTGTGTGGCGCAAATCCTGAAGACATTTATACATCTTCTTTTTACAAAAAAATTTGTTGCGGAAAGGCTGATTGGAAGCGGCGGGATGCCAAGTTCCCATTCTGCAACCGTCAGCGCGCTTTGTGCGGCGGCATGTTATGTTTATGGTCCTGCCAGTTTTGAATTTACCATTTCCCTTGTGCTGGCAATTATTGTCATGTATGATGCCATGGGCGTGCGCCGTGAGACCGGAATCCAGGCCAAGGTTTTAAACGAAATGCTTGAAATTTTCGCTGATATGGGCAGTGACATGCCTGCGGAAGACAAACTAAAAGAATTTGTGGGACATACTCCCCTTCAAGTCTTAATGGGGGCAATTCTGGGTATTATCATTGCAATTATCATGTGCAATGTGCTATAATGTTTCCTGTAGCATTGATAACGAAAGAGAGGATATTTTATGAAAAAAAATATATTAGTTACACTTATAGCCGTCTCGGCCTTATTGGCTCTGAACGGCTGCGGAAAAGATGACGACACGCCAAAGCGTCCCGACGACATTGCGGTGTCCATCGAGCCCACCGTAACAGTGCCGTCAACCATTGACCCTGTCGAGGTACCGGATGAAGTTTTAAGCGAAACCCCTCCCGAGGAAGGCATGGTACACAGTGCGCTTACAAACGAATGGATTTATAAGGATGTTGCAGACTCCCGTCCCATCTCTGTCATGTTCCCTACCGACAGGGGTTCGCAGCCCCAATACGGCATTGGTCTTGCAGGCGTTCTGTATGAATGCATGGAAGAGGGCGAAATGTCCCGCCAGATGGGTGTTATTGAGGACTGGCAGGATTTGGAATTAATCGGTAATATCAGAAGCTGCCGCGACTATTATGCATACTGGAGCATGGAATGGGATTCCTTCCTTGTACACTGGGGCGGACCCTTTTATCTGGTTGACGTAGTAAAACGAAGCGATGTAAATAACCTGTCCGGGTGCAGCATCGGCGGCGGGGATGTGGTTGCTCCCGCAACCGGAAGCGAAGCTTTTTACCGCTATCCCAAGGGTTCTTCTCCCACGATTCACAACGGCTTCACAGACGGCGAAAGTCTGGTAAAGGCCATTGACAAACAGGGATACCAGATGGAACACAGAAGCAGTTACTGGGAGCCTGAACATTTCAATTTTGCACCGATGACCGAGTTTAACACGTTGGAAAACGCGTCCGGCTCCTTTACCGCAACGGAAATAGATTTGTCCAAGATTTTCACCACCACGAAATCTTCTTTTAAATATGATGAAGAAAGCGGCACTTACCTGAAATATCTGTACGGCGAGCCCCAGATAGACAAACTGACCGGTGAACAGCTTGCATTTTCCAATGTCATCATTCAGGATACTTATTGGGAATACCGTCAGGACAACAAATACCTGATTTTCCAGGTCAATGATTCCGGCCGCAGCGGCTGGTACTTTACACAGGGCCGCGGCATCAAGATTACATGGACAAAAGAAGACGACTATTCCCCTACCAGATATTACGACATGGCAGGCAATGAAATTGAAATCAACACAGGGCATACCTATATCGGTATTGCACAGGCAGGACGCGAACCGATTTATAAATAACCATAAAAACAAAGGGCAGAACCGGAAAATCCGGCGCTGCCCTTTCATAATTACTTCCAAATACTCTATCTGATTTTTATTCAATGACAAGCTTTACACGGTCATCCACTTCCTGATTATAAACATGTTTGCCAATAATGGTTCTCAGCTTCACAATATCTGCCAAATCCGGACTTGCAAACTCCTGATAACATACTTCTTCCTTTTCACTGTTTAATTCATCGTAAAAGTCGGAAATATAGCAATAAAACTTGTCCAATATATCTTCTAACGGATACTGGGAAATACAGCCTGCGTTGCTTCCTTCTCCCAATTCCGGCTCCTGCACAAATGACAGGGAAGTTACATATAGGATTTCACCATTGTCATCCGTTTGGAAGATTCCTTCTTCCACGCTGGAATACCTGCTGTCCTTATACTTTTCGGCATTATAACTTTCAATATTTTTCATACGGCATTTCTCCTTTCTTTGTACAAATTCAGCCCATCCATTGGATGGGCTGCAATTATCATTGTATATGTATCATCTATTCACCAAGACCGCTTTCAATCGCTTCCACCAGAGATTTCAACGCCGCTTCTTCATCCTCACCTTCACAGGTAAATTCGATTTCATCACCACATTTCACGCAGGCCCCGAGTACACTTAAAACGCTTTTTGCGTTCGCCGTGTTATCCCTAAAAGAGAAAGTAATCAAGGACTTAAACTTCATCGCCTCTTTACACAAAATGCCTGCCGGCCTCAAGTGAAGCCCGGTGGGATTCTTGATGACAACCTTTTGGCTAACCATACTGCTATACCTCCAATTTCCTCTAGTACTACTATAGCATTTTTTGACAAGAATCTCAAGCCTTTTCTAAAACATAATATCCTGTATCAGACTTGCCAGACGGTCAGCCTCCGCCTGAATCAGATTTTTTTCCTTGCCCTCTATCATAACCCTGACAAGGGGTTCTGTGCCGGAAGGACGGATTAACACACGGCCCTCGCCGGAAAATTGCTCCGTTAATTTTGCAATTGCCTTGGCAATTTCGGGATACTCCATATAATGGTCTTTTTTGTGGTTGGCTACCTTGGCGTTGGCAAGCGCCTGCGGAAGCATTTCCATCACTTCCGAAAGCTCCGAAAGGGACTTTTTCGTATCGACCATAACCTGAAGCAGGTGCAGTGCGCTCAAGAGTCCATCGCCCGTGGTGTTTTCATCCAGAAAAATCACATGCCCTGACTGTTCGCCGCCAAGGCTCGCGCCGATTTCCCTCATCCTCTCCAGCACATAACGGTCCCCGACCTTCGTCTGTTCTGCCTTGATGCCATTGTTCTCGGCCATCAGAAAGAACCCGAGATTACTCATAATCGTTGCAACAATGGTGTTCTTTTTCAAGGTTCCTTTCTGTTTCATATAGTTGCCCACGATAGCCATAACCTGGTCGCCGTTTACGATATTTCCCTTTTCATCCACTGCCAGAAGCCTGTCGGCGTCCCCGTCGAATGCCAGACCGATGTCTGCCTTTTCAAACACCACCCTCGCCTGCAGTTCCTCCATGTGGGTAGAACCGCAGTTGGCATTGATATTGGTTCCGTCCGGATTGTTATGTATGGCAACCACCTCTGCCCCCAACTCCTTCAAGGCTTCCACCGAAGTGTAAAAAGCAGCGCCCTCCGCACAGTCTACCACTATTTTCATTCCACGCAGTTCTACTGCAACCGACTGGATTGCATGGTTGATATATTCTTCCCTTGCATCCGTACGGTACTTAATCTTACCGACTCCGGAGCCG
The DNA here is from genome assembly GCA_910577015.1 of uncultured Lachnospiraceae bacterium. Lineage (GTDB taxonomy): Bacteria > Bacillota > Clostridia > Lachnospirales > Lachnospiraceae > Acetatifactor. The sequence continues at coordinate 235,910 of CAJTKU010000002.1, read as the reverse complement.
GTAGGAAATTTCACTCCCTGCATGTTGTTTTTAATCATGGCTTCTATTTCGTCTTCCAGCTCATCCGGCAGCTTATATCCATCCCCGTCAAAAAACTTGATTCCATTAAACTCCACGGGATTGTGGGAGGCGGAAATGACAACTCCGGCATCCACCTTGTACTTCTGGGTCAGATACGCAATGGCAGGCGTCGGAATCACTCCGACAAAAATACAGTTTGCCCCTACGGAGCATGCTCCTGCCATCAAAGCATTTGCAAGCATATCTCCTGAAATTCTGGTATCGCATCCCACCATCAAAGTCGGCTTATGCTCTTTTTCCTTTGTAAGGACATATGCCCCGGCCTGACCAAGCTGCATCGCCAGCAACGGCGTCAGTTCCTCGTTTGCAATCCCCCTTACTCCATCTGTTCCAAATAAACGTCCCATATTTTTCACCATGCCTTTCCATTTACACTATTCCGTTGTCTCTGTTATCCTCACTGATACCTTCAGAGGCCTTACAACTGTGATGTTTTCGGAAAGCATAAACTCCACTTCCATTTCATATACGCCGGGAGATAGCTCCCCTATATTCCCTTCCTCCATAAAGTCGGCGATATTGATATGACCGTACAGCGTTTCCTCATTGACTGCATCCACGGATTCCTTCATTCCTTTTATACTGAGGGTATATAAAAGTTCTTCTTCATTTAACTCTGCCTGATACCCGGCAGGAATGCCCGCAATCCGGATGCGCTCCGACGCAATGGTGATATCCTTGGAAATTTCCCTTTCAATACGGGCTGTTACAGAAACCCTTGCGTGGGATGTCCCGTCCGCCAGAATGATTCCTTCCGGCAGATAATCCTCCAGATTGATATTCACCCGCATATCCTCCGTCTGTCCCGTGATGTTAATCGCTTCCTCCGGAATCACAATTTCACGGATATCAGCCAGCGCTTCTTCTGTTCCTGCAATCAATACATTTGCAGGTTCACATTCTATCTCGCCTGTAAACATATAACCCGCAGCCGGTGTCCCTGATACATCGCACCGGACCGGAACTGTTTTTGTCCGTAAAATTTCCACCCTCACACGCACTGACGCAACATTCAGGGATACGTTGTCGGATGCTATGACATTTCCGTCCACATCATATAATATTACGTTGGAATATGTGGAAATATCACTGGTGGAATCAGAAATATCTACTTTCACAGCAGCGGATGCAATTTGGGATACCACAGATTCCGGTCCGGAAATTTCAACCCTGTTCTGGTCTGGCACAACTGCATTGACCATATAACCTTCCACCACTTCACCGGTGGTATCTACCGTAAGGGCAAGACGTTTTGTCCTCTTTTCTTCTATATTCAATTTCAATATTTCATTGCTGCCGGATATACTGGAAATCTCTTCATTATAGCGAAGGGAATAAAATCTGATTTCCACCGTATTTGTCACCGTAAGCTTGGAAAAATCCGCCTCAGCCACAATATCGCTGGCATTGAGTTCATCACGAATGGACTTCTTTGCAATAATCGTTACGCTTCGCACGGTATCTGTTTTATCCAAAACTTCATAAACCATGTTTTCATTTGTAAGTAAATCCGTATTGACCAGCCTGACCGGAATATTGTTGAAGGTTTTTCTATCCTCCGGGTTTTCAATATCCATCACCACGAGCCAGAGCAAAAATGCGGCCACAAGGGAAAAAAGCTTAAGCGCCCAGTTATTCAGCAGTTTCCTTCCAATTTTTTTCTTATCTTTCAACTTTACCTGCCCTGCTCTTTCCTTTCCAGATTTTGTGTGATTTCTTTGTTTCCTCACCCTCTACCGGCTGTGCCAGTTTTAATTTTTCTTTCAGTTCATCGCCGCTCAGATTACGAATCAGTTCCCCTTTGTATGTCACGCTGATTTTACCTGTTTCTTCGGAAACGATTACGGTTACTGCATCCGTCACTTCGGATATTCCCAGTCCTGCACGATGCCTGGTACCCAGATTTTTATCCAGTTTCAGATTATCCGAAAGCGGAAGGTAACAGGTTGCGGACGCCACCCTGTTTCCACGCACGATAACCGCGCCGTCATGCAGGGGGGTATTATGCTCAAATATGTTGATAAGCAGCTGGCTGGTCACAATACCATCCACATCGATTCCGGCTCTCTCAAAATCACCCAACGGCTGCTTACATTCAATGACAATGAGGGCGCCTGTTCTGGCTTTCCCCATTTCCACACAGGCTTTTGTGATTTCGTTAATTGTTTTGCCTGAAAATATATTCTCCTTCTGCCTTGTCCCGGAGAACGGCAGCACATTGGAAATAATCTCCTTATTTCCCAATTCTTCCAACGCCTTGCGGAGTTCAGGCTGCAATACCACAATGAATGCCGTAACGGCGAATCCCAGCACATTCGTCCCAAGCCAGATGATGGTTGTCATGTGAAAATAAGCGGCTACCATCCAAAAAATCAGAATAATAACCAGACCCTTGAGCAAAGCCCAGGCCCTGGTATTTTTTATCCAGATAAGAATCTCATAGATAAGGAAGGAAATAATAAGTATTTCCACCGCACTTGAAAAATCCATATCCGGCATCCGTCTTATCATGCTGTTAATATAATCCTGAATCTGCTGCATTGGAAATCAATCTACCTCAAATTTCTTCATAATCTTCCGGACTCGCTCCTGCACTTTGCCCACGCCTTTCAGGGTATCTTCCCCTGCTCCCGCTCTGGGTAGAAATCGTTCTCGACGGAGCCTGCCTGCCCTGCACGCGCTGCCCTGCCCCGTTTCTCTCCGGCTGATGCGCGCTGCTTGCATGGGTAGTGCGCGTCACTTGGGAATTAATCTTTTTTACCGTCTTTTCCGGCGCTGCAACCGCCATCTTCGGCACGGCCTTTACATAGTAATAATACTCGTCATCTTCAAACTGCACCTTCTCTGTTCGGCTGTAATCCACACTGAAAACAAAAAACTGCAGTACAACACAAATAGCTAACGCCGCCAGTGAGCCAAAAAGCACTCCCAGAACAGAAACATTGGTATCATACATCAAATCGCCCAAAAGCAGTATCACCACATTGATAAACGTACCTGCCACCATGGCAATCGTCCAGGAATGGTCAACGGACATCCTGCGGATAAAATACACAAGAATCACGGTAAATGCAAAAGCCGCCACCGTTATCATCACTTCTTTGTTGTCAATCAGGCCGTCAATAACCAGCCTGAGCCTTGCCGTCGCCTCATCTGATTCCAGTGCATTGATGGCCACATCATTTGAGGAGATAAAATGCACCAGATAATATACTATAGTCCCGCACCCCACAGACACCGCGGAAGCAGGCGTGCCGACAAGCCCCATGGCAAGAGGCATCACATACGGGATTTTAAGTCCAAAGCAGACCGGCGTTAGCAGCACCACTATCGAATCTTTTGGCGAAAACCTGAAAAACAGCAATGCCATTACCATAAACAAACATAATGCCACCAATGCTGCTTCCAGCGCCAGGGCATAGCAGTGCAGCAATACAAATACCGCTGCAAAAAATATAATAAATCCTGTCGGCAGAAACGAACACAACAGGGATACTATGAGTACTACAGCCACATTATTGATTCTGGTCATATATCCCAATTGTCCGTTGACGCTTAAAAGCGCTATAAGTGCCAGTAAAAACTTTAAAACCGGCACAATAAATACTTCATTTTTACTGTAAAATCTCTTAATCAGTTCTTTTATTTCCAGTAGGTTTCTCATAATTGGGCCTTTCAAAAATTCTTATTCTTATCATACATGGATGCCAGTTTTTTTAAATTATTATAGTAATTTTTCAGGTTTTTTTTCACTTTGTTATACCTGTATGTGTATAACACATACGTCAAAACAGCAAACCCTACCACAAACACGCCATATAAGATGAGAATGCTTTTTGCAAAATCAAATAAATCCATCTTGTAAACTTCCAGCATGAAAGTTTCAAAATCGTAAAGAACATACAATGCAAAAAGAATAAAAAAGGCTATGGTTGCGCTGATTACCGACTTTACCACCTGCATGCCGATATAATCGCTTCTGAAATAACTTCCAACCGCCGTATTCTTTTTCCCTTCACCGGATTCATAAGATGCAAGCTTTGTCATCAGTATAATTCTTTCTTCGTTTAACATGTTTCCTGCCTTTCACAACTATTTATTCAGAAAACGCATCTTATCCCCGTCTTTATTTTTCTTTAACAAAGGGGCCGGCTCGTCCTTTTTGGAAACAAAAGCTCCTTTAAAGTCGTTTGCCAGGTCACGTTTGCATTTGTCGCAGTAACGACCGCTCAAAATAGGAGCTCCACAGGTTTCACACTGCAACGTAATGCTGGAACCCTCCGTAAGCTGCAGACGCTCTTCTCTCAGCCACTGATGAATCATGGATACTTCTACTTCACATGCTTCCGCAACTTCATTGATGGTAGCTCCGGCATTTTCCCTGACATATGCCTTCACCCTCTGAAAATCCTCTTCCTGCGCTTCCTTGCATCTCGGACAGAGACGGGGTCCTGATACATAGTTAAAAACTTTTCCACATTTCCTGCAATTACGAACATTCATAGTAACCCTCCTTACCCCCGGCCGCTTACAGCCAGTGTAATGAAATAAATATTATGCACTCCTGATTGCAGAAGCACTTCCGCAACAGCCTCCACTGTGCTGCCGGTAGTGAATATATCATCTACAATTATAATCGTACTTAATTTTACATCATTTTGCGCAATTTTGAAAGCCCTTTTCAAATTATTTTGCCTTTCCTGCACATTTAATGATTTTTGCGGCAGGGTATCCCTGACTCTTCGGACAAGCCTGTCATAAACCGGTATGTCCAGATTCCTCCCGATTTCCTTTGCCAGCAGGTCCGCCTGGTTATATCCACGCCTGCGAAGCCTCCTTTTGGAAACGGGTACGGGAACCAGACCGTCGGGCGCCGCACTGCGGATAAAACCTTCCAGTCCTTCAGACATTGCCCTGCCGAAGAAAACGGCATACTCCCGCCTTCCTCCATATTTAAAACGGTAAATGGAAGCGGCGGCGCTGTCGTATTCGTATAACGCCCTGCCCCTGATATATAGGCGCCGCCTTTTGCTGCAATCTCTGCAATACTCTGTTTCTTCCCGCAAAAGAGGCCTGCCGCAGCAAAAGCAGTACGGTTCCCTGACAGGCGCCAGCGTATTCCTGCATGAATGACAAAGAGCGCCCTCCCGGATTCTTACCGGCTCGTCACAAACCGGACATCGGGGAGGAAACAACAGGTTCACCGCCCCTTTCATCATATTCTTTACCAAAATTTCCTTTTTCATTTATGCCTGCTTTCCGCACGCACAACCTTCTATAAAACCGCATCCTTAACGCAGGGTAACTTCCCTGATTCTCTCTGAAAACGCCGTATACCGGCGGTTGACATCCGTATTTCGTATCATTTCCCCAACTATTTCCCTGCTGCCCAAAATCGTAACACAGGACTTTGCCCTTGTCACGCCCGTATACAGGAGATTTCTGTTAAACAACATGCGCGGACCCGCAAGAAGCGGCATAATGACCGCTGCATATTCGCTCCCCTGGGATTTGTGTATGGTAACGGCATATGCCAGTTCCAGTTCTTCCGCCTGCACAAACGGGTATGTCACCCGCCTGTGTTCGTCATACTCCACCACCATATTAGCCGCAAACTCATTGATTTGCACGATTCTACCCGTGTCTCCGTTAAAAATCCCCAGCCCCTTATCCACCGGTATGCCATATTTGCTCACTATCTCCCATTCAAGCTCATAGTTATTTTTAATCTGCATCACCTTATCGCCTTCACGGAATATGTTTTCCCCAAAAATATGCTCCTTCTTTTCCGGAGAAGCCGGGTTCATGTATTTCTGCAAAATACGGTTCAGGGTTTCCACCCCCAGACTGCCCTTCCTCATGGGCGTAAGCACCTGAATATCCAGGGAATCGGCCCCCACATACTTGGGAAGCTTCTCTGTTATCAGCTGCACCATATGCTTATATATGACATTCACATCATTTCTTTCGAGAAAGAAAAAATCCCGGCTCTTATTGTCCAGAATAAGCTCCTCGCCCCTATTGATTTTATGCGCATTTACAACGATGTCGCTTTCCTGCGCTTGTCTGAAAATTTTTTTCAGAACTATGGAAGGAAATACATCCGCGGACATGATGTCGCGCAGCACCTGGCCCGGTCCCACGGATGGCAGCTGGTCCACATCCCCTACCAGAATCAGCCTTGTCCCCGGCATAATCGCGCGCAGAAGCGCCTGCAGCAGGTGAATATCGACCATGGACATTTCATCTATAATAATGACGTCTGCCTCAAGAGGATTCTCTTCATTCCTCTCAAAGCGTACATTCCGCCTGTTATCCTCTGACAATGCGCCGCTTAATTCCAGCATACGGTGAATGGTGCGCGCTTCATACCCCGTCGCTTCCGTCATCCTCTTTGCAGCCCGTCCTGTTGGCGCTGCCAGAAAAATATCCAGCTGTTCTGCTTCAAAATAGCGGATTATGGTATTGATGGTTGTGGTTTTTCCTGTTCCCGGTCCTCCCGACAGGATAAACAGGCCGTTCTTTACACATGCCAATACCGCCTGTTCCTGAAGTTCATCCAGTTCCAGTCCTTCTTTTTTTGCTATCGCTGCAATCCTGTTCCTTATTGCGTCCTCGCCGGACGGCAGCAGTCCCCCTTCCTCTTCCACCGGGATATTCAGCCCTGCAAGCATGGCGGCACAGTTTAATTCCGCATAATAATTTGCAGAAGCAAATACTTTTACCTCCTCCTGCTTTTTGATTACCAGCTTTTTATCCATTGCCAGGTTTCCTATCTGCGGCGCTATATACTGCCTGTCCACTGAAAGCAGCTCCTCAGCCCTGCTCAGCAGGACGTCTTCCGGCAGATACATATGACCCTCCTGCACTGCCTGCAGCAGCACATACAGTATGCCGCTCCTTATACGGAAATCCGAATCCGTATGGATGCCTATTTTACCGGCTATTTCATCCGCTATCCGAAATCCTATTCCCTCTATGTCCTCCGCCAGTTGATAGGGATTCTGCTGCATGACGCCATACAAATTATCTTTGTAAGTATTGTATATCTTTACCGCAAGCGCGTTGGATATGCCAAACTGCTGTAAATAGAGGAAAGCTTCCCTCATATCCTTTTTTTCTTCCATCTGCATGGAAATTTCCCTTGCTATCCGCTCGCTGATGCCCTTTATCTCCGTCAGGCGTTCCGGCTCTTCTTCTATTACCCGGAAGGTGTCTTTTCCAAATTTTTTCACTATCCTTGCGGCAAGGGCGGCGCCTACGCCTTTGATGGCTCCCGATGCCAGATACCGCTCTATGCTCGCGGCGTCCTCCGGCATGACGGTCTTGAACGCAGCCACTTTAAACTGGCTTCCATAAACAGGATGTTCCGTAAAAGCGCCTTCAGCCTGTATGGTCTCACCCTGCGTGACGCCCTTCAGCATCCCGACCAGAACATTTTCCCCTTCTTCCCCGGAAAGTTCCAGCACCGTATATCCGTTTTCCGCATTCTGAAAGATAATACGTTCCACAAAGCCTTTTATCGTTTCCATCCGCAATTCCCCTTATTATCGTGTATCGCATACACACGCGCAAAAAGACTGCTTCCTCAGCAGTCTTTCTTCATCACCACATCAAACCGCACCACCTTCGGCTCCTACAAGCCGTAGTTACGCTTCATTTGTTCATAGAGCGTCTGTGCCAGCCCCAGACTGTTTTGTTCAGTGGAGCTGCTTGCTATCTCCTGTATCATATTGTCCTGATAGTAATCCATAAGCCCGGTCGTATAGGAAGAAGCTTCTTCTGATTTCGGAATGGTCTTTACCATTTCCTTAAACACCTGCTCCAGAAAATAAGCCTCAAACTGTTTACAGGCATCCATCAGTTCCTCATCCGTAGCCTTGGAATAATCCGTGCCAAGCTGTCCCTCCAGCTTCGACGCACTCTGGGAGGACTGTGTCTTATAAAAATCTTCATACGCATTTGTCAGATTACCGATATCCATAACTATTCACACCTTTCCTGTTAACCGCGGAGATTATTGGCCTGCTGCAGCATCTCATCCGACGCGGTAATCGCCTTGGCGTTAATCTCGTATGCCCTCTGCGCCACAATCATGTTGACCATTTCATCTACAACCTGCACATTGGAGCCTTCCAGAAAGTTTTGCAGGACGGAACTCTTTTCCACTGTCGTGCTGGTTGCTTCATTGATAGGCTGACCGCTGGCCGCCGTCTGCTGATACATACTGTCACCCAGCCTTTCAAGCCCTCCCGGATTTGTGAACTGGTACAATCCGATGGTAATTCCCAAAGACTGCGGATTGTTATTGGCATCGGGATAGCAGATTGTACCGTCAGCGGTAATCGAAATCTGGCTTGCATCGTAAGTGCTGTTTAAAATAATGCTTCTGCCCTGGGAATCCAGCACCGGCTGTCCTTCACTGTCCGACAACATGGTGCCTCCGTTTGCGGCTGTCGTCCACTGGAAGTTGCCGTTTCTGGTATAGTATGTATTGCCGTCATCACCGCGTACTGCAAAGAAACCTTTACCGCTGATTGCAAAAGCCGTATTGCTGTCATTGGCAAGCATGGGACCGTTGTGGAACTGCACTGTCAGGGAAGCATTACGCACACCAAGACCCACCTGCGCATTGGAGGGTTTCGGGTCTCCGTTTGCAGAAGTCGTCCTTGTCTGCAGGTTCTGATACAGCAATGACTTAAATTCATTGACCTGCGTCTTGTAACCTACCGTATTTACATTGGAAAGATTGTGGGCAATGTTATCCACATTTGTCTGCTGTGCAATCATGCCCGTTGCTGCCGTCCATAAACTGCGTACCATTTTAAGCCTCCTATCTTACCTGTCCCAGATTGTTGACCGCTACATCCATGGTCCTGTCATATGTCTGAATAATCTTCTGGTTGCTCTCATACTGTCTTGTGATGGCAATCATATTTACCATCTCAGAAACTATCTGCACGTTTGCCATTTCCAGACATCCCGAACGGATGCCTGCCGAAGAATTGGTAATCTGTGCGCCTTCTATCGGCTGGAAATAAGTCTCTCCATATCGCTGCAGGTAATCATAATTTTCAAAATCAACCACCTGAATCTGCGCCACCCTGTTATCATTCTGGCTGATAACGCCGTCCATTGTAATATCCGCACCGTGAAGCGGGTCAAGACGTATGCGCCTATTGTTCACATCCAGCAGATAATCACCGTCATTTGTAACCAGATAGCCATCCTCGTTTAAGGTAAAATTGCCGGCGCGTGTATACTTTGTGGAAGTTTCCCCTGCCCTGTTTGTAAACTCGATAGCAAAAAAACCTTCCTCAGTCAGCGCCAAATCAAAGGTATTGCCCGTAACCCTGAAAGAACCTTCGGAATAGTCGGTATAATTTTCCCCGATTTTGACTCCGGGATTGTTTACGCCAAGATACTGTGCCCTCGATAATCCGACGGAAGCGTCCTTTAATTTATAGGCCAGTACGGAATCAAAACTTTGGCTTGTGGTGCCTTCCTTTTTAAATCCCACGGTTGCCGCATTTGCCAGATTGTTTGTCATGACATCCATTCTGTTCTGCTCATTTCTCAATCCGGTATAAGCGGTATACAATCCCTTAAACATATTACCTCCCTTTGCAGCTTAAGCTGCATGTATCCTAGTCTTCTTTATATCCTGCCAGAAATTCTACATATTTCCCCGTACCGATTGCCACTGCCGTCATGGGGTCCTCCGCCGTCATGGTATTAATGCCTGTCTTTGCGGAAATCAAATCCTCCAGCCCTCTTAAAAGGCTGCCGCCCCCTGTCAGTACAATCCCCCTGTCAGCAATGTCCGCCGCAAGTTCGGGCGGCGTCTTTTCCAGAACGCTGTGTATGGTTTCCACTATCTGCGCTGTGGTTTCCCTGAGCGCTTCCTCTGTCTCTTCAGACGAAACCTTCACTGTCTTGGGAAGACCGGTCACAAGGTTACGTCCCCTGACATCCATATATTCCACTTCCGCACGTTTGTAGGCGGAACCTATCTTTATTTTTAAATCTTCCGCTGTTCTTTCACCAATCAGCAGATTATGCTTTTTACGCATATAGCGAACGATTGCTTCGTCAAAATCATCCCCTGCAATCTTTATGGAAGCGCTTACCACCGTACCTCCCAGTGAAATCACGGCAATGTCGGAAGTACCGCCTCCGATATCCACTATCATATTGCCGCAGGGCTTTGAAATATCGATGCCTGCGCCAATGGCAGCGGCAATCGGCTCTTCAATAATGGACACTTCCCTGGCCCCTGCCTGATAGGTCGCATCCTCAACGGCCTTCTTTTCCACTTCCGTAACGCCGCTGGGCACGCACACCGCAATACGGGGTTTGCGGAACGTCCTTCTTCCCAAAGCTTTCTGAATAAAATACTTCATCATTTTTTCGGTAACGGTGTAGTCCGAAATAACGCCCTGACGCAGCGGCCTCACCGCAACGATATTGCCGGGAGTCCTTCCCAGCATCAGGCGGGCGTCCTCACCTATTGCCTTAATCTTGTTGGTATCTCTATCAAAAGCTACAACGGAAGGCTCTTTTAACACAACGCCCTTTCCCCTGATGTAGACTAATATACTAGCTGTACCCAAATCAATTCCGATATCCGTATACTGCATAAATTATACCCCTTTCCATGGTATGCTCTCATAGATTTCTAAACATTCCAGGTTATTATAACCTAAATCTCTGCATTTTCATAGGGGTTTCGGAAAATTTATAAAAATTCAAACGCAGAAAAGAGAACGAATCCTTCGTTCCTCTCCTGCGTCCATGCTTTACATTACATGTATCGGCTTTTCAGTGTGGATACTTTAGGCTGATTTTCATTTCCCAAGCATTTTTTTAATATACCTGCCCGTATAGGAATCGGGATTTTGGGCCACTTCCTCAGGCGTTCCCCGCGCAATTACGGTTCCGCCGCCGTCGCCGCCCTCCGGACCGATATCAATTATATAGTCCGCCGTCTTTATCACATCAAGATTATGCTCGATAACCACAACGGTATTGCCGCCTTCCGTCAGTTTCTGCAAAATCTCAATCAGCTTGTGCACATCGGCAAAATGCAGACCAGTGGTAGGCTCATCTAAAATATATATGGTCTTTCCGGTGCTTCTCCGGCTCAGTTCGGTCGCCAGCTTTATCCTCTGCGCTTCCCCGCCGGAAAGCTCCGTGGACGGCTGTCCCAACTTAACATAAGACAGTCCCACATCGTACAGGGTTTCAATCTTACGTCGAATGGAGGGTACATTTTCAAAGAACGGAACCGCTTCCTCCACCGTCATATCCAGAACGTCAAAGATGCTTTTTCCTTTATATTTGACATCCAGGGTTTCCCTGTTGTAGCGTTTGCCGCCGCAAACCTCGCAGGGTACATATACGTCCGGCAGAAAATGCATTTCTATTTTTATAATGCCGTCGCCGCCGCAGGCTTCACAGCGCCCGCCTTTGACGTTAAAGCTGAACCTGCCTTTCTTATAACCCTTTGCCTTGGCGTCCGCCGTGGAAGCAAACAAATCCCGAATCAGGTCAAAGACTCCCGTGTAGGTGGCAGGATTGGAACGCGGTGTCCTTCCGATTGGCGACTGGTCGATATTAATCACTTTGTCCAGCTGTTCCATGCCCTTAATGCCTTTATGTTTTCCGGGTATCGTGCGGGCGCGGTTAAGGCTTTTCGCCAGATGCTTATATAAAATCTCATTTACAAGTGAACTTTTTCCGGAACCGGACACACCGGTCACTGCCGTCATAACTCCCAGAGGAAAATCCACATTAATATTTTTCAGGTTATTCTCCTGCGCCCCAAGCACGGTTAATTTGCCTGTGGGCTTTTTTCTCTCCGCCGGCAGCGGTATCCTTTTCCTGCCGCTTAAATACTGTCCCGTCACCGATTCCGGCACTTCCATAATATCCTTTGCCGTGCCGCACGCCACCACTTCCCCGCCATGGGAACCGGCACCCGGACCGATATCCACAATATAATCCGCCGCCAGCATGGTGTCTTCGTCGTGCTCCACTACAATCAGGGTATTGCCGAGATTTTTCAGGTTCGTCAAGGCGCTTAAAAGTTTGTCATTATCCCTTTGATGCAGTCCGATGCTGGGCTCATCCAGAATATAGCATACGCCGACAAGTCCCGAACCTATCTGCGTGGCCAGACGGATACGCTGCGCCTCCCCGCCGGACAGGGTTCCCGTTGCGCGGGACAAAGACAGGTAGTTCAGACCGACATTTGACAAAAATCCTACCCTTGCCCTGATTTCCTTCAAAATCCGTTCCCCGATTAATTCCTGCGTTTTCGTCAGTTTCATTCCCTGCAGGAAATCCTGCAGCCTATCGACAGACATGGACGTTATCTCATAGATATTCCTGTCACATACCGTGACTGCAAGGGATTCCTTTTTCAACCGCATACCCCCGCAAAGCCTGCATGGCGTTATCCTCATAAAGCTTTCATATTCCTGTTTCATAATATCGGAGGATGTTTCGCGGTATCTTCGTTCTACATTTTTCACAACCCCCTCGAAAGCCACGGGATATACGCCTTTCCCGCGCTGGCCTTCATAATACACTTCAACCTGTTTTCCGCCGGTGCCGTGAAGCAGAATATTTTTTACCTTATCGGAATATTCCTCAAACGGGGTATCCAAATCAAAATCATAGGCCTTGCACAGCGCCTGTAAAATTGCATTGGTAAAGCTGCCTTTATCTGCGCAGGACTGCCAGCCTGTGACGGCAATGGCACCCTGGTTAACGGACAGGGACTTGTCCGGTATCATCAGTTCTTCATCAAACTCCATCTTATACCCCAGGCCGAAGCAGTCGGGACATGCTCCGAAAGGATTGTTGAAGGAGAAGCTTCTCGGCTCAATTTCACTGATACTGATGCCGCAGTCCGGACAGGCAAAGCTCTGACTGAAGTTCATGGATTCGCCGTCAATAACATCCACTTCCAGGAGTCCCTCCGACAATTCCAGCACACTTTCCACGGAATCGGTAAGGCGTCTTTCTATCCCATCCTTCACCACAAGTCTGTCTACCACCACTTCTATATTGTGCTTGATGTTCTTGTCCAGCTTAATTTCCTCTGAAAGCTCATACAGGCTGCCGTCCACACGGACGCGCACATAACCGCTTCGTTTTGCGCGCTCCAGTACTTTCGCGTGTTCTCCTTTCCGTCCGCGCACAACAGGCGCCAGAAGCTGTATCTTTGTGCCTTGTTCAAGGGCCATAATCTGGTCCACCATCTGGTCCACGCTCTGTCTGGCAATTTCACGGCCGCACGACGGACAGTGCGGTATCCCAATCCTGGCATACAGCAACCGGAAATAATCGTATATCTCCGTTACCGTTCCCACGGTGGAACGGGGATTGCGGTTTGTGGATTTCTGGTCTATGGAAATGGCTGGGGACAGTCCCTCTATTTTTTCCACATTGGGTTTTTCCATCTGCCCTAAAAACTGCCTTGCATAGGAAGAAAGGGATTCCATATACCTCCTCTGCCCTTCTGCATAGATGGTGTCAAAGGCCAGGGAAGACTTACCCGAACCGGAAAGCCCTGTCAGCACCACCAGTTCATTTCTCGGAATATCCACGTCAATATTCTTTAAATTATGTTCTCTGGCGCCCCTGATTTTAATCCAGTCCCTGGGGCGCATTTTCTGTATTTCTTCCATAACAATCTCCTCTTCTTTATTTGTCCTGGTCGCGCAGAATGGTTTTCAGTTCCACCATCTTATCGCGCAGCTCCGCGGCGGCTTCAAAATTCAAATCCGCAGCGGCTTTCTGCATTTTCTTTTGCACATCGGCAATCAATTTCTCCAGTTCCTTACGGCTCATGGATTCAGGGTCTTTCTCAAATCTGACTTCTTCCTGTGCAATCACTTTCGAAATGCTAATCAGTTCGCGCACTGCTTTTTTTATTGTCTGCGGCGTGATGCCGTGCTCTTCATTGTACTGCTGCTGTATGGCGCGCCTTCTGTTTGTTTCCCCGATGGCGGCGCGCATGGAATCCGTCATGTTGTCCGCATACATGATGACATGGCCTTCCGCATTCCGGGCCGCACGCCCTACGGTCTGTATCAGGGAAGTTTCCGAGCGGAGGAATCCTTCCTTATCGGCGTCCAGTATGGCAACCAGGGAAATCTCCGGAATGTCCAGGCCCTCCCTTAAAAGGTTAATACCCACCAGCACGTCAAAGATATCCAGCCGCATGTCCCTGATAATCTCTGCCCTCTCCAACGTATCTATATCCGAATGCAGATACTTCACCCGGATACCCACGTCATTCATATATTCGGTTAAATCTTCCGCCATCCTCTTAGTCAGGGTTGTCACCAACACTTTATTATGGTTCTGTGTTTCTTTTCTGATTTCCCCCACCAAATCGTCAATCTGTCCCTCCACCGGGCGCACGCTGATTTCGGGGTCTAAAAGTCCGGTAGGCCGGATAATCTGCTCCGTGCGGAGCAGTTCATGCGCCTTTTCATAATCCGAAGGCGTCGCTGACACAAAGAGCATCTGGTCTATATGTCCTTCAAATTCCTCAAAATTAAGCGGTCTGTTGTCCAGCGCCGAAGGCAGCCGGAATCCGTAATCCACAAGCGTTGTCTTGCGGGAACGGTCCCCTGCAAACATGCCGCGAATCTGTGGAATCGTGATATGGGATTCATCCACGATAATCAGGTAATCATCCCCGAAATAATCCATCAGGCAATGGGGCGGTTCCCCTTCCTTCATACCGCTCAGATGCCGGGAATAATTTTCGACCCCGGAACAAAATCCTGTTTCCCGCAGCATTTCAATGTCAAAATTCGTGCGCTCCGATATCCGCTGGGCCTCTAAAAGCTTGTCCTCCCCCTTAAAAAAGCGGATGCGCCCCTCCAGTTCTTTTTCAATCTCATTACATGCCGATTTAATCTTTTCCGGCGCCACAACATAGTGGGAGGCGGGGAAGATTGCCACATGGTTTAAGGTGGCATGCACCTGCCCTGTAAGCGGGTCCGTCTCGCAAATCCTGTCAATCTCATCCCCAAAAAACTCTATCCTGATAAGGTAATCCCCGCCCTGTGCCGGATAGACTTCCACCACATCTCCCCGGACACGGAAGGTTCCCCTTTGTATATCCATGTCATTGCGGTCATACTGGATGTCAATCAGTTCCCGCAGCACCTTGTCCCTGTCCTTTGTCATGCCGGGACGGAGCGACACCACCATCCCCTGATAGTCATCGGGACTGCCCAAACCGTATATACAGGAAACACTGGCTACCACCACCACATCCCGCCTCTCCGTCAGGGACGCCGTCGCAGAAAGACGCAGTCTGTCTATCTCTTCATTGACGGCAGAGTCCTTCGCTATATAAGTGTCCGTGGAGGGCACATAAGCCTCCGGCTGGTAGTAGTCATAGTAACTGACAAAATACTCCACTGCGTTATTCGGGAAAAATTCTTTAAATTCCCCATATAATTGCGCAGCTAACGTCTTATTATGGGCTATAACAAGAGTTGGTTTATTCAATTGCTGGATGACATTTGCCATCGTAAAAGTTTTACCAGAACCGGTGACACCGAGAAGTGTTTGAAATTGGTTACCTTCTTTAAAGCCTTTTACTAATTCTTCGATAGCCTGCGGCTGGTCGCCAGTGGGCTGATATTGCGATACTAATTCGAAATAATCCATGATACTATACCTTTCTATAACTATGGTCTTCCTCTTAAGACTAAGCCTAAACCAATTCTATACAATTTAGGGATTTCAAATAAACTATCTGCAAATGCTTTACCTCTTTTTGCTTCTACAAGTGTTTTACCACTCTATTCTACATCAGCCTCATCTATCCACTGCCGCAACTTATCTTGTAGCAGTTTCTTGTCTGGTAAATACAACTTATATTCAGAAGTATAAATATTAGTATCTCGCGGCAGTGTTATCTCCACTAATGCATCATTATTTTCTTTACATAACAGAATACCAATCGTTGGATTTTCATCTTCCAATTTCTCATATCGATTGTAATAATTTACATACATCTGCATTTGTCCAATATCTTGATGTGTTAATTTATCCACTTTTAAATCAATCAACACATAACACCGAAGAAGACGATTATAGAACACCAAATCCACATAATAGCTATCTTCATTAAAGGTAAAACGTTTTTGCCTGGATTCAAATAGATATCCCTTTCCCATTTCCAATAAAAATTTCTGCAATTTATCAATAATTGCTGTTTCTAAATCTGTTTCTGAATATTTAGTTTTTTCTTCCATTCCTAAGAATTCTAATACTGTTGGCTGTTTTACAATATCTTCAGGTTTTGTAATAATGTTACCTTTCTTTGCCAACTGTAAAACAGCCTCTTTATCTCGGCTAAGTGCCAACCTTTCATAAAGACTGGAATTATATTGTCTTTGCAGAGTACGTACACTCCACCCTGATTTGGCTGATTCAATTTCATAGAAACTTCTTTCATCTTCATTTTCTATTCGCATTAATTGCAAATAGTGTGACCATGATACTATGAAGGGCGGTTTCTCTTCAAAAAAGCTAAACACTGTTTCACTTTTTTCAACTGCAAAAAGATGAAACACTGTTTCGTCAATTCTATCCTTATAGGTCAGATAAAACTTCCGCACATTTTTCAAACTATCCTCCGAAAATCCTCTTTCAAAATTCTTTTTCATTTCTTCAGATAGCCTTTTAATAACTTGACTACCATATCTTGCTCTTGTTTCACCTTTTTGCTGCACTTCTATTATCCATTTCCCAATAGTATAATAAGTAAGCAATTGAATCATATTCACTTGTTGAACAGCAATATTTCTTGCATGCTTCACTAAAGCTACTGTATTGGCACATAGCCTTTCGATATCTATATCCTCATTAGTTGATACCTCTGTTTTTTGACTATGGTTCATGTTTTGACCGCCTCCCTGCTTACTACGATTTCCGTTTCCCATATTTTTTCTCAAATGCCATTATCTCTGCTATTTTGTACCATCTTATATTATCTCGTCCATTACACGAATTCAGGTCACAAATTCCACCCGTCCGCCCAGTGTTATTTCGTCCATAATCCCCCATCTTGTCCCCAAATCAGGACACAAAATACTCCACCTCATCCTCCGGGAACATCTCCTTGAATTCTCCATAAAGCTGCGCCGCCAACGTTTTCTTATACGCTAACCGTCATGATTCCGCTTCGCGGAATTTCATAATCCTACGGAACTTAGAAGTTCTCTGCGAAACAGCCTCTGCTGTGAGTGGCTAGGTATTGCGGATTTTTATCAAACGCAGGATATCGTCATATAAACCGTCTTTATCCTCCAATTCAATCATTAACCATCTTTGTCCATTTCCTTCCCGTGTCTGCTTATATATATTATTTAATTCAACTGTGCAATCCGGCAGCATTGCCTCAACAAGCGCTTTTTCCTTTTTACCTATGACAACCATAAGCTTAAGGCAGCATTCTTTGGGATATATGGTACATAATGTTTTTCCGGCCTTTTTAAATTTAACGTTCCATCCCCTTTCCCAACTGCATGAACTGAATTCTATTTTTTCATTACATTGATAAGCATCCTTGATGTCGGAATAGAATTGCATAAAAACCGGATTTTTAACGTATTCGCTTATTTCCTCAATGGTTGGGCAGTAATTTTTATTCTCCAAGTCAATCATATAAATATATCCCCGCTAAATGTCAATGTCTATTTTGTACTCATTATCGATAAGTATATAGTTTACTTCATTCTTTTGGGCAAGCTCCAGAACCAGCGCATTCTCTTGTAACACGCCTTCCAAAGTGCAATACTCATCATCTAAACGACTTTCAATGGCGTTTGCATACATCTTAATATCTGCAAAATGTTTTTTTATATAATATTCGCTCATAATAATACAATAATATCTGATATCATTTATATAGTCTTTCTCAAAATCCTTTTTCCAGTCAAACGGAATGTAACAGCCCTCAACAATCAGATTCTGCTTATTTTCTATGGCTGTTTTTATCATTTCGCGGACAATAGGCCATAAGTATCCCGTTAGTTCAGAGTCATCACTCATTGGCGTAAGTTCAGTGTTTCCGCTGCGAATCAATCCCATCTTCAAATGGTCTATTGACAAATAAGGGTATTTATATTTTTCAAGCAATTTTTGCGCCAACATAGTCTTGCCTGTATGGGAAGCTCCGGCTATCAAAATAATCATAATTTTTCTCCTTATACAAATGCCTGCTTCGCAGTCGCTTGTTTTTCCTTTGCGGCTATTTATCTTCTGCACTCGCAAACCCGCACTGCGTGCTCTTTGTCCGATTTCATCGGACGTTTGCTCGATAATGCCGCAGAAAAAACAAATGCCTGCTTCGCAGTCGCTTGTTTTTCCTTTGCGGCTATTATATCATACCTGTGTTTGATTTGCAAACGTTTGTTCTGTTTTTCTGTCGTGCCGTTGCTTTCGGTATTGGTTCGGACGGCAAAAAACAGGCGGCATTTCCATGGTCTGGCGAACCACGGAAACACCGCCGAATCAAAAAACTTATTAATACATTTCACCTGTGCAATTACTGTCCAATCATGCTTTCCAGAAGTTCTTTTGCCCTTTCTTTCTGGTTGTCATATTT
Organism: uncultured Lachnospiraceae bacterium; assembly: GCA_910577015.1. Lineage (GTDB taxonomy): Bacteria > Bacillota > Clostridia > Lachnospirales > Lachnospiraceae > Acetatifactor. Next base: position 217,180 of record CAJTKU010000002.1, on the reverse strand, counting down.
TTCATCGCTGTAATATCTTTCCCCGTCAAATTCACACACTTCATCCGGCTCAATGCCAATCCCGTGGATGTTTACCCCGTTAGGCGTATAATAAGAACTTACGGTAAGCTTTACGGCAGAGCCGTCGCTGAGTTCAACCGGGCGCTGCACAATGCCTTTGCCAAAGGTGGTCGTGCCAAGTAACGTACCGATGCCATAGTCTTTAATCGCGCCTGCCAATATCTCGGAAGCGCTTGCCGAGTTGCCGTTTACCAGCACCACCATCGGCACTTCCAGTTCATGTTTTCCGTCACATGTATATTCCACACGTTTTCCGTCCCTGTCTTCTGTATAGACAATCAGTCCTTCCGGTAACAGCATACGGGCAATATCCACAACAGCGCTCAGGTTACCGCCGGGATTGCTGCGAAGGTCCAGAATCAGTCCCTTCATCCCCGAACCCCTTGCTACAGCAAGCGCGTCTGCAAACTGGTCCACCGTCACCGTGTCAAACTCCGTAATCTGGATGTACGCAATGCCATTGTCATACATTTCCGAATTGACTGTGGGAGATTCCACTTTCCTTCTCACCACGTCTTTTTCTATCTCTTCGCCGTCCCTGATTAATGTCAGGTGGACGCTGGTTCCTTCTTCTCCCTTTATGAGGCTTACCACTTCCTGCAAAGTATAGCCGTAAACTTCAACGCCGTCTACTTTATAAATAATGTCGTTCTCCCTCAGTCCTGCTTCCTCCGCAGGAGTACCCGCAATGACGCCGCTGATTTTTGCCAGCGTGGTTGCAGTATCCAGACTGACGTAAGCGCCAACTCCATAATAAACGCCTGCAGAATCCTGATAAAGCTGATTCAGTTCTTCCGCAGAATAATATTCGGAATAAGGGTCTCCGAGCGCTTCCACCATTCCTTTATATGCACCGTTCTCCAAGTCGCTTCTGTCAATGCCCTCCTGATAATAATAAGCGTCAATGACAGCCTCAATCACTTGCAGCTTCTCAATCATTTCAGGCGTCACCGCAGTACCGGCGGCGCTGTCCTCTTTCCCGTCATCGGAATTCTCTGATGATGTCTGTAAACTTCCGCCCTGATTTTTGGCCGCAAAATAAGCCTGCAGCCGATTGGTCAGATAGACCCCGCTGACAATCAGAAATGCAGCAGCCAGACCGGTAATCAGGCCACAGAAAAAATACCTTCCATGTTTCTCTTTTTGCGGCTTCTGCCCTCCCTGGCTAAAATTCTGATGTATATTATCCACCGCATAAATCTCATTTTCTTCCATTTTTTTCCTCCATTCCGAAGCGCTTTTGCGCTGCTTTTTTCACCGTCACTGGGACAGGTAATTCCATGGACTGGTATATTCGCCGTTCAATCGGACGCTGAAATGCAGGTGCGGCCCTGTGGAGCGGCCCGTTGAGCCGACAGCGGCAATGGTTTCCCCGCGGACGACAATATCATCCTTTGACACATACAGCTGCGAAGCATGCATATAAATCGTGTACAGATTATTGCCGTGGTCTATCATGACATAATTCCCCATGGAACCACTGTAAGAAGCGGCTACCACCACGCCGTCATAAGCAGCATAGATAGCAGTCCCGGTAGGCGCTGCAAAATCCACCCCGTTATGAAACTGTGGTACATTAAGTATGGGATGCATACGGTTTCCGTATTCATCTGATATTCTGGTATAAGAAGCCAGCGGAAACTTGAATACGCCGCCATCATAGGTAAGTACGACGCCGCTTGCCGCCAGCAGCTTCTTTTTCTCTTCCGCTACGGCTGCTTCCAGCGCTTCAATAATTTCATCCTGCTCCTGGATATCCGCCTCATATTCTTTGATGGCCTGAGCTTTGTTGCTGATATCAGCTTCAAACTCCTTTATCCTCTGTTCTTTTGCCGCAATCAGCTCCTGCATGGCGGCTTCTTCTGCCAGTACTCCTGCTTTTGTTTCATCCAGTACTTCCTTATCTGCCAAAAGCTGTCTTTCGCACGCTTCTATCAACTGGCGGTTCAACATAAATTCGTCCAGCTGCTTTCTATCATATGCGGAAATCTGCTCCATATACTCCACTCTGTTAAGGATATCACTGAAGCTTTCCCCGCTGAAAATCATTTCCAGATAAGTGGATTCACCCTGCTCATACATAAACTGAATCCTCTTTACCATGGCATCATACTGGGCGGCCTCTGTTTCCCTAGCCTGGGCAAGCTGGATTTGCGTTTCTTCAATCTCGGCTTCTTTTTGGGCAATCTGCTCATTCAGGCGGGCAATATTGTCCTGAATCTCCTGCAGCTGGGCATCAAGTTCTATTACGTAATTTCTCAGGTCTGCTTTGTCAGCTTCCAGCTGGGCCTTTATCTCTTTTACGTTGGTAAGGGAATTTTGTAAATCCTTCTTTTCCTCTTCCGCCTTATTTATCTGTTCCTCTTTCTCCCTGATGCTTTCTGAGGTAAGAGAAGAAAAAGATGTTGCAGAAGATAAAGAATGCATCCCAAAAAGCAATGCCATGGCGGTAAAAACAGCCAGACACGCCATAATCTTTTTCTTCAAACACACCACTCCTCTCTGTTATACCTGCAAATGCTTGCGCACTGTTGTAAAACTTCCAAGAAATCCGATACCGATACCCATTCCCAGGGAAACCGGCGTCAGCACTGAGAAAATCTCTTCCACCGTAAGGAAACTGAGCAGCTGGGAGAGCATGGGGAAAGAACCCGCCGCATTCTGCACTACCTTATTATAAAGCACATAGATAATGCATAAGGGAATCCCCGCTCCAACGGCTCCTATCAGCATACCCTCAATCACAAAAGGCGCCCTGACAAAGAAATCCGTTGCCCCGATATATTTCATAATGCCGATTTCTTCCTGCCGTACGGAAATACCGATGGTTACGGTATTGCTGATGAGGAATATGGAAACCGCAAGCAATATGACTATGATACCCAGGGACACATACGCAATAATCAGATTAATACCGCTCAAAGCGGAAGCCGTTACATCGGAATATTTTACCGTCCTCACATCCGGAATGGACTGAAGGTATGTAACCAGCACATCCTGCATGGCGGCGTCGCTTAAATACACCTCATAATTTGCAAAGTTCTCAAGGGGGTTCGTGGGAAACCCGCCGGTATATTCACCCAGATACTTTCCCTTAAACCATTCCCATGCCTCGTCCGCGGACACAAATTTTACTTCCGAAACCTCCGTCCTCAGACGTATCAAATCGCCGATTTCAGCAATCCTTAAATCAGAAGTCCCTTCATTGAAAAATACGGTGACAGAAAGGCCCTCTTCCGCCGTCTTTACCACATGCTGAAAATTCATGATAATCGCATAAAATATGCCGAACAAAAACAGGCAGGCGGAAATCGTGGCTATGGAAGCCAGAGAAAACCATTTGTTTCGGAAAATATTCCGCACTCCCTGTCTGAGAGTATAAAGCAGGGTACTAATCTTCATCAATATACTCTCCTTCCTCTTCGTCGCTGACAATAACGCCTTTTTTCATGGTAACGACTCTTTTCTGCATGGCATTGACAATTTCCCTGTTATGGGTAACCACTATCACCGTAGTGCCGGCTTCATTAATTTCCTCCAGAAGCATCATGATTTCCCATGAATTTTTGGGGTCAAGGTTACCCGTAGGCTCATCCGCAAGCAGAATGGAAGGCTTGTTAATCAATGCCCTGGCGAGGGCGACCCTCTGCTGTTCTCCTCCCGAAAGCTGTTTGGGCCTGGCCTTATACTTGCCTGCCAATCCTACCGTGGCCAGTATACTGGGTACATTTCTGCGGATTTCCTTTGTGGGAATTTCCACAATCCTCTGCGCAAACGCAACATTTTCATAGACATTTCTGTCCTTTAAAAGCCTGAAATCCTGAAACACAATGCCAAGATTCCTTCTGAACTTCGGAATCTTACGGTGGGGAAGTTTGGCCACATCATGGCCCATGACCCATACCCTGCCGCTGGTGGCGGTCAATTCACGCAATAACAATTTAATCAAGGTAGACTTGCCGGAACCGCTGTCACCGACAATAAAGACAAATTCTCCCCGGTTAATGTGCAGGGTAACGCCGTTTAACGCAGGCGCTCCGGCAGAATATACCTTACTTACGCCTTCCAGGTATATCAGGCCGTTTTCTTCTATCATTTTCTCCCGCTGTTTTTTCTTTTCCTCTTTTCGTGACATATGCAACCTCTTTTATCAATATTCAAAAGTTTCCATGTACTTCATGTACTTTACTACCATCAGGGCAATCTTGAAGGTAATGGCGTCCTCAAACACCCTGAGGTCAAGCCCCGTGCTTTTCTGCAGCTTATCCAACCTGTAGACAAGCGTATTGCGGTGAATAAAAAGCTGTCTGGAAGTTTCGGACACATTCAGGCTGTTTTCAAAAAACTTATGTATGGTGGTAAGTGTCTCTTCATCAAAATCATCCGGACTCTTTCCTCCGAAAATTTCCCTGATGAACATTTTGCAGAGCGGAATGGGAAGCTGGTAAATCAGTCGCCCGATTCCCAGTTCACTGTAGGCAATCACATTTCTTTCGTCAAAGAAAATCTTGCCGACATCCAGGGCCATCTTGGCTTCTTTATAAGAACGGCTGACCTCTTTTATCTCATGAATCACCGTACCATACGCAATATGGACATTTTTGACTCCTTCCTTCTGCAGGTAATCCACAAGCGCCTTTGCACTCTTCTCGATTTCCCGGCTGTTGTCAGACTCCGACAAATCCTTCACCACAATCACATTGTTCTCATCCACGGCAGTGATGAAATCCTTGCTGTTCGTGCCAAAGTGGGCCCTCGAAAGCTCCAGCGCATTATTGTCCTTGCCGTTTTCAGACTCTACAATCATGACTACACGGCTCACATCCGTCTGGATATGCAGCTTTTTTGCCCTGCTGTATATATCCACAAGCAGAAGATTATCCAATAGAAGATTCTTGATAAAGTTATCCTTATCAAAACGCTCCTTGTATGCAATCAGCAGGTTCTGTATCTGAAACGCCGCCATCTTGCCAACCATGTATACATCCTCACCGCTGCCGCCTGCCACCAGGATATATTCTATCTGCTGTTCATCAAATATTTTAAAATACTGATACCCCTGTATCTCCTGGGAATCAGCCGGCGAAAGGGCAAACTCCGCGGCCTGTTTGGAACAATTACCCATTTCAGTGGTAGAGGCAACCTCTTTCCCATCCGTGTCCATCACACATAATTCGACCCTTGCAATACTCCTGAGCCCTTCAATCGTGTTCTGCAATATCTGATTTGATATCATAACCCCGCTCCTTTTGGCAAACAGCATTCGTGCATATGAACGCCCCGCTTTTGACAATACACCTATCATCCATTTTAATACAAATATACAAAAAAATCTACAGGAAACTTATTAATTTTTATGCACTTTTTCCCAAACCAAATCACGGAGCCATGCGGAATCCATCCCGAATCCCCTCGCCGCGAAACTCTGCTTCTATCTTTACAGGCACAGCGGGAAAAGAATCATACCCTGTCCGGTCACCGGTTACGGGATAATAAAAGGTTTCTCCGTTCAGTTCGTATGTTTTCAAATCATAAACTCCATAATCCTGCTGCCAGATATAAGCCTGCGTCAGAGCGTTCTCACAGATGGAGCCCGCCAGGACAAACAGCTTATATCCGCCGTAAATCAGCATTAAGCCGTACAAAAGGACGGACCATTTTCTCCCTTCCAGAATATGCCCTGCCGTAAGCGCCGCCAGAAGCAGGACATAGGCATAACCGTACCTGAGCAGAGGCGCACTGAGCTGCCAGAACACGTAAGAAAGCAAAACCGCCGACATAAGAAGAAGGTAATCCAGATTTTCCCACTTCCTTTTCAGGAAAGTATAGGCAGCAGTCAGAAAAAACAGGATTGCACCGGCAATATCAGCAAGTATCAGCAGTTTTTCCGAAACAGAAAGGGTTGTCGAAAACCAGCCGGGAAACCACCTTGAGACAGGCATGTCCACAAGGGCCGCATTATACAGCGCCCGTCCCCATGTCTTGATTTCCGCTGCGTCGGCGGCCGCTCTCTCTGCATGTATTTTCCAGTCCACGGCAAATAAATCAAGCTGCGGAAACGGATACAACAGCCAGCCGGAAATGAGAACCGTCCTAGTTACCCACGGCGCTGCCGTCAGAAGGCCCATGCACAGGTACATTGCAATTTCTTTATACCGTTTTTCTTTTATAAGCATTACGGCCGGTTTCAGGGTAATCACCAGAATCAGCCCCGCCGTTAATTTCAAAGTAACCGCATACACGCCGCATACACAGAGCAGGGCGTAGGGGACTGCACTGATATCCTCTTTTTTTCTCTCCGTCTGTTCCAGCCACTTGATGGCGATAAAAAAGATGATACACATCACGACATAATCCGATGACGGTGAAACCACTTCCTTGCTGATAATGGTAAGATAATAGATAGCGGCAGCCCTTGCAAAATCCGACAAAAGCATCTTTTTTCTTTTCCATGCCCGCGCGATATCAAGCGTCGCAATACTGAGAATTAGGGCAAAAAAACCGCTTATCGTATGCAGGGAACGCCCAAGCAGAAATTTCATGCTGTACAACGCCGACAGGGAAAAAACGGAACTGTTGTACGCAAACCGCACATGCAGGTTTCCAAGACCTTTTACCACGCCATACTCTTCAATCCACCTTATGCTCTGCCCATGGTATAAATCGGAATCGTATACCAGATATCCCCTGGAAGTAAAATAGGCCCATACCAAAATAAGCAGCACCGCCACCGCTATCCCTGCATGGGAACACTCCCTGAAATAGCGGCAGACTTCCTCCCTCACCCTCTTGCGGTAAACTATCAATACCAGAAAGCAAAAAAGAAGCAGCAGGACATTTGCCAGAAAACCTACTTTATAAAAAAGGCTGAAAACCTGCGCATAAACGGTAGCCGCCACCAGCCCCGCCACCATTACACTATGCAGGCGCCTCACATGATAGCCGAGTTTTTTTTCCACAAAAAAACAAAATGCCTGTCCCAGACAGAAAGCAGTAAATGCAATATACAACCAGTTAAATAGAATGGAAAGCATTTTTTACCTCCGGTTTTTCCTAAAAATTCATGCAAAGAAGGCCCTTGAAACAAAGGCCTTCATTTCTTTATCATATATAATGACGCTTTTCTGTCATCAGCTTTTCATACCCTGACATCAAAATTACTTCCCACAGCAGGGTTAACGGAAACCTCCATTGCGGCAGCATCTATCATGCGCACCATACCTGCTCCCAAAGCCTCGTTGGTATCCATGGTTTTGCTCAGTACAGCCGTTCCGACTTTACTGGTCAAATCCGCCTGGGCCAAAGACATTGATACTCCTGCAATATCCATATTGACGCCTCCTTTCCATTCGGACCTTAAATCGAAATTCTTCCTTATAACAATTATATACCACATAATGGAACAAATTACAACCTGAATTTAGGAGATTTCCCCGTTCCGCATGGCGGCGCCGCCATGCGGAACGGGGAAATCTTCGGACGCTGCTTCACACCCTAAGAATTGCTTTTTCTTTAATAATTATTTGTCCGTTTTTTAAGAGGTGCCCTACGGCACGCTTAAACTCATTTTTACTCATCTGCATTTCCCGACGGATGACTTCCGGGGACGCTTTGTCGTTAAAGGGGAGGGCTCCGTCAAAGCTGTCGATGACCTTCAGGACTTTAGCCGCGTCTGCTTCAATCTGCAAATATGCTTTTTCCCGGATGCTCAAATCCAGCTTGCCGTCTTCTTTCACCGCGGTCACCCTGCCGGTAATCATGTCGCCCGGCTTGATTTCCCCGTATAATTCCTTTTTGGGAATCAGCGCGGAATATTTGTCATCCACGGCTACAAACGCGCCAAATTCCGGGCTGGTTTCGTAGACGCATCCTGTCACTTTGTCGTCTTTCTGATAGGGGCTTTCCGTCGAAAGGTATGGGTATACATTCATGGTGGCGCACAGCCTGCTGCTCTTGTCAATGTAAAGGGAAACAAGAGGATTATCGCCGGCCGCCACCCTTGCGGTCTGCTGTTTATACGGAAGGAACAAATCCTTTTCCAGTCCCCAGTCCAGAAACGCGCCGTATTTATTTACCTCAGCTACGCGGAGCCGGGTAACTTCTCCCATTTTTAAAAGTGGTTCCTTCACCGTTGCAATAATTCGGTCTCGGGAATCCCTGTATATAAATACTTCTATCTTATCGCCCAATTCCGTACCGGCGGGCACCTGCCTGGCAGGGAGCAGCACACGCTCCTCCTTATCGGCCTCTTCCGTCAGATAGACGCCAAATTCCACTATTTTCACTACCGTCAAAGTCTGTTTCTCGCCCAGTTTAAACATGTTTCACCCTTCTAATCCTTCAAACTCTACGTTTACATAAATGGCTCCATTGTCATCCTGCAGGGAAACCACCCAGACATCCTGCCCCTTTTCTCCTTTTGCATATGCCGCATAAGGATACAGCACGTCCTCCAGATATGCCTGTTTTTTATACTCTGCGCGCATCTGCGCCACCGAAAACTTTTCCGGCAGGACGCTAAGGGCCATTCTCACATACTGCCCGTTGTTCACATGGTGATTCACATCCAAATGCCACGGCATGACCTTAATGCCCTCTTTAGTCTCCCCGTCGCCGGGAACTGCAATTTTACGGCCGGCATACGGCATCGGCAGTTTTTCTTCCAATTGGTATTTTTCCAGCATCTCTTCAGTGGGATGTGCCGGTCCAAAGCTCCTGCTGTCCAGCAAAGTCCATAGTGTATTGGCCCTTGCCGCATATCCGCCGTCCGCATCCTTCATGAAAAAATTGCGGTATCCGAAACACCCTTTAAAATCGTATGGAAAGGTGCCTACCGTGACATGCTCGCACAAACCGGGATACCTGTCCACCACAATCTGCCACGAGGATAACACCCATACCAGATTCCTCTCCCTCAGATACTGCAGCCCCACTCCCAAATCTTCCGAATGGAAGGTGGAGCAGTCCTGAAAGTAATCCAACATTGCCTCCAAAGTAAGCCTGCCTTCGCTGTCCGTTTCACTGTACCTGATTCTGCTGTCAAAACTATACATATTTTCACCACTTCCGCAAAGGCATCACTCAAACAACTGCATGACAATCATTACCATCCAGAACAGGCAGAACAGAATCATGCCCACATTCAGAATGACTGTCGTAAACTTCTTCCCTTTCGGCAAAACAGGAACGCCCGCCAGTTTAAAGCGTTTCCTGAATACAATCAAAAGGACGATTCCGGCAATGACAACGCCAAAAAGGAACAAAAGATACAGGAAAAACAGCAAAAGCCCCGGTAGCACCTCTGCCATAGCCTGCATAATGAGCCTTTCATCCTGTGATGCCATGGCCGCATTCAGCGAGTCATAATCCATCAGCCTGAGTAAGGCGGGGGCTATTACGCCGCCCACAAAGTTAACTGCCATATGTAATATTATGGTGTACTGAATCTTTCCTGTCCTGACATACAGGAAAGCAAGAAACATTCCCAGGGTAAACGCATAAACAAACTGGGAAAGATTGCCATGGAACAATCCAAACATCAGTCCCGAAAGCACTACCGCCACACCCTGCCCGTAGCGAACCGCCCTGTCCACCAGCAGTTTACGGAAAATAAGTTCCTCCATGATTGGCGCACAGATTACCATGACAAAGAAACTGAGCAGCGGATGAATGGAGGTGGCAACCTCCTGTATCACATTGTTTACCGGCGTACCCTTTATCAAACCGATGATAAAAGTGATAATTGTCCCGACAATGTTACTGCAATACATAATGGAATAGCACATTATCATGGCTACCAAAAGCTTTCCAAAGGACATGGGATGCTTTTCAACCTTTACTGCCGGCACACTCCGAATCATCAGCATCATTAACGGCATGCTTATCAGATACATCAGCGCCATATTGCACAGCAGGCTGATATTGGGGTCATATAGAATATCGGGGAAAAACTTCTTTATAACGGCTCCTGCACACAGCTGCAGGCCATAAATTACAAGCGTTCCCAGAAAATACATCAGCCCTATCGAAGAAAAATGCTTTCTTCCCTGCTTTACCACGTTTTCCGGTGTATATAACGGCATAGTCTCCATAATCAATTCCTCCTAAACAAAACCTATTATACTCCAATTCTTTCGTCTTCACAAGGGTTCCCATCCCCAAAAGCGGCTTGGCAAAAAAAGAAACCCGGTGACATCCACCGGGTTCCGGAAACAGGGCTACAAGGATTCGAACCTTGAAATGACGGAGTCAGAGTCCGTTGCCTTACCGTTTGGCGATAGCCCTTTATGCGATTACCTTATGCATTATACATGAAGTATTTCCAATTTGCAATACCCAATTCAAAAAAAATTTTCAAAAAAATCTATGCCGGATGTCCCTTGAAATCATTCTCCAAAGGCTCATCCGGCAATACAATTCTTGTAAAACGTTTAAACTTCAAAAGTCAGGTCCGCATAGGAAGGAACCGGCCACATCTCTTTATCCACAATCATTTCCAGTTCATCTATCGGCGCTCTCAACTCATCCATCACTACCCTAACGGTGTCTTTATAGAAAAATGCCTGTTCTTTTGCATTGTCTACCGTACCGGCCTCAGCCACAGCCTTCTCCAGACGGGTAAGCGCGTCCTTTGCCGCTGCCAGCTTTGCAGATACGGCATTGAGCAATTCTACCTGTACAGATGCGTCCGCACCGGCTTCTTTCAAGGCAATCACGCTGTCCGCTAATGACTTACTGTACTTTATCACCGCAGGAATATACTGTCTGCCTGCCATTGCAACCATGGTAAGTGCTTCTATATTGATGGTTTTGGCATAAGTTTCGTAAATGATTTCTTCCCTTGACTCCAATTCCACCTTTGTGAAAATGCCAAACTTCTCAAAAAGTTTAACCGTCTTATCCGTTGTCAAAGTTCCTGCCGCCTCAATCATGGACTTGATGTTGGGCAGTCCGCGTCTTTCAGCTTCCTCCACCCATTCTTCGGAATAGCCGTCGCCGTTGAAAATAATTCTCTGATGCTCGGTCATATATTTCTTTATCAAATCATGGACGGCAATGTCAAAGTCCTCCGCCTTTTCCAGTTCATCAGCCGCTTCACAGAAAGCTTCCGCCACAATGGCGTTGAGCGCAGTGTTCGGACTTGCAATGGAGTCTGAAGAACCGACCATACGGAACTCAAATTTGTTGCCGGTAAAGGCAAAAGGGGAAGTCCTGTTTCTGTCAGTGGCGTCCTTATCCAAATCCGGCAGGGTGGAAACACCGGTCTGCAATTTGCCGCCGTCCAGACAGCGCGCCGCTTCTCCTGTTTCCACCAGCTGTTTTACCACATCCTCCAGCTGTTCTCCTAAAAAGACGGAAATAATGGCAGGCGGCGCTTCATTCGCCCCGAGCCTGTGGTCGTTGCCCACATCGGAAGCGCTCTGCCTGAGCAGCTCTGCATGGGTGTCAACCGCCTTCAGGATACATGCAAGCACTAAAAGAAATTGGATGTTTTCATTGGGCGTATCGCCGGGGTCTAACATATTTACGCCGTTATCCGTTCCGAGGGACCAGTTATTGTGCTTGCCGGAACCGTTCACGCCTGCAAAAGGCTTTTCGTGAAGCAGACAAGCAAGACCATGGCGTCCCGCCACCTTTTTCATGGTCTCCATAACAAGCTGGTTGTGGTCCACCGCAATATTTGCCGTTTCGTAAATGGGAGCCAGTTCATGCTGCGCCGGCGCAACTTCATTGTGCTGCGTTTTTGCCGTCACGCCCAACTTCCACAGTTCTATATTCAAATCCTTCATGTATGCGCCGATTCTCTCCCGGATGGTTCCAAAATAATGGTCCTCCAGTTCCTGTCCCTTGGGCGCCGCCGCCCCGAACAAAGTACGGCCCGCAAAAATCAGGTCAGTACGCTGCAGGTACTTTTCCCTGTCCACAAGAAAATATTCCTGTTCCGGTCCTACCGAGGCTACCACCTTGGTTGCCTCTTTATTTCCAAAGAGACGTACGATACGCAGCGCCTGGGCGCTGATTGCTTCCATGGAACGAAGAAGCGGCGTCTTTTTGTCAAGCGCCTCACCCTTATAAGAACAGAACGCGGTGGGAATACAGAGAATCACGCCCGTGGCATCTTCCTTTAAAAATGCCGGGGATGTCATATCCCATGCCGTATATCCCCTCGCCTCAAAAGTAGCCCTTAACCCTCCGGAAGGAAAGGAAGAAGCGTCCGGCTCCCCTTTAATCAACTCTTTACCGGAAAACTCCATCAGCATATGGCCCTCATCGTCCGGATGGGTAACAAATGCATCGTGTTTCTCGGCAGTAATGCCCGTCAAAGGCTGGAACCAGTGTGTATAATGGGTGGCGCCGTTTTCAACAGCCCAGTCTTTCATCGCCTTTGCCACAACGTCCGCCGTTGCCAGAGGCAATTCCCCGCCCTTGTCCATTACACATTTCACTTCTTTGTAAACACTTCTCGGAAGCCTCTCTTTCATCTTGCCTAAAGTAAATACTTTGCTGCCAAACAACTCTTCCACATTCAATACTTCGCTCATATCTTCCTCCCTTTCTGTACAGGCAGCCAAAACGCCCTGTCCCATGAAGTAAAAAAGTGCCCCAAAATAAACTTTTGGAACACCCTTGTTCAAGATACCTGTATTTCGGAGTTTCACTCCGTTTTTTATAAGATACCCCAATTCTTTAAGAATTGCAAGCCTGAAAATCAATTTCCATCACTTTAACATATTTCGACGAATCTTTGGGCAATTCACTGTTCACATTGTACAATAGCACAATTTGTCAGTCAATGACTTTTTCATGTAATATCTTAGACAAATTATCAATACTCTTCTGCACGGATTCCATGGCGGCCATTACAGACTCCACGGAAATAACCTGTTCTTCCGTGGACGTGCTGATTTCTTTGGTGGATTCCGCGGCATTTTCCGAAATATCCGCCAGTTTTTCCATGGAAGAATGCATATTTTCTTTCAAATCGGAAATGTTTTTCAATTCCCGGCTCAACTCACCGATAACGCCGACAACCTCTTTGGAAGATTCTATCATTGTCTTAAACACATCTACGGTAATATTCAGTTTGCCCGCCGATTCCGACACGACAGCGCTGTTATGGCTCATCGTTTCACGGGTACTCTGCACGATGCTGACAATTTCCTTGAGAATCTCATCAATTTTACTTGTGGAAACCGCAGACTGTTCGGAAAGCTTTTTAATCTCCTCCGCAACCACCGCAAAGCCTTTTCCGGCCTCGCCTGCCCTTGCCGCTTCTATTGCGGCGTTTAACGCAAGAAGGTTTGTCTGTTCGGCAATACCGGAAATAGTGTCAATGATATTACCGATAAGCGCGGACTTTTCTGATAAGATTTCGATTTCTTTGGAAGCATGTTCCGTCGATTCGATATTTTCCTGGAATATTTCTGTCAATTCTTCAATGGAAGCAATACCGGTATCGTTATTTTCCTTCAATGTATTCATATGTACGACAGTGGTATTTACTTTTTCTTCGGAGACGCTGAGTTTATCGGACAGGTCGTTAAAAAGTGCAAGACTGCCCGTCACCTCCAAAGTCTGCACATCGGAATCCGATGCAATCCGTTTAGTGGTTTCGGCAATTTTCTGCGACAGACCGCTGAACGCATCCAGGGAACCGTATATATTGGCTGAGGACTCTTTCAGGTTGTCAAAAGCATCTTTGACATTATCAATTAAATCAGCCATTTTATCTTCTTTCGTTTCCACCGTTTCAAAGAGCCTGTATGTCCTCATCGAAATGACATATGCCGTCATGACGCCCAACATAAACACCAGCATAATAAAAATCCAGACAGGAAGATTGTGCATCAAAAGATAAGAACCCGGAAAAATAATCATGGCGACGGCATTTACCGCCACGGTAACAATGGCATTAACCAAAACAACCGACTTGTCGTAATAAGCAATGGACAATACCAGAATCAGAAAATATGCCTGCGTCATCGCGCCGAATTTGCCGTCATTGGCAAACACAATAACCACTGCGCCGACAACCGGCAGAATGGAAACATAAATATACTTGGCAAGCTTTCCTAATTTCTTTTCAAAGATTCGTGTCAGGATGCCGAACAAAGACATCAGGAAGACAATGGCATCCATCATTGTACCCCCTAAAAACAGCATGACAAAGGAAAACGCAACCACCGGAATGGCTGTATTCGCAAGGAACATAATCAGATTCATTTGTTTTTCTTCGTTCTGAAGTATATTCAGATTCATAATAAGCACTCCTTTTTAATCCTGCTTTTTCACCCGCAGCAGGTCGTACTTCTCCGATACCTCCGACAATGCCAGCCAGACCGTCTGCCTGGGATGGGGACAGCTTTCCATCGGCGTGAATGTCTCGTCCCACATTCCTTCCACCATGACAGACTTGTCATTTCCATCCGGTTTCATAATTTCGATACTTTCCCCTACGGAAAACTTGTTCCGCTGTTCAATGCGCACAAGCGTTTTTCCCTGAAACCCTTTGAGGGAATTATCCGTACATTCTTTTACTTCTTCCACAATTCCCAGATAAACATATTCATTGACATAGGTATTGTTATCATAAATCTGTGCGCTCTCATCCGGCTTTCCAAAATAGAATCCCGTGGTAAACTGACGGTAAGTGCATTTTGCAATCTCTTTTTTATACCAATCACGGTTCTCCCGGTATTTCTGCACCGATACAAAGTAATCGTCAATCGCCCTGCGGTATGTCCTCGCCGCCACCGCCACATACAGCGCTGTTTTCATGCGCCCCTCGATTTTAAAGCTGTTGATGCCTGCCGCAACCATCTGGGGTATATGCTCTATCATGCATAAATCCTTGGAATTAAAAATGAAGGTCCCCCGCTCATTTTCATATACAGGAAGATATTCATCCGGTCTGGTCTCTTCCACAAGGGCATATTTCCAGCGGCAGGGATGCGTGCATTCTCCTTTGTTTGCATCCCGTCCCGTAAAATAATTGCTGAGAAGGCATCTTCCGGAATAAGAAATACACATGGCTCCATGGACAAAACTTTCTATTTCCATCTCCCGGGGTATCTGCTTTCTGATTTCCGCTATCTCCCGTAAGGAAAGTTCCCTTGCGGAAACCACACGCTTTGCCCCCTGCTCCCACCAGAACCGGTATGTCTGGTAATTGGTATTGTTGGCCTGCGTGGAAATATGGATTTCCATGCCGGGACAAAGTTCCTTTGCCAGCATGAACATGCCGGGGTCAGAGATAATGAGGGCGTCCGGCGCTTCGGGCCGCATAGCGGCAAGTTCCGCAAAATAACTGCGCGCACCGTCCAAATCTTCATTGTGAGCCAGTATATTTGCCGTCACATAAACTTTTACCCCGCGGGCGTGGGCAAAGGCAATTCCCTCAGCCATTTCCTCCATGGAAAAATTTTTAGCATTTGCACGAAGTCCAAAAGCCTCTCCCCCGATATACACTGCATCCGCGCCAAAGCACACTGCTGTCTTAAGTACTTCCAGACTGCTCGCCGGAATCAAAAGTTCTGGTTTTTCTCTCATTTTATCCTCCAACCTTTACACTCAGGGCTACCCCGTCCCCCGCCTGTAAAATAACGGTTTCCAGTTCTTCACGATGGGTCAGTTCATACAGGTATTCCCGCATTCTGGAGTGAATGGTACGGTTCCTTCTGGTAACCGCAAACCGGGATTCCAGTACATCCCCGTCCTGCAGCACATTGTCCGATACCAGCAGCCCTCCTTCGGAAAGAAGCCGCATTACATCCGGTAAAAAATGAATGTACTGACCCTTGGCCGCGTCCATAAAAATCAAATCATAAGAACCCTCTAATGTTTTGAGAATATCCGCCGCATCCCCTTCCAGCAGGGTGATGCATTCTTCTTTTCCTGCCGCCTTAAAGTTCTTTTTTGCAGCGGGTATCCGTTTGTCATATTTTTCAATGGTGGTAATATGACAGCCCTTTGGCGCATATTCGCACATAAGTAACGCGGAAAAGCCCACGGCGGTTCCCACTTCCAAAATCCGCGCAGGCTTCTTTGCCGCCAGCAGAAAACGAAGCAGGCTCTGCGTCTGCGGCCGGATAATGGGTACGCCGTCCGCCTTTGCCTCCTGCTCCAAGCGGTTCAAAAAAGGCGTGTTGCCTTTATCAAACGAGTTAATAAAAGCCGCCATTCTTTCATTCGTTATCATTGTCCGTTTCCGTCTGCTCCCTCTGTCTCATCGGTTTCCTCTTTTTCCACCGCCATGACCCCCATCATTTCTTCCATGGTCATGGAAGTATTCAGGGTATATACGCCCGGCTGCAGTTTGTCCTTATAACGGGAAAGCAGGTTTTGAATATAAAACAGTCTGGCGTCTTTGATTAATCCTTTGGTTTCCAATATCTGTCCTATCTGAAGCGGACTTTTTCCCACTGTGACTTCCACAACCACATCCATGCCCGGGCTTTCCGATACCGGCGGCTCCTGAAAGACACGGTAACCGTAATCATATGCCACCACTGCCGCCTTGTAAACCAAAACGATTACAACTATTGCAAACACTACTTTCAGCACCGTTCCAAAGACGGCCGTTACCATCTGTCTGGTATTCATGTCAATGCCTCCTATACCGTCAAGTCAAAATCGAGGGATTCCGTCACCCTGATATTTATCATCTGCATCATCCTGCAAAAAGCCAGTTCCGCTGCCAGAAAATCTGCAACAAGAGGGTTTTCGCGGAATTTCTCATATTCTTGTTCAAACTCCTCCATTTTGTGGAATAATTCTTTGTCATCGCTTCGGTTCTGCATTTCATAGTTGCGGATTCTGAATTCGTCTATCTGTTCCTTGAGCTTCGGAATCCTGCTTACTTTGTCCTTTTCCCGCTCATAGTCCTGATATTCCTTTGTATTCTTAATCGCCGCATTCAGATTTTCAATTGCATCATCCAATTCCGACATTTCCATCCACCTTTCATTTGTGTTATACTTCCATAATAACAGGCAGTATCATGGGCCGGCGTTTCGTCTTTTTCCAGACATAATCGGAAAGGACTTCCTTGGTGGCCGCCTTCAACTTGCCCCAGTCCGTAATCCCCCTGTCCAGAAGTTCTTCAAGCGCATCATCCACCAGATGCCTTGCCTCCTCCATCAGCTCATCGGATTCCCTGACGTATACAAAGCCCCTGGATACAATATCCGGACCGGATACCAGCACGCCTCCCGCCCTGTCCAGAGCCATAACCACTATCAGAATACCATCTTCAGCAAGGTGCTGTCTATCCCTGAGAACCACATTTCCCACATCGCCGACGCCAAGACCGTCCACCAGTATGGAGCCGACCGGCACCCTTCCTGTCACAGACGCCTTTTCCTCGGACAGTTCCAGTACATCCCCGGAGGAAAGGATGAAAATATCCTCTTTTTCAATCCCAAGGCCTTCCGCTATCTTTGCCTGAGCCCGAAGATGCTTGTATTCCCCATGGACGGGAACAGCATACTTAGGCTTCACCAGCGTATAAATCAGCTTGATTTCCTCCTGGCAGGCATGTCCCGACACGTGGGTATCCTGAAAAATAACATCGGCCCCCTTGCGGAAAAGTTCATTGATAACCTTCGTCACTGCCTTTTCATTGCCCGGAATGGGATTGGAGGAAAAGATAACCGTATCCCCTGCGCCGATGGTAATCTTCTTGTGCATGTTGGAAGCCATCCGGGAAAGCGCTGCCATGCTCTCTCCCTGACTGCCGGTAGTAATAATAACCTGCTGCTCGTCAGGGTAATTTTTGAGCTGGTCCACATCAATCAGGGTCTTGTCCGGGATATTCAGGTATCCGAGGCTTGACGCTGTTTCAATGATATTAACCATGCTCCTGCCTTCAACCACCACTTTCCTGCCAAACTTATACGCCGTATTGATTATCTGCTGCACACGGTCTACATTGGATGCAAATGTGGCAACAAAAATACGGGTATTTTTATGGTCTGAAAACAAGGTGTCAAAAGTTCTTCCCACCGTTTTCTCGGAGGGCGTAAAACCGGGTCTCTCCGCATTGGTGGAATCACACATCAGCGCAAGAACGCCCTTCTTGCCGATTTCTGCAAAACGCTGTAAATCTATGGCGTCCCCGAAGACCGGGGTATAATCCACCTTGAAGTCCCCGGTATGGACCACCGTTCCGGCCGGTGAGTAGATGGCGAGAGCTGCCGCGTCCACAATACTGTGATTTGTTTTTATAAATTCTATCCGCAGTTTTCCAAGGGTAATAAACTGTCCGAATTTGACAATCCTTCTCCTTGTGCTTTTTTCCATATTGTGTTCTTTTAATTTATTCACTATAATGCCCATGGTCAGTTTGGTCGCATAAACAGGCACATTGACCCTGCGCAGCACATAGGGCAGGGCGCCGATATGGTCCTCATGACCGTGCGTAATGACAAATCCTTTCACTTTGTCAAGGTTCTCCTCCAGATAAGTCACATCAGGAATGACAAGGTCAATCCCCAGCATGTCATCCGCCGGAAAAGAAAGACCGCAGTCTACCACAACAATACTGTCTTCATATTCAAAGGCAGTAATGTTCATTCCAATCTGTTCCAGGCCTCCCAAAGGAATCACCTTCAGTTTGGAAACATTCATATTCTCTTTTTTCTTCAATCAATTTACCTCCATCAATTCGACAGGCAGCCAGACTTTCTGACATGGAAAATCCGACGGCAGACAATAAAAAATGTGCTCTCTTTCCATGACAATCCCTTTCGGCCGTTTTGTCATGGAAAACATCTTTCACGGATGCCGGTCATCCTGCATGGCTTTCTGCCATTTTATCTAATCCCGCAGCTGCCGCCACAGGAATAAAATCACTCTAATGTTACATCCTCCATCATGCTCTGGAATACCTGTGCAACCGCATGCAGTTCCGCTTCTTCCTCCACAATGGCATATATGCTTTCTTCTTCTCCGTCACGGGATAAGTCTTTTAAAATCAGGGCTTCCCCGTCTCCTTCTTCCTCATCCGTCACCAGAATATAATCCACGCCGCCAATCCTGGTCTGTTCCAGTACAAAAAATTCCGCCTGTTCCCCGTTTGTCCCCTCGGGACTGAATAAAATTTTTTCCACTAACCCTTCTCCTTTATGCGGCGCATGTCCAGATACCCCTGTAAGATAAAGCAGGCTGCAATCTTGTCCACATGTTCCCTGCGCTCTTCTCTCCGGATTCCCGCCTCCATCATCGCACGCTCAGCTGCCACGGTCGTCAGCCGTTCGTCCCACAACGCCACCGGCAGACCGGTTCTGCGCTCCAGCTTTTCCTGAAATTCCCTGGTCAGTTCCACCCTGACGCCTTCCGTATTGTTCATGTTTTTGGGAAACCCCAGCACAATTTCCTCTACTTCGTATTCTACAATCAGCGCTTCAATACGTGCCAGTGTCTGACGCAGCTTATTCTCCTCCTTGCGGCGGATGATTTCCACCCCCTGCGCAGTAAGGAGCAGTTCGTCACTGACTGCCACCCCGACTGTTTTTGAGCCAAAATCCAGCCCCATAATTCTCATGTATTTACCCCCACCGGTTGTTACGGATATATTCCGTCAGCAGTTCCTCCACCAGTTCATCCCTTTCCACCTTCATAATCAGGCTTCTGGCATTTTTGTGGCTGGTAATATAAGTTGGGTCACCGCTCATAATATAACCCACTATCTGATTTACCGGATTGTATCCTTTTTCTGTCAGCGCCTCATAAACCGTGGACAAAACCACCTTCACTCCGGTTTCCGGCTCCGTATCCACCCTGAAAAATTGTGTATTTCCTAAGTCCTGCATGCGACTCACTCCTTACCATTTGTATATTATCTTAAACCATTTTACTGGAAAATTCAACCTGCCATTTCTATTTTACTCCATTAAGAGCACTCCCTCATATAAAAACCCGGCAATCTTTCCCGTCGCCATATGGTTTGACAGATTTTCATTTGTCTGTTTTGCCACGCGCACATATTCCCTCGTGTGTCCGAACTGGTACCTCTCATTGTTGATTACCCTTGCGTCCTCAAACAATACTTCTTCCTCTTTCCCTATGTATGCGGCAAGAAATGCCCCTGACTGCTCCTTTTTCAGTTCCTGCAGCCTGTTGCTCCTCTCAGTCTGTACATGGCCGGGAACCTGTCCTTTCATGGAAGCCGCCGCAGTTCCCTTTCTTTTGGAATACTTGAAAATATGCATCTCATATAAGTTTACTTTATTTAAGAACGCGAAGGTTTCTTCAAACTCTTCACTTGTTTCTCCCGGAAAGCCCACAATGACATCCGTCGTAATGGCCGGGTGTGCAAAGACGTCCCGCAAGTACTCCACACATTTTAAGTATTCACCCGTCGTATAACGTCTATTCATCCTTTTTAAGGTTTCATCACATCCGCTTTGCAGGGACAAATGAAAATGAGGACATATTTTGGGCATGGACGCCAGCCTTGCCGCAGCTTCCTTTGTAATAATCCGCGGCTCCAGCGAACCAAGCCGAATCCGGCTGATTCCATCGACATCCTGTATCCTTTCCAGCAAATCAAACAGTTTGGGACTGCCCGCATAACCCCTCTGCCCATCCGTCTTTCTCTGTATGACGCTTTCTTTCCTGTTCCAGGCGCCGTCGTCAAAATCAATGCCATAGGAACTGATATGGATACCCGTCAGGACTATTTCCTTGTATCCGGCTTCTGCAAGCCCCTGCAGTTCCTCATGGATATCCTCCCACCTGCGGCTGCGCACCCGTCCCCTGGCATAGGGGATGATACAGTAGGAACAGAACTGGTTACAGCCATCCTGTATCTTAACATAGGCGCGGGTATGCCCGGCAGTCTGCTTTAGCGTCATCTCCTCATAATCACACGCGCCGTTTATATCCGTGACAAATTCCGCAAACCCTTCCGATTCCTCCCGCTGCCTTAAAAATTCATCCAGTATGAACGCAAGGTCTTTTTTCTTATTGTTTCCGACGGCAATGTCGACACCGGCTTCCCGAAGGGCCTCCTCCCCGCCGGTCTGCACATAGCATCCCACGGCAACCACCACGGCCTGCGGGTTTCTTGCCTTAGCCTGATGAAGCATCTGCCTGCTCTTTCTGTCGGCAATATTCGTGACGGTACAGGTATTTACGATGTATATATCGGCAACTTCATCAAATGGTACAATAACATAGCCTTTTTCTTGTAACATTTGTTGCATAACGTCCAGTTCGTAGGCGTTTACTTTGCATCCCAGGTTATGTAATGCTACACTTTTCATATTATTCCTTTCTAATTTTGTATTGTTTTATCATTGACTTTTGTCCCCTAACCCATTAATATGAAAGCAGAAGGTATGAAACATTCAAGGAGGTAATTACCATGAAAACAGTTCAGATTTCCTTAAACTCCATTGACAAAGTTAAATCTTTTGTTAATGATATCACAAAGTTTGATTATGATTTTGACCTGGTATCCGGCAGATACGTAATCGACGCAAAGTCCATTATGGGTATTTTCAGTTTGGACCTTTCCAAACCCATTGATTTGAATATCCATGCAGAAGAAGACATCGACGACGTATTGGCATCTTTAAAGCCTTACCTGATTTAGTCGGGTCGCTTGTACATCATTCTTTAAAGCAAAGAAAAGCAGAACACCTGGGAATTTCCTAGGTGTTCTTTTTTACCTCTGCCCCGCTTTCGGTACAGATAACCAGTTCTTTGGTTCCAAGCGCTTCTTCCACCAGTTCCCCTATCTTGTCCGACAAATTCTCTTCGTGACGGCGGATAACCTTAACATTCGGTTTCGTCACAGGATGTTTTGCTACAAATATGGTGCAGCAGTCCTCAAACGGAAGGATGGAGGTTTCATAGGTTTCTATCTTCTCCGAAACCTGCACGATTTCCTGTTTGTCAAATCCGATAAGGGGCCTGTACACCGGAAGTTCGCAGACTTCATTGGTTGCCATCAGGCTGTGCATGGTCTGGGAGGCTACCTGCCCGATGCTCTCTCCCGTTACCAGTCCGAGACAATCTGTTTCTTTTGCAATCCTTTCCGCTATGCGCATCATATACCGGCGCATAATGATTGTCAGTTCTTCATGCGGACACTTCTCATAAATATAGAGCTGTATATCCGTAAAATTGATGATATGCAGGTAAATCGGGCCTGTATAACCGGACACTATCCTGGCAAGGTCAATCACCTTCTGCTTCGCTCGTTCGCTGGTATATGGCGGCGCATGAAAATAAACGGCGTCCAGCTTTACGCCCCTCTTTGCTATCATATAACCGGCCACCGGGGAGTCAATGCCGCCGGATAACAGCAGCATCGCTTTGCCGCCTGTGCCCACGGGCATCCCTCCCGGTCCCGGAATGGTTTCGGAATAAATATATATTTTTTCCCTGACTTCAATATTCAAAAGAATATCCGGCTCATGCACATCTACATGCATGGAAGGATATGCGTCCAATATGGCTTCCCCCATATCCCTGTTGATTGTCATGGAATCCTTGGGATAATTTTTGCGCGCCCTTCTGGCCTGCACCTTAAACGTCTTGTTTTTATCCGGATATACATTGTCAAGATAGGCAATGACATCACTGCAGAGCTTTTCAAAGCCCTCGTCCTCTACATATACGACGGGACAGATTCCCGAAATACCGAATACCTTCTGCAAACGTGCGGTTGTCTCATCGAAATCAAATTCTGTCAGGGCGTCCACATAAATGCGCCCCTGGGTTTTGTGTACCAGAAATTCTCCTTCACATTTTTTCAATGCGTATTTTATCTGTGCCGCCAAAGCGTCCTCAAACAGATATCTGTTCTTCCCCTTTACGCCGATTTCGGCATATTTTATCAAAAAAGCCTTAAACATTTTTCTGCCCTCGCAATTTTACCGTCTTGTGTACCTGCGCAACATGGGAATCATATCATACATTGTCCGCAATGTATAGTCTATTTCTTCCCGGGTAGTGAATACCGACATGCTGAAACGGATGGTGGAGTCCGTAAATTCCTTGTCTAAATGAATCGCTTTTAAAGTAGCCGACGCATGGGGTTTTCTGGCGGCACAGGCGCTTCCTGCGGAAACATAAATCCCTTTATCCTCCAGCGCATGGAGCAGCACCTCGCTGCGGATTCCCCGCACGGAAATACTGATGATATGGGGGGCGCCGTCCGTACCGGCCGGCCCGTTTATCCGTATGTCGTCCACCTTACCCAATCCTGCAATAAAGTATTCTTTCAGCCCGTACAGTTTTTTGGTGTCTTCCTCAAGATGAGCGTAAAGCATTTCGGCAGCTTTTGCAAGACCCGCCACGCCCGCCACGTTTTCCGTGCCTGACCTGAGGTTTTTCTGCTGGCCTCCCCCGTAAATAATGTTATGGATTTTCACCCCGTCCCTGATATACAGGAATCCTACGCCTTTTGGCCCGTGAATCTTGTGCCCGCTGACGGAGAGCAAATCAATTCCCATCCTCTTCGGATAAATGCGGAACTTGCCAAACCCCTGAATCGCATCCACATGAAAGAGAATGCCCGGATTCATGCCGTGAATCAGCCTTCCTGCTTCTGCAATGGGTTCCACTGCACCGATTTCATTATTGGTGTGCATAATGGAAACCAGAATTGTGTCGGGCCGGATTGCTTTTCTCAAATCCTCAAGGGAAATCCTGCCCGCCTTATCCACCGGAAGATAAGTGACTTCAAATCCCTGGTCCTCCAGATAATGCATTGGCTGCAAAATAGCAGGATGTTCTATCTGTGTGGTAATCAGATGTTTCCCTGTGCGGTAATTTGCCATCGCGCAGCCTATCAGCGCCAGATTATCGGATTCCGTTCCGCCGGAGGTAAATATGATTTCTTTTTCATTTACCTTCATCAGCCCTGCCAGTGTTTCCTTCGCATACTTGATATGATTTTCTGCCTGCACGCCTTTTAGGTGCATACTGGAAGCATTTCCGTAATCTTCACACATAATCTTTGTCATAAGCTCCGCCACTTCCGGGAAGGCCCTCGTCGTAGCCGAGTTATCCAAATATACTTCCATTGTGTTTCTCCTTTTTCTTCTATCTATAAACAATATATGCGTTTATTTTTCCAACTGATACATGAGCCATGCCATCACGGTAAACCCTGCCGTTTCCGTGCGAAGAATCCTGTTTCCCAGCGTAACCGGCTCAAATCCCGACTCTTTTGCCCTTTTTATTTCCTCTTCTTCAAAACCGCCCTCCGGCCCGATAAATACGGCTATGTCAATGCCTTCCGTAATCCCTGCAAGTAACTGTTTTGTCCTGTCCATTCCCTCTGCAAGCTCATACGGTATCAGCTTCATCTCCATGGAAGCAGCCATCTCTAAAGCCTGTACAAAACCCATGGGCCTTTTTACCG
Organism: uncultured Lachnospiraceae bacterium; assembly: GCA_910577015.1. Lineage (GTDB taxonomy): Bacteria > Bacillota > Clostridia > Lachnospirales > Lachnospiraceae > Acetatifactor. The sequence goes on along the minus strand of CAJTKU010000002.1, from coordinate 192,741 downwards.
CCGGCACTATCCGCCTTCTGCTCTGCTTTGCAGCAGCCTCTGCTATTGCCTGCCAGCGTTCCGTTTTCTGTTTTGCCTTTTTTTCGTCCAGCTTTACCACGCTGCGCTTTGTTTCCACCGGAATTATCTCGTATACGCCCAGTTCCACGGTCTTTTGAATAATCAGCTCCATTTTGTCCGCTTTGGGCAGTCCTTGAAACAGATGCACCCTGGCGGGCAGTTCCAATCCGTCCTCTTTGATAAACCGCAGTTCACATACCACTCTTTCTTCTTCCATCCTCAGTATCCCGCAGCGGTATTCCTTTCCGTCCACTCCGTTGCTGACGGAAATCTCCTCCCCCGGTTTCATCCTGAGAACATTTTTTATATGGTTCACATCACTGCCCTCTATATAGACAAGCTTGTCATTTATCTGGGATGGCTCTACAAAAAACTGATGCATACTTTCCTCCATGCCGAAACGCTTATAAGAAAACGACGGTTAATTTTTGCGCGCCGTTATGCTGACCCACTCTCCCTGAAAGGTGGTATCCAGCACTTCCAGACCTGCTGCCCTGACGGCCTCCTTCACAGCCTGCTCTTTGTCATCTATGATACCCGATGTGATATAGATACCGCCGCTTTTCAACTGGCTGACAATCACAGGCGTCAGGGGAATCAGGACATCCGCCAGAATGTTCGCCACCACAATATCGTAACATCCTCTTCCGACCCTTTCCTGTACTTCTTTATCCGTGATGATATTGCCAATCATCATCTGAAACTGTTCAGGATTGATGCTGTTGCTCTCACAGTTTTCCCGTACCGCTTCCACCGCGCAGGGGTCTAAGTCCGTACCGACCGCCCTTTTTGCGCCGAACATCAGGGACAGGATTGCCAGTATCCCGCTTCCCGTGCCAACGTCAAGCAATACGGTTTCCTGATTTACATATTTTCTGAGCTGTCTGATACAAAGCTGCGTCGTTTCATGCATACCTGTCCCGAAAGCCGTTCCCGGGTCGATATGCAATACAAGTTTTCCGTTATCCTCCTGCTTTATATCCTCCCACGAAGGAATCACCAGAATGTCGTCTATATAAAACTGATGGAAATACTGTTTCCAGTTGTTTATCCAGTCGATATCCTCTGTTTCGTCCACCGCAACGGTTCCTTCCCCGATATCCATGAACATGCGGATATTTTCCAGTTCTTCCCGAACCTGCTGCAATACGGCGTCCCTGTCCGTTTCTTCTCCGTTCACCGTCAGGGCGCCGTCCTCATTTTCTTCCACGAAAAAACTTAAAAAAGCAGTTCCGTCGTCTGCCGGGCCTTCCGGAAGGATGTCCACAAACATCTGCTCTTTTTCCCAAGCGGTTAACGGCACATTGTCCTCAATCTGCGCCCCCTCCAGCCCGATATCGTACAGGCTGCTGATAATAATGTCCTCCGCTTCCGTTGTCGTTTTGATTCTGAATTTAACCCACTTCATCTTACCCTCCGTATCACAACCCAAGATGATAAATAATCGCCACTGTCTTTAGAACACTGGCGATTACTCTTCTGCTTATCATTATCTGCCGCTCGGTATCATTCTTGCAATTCTGCCTGCAAATTCGTTAAAGTTCTGCGTCTGCAGGATAACGCGGCCGGGACCTACCAACCTTGTCAGGAAAAGACCTTCGCCGCCAAACAGGATATTTCCCAGTCCCTTCACCGTTTCAATCTCGTAGGAAACGCTCCTCTCAAATGCAACCACATTGCCCGTGTCCACTTTCAGGACCTCTCCCGGAGCCAGCACCCTTTCCACTTTATCCCCGTCTATCTCCAGAAAGGCCATGCCCTGTCCGGTAAGCTGCTGCAGGATAAAGCCTTCTCCGCCAAACAATCCGGCAGAAAACCTTTTTGTGAAAGTAATGCTTAATTCTACGCCTGGCTGCGCGCAGAGGAACGCTCCTTTCTGGCAAATCAATCCTCCGCAGGCGCCGATGTCCACCGGCAGGACTTCACCTGCCACCGTGGAGGCAAATGCAATATACGCCCCCGGAACCTGTGCCGTATAAGTCGCCATAAAAAGGGATTCCCCTGAAAACATCCTGCCGATGCTCTTTCCGAAACCGCCCCTCATATTGGACTGCATGGCAACGCCGTCGCTCATCCATGCCATGCCTCCTGACTGTGTGTACATAGACTCGCCCGGCGCGTCAAACTGCACTTGTACGGCGGGCATGGTGCTTCCGATAAGTTGATATCTCATTTTTTCTTTTCCTCTCTATCATATTAAAAGGGTGTCTAGTTCTCCGTTGCGGAAGGTTATGGTCTCTTCGACTTTTTCCTGTTCCCGGACGGGAAGGAAGTTACGTAGGGCAGCGGCGCGTCTGCCGCATTGGGGGCAGCGGTACATTCTGGCGTCGCAGGCATAATAGCCGGCAGGTATCTGCTCCCTTGCCGCAACGGGACGAAGATTTTTCAGATAGTAGTCTGCTTTTTTATATGAAGCGTAATGTCCTACCGTCATGGGCATCCAAAATAATTGCTGCGACACAGATGTCATATTTGTTTTGCAGCTATCACACCAGTCTGCCCGGTTCTTTTTTAATAATCCGTCAAATATTCCCATGTCCGATTCCTATGCTCCTGCCTGGGTCCTTGCCTGTGCCGTATTATATGCAGCCTTAAGGCTTTCAATCATCATATCAGCCTTGGATATGGCTTCCAGTACATAATCGCTCTTCATGCTCCAGACCTTGTTGGAGGTAAAGGTATTTACCCGAACCTTCACATCGTCCACAACAAAAAGGAAACTGACCCTGCTGGTGCCGCCCATGGTCTTTCCGTCATCCACCCACATTTTGGTAACACGGCTGGCGGGAACCATGCTGTATTGGAAAGGATTCCACTTAAATACCATGGCAATATTTCCCTGTACCACATCAACCGCTACGGTGCATCCGTCCGCGGTAAAAGTATGGTTGCGCGTAAACCCGGCCGCATCCAGTTCTGCCATCCTCTTCTGTGCCTGCTTTTTGTATATGGTGTCTGTGCCGATTACCAGCCACACGATTCCGCCAAAGAAAGCAACCATGGCAACCCCCGTTGCAACGGACACTACATTCTTGTCCTCAACCAAAGCAGAAATCAAAATACATACGGCAAAGATGACGAACGGACATAAAATGTTGATGAGCATGTAAGTAACGTCTCTTTTTTTGATTTTTTGCTGTTCCATAAATCCTCCCTCTTTGATGCAAAAAAGGCATCAATCGTATACATTTTTTTCGTTTCTATTATATCTCGGTTTCTTTCACTTCGCAATCACTTTTCATCTGTCCGGCCTTCTTCCAGCGTCCGGATATGCCGGTTTCTCCTGAACAAGAGACACACGCCGGTTCCCGCAAAAGCAATTACCAAAAACAGGAATGCTGCGCCGGAACCTTTGCCGCTCCCAAACATCCTGATTAGGACGCTGTTTTCCTGCTGCATTGCCATAATCGGTTCAAATACTTTGTCAACCAGAAAACCGCCAAGAAAATATCCAACCGGTATGGTAAAAAACTGCATGGAATTACGTACCGAGTAGATTCGCCCCTGCATCTTTTCAGGCACTTGCAGCCGCATAATGGCGTCCAGGTTCGTATTCATTAACGGTATGGTAATCCATCCGAGAAATCCGCCGATACACCAGACAAGAGGCGTCCTGCCAAGCGCCAGCAAAAAATTCTCCGTCCCCATGGAAAACAGAAGGCAGTTGCAGATAACCCGCACCCTGCTTTTCGGCCTTTTCACAAAAGAGGCAAGAATGCTTCCTGCCAGGGTAGTTGCACCGATTACCGCATTTACCAGGCCAAGCGTCCTTTCACTGCCGCCGTTGCGCGATAACATCATCGCCGGAAACGCCGCGTCGTAAATGGAAGCCACCAGATTGATAGCCGCCAGAAACATGATGAGTCCGAAAATTCCCTGCTCCCTTTTCAGGTAATCAAGCCCTTTTTTTACGGATACCCATAGCCTCTCCGGTTTTTCTGCCGCCTCTTCCCGTTCCGGAATCCTGATGCCAAACGCCAAGGTCAGAAATGCTGCCACAAAAGTGAATAAATCAAAAGCAACAATAGCGTCCATACCGCCCATACCCAGAACTGCCGTTGCAATAATGGGCGTCATAATGGAATTTAAGGAACTGGAAAAATAGCGCAGTCCTCCCACCCGCTGATAATACTTCTCAGGCAGTAACCGTGTAGTCGCCACCTCGGACGCCGGCTGCTGCACCGTATTCATGACGCCGTTAATCCCATTGATAAGATACAGATGCCAAATCTGTAACGCATCCCGTTTCAACAAAACCAGCATAGCCACCGTTGTAAGCGCCGCCAGTGTATCGCACACCAGCATGGTAATCTTTTTATTCCATCTGTCGCTGAGGGCGCCTGCAAAAATACTGAGCAGCACATACGGCGCATAAGAACTTACCATGAGCAACGCCGTCATAAGCGCCGAGCCTTTCTGCGTATAAGACCAGATTACCAATGCGTAGCTTGTCATTGCGCTTCCCAAACCGGAAAAAGACTGGGTAGACCACAAAAACAAGTAGGTTTTCATCTCTCCCAATACATGAAAGATATTATTATATTTATTATTTTTATTCATTGACCTTGCTCCTTATCATCAAATTTTCCTATTTGAATCCGCAAAGTCAGAAAGCAGCTAAACACTCCATGCAGACGCTGCCGGTCAGACTTTGCATGGAGCTGTTGCAATGCATAGGATTACACTCATGTCCTCACCTCTATTATCCGGTATATTTACTATAATACATCAAAAATTAACATATTAAAATAGGGATTTTAACACCGGAAACCAAAAATAAAAAAAAGCGCCGGATGACGGATTACCGCCATTCGATGCTTTTTCTTATTTCTTTATTCTTTTATTTCCAAAACTTTTTCTTTTTACCGCCACTGCCGTCTGGATTCTTGGGCTCATCACCGCCGGTGACGTTTTTAGAAGCATTCAGCGTGTCTCCGCATTCCGCATCAAACTGTCTGAGCAGTTCTTTTGCTTCGTGGCTCATCTTGTCAGGCACCTGCACCACAAGCGTCACATAATGGTCGCCGCGCACCTCTTTGTTGCGGAGGGTGGGAACGCCTTTGCCTTTCAGACGCACCTTGGTGTCCGTCTGGGTTCCCGGCTTCACATCATAAATAACTTTGCCGTCCACTGTGTCTATGACAATTTCACCGCCCAGCGCTGCAACGGCAAACGACATGGGAACGGTGGAATAGATATTGTAATCCTGTCTCTGGAAGATGGGATGGCGTCCCACAATGACTTCCACCAGCACATCCCCGCGGGGTCCGCCGTTGCTTCCCGGCTCTCCCAATCCCGGCAGACGCTTGCACTGGCCGTTGTCGATACCTGCCGGAATCTCCACCGCATATCGCTTGCGCATGGGGACAAAGCCCGTGCCGCGGCAATCCGGACATTTTTCCCTGATTATCTTTCCTGTTCCCTGACAGTCGGGACATGCCTGCACATTCCGTACGGTTCCGAAGAAAGACTGCTGGGTAAACACCACCTGCCCCTTGCCGCCACACTTGCTGCAGGTCTCGGGACTGGTACCTTTTTTCGCTCCGTTTCCGCCACAGGTCTTACAGGTTTCCTTAATAGTCAGTTCTATTTCTTTTTCACAGCCAAATACGGCTTCCTCAAAGGTAATACGAATGCTGGTTCGCAGGTTGGCGCCCTTCATGGGACCGGTGCCGCGCCCGCTGCTTCTTCTTCCTCCTCCGAAAATATCACCGAAAATATCGCCGAAAATATCGCTGAAGTCCGCACCGCTGAAATCAAATCCGCCGGCGCCTCCGCCTGCTCCTTCAAAGGCGGCATGGCCGAACTGGTCGTACTGGCGCCTTTTTTCCGGGTCGCTTAAGACGGCATACGCCTCCGATGCCTCCTTAAATTTTGCCTCGGCCTCCTTATCACCCGGATTTGTATCCGGGTGATATTTTTTGGCCAAAACACGGTATGCTTTTTTCAAAGCGGCATCGTCTGCATTTTTATCGACACCGAGCACCTCATAATAATCACGTTTTTGTTCTGCCATAGTTTCCGCTCCCTAAACAGCTTTATCAAAACCTGCAATTAAACTTCCCTGAAATCCCCGTCGATAATATCATCGTCCGGTGCGCTGCTGCCTGCCGAATCCGCGCTGCCCATATCGGGGCCTGCACTCTCGGCTCCCTGCGCGCCCTGCATGGATTCATACATTTTTGTGAATACGCCCTGTGCGCTGTTCATCAGTTTTTCTTTTGCAGCCTTCAGTTCATCCACGTCGCTGTCGGACATTTCCTGGTCTTTTGTTCTTTCCAAAATCGCCTTCACCGCATCGATTTCTGCCTGCACAGCCGCTTTTTCGTCTGCACTCACCTTGTCGCCCACGTCGCCCAAGGCCTTTTCGGTCTGGAATACCATTGCATCGGCGTCATTCCTTGCATCAATGGCTTCTTTGCGCTTTTTGTCCTGTGCCTCGTACTCAGCCGCTTCTTTTACAGCCTTTTCGATATCGGCATCGGACATGTTGGAGCCTGCCGTGATGGTAATGTGCTGCTCTTTGCCTGTTCCCAAATCCTTTGCAGAAACGTTTACAATACCGTTTGCATCAATGTCAAAGGTAACCTCAATCTGAGGGATTCCCCGGGGTGCGGGCGCAATGCCGTCAAGCCTGAACTGGCCGAGGGATTTATTGTCTTTTGCAAACTGCCTCTCACCCTGCAATACATTGATATCCACTGCGGACTGGTTATCTGCCGCTGTGGAAAATACCTGACTCTTTTTGGTGGGAATCGTGGTATTTCTCTCAATCAGCCTTGTAGCCACGCCGCCCATGGTCTCTATGGACAGAGACAACGGCGTTACATCCAGAAGCAGAATGTCGCCTGCACCGGCATCGCCTGCCAGTTTGCCGCCCTGAATGGATGCGCCCAGCGCAACGCATTCGTCCGGGTTCAGACTCTTGTTAGGCTCATGACCGGTCAACTGCCTTACTTTGTCCTGTACGGCAGGAATACGGGTAGAACCGCCCACTAACAGTACCTTGCCCAGGTCAGAAGAGGTAAGACCGGCATCCTTTAACGCATTCTGTACGGGAATTGCTGTCCTTTCCACTAAGTCATGTGTCAGTTCATCAAATTTTGCCCTTGTAAGGTTCATGTCGAAATGCTTAGGGCCTTCTGCCGTTGCGGTAATAAAAGGCAGGTTAATGTTGGTGGTCGTTGCGGAGGAAAGCTCTTTCTTTGCCTTTTCCGCAGCTTCTTTCAATCTCTGCATTGCCATCTTATCGCCGGAAAGGTCCACGCCTTCCTGTTTCTTAAACTCGCTTAACATCCAGTCGATAACCTTATTGTCAAAATCATCGCCGCCAAGACGGGTATCCCCGTTGGTTGCCAGTACTTCAATGACGCCGTCGCCGATTTCAATGATGGAAACATCAAATGTACCGCCGCCTAAGTCATATACCATGATTTTCTGCTCTTTTTCATTGTCAAGACCGTAAGCCAGCGCTGCTGCCGTAGGCTCGTTGATAATACGCTTTACGTCAAGGCCTGCAATCTTGCCAGCATCCTTTGTTGCCTGACGCTGCGCGTCATTAAAATATGCCGGAACCGTAATAACTGCTTCCGTAACCTTTTCTCCGAGATAATTTTCTGCATCTGCCTTCAACTTTTGAAGAATCATGGCAGAAATCTGCTGGGGAGAATATTTCTTGTCATCAATGGTGCGTCCGTGGTCCGTACCCATATCCCTCTTGATGGATGAAATGGTTTTTTCTGCGTTGGTAACTGCCTGACGCTTTGCCGGTTCACCGACAAGCCTTTCCCCTGTCTTTGTGAAAGCCACAACAGACGGCGTCGTCCTTGCTCCCTCTGTATTTGCGATAACAGCCGGCTTACCACCTTCCATTACGGCTACACAACTGTTTGTTGTTCCCAAATCGATACCAATAATTTTGCTCATAACTGCGTCCTCCTGATTTTATATAAGTTAATAGTAAATTCTTTTTACTGTGTTACGGCAACCATGCTGTGCCTTACCACCGCGTCACGGTAGGTATATCCTTTTTGCAGTTCCTGTGCCACGATTCCCGATTCAAATTCCTCACTTTCCACCTGCATCACTGCATTGTGAAATTCGGGATTAAACTCCGTGCCGACTGCCTCTATGGGTTTTACCCCCAGCTTATCCAGTTCCCCGATAAGCTGCTTGTATATCATGTTCATTCCCTCGGCAAATGCGCCGCCTTTTTCTTCCTCGGGAATGCTTGCCAGCCCTCTTTCAAAATTGTCCACAACCGGAAGGATTTTCTCGATGATACTCCTCGCGCCCACCTCATACATGGCGGCTTTTTCCTTTTCGGTGCGCTTGCGGAAGTTTTCAAATTCCGCCATCTGGCGCTTTACCCTGTCCTCCAGTTCCTCCACCTTTTGTTTGAAGGCTTCTTCCTTTTTATCCTTTTTTTGTTTTTTACCAAATCCTTTTTTTTCTTCTCCTGCCGTGTCTTCACCGCCGTCAGCAGCTTTTTCCTCCACAGACTCCCTTTCCGTTTTCTCGCTGTCCACTCCGGCGTCTGTCTCTTCCTTCGCCTGTTCTTCCTCTAAAACCTCTTTTTCCTTGTCTGCCATAAGCCATTTCCTTTCCTTCGTCTATGCCTTGCTATTTCTTTTTATACAATTCATCAAGCTGGTGCATCAGCCTTTTGAGCGTGCCGACCACCTTGTCGTAATCCATCCTTTTGGGTCCTATGATTCCTATAGTCCCCTTCATGCCCTCTTCCAATTCATAGGTAGCTGTCACCACACTGCAGTCCTTCATATTCTGGATAGGGCTTTCATCGCCGATATACACCTGAATGCCTGTGTTATTCTCATCGGCAAGCGTTTCCTGCACCAGAGTGCCAAGCGCCTGTTTTTCTTCAAACGCACTGATTAATTCGCTGGCCTTTGCGTTGTCCGCCAGTTCAGGATATTTGAAGATATTGTTGGCGCCGCTTGTATAAATCTCCAAATCCTCTTCTTCCTTGATGACCTCCGCTACCGCGTCCAGCACCTCTCCCACAATGCCGCTGTGGATACCGGCCTGCTGCTTCAGCGCCGCAATCAGCCCGAGATTAATCTCCTCAATGGGAAGACCGTTTAAATGGGTGTTTAAAAGCATGTTCAGTTTTAAAAGCGTTTCATCGTCCAGCGCCTCCGGAACATCCAGCATATGGTTTTTAATCATATTGCCTTCCACGACGATAACCGCCAGAATCTGATTTCTATCCACCCGCGAAAGCTGGATGAATTTCAGCTTGTTGCGCTGTAGCTGCGGGGCGGAAATCATGGTGGCATAATTGGTGTTCTGCGCCAGCACACGGGCTACCTGCTTTAAGAGCGCTTCCATCTTATCTTCCTTTTCCAGAAGCATCTCTTTCATTTCCTCGACTTCCCTGTCCTTTTCCTCCATCATGGTATCCACATACAGGCGGTAACCTTTATCGGAAGGAATCCTGCCCGCAGACGTATGGGGCTGAAGAATGTAACCAAGCTCCTCCAAATCCGCCATCTCATTTCGGATGGTTGCGGAACTGAGGTTCAAATCCGTATACTTGGAAATAGTCCTGCTGCCTACCGGCTCTCCGGTTTCCAGATAGTTACGAATGATTGCCTGCAGTATTTTTTTCTTCCTGTCATCAAGCTGCACCAGACGTACCTCCTTTTCACCGTATCGTATGGAAAATTTTTGTTGTTAGCACTCACTAAAAAAGAGTGCTAATATCTTCTTACCATAAAATATCACTTACCGTTACCGATGTCAACAGATTGAGTGTTAAAATTTTCTAAAATTATACTATAATTTTAGCCTTGCGAAGCACAATAAAAAGTATCAATGCAAAAGAAGTAAAAAAATAGCACAAATGGTTCCCAAAGGGAAAATGGCTACAGCCCGCATAATTACTGGAGCTGTAGCCGCTTTTTACTTTTACAGATGTCAAACTCGGGATAGTAGGACGGGAAGCCCTAATTGACTAAAATAACTCTACTCATTAACAAACTCTTTTAAGTAAACCCGGGTTCCGTCTTCGGTATAAAAAACAAAACGAATGCCTTCCAATTTAATGCCAAAGTCCATTTCAAAACTTCTGAACATAGCCGGCATCACGGATGTACGATAACTTTCCATATTGGCATCTATTTCGGTAACAAATGCTGCAATTTTATCCGTCTCAAACTCATCAGAAATATAATATTCATATACGAGAGTATTTCCATCCGCTGATATCTTTGCCGTCAACACCGAAGATGCTAACTTTTCATCTGTTTGCTCAATAAGCAATGCACCTTCTTCGGAATCCAGCCATGCCTGCAAGTTATCGTAAGATGTTTCCAAAGCAGATGCGTCATAGGTAAAATCCCGTGAATAAAGCAAAGAACCATTTATGTCCAAATAAATAATACGAACGGTTGTCAGGGGAATGCCATATACAATCCGCTGTTGTTTGATATCTGACACCACATTTTCTTCTGCGCAATCAAATAAGTAGCCAAAAATATCATCCGCTTCATCCTGAGAAGCGCGTGAATTCTCAGACTCTTCAGTATACTGGTAAGTATGAATGATTGTATCAGGCTCTTCAATGGAGATGGAAAACGTGATACCAAATCCCTCCATTGCAGAATTCATTCTATTTTCCAGTTCAATTCGCTCCTCGCTGTCATACCAATCGGCAAGTGAGGATTTCTCCCCGGAAGATATCTCTTCTTCTAAAGACATCTCTGTTTCCGGCTCCCAATCATCGATAATGTCACGTGAATATATCATGGAACCATTTGCATCCCGGATAATCAAGCAAATTGTCGTCAGGGGAATGCCATGTACATTGCGGTATGTTTCAATGTCTGACAAAAACTGTTCTTCCATACCATCAAACAAATACCCTAAAACACTATAAATATCATTCGGGGAAAACTCTGACAAATCATACGCATCGGAATATTGATAATTATAAATAATGGTATCAGGCTCTTCAATAGAAATGGTAAATGTCATTCCCGAACGTCCATATTCGGCATTAATGGCATCTTCCAGCATAATACGAGCCTCGCTGTCATACCAGTCGGCAAGCGGGGAGCTCTCTTCTTGTGCTGCCATTCCCCCTAAAGACTCATCCGTATCCGGATTCTGTTCTCCGGGCACAAACGCCCTTCCATCAACAGCCCTGTTGCCACAGGCAGTCAGGTTAAGTATCATGATAAGTGCCGCAACCAGTACCAAAAATTTCTTTTTCATTGAATCCCCTTTTAAACATAAGCTGACAAATTTACAAGTAACGAAATTATAGCACAATCATGTTCCATCAGCAATCTCTATCGCCATGAGTTTCCAAATTCCTTTTATGTGAAATAAAAATTTACTTTCACACCACATTTAATTATAATGTGTTGTATGACAGTAAATAAAAAAGAATTATCGAAGAATAAATCATACCTTAGATGCTGCTAATAAGTAAAAAAGACTGGAAGCCGACTTAGAGCAGGCAATGCAGAAAGGCAACCGGTTTATAATATACTTTAATCAGGATTACAATAGCGAGATAATTGGCAAATTACTGTTTGGGTTGATAATAAGATAAAGGAGAAATAGCAATGCAATATGCTTCAATCTATTTGGTTGTTAAGGACTTTGATAAATCTGTTTCATTTTATGAGAAAGTATTTGATATGAAGGTAAGCGCTACAAACGGAAAACGTTTCGCCATGTTTTATAATAAAGGACTTAACCTCTGTATTATGAATGGTTATTATGACAGTAAAAACCCTGGTCAGGTAGTAACCAAAGGCGAATATTGGGAGATATACGATAACTTAAGAGATATTGCGAATTGTATGAATACTCATAAGGTATTCATTAACTTAGGAGTTGAGGATTTAAAAGCAGAATATACTAGGATAAAAGAATTGAAAATTGCAGCGCAGATGACTGAAATTCGATATATAAATGTTTTTTCGCCATACTGGTATTTTACATTTATGGACCCTGACGGAAATCCTATCGAAATTACAGGCAACTATGCAGAAGAACTATGACAAATGCATGAAACAAATAAAATTGTCGATAAAACAATCAGAAAATACCGCAGTAAATCACATCGGTTTCAGATTTTTGTTGAGCCGCTCCACCATCCACGCAATTCTCTTTTCCCGTCCTGCGTCCGTCTTTGCGTCAAAATATGCTCTCGCGTAGGTTTTCTTTACCGATAAGGACATAGCCTGAAAATTTGTGCAGGCAGGCTCATAGCCCTCCAGCAGTGACAAAAGCAGGGCAATTTGTTCTTCTGTAACTTCCATGGGGTTCGGAGCGTCCCACTGGCCGTTCTTTTGGGCTTCCGCTATTTTCTTTCTGCCGAAATCAGTCATAAGTCCACGTTCTTCAAGGCTCTTGACCAATGCCTTGTTTTTTTCTGACCACTTGCTCTTCTCCCTGCGCATCGAAAAATATTTCTTATAAGTTTTATCGTCAATGCTTTGCATCTGTCCGTCAATCCATCCGAAACAAAGGGCTTCTTCCAGCGCTTCTCCCGCTTTGATGGTTTTCGGCCCGCCGGCTTTACCGAACAAAAGCCAGACGCCTTCCTTTGACAGACAATGCTCACATAGCCATTTTCTAAATTCCTCCCTGTTTCCAAATTCCAATAAATCGCTCATTGTTCCTGTCTCCTTTAATCTGTCTCATGAAAAAAAACGATATATGATTTCCTTCTTATATGTTTCTCCCGCCCTGCATACAGAGGAGGCAAAATTCTCATGGTTTATGGCGTCCGGGAAAAACTGGGGTTCAAAGCATAGTGCGTCACGGCGTCCATATATATGTCCGTTTTTCCCCCGGACATTATCCAGATAATTTGCCGAATACAACTGCATTCCCGGATAGTCGGTGGCTATCTGCATGGTGATTCCCGTCTTATCACCCAAAACCTCCGCTACGGTCCTGCACCCTTCTTTCTGACGGTTCAAAACATAATTGTGGTCATACCCCTTTGCAAGGATAAGCTGCTCATACGCCTCTTCCATATCCTGCCCGATTGTCTTTCCCATGCGAAAATCCATGGGGGTATTGATAACCGCCGCCATCTCCCCTGTGGGTATGGATTCTGCGTCCGCCGATGTAAACGAATCCGCATGAAGGGTAAGCTTATGCTGTAAAGCGCTCCCGCTTCCCTCCCCGTTCAGGTTGAAATAACTGTGGTTTGTCATATTGATAATCGTGTCCCTGTCAGGCACTGCTTCATACTGAATCTGAAAAGCCGCATCCTCAAGCAGCCTGTAAGTGACATGAAAAATAACCTCCCCCGGAAACCCCTGGTCCATATGCGGGCTCTTCAAGAAAAAAGTGACACTGTCGTCATTATATTTCTCCACTGCCCAAATGCGTTTGGAATAAGGATGTAAACCGCTGTGAAGATTGTTTCTTCCGTCGTTTTTGTCCAGTAAATACTCCCTGTCGCCTAAAAAGAACCTGCCGTTCCTGATGCGGTTGGCATTGCGTCCGACATTACAGCCCAGATAACAGCCATTGTCGTTTTCATATCCCGGGGCGTCATCGTATCCAAGCGCTATGTCCACAGGATTGCCATGCTTATCATTTACAATCAGGTTTACAAGGGAAGTGCCGTAATCGGTTACGGCAATTTCCAGTTTATCATTTTTCAGGATAAATAACTGCACGGGAGTTTTGTCGGATAAGTGTCCAAAAGGTTTTGTTTTCATACTGAGGCTTCGTTTTCCTTTCTGAATTACTAGCTTAGTCGCTTAGCCGTTGTCATTGTGCGCGTTATATTTTATAATACATTGATAAATTTCATAAAGGCATTCAGGCCTTCAGGGGTGTTTTTGAAGACGCCGGCGTCTTCGAGTACTTTTACAAATACGCGCCCTGTTTCTTCCTGTAATATGTCCATAATATTGTCTTTATTGACATCTGTATAGCAGGGAAGGAACTCTTCCGCCCAGTCGGCATGTTTGGCTATTTTTTCATTTTCCCTGATGTCTTTTCCTTCCAATATATAATCTGCAAGCAGTTCCAGCTCTTCTTTCAGCCTTGCGGGCAGGACGGCCAGTCCCATCACCTCAATCAGGCCTATGTTTTCTTTTTTGATATGGTGCAGTCCGGCATGGGGATGATATACCCCCAGCGGATGTTCTTCGGTCGTGATATTGTTGCGCAGCGCAAGGTCCAGTTCATATACGCCGTCCCTGCATCTTGCTATCGGCGTTATGGTATTGTGGGGTTCATTATCGGTTTCGGCATAGATAAAGGCATCTTCATCCGTATAGGCGCGCCAGCAGGATAAAATATGGTCTGCCAGTTCCACCAGCCTGTCACTGTCTGCCGATTGCAGGCGAATCACGGACAGGGGCCAGTGCAGAATGGCGCAGTCCACGTCAGAGAACCCCTCCACCGTAAAATGACGCACGATACCGGCTCTTGCCATGGCAAAGGTATAATTTCCTCCCTGAAAGTGGTCGTGGCTTAAAATGGAGCCGCCTACAATAGGCAAATCCGCATTGGAACCGAGAAAATAATGGGGAAACAGTTTTATAAAGTCAAACAATTTTTTGAAGGTTGCACGTTCTATTTTCATGGGGACATGCCGGCCGTTAAACACAATGCAATGTTCATTGTAGTATACATAGGGAGAATATTGAAATCCCCATTCGGCATCATCAATCGTTACCCGCACAATGCGGTGGTTTTGCCTGGCGGGATGCGTCATGGCGCCTGCATAGCCTTCGTTTTCCATGCAGAGCAGGCATTTGGGGTAAGTGGACGCGGTCATGGTTTTTGCCGCAGCAATAGCCTTCGGGTCCTTTTCCGGCTTGGACAGATTGATTGTGATATCCATCTCGCCATATGGGGAAGACACGCGCCATTTTACATCTTTTGCAATTCTGCTTCTTCTGATATAATTGGTGTCCTGACTGAATTGATAGTAGAAATCCGCTGCTTTCTTTGGCGAGTCCTGATACATGTTCCAAAACCGTTCTGCAAATTGGGAAGGACGGGGCATAATGCAGTTCATTAATCTGGTGTCAAACAAATCCCTTCCGGTGACGCCGTCCTCAGCCAGACCCATCCTGCAGGCTTCATTCAAAAGCGCTTCCAGCGTTTCGTCCAGACAGATTTCCCCTTCCGGCAGGGGAGGATTGGTAAAATCGCTTTTACCGAATATCTCCAACAGCATATTGGTGGAATAATACCGTTCCTCTTCCGGAATCAATCCCCTGTCAATGCCGTACTGTACCAGTTTTTTTATATTCACATCCAGCATACACGCCGCCCCCTTTCCCCTTTTTATGCAAACACCTGAAGTCCGCCGTATTTTCTGATTTTCAGTACATGGCAGGCGCCTTCGCCGAAAATGCCCTCCAATGTCTTTTTATATTCCGGGACAAATTCATCCTTTACAAACGCCTGTATCGTACCGGCAAATCCGCCGCCATGCACGCGGCAGACGCCTTTTTCCTTTAAAATATTTTCACTGACTGCAAGCCCGACTGCTACAGGCTGGTTTTGGCAGTCACGGTTGGAATAAATATTTTGCAGATATTTAAAGGAAGAATCTCCCGACTCTTTCACTGTCTTTAAGAAACCCTGGAAATCATCCGACTTCAGCGCTTCCACCTCTTTCCTGACCCTTTCGTTTTCCCCGAAAAAGTGCATTGCCCTTAAAACAGAACGGTTTCCCGCTTTTTTGTATATTTCGGGAAGCTTCTCAAAAAAAGCTTTTTCGGGAACCTCTCCCAGAACCCCGCATCCAAACAAAGCGGCGACTTCCTTCATCTCGGCAGGAATCCGGGCATAGTCGTCGGTAAGGTCTGCATGGGAACCCTTAGTATCCACAATGCAGAGACTGTAAGCCTTCTTTTCCATGTCATACTCTACTTTTTCCACGGCAGGACTGCCGAGGTTTTTGAAATCAATATATACTATACTGCCCACGGAAGAAGCCATCTGGTCCATAAGGCCGCACGGTTTCCCAAAATAAACGTTCTCCGCATACTGGCCCAGAATGGCAATCTCCACGGGAGAAACCTTTCCCTGATTAAAAAGCCCTGAAAGAATGGCACCGATTACCGTCTCAAAAGCGGCCGAGGAAGAAAGCCCTGCCCCGCTTAACACATTGCTCGTCACATAAGCCTTAAAAGGACCTATTTCATGCCCATGCTCTTTCATGCCCTTTGCCATTCCCCGCACCAACGCTGCCGTTGTGCCATACTCCGATTCCTTTACCTCCAGTTCGCTAAGGTCAATGCTTACAGGCTTATATCCTTCCGAAATCAGTTCAATTTTGTTTTCCCTGTTATGGCCTGCCACGGCAATGGTATCCATATTTACGGAAGCGGCCAGCACCATGCCGTGCTGGTGGTCCGTATGGTTACCGCCGATTTCCGTCCTGCCGGGCGCACTGTAAACCTCCACGTCCCCGGCGCCAAACAATTCCACATATCTTTTTAAGGCCTCCTGATAACGGATGCTCTGCGCCTCTGCCTCACTTTCATTTGCAGCGTAAATTTCCGCCAGACGATTGTCCTGCAGTCCGTTCCGCAATTCCTGCATCAAAATATCCACGTTCTTCATCCGCCCGCCCTCCGTTTACTGTCCTATTATTTCCAGGTAGCCGTCAGCACGTGCTCTCCTGTCATCTGCACTATACTCTCTTCTGTAATAATGGCGCCGCTGTATTCCCAGCCCGCAAAGGTTTTTCCTTCCATGGCGGGAACAGGAAGTTCACCGTAAGCCTCTCCAAAGACCACCTGTTTATCCTCCATCTGCCCGCCGCCGTTACTGTCAAATTTAACGGTGATTGCCGCAGGCGTCCAATGCGCCTGCAGCGTCACATCACCCGTTACCTGTCTGGAAGAAAAATCCCATAAAAATTCCATGTCCCCTTCCGAAGCGAACCATCCGGCAAATTCATATCCGGGTTTATACGGATTATCCGGTTCCTGCACAAGCTCTCCATGCCTGAGTTTTTGCGCTTCCACTTCACTGCCGCCACCGGTGTCAAAGCTGACTGTAAAACCTCCGTTTATCGTAAAGTAAACAATCATACACAGGACGGTTACCACCAGTACGCAAATTAAGCCGTCCAATACGCGAATCGGAACATCCTTGCTGCCGTAAATTCCCCTGCCAAACCATTTTCCCTTCGGTTTTGCCTGCTCCTGCTGCCCCGGCTGTTCCTTTGCTTCCTGCTGCTCTTCCATATGGCTTCCTCCTCCTGCGACTTGCTGTTATTTACGGACAAGATATTTTCTCATATCGATTGCGCACGCTACCAGAATGATAAGTCCTTTTACCACAAACTGCATACTGGAATTGATGGACAGGAAATTCAACGCCACGAAGATGATACGCAGCAGGAATACGCCCAAAACCACGCCGCCGATTTTACCGGTACCGCCTACAAAGGATACGCCGCCGATTACACAGGCTGCAATGGCGTCACACTCGTAGTTTAAGCCGGTGCCTGCCGAGTTGGAGCCGATACGGGCGGACTCGATAAATCCTGTAATACCGTACATAACGCCGGCAAGGGTATGTACCAGAATCGTCGTCTTCATGACATTGACGCCGGATACCTTGGCTGCCTCCGGATTGGAGCCCACTGCAAACATGTTTTTGCCAAAGGTGGTTTTATTCCAGATAAACCACATAATGATAACAATCAGACAGGCGAACCAGACATAATTCGGAATCGATACCTTTGCGCCTCCCGCGTTAAAGGACACAATGCTTCCCTTTACCACATCGTTAAAATGCTTATCAAGACCGGATAAAGGCTGACCGTTGTTGCCGTTAATCATGATGTACATCAATAAAAGACCATACACAATAAGCTGCGTCGCCAGCGTCACGATAAAGGGGTGAAGCTGGAATTTCGCCACGAAAAACCCATTGACCCATCCTACAATACCGCCCACAATCATTACAGCCAGAATAACCAGGGGAATCGGCAGAACAGGCAGGTTGGGGAACATCTTGGTGGCATAGTCCACAGACTGCATCAGGGATGCCGTGATACATGCCGTAAGTCCTACCACACGCCCGGCAGACAAGTCCGTACCGGTCAGCACGATACATCCCGCAATACCGCAGGCAATCGGCAGGTTTGCCGCCACAAGTGAAATAATTGTCACGATTGCCGGCGCGGAAAGAAAGTTATTGTTTCTTATGTAAGTATAGATTATGGCAATGAAAAGCAGAATATACAGCGCATTATTCAGGAAAAATTCCTTCCAGTAATTCTTCTTGTCTCTGCTGTCAAGGCTTTTATAGTTTGCAAACCCCTGTTTCACGCCGTTAATTTTTTTCTGAAAAGCTTTACTGGGATTCATACACGTTTCCTCCTATACATATTTTGCGGCAAGGGACATAATCTCCTCCTGCGTGGTATTTTTTGCATCCACTTCTCCTGCCAGCCTGCCGCCGCTCATTACCAGAATACGGTCGCACACGCCCAAAAGCTCCGGCATTTCAGAAGATACCATTAGTACCACCTTACCCTTGTTTGCCAAATCTATGATTAGCTGGTATATCTCATACTTGGCGCCTACGTCTATTCCCCTGGTAGGCTCATCCAGCATCAATACCTCCGGCTCCGTGAGCAGCCACCTTCCCAAAATAACCTTCTGCTGGTTGCCGCCGGAAAGGGAACGTATCTTTGTCTTCTGGGAAGGCGTCTTAATTTTCATGGCGTCAACTGACCATGCGGTATCCTTCTCCATGGATTTGTCGCTGAGATAAAACCCTGCTTTTTTATGCTTTTTCAGGCTGGAAATAACCGTGTTTTCCTGAATGTTTAAAATGCTGAAAATACCGGTTGCCCGGCGTTCCTCCGTCAGCATGGCAAAACCGTTTTTGATGGACTCCCTTGCATTCCTGTTTTGAATCACCCTGCCGTCCAGCTTGATGACGCCGTCCTTTCTGGTGGCAATGCCGAAAATATTTTCAAGCGTTTCTGTCCGGCCGCTTCCGTCGAGTCCTGCCAGACCCACGATTTCACCCTTTCTTGCCTGAAAGGAAACACCCTTTAACAGGGAGTACATTGCCGTGAGGTTTTCCACCTCCAAGGCCACTTCTCCCGGCTTATTGGTCTTTGGGGGAAACTGGTTCGTCAGTTCACGCCCTACCATAAGCTTGATAATCTGGTCCGTCGTCAGGCTTTCCGCCGGCTCTGTTGCAACCCAGGTGCCGTCCCTCATCACCGTCACCTCGTCTGCAATCCTTAAAATCTCCGCCATCTTGTGGGAGATATAGATAATGCCGCAGCCCCTGTCACGAAGCATGTTAATAATCTTAAAGAGATGTTCCACCTCTTCTTCCGTCAGGGAGGAAGTAGGCTCGTCAAACACAATCACCTTACTGTTATAAGAAACCGCCTTGGCAATCTCCACCATCTGCCTTTGCGACACCGGCATGGTGCTCATAATCCTTTTAGGGTCCACCGATATGCCCAGTTCTTCAAATACCTTTGTGGTATCCTCGAACATTTTATGCTCATTGACCATGACGCCGCCCACTTTGGGATACCGCCCCAGCCAGATATTATCCATGACATTGCGCTTCAGCGCCTGGTTCAATTCCTGATGAACCATGGCCACGCCGTTGTCCAGCGCTTCCCTGGAACTTTTGAAGTTCACTTCCTTACCTTCCAGCACAATGCTTCCGGAATCCTTGCTGTAGATGCCGAACAGGCACTTCATCAAGGTGGATTTCCCTGCCCCGTTCTCTCCCATAAGGGCATGGACAGTACCCTTTTTTACTGTCAGGGATACATGGTCCAGTGCCTTTACGCCGGGGAATTCCTTGCATATGTCCGTCATCTGTAACAACACTTCTCGCTCCATATGCATCCTCCTTACTCGCTGTTTCTGTTTTATTGTAAAAACCGTCGACCGTTAAAAAAGCAGCGGCTGCCACTCTGAACAGCCGCCCTTTCTTCATTTCTTTAACATCATTCTCCGGTATATGCTGCATACGGGATGAAAATCTTGTTGCTTACATTCGGGGAAATGTTGTAGTTGCCGGTGTCAGCCATCACATCTTTGCCCGCCTGCACATTTTTAACCAGATAAGCAATACAGCTTGCCATGCCTTCCGCATCCTGCTTGATGGTTCCTGTCATCTTGCCGTCAGCAATCAGCTGTTTTGCAGCATCGGTTGCGTCTACGCCGAATACGGGAATCGTGGTGCAGTCTTCTGTTCCGAGATTGTATCCCCTGTCGTTCAAAGCTGATATAGCGCCTTCTGCCATACCGTCATTGTTGCAGATAACAAGCTCTATCATATTGCCTGAGGACTCATTGTACTGTGACAGGTTGGTTGTCATATAATCGTTTGCTGCCGTTGCGGACCATGCGCCTGCCTGGTCAACCTGGAATTTATCCGAATTGGAAGCGTCAAAGTACTCAAGCGCCGGTTTGCCTGCCCCGGTAATCACTGCATCTGCATCCTCAACACCAAATTGTGTACGGTAAATTGCTTCTACGTTTCCTAACTCACCCATGAACATGGCATAGCTGATTTTGCCGTCGCCGTTCAAATCAATGGTATCAAAGTTAGCAACTACATAATCGCCAATCATCTTGCCCTGCATATGGCCTGCTTCAGGAGCATCCGTACCTACAAACGCCAGTTTGTCATAGCTTCCGAGCACCTTGCCTTCATCTTCGTCGGACTCAACCGCACGGTTAAAGAAAATAACCGGAATGCCTGCTGCCCTTGCCTTCTCCACAATCGCCGAAGATGCATCCACAGAACCGGATGTTACAAGGTTTACAACCAGAAGGTTGCTGCCCTGGCTGATTGCGGTGTCAATCTGCTCGTTCTGTGTGGTCTGGTTGTTGTTGCCGTCATAGTTCTGGAAATCAACCCCGGCATCCGTCAACGCTTTGTCAAGAGCCGTACGTACGCTGGCAATGTATGTATCGCTGTAAGTATAATAGAAAACACTTACCTTAAACTTGCCGTTGCCGCCATTGCCGCATGCCGTAAGCGACAGCATCATAATCCCCACCAGAATAATTGATAAAAACTTTTTCATTATAATATACCTCCTTTTCCATACCTCCGGAAGACCCCTCCCTTCGGTTGATAAATTTATTATAGGAAAGTATATTCAGAAAAGATATGCAAATATTTACTCTTTTTGTTCAAATATTTAATCTTTTTTACTTACATTTATTCGTCAAACACAAACAGAACCTTCTGATACTCCGGTTCAAACATGTTTTCACGCGTGATGATGGTGGTCGCCGTATCCACCTTCTCCTGCTCCACATTGTTCCCGTTTGCAAGCACGGCTGCCGTCTCCACTCCCAGATACCCCATCGCATAGGGATTCTGTACAATCAGGGCGTCCACCTCCCCTGTCTCCAGCATACCCACCGTCACTGCATTGGAATCGAATGCAACCACGTGTATGTCATCAGATGCTTCCAAATCCCGGATAGCCCACCCCACGCCCAGGCTTGTCCATTCATTAAAAGTTACAATAACATTAATCTCGGGATTTTCTTTTAGCAGCTCCTTTGTGCCCTCCCTGGCATCCTCCATGGTAGATAAGACGTTGATTGTGATAATTTCTTTCACCCTCCCGTTTTCCTCCATGACCTCACGAAATCCCTGTTCCCGCTGCTGCCCGTTGGCAGTGTGTACATCATAATTTACAATGCCCACATACAATTCCTCATCATCGGCATAAAGCGCCGCCTCAGCCGCCTGCCTGCCCGCCTCGACATTATCCGTCCCAATCCGGCAGCTTACATAGGCGCTGTTTACATCACTGTCAATGATTACGATTTTAACTCCGCGCTGCGCCGCCTCGTCAATTGCCTGTGCATTTGCGTCGTAATCCACCGCCGAAAACACAATGACTTCGGCGCCGTTGTCAACCGCCTGCCTGACCAGCTCGTTTTGCTGCTCATAATCTTCTTCTGAATCCGCCCCCTCGGTCGTGATATTCAGATTATATTCCGTTGCCGCCGCTCCTGCTCCGGCAAAAACCGACTTCCAGAAAGTGCTCTCGGTAGACTTGGTGATGACTGCAATATAGGGCTTATGGTTCTTTGCACTGCTGCAGCCTCCAAGCAACAGGATGCATATCCCTGCAAGACAGGAAAAAAGAATTTTCTTAAGCTTTCCCATGAGCTACCTCCTCTCCACGCCTGTCTCTTTGTTTTTCACCGCGCCGGTATACGTTTCCACATCTTCTTTTTTCAGCTTAGGCATACGAATCTTCACCTTAGTACCCACGTCCGGCTCACTCTCAATCATTATGCCGTAATCTTCGCCAAAATAAATCTTTATCCTGTCGTTCACATTTTTAATGCCTATTCCCGAAACGTCTCCCGGTTCTTTTTGCAGGATGGAATGACACTGCTCCTTTGTCATTCCCACGCCGTTATCCTCCACCTCAAGAACAACGTCGTCCTCCTCACCGTAAACCCGGACCACAATATGCCCTTCATCCACCATACGGTCCAGTCCGTGGTAGATGGCATTTTCTATAATGGGCTGCAGGGTTATCTTGTTGCAGTAATACCCCAGGCACTCCTCTTCTACCTGAAAGTCATAGGTAAACTGGTTTTTATAGCGGAAATTCTGTATCTTAAGGTAGTTTCCCGCGTGTTCCAGCTCTTTTTCAATCGTTATCAGTTCGTGGCCCCTGCTGATACTGATTCTGAAAAGCTTCGCCAGCGCATTGACCATTTCCACCGCATCCCGGCTTCTCTCTTCTTCGCACAGCCAGCCGATGGCGTCAAGCGTGTTGTAGAGAAAATGCGGGTTAATCTGCGCCTGCAGGGCTTTCAGTTCCGTCTTGCGCAGGGAGATTTCTTCCTGCCTGACCCTGTTCATAAGGTCCTGTATCTGCCTGACCATATGGTCGAATGACTGGGAAAGGGCTTGTATCTCCTTGCTTCCCCCTTTGGCCCGGTAAGAAAAATTTTCCGCATTTTTTTCAAATTCGCCCATGGCGTTTACAAGCCTCTGGATGGGCCTCGATACCATGCAGGACATACTGTAGCTGCAAAGCAGCGTTACCAGCAGGACGATTACCAGTATCATCACCGAAAGGCCCGCCACCTCCCGTTCTTTTGCAGTTACAAGTTCATGAAAATAACTGACGCCCACCACGCGCCATCCGCAGTTTTCCAGCGTCCTTACCGTAAAGATAATTTCATTTTCTTCATAAGAGCCATCCGCCCGGCTGCACATCTTTGCCGCAGGTTCTTTTTTCAGCCCTGAATAGAGAAGCTGCTGCTGCGGATGATAAATGATTTCTCCCCCGTCGTCCATGATAAAGCAGTAACCGTGCCGTCCGATTCCCACCTCGTCCACATAATCGGATATTTTGGAAAAACGGATATCAATGACCACCCTGTTTCTGCGGCCGTCCTTATCTCCCATTTCCTGAAGCACGGACACCACCCACGGATACTCATCCTGTAAAAGCGTTTCCACATGGGGCTGGGAAATATAAATCATCCCCTCCTCATAAGCCTCCTCTTCCACATAGGATAAATTCTGGAGGTAATTTTCCTTCAGGACGCTGCTTCCCGTGTATGCATTACACAGACTGCCGTCTTCATCATAAATATAAATTGCCACCAAATCGGAACGCACTTCCGTCAAGGCTGTCAGGATATCCTCCTGTTCCTTTCTTTCCTGCCGGTAGCTTTCCTCAATAAGGTTCATAATCTCCTTCATATCATCAATATAGTTTCCCACTGTATTGGACACCTGGACAACTGCCTGTTCGCTGTTTGTCACAGCGCTCTGTTCCATGCTGTTTACATAGACCGACAAAAAAACGAACGCCGTACAGATAACGATGATGCCGACCATGGCTGCCACCAATATGGTAATGATAAAGGAAAGAGAAAAATTTTTGTTTTTCATATGATGTCCACCTGTATTTGCTGACGCATCTGGTTGGGCGAAACGCCGCAGAATTTTTTGAAACAATAGCTGAAATAATGCTGGTCGCTGTAACCGCACCTTTCCGCTATTTCCCTTACCTTCATGGAAGTTCCCATAACAAGCTCCCTTGCGCTTTCTATCCGCTTCTTCGTCAGGGAGTCAATAAAACTCATGCCGGTTTCCTTTTTAATAAGGGCGCTCAAATAGTTGGGGCTGACGCTAATCCGGCTGCTGACGCCTATTAAGGACAATTCTGAATCCGCATATTCCTTTTCAATGATGTGCATGGCCTGCTCGCACAATATCTGGCTGCTCTTCTTTTTCCCCGCATTGATTACTTCCCTTGCCTCCATGCACAGTTCCGTAAACTGCTCCTTCATCTCCTGATAAGAGCCTTTGGGATAACAAAATTTCTGCAGCACGGTAATCTCATTTGTCACCGCATGGACAAGCCTGAACACGGAGGACATAGTCTGTATCATCAGAATCCTGAGTTTTATCTGGGCATGCTCCTCCCCCATATCACTGTAAATTTTCCCCAGACAGGCCTCCAGTTCTTCTCTCGTGCCGCTTCGTATCAGATTCTCCAGTTCTGCCACGGTTTCCTGCACACCGGCCATATCACCCGTTGACATGCGCTCTTCATCTGCAATGTAATGAATGCCGCTTTCCCCTACGCGCCCGTAGCCGAGCGCCCCCATGGCGTCCCCATACGCTTCATGGCACTCCACAAGATGCTCCTGTATCCGGCTCACTCCTATCGTACATTTCATTCCGAGGATACGCTCCGTACTCTGCACAATATCCTTAACCATAATGTGCAGGTATTTTTCAAAAGCGCCCCTTGTAGCCAGCAGCAGGGAAATAATCCTGCCTTCCATATAAAAGCTGTAGTATCCCACATACTTCTTCAGTATCATATCCACGGAATGCACAAGCTCGGCGCTGGTCCGGTTCTTTCCCTGCGCATCCTGCAGGGAAACCGCAAGCACCACATACTGGAAGGAATGGTTTTTATTCCGAATCAGACCGCAGGTAAACGCCCTTTCCTGCATCAGCGCTTCCCTGTCCATATCATCCGTTTTCCCATAACTGTCCAGAAGCAGGGGCAGGACAAATTCATGGACGTTTGTCATCTCCTGCTTACGGGATTCAAATTCTTCAAAGACATAATCTATCTTTTTCTTAATTTCCTGAAGCTGCTTTGTGAGGTCCGCCATTGTAATCGGCTTTAACATGTAACTGATAATATTGTACTGTATTGCCTGCTGGGCATAAGAAAACTCATCGAACCCGCTCAGGAATGCAATCTGTGTGGCGGGCCTGATTTCCCTGACCTGCCTTGCCAGTTCAATGCCCGATACAAACGGCATTCGGATATCTGTCAAAAGCAGGTCGGGCTGCTTCTGTTCCACCTGCTCCAACGCCTCAATACCGTTTTCCGCCTCCCCCACTACCTCAAATCCAATCTCTTCCCAGTTAATCCTGTTGATAATGCCCTTGCGCAATTCCTCTTCATCGTCTGCCACTACCACGGTATACATGCTTTTCCAACCTTTCTTTAGAAAAAAAAATCCTATCGACAGTATCAGTTAAAAAACTGTCCGCTGTCGATAGGAATAGCGCCGTATTATGTATCACGGTTAGATATAGAAACTTCCTGCTTCCTTGCCATTGATAACATAATATGCCATGCCGTCTTCGGGCTTAACATACAGTTCCACGCTCTTAAAGTCCATTGCTTTCTGCTTCAAATCGTATTTCCAGACATCCTTTGCAATTTTTACCAAATCTTCCGTAGTATAAGATTTGCCGCCGAACTGTACGTTCATGCTTACTTTTACTTCTTCTTTGGCTGCTCTCTTTGCTGCCGGTTTCTTTGCTGCTGTCTTGGTCTTGGCTGCCCTCTTCGGCGTTGCCTTTTCCTCTTTAACAGCTGCTGCTTCCTTCACTGCCGCTTTCTTTTCTTCTCCTGCGGGTGCTGCCTTTATCTCTTCTGCCTTAACGGGTGCAGTCTTTACCTCAGCGGTTGTTTCCTTGGTTACTGTCTTCTTTGTTGTTGCCATGTAAGCTTCTCCCTTCGATATCTATGGCATTCCATGATGCCAAATCTTTCCATCTCCTCACAGAAAACATAAAAATAATCTCCTGTGCTTCCTGCATTTACAGTTTAGTGCATAAACTTTGAATTGTCAACTATTATGCCACATTTGCTTGATATTTAACGAAAAAACAGAAAATAAATAATAACAATCAGCCCCAAAATAATCCTGTACCACCCGAATATTTTGAAATCATGTTTTTTGATATAGGAAAGCAGGAATTTAATTACGACCACGGAAACCGCAAATGCCACTGCCATTGCCACCAGAAGCGCCGCCAGTTCAACAGGCTTAAAATCGAACCCGAACTTAACCACTTTTAAAAGACTTGCCCCGAACATAACCGGAATTGCAAGGAAAAACGTAAACTCCGCTGCGACAGGACGGGAAATGCCAATCAGCAGCGCACCGATAATGGTAGCCCCTGAACGGGAGGTGCCGGGAAAAACCGCCGCAATCAACTGGAACACGCCTATCATCAATGCCGCCTGGTAACTGATTTGGGACAGCTCTGTCACCGCCGGATTTTTTCCTTTATTCCAGTTTTCAATAAGAATAAAGGCGATACCGAAAACAATCAGCGCGCCCGCCACCACATACCAGTGGTAAAACATGGCGTCCAGCACATCATCAAACCAAAGGCCGATGACTGCCGCCGGAATACATGCCACCAGAATTTTAAACCACAGGCTCATCACATCCATTCTGACATAAGCAAGCAGCCCTGTGTTTTTAAAACCGTTGCCTTTCCTGCAAAACGGCCAGATTTCTTTTATAAAAAGCACCACCACCGCCAGTATGGCGCCAAGCTGGATAACCACTTCAAACATTCCGAAAAAGTCATCGGAAACATTCTCAAATTTAATAAACTCCTCCAACAGAATCAGATGCCCCGTACTGCTGATGGGAAGCCACTCCGTAATGCCTTCCACAATCCCAAAAATAACTGCTTTGATAATATCTAACATGTCACCCTCCTTTAAGACTCCAGATAGTTTTGAAGAACTTCAAAACATTCCTGCGCATCCCTGTACCCTTCTTCATACAACGCTTTCATTTTTTCGGCATCCCGCTCTATCCGTCCGACATCGCTTTTTTTCTTTGGCCGGATTACAAATGCCTGACCGTTTTCCTGTTGCTTTTCCAGAAATGCCATCGTGTCGTTGTAAGTGATATGCCTTTTCGCCATCAACTCATATACCTTGGGATACTTCAGGTAACGCAGCTTCAATAATCCCAACTGTGAAGAGGGTTTCCTCACAAAACCTTCCTCTTTGGTCAGAATCACCACGTTTTTTCTGTTTCCGTCCAGAATGGACTTGCGGATGGGGATGGCATCCGAAATGCCGCCGTCCAGGTAAAGGCTGCCGCCTATTTTTACGTTTCTCGATACCAGAGGCAGGGACGCCGACGCACGGACTGCATCCATGTCAGCCTTCATATCCCTTATCCTGAGATACTCCGGCATTCCCGTGACAATATTAGTAACCACCGCATACGCCCTGCCTTCATACCTGTCAAAAGCTTCATAGTCGTAAGGATTCAGATATTCCGGAATCAGATGGTAAGCAGTCCCTACATTAAACAAATCCCCGGTAGTCAGAAGGCTTTGCACGCTGCAATATTTTTTGCTGTCCAGATAATCAATACTGATGTCCAGGGCCCTTCCCCTCTGGCCTGACAGATAACTGCACATATGGCACGCTCCTGCCGAAACCCCATAGACATTGGAAAATTCGATTCCCTTATCCATAAAAAAATCCAGTACGCCGGCGGTATAGATTCCCTTCATCCCTCCGCCTTCCAAAACAAGTCCTGCCTGATACATAAACTCCCTCTTTTCTGATAACTTAACCCTTTTTTCAATACTCCGATGTTACAAATTTTCTGAGCGCTTTCAGGGAACGCTCCACCTTTTCGGTGTCAATGCAGTATGCCATGCGGAAATGACCGGGACAGCCGAAAGTGTCCGACGGCACAAGCACCAAATCATACTTTAACGCTTTCTCACAAAATACCTTTGCATCCTCCTCCAGCGCCCTTGGAAAAATATAAAAAGTACCGCCCGGCTTCACGCATTGGAATCCCAATGCCTTCAGTTCTTTATATAATATGTTCATATTGGTTTCATATACGGAAAGTTCCGCCGTCTTTTCAAGAACCTCCGCCACGGCAAGCTGAATAATGGAAGGCGGACAGTTGTGTCCGATTCCCCTTGAAATCTGCCCGCACATCTGTATCATGTCCTTTGCGTCCCGGCAGGCGGGATTAATGGCAACATAACCGATTCTTTCTCCCGGTAGCGACAGGGATTTGGAAAAACTGTAACACATAATCGTGTTGTCATAAAATGAGGAAACACAGGGCGCCTCCACGCCGTCAAATACAATCTCCCGATAAGGCTCATCGGAAATCAGGTAAATGTCATGTCCGTATTCCTCAGATTTTTCAAGCAGCACATCTGCAAGTTTTTTAAGCGTCTTTGCAGAGTAAACCGCACCCGACGGATTGTTGGGCGTATTGATAAGCACCGCCATGGTTTTGGGGGAAAGCATCTCTTCAAATGCCGCAAAGTTAATCTGGAAATCCTCCGTATCCGCAGGCACCACCTTCAACACCGCGCCTGTCAAATCCACATAGGGATGATATTCAGGAAAGAACGGTGCAAATGTCAATACTTCATCTCCCGCCTCCGTCACCAGCCTGAAGGCATGGGCAAGGGCGCCCGCTGCTCCGCTGGCCATGAAAATATGCTCTGCCCGGTAAGGAATCCCGAATCTTTTTTCCAGCGACGCCGCAATTTTTTCACGCACGGACGTAATGCCCAGACTCGGACTGTAACCGTGCAGTTCCATGGGATTTTTATGCTGCAGGAAATCAACCATGGTATCCGTAAATTCTCTTGGAACAGGAACGGAAGGATTGCCGAGGCTGTAGTCAAACACATTCTCGTATCCGATTTCCTTTCCCCTTGCAGTGGCAAACTCTGACAACTGCCTGATTACAGACTTTCCAGAAAGCATATCTTTATATTTTTGTACCGGCATTCTGCTCCTCCTCTAATAAAAATCCTCCACCTTGCGGCGGAGGACTAAACATTCTTTGAGTGGTAAATCCTTCGTACCTAAATACTAACAAGGACCTTTGCGAAAGTCAATACCAATTCCCGCATTTTGCATTGCGGGAGCGCGTCCTGTTGGAACAAATGCACGCCGGGGCTGCCGCAATGCAAAATGCGGAAACGCTGTTCAATTCTTACGTTCCGGTGCCTGAGTATTTTCTTGCGCCCAGCATCCAGAATTTATAGGATAAATAGAAGAATACAACCCCGAATACCGGCGCCAGCCATGTCAGCACCGGGATTTCGTTAGGACGCATAATCACCAGGCTGGGATAATAGGCAATAAACGCAA
The DNA here is from genome assembly GCA_910577015.1 of uncultured Lachnospiraceae bacterium. Lineage (GTDB taxonomy): Bacteria > Bacillota > Clostridia > Lachnospirales > Lachnospiraceae > Acetatifactor. The sequence continues at coordinate 163,232 of CAJTKU010000002.1, read as the reverse complement.
TCGGTATGATAAAGGTAAAAATAAACCGGAATCCTTTACTGAAAATAGTCACAGGATACTTGGCATAATCCCTGAACTTACTCATGGTTCCGATTAGGAAGCCTGTATTTACCAGAAAGAAGCTTACTGCCGCAGTAAAATTCATGATACCGATAAAGAACAAAGACGCCACTATCAAAGCAATCAAAAGTTCCAGGATAATAATCAGCGATACCGGAAGCTGCAATTTATTCCATGCAAATATTAATGTCCCGATTCCTATCGCAAGCTGCCCCAGCCCCTTGATATCAAATATTTCCGAAAAGTAGTAAAAGAAAATATTAATAGGCCTAAAGCAGTATTTGATAAAATCCCCCCTGTGTACATTCCGGCTTAAATTCCAGTTATTCTCAAACAGGCACTGCATGGGCGTCAGCGCTATCAGTGAAAATCCATACAGAAACAGCATCTCGTAATATGTCCAGCCGCACACACTGGGGAAATTTAAAAAAGTAATATAAAAAGCCGCAATCTCCACCACATTTGTAAAAACCATTCCAATCATGGAAATAATAAAATCCGAACGGTAACTCATCCGGCTCTTAATATCCTGACTGAGAATTTTAAAGTATATCCTTAAGTAAAATTTTAATTTCTTCATACCTCACCTCCGTGCCGCTCCTCACGCTAACCTCCATTCACCGTAATAACTCTTTCCGATACTTTCCAGAACACTTTCGCCAGCACAAACACCACCAGTACCCAGACAAACTGTGTAAACAGCATATGTCCTACCTGGGCAACGGGCAAATCATTGTGGATTAGCAACGTAAGCGGTGTGTTGTAAATTGCGTGAAAAGGCAGAAACATCACAATCCGGTACAATATTTCCGGGAAAAATGCCAGAGGCACCGTGGCGCCGGACAAAAACGTAACGAGTATCTGCTTCATAATGTTAATGCCCCAGATAGACTGGGTATACAGGCAAATCGTACCCACAAAATAATCCACCGCAAAATTAATCATCATACCGAAGATTACAGAAATAAGGTAATATAAAAGATTTACCCCTACAGGAATTACCCACCCTGTAATGATTTCCACAATTACAAAGGTCGGGATAAAAGTGACAATAAAGTAAAACAAATTGCCTCCCAGAATATAGAATAACTGGTAAGTACCGTAGGACATTGGCTTAATCAACTGTACAATGATACTTCCATCCTGCACCCCGCGTCCCATTTCCCACACAAGATAGGCCTCCATAAAGGCAAACTGGGCTGACGCCAGCACCAGATATATCATGGTATCTGAAAAGGTCATACCGTTCACAACCGGCGTATCCACAGATGCGTAAATTGCCTTCCAGAGATTATAAATTACTACAAGATAAACCATATTCCCAAACAGCATTACCAGAACACTCATACGAAACTGCATATTTTCCATAACCGCCGAACGCATAAGCGACAGATAAGCCCTGGGATTGAACCTCCTAAACTGTTTTAAAGTCCGATTCATTTTGTCTCCTGCCTTCCGCTTTCTCCTATTTTTCGCTGTTCTCATTGTTCTCGTATATTTTCTTAATGACGCTCTCAGTGGAAATCTCCTCCAGACGGACATCATATATCTTCAACTGCTCCTGAAGAAAACTTAACACCTTCATCAAAGGTACCTGTGACTCATCTATCAGGATACTCACCCATTCCTCATCCGTATCATAAGTGAATGTAGCCTGCGCAAATTTTTCTGTCAGAAGCTCCCGCACTTTCTTAAGATTCTCTGTCTGTACTTTTTCCGTCACTTCCTCGTGCCTCTTATTCAAATTCAGTTTCAAGGTTCTGTATGCGCCGAAAAAGCTCCTCAGATTCTCAATATGATTGTCGTATAGCATGGTGCCTTTATCAATAATAATAATTCTTTTGCAGAGTGCGTCCACATCTCCCATATCATGAGTGGTAAGAATCACCGTAGTGTTTTTTTCCTGATTGAGGGAACTAATCAGATTCCGGATTTTGGCTTTCATGGACACGTCCAGACCGATGGTCGGCTCATCAAGGAATACCACAGCCGGATTATGTAAGAAGGCTGCCAGAATGTCGCTCAATGTTCTCTGCCCCAAAGACATCTGCCTTACCGGCTTGGAATACAGGGCGCTCATATCTATCATGGAGCCATAAAGCTCCAGCATGTCCTTATAATCCTTGTCGCTGATACGGTAAATATCCTTAAGTATTTTAAAAGACTCCACCAGCGGCAGCGCCCACCAGAGCTGGGAACGCTGGCCAAACACCACGCCTATATTCTGCGCATTTGCCTCGCGGTTTTTATACGGCACTTTCCCATTTACATAAATTTCACCGCTGGTAGGCTCCAGAACTCCTGTCATCATTTTAATGGTGGTGGATTTGCCCGCCCCATTGGGCCCCAGATAACCTACAATCTCACCCGGTGCAATTTCCAGTGAGACCTGATTGACCGCCTTTATCGTCTTGTAGTCCCTGGAAAACATATCCCGGAAGCTTCCCTTCAAACCCTCATGGCGGTTGAGGATTTTAAATTCCTTCATAACATCTTTCAGATAAATAATACTTTCACTTTTGTCCATTTCTCTTCTCCCCATCAAATTTTCTGAACCCACACCTTAGAAAATAATAAAAAAACAGCGCTGTTATCATCAAAGTGACTTAACAGCGCTAATGCAGGCAAACACATAACTTATGCACAATGCAGGGGCAAACCCTAAATTCCCCAAGACACCATTTTACACTCCGTGAGATTCTATGCTTTATTTGATTTTTATAGTGTTTGACTACAACTCTCATATGTTTCTCCTTTCAAAGGCTGACTGTCCTAAAAGTTATGAAAATAAATATAAACTAAACATATCGTTTTGTCAACAAATGATTACTTAACCAAAAAAGTTTATTACAAAATGACGGTGAAAGTATGACTAAAAATTGCTAAAGGCGCTGGTTACCGGTTAATGCACTCCCTCCGTAAATCTTAAATTCCCACACAAAACCTATATCAATTCAGGCAAAATCGATTCCCCTATAGTCCCTTTGGGCATTGCCACGCCAAAGTTCTGCGCAATCGTCGCCCCCACCACGGCAAAGCTTTGCTTATCGCAAAGCCTTTCTGTCCCAGTTAAAGAGGGGGAATATATAAGCAGCGGCACCATTTCCTTTGTATGGTCCGTTCCCTTAAAAGTGGGGTCGTTGCCATGGTCCGCCGTAATCATCAGCAAATCATCCTCCTTCATGTTGGCAAGGAAAATACCCAGCTTTTCGTCAAAACGCTCCAGTTCCTGCCCGTATCCCAGCGGGTTTCGCCTGTGTCCCCAAAGCGCGTCAAAATCCACCAGATTGGTAAAACAAAGCCCCTTAAATTCCTTATCCAGTAATCCGATTGTCTGCTCCATTCCATGCACGCTGCTCTGAGACTTGTAGGCCTCGGTAATGCCCTCCCCGTCAAAAATATCCCTGATTTTGCCTACGCTGATGACGTCATAGCCGTTTTCCTTCAAGGCGTCCAGCACGGTTTTTCCATAAGGCTTTAAGGCATAGTCGTGCCGGTTTGCCGTTCTTTTAAATTCTCCTTTTCTCTTTCCCGTATAGGGCCTTGCTATCACGCGTCCGACTCTCCACTCTTTTCGCATGGTCAGTTCCCTTGCGATTTCACAGCAGCGGTACAGCTCCTCCAAGCCAAACGTTTCCTCATTCCCGCAGATTTGCAGCACCGAATCGGCGGAAGTATATACAATCATTGCCCCTGTGGCGATTTCCTCTTCTCCCAGTTCCTCCAGAATCTCCGTTCCGCTGGCAGACTTGTTTCCGATAATGCGCCGTCCCGTCCGCCTGCTCAGTTCCTCTATCAGTTCCCCGGGAAATCCTGTTTCCGTAAATGTCTGAAACGGCTCCGTGATATGAAGCCCCATAAGCTCCCAGTGTCCCGTCATGGTATCTTTTCCTGTGCTTGCCTCATGAAGCCTTGCCTGATATCCTTTTACCTCTTTTGGCGCTTTCACATGGGAAAGCGGATGAAGCCTGCCGAGACCCAGCTTTGCCAGGTTGGGGATGGCCAGTTCGGACATAAAGGCATCGATATGCCCCAGTGTGTCGCATCCTTCATCCCCGTAATCCGCCGCATTTTCCATTGCACCGATGCCGAGGGAATCAATGACAATGGTAAATATCCGTTTATATTGTTTCATCCTGCTTTACCCCGCTTTCCCGCTAATCTATTCTTCCGCCCAGATAAGCGCACATTTTACCGCCTTTTCCCAGCCTTTCAACAAGGATGTCCTCACATCCTGCTCCATGGAAGGGATAAGCTCCCTGCCTAACTGCCAGTTTTCCTTGATTTCTTCCCTGTCCTTCCAGTAACCGGTGGCAAGTCCTGCCAGATAGGCAGCGCCAAGCGCTGTGGTTTCTATGCATTTGGGACGGCGCACCTTTGTATCCAGAATATCTGCCTGAAACTGCATCAGGAAGTTGTTGGCGCTGGCGCCGCCGTCCACCTTTAAACTCTTCAGGTGGATACCCGCGTCCTTTTCCATCGCCCTTAACACGTCTACCGTCTGGTAAGCAACGGATTCCAGGGTGGCACGGATAAAATGCTCCTTGCTGCACCCCCTTGTCAGACCCACGATGGTTCCCCTCGCATAAGGGTTCCAGTAAGGCGCCCCCATGCCTGCAAAGGCAGGCACCACATATACGCCGCCGGTGTTTTCCACCTCAACGGCATATTCCTCAGACTGGGAAGCGCTCTTTATCATGCGCATTCCGTCCCTGAGCCACTGTATCGCCGCCCCAGCCACAAATACGCTGCCCTCCAGCGCATATTCCGCCTCCTGGCCCGTGCCCGCGGCTATGGTCGTCAAAAGCCCTCCTTGGGACTTTATCGCCTTGTTCCCGGTATTCATCAGCAGAAAACAACCCGTACCGTATGTATTTTTCACATCCCCAGGCTCAAAACAGCACTGCCCGAAAAGGGCGGCCTGCTGGTCCCCCGCCGCTCCGGCAATGGGAATCCTGCCCCCCAGCACGGAGGTTTCCGTGTATCCGTAAACAAAACCGGACGGTTTTACATCGGGAAGCATGCCTTTCGGGATATGAAAATAGGAAAGAATTTCATCGTCCCACTGCAGTCTGTGGATATCAAACAGCATGGTGCGGGAAGCATTGGTGTAATCCGTCACGTGTACGGCGCCTTTTGTCAGGTTCCATATCAGCCATGTGTCCACCGTGCCGAACAACAGCTTCCCTGCCTCAGCCTTTTTTCTTGCCCCCTCCACATTTTCCAGTATCCAGGCAATCTTGGAGGCGCTGAAATAGGCATCCGGAACCAACCCCGTCTTTTCCCTTACCGTTTGGTCAAAACCCTGCTCCACAAGCGCGTCAATCATGGCAGCCGTCCTCCTGCACTGCCACACAATGGCATTGTAAACCGGCTCTCCTGTTTCTCTGTCCCAGCAGATGGTGGTTTCCCGCTGGTTGGTAATTCCGATGCCGCTTATTTCTTCGGGTTTTGCCCCCACTTTTGCCATAGCCTCTATGGCAACGGCAAGCTGTGAGGACCATATCTCCTTTGGATTGTGTTCCACCCATCCGGGTTTCGGATAAATCTGTTCAAATTCCTTCTGCGCCATGGAACATATCCTGCCGCTTTTATCAAAAAGAATACAACGGGAACTGGTCGTCCCCTGGTCCAGCGCCAATACATATTTCCCCATTTTTTCCTCCCTTTCCGCCGCCCATGCGGCCAGACCTCTCTGATGTTCTTATTCCGCGTGATTTGTCGCCACAATATCCACGCCTGTGCCTGCAATATCTTTAACCAGCACATCCCCGATTTTCACCGGCAGGGCGACTTCCACCTGCCGCAGGGCCTCCATGCATTCCATAATTTTCCCCTTGGGGATGTCTTCTGCTGTCTTCACAGGAACCATCTGTCCCTTCCTGCCTTTAATCCGCACCGTGCTGGTCACCATGCGCCTCGGATTTGTCAATTCATTTCTCGCATAATCCGCGCCCCTATTGCAGGTGTTGCCTGTCACGGTGATATTTCCGTCCTCCTCCGTCACGGCCTTCAGCGCACACCCCAAGGGGCATCTGATACAAGTCATTTCTCTTACCTGCATACCTTCTCCTTCCAATCCGGCATAAATTTCAAATCTTCTCAGGCTTCAATTTTTATTGTAATGGTCGAAAGCCCTTCCTGCGCCAGAATATCCGCTTTTTTTATTTTTACCTGCTCCATCTCACCCGGCGCCAGCACCGGCTTTTTTAATTTCATGACACGCTTGTCGTCAAAGTATACGGAGACATGCGCGTTACGGTATACCTGCCCTACCCGAAACCTGATTATCTGCGCATCGTCCATACAACCCGGTCGTATGGTGGACGGAACCGTGTAACGGACGCCGTCTTTTGCGGTAACGGATACTTCTGCCGCAATTTTCGACATATTTGTCATATCCTGCGATGCCGCCTGACCGCCGGATTTCTGCACATAGGCGGCGGCCTTCTCTCCGGCCTTTTTTGCCTCCTCCGATACATAATCCACCAAATCATGAACATGCAGTACATTGCCGCAGGCAAACACCCCGCTTACATTGGTTTCCAGACTTTCATTGACGAAAGGGCCTCCCGTCACCCGGTTTAAAGCCACCCCGAGTCCTGTGGAAAGCTCGTTTTCCGGAATCAGTCCGCAGGAAAGCAGAAGGGTGTCACAGGAAATATATTCTTCCGTACCGGAAACCGGTTTCAGGTTTTCATCCACCTGCGCAAGCGTCACGCCCCGCACCCTGTCCTTTCCGTCAATGTCCACCACGGTGTGGCTCAGCTTCAGTGGAATGCCGTAATCGTCCAGGCACTGCACTATATTTCTTTTAAGCCCCCCTGAATACGGCATCAATTCCGCCACTACCTTTACTTTCGCGCCCTCAAGGGTCATTCTCCTTGCCATAATCAGGCCGATGTCTCCCGAGCCTAAAATCACCACTTCCCTGCCGGGCATCCTCCCCTCCATGTTGACATACCGCTGCGCCGTTCCGGCACAGTAAATTCCGGCAGGCCGGTATCCCGGAATATTCAGCGCGCCCCTGGGACGCTCCCTGCAGCCCATTGCCAGGATAACCGCTTTTGCTTCCACATAAAACAATCCGTCCCTGCGGTTCATCAACGTCAGCACTTTCCTGCCTTCCTCCCCGGATGCAATGGACAGTACCATGGTGTCCAGTTCATAGGGAATCTGAAGCTCTTTTGCCATATCAATAAACCTTGCGGCATATTCCGGCCCCGTCAGTTCTTCCTGAAACGTATGCAGGCCGAAACCATTGTGAATACACTGGTTGAGAATGCCGCCCAGCTTATTGTCGCGTTCCAGTATCAAAACATCCGGCGTCCCTGCCGTGACTGCTGCAACTGCCGCTGCAAGCCCTGCCGGCCCGCCTCCTACGATAGCAATATCTACCTGTCTCACGCCTGCGCCTCCTCTCTTTTCCCCATGCTTACAAAGGCTTCCCTGCTCTCCGCGTATCCCTTGTTGTAACCCGTCAGAAATCCTGACTCCTTACCGGATTTGGTAATCCGGTCCATATCCACGGAAAGTTCCCTTGCAAGGATTTCCACTGTTTTCGGCGCACAGAATCCGGCCTGGCATCTGCCCATTCCGGCTCTCGTCCTGCGCTTTATGCCGTCCAGCGTGACGGCGCCAAGCGGTCTGTGAATGGCCGCAAGAATTTCTCCTTCCGTAACCTGTTCACAGCGGCAAATCACATTGGCATAAGCCGGATTTTCTTTGATAAGCCTTTGCTTCTCTTCATCCGTGGCAAGGCTCATACTGGGTATCCCCTTTCTCACCGCCTTAAAGTCTTTTTTCAAGGCTGCCGGACGGATGCCCTGCAGCAGTTGTGCAACATAAACCCCGATTGCGGGGGCACAGGTCAGGCCGGGCGACTCTATCCCCGCCACATCGATAAATCCCGGCGCGTCTTTTGCCTCTTCTATGACGAAGTCCCCGCCGTCCTCATGGGCGCGCAGCCCGGCAAAAGAAGTAATGACGGATTTTACAGGCAGCGCTTTCAGGCTCTTTGCCGCTTTTTCCAGCACCTTAGCCATTCCTTCCCCCGTGGTGCATGTGGCTTCCCTGTCTTCTATATCCTCTGCGGTAGGACCCAGCAGCAGATTGCCATGGACGGTGGGCGTCACCAGAATGCCTTTTCCCATTTTGGTGGGAAGCTGGAATATGGTATGGGAAACCAGATTGCCGACCGCCCTGTCAAGAAGGCAGTATTCGCCCCGCCTTGCAGTGATATGGAGCTTCTTTTCACTGACCATATTATGCAACACATCCGCATATACACCCGCCGCGTTGATTACCACGGGCGCCTCAAAACAGCCCTTGTCCGTACATACCCGGTACAGGAAACCTCCCTTTCCTGATTCATCCCCGGACACGGGCAGTTTTTCAATCTTTTCCACAGTGGTATCCAGTTTAAACTCCACACCGTTTTCACATGCGTTTTCCGCCAATGCAATGGTAAGCCCGAAGGGACATACAATTCCCCCTGTCGGCGCATACAAAGCTGCTTTTACGTCCCCGGAAATATCCGGCTCCAATTCTTTTATCTTATCAGGTCCCACAATACAAAGACCCTCCACACCGTTTTTCCTGCCGCGCTCTAAAAGCTCCGAAAGCCCTTTTCTTCCTTCCTCCTCAAAAGAAACCACCAGAGAACCGTTTCTTTTAAAAGGGAAATCCAATTCCCGGGAAAGCGTTTCCATCATGCGGTTCCCCTCCACATTCAGGCGCGCCTTCAGCGTGCCCGGTACCGCGTCATGGCCCGCATGGACAATACCGCTGTTTGCCTTGGACGTACCCTCGCATACATCGCTTTCCTTATCCAGTACCAGCACCTTACGCTCATAGCGGGAAAGCTCCCTTGCTATCGCCGCGCCGGACACCCCCGCACCGATAATAATCACATCCGTCATAGCTTCCTCCTTTACTTAAATCCCCACAGGTCTTCTCTCATATCTTCCCCAACAAAACCGCAAAAAGCCTGAACAAGAACTCTTTTTTGTCTTTGCCCGGCTTCCCTCATCTACTATTTTATAATAGAACATAATAATTGCAAAAACAAGACTTGACATTCCGTGTAATTCGCATTTTACATGGCAGCGTCCCCGGCGTGCATTTGTTCCAACAGGACGCGCTCTCGCTCGGGTAAAAACACAGCGGCACGTAGGATGCTAAAATACAGCATCCCAAGCCTTGGTACAAGGCATTGTCCGGCTGTTTTTACACGGTCCTTTATGGAATCAAATGCACGCCGGGGACGCTGCCATGTAAAATGCGGATTTTTTCACTACCCCTGACGTATATTGCACGATGGCTTATTTTATCGTGCAAAGTTTATTCTCTTTTTAGAAAACTTTTAGGAAATAGTGCCCAATCGTTTATTGATAAAATACACGGATGCATGTAAGATAAGAAACATAAATAGAATTGTTGCGCAGACGCGCAGTTAGGAGCACTTATGATGAGAGAATCTTTTCGCAACAGACGGAACGGCTTTGAGACGGTTGAGCCCGGAGGCAAGTCTTCTTCCAATCTTCCGTGGGGAAAATTAGTCGGTATCGGAATTGGAATTTTTGCAGTGCTGATACTTGCCTTCAACTCCACCTATCAGATACGGGAGCAGGAGCAGGCGGTGCTGATTACCTTCGGACAGGCCTCCTCCGTGACGGAACCGGGCCTGCATTTTAAAATTCCTTTTATCCAGCAGGTCACAAAAGTAAATACCACCATACAGGGAATTTCCATCGGATATGACCAGGCTTCCAATACTTCCAACGAAGACGAATCCCTGATGATTACTTCCGATTACAATTTTGTAAACGTGGACTTCTTTGTAGAGTACCGTTTTTCCGACCCGGTGAAAGCGGTTTTTGCCTCACGGGAGCCCGTGGCAATTTTAAAAAACATCAGCATGAGCTGTATCCGCAATGTCATCGGCAGTTATCCGGTTGATGATGTACTGACCACAGGCAAAAATGAAATTCAGGCAGCCATCAAAGAAATGATATTAAAGAAACTGGAAGAACAGGACCTGGGCATTCAGCTTGTAAACGTTACGATACAGGACTCCGAGCCCCCCACCGTGGAGGTTATGGAAGCCTTTAAGGCAGTGGAAACCGCAAAGCAGGGAAAAGAAACGGCAATCAATAATGCCAACAAGTACCGCAATGAACAGATTCCTTCCGCCCAGGCCGAAGCAGACGCCATTATTCAGGCTGCGGAAGCCGAAAAGGCAGCCCGTATCAATGAAGCGATTGCGCAGGTGGCACGTTTTAATGCCATGTATGAAGAATACAGCAAAAATCCCGAAGTCACAAGGGAGCGTATGTTTTTTGAAGCCATGGAAGAGATTCTTCCTGAGCTAAAGGTGGTCATTGAAAGTCCGAACGGCAATATGCAGACATTTTATCCGATAGAGTCTTTCGTAGATATCCCCACAGCGGAAAATACCACCGGTAACCAGCCTGTCGGTAACAGCAGTCCCGACCAGCAATAAGGAGAACAGATATGAAAACATTTAAAAAAGCCATACTTGCCGCAGTGATATTCCTGTTGCTCATTGTAGGCGCATCCAGTATTGTTGTCACACAGGAAAATGAATACAGCCTAATCCGCCAGTTCGGCAAGGTAGACCATGTGGTAAGCGAAGCCGGCGTCAGTTTTAAGATACCCTTTATCCAGAGTGTGGATAAGCTTCCCAAACAGACGCTTTTATATGATTTGGCGTCTTCCGATGTCATTACCAGCGATAAAAAAACCATGATTACGGACAGTTATATTCTCTGGCATATAACTGACCCCTTAAAATTTGCCCAGACCTTAAACTCTTCCATTTCAAATGCGGAAAGCCGTCTGGACACCATTGTTTATAACTCTACTAAAAACGTTATCAGCAGCATGAGACAGGAGGATGTCATCAGCGGCAGGGACGGGGAACTTTCGGCAGCCGTCATCGATAATATAGGCAGTTCCCTGGAACAGTACGGCATAGAACTGCTTTCTTTTGAGACAAAACACCTTGATTTGCCCAGCGATAACAAAGCCGCCGTATACGAACGCATGATTTCCGAGCGCGACAACATTGCCGCAACGTACACTGCCGAAGGAAATTCCGAAGCCCAGATTATCCGCAACTCCACCGACAGAGAAGTGACCGTCATGCTCTCGGAAGCCAGAAAACAGGCGGAGATATTAATAGCGGAAGGAGAAGCGGAATATATGCGGATTTTATCGGAAGCCTATTCCGACCCGGCAAGAACGGAATTTTATTCCTTTGTCAGAAGTCTGGATGCAGCCAAAGCTTCCATGACCGGAGGCAACAAAACCTTAATATTATCCCCGGACTCCCCGATTGCAAGAATTTTTTATTAAAATAAAAAATATGTCGACCAAATGATTTGCATTCATGGTTGAAATATTGTACAATAAAATTTGTAACTTAATAAAGTGTCACAGACACAAAAAACGAAAGGAAGGTACCGTTATGTTCTCACGGCCGATACGCGGATGGTCAGATGTTACTATCGAAGATTTTAAATGCGATGGCTCTTATTTAACAGATATTCCCCATGATGTTTTGTGTTCTGCAAAGTCCGCACTGGAAAATGACATTCCTTTCGTCCTATACCTTGATGAAGAACGCAATGAAGTTTTTATTTTTTCCTATTACGAGCGCACTTATGTCATAAGGCAAATTGAGCCTCCCGAATTACATGTATTTGAAATTGACTTCCGAGATTTGCTCGCTGAAATTATGCAGGACTTTTCAGACTTTATTTATGACTGGAGCGCATGGGCCGAATACGAGCTCACCGACGACGAAATTGATGAAAACAAAGTCAAAATGGAGGCCCAGATAGCCGAAATCCGCGAATTAATAAAACAAAAAACAAATCCCTACGACAAAGACAGCTTCGATTAGAAGCTGTCTTTTATTTCCCCTTATTCTTCTCACACTAACCGAGTGTAATTCTATCTATGGCATCCAGTTCTTCTTCCGTAAAGCATTTTACTTTCACCATCCGCACATTATCAATTATCTGCGACGGTTTTGACGCTCCCACCAGCACACTGGTAACTTCCCCATCCCTGAGAATCCAGGACAATGCCATCTGTGCCAATGTCTCTCCCCTTTCCATTGCTATCTCATTTAATGCTTTGATTTTCTCCAGCTTGTCCGGCGTAATTGCACTTTCATTTAAAAATCTGCCATCCCGCCTTACCCTGCTGTCCTCCGGAATACCGTGCAGGTATTTATCAGTCAGCAATCCCTGCTCCAAAGGACAAAAAGCAATCATTCCGACACCATTGTCAGCTACATAATGTTTCAATCCGGTCTTCTCTATCTTGCGGTTTAACATGGAATAGCTGCTCTGATGTATAACAAAGGGTGTCTTTAACTCCCTCAAAATATCCAACGCTAATTCTGTCTGAATCCTGTTATAATTGGAAATTCCCACATAGAGAGCTTTTCCGCTCCTCACGATTCCGTCCAGCGCCAGCATCGTTTCTTCTATGGGCGTTTCATCATCAGGCCTGTGGTGATAAAATATATCTACGTACTCCAGTCCCATTCTTTTCAGACTCTGGTCAAGACTGGATACCAGATACTTTTTGCTCCCGCCGTCCCCATAAGGTCCCGGCCACATTCCGTAACCTGCCTTGGTGGAAATAACCAGTTCGTCCCGGTAGACACCCAGACTGTTTTTAAGTATCCGACCAAAGTTTTCTTCAGCGGCTCCTGCCACCGGACCATAATTATTTGCCAAATCAAAATGGGTTATCCCATTGTCAAAAGCAGTGTGGCACAACTCCAGCATATTATCAAAACCGGCGTTGCTGCCAAAATTATGCCACAGCCCCAAAGATACTGCGGACAGTTTCAGCCCACTGTTCCCACAATTAAAATACCTCATTCCATCATAGCGGTTATCTGCCGCAACATAGCGGCCATACCCTGCATCATTCATCTGAACTCCTCCTACAATACTCCCTTGAACACTATTTTTGGTTTCCTCTTTATTTTAAACGATACCACCGCTTTTTTCCACATGTATTTTGAAATCGGAGCATAAACCCATTGCGTAATTTTACAAAGTATTTGACAAATCATTCCAACTGTGTATAATATGTTACAAACAAAGGCGTTTCTACGGTGGAAGTAGAACGTCTTTTGTTTTTTATATAGAGAACCAAATTAATCAAAGGCGATAATATGGGCAGTCCCCGCATTATCGCCTTTATGTATGAGGAGGAAAAAATTATGTCAAAAGAAATTATGAGCGCTGTAAGCAGCGAAGTGTTCGGCGTCTGGTTCCTAATCGGAGCCGCGCTTGTGTTCTGGATGCAGGCCGGATTCGCCATGGTGGAAACGGGTTTTACTAGGGCGAAAAATGCAGGCAACATTCTGATGAAAAACCTGATGGATTTTTGTATCGGCACGGTTGTATTTATCTTAATCGGTTTCGGTCTGCTCTTTGGGGAAGACTTAATAGGACTTATCGGAAAGCCCGGCTTTGATATTTTTACTGCATATGCCGATTTTGACTGGTCCAATTTTGTGTTTAATCTGGTGTTCTGCGCAACCACCGCTACCATTGTTTCCGGTGCAATGGCGGAAAGAACAAAATTTTTATCCTATTGCATCTATTCGGCAGTGATTTCCGCACTGATATATCCGATTGAAGCACACTGGATTTGGGGCGGCGGCTGGCTGTCAAAACTTGGCTTCCACGACTTTGCAGGCTCCTGCGCCATCCACATGGTAGGCGGCATTTCCGCACTGATTGGCGCAAAAATCCTTGGTCCCCGTCTGGGCAAGTTTACAAAAGACAAAGAAGGAAAAGTTACAAGGGTAAACGCATTCCCCGGCCATAACCTTACCATCGGTTGTCTTGGCGTATTTATTCTCTGGCTTGGGTGGTACGGCTTTAACGGCGCTGCATGTACCAGTGTGGAACAGCTTGGCTCCGTGTTCGTCACCACCACCGTTGCCCCTGCCATTGCCACTGTGGTCTGCATGGTCTTCACATGGATAAAATACGGCAAACCCGATGTATCCATGTGCCTGAATGCATCCCTTGCAGGACTGGTTGCCATTACCGCGCCCTGTGATGTCACAGACGTAACCGGCGCGCTGGTGATTGGCGCAGTAGCCGGTCTTCTGGTGGTATTCGGCGTATGGCTCCTTGATTATAAACTACATATTGACGACCCGGTAGGCGCCGTGGCGGTACACTGTCTGAACGGTATCTGGGGTACCATTGCAACCGGCTTGTTTGCCACAACCGCAGCCCCCGACAATGACAGCGTCGTCGGCCTCTTTTATGGGGGCGGTTTCAAACAGCTCGGGCTTCAACTGATAGGCTTTGCAAGCGTCGCAGCATGGACGGCCGTTACCATCACCATAGCATTTATCATCATAAAAGCGACAGCCGGGCTTCGCGTCAGCGAGGAAGAAGAAATTGTCGGATTAGATTCCTGCGAACACGGACTTCCCAGCGCATATGCCGGATTCAGCATTATGGATATTTCCAATACCATGACAATGGAAGTCAACGAAAATACAGATTTGGGAGAAACTGATTTTGCGGCTGCTTCCGATGCACAGAAAAATGCCGCCGTCAAAGTAACGGACGTTTCCACCCACGCCCCTACAGGCATGTACAAGGTGGTGGTAGTCGCAAAACTGGCAAAATACGAGCATTTAAAGAAAGCAATGAACGACCTCGGCGTAACCGGTATGACGGTGACGCAGGTAATGGGATGCGGCATCCAGAAGGGCGCCGGGGAAATGTACCGCGGCGTGGAGGTGGACGCTACCCTGCTTCCCAAAGTCAAAGTGGAAGTCGTTGTGAGCAAAATCCCTGTCGGGAAAGTGATAGAAGCCGCCAAAGCCGCCCTGTACACAGGACATATTGGGGACGGCAAAATCTTTGTCTACAATGTTGACAAGGTAATCAAGGTCCGTACGGGTGAGGAAGATTTTGCGGCTCTTCAGGATGTAGAGTAAAAAGATACCTGATAAAATTATCCGGGCACCTGCCTGCAGATGAAAAACCAAGGGCTTCGAGAAGTGTACGCGAAACAGTGTTTTCCGGGGCCGCCAAGGCCTGCACCGTTTCAAATCCTAAGTCTGTGGCGCCATACAAAAGAATGGCGCTGCAGACTTCTTTGGCAAGCCCCCTTCGCTGCCAGGGTTTTCCTATTACAAATCCCAGTTCCGGCTCCTTGTAACCTTCCCGAAGGTCAAATCCCGCCCGTCCAATCACCTCTCCTGTTTCTTTCAAAAGCACGGTCCATATGCCAAATCCGTAAAATTCGTACATGTTTTTCCGATACTGTTCCACATAACGCAGTTCGTCCGCCTTGTCCGCAAATAAGTTTTCCATATACCGTGTAATGGAGGCATCCGCATATATTTTATAGAAAGCATCCACATCCTCCGGGGTTGTCTCCCGGACAATACAGCGCGGTGTTTCCAGAATCTGCCAAGAAATACCGGCATATCTTCTATATACTTTATCTAAATAGCCTGCTTCAACCCCCTCCGGCTCTGTCAGAAAACGCACACCGCCAAACGGCCTGTGCCGGTTTTTCTCATGAAGGCACCCCAGCACCGGACACCCCTTTGCAGCTGTCCTTACCGCCTTTTCTTCACAGTCCGTCACAAAAATATATTTCTGTTCAGTATTTTCCAAAGAAGTTGTAAAAGAATCACAGCATTTCTCCCACTCCTCCCCACTGAGAACAGACAGCATAATTCCGTCCCGTTTCAGGTCTGTGGCGAGCCGTTCCTGCCATTCTGAAGTCAATATTTGGTTTTCTTCTATATATATGTATACCTGTTCCAACATGTCTCCTGCCTGCGAGCCTTTACTTAAAATCTAATTGTAAAACAATTTCTTCATTATCCGGTTTACCTATTTAATTATAAAATATTAGCGTGTTACCCGCAATGCATATATTTTTAAGGTTTCCGCATTTTGCATTGTGGCAGCCGGAGCGTGCATTTGATTCCATAAAGGACCGTGTAAAAACACTGGTACTTGGATACCGTATTTTGGTATCCTATGTACCGCTGTGTTTTTACCCGAGTGAGAACGTGTCCTGTTGGAACAAATGCACGCTCCGGCAGCCGCAGTGCAAAGTGCGGAAACCCCATAGATTTATTGTTTTCATTTTAAGTCCACTATACTTGTTTTTTTCCGTAAAATGATGTAGTATTTTTGTTATAACTTTATTTCAGGGAGAAAGGAAGAATAAATATGGCGCAGAATCCCATTGTGACAATTACCATGGAAAACGGTGATGTGATGAAACTGGAATTGTATCCCGACATTGCACCGATTTCTGTCAATAACTTTATCAGCCTTGTGCAAAAGAAATTTTACGACGGTCTTATTTTCCACCGTGTTATCAAAGGCTTTATGCTTCAGGGCGGCGACCCGGAAGGAACCGGCATGGGCGGTCCCGGTTACAGCATCAAGGGAGAGTTTTCTTCCAACGGTGTGGAAAACACTTTAAAACACACGGAAGGCGTACTGTCCATGGCAAGGAGTATGCATCCCAACTCAGCTGGTTCCCAGTTTTTTATTATGCACAAAAATGCTCCTCACCTGGACGGCAGCTATGCCGCATTTGGCAAGATTACGGAAGGCATGGAAGTAGTGGATAAAATTGCCGGGGTACCTACCGATTACAATGACCGACCGTTAGAAGACCAGAGGATAAAAAACGTAACTGTGGAGACCTTCGGAGAAACTTATCCGGAACCTGAGAAAATTCTTGCTAATTTCTAACAATTTAACTTATATTTCAAAATATTCCGACAACAAATGGACGAGATTGGTGTGTAGGCACCTTCTCGTTCATATTTTGTTCACAATTAATTCAAGAAAACTTCATTCGAGAATCATTCTTTAGACACTTCTTTTGCCTATACTATGTTTATAGAAACAACAATCCCTTTCTTAAAGCCATTAACAGTTTTTAAATACATTAAATAACTTTTTCATAATAAATGCCAGGCAAACAGTTTGCCTGGCATCCTCCCTTTTTGGGGCTTTTTTCTTTCTTTTCCAATGTGTCGGTGTTCCCAAAATACTCTTCAATAGAAAAGATAATACGGTTAATTTGCAAAACACCGGTATCAGCACATTGTTTAGCCGGAAAAGAAAACCGGTCCTCCCGCCACGGCGTCACGGCACCGCTCGCAATCGGGATTGCCGCAATGTGTAATCTCCGGGTTTTTATCTATTGCCCCGGCACAGACATCCGCCAATTCCCTCGCCCTGAAGCATGTCCAAATACTTTTTCCGACTCTCGTCCTTTTCGCATAGTTTTCCAGTATGGGTTCCAGTTTGCCGAATCCCATGGAGCAGCTTCCCGTAAATACAGGTATCACATTTCCGTTTTCATCATATGCCCAGCGTACAAAAGGTCTCCGTCCTGCTTTCTGCTCCGCATAGTGGATAATGGTCGCGCTTTCCAGTGAAACACCCATAAGCAGAACGAAACCATCGTCGTCATACAACTGCCCAAGCGGTGCATAGACATCCGTTGCCGTCTGGTTTTCTACCAGCCGCCCGGCATGTTCTCCCAGCGCTGCAAAGGAATTTAACGGGTTGTATCCTCTGACGCTCTTTGGCTCACATAAAACACACTCTGCAAAGATTCCCATGTCTTCTTTTGAGATATCTTTACAGCTTTTATGAAAAATCTTTTCTTCACCGTAAACTCGGTTTAAAAAGTAAGAATAGTCCCCCGCGCCGTTATTATCCGGCATGTACCGTTTCTCCGGCCTTGCCAGATAATCGTAAGTAAAAGCCGGCACCAGAACCGTACAGCCGCTGTCTAAAAAAGAATGGACAAG
This sequence comes from uncultured Lachnospiraceae bacterium, assembly GCA_910577015.1. Classification (GTDB taxonomy): domain Bacteria; phylum Bacillota; class Clostridia; order Lachnospirales; family Lachnospiraceae; genus Acetatifactor. The sequence continues at coordinate 145,291 of CAJTKU010000002.1, read as the reverse complement.
TCCTGATGCGTTCCCTTCAATCCTTTCTCCAAAGGAACGCATGGAGGCATGTACGCAGATTTCAGCGCCGGCTATTCCCAATTTACTTATGTCATCCCTAATTTCTGCCTTTGTAATCATTTCATCCCCTGCTCATCAATCCACAGTAATCAGTTCATATTCCCTGCTGCCGATATGCAATGCTTCCGCAGCATCTATGGTATGGGAGCCGTTGCGGGATTCAATTCTTTCAATCAAGTGGTCTTTGCCTGCGTCGTCCGCCGCATAAACCAAATCAAGGCAGGCTTTGTCAATGGCTACCGGGTCCGTGGACACCAGAATACCGATATCCTTCATGCAGGGGTCTTCTGCAACCGCACAGCAGTCACAGTCCACAGACATGTTTTTCATCACATTGACATAGACAATATTGCCTTTAAAGAAATCCACCACGGAAGCCGCCGCATCTGCCATGGATTCTAGAAATGCATCATGGTCCGCCGTCCACATTTCATCCGGCTTTCCTGCTCCATGAATATACGCTTTTCCGTATGAGGAAGCTATGCCGATGGACAGCTGTTTTAACGCACCGCCGTAACCGCCCATGGGATGTCCCTTAAAGTGTGACAGCACAACGCAGGCATCGTAATTCGCAAGGTTTTTTCCCACAAAATTTTTCTTGATGACTTTACCGTTGGGAACAGCCAGTTCCAAATCCGGCCCCTCCGCGTCCATAAGGTCCACCTTGAAATTCTGCGTCCATCCGTGCTTATCCAAGGTTTTTAAATGTTTTTCCGTGGTATTGCGCTCGCCTTCATAAGCCGTGTTGCATTCCACCACGGTTCCGCCCACATAGTCGATTATCTCTTTCCAGAAATCCGGCTTTAAAAAGTTCTGGTTGCCGACTTCCCCCGAATGCAGCTTTACCGCAACCCTGCCTTTTAAGTCCACACCCAGTTCCTTGTAGAGTTCCAGCACTTTTTCCGGTGTAATAGTCCTTGAAAAATAAACCTTCGCACGCATTTGTCTTCCTCCTTCAAAGTTTTAATAAAATTATGGTAGCATAAAAAAAACAAAATATCAATTTATAATCATCTGCCATGCAAAATTCATAATACGAAATTATGGTTCGTAGTCTATTGACTAAAATCATTAATGATAAGTAAATTCTCTTTTATAACCTCTGCTACTTGTTTTTTACTTATATCAAATCGGCTTACAATCTGTAAGCCAATTTATTCAGAAAGCTCACTCTCTATTTCTTCGACTGTCGGCAGACTACTTTTAAATTCTTCACGAAGCACCTTTGTCAATTCATATTCTGCAATCCCGATTGGCTGTGAAATATCCTCAAGCGCATACTCAGCAACGACGTCGTCTTTATCCTTACATATTAGAATACCTATTGTTGGATTATCCTGTTCTGTTTTTTTCTGCTTATTGACAGCAGTGACATAGAAATTTAATTTACCTGCAAATTCTGGCTTAAATTTTTCCGTTTTTAGTTCCACGACAACATAACAATGAAGGCGGACATGATAAAAAAGCAAATCCATATAGAAATCACTTTCACCAACATGCAAATGTACTTGTCTACCAAGATACGAAAAGCCTGTGCCCAGTTCCAACAGAAATTGAGTAATTTGATTAATAAGGGCATCTTCTAATTCTTTCTCGTCATATTTTTCTCTCAAAGTCAGAAAGTCAAAATTGTATGGATTTTTCAACGTTTGTTCAGCCAAATCAGACTGCGGCTCTGGCAATTTTAATTGAAAATTGGTAATAGCTTTGCTCTGTCTGTTATATAGACCGCTATCTATTTGATGCTCTAAAACAGTTCTGCTCCAACCGTTATCCATCGTTTTCTGCGCATAAAATAATGCTTCCGCAATATTTTTACACTTATACATAATCCTCTGATTATGTCCCCACGGAATAGATTTAATTATTTTTTCAATTAATTCCATTTGGCTTACAGCCTGTAAGCCATTTTCATCGGAATTATAAAATTTGTACCAATAACGTATGCTCTTCAAGTTTTGCACTGAAAAACCCGATATATTAGGAAAAGTCTTTCGTAAATCTTTGCTCATTGTTACAAGAAATGCCTCTCCCCATTTCGCATTTTTCTGCTTGGCAACAATATCTCTGCCAATATCCCAATATAAATCGAGCATCTCATAATTCACCTTAACAGAAGCCTTTATCTGACTATGCTTTATCCTGTTCTTTATATTCTCTATCCATGCTTTATATTCATCATCCACAATAAAGCCAACCTCTCTACCCGCCAATTTTATCTTCCTCCAATCAGTATATCCTATCCCTTGCCTGTTGTCTGATGCAATTCATAAATCGTGTCCATTTTATAGAGTTAATTGCCTTTAATTATTCTGTCATTTCTTGCTTTTGTTTCATTTGTTCTACAATCCGAAGAAACCGTTCTTGTGCCTGTCTGTCAATCTCAGCAAGATATTCATTGAGATTTCCATTCGTAAGTAAATTAATGTAGGTTACTCTACGATAATGCTGTAAAAACCAATTTCATTATAGTTTCCTCCAGTATATTTAATTATTCCTACAAATTCATCATAGCCAACCTTCTTTACAAATTTACTAAAATGCCACAAAAGGCACTTCCTTATATGAAGTACCCCTTCCTTCTTCCCTTTATTTTTGCCAATGATAATTATACTCTAAGTGCAAAATACGGAAACTGAAGCACATCCAACGTCGAATTATTCCTTTATAAAAGATTTATCCGCCTCCGGCACTCCGGCTTCATCGGATATATACCTTTCTACCTTCATGTGCAAATCATATTTCTCACGAAGCCGGATAATCTGTTGCATCATCGGAGAAGTATGATGTGCGTCGAGCGCCTGCTGGTCTTTCCAGCAGTCAATTAGCAACACGGTTTCTGTATCCTCCATCGGATAAAAATATTCATACCTGATATTTCCCTCTTCCGCACGGATGTCGCCGACAATACCGCTTGCAACCATTTCTTCCGCAAATTTCCTAGCATTTCCGTTTTCACCGCAATAATAGATATTTACCGTAACAGCCATTTTTACCTCCATGTCAAAGTATTTTTGCCAACACTCCGGCACATATTTTATTATAACAAATAGTGCGCCCTGCTTCTACAAAATCTTCATGGCATTTTGCAGCAAAAAGTGCTACACTTATATATACTTGGAAAGGAAGATTTTATGGCTTTAGAAAATAAACTTGGTATCAACGATTCTGCCGGAAAAATCAGAGATTTGAATCTTGCAAAAGGCAGCTTCAGATTTGCACCGGTTATGTATCTGCAGGGGGCAATAGGAAATATTGAAAAGATGCCGCAGGCAACATTTGATGATATTATTGAAAAATATGTAGAGATGAATATTGCACATCCGTTTCGGGAAGGCAATGGGCGCAGCACAAGAATCTGGCTCGATATGATTTTGAAAACGGAGTTGAATCTGGTGGTTGACTGGAGTCGGATTGACAAAGATGATTATCTGTTGGCAATGGAAAGAAGCCCGATAAAAGATATTGAAATAAAGCATATATTACGGCAGGCATTGACGGATAAGATTGACGATAGGGAAATTTATATGAAGGGCATCGACCATAGTTATTTTTACGAAGGTTATGCCGTATATAAAGCAAAAGATTTGCGGTAAGACAAAGGTTATATCGAAAGGAAATGGCATATATGAAAAATTATACCCAGGTTTATGTAAAAAACAGTATAGAGGCGGCAAAAACATATTGCAATGCATTTGGAGCGGAGATTTCAGTTGAATTCAAAAACAGCAGCGGGACTGAATATGAACATTGTGAAATATCTGTGGATGGCGAAGAATTTTTAGCAATTAGCGAATCACAGAATCCCTGTGATATCGAGTTTGTTCATAAAATGAAGTGGGAAACCATGACTTTTAATGTTTTTGGGATGGGAACCGAGGAGAAAGTTCATCATGCATTTAATGTTTTGCGCGATGGCGGCGTTGTCATTGAAGCAATTCATGAAGTGCCATGGAGCAAATGCTGCGCCACCGTTATTGATAAGTATGGCGTATGCTGGTGGCTTGCGATATAGCGGGGACATGGGACAAAATATCGCCCGGGTATCTCACCAGATGCCCGGGCGATAACTTTCTTATGCCTGTCCTACGGAACCGAACAATTCCATTTTTTCTTTTACAGTTGCCTTGATTGCTTCTGCGCCGGGAGCAAGCAGTTTGCGGGGGTCAAATCCCTTGCCCTCCAAATCCTTGCCTGCTTCGATATATTTGCGGGTAGCTTCTGCAAATGCAAGCTGGCATTCCGTATTTACGTTAATTTTTGCAACGCCCAGGGAAATGGCTTTTTTAATCATGTCTGCAGGAATACCCGTACCGCCGTGCAGAACCAGGGGAAGCTCACCGGTCTTCTGCTGTACTGCATCCAGCGTTTCAAAGCTCAATCCTTTCCAGTTTGCAGGATACTTTCCATGGATATTGCCGATGCCTGCTGCCAGGAAATCTACTCCCAAATCAGCAATTGCCTTGCATTCATCGGGGTCTGCGCACTCACCCATGCCCACAACGCCGTCTTCTTCACCGCCGATGGAGCCGACTTCCGCTTCAATGGAAATGCCCTTTGCATGTGCGTCAGCCACAAGCTTCGTGGTCTTTTCCACATTTTCCGCAATGGGATAATGGGAACCGTCGAACATGATGGAAGAAAATCCTGCTTCCATACACTTATAGCAGCCTTCAAAAGAACCGTGGTCCAGGTGAAGCGCTACGGGAACCGTAATGTTCATGTCCTGTAACAGGCCATTTACCATGCCCACTACAGCGTGATAACCGCCCATGTACTTTCCTGCCCCTTCGGATACTCCGAGAATAACGGGAGAGTTTAATTCCTGTGCGGTTGCAAGAATGGACTTTGTCCACTCCAGATTGTTGATATTGAACTGACCTACTGCATAATGACCTGCTTTTGCTTTTTTGAGCATTTCTGTTGCTGATACTAACATGTCCTTTACCTCCATAATAATTAGTTACTGCATATATTTTACCCTATTTTAGAAAAAAAGGGAATAGCCGCCTATTTTTTTTGTCCGTTTTTCGGAACCATGATTTCCATGGCCTCCCTGTAATCCTCTATCAACACCTCTTTATGACTGCCGCCAAACTCTCCGTCCAGCGTCCATGCCACTTCTTCATCCGACTCCACCTGAAGCCTGGCTGTTTTAAACCAGTAAATCAGTTCGTTTTCCATATCCCTGTCCACAAGGGCGGCAAGCAGCCGGTTTAACTCGATGGCGCCGGAAGGCTTCCTGACCAGGGTCACTTCCAGTTCCCCGTCATTTAATTCCACATTTTTACCGGTAATCCGCTTAAAACCACCCACAGATACGGAATTCGTCACCATGCCGAAGAGGAAATCGCCCTCAATCACCGTATCATCATACAAAAAACGCATACGGTAAGATTTGATGGCGGCCAGTCTTTTCATGCCTTCCAGAATATAAGCCATGTGTCCAATCATGTTTTTCATTTCCTGGTCAGTGCCGTAGGAAACATCCGTAAACATCCCGAAAGCCGCCACATAAACAAATACATCCCTGTTAAATGCCCCTATGTCACAGGCAAATTTATTGCCTTCCATAATAATCTGCGCCGCCTTTTCCATGTTTTTGGGAATATGCAGGCTCCCGGCAAAATCATTGGTACTCCCTGCCGGAATGTATCCGATGGGCAGGGACTTGCCGCTTTTTACCATGCCCGTTACCACCTCGTCAAGGGTTCCGTCCCCGCCGCTGCAGACCAGCATGTCATACCCGTCTTCCCTCTCGTGGACTGCCCTTAAGGCATCCCCTTTTTCCTGTGTTACATATACCGTAACTTCAAATCCCCCTTTGATAAAGATATCTATAATCTTTAAAAGATGGTTCTTAACCTGTGCCTTACCTGCCTTGGGATTTAATACAAATAACAACTTCCTTTTTTCCATGCCAACCTCTTTCTCACACTAATGGCGGAATCAATAAAGAAAATATTCATTCTTTACCAACTCCGCCAGTCCCGCAATACTTATCAGGTTTCTTTACTAACAGGCCTCTTTACCCCTGAGATATTTCTCAATATCCTCCACTGCTTCCTTCTCGTCGTTTCCTTCTGCCTTTACCACCACGCACTCTCCGATTCTAAGGCCAAGGCTCATAACTCCCATGATGCTTTTGGCATTTACTCTTTTCGCCTCGTCTTCAGACTGAATGTAAATGGTGCTCTCATACCTGCTGGCAATCTGCACCAGCATAGCCGCAGGCGTAGCCTCCAACCCGTTTTCCAGGTTGACTGTGACTGTTTCCTTTATCATAATATTCTCCTCCTTATGCTCTGAGCCTGTCAGCAAGTTCACTTAGCTTACGAAGCCTGTGATTCACTCCCGACTTGCCTACCGGCGGGCTCAAAAACTCTCCCAGTTCCTTTAACGCCGCATCCGGATATTCCAGTCTTATCTCAGCCATCTCACGTAAACTATCCGGAAGTTTGGAAAAACCATAATGTTCTTTAATATATAAAATGTCCTCAACCTGTCTGGTTGACGCCTGTACTGTCTTATTGATATTGGCAGTTTCACAATTGACCCTGCGGTTAATGGAATTACGCATTTCCTTTACTATGCGAAGATTTTCGAGGTTCATGAGGGATACATGCGCTTCCATAATATTCAAAAGGTCAACAATGCCCGCCCCCTCTTTCACATAAACCACAAAATATCTTTTGCGCTGTACAATCTTTGCTTCAATGTCAAACGCACCGATAACTTCCCTGAGTTGTTTTGCCTGGGCAGGATTGCTGCATACAAATTCCAGATGATACCCCTTCCTTGGGTCGCTGATGGAACCGCAGCTAAGAAATGCCCCACGCAGAAACGCTCTCCTGCAACAGGTATTTTTTATCAAAAGAGGATTTACGGGTTCTGAAAGAATACCGAATTTTATAAGCAGATTATCCTTATTTTCCCCCTTTAAAATCACATCAGTATCTATATTAAATGTTTTTTTCAATAATGTAAAGCCTTTTCTCACAACAGCTTCATTTTCTGTCTGAAATCCTATGGTAAGGCTTCCGTCTTTATCCTGTCCATATTGGCCGCAATAATGCATAATCGCGGATAATTCCGCAATTTGGCAATGTCTTGCCGGATTGATATGCTTTGCAAGTTCCTCTTTTACTTCCGTTGAAAAGGACATTCTAATCCTCCCGTCACTTTTTGTCCCGTACTTCCCTGTGGAACAGCTTGATACCGTAACTTCCCTGATTTTTCATCCGGGCATACAATTCATTGGCAAGAGTAACGCTCCTGTGCTGGCCTCCGGTACAGCCTATGGCAACCACCAACTGATATTTTCCTTCTTTTATATAATTGGGTATCAGAAAACCCAGCATATCCGTAAGCCTGTCCAGAAACTCTTCCGATTCGGAAAACTGCATGACATAGTCTCTCACTTCCTTATCATTCCCTGTTTTCTGCTTCAGCGCGTCAAGATAATAAGGATTGGGCAGGAACCTGACGTCAAAAACCAAATCGGCGTCCGCCGGGATGCCATATTTAAAGCCAAATGACAACAATGTTATCATAAGGCTATTATATTCTTCGTTCTTTATAAAAATTCTGTCCAGTTCCCCTTTCAGTTCCCTGGTCAGCAGGTTTGTGGTGTCAATCACATAGTCCGCCTGCTCCCTGATGCCTTCAAGCATCTTACGCTCCCGCCATATGCCGTCTTCAATCCGTCCCTCCATTGCCAGCGGATGCAGCCTTCGGGTTTCCTTATACCGCTTCACAAGCGCAAAATCGGAAGCGTCCATAAAAAGGATTTCCAAATCATATCCTTCCTTTTTCTCTTTTTGCAGAATAGCCGTTGCTTCCGAGAAGGACTGTCCCGCCCGGACATCCAGACCAAGCGCTACTTTTGTGATTTCACTTCCCGGTGTTGCAATCAGCTCCACAAATTTGTCAATCAGGGAAACGGGAAGGTTGTCAACACAATAAAATCCGGCATCCTCCAGCATCTTCAGGGCAGTGCTTTTTCCGCCGCCGCTCATGCCTGTTACCACTACAAAACGCATTGTCCCGCTCCTTTCCTCTCTCTAAAAAATTAGAAGTCGCCTAAAAATATTACTTCAGGGGTAAGTTTTACGGAGAACTGGCGGTATACTTCTTCCTGAATGAGGGTTATCAGCCGGCGGATGTCCTGGGCGGTGGCATTTCCTGTGTTTATCACAAAACCGCAGTGTTTTTCGGAAACCTGCGCGCCGCCGATTTTTTTACCTGCCAGTCCGGCTTCCATAATGAGCTTGCCTGCAAAATATCCTTCGGGACGTTTGAAGGTGCTGCCTGCGCTCGGATATTCCAATGGCTGTTTTTCTTTTCTCCTGCGTTGGAAATCCTCCATTTTTTCGGCAATTGCCTGCTTGTCGCCTTTTTTCAGGAGAAAACAGCACTCCGTCACGATAAACGGATGATTTTTCACGACGCTCGTGCGGTAGCCAAATTCCATGGTTTCATTGTCCAACTCCAGTTCCGTGCCGGTTTTGTCTAAAACGGTAACGGTTTCCACCACCATCTTCATCTCCCCGTCATAAGCTCCGGCATTCATAACCACGCCGCCGCCTACAGTGCCGGGAATCCCGGCCGCAAACTCCAATCCCGTCAGGCCCTCGTCAAGGGCCGTCCTTGCAACCCTGGACAAAAGGGCGCCCGCCTGTGCGTAAATGCGGTTTCCCTCCACCCGGATTTTATTCATTTTTTCTGAAACCTGTAAGATAATTCCTCTGTATCCCTTGTCCCCGGCCAGCAGATTGCTGCCGTTTCCCAAGATAAAATAAGGGATTTCTACCCTTGCCAGATAACCCAGCAAAGCCGTAAGCTGCCTTCCATTCTCTATCTGTATGATACAATCGGCCTCCCCGCCCACCCGGAAGGTCGTATGCTTCTTTAAAGGTTCCCTGTATAGAATATTTTCTGCGGGTACGAATTTCTGCAATGCCTCGCTTACTGCCTGACTAATCATTCTTTCCCTCATTTCTGCAATACTATTTTTATTTACAGGTATCCAGTATCAGTTTTGCCGCCCCGAAAATCCCTGCGTCGTTTCCAAGCGTCGCAAGCGCAAACTTTGCGTCCCTGCAGCCCCTGAATGCATACTGCATATAGTAGGGTCTGATATACTCAAAAAGCACTTCACCGGCTTTGGAAACACCTCCGCCTATGACAAACACCTCCGGATTCACCACGCCTGCAATCATCGCAAGTCCTTTTCCCAGATACCTTCCAAACCGTTCTGCAACCTCTATCGCCACTTTATCCCCAAACTTCACCGCATCAAAAACTGCCTTCGCGGAAAGCTCCCTGTCACGCAGCACGCTTGGTGCGTCGTCTTCCTCCAGACGCTTTCTTGCCAGCCTTACAATGCCCGTTGCGGAGGAATACTGCTCAAGGCAGCCAATATTGTGGCATCCGCACTCATCCGTTTCGTTGTCCTCCACATGGATATGACCGATTTCACCGCCGGAGCCATTGGCTCCCGTCACCATCTGTCCGTTACAGATAATGCCTCCTCCTACGCCGGTTCCCAGGGTAACTACCACCAAATCCTTGTATCCTTTTCCGCCGCCCTGCCACATCTCGCCGAGCGCCGCCACGTTGGCGTCGTTTCCTGCCATAACAGGCAAATCAAGGTATTTCTTAAATTCATCCGGAATATTAAACACCGTATCCCATCCCAGGTTTGCGGTCTTATATACCGTGCCTTTGGCATCAATCGGCCCGGGCGCGCCGATGCCTACGCCTGCCACTTCCTCCATGTCAATCTGCATTTTATCCAGCTTTGCCTGAATGCTATCCGCTACGTCGGGCAGGATTCTTTCACCGCCGTTTGCGGTTACACTGGGAATCTCCCACTTTTCCAGCACATTTGCATTCATGTCAAACAGTCCCATCTTGATGGTTGTTCCGCCAATATCCACGCCAAAAACGTATTTTTTCATCCTTTTTTCTCCTTTACCGGTTTATTCTTCATCGTCGCGTTTTCTTGCCAGAGAGTTCTGTACCCTGATATAAAGCTCCTGTGCCGCATTGTATCCCATTTTCTTCTGCCTGTGGTTGACTGCCGCCGATTCACAGATGACTGCAAGGTTTCGGCCCGGACGGATGGGCAGCGTGTGACACACTATCTTATTCCCCAGATATTCCGTATATTCTTCTTCCAGACCAAGACGGTCGTATTCTTTATCCTTGTCCCAATCCTCCAGTTTTATCACCAAATCAACCGACTGTGTATCTTTTACGCTGGAGGCGCCAAACAACGCCTTTACATCTATAATGCCGATACCGCGCAGCTCTATAAAATGCTTTGTGATATCCGGCGCTGAGCCTACCAGCGTATCATCGCTTACTTTCCTCAGCTCCACCACGTCGTCCGTCACAAGGCGGTGTCCTCTCTTAATCAACTCCAGCGCCGCCTCTGACTTACCGATGCCGCTCTCTCCGGTAATCAGCACTCCTTCACCGTATACGTCAACCAAAACCCCGTGTACCGAAATGCACGGCGCCAGTTCTACATTAAGCCAGCGGATTGCCTCCGCCATAAAAGCAGAAGTATTCTGTTTGGTGGAAAATACCGGTCGTCCGTGCTTTATCGCCGTTTCAATGAAAAGGGCGTCCGGCTGCAGTTCCCGGCAGAAAATAATACCGGGGATGTCATAAGAAAGCAGTTTGTCATAAACCCTTCTTTTCTGCTCTTCATCCAATCCTTCCATATAAGTATATTCCACAAATCCGATAACCTGTAACCGTGACGAGTCAAAATGCTCAAAATATCCAGCCATCTGAAGCGCCGGCCTGTTCAAATCCGGCTGCGTGACGCGGATGTTCCGGCAATTAATATCCGGGGTCAGATTTGTAATTTTAAACTTTTCAATCACTTTTTCCAGTCTTACGCTTGCCATAGTCCTACCTCTTATAAAATCCAATTTTTTCTATTGTAGCACACTCCCTTGACCGTGTGAAGTATCGTTTTCGCTCTTTCGGAAAAAGGCATGAACCTGTTTCGCTGTCTGTTCAGGCATTCCGGAAACCTCCATCAACTGTTCGACCGTAGCGCTTTTTATATCCTCGATGGACTTAAAGTGACGCATCAGGGCCTTTCTCCTTGCCGGTCCTATGCCGGGAATGTCCTCCAGCACAGACTTTACCTGCCCCTTGCTTCTCAGGGAACGGTGGTATTCGATAGCAAACCTGTGCGCCTCGTCCTGTATCCTCGTAATCAGCTTGAAGCCCTCCGAGTGCGTATCAATTGCTATTTCTTCATTATTATAATAGAGTCCCCGGGTTCTGTGGTTGTCATCCTTAACCATGCCGCATACGGGAATCCTGATACCCAGGTCTTTTAACACCGAAAGCGCAATATTGACCTGCCCCTTGCCGCCGTCCATCAAAAGCAGGTCGGGAAACTTTGTAAAACTGCCCAGCTTTTCATCCATTTCTTTTTCCCGCAGTTTCTCCTGCTCTTCCATGCCGTGGATAAACCTTCTCGTCAGCACCTCTTTCATGCACGCGTAATCGTCCGGTCCGGCCACGGTTCTTATTTTAAACTTCCTGTAATCGCTCCTCTTTGGCTTACCCTTTTCAAACACCACCATTGAGCCAACATTCTGGAATCCGCTGATGTTGGATATATCATACGCTTCCATGCGGTTTGCATTTTCAACATGCAGGAGGTTGGCGATTTCCTTTACTGCCCCGATGGTCCTGCCTTCTTCCCGCTTCATCCTCTCTTTATCCTGGCTTAAAACCAGCGCGGCGTTCTGGGCTGCCAGTTCCACCAGCTTTTCCTTGCTTCCCTTTTTGGGTACCAGCAGCCTGACACGGCTTCCTTTCCGGCTGCTCAGCCAGTCCTCTATCAAAACCGCATCCGAAATTTCATATTGCAGCATGAGTTCCCGCGGAATAAAAGGAGTACCGGCATAAAACTGTTTCACGAAATCCTCCAGAATCTGTTCTTTGGAATTGTCAAAAACCCGCGTCATATAAAAGTGTTCCCTGCCAATCAGCCTGCCATCCCTGACAAAGAAAACCTGTACCACCACATCCGCATCGTCTTTTGACAAAGCTATAATATCCCTGTCTTCCCCTACGCTGTCCGTTATCTTCTGTTTCTGGGCAACTGCCTTGACGCTGTTGATTAAATCCCGGTATCTGGCCGCCTCCTCAAACTCCATGTTCTCAGACGCCGCCTTCATTTTGACTTCCAAATCCTTCAGAATGCCTCCGTAGCTGCCGCCGAGAAAGTCCAATGCCTGCTCCACCCGCGCCCTGTATTCCTCCCTGCTGATATAGTCCTGGCAGGGCGCCGCGCACTGCTTAATGTGATAATTCAGGCACGGTCTGTCCACGCCGATATCTCTTGGCAGATTCCTGTTGCATGTCCGCAGCCGGTACAGCTTATTCAACAGCTCTATCGTGTCCTTTACTGCTCCCACACTGGTATACGGCCCGAAATAACGGGATTTGTCCTTTTTCATTTCCCTTGACAGGAAAATACGCGGGTAAGCCTCTCCCACCGTCACTTTAATATAAGGATAAGTCTTATCATCCTTTAAAAGCGTATTGTATTTGGGAAGATGCTCCTTAATCAGGTTATTTTCCAACACCAACGCTTCCAATTCAGAATCCGTCACAATATATTCAAAGCGTGCAATCAAGGAGACCATTTTATCAATCTGGGGACCTCTCCCGATTTTTTCCCTGAAGTAGGAACGGACACGGTTTCTCAAGTTAATGGCTTTCCCCACATAGAGAATGGCGTCCTGCGCGTCATGCATAATATAGACTCCCGGCTTCGGCGGAAGCTTTTTTAATTCTTCTTCAAAATCAAACAACATACCCTGCCCCCAAAAAAGCCGTATCGGACAGATACGGCTTTTTTCACTTAATCCAGCGGATGATTGGAAAATACTCCTACCTCAGGCTTTTTTTCTTCACCGGCGCTCTCTTCATGCACGGGTGAAGGCTCTTTTACAGGCGCTTCCTCTTCCTTCACGGATACCTGCTCCGGCATCTTTACAGCCTCAGGCACGACAATCTCCTGCTCTTTCTCTTGTTCTTTCTTTTGTTCTTGTTCGTTCTCTTCTTTCTCTTCCGGTTCGGGAAGTCCTTTTTCCCTGCGGAAAATTTCCATAAATTCTTTTCCGGTGATGGTTTCCTTTTCTATCAGGAAAGCCGCCAATTTATCCATCAGTTCGCGGTTTTCACTGAGAAGCTCCTTGGCCTTTTCATAGCTTTCTTTCAAAATCTCCACCACTTCGGCATCCACCTCTGCCGCGGTCTTATCGCTGCAGTTCATGACGTCACGGCCCTCTAAGTACTTGCTCTCCACAGTGGAAAGCCCTACCAGGCCAAAACGTTTGCTCATACCGTACTGGGTCACCATCGCACGGGCAATGCCGGTTGCCTTTTCTATATCATTGGCCGCTCCCGTCGTCACCGTGTCAAAAACAAGTTCTTCCGCAGCGCGTCCTCCCACAAGCCCTACCAGCATATCACGAAGTTCCGCTTCTGTATTCAGGTACTTTTCTTCCTCCGGCACATGCATGACATATCCCAGCGCCCCCATGGTTCTGGGTACAATGGTAATCTTCTGTACCGGTTCCGAATTTTTCTGAAGCGCGCTGACAAGCGCATGGCCGACTTCATGATAGGAAACAATCTTTCTTTCTTCTTTGCTCATGATACGGTCTTTTTTCTCTTTTCCCACCAGCACCTGTTCCACGGCGTCAAACAAATCCTTCTGGCACACATATTCCCTGCCGTCCTTGACCGCATTGATAGCGGCTTCGTTTATCATATTGGCAAGGTCGGCGCCGACAGCGCCGCTGGTCGCAAGGGCAATAGCGTCAAAATCCACCGTTTCATCCATCTTGACATCTTTTGCATGTACTTTTAAAATCTCCACACGTCCCTTGAGGTCCGGTTTATCCACAATAATCCGTCTGTCAAAACGTCCCGGACGCAAAAGCGCCTTATCCAGAATCTCGGGGCGGTTTGTCGCTCCCAGAATCAAAATACCTTTTGATGTGTCAAAACCGTCCATCTCCGAAAGGAGCTGGTTCAACGTCTGCTCCCTTTCTTCATTTCCGCCGCCGTATTTGGAATCACGGCTCCGCCCGATGGCGTCAATCTCATCAATAAAAATAATACATGGCGCATTTTTCGTCGCTTCCTTAAATAAATCCCTTACGCGGGAAGCGCCCACGCCTACATAAAGTTCTATGAAATCGGAACCCGCCAGCGAGAAAAAGGGAACGCCCGCCTCGCCTGCCACAGCCTTGGCAAGCAGGGTTTTACCCGTACCGGGAGGGCCCACCAATAACGCGCCCTTCGGCAGCTTGGCGCCGATTTTGGAGTACTTTCCGGGATTGTGCAGAAAATCCACAACCTCCTGCAGGGATTCCTTGGCCTCATCCTCGCCTGCCACGTCCTTAAAAGTAATGCCGGTTTCCTTCTGCACATATACCTTTGCATTGCTCTTTCCCACTCCCATGGGGCCGCCGCCTTTATTCATCTTCCGGAACAGGAAGCTGAGAAGCACCCAGAAAAGTACCAGCGGCAGTACATAATACAAAAGAATTTCCATAATGAAGCCGGAATTGTCGGGAATATATCCCCATACCTCAATTCCTGCCTCCCGCAGCCTCTCAGGAAGGGTATCGTCCTCTACCATCGCTGTGTAATAGGTAGTCCTGTTTCCCATCCCATAGTAGTAAAACAACGGGTTTTTCTGCTCAGACTGCTCATTTACCAGTTCGATATTGATGTGGTCGGAACCATACTTGACGCATTTAATCTTGGCGTTTGGCTGGCCTTCAACACGTCCTTCCTCCACCCACTCCATAAACTGGGAGTAGCTTATCTCTTCCGTCTCACTTCCGGTTACCGTTTTCATAAACACACTTGTGAGCATCAGTGTAATCAATGCCGCAACCAACAAAAGCAGGAGATTCACCTTTCTAGGATTCTGGTTTCCCGAGCCTCCCTGATTGTTGCCGCCCTGATTCGGGCCGCCCTGGCCGTTTCCACGGTTACTGTTGTTGTAGCCGTCCCCATTGTCATACTGATTCAAATTTTGTTCACTCATTTAATTTCTCTTTCCTTTTATAATGGGTTCGCTGGTCAAATCCACGCCCAGCTTTTTAAATGTTTTGATATCTACATCGGAGAGCATCACCGAAGTATGCACCTGACACCCCTTCAGCTTCGGAAGCTGCTCCAGCGCCTTCCGTGCATTTTTATCATTTAATGCGGAGATGGAAAGGGCAATCAGCACTTCATCCGTGTGAAGACGGGGATTTTTCCCTCCAAGATATTTTGTCTTCAATTCCTGAATCGGCTCAATCGCTTCCGGTGAAATCAGATGGATATCATGTTCCACCTCCCCAAGATACTTTAACGCGTTTAAGAGCAGAGCCGCCGACGCCCCCAGCAAATCCGACGTCTTTGACGTGATGATGGTTCCGTCCGAAAGCTCTATTGCCGCCGTCGGAACATGAAGCGCTTCCTCCCGCTCCTTTGCCGCAACCGTAACCCTCCTGTCATCTGTGGATATTTTCGCCTGTTTCATCAGGAGTTCTATCTTGTATACTTCATTCTCTTTTGCTTTTCCCTTGATAACGTCATTGAGCGCCGTATAATAGCGGCGGATAATCTCCATGTGGGAAGCCTCCCTGCACGCCTCGTCGTCCACAATGCAGTTGCCAGCCATATTAACGCCCATGTCCGTGGGGGACTTATACGGATTTTCCCCGTAAATCCCTTCAAAAATAGCATTCAGAACCGGGAAAATCTCGATATCCCTGTTGTAATTAACCGTAGTTTCCCCGTACGCCTCCAGATGGAAAGGGTCAATCATGTTGACGTCATTCAAATCGGCGGTTGCCGCTTCGTAAGCAAGATTGATGGGGTGCTTCAACGGGATGTTCCAGATAGGAAAAGTCTCATATTTGGCATAGCCCGCTTTGATGCCCCTTTTATTGTCATGGTAAAGCTGGGAAAGGCAGGTTGCCATCTTTCCGCTCCCCGGCCCCGGCGCCGTCACGACCACCAGCGGCCTTGTCGTTTCGATATACTCATTTTTTCCAAAACCGTCATCACTGACAATGAGGGGGATATTGGACGGGTAACCTTCTATGGAATAATGAAGATACACCCTGACATTTCTTTTTTCCAGTCTTTCCTTAAAGTCTGCGGCGCGCATCTGCCCTGCATAATGCGTCATCACCACACTCCCCACATACAGCCCCCTGCCTTCAAACTCCTGCATCAGGCGCTGTACGTCTTCATCGTAAGTAATTCCTAAGTCAGCGCGAATCTTATTTTTTTCAATGTCCGCAGCATTGATGACAATGACAATCTCCGCCCTGTCAGAAAGTTTCATTAACATGCGCAGCTTACTGTCCGGCTCAAAGCCCGGCAGTACCCTTGACGCATGAAAATCATCAAACAGCTTGCCTCCGAACTCAAGATATAGTTTGTCCCCAAACTTATTAATTCTTTCCTCAATATGCTCCGACTGCATCTGTAAATATTTTTCGTTATCAAATCCTGTCTTCATGGCTTTTTCTTTTCCTTTTGTATTAACGTTTCCCATTTTAACATAACAAGGTATATTATACCATAAAAAAGGAATGAAGAAATATCAAATTTTTCTAAATTGCAAGATATTTTAATGAAATTTGCATGGGCGGCGATGGCGTTATATTTGTTCCAACAGGACGCGCTCCCGCTCGGAAACGTAAAAAGTACTTCTAAAGCTCATGCCAAAGGGCATTTCGCGAAGAAGTACTAAGTTTTACGCCGGAAAATGCCTGAAACACGGCATTTTCATTGGAATTTGGCGTTTTTACACGGTCCTTTATGGAATTAAATACAACGCCACCGCCGCCCATACAAATTTCGGAAATTCCAGACACTCCCATCTAGGGTGGATTTTGTGTTTTATTCTTTAATGAATGCCGCTTTCTCCTTTTCGGTTAATTCTATTACTTTTACTCCCTTTTCTTTTGCGTATTGCATCAGCCCTCTCAAATCCAGCTTGACCTTCGGACATTGGCTTAACAGGATTGGTTCAGGCGTTTTTGCGAGGCTTTCCTTATATCTCTTCATCTGTCCATTCATAATCATACACCTCCATAATCTCTCTTGCAGCCTGTTCGCCGATTGCAAACTGGTAAGGGTGCAGGATGGCAATTACTTCTCCATGAAATGTCCTGACGTAATGTTCCAGCAAATCCTTATCGGCGGCGAAACCATACATATAGCCATCATATCCAAAACTTACGGATTTATGGGCTGCAATTGCAAATAAATGGCCTCCGACACCAAGATATTTTACATCATCGGTAATCTGCTTATTATTGTCAGGGCTGGCACACATCCAACTGATATACAACGCCTGCATGTCGTCATTGCGGGTTACGGCAACCAACCCCTGAATATCAACGGAACCCTCGACTACTAAAGCATAGATTTCATTTTCATCTGCAAGGGATTCCCAGTTTGTGTACCATCCATTCTTTTTATTATATTTTTTCAGGAATGACTTTCTCTTTATACGAATTACTTCTGTCTGAACAAGTTCTCCTGTTCGTGCATCTTTTAGACAGGGAGTAAATTCATCTATTAAGATGTTAATCATATTGACACCTCTTTTCCTTTTAATTTTACCACATTAAGTCGCATTTATCTATGCGAATACAAAAAATGTTTTATGAAATTTCCGATTGTTTAACAGTTGAATAAGAGAAAATTCTGCTCATCTACAGAATCCTTGAAAAGAAACTACAGGAAAAATATACCTGCAAGGAAACATAGGCACGCTCAAAAAATGGGATTGATACTAAAAATTGGCTATGATATACTCAGAGCATTAAATCTGCGCTTTTGCGCTGAGGAATGGAGGTAACGAATGGCTGAATCTTTTATATGTAAAATAGCTTCTCCTCAAGAAATAGAAATAAAATGGGAATATGAAATTTCCCACCACGAAAAGGATAAAGAGAACTGGATAGTATGGAAGAAACAGAGCATGGAAAATTATAGGCAGGGTTATACCATCCCTTATTATGGGATACTTGAGGGAAACATAATTTGCGAAGCAACTGCAATGCTCCACCCCAAGGCTGTGCAAAACAGCGCCGGTTTAGTTGACAGCCATACAGTTTATCTGTCTGCTTTCCGCACGGTTAGCAGGTTTCAGGGAAAGGGTTACTTTTCAAGGTTATTCCATTTTATGATTGATGATTTGCGGCAAAAGGGGTTTACAAAAGCTACAATTGGCGTAGAACCTGCCGAAGAGAAAAACAAAGAGATATATGCGCACTACGGATTTACCGAATATATCAAATCCGGTAAGGAATATTATCCTGATGGAACGGCAATCGATGTGGAATATTACGGGAAAACCATTGGATGATGGAATCAAATGCAGATTTATCGGGGGACTTCGTTAATGGTTTGAAGAGGAAGCGGGATACTTCCACACTTGACAATTTTTCCATCCAATGATAAAATCCTTTTTGTTAAAGCAAGGGCGCTAAAAGTATTTTTAGCGCCTTTTTTTATTTTAAAAACATTAGCAAAACTCTTTTGCAACCAGAAAACGGGGAGGTATTTTTATGCCAGTAAAATATGTATTTGTGACAGGCGGCGTGGTATCCGGGCTTGGAAAGGGCATCACGGCGGCGTCCTTGGGTCGTTTGCTAAAGGCGCGGGGTTATAAAGTAACCATGCAGAAGTTTGACCCCTACATCAATATTGACCCCGGCACTATGAATCCCATCCAGCACGGGGAGGTTTTTGTCACCGACGACGGCACGGAAACGGATTTGGACCTTGGCCACTACGAACGTTTTATTGATGAAAACCTGGACAAAAACTCCAACGTCACCACGGGAAAAGTATACTGGAACGTATTGCAGAAAGAACGCCGCGGCGACTATGGCGGCGGCACCGTGCAGGTTATTCCCCATATTACCAATGAAATCAAAAGCCGGTTTTACCGGAATAACACAGACAAAGAAACACGTATTGCCATCATTGAGGTGGGAGGCACCGTGGGTGACATTGAAAGCCAGCCTTTTTTAGAATCCATTCGTCAGTTCCAGCATGAAGTCGGGCATGAAAATGCCATTTTGATTCATGTCACACTGATTCCGTACCTAAATGCTTCCCAGGAATTAAAAACAAAGCCCACCCAGGCAAGCGTAAAAGACTTACAGGGCATGGGCATCTGGCCGGATATTCTGGTATGCAGAAGCGAACACCCCCTTGATAAAAGCATCAAAGAAAAAATTGCCCTCTTTTGCAATGTCCCCGAAAAGCATGTGCTGCAAAATCTGGATGTCGCATATCTGTATGAGGCGCCCCTTGCCATGGAAAAAGAGCATCTGGCGCAGGTGGCATGCGAATGCCTGCATCTTCCCTGTCCCGAACCGGATTTAAAGGACTGGGAAAAGATGGTGGACGACTTAAAACACCCCACCGATTCCGTTACCATTGCGCTGGTGGGAAAATATACCCAGCTTCACGACGCTTACATCAGTGTGGTGGAAGCCTTAAAACACGGCGGTATTGCCAGTCATGCCACCGTTAACATAAAATGGATTGATTCCGAGACGGTGACGCCCGAAAACACCGATACTCTGTTTTCGGATGTGCAGGGCATTCTGGTGCCCGGCGGCTTCGGGCAGCGCGGGATTGAAGGCATGATTCATGCCATCAGCCATGCAAGAGCCGGACAGATTCCTTTCCTTGGCATTTGTCTGGGGATGCAGCTTACCATCGTGGAATACGCCCGCAATGTTTTAGGTCTTGCCGGAGCGCACAGTTCGGAAATGGAGCCTGATACTCCCCATCCCGTCATCGCGCTGATGCCGGACCAGAACGGCGTGGAGAATATCGGCGGCACCCTTCGCCTTGGCGCATATCCCTGCGTACTTGCAGAAGGCTCCCTTGCCAGAAGGCTTTATGGGGAAAGCCTGATTTCGGAACGCCACAGGCACCGCTATGAAGTCAACAATGCCTACCGCTCTGCCCTGACAGAACACGGCATGCTGCTCTCCGGCACATCACCCGATAACCGCATCGTGGAAATGTGTGAGTTAAAAGAGCATCCCTATTTCATTGCCACACAGGCGCATCCCGAGTTAAAGTCCAGGCCTAACAGACCTCATCCTTTATTTAAGGGTCTTGTCTCTGCCGCTTTGCAATATAAGAACCAATAAATGGAATATTTTACCAAAAACAGGATATAAATATCTTGCGATATTTATATCCTGTTTTAATTTTTATGCTTTTGTCATGGGCGAGTCCTTATCTACTTGGCATTTGCTGTACTATTTTTTTATTTTACAACCAACCGTTTTTTATCAAAATGCAAGTTAGCATCTTATCACTTGCATTTTAAAGGCGTTTTTTATTAAATTTGACTGTTTTTCCGTCATTAATATTTTCAGGATAAAAGCATATAAAGCAGGGTGAACAACAGGCCAAGGCAAAATAACAGCAGGCCAAACGACAAGCTTCTGCCAATCATGACATTGTTTTCGCTCTGCTCCTTTTCGAGCATTGCCAAACGGTGTTCAAAAGAAACCTCAATAGGCCTTTTCCTGCAGACAGTACGGTTCAAAGCCTTTTTGACGCCGTCTAACAGCACACCGGCCGCGTGGGTAAAAACATTGCCCTCCTCCAGTTCATGGGAAAGGGGCGCATCCCTGTATACAGTCTTTCTCAAGCCCACTACAATATAATCGGGCAGCCGGTCAAGCAGCCTTAAAATGACGCACAGGCCAAATACAATTCCCTTTAACAAGGGCCGGTATACCCTGTTTTCCAAATCCCATTTTGGCAGCCACCTGTCCACGTATTCCCCATTTTTCATCATACCTTTCCTTACTGCCAGAAGATATACGGCAGCGCCTGCGGCAAGGGAGAAAAATGCGCCGGACAGACTCTCCATGTTAAAGGTTTTTAACATAATACCACCCCCAATACCGATTGTCGGAATAAAAACAGCTGTTATTGTAAGTAAAAAGGCGCTTAGACCATCCATATATGTTTTCTTTTCCTCATATGACGCCTGCAATGCGCCATCCTTATTTTTCTCCCAGAATACAACGATATACAGCTTTGCCATATAGGCGGCAGTCAAGCCGCCGCTAAGCAGAAACAGCATTTCCGCCCCCTTCATCCACAACCCGCCAAAATTTTCGTGCCATATTGTCATCCCTTCATGAATCAGGCTTTTACTGACGTAAGCGTTAAACAGCGGCGCTCCCGCAAGTCCCAGGCTTCCCACAAGAAACAGCAGGTTTAAAAGCGGTTTCTTCCTTCCGAAACCGCGTATATCGTTCAAATTCAGCTTATGCAGGTTCATATACACCACGCCCGCCGCACAGAACAGCAGAAGCTTTAGCAGGGAGTGGTTTACCATATGGAGTATTGCACCGTTTAAGGAGCTCTGAAAACCTTCACCCATCTCCCTGCCGCTAAACATTCCCGCCATTCCAAGTCCCGTAAAAATAAATCCTATCTGGGATACGGAGGAACATGCCAGCGTACGCTTTAAATTCACGGAAAACAGGGCAAGCAGGGCGCCTGCCACCATGGTAAGAAGTCCCAACAGGAAGATAAGCCTTCCGAATGCCTCACTTCCCGCAAATAGCTGCAGCACAAGCAGCATACAGCCAAACACACCCGTTTTGGTAAGGATGCCGGACAAAAGCGCCGAAGCAGGCGCAGGCGCAACGGGATGTGCTTTGGGCAGCCAGATATGCAGGGGCGCCACACCGGCTTTTGCGCCAAATCCCAAAAGCATCAGAATGCCCGCCGCTTTCAGCCTTCCCTTGCGTATTCCGTTTGTCGGGGCGCCCTGCCAGAAAACCCGCAAATCCCCCAGCGTAGAAAGCGTTTTGGTTTCCCCGTATAAGAGAAACATTCCCATCAGGATACAAAGCCCGCCTATAATGGCAATGGCAAGATACGTTTCCGCCGCAAGAAGGGATTCCTTCCTCTCATCCTGCGCCACCCACATATAGGACGTCAGCGACATCATCTCAAAAAATACAAACATGGTAAAAAAATCACCGGAAAGAAAAACACCCACCGTAGCGCCCAACGTCATTAACAAAAAGAAATAATACCTGTTCTTATGTTCATACTCCTTCATATAGGAAAAAGAAAACAAGGCGCTGACAAACCACATAAAAGCCGCTACAAGGGTATACAAAAGCCGGAAACTGTCAGTGGCAAAGGTAAGCCCCATGCCGCCAAACCCCTTCCATTCTGCCGCCGCTGCCGCCATGGCAGAGCCCGCCTGTAAGTCCACGGAAACAGGAAGCTTTTCCAAAAACGGATGCAGGCACAGGACGGCGGCAAGCAAAACCTCCACCGATACTGTCACTGCTGCCATGATATTCCTCCTACAGTCCGCACAAAGAATCTTTTTGCCCGTCCTGCCTTTTCCTGCGCTTTCCCCGAAAAGACCGCACAGCCATGTCAGAAATGCCCCTATAAAAGGCCATATCACCGCAAATGTAATCCATGCTTCCAATTCTGCCACCTCCTATCGCACTCCTGCCGCCACGTCAGACAAAAAACCGACGACAGGTGCAGAATATAATCCCAGAAACAGGATGCCCACCGCAAAAAGATAGAGGGGAATGCGCATGCACGCTCCCGGTTCATCCGGTTTTGCAGAATCCACCTGCTCTCTGGGAGTAAATAAGCGTATTACCATGCCAAACATATAAATGGCCGTAAGCAGAGCTGACACTAAAAGCGCGCCGACGCCTATATACGCCAGCCTGTTTTCCGTAAATACCGCCGCTGACGCCAGATTCCACTTGCTGATAAAACCGGCAGTCAGGGGAACACCCATAAGGCCCAGGGCAGACACCGCAAAGCAGGCGGATACCCGGGGCATTTTCCTTCCCAGACCGTCAATCTCATAAACATACCGGCAGCCTGCTTTCTGCATCATGGCGCCTACACAGAAAAACGCGCATATTTTCATAAGCGCATGGAATACCATATGGGTTAATGCTCCCGTAAGTCCCATGGGCGTCATAACGGTAACGCCGAATAAGATATAAGATAGATTGCTGGAGGTAGAATATGCCAGCCTCCTCTTCAGGTGGGTTTCCTTAACCGCCTTGGAACAACCGTATACAATCGTGACAATCGTCAGTCCCATCACTACATTCTGCGCCCAAGTTCCCCGAAGGAAATCCGTTCCAAAACTATAATAGGTCAGGCGCATAATGGCAAAAGCGCCTGATTTCACTACCGCCACCGCATGGAGGAGGGCTGTCACCGGGGTGGGCGCAACGCCCGCATCAGGCAGCCAGGAGTGAAAAGGAAACAACGCCGCCTTCACGCCGAATCCGCAAAATGCAAGCACATAGATTAAGAGAAGGACGCCCGTCCTGTCCCCTATTTTTGCAATATCCAGCACGCCCCCGTACACAAAATTGGTGGTAGAGCCATAGACGATGACAAATATCAGCCCGATAAAGGCAAACGCCGCTCCCCCCAACGAGTAATACAGGTATTTTCTGCTTGCCAGGACAGCCTGCTTTGTCAGGGTATGCATGACAAGGGGGACAGTTACCAGCGTCAGAAGCTCATAAAAGCAATACATGGTTAACAGGTTTCCGGCAAAGGAGATTCCCAGGGTGACCCCGTAGGTGATGATATAAAACATAAAAAACTGTTTTTCCCTTTCCTCCTGCTTCATATATTCAAACGAATAGAGCGCCGCCAACGGCCAGAGCGTTGAAAGCATTCCTGCAAAAACCATGGACAAGCCGTCCAACTTCAGCTCAAGCGCCAGGTTTCCGGTAAAATATACGATGCGGAAAGCCTCCCCGGGCCTGTTAAACAAAAGGCTCCACACCAGTACGGAAGTCGCACAGATTAGCGCCTCCATGTAAACAAGCATAACGGTACGGCGCTTCCATTTTATAAGCGGCACCAAAAAGCTTCCAACAATCGGCAGCAGTATTGCCGCCGGCATCAAAATTTTGCTCATCCTGCCACCCCCTTAAAAAGGATTCCCGCCATGCTGCCGCAGGACTCCAATATTTTTCCGGGAAACATTCCCAAAAGCAAAACCGCCAGCGCCAGAACTGCCATGCTGATACACATAAGAAGCGGGGCCTCCTCCCTTTTAACTGCCGGTTCATCGGAAACCTCCCCCGGCTGTCCCCTGTATCCCTTCCCCGGCAAAAAACCTTTCACCGCTATCGGAAGCAGGTATAAAGCCGTAAGCATTGCACTGACAAGAAGGATAACCGCCCCCAGGACGCCATAAACCGGCAGGCCGGATTCCATGCATCCCAGTCCCAGATACCACTTACTGACAAATCCCGCAAAAGGAGGCATTCCGATTAACGACAAGGAAAACACCAAAAAACACCACATGGTAGCGGGCATCTTTTTTCCGATTCCGGCCAGTTCATCCACCCTTGTTTTCCCTGTTTTCCGAATAATTGCACCGGCTGTAAGGAACAGGCCGCATTTCATAAGGGCATGGCTGCCTGTGTGGAGCAGCGCGCCCACAAATCCCTGCGGCGTAAGGAGCGCAATCCCCAGCAAAATATAGGACACCTGGCTGACCGTGGAATACGCCAGCCTTTTTTTGAGCGCTTTTTCCCTGCACGCCATCGCCGAGCCTGTCAGAATGGTA
The DNA here is from genome assembly GCA_910577015.1 of uncultured Lachnospiraceae bacterium. Classification (GTDB taxonomy): domain Bacteria; phylum Bacillota; class Clostridia; order Lachnospirales; family Lachnospiraceae; genus Acetatifactor. The sequence continues at coordinate 120,516 of CAJTKU010000002.1, read as the reverse complement.
ACCAGTATCAGCGCAAGCCATGTTTTCTGTACCCATGTTCCACGGATAAACTCCGTGCCGAACAAAAAATACACAGTGCGGACAACTCCCAACACACCGGCTTTTACAATCACACCCGAAAGCGCGGCGGACGCCGGGGCAGGAGCCACAGGATGCGCGGCCGTCAGCCAGACATGCATGGGATACATACCTGCTTTTACGCCGAAACCAAAAAGCATCAGAAACGCGGCGGTAAGTAAAAGTCCGCCTTTTCCCTCAAGCAGCGACATATCCAGCACACCCCCTGCGGTAAAGGTAAGGGTATTGGCATACCTGTTTAAAAAATAGATGCCAAACAGTACCATATAGGCGCCTGCAAGTGAGAAAAACAGATACTTCAGTCCTGCCAGTACCGCTTCCCGGGTTCTTGTGTGCATAACCAGCGGAAGGGAAGCCAGCGTCATCAGCTCATAAAACACATAAAATGTAATGATATTACCCGCAAAGTCAAGTCCGAGCAAAATGCCGTATACAATCAGATAAAAACCATAATACCCTTTTTCCCTCTTTTCACGGGACATATAGGAAAAAGAATACAGACCTGCCGCCAGCCATACCACAGTCGTGACTGCCGCAAAGAAACGACTGATGCCGTCCGCCTTAAATAAAACAGGCAGGTTTCTCGTCAGGGAAAATACCGTCACAGGCACATTGTCCTTCGTCACAAAAAGTGCCGCCACCGCCAGAACACCGGACAATGCCAGTATAACGGCGGTATAAATACACAGATTTTTTCTGTTTTTCCATCCGGGTAAAAGCAGCAGAAGCCCTGCGCACACCGGAACCAGTATGGACGCTACTATCATGCAAACATCTCCAGTCCTTTTCCGATTAAATCCACCAAAAATTGGGACATGGTTCCCAATAAAACATTCAACGCCACCAGACAGATGCATGAGACGGCAAACAGCTTCTGCCTGCCAAACGTACGAACCTCATAATCCGTTTCCATGGGCCTGTAAATCCTTATGACCGTTTTCATAAAGTAAATTGCATTCAGTACGGTACTGACTGCAAGCGCAATCAATGCAGGCAGCATCTTGCCGTGGTTTAGCACCGCAGCCTGCGAAAACAAAAGTTTACTGATAAAACCCGAGAAAAGCGGCACCCCCACCATGGAAAGCGCACCTGCGCCGAAGGCCGCACCTGCAATTTTGTTGCGGTAGGCGGAACCCTTCAAATCCGCAAACCGTTTGCTTTGCCCCGATACATCGGTCAAACCCACGCCGGCGATAAACAAAAGCGCCTTTGTTGCCGCATGGGAAAAAATGTGAAAGACGGCTGCCGCCATGCCCGCCTGCGTCCCCATGCCGATGCCCATATAGATGTACCCAATCTGCGCTACGGAAGAAAAGGCAACCATCCGCCGGATATCGTCCTCCTTGATGGCGCTCAGGGAGCCGAATATCATGCCTGCAAGCCCGAACACAAACAGGATATTATTGATTTTGCTGTCGCCGAACACTTCAAAGCCGATTACCCGGTAGATTATTTTTATTAACAGGAAAATATACCCCTTGCTCACAAGGCTTGAAAGGATGGCTGCGCTTGAAGCCGTGGAATAGCCGTAAGCGTCCGGCACCCACGTATGAAAAGGAAACAGGGCGCTCTTGATGGCAAGTCCAACCGTCATAAGACCGATTGTAATGGTAAGAGGCACCTGATACCGTCCGGAAGCATGCAGCAGCACAACAGCCTCCCTGATGTTTTCCATTAAGAGGTGGCCCGTCAAATCATAGAGCATACAAAGCCCCATCAGCAAAAGGCCGGAGCCTAAAAGGCTCATAATCATGTACCTGACCGCCGCCTCTATGGTACGCCCGGTCTGCCTTATCATAATCAGCCCGCATGCCGATATGGTATTGATTTCCACAAATACATACGCCGTAAACAAATCGTTGGTATAGATAATCGCAAGCAGGGAGCAGAGCATCATATTTGTCAGGATATAATAATAGTTCAGTTTATCCGCTTCTACCTCTTCTTCAATATGCTTCCTGCCTCCCCATAACGAAAACAGCATAATAAAACAAAAGAACAACGCCAGTGCGGATTCCAACACCCCGGCACGAATTTCATTGCCGAAAGGCGCAGGAAAATGTCCCATTTTGTAAGTATAGCTTTCCCCTGTCTGCAGGGTGAAAACAAGGGTTGCCGCCGACAAAACCATCACCGCGCTCAAAACAACCCGGTTTATTGCACGCGCCGCTTTCCCGTTCAATACGGAGCAGACTGCGCCGGAAAACAAGGAAACCACAATAGAGAAAAAGGGGAAATTCTGCACGAAATCCATCTATCTCCCCTCCTTTTTGAGCAGCGCGGAAATCTCATCCAAATCAAGGGTGTGATACCTGCGGTACAGCCGGATGGTCAGGGAAAGCATCAGCGCCGTTACCGACACGGATACCACGATGCCCGTCAGCACAAGTCCGCTGGGAACCGGGTTAATGTACGCCTCCACACTCTGTATGCCGTCCGTCACAATGGGCGCCGCCCTGCCGGTAATATATCCTTTCTCCGCCAGAAAAAGGTATATTGCGCTGTCCATAATGTTTAACCCGATAATTTTTTTGATAAGGTTTTTTTGTAAAAGCAGATTGCAGAAGCCGATGCCAAACAAAATCATGGCCACCGCTTCCCCGAAATTGGAAAACAGGTTCGGACCCATACTAAAAACCTCCCTTCCGAAAAAGCGCATAAAAGGCATACATGGTACATGCCACCACCAGACCCACGCAGATATTCAAAGGCAGGATGAGCCCGCTGCTTAAAATGGCGCCCGGCGTCCCAAGCGGTATCGCACTGTGTATGTCGTTTGCCCCCGTATAAAAGGAATAGCTTTTTGCCAGGCAGTAAAAAGCCAGCGAAAAAAGGCAGACCCTTTTGTATGTTTTTTCCGTAAAAAAACGCTCCGTTTTTGCAAAGCCAAAGGCATTCAAATACAAAATCAGTCCCGAACCGATTATCGCGCCTCCCGAAAAACCGCCGCCGGGAGAAAGATGCCCGTTCAAAATCACATAGATGCCAAAAATCATTATCATGGGAACCAACACAAACGCGGCCTTCTGCAGGATGGTATCGTTTTTGGGCTCGTAAATACGGTCGTTTTCCTCTTGTCTGCCCTTACCGGCGCGCAGCAGCACAAATACCGTGACTGCCGCAACAAACAGCACATGGGATTCCCCCAAGGTGTCAAAGGCACGGTAGTCCAGAATCATGCCGGTGACAATATTGACCGCCCCCGTTTCCTGAAGGCCTTTTTCAATGTAACGCGCCGAAACCTCGTTGTTGTCCGGATTTGCGGCATGTCCCACCGGCGGCAGGAAAGACACTGCCAGCAGTAGAAGCAGAATCAGGAGAATACCGAAATCAACGGCAAGGATGCGGTAAAGATGCTTAAAAAAACGGTATTCCCTGTTGTGTTCCACATCGTTTACACGCTCGCTGAGACGCTTATTTTCCCGCATACGCTCCATAAGCAACTCTTTCGGCACTTCATGTTCTTCCTGAGGTTTTACCTCCACATTACCCGTATATAAATCCTCTTCCCCGTCCAGCCAGGCAAAAAACTTATCCTTCTTCATCTGTCTTTTCCTCTCTGATTGCATGAATTTTTTTCAGCGTCACGAAAAACAGCAGGCTCGTCACGCCTGCCCCCACAGCCGCCTCCGTAATCGCCAAATCGGGGGATTCCAGGCAAATCCAAATCATTGACATCACAAGGGAGAAGGACATGTAGATAATAATGGAATTCAGCAGGTTTTTGGATAAACTGACGGATACTGCGCAGACCACCAGAAACCCCAGCAAAAGATATTGCAGGACAATCATGCTTTTTCTTCCTCCTTATCCGTTTCCTTTTCCCCTTTTACATCGCAGAAATCCGAAAGGTTTTCGTTGGTAGTGGTTTCAAGCCTTGCAACCAGATGGGCGGAAACCGGGGACGCACACCACAAAAACAGAATCACCAGCGCCAGCTTCAGGGTGGTAAAGTTGAAGCCGGAAAAAATCATCAGCCCAACCATGGAAAAACTGATGCCCAGCGTATCTCCCATGGCCGCAGCATGCATCCGGTTCAACACATATTTATAACGGAACACACCCAACAGCTGTACAAAAAAAATCAAAATGCCAATCGCAAGAAACGCCGTCCCTGCCGCAAACCTGAACCATTCAAGCATCCCGGGCCTCCTTTCCCCTTCCCTCTTCTGACTTATTTTTAGCCAGATAAACGCCCATATAAACCTTGGTCAGCACAATCACCGCCAGAAAACTTATCATGGCATAAATCAGGCAGATGTCCACCAGATAGCCCTCCCCGAGCAGCAGCGCCAAAACGGCTATCATCACCATAACCATGGTTCCCATCATATTGACAGCCACTACCCTGTCTGCAACCAGAGGCCCTTTCACTGCCCGAATCAGACAGGCAAATAAAAACAGTGCCATCAAAACCAGCACTACGATAAATTCCATATGATACAAACTTTCCAAGCTCATGCTCCGATTCCTTCCTCCATCTTTTTCAGCATCCTGACAAAAACCGAATTGTCAATTCCCTCCGCCAGGCTCTTGTCAAGGCAGTGTACCGTATAAACATCCTCTTCTAAGGATACCGTTATGGTACCGGGCGTAAGCGTAATGGAATTTGCCAGAAGCGCCCTTGCCGTCTTTGTCTTCAAATCTGTTTTGAACTGCATAAGAACCGGTTCATTCTGAAACCGCGGCGATAAAATCATGTGCATGACAGACGCATTTGCCTTGATTATTTCCCACACCAGCACTGCCACATACTGTATTATCCGCAGGCTTTTCCTGATAACCATAATATCTTTTTTTATGCCATAATCCATGAAGGCGCAGATGAAGGCATATAGGAATGCCGCAACAGCCAGCCCGATTAATACAATTTCCCATGTGACTTTGCCGTTAAATATAAGCCACATCAAAAAGAACACTATGTACATGGGCCGCCTCCTCTCAAAATCGATAAAATCCGATGATTCCCAACGACAAAGCAGGTACGGCCCTAGGCCAGTACCTGCTTTACTTTTTCCGTAAGCTGTGCTGCACTCATGGCGCCCACGCTGTTTTCTTTTACTTGCCCATCCTTAAAAATCAAAAATGTCGGAATGCTTACCACGCGGTATCTCTGCGCAAGTTCAGGTTCATCATCCACGTTCACTTTAAAGACTTTTACCTTGCCCGCTAATTCCTCCGCCAGTTTTTCCACCACCGGAGCCATCATCTTGCAGGGACCGCACCAGTCCGCATAAAAGTCCACAAGCGCCGGCAAGTCCGACTGCAATACCTCTGCGTCAAAATTTTGTTTCGTCAATTTCATTCCCATGTCCGCCATCCTTTCCTCTTTGCTGGTAGTATGCCACATTTAACGGATTCCATACCAGCTCCTTTGTTATCTGTAAATGATATATTTGCATATGGGGTTTCCCATGGAAGAGAACTTTTCTTCATATTCCGTCATGATGTTCCCTGCAAGCATGTCCTCTTCGCCGTGCAAATCATAAGTAAGGGCCTGTGTCTTCCAGCCCGCTTCCGGGAGTTCTTCCACGGCAAAATCAAAAAGCTCCCTGTTGTCCGTCTTAAACTCCAGTCTACCCTCCGGCTTTAAGATATAATCATAACGCTCCAGAAACTGTCTGGAGGGCAGCCTTCTCTTGGCATGGCGCTCTTTCGGCCACGGGTCGGAAAAATTCAGGTATATCCTGTCCACTTCATGCTCTCCGAACACTTCCGTTATCTCCTCCGCGTCCATACGGATAAACCTAAGGTTTGACAGTTCCTCTTCTTCCATTTTCTGAAGGGCGCGCAGCAACACGCTGGAATACTTTTCAATGCCTATGTAGTTGATATCGGGATTCTGTGCGGCTGATGTGTGCAAAAACCTGCCCTTTCCCATGCCAATTTCAATATACAGGGGATTGTCGTTGCCAAACAGGCTCTTCCACTTCCCTTTATTTTCTTTGGGTTCCTGAACCACAAACCTGCTGTTTCCTATTGTTTCCCTGGAACCTGTTATATTTCTTAAGCGCATCCGTCTTTCACCGTTGTCCCATTACTGTTTCTTTTATGTACAAGCTGTACTATCAGCAATTAGTATATCCCATTTTCTTAAAAAGTCAAGAAACCTCTTTGGTTTTTCTGTAAAATAGTGTATGATAATAGGGCATATTCATTGAGGAAGGATGTCGATTATTTTGCGTAAAATTTATCATAGATTCATTGTGATAGCTATGGCGCTCTGCTTTCTGTCCGTATGGCAGCACAGTACGCTGACGGCATGGGCGCTTCCCGTCCTGACAGACGCGGAAATGCGGGCAGCCATTCCGGTAGAATCCAATGCCATTCCCAACTGGCCGACCGGTCCTCTGGTAAGCGCCCAGTCCGCCATCTTAATAGACGCGGAAAGCGGCGTTATTTTGTATGCCAAAAATATCCATGAGCCTTTGTATCCCGCCAGCACCACCAAGCTTCTGACCTGCCTGATAGCTGCTGAGACATGCGCCATGGATGAAATTGTGACTTTTTCCTATGAGGCTGTTTTTGACACTCCCAGGGACAGCAACCACATTGCCATGGACGTGGGGTACGAACTCACCATGGAGCAGTGCCTTAACGCCATATTGATTGCATCTGCCAACGAGGTGTCTTTTGCCGTGGCGGAACACATCACCGGTACAACGTGGCAGGATTTTGCCGACACCATGAACGCCCGCGCCGAACAGCTTGGCTGTGTGGACTCCCATTTTGTCAATCCAAACGGCCTGCCGGACGAGAACCATTATACGTCCTCACACGATTTGGCCATGATTGGGCGCGCCTTTTTTGCCAATGAGCTTTTATGCAAAATTTCTTCTTCCCTCAGGCTGGACATCCCTGCTACCGACAAGCAGCCGAAGCACGTCATTGAAAACGCCAAAAACCAGCTTTTACCGGGCAAAACATACGCGTACGAATATTTAGTCGGCAGCAAAACCGGATATACGGAAGCGGCAAGGGGCACCCTGGTTTCCTGCGCGGAAAAAGACGGCATGAAGCTGATTGCCGTGGTAATGGCAGAAGATACCCCAAGCCAGTATGTGGACACGGTTGCCCTGTTTAACTACGGCTTCAGCAATTTTGAGCGGATTAACATTTCCCAGACGGAGACCCGCTACAATATCGACAACGCCAGCTTCTTTTACAGCAACAATGATATATTTGGCAGTTCCAAGCCATTGCTTTCCTTAAATCAGGAAGACTACATTGTCCTGCCCAAGACGGTTCCTTTTGAGGATGTTGTTTCCTCCATCTCCTATGATACACAGGATGAAGGCGTCGCGGCAGTCATCTCCTATACCTATCAGGGGCAGTTTATCGGCTCCGTATCCGTAGATTTTGCACAGGATGAAGAAAACAGGTATGCTTTTGAGGACGGCGCCCTACAGTCCTCCTTTGGAGAATCTTCGGATTCCCCAAAGGCAGAATCAAACATTATCTTTATCAATGTCTTTAAGGTGTTCTTATGGATTATAGGGATTGCCGGCGCATTTATCCTGATTATTTCCCTGCACGCTTTTATTGTAAACTACCAGTTTGCCACAAAGGAACGCAGCGGCCGCAGGGGATGGCTCAGAAGACGCCGACTCAAGCAAAACCGCTATCCTGACAGACAGCGGGCGCGCGTTGCAGCCAGGCGGAGAAAAAAAGCCAAGCGCCCCAGCCGTTTCCGGGACCTTGACTTTTAATGCAGAACTGACTCACTTTTTATGCCGCCGTTTCCGTCGCAGTTCTCTCGCATGTTCCTTCCTTTGCTTTATGGCTTCCGCCTCTTCATCGGAGATGAATTTTGTGGTTTTCACTACATAGACCTCATCTCCCTCCGTTCTTCGGATACGGATTTTACCTTTCATATATCCATGCTCATCACAGCAGGCCAGACAGTAATAATGTTTGCCGTTGGGCGTAAACCACCTGATTTTTTTCTTCAGGTTCTTATGGCACAAATAACATTTGCTGCTGGCAACCTCTTTATCGGCCATCGCCGCCGCCTTCGAGGGAAAGACCCTTGAAATGTATTTGGCATAATTATCAAATACAACCCGTACTTCCTCTTCCTTTGTCCTTGGCGGGTAAAATACGTCGTAAGAATAATTCCCAAATACTTCATCCGGCATCTTAGCCAGCACTTTACCGGCATAATAAGCGTCACTAAAGGCCCTGTGAAAAGGAATGTCTTTTTCAATTTTCAAAAAATCTACGGCATATTCCAGCGCCCTCCTGCTCCTGCCGTCCTCAAAAGCCTTACTGAACAGCTTTTGCACATCCAGAAAGCGAATCGGTCCGTTTGCTAACGGCTTCATGCTATAATAACGCATGTTATCCTGTAGCTCGGTCAAGTCAAGCGGTCCCCATGTGCAGAAAATGCAATCCTCACCGCACCACTTAAGAAATTCCTCCATAACATCCACAAAAGGCCTTCCATGCTCCAGTTCCTGCATCTGCATGTGAATCAGCCTGCTCGTAATTTTATGAAGTTCATGAAATACCTGTGGTTTTATCAGCTGGCTGAACTCTCCCACTATCACCTTATCCGGGTTTAACCTGACAGCGCCGATTTCGATAATTTCAAACTGCAGTCCTTCTTCCCCGCTATGCTCATCGCCGCCCTGGTTCCATTCCAAATCCAGTATAATATAATCCATAACCGTCCCTTTGTCCGCATGTCGCTTTCCTTCGTTTTAAGCACCTGCATAACATTATACTACTAAACCGCACACATTACCACTACATGTTCGTATCCCGCCATCCGCCAACATGAAGGTCAACGTGCATTTGTTCCAACAGGACGCGCTCCCGCTCGGGTAAAAACGCAATGGTACGTAGGATGCTACAGAACAGCATCCAAGTACCAGCGTTTTTACACGGTCCTTTTTGGAATCAAATGCACGCTGACTTTCATGCTGGCGGATGGCAGTTACTCCTCCGGCTTTTTGTAGAAACGTCCCAATACTTCCTGCGTCTTTATCACATTGATAAAGGCTTTTTCATCCACTTTTCTGATTTCACGAATAACCATTTTGGTTTCTGCGCTGGATACTACGGAGTATACCACGTTTCTTTCACAATGCTCAAAAGAGCCTTCCCCTTCCAGTATGGTTGCCCCATGGTTGCTGACCACCGAGATGGCGTCACAGACTTCCCTTGGTTTATTCGTCACGATAAACAAGGTTCCCTGCTGGTATTTTTTATACAGGCTGTGCAGTACCTGTGTGGAGGCATACTGGAAAAGTATAGAATATAAGGCCTTGTCCCATCCAAACAGCACGCCTGCTACCGAAAGTATAATAATGTTAATTCCTAATATAACATTAAAGGAATCCACCCCATTTTTTTCCGACAGGTATATGGCGATAAAGTCAGTGCCGCCGCTGGTGGCCCCCATCAGCAGGCACAGGCTGATAACGAAACCGTTAATCATACCGCCAAATATGCTGATAAGCAGAATATCCTCCGTAATTGCATAAGCAGGAATCAGGTCTGTAAAGATACTGGTCAGCACAATCATCAGGCAGGAATACAGCGTAAATTTTTTCCCGATAAATTTGTACCCGATATAGATTGGCACAGCATTTAAAAGCAGGTTCACTACCGTATATGGTATCTCTACATGAAAAATCAACTCTGCAATCCTCTGTAGCAGAATGGATAGTCCGGTTGCTCCTCCCGGATAGAGCCCGCCTGTCCTGACAAATGTTTTAATGTTGACAGCCATAAGCAGCGCGGATAAAACAATAAAGAAAATTCTTCTTGCGTTCTGTTTCATAACCTTCTCCTCTTCGGTCGGCCGCTTTAAAACCCGATTCAGGGCATCGGACTAATATGCCCTGCCCCAGTAGACCATCTTCTTTGCAGGCTTTCCACAGCAGACACAGGTATCCGTTATCTGTTCCTGCTCAAAAGGAATACACCTGCTTGTAACACTCCATTTTTCCTTAATGATTTCCTCACAGGACTGCTCTCCGCACCACATGGCTTTTACAAATCCGGCCTTTTCCGTAAACAGTTTTTCAAACTCACCCTTATCCTTCGCGGTATAGGTGTGCAAATCCCTGTGCGCGCGGGCTTTTTCCAGCATGTCGTGATGAATGGTTTCCAGCAACTCCCTTACTTTCCCTTCCACTTCATCCAGGGATACCTCTATTTTTTCCCTAGTGTCCCTTCTGCAAAGCACGCATTTTCCTTCTTCGATATCCTTCGGACCAATTTCCAGACGAAGAGGAAAGCCTCTCATCTCCGCTTCCGCAAACTTATAGCCGGGACTCTTGTCCGTGTCATCCACTTTCACCCTGAAACTGCCTTTTAAACGCTCCCGCAGCTCATACGCTTTTTCCAAAACCCCTTCTTTTTTCTGCTGAATCGGAATGATGGCTACCTGTACGGGCGCCACCTTAGGAGGCAGTACCAGCCCGAAATCATCGCCGTGTACCATAATAATCGCGCCTATAATTCGCGTTGACATACCCCATGAAGTCTGGTGAACATACTTTAAAGTGTTGTCCTTATCGGTAAACTGGATACCAAACGCTTTGGCAAAGCCGTCCCCGAAATTATGGCTGGTGCCGGACTGCAGCGCCTTTCCGTCATGCATCAGGGATTCAATCGTATAAGTGGCCACTGCGCCCGCAAATTTCTCCTTATCCGTTTTTCTTCCCTTGATAACGGGAATCGCAAGCACTTCTTCGCAAAAATCAGCATACACATTCAGCATCTGAATGGTTCTTTCTTCCGCTTCTTCTGCCGTGGAATGGGCCGTATGCCCTTCCTGCCACAAAAACTCCCTGGAACGCAAAAAAGGTCTTGTTTCTTTTTCCCAGCGTACAACCGAACACCACTGATTATATACCTTGGGCAAATCCCGGTACGACTGTACGTCGTTCTTATAGAAATCACAGAAAAGTGTTTCGGAGGTAGGCCTTACACAGAGTCTTTCCTGCAAAGGCTGAAGCCCGCCGTGCGTCACCCATGCCACCTCAGGCGCAAAGCCCTCTACATGGTCTTTCTCTTTTTCCAGCAGACTTTCCGGTATAAACATGGGCAGGTATACATTCTGCACTCCCGCTTCCTTAAAACGCTCGTCAAGCTGCTTTTGCAAGAGCTCCCAAATAGCATAACCGGCAGGCTTAATTACCATACAGCCTTTTACGCTGGTATAATCAATTAATTCCGCCTTTTTTACAATGTCCGTATACCATTGTGCAAAATCCACATCCATGGAAGTAATCGCTTCCACTAATTTTTTTTCTGCCATTTTTTCTCCTCCATTCCGAAGCGCTTTTGCGCTGTTTTTTCATTAACAGGCTTTCGTCAGGCAGCACGCCGACACAAAGCTCTTTTCATTTGATGGGACAGGAATCCATGGAACAAAAAACGCCGGTTCCGTCCCAAAAGGGACCGGAAAACCGGCGGTACCACCCTGATTAATACATGAATTACATGCGTTATGTATTCTGTATTCTGCTCATTATGCCGATAACGCTGGCGCAGCGCCGCATTTTCATACGGGGCTCGGAGGCAGGTTCAGGGGCTTCCTACAAGGGCTTTTCACCAGCCAGCCCTCTCTCTATGCGATTCCACACCCTTACTAACCCTCTTCAATGCCATAATCACTGTATAAACATTTTGGAAATTATGTAGTGATTGTAGGACAGTTATACATAATTGTCAAGCAAAAAATATTGAGTTTTCCCTGACCGCTGCTCCTACTGAATCCACTCGTTCTCAAATTCCAAAGAAGCAAGCTGTACCCCGGATTCCGTATAAAAATCAAAGCGGATGGCGTCAGGTTTCAAACCGTGCTGTTTATAAATAATTTCATATAATGCCCAAATCATAGATTCCCGCATTTCTTCCTCAACTGCTTCAAAGGATTGTTTTATTTCCTCCTGCGGAACCTTGTCCAATCCAAGTTCATCCGAAAAATAATTTTCAATAATCAAAACATTTCCATCCGATGATACCTTTGCCGTAACGCCTATTGCCTCAAACTGGGTAAACATATCCTCAAAATCACTATCGGCATCCCCGGAATCTATCCAATCCTGAAGAGTATCATAGGGCGTTCCCAGTACAAACCTGCCTTCCGATGATACTGTATTTTCCGAAGATTCGGTATGGTTCGAAGATGCAGAATTTTCCGCAATATCCCTCGAATAAATACGATTGCCTTCTGCATCCCGGAACACGACGCGCAGAGTTGTCAGGGGGCTGTCTTGCGTCTCCCTAAATGCTGCAAACGCCGGCTGCACATTTTCTTCTATATCGTCAAAATAATACCCAAAAATATTGTTAATATCATTCGGAGAAGCCGTTGAAAAATCATATGCGCTGCTAATCGTATAATTAAAAACAATTGTATCTGGCTCTTCAATGGAAAGGGATAAAGTCATATTAGGAAAACTACACTCCTTTTCCATTTCCAGACGCCTTTCACTGTTATACCAGTCAGCCAATGGAGAGCTTTCTTCGGAAACAACAGTTTCCCCCGAAACCTCTTCTTTCTGCACGGTTTCATCCCCTGCAACGGGTCTGCTCCCGCATGCGGAAACGCAAAACAACATAACAACTGCCGCAATCCATAGTAATTCCCTTTTCTTCATAAAATTCCCCTTTCAGTTATAAAAATTTTCCCTTTATCCTAAAACCCCCTGCAGCTCCTTCAATGACGCCACACAGGCATAAAGTTTACCCTTAAGTTCATCGTCCGGCACAGTCTGGTCCGGCACCATCACCACACGCAGCCCCGCGGCGTGCGCCGACAGCACCCCGTTAGGGGAATCCTCAACTGCCAGACATTCCCTTGGCGTTACTCCCAGCCTTTCACAGGCATACAGATACACATCCGGCGCAGGTTTTCCCCTTTTAACCTCTGCCGCGCTCACAACTTCGTTAAAATAACATGCGATATTTACTTCTTTCAGTTGTTCCCATGCCCTGTCCGGCGGGGTTGCAGTGGCGAGAGCCACCCTGTATCCGTTTTGCTTCAGCCAGGCCAAAGCCTCCAAAGCCCCCTGCTTTACCTCTATTCCCGATTTTTCCAGATGCTCCTTCATAATTTTTCTCCGGTACTCCCGGACAGCCGTATAATCAAATTCTTTGCCAAACCAATCCTGCATTAGCTTTGGGGCAAAAGGACGCCCAAGGCTCCTTAGCTGTAAAGCCTGCTCTTCACTCATCTCATATCCGAAAAAAGCGGCTGCCTGCCGCCAGAATACTTTAAAATACTTTTCCGTGTCTATCAAAGTACCGTCCAAATCAAAAATTACAGTTGTTATCTTATCCTCTTTCAATGTTTCCTCTTTTCTACGCTGTTTCTGCCCGGAATTTCAACCTGTTTTTATCACTGTTATCCAGCATACCACATAAAAAACATGCCGTACATATTTTATGCAAAATCTGCCATACTAACTTTTGACAAACACATGAAAAGGAGTATTTCCATGCAGAATATCCTGCCAATCACAAACAATAATGGGTGTTACGAAATCCGTCTGGAGAGTATCGGCGGCCTGGGTGCAAACCTCTGCGGAAAAATGCTGGGTGAACTGGGCGCCTTATATCTTTCTTTAAACGCCTCCAGCTTTTCCAGTTACGGCTCGGAAAAAAGAGGTTCACCGGTTAAGGCATATATCCGCTGGTGCAAAGAAGAGCAGCCAATCCGCATTAACAGCCCTGTGGTAACTCCCCATATGCTATGCATTTTCCATGAAGGACTTCTTGGAAAACATCCTGTTCTGGAAGGAGCGGATGAGAATACAAAAATAATATTAAACACCACACTCTCTCCAGAAGAAGCAATGGAAAAGTGGCCCTTTAAAACCGGAGAATTATACTGTGTGGACGCCCTGCAAATTGCCATGAAATGCCATTCCCGTATCAATATGGTTCTGCTTGGCGCCATTGCAAAGGTTTCCGGTTTTATCCCCCTCTCTTCCATAGAAAACATGTGCAGGGACACAATAGGGCAAAAATATCCTGCATTGATACAATCCAATCTGGATGGCGTAAAACAGGGATATGAGTGTGTTTCTGAAGGATTGTCCATAAAAAAACAGGCGTTACAAAAAGATTCCGCCCCACAGGAAACCTTTTTCTGGGGCTATGACAACGCGCCTAAGGGCGGCGTAAACCCCCGCTTCGGAAGCAGCGTTTCCAACGACCTTTCTCCCTCAAGGGAAGGATATATTCCTTTGTTTTTACAGGAAAAATGCATTAACTGCGGGCTATGCAGCACCACCTGCCCTGACATGGTTTTTCAGTTTCACCCCGGTATATATAAAGGCGAACCCGGCATGGTGAACGGCGGCCTTGATTACTATCACTGCAAAGGCTGCCTGCGCTGTGTAGAGGTTTGCCCCACCGGCGCCCTTGTCAAAGCGCTGGAGAAGGATTATCCGGATAAGCCATGGTTTGTACCCAATCAGGAACTTTTGCCGGACGCTATTTCCTATGAAAAATCCGCCCCTAACTCCTGGGTGACAAGTGATTCTTATCTTGATGAAAAACGTGTGGACGGAGGTGTCGTGTAATGGAAAAACAGAAAATCCTGTATGACAGCGGAAACGAACTGGCAGCCTATGCTGCAGGGCAGATAAATTATCACATAATGGGATATTACCCCATTACCCCTTCCACCCAGATAGCGGAAAATCTTGACCAGGCAGGGGCGGACGGTAAACATGATATCTGCCTGATTGCCGCTGAAGGGGAACACAGCGCAGCCGGTATCTGCTACGGCGCTTCCGTCGGCGGCGGACGTGTATTCAATGCCACCAGTGCAAACGGCCTTTTATATGCCATTGAACAGTTCCCTGTCCAGTCGGGAACCCGCTTCCCCATGGTAATGAACGTTGCCTGCCGCACCGTTTCCGGCCCGCTTTGCATCAAAGGCGACCACAGCGACATTATGTATATGTTAAATACCGGCTGGATAATCTTATTTGCAGACGAACCTCAGGCCGTCTATGACATGAATCTGCTTGGCCTGAAGCTGGCAGAAGCGGTTTCGCTGCCGGTAGCAATTGCCTTTGACGGGTTTTATACCAGTCACCAGAAGCGCAAATGCATGGTATTTGCAGAAAATGAAACCGTACAGAGATATGTCGGCACAAAAAAGGAAAGCGTGGATATTCTGGATTTGGCACATCCTGTTACAATCGGCTCCTATATGAATGAACCTGATATTTTAAATAATAAGTATCAGCTTCATCTGGCCATGGAAGAAGCAAAAAAACTGCTTCCCGAATTGTTTTCCGAATACAACAGCCTGTCGGGCAGACAATATTCCTGTTGTAAAGGATATCGTCATGAGGATGCCGAAATTCTGCTTTTCCTGCTTGGTTCTGCTTATCACACAGCCATGGAGGCTGTTGATATTTTAAGAAAAGAAGGAATCGCGGCCGGCGTCGTTACCCTGTCTGTCTTAAGGCCTTTTCCGGGAAAAGAGCTTGCCGGATTCTGCCGGAATGCTTCCGTGATTGTGGCGGCTGACCGGCAGGACAGCTATGGGGCAGGCGGCGGAAACATGTCTCTGGAGTTAAAAGCCTGTCTGCAGGAGGCGGGCAGTAAAGCGCACGTCATAAGCCGCGTATACGGATTGGGCGGACAGGACTTTTTTCTGGAGGATGCAATATGCCTTTTCCGTGAAGGGCTTGAAAAGTCTTCCCCTTCCTTTTCTTACTATGGCATTGTAAAAGGCAAAGGATTACATCCTCAGCCCGATTACTTTGCACCGGTTACGGAGGCTGACGCCAAAAAAGGGATTACCGCCTGCACCTATGACGCATCAACAGGAAAAATGCAGGTAAAAGGCGGCATGGTGCGCGATACCACCGCAATGCCTGCAAGACTGGCGCCCGGTCACGGCGCATGTCCCGGCTGCGGCATCCCGGTAAATGTAAACCTGCTGCTCAGGGGTATCGAAGGCAATGTCGTATTGCTGTTCCAGACCGGCTGCGGCATGGTAGTTACCACCGCCTATCCCAAAACGACATTTAAGGTTCCCTATCTTCATAATTTGTTTCAAAACGGCGCCGCTACTTTAAGCGGACTTGTGGAGGTTTTTCACCAGCGTCAGAAACGTGGGGAATATCCCAAAGGAGATATTACCTTTATCATGGTCAGCGGGGATGGGGGCATGGATATCGGCATGGGTTCCGCCCTAGGCACCGCGTTAAGGAACCACGGTCTTATTATCTTTGAGTACGACAATGGAGGTTACATGAACACCGGCTATCAGCTTTCGTACTCAACCCCGATGGGAGCGAAAAGTTCCACCTCCCATGTAGGCAGCGCCCAATACGGAAAAACATTTTTCCATAAGGACATGCCTGAAATCATGGCAGCAACGCATATTCCCTATGTAGCCACCGTTGCGGAATCCAACCCGCCTGATTTTATCAAAAAGGCAGCCAAAGCCGCTGCTTATGCAAAAGAGTTTGGAACCGCCTATGTAAAAGCATTGTCTGCATGTCCGCTCAACTGGAACGATACGCCGAATACAGAAAGAAGCGTGATTGCCGCCGCCGTGGACTGCTGCTATTTTCCCCTCTACGAAGTGGAGCAGGGAATCACCTGTCTGAGCTACAATCCGGAAAAAGCAAACAAAAAAATTCCTGTTACGGACTGGCTTGGCATGATGGGACGAACCAGACATCTTACGAAAGAAACTTATCATGAAATAACGGATAAAATACAAAAAGAAGTGGACAGACGGTTTGAAAAACTGAAAGCCAGGGCTGATAATCCCTTGCTATAATATCAAAATGAAAACAGAAAGAGAGGTAACAAAATGGGTTGTCCTGTATTTTTTGAATGTAAAGATAAGAAAGGTGTTCTGGGCCTGATAAACGGCTCAAAGGAAGAGTTGGCGGCCTGCATCGGCAGCCGGTTTGAGGAGCTGGACGCTTCCAAATCAGAGGGTGCGGGTGAAAAACACCTTCCCGCTGTCAGCGTGGAAGGCAATCTGGTAACCGTTATGGTGGGGAGCGTTGCCCATCCCATGACGGAAGAACACAGCATTAACTGGATTTATCTGGAAACCAAAGAAGGAAGCCAGTTAAAAAAACTGACTCCTGACCAAGAACCCAAAGCACAGTTTGCCATAGCGCCGGGCGACAAACCCGTGGCCGCATACGCATACTGCAACCTGCACGGTTTTTGGAAAACAGATATCCAATAAAAGTTAAAAAAGGAGAACAGCTTATGTCAGTGGATTTTAAAAACAGTGAGACAAAAGAAAACCTGATGCGCGCCTTTGCCGGGGAAAGCCAGGCAAGAAACCGTTATACCATTGCGGCGTCCCAGGCAAAAAAACAGAACCTACACGTCATTGAAGCCGTATTCCGGTTTACGGCGGACCAGGAAAAAGAACATGCATCCATTTTTTACAACCATCTGAGCAGTCTGGGTGGGGAAAGCATTCAGATTGACGGAGCTTATCCTGTGGATATCAATCAGGATGTTGCCAAACTCCTGCGTTTTGCAGAACACAATGAATTTGAAGAACATGATGACGTGTACAAAAATTTTGCCGCAAAGGCAAAAGAAGAAGGCTTCGACGGCGTTGCCGCTTCTTTTAACATGATTGCGGAAATTGAAAAGACTCACGGGGAACGGTTCGGCATGTTTGCGGAACTGCTGGAGCAGAATAAACTCTTTGTTTCCAATGTGGAAACCGCATGGATGTGTCTGGAATGCGGTCATATTTACCGCGGCACTTCCGTCCCGGAGTACTGCCCTGTCTGCCACCACGACAGAGGATATTTTGTCCGTCTGGAACTTGCGCCATACACAGGTAAAGTATCATGACACATTAAAAAAGAGGCTGACCCCTGCCGGGCAGCCTCCTTTTCCTTTTTGGATTATTCGTTTGTAATATCGGTAGAGTAAAGTTCCTCGCCGCCTTCAGTAAAATAAGAATACCGGATGGCTTCCACTTTCAGACCATACATCGTCTCAAAGCTTTCAAATAAAGATGTGATGGATGCTTTCTGAGCCTCCACCGTTGACTCGAAAGAAGCCGTCATCTGGTCTTCGGGAAGTTCACTGATTCCAAGTTCATCGGAAAGGTAGTATTCATATACCAGCACATTTCCGTCTGCTGAAATGTTTACTGTCATACCGGAGGATGCAAGCGCATCATTAGACTGCTGAACAGCCAACTTTGCTTCATCGGATTCCACCCATGCCTGAAGGCTGTCATAAGCGCCGCCTGAAGCAGAACCATCGTCAGATGAAGAAGATTCATAGTCTTCCGAGATATCTTTGGAATAAACCACGGAATCATCTGAATTTAAGTATACCACGCGGATGGTAGTCAGGGGAATGCCGTATGTTCTCTGATAGTTACCAATATCTGATATAATTGTTGATGCGATGCTATCAATATTAGCATCAAAGCTTGCATTGATGTCATCCTGGGAAAGTCCGTCCAAATCAAGCGGCTCTGTATACTTGTAGTTGTAAATAATGGTGTCCGGCTCTTCAATTTCCACAAAGAAAGTCAATCCTTGGCTTTCAAACATGGAGGAAATAGTGTCTTCAAGAGTTTTACGGTCCTCTCCATTGTACCAGTCTGCAAGCGGTGAGCCTTCCTCATCCGGAGAAGTCGTCTCTTCCAGAGATTCCTCCACCTTCGTTTCGTCATCTCTCCTGTCAGAATCATTTTTGTCAGCAGGCTTGCTTCCGCAGGCAGCAACGCTTAACATCATAACCAGTGACATTGCCAATACTAAAAATCTTTTTTTCATAATCTCCCTCTTTTTCTAAAAAATTTTTTCAATGGGGATTATAGCACAATCATTTTCAAATGGCAAGACCGTAAAAATGGAAATCTTCTTCCTTTATATGCAGCAATGTATCCTTACCGCATATCTCCCAGTCAGCGCCTTCTATGTTTGTCAGGATGCAATTCACAAAACGTATCCTGCAGCCTGCGCCGCCTGTCACATGTCCTTTTACGGCACTGCCTTCTTTTTCAAAAACTGCCTGCACCAGTTCTTTGCCTGCCTGATAAACGGTGGTTTCAGCCCGGTTTTCAAGGGCAAATACTTTAAGTTCCAGATTATCTTTAAATAAATAATCCGCATTGTCATAGGCAATTCCCGTGGCAATCACGCTGTCTGCACGCACCCAGAGGGGAATTGACAGGTAATCATGATGTTCCTGTCTCCACACGCCGCCGGATGCGGTTTCACCGGTCAAGTAATTGACCCATGTTCCATTTGGCAGGTAATAACGGGCAGTGCCATCCTCACGAAAAATTGGCGCCACCAGCAGGCTGTTGCCCTGCATATACTGTTTATCCAGATAGCGGCAGTTACAGTCTTCTTCAAATTCCAGCGCCATACTGCGCATCATGGGAATGCCTGTCCGGGATGTAACTGCGGCAGCGCTGTAAAGGTAAGGCATAAGTTCCAGCTTCAGCCTAGTGAAAAACCGCAGTACATCCACAGCCTCTTCATCATAAACCCAGGGTACCCGGTAAGAGGTGCTGCCATGCAGGCGGCTGTGAGTGGATAACAGTCCGAAGGCCGCCCACCTTTTATACACATCCGGGGTGGAGGTATGCTCAAAACCGCCTATATCATGGCTCCAGAAACCAAACCCGCTGCTTGTCAGGGACAAGCCGCCACGCAGGCTTTCCGCCATGGATTCGTACTCCGACCAGCAGTCGCCGCCCCAGTGTACCGGAAACTTCTGTCCCCCTACGGTTGCGGAGCGGGCAAAAAGAACCGCCTCCTCTTTTCCCCGTTTCTTTTCCAACACCTCATAAACAGTCTTATTGTAAAGGTAAGTATAAAAGTTATGCATTTTTACCGGGTCAGCGCCGTTATGATAACATACGTCCGTGGGAATCCTTTCCCCAAAATCCGTTTTAAAGCAGTCTACACCCATATCCAGCAGCATTTCCAGTTTTTCCTGATACCACAGACAGGCTTCGGGATTGGTGAAATCTACAATGGCGAGTCCCGGCTGCCACATATCCCACTGCCATACGTCGCCATTCGGACGTTTTAAAAAGTACCCTTTTTCCATTCCTTCTTCAAACAGCACAGACTCCTGTCCCACATAGGAATTAATCCAGACGCAGATTCTGATGCCCTTTTCTTTGATTCGCCCAAGCATCCCCGCAGGGTCCGGAAAAACGCGTTCATCCCACACAAAATCAGTCCAGTGAAACTCCCGCATCCAGCAGCAGTCGAAATGGAACACGGAAAGCGGTATTCCCCGCTCCAGCATACCGTCGATAAAGCTCATCACCGTTTTCTCGTCATAATCGGTGGTGAAGGAGGTGGAAAGCCACAGGCCGAAGGTCCACTGCGGCGGCAGGGAAGGCTTTCCGGTCAAATCGGTGTAGCGCACCAGCGCTTCCTTCATGGAAGGACCATTTATCAGGAAGTAATCCAGATTTTCCCCTTCCACGGAAAATCCCACCTTGCTCACCTGCTCCGTTGCCACCTCAAACTCCACCTTTTCAGGATGGTTTACAAACACGCCGTATCCCCGGCTGGACAGATAGAAGGGTATATTTTTATAGGACTGCTCCGTGCCGGTTCCGCCGTCTTCGTTCCAGATTGTCACGGACTGTCCGTTCTTTACAAACGGCGTGAAACGCTCGCCCAATCCGTATATCAGTTCATCAACTGAAAGCCCCAACTGCTGGCACATATAGGCATTGCCGGGCTTGTCATAAGCCGCTCCCCTCCAGTCAGTCTTCAGATAGGACAAATCCCCGGGCGCGCTTTTTGTCAGCAGCCCGCCATCCCTCTCATAGCGCATGGACCAATGCTCCATATCGATTACAAGGCTTAAATGCCCGTTCCTAACCGTAAGAAGTCCGTTTTCTTCCGTCACGTCAAGTTCCTGTTCCTCCATACAAAGCGCAAACTCCGGCTCCTTCTTCTGCACGCCTTTATGATGGACAACCTGTACCCGTATCACCTCAGGCATGGGCGCGCTAATCCGCACAGTCAGGTTGATTCCGCCCAAAGTGTCCCCCTTGTGCACAATCCTCGCGGTCGGAGCGCATAAGACAACTTCCTTTTCTCCCTTTCTTACTTCATAGACATGCTGCGGTGAAAAACTGCCATAACCTTCCTTTAACAACCAGCCTCCGTTATGATACTTCATTATAATACCTCCTTTTTGTTTTTTCGCATCCTTAATAAGCCAAGCGGCAGACATGCCGCCAACGTCAGCGCAAAGCTTCCGAAGCCAATGAAAATCACCTGCACTGCCAGACCGACGCCCATTTGCGCAACATAGTATGCAAGGGCAGCCAGAATGGGCAGATGTAAAATGTAAACCGAATAAGACATTTTGTGAAAGCACTCCATAAACCTCATTCTTACATTCATCATTTTCTTTCCCAATATAAGCAGAGCCAAAATCGAAATCCACCCGATAAAATTTACCCACAAATCGCCGTAATAAGAATACCTGTAATACAGCGCCGTCAAAGCCACTGTTCCCCCTGCACACAGCGCAATAATCCACTTACTGTTTTTTGCAAGCCTGTCCGCCGCCGCGTCATTGCTAAGCACATAATATCCCATCAGATATAAGGCAAAGTTCTTTCCGATACTGTATCCCCCGAAATTGCCCAAATAATACATAAGCCATATGGGAATAAATAAACATAACAACCCCACAGCCGAAATTTTTTCCACCTTTGCCGCCAGTTTTTTATACGGCAGGAAATGAAACAGAAGAAGCGCCGCCATGGATATGATAAACAAAAACAAAATAAACCACAGATGCCCCGGCGTAAACGCCCCGTCATAGCCGCTCAAATCCGTAACATGCGTAAAAAAATATTTCCAATGAGACAGAATTTTGCCCTCGTAACCGTAAAAATATTTCCTTGCAAAATAGGTCTGAAAAGGCACAAGAAAGACCATCCCTGCCACAAGCGGAAGCAGCAATTTAAAGACCCGCTGCCGTATAAATTCCCTGACAGTCCTTTTTTCCAGCGCAAAGCGTGCGCTCATCCCCGCCAATGCAAAAAGCAGGGGCATAAACCACGGATTTACCAGCACGATAAGCGTGCTGAGCAGTTTATTTTCCCCGACCCATATATAAAACCCGCTGCCAAAATCATTCCAAATCATAAACGTATGCACCGGAAACAACAATAAAATAGCCATGCTCCTCAAATTGTCAATATAATGCTTCCTCTCGCTCCGCCCCATCAATACCATTCCTTTTCCTATCATTCTTCATGCACTCCATACAATCAATATACTTGATTTCCCATCCCCTCGCAATACTCTGTTTCCTAATAAATTTCCGCATTATGCATGGCGGCAGCCGGGGCGTGCATTTGATTCCATAAAGGACCGTGTAAAAACGCCGGTATTTGGATACCGTACTTTGGTATCCTATGTACCGCTGCGTTTTTACTCGAGCGGAAGCGCGTCCTGTTGGAACAAATGCACGCCGGGGCTGGCGCCATGCATAATGCGGAAATCTCCAACTTCTTCATCTTGACAACCAAACATTATTCTGTTATTTTAACCATAATAACATAAGAAAAGCCATGACGGAAAAGAGTAGTTTGCAGTAAATCATCCAGAGAGGGCGGCGCAGGGTGGAAGCCGCTTATGAGGAACACAGACGAAAACCATTCCCGAGCTGTAATGCCGAAAACAGAACTAAGCGTTACCGTATGCCTGCGTTAAAGGATAGGATTTGATGGAATCTGAAGTGAAAAGTTAAGGTGGAACCGTGCATATGCACCCTTAAGGCTGTCAGCAGTCTTTTGGGTGCTTTTCTTATGTTGTTGCGAACTGAAAACGGCAGAAAGCCACATTATGAAAGGAGCAGCACAAAATGAAAGACAAAATGAAGGTTTTGCAAAAGAACGGGGAAACCAAAGAAATCGGATTTGAAGAAAAGGAGGGAAAAAAAGCGTTCTGGCACACCAGCGCGCATGTACTGGCACAGGCGGTAAAGCGTCTGTATCCTGATACAAAATGTGCAATCGGCCCGGCAACGGAAAACGGATTTTATTACGACTTTGCGTTTTCTTTTCCTTTTCAGGAAGAGCATTTGCAGGCAGTGGAAAACGAAATGAAGGCGATTGTGAAAGAGTCCTTATCCCTTCAGGTACAGGAAATTTCCAGGGCGGAGGCATACGCCTTTATGGAAAAGCAAAAAGAAAATTTCAAGATGGAACTAATAAAGCAGCTTCCGGAATCCGAAAACATTACTTTTTATAGACAGGGAGAGTACACGGAGCTGTGCGCCGGTCCCCACATTGCCAATACCAGCCGGATAAAGGCGTTGAAGCTGCTTTCCGTAGCAGGCGCTTACTGGAAAGGCGATGAAAAGAATCCGATGCTTACCAGAATATACGGCATATCATTTCCCAAAGCGTCCGATTTGGATGCCTATCTCCATATGCTGGAGGAAGCAAAGGCGCGGGACCACAGAAAGCTGGGCAGAGAACTCTCCCTGTTTGCTTTTATGGAAGAGGGACCCGGATTTCCGTTTTTTCTCCCAAAGGGAGTGATTCTCAAAAACCTGCTTATCGATTATTGGCGCTACATTCACACAAAGGAAGGCTATGTCGAAATTGCAACGCCGGTGATGCTGAACCGGAAGTTATGGGAAACCTCCGGCCACTGGGAACATTATCATGACAATATGTATACATCGGTAATTGATGGCTGCGACTATGCACTCAAGCCCATGAACTGTCCGGGCGGGATGTTAATTTATAAATCACAGCCGCGCTCCTACAAAGAACTGCCCTTGAGAATCGGGGAGCTTGGAGTGGTTCACCGTCACGAAAAATCGGGACAGCTTCACGGCCTGATGCGGGCCCGCTGCTTCACACAGGATGATGCCCATATCTTTATGACTAAGGAGCAGGTACAGGGCGAAATCTGCGGGGTTATGAGATTGATTGAGGAAATGTATGCCCGTTTTGGATTTTCCTACGAAATAGAATTGTCCACCAGACCCGAAGATTCCATCGGGAGCGACGAGGAATGGGAACTGGCAACCAATGCATTACAAGCAGCGGCGCAAAGCATGGGAAAATCTTTTACGGTAAATGAAGGCGACGGGGCGTTTTACGGACCGAAACTGGATTTTCATTTGAAGGACTCTATCGGAAGAACCTGGCAATGCGGAACCATTCAGCTTGATTTTCAGCTTCCCAAAAGATTTAACGTGGAATATATGGGCGCCGACGGTCAAAAACACCGTCCGATAATGCTGCACCGTGTCGTATTCGGCTCCATAGAACGTTTTATTGGTATATTGATTGAACATTTCACCGGTAATTTTCCGGTATGGCTTTCACCGGTGCAGGTCCGGGTACTGTCCGTATCGGATAAATATCTGCATTACGCGCAGAATATCTTACAGGAATTAAAAGACAATAGACTGCGTGCCGAGATTGATGAAAGGGACGAAAAACTCGGCTATAAAATCCGGGAGGCAAGAATGGATAAAGTACCGTATGTGGTTATTGTCGGAGAAAAGGAAGAAAACCGGCATACCGTATCGGTAAGGCAGAGGGATGCAGCGCCCGAGAAACAGGATATGGGAGAAATGCCGCTTGCCCGTCTTATCGGACTCATCCAGGAGAAAGGAGGATTTTGCTCATGAAAGCGACAATTGTATTGATTGCCGATGTGGAAGCCGAAAATTACGGCAGAAAATTAATGCTGGAGGCACACCGCCTTGGAGAAACAGGCTTTGAAATGGCAAGGCTGCCACAGCACATCTCGCTGAAACAGCCCTTCTCCATACCAAGCCTGGAGGAAATAGAAGCGTTCTTTGATGAATTTGCAAAAGAGCTTCATCCGGTTACAGCTACATTTGAACAGCTTGATATCCATCCATCAGACGTTATCGGCGGCATTCCCTCCGGCTGCATGAGCCTCCGCGTAGAGAAGTCAGGGGATTTGGAGCATATGCAGCAAATTCTTTTTGAAAAGTTGGAAAGCCGCTTCGGTCCATGCCCGGCAGCTTACGACAATGACTATATTTTCCATATGACGATTGCCATCGGCAAGGCGCCCTTTGCAAATTATCAAAGGGCTTATGAACAAATGGCAAAGGAACTCAAAAGGCAGTCTTACCGGTTTTCCCGGCTTGGCCTCCTTTATTATGACGATGACGCTCTACAGCCGGGCACTTATTTCTGCTACAAAATAGCATCCTTATAAATTTTGGTGTGAAAAGTACTTCTAAGCGAAATGGCTCTGGCATGAGCTTTAAGAAGTACTTTTCACGCTGATTTCCAAAAGCGTTTCCGAAATCTTCTGCACCTCATCAAAGGCTGCCTGCATAACCGCGGCCAGTTCCGCCTGTTTCCCGATTGCCTCGCTAATCGCTTTTACCTGTTCCAGCGATTGGCTGGTAGTACCGTTCATATCCTCCGTCATAGCGACCACCCGTTTCTGATGGTTCAGTCCGGTTTCCAGATTTTCTTCCACTTCCTTTACCTTACGGATGGATGCCATCTGTGCTTCCAACAGCTTATCGGCTTCCTCTTTCGCCGTATTAATCTTTTGGATACCCGTCAAAACCACTTCTCCATTTTCATTTACAGAAACATGCGCATCCTCCACATTCGTATTCATTTCCTCAATCTGGGCAGTAATGTTCACAGTCGCCTTCTTACACTGCTCTGCCAATACGCCCACCTTGGAAGCGACAACCGCAAAGCTTTTACCCTGTTCCCCGGCGCGCGCCGCTTCAATGGAAGCATTGATGGCCAGAATGTTTGTCTGATTGGCAATTCCTTCAATGATATCTACAATGGAAGCAATCTCGCCCGCACAGCTTCCCACCCGTGAAATCTTTTCCCGGAGACTGTCGCTGGAAACTTCAATCTGACGTATAGAATCCGCCGCCTGATTCATAAACACAATATAATTTTCAATTTTCTGGTAGGCATCCGCGGAAATTTCAGACATTTCTTCCGTCTGCTGGCTGATTAAACGCATATTCTCTTCCATTTCACAGATACTGCTGTCTGTCTGCCGTACATGCTCCAGATTTTCTTCACAGCCGATTTTTGTCATATCCGCTTCATGGCAGATTTTCTGGTTATTATCAACCGTATCACGGATAGCTGTTTTCAATCCTCCAAGCAGATTCGACAGCATTGCGGAGGCAGAACCGCAGTTGTCTAAAATTTCCTTTACTGCCTCTGTGTTATGCAGGTTTTCAAGCAGCCTTCTCGCACGTCCTGACAGTGAGATAAATACCGCCGACATTGCAATATACTCAATCGTAAACCCCATGCCATAACCGATAAACCACTTCATTCGGGTATCTCCCGGCCACAGCGACACATTTCCCGAACGAAAATATACTGCAGCTATCATACCGACAAATCCGATTATGGCGGTGCGGACAGTAAACTTCTTATCAAAATACAGACAGCTTAAAGCCAGCGCAAGCACATATGTCATATAAATACCCAGCTTGGAATTACTTGCCATCAATGCAATGACTACTGCCAGCGCTATAATACTGTAATTTTTAATAAACCGGATAGATACCCTGCATTTCAACAGAATGGCAGGGGACAAAGTACAGACAACTCCGAATGCCGTTATCGGTATCAGTTCCCGAACCGTAACCTGAAAAATATGTAATGCCGAGCAAAGAAACAGCGTAGGAAATACTGCTGTCATCCAAAGCAGTATCTTACAAATAGTCCTGCATACCTCTTCCTCGTTCCGTTCAAAAAAGTCCTTGTTATCCGTTGTTCCTTCCATGTTTTCCCTCCTCATGTCGTTTCATATGCAATTTATGTATTTTAGAAAATTCCCTACTGTAATTATGAAAAAATATCCGCTAAAAGTCAAGACTGGATTGCCCTAATGGAAAGTAAACTTGACATTGAATGCGCAGAGTGCTACAATACAAATATGGAAAGTAAACTTTCCATGCAGGGAGAGACCGCTATGAAAAACCGATTAGAAGAATTACGCAAAGCGCGCGGGGTAAAACAGGAGGATTTGGCTGCGGCATTGGAGGTATCCCGGCAAACCGTCGGTTCGCTGGAAAACGGACGGTACAACCCGTCTATCTTGTTGGCGTTCAAAATCGCGCGCTATTTTGACATGAGTATTGAAGAAATTTTCATCTATGAGGAGGATTAAAGCATGAAAAACAAATCATTGTTTTGTCTGATTATGGGTATCCTTGGTATTGCGCTTATTGTGTCGGCCATTGTTCTGGACGGCAGGGTGTCAGGGGTAGCAGGCGGAACGCTGATGGGATTTTCCTTTTTAAAACAATCTTGGAGATGTGCCTTATGGCCCGGTATCAGAAAGAGATGTAAAACTGAAAGGAGCTGCGATAAGCAGCTCCTTTTTTCTCACAGTTTCCTCTAAGGAATTTTCAGTTTTTTGCATATGCCGACAGGCTGTTTTTCTTCGGCTGGAAAGGCACGGGATATGGTAATCTCCTATATTACCTTCTACTTGATTTCCGCCGTCTTATACAAGAACCTTACACTGCCGTCCATTTCTACCGTGCTGTCCGCATAGGAATGATACTCTTGGGAAAGTTCCACTGCGGCCTGCAGGCGGCTTACCAGTTCCTCAAAATCTCCCTCAAAAGCTGCTGCCAGTTTTTCTATGCCTTCTTCATTGAATGTAATCATTCCGTCCCTGAGCTGCATTGCACCGTCCTTTAAGCGGGCCACCCCGTCTATCAATGCATCGCTGCCGTCAACAAGGGCATCCGTTCCTTCTTTTAAAGCCGAGGCGCCTGCTGCAAGGGTATCGGCGCCTGCCGCAAGCTGTCCGGCACCGCTGCTTAACCGTCCGGCTCCCGCGCTGGCCTGGGATACTCCCGCCGTATAGGAAAGGACTCCCTGATAGAAAGTGTTGTAGCTGTCAAGCTGGGCCTTCAATCCTGCAATCTGTGCCGCACCGCTTTCTGCGGCGGGCATGTTTTCCGTTACCTTCTGCGTAATCAAATCAGTAATCTGCTGGGAACTCATCTGTGCATTGATATTTGCAGTAATCAACTGTTCTTCCTGAGAAGCCACTGCTGCCGCAATCTGCTGCTGTATGCCGTCGCTTTGCATCTGTGCCGCAACACCGGCGTCTATGGCATCCGCTGCCGCGTCCCCGGCGCTTTTCAGCGCCTGATACTCGTCTTCCGTCATTCCTGCCGCACCCAGAACCCCGGCCCTGACCTGCGCTTCGACTGCCTGCGTCACCTGCGCCCGAATGGCGCTTTCATTTGCCTTGACCTCGGACTCAACCTGCGCCTTTACAGCGTCATACACCTGTGCATAAACCTGCTGATACACACCGTCCTGCCCCATGGACGCCAGTATCCCGTCTAAAACAGAAGCATAATTGTCAATGGTCAGGGCCGGTACGCTCAGACCGTTCGCCGCAAGCTGGCTGTTTGCCGTTGCAAGCAGGGACCGGAATACCTGCGCCGCGCCATTGTTCAGTTCACCGCTTTTTGCGCTCAGGGTTCCCAGCCCGGCAGACAGGCTGTCTGCACCCGCCTGCAATTCTTTTGCGCCTGCATTTAGCTCTACCGCGCCGCCGGAAAGCTGTCCTGCGCCGTCTGCAAGCGCGCTTACGCCTTCCTTCAAATCACCCGACTTTTTATACAGCTCTGTAAGTCCGTCATATAATTCGGAAGAACCGTTCACCAGCGCGTCCGCCGCCTCTGTCAGTTCACCCATGGACGCTTTTAAGTCTTCCAGACTGTCCACGTCTTCCAGATTTAATCCGTTAAATACCTCATTTATGGCAACCGTATAACTGCCTTCCATGGAAAAGTCGTTGACGTCCGCCTCCACCTCTATATACGCAGGCAGGACATCCTCCTCCAGATTCAGGTTGTCTGCCATTCCCGGAAATGCAATCCCTGCCACGATGCTTCTGCTGCCGTCGTTTATGACTTTGCCGGAAGATACGCTGATATTGCAGAAGCGGGCATTGTCCAATACCATTCCCGTTACGGTGACAAATGGCGCATAGATTTTTTCAAGGCTGTTATTTATCTCTTTCATCTCATACCGGTTGCTGCAAAAATCATAGCGGATAACCACATGGCCGCTCTTTCCGGCAAGCTCCTCAGGTGTGATTTCCTTTCCGTCCAAGGTGTAGCTTACCGTCATGGAAACCGGCAGTTTCTTTTCGGAAATTCCGCGGTAATACAGCCCGCTTTCATCACTTTTGATTGCGGATGCCTCCATAAGCCCCGTTGCCGCTTCATCAAACCCCTCCGGCGCATTCTGCACCCAGTCGCTTACAATGATTTCTTTCGCGGAGCCGTCCGCCTCTGCCAGCACATACACGGTTTCCTCTTTATAAGCCTCACCGTCGCCGTGCTGCGTCTGCCAGAGGTTTTCCACCGTATCCTTTACCGTCTCTTCTATATCTACATTATCCTCTGTTTTCGCTTCCTCCGTCTGAGTATTCCCATCCGTATTTTTGGCATACGCCTGCACGCCTGTGACGCCTGCCAAAACCGTACCTGCCAAGACCACCCCTGCAATACATAAAGCGACGGTTCCGATTATTTTTTTCTTATTCTTTAACATGGCTGCAATTCCTTCCTTTCCTCTTTTTTCCTATCTTTAAAACCAATGCTCGTAGCGCAGATTACCTTATCAAAAACCATAAACATGGCAGGCAGTATCATAATGACGCTGAACATGCTGATGACTGCCCCCCTTGCCATCAGGCTGCACAGGGAACTGATAATGTCCACATCGGAGTAGAGCGCTACCCCGAAGGTTGCGGAGAACAGCCCCATGGCGCTCACCACTATGGAAGGGATGGATACCTTCAAGGCATTGCCGACTGCCGTTTTTTTATCCTTTCCCTCATATCTTTCGCTCTTATAGCGGGTTGTCATCAAGATTGCATAATCCACGGTCGCGCCCAACTGAATGGTGCTGATACAGATGGGGGCGATAAACGGAAGGGAAACTCCCGTATAGTGTGCCAGTCCCAGATTGATAAAAATGGAAAATTCAATAACCGATACCAGAATAACCGGAAGGGTAATGCTCTTTTCCACCAGTGCAATAATGAGGAAAATAGCAATAATGGATATGGCATTCACTACCTGAAAATCCTTATCCGTTATCTCAATCAAATCCTTGGTGCAGGGCGCTTCCCCAATCAACATACCGTTTCCGTCATACCTCTTCAATATGTCGTTCAGTTCTTTAATCTGCGCATTCACCTCATCGCTTGCCGTCTTATATTCGGAATTAACAAGGAACAATTCCCACTTATCGCTCTTTAACACATTGCTGACGGATTCCGGAATAAACTCCTCCGGTATCAGGGAGCCGACCACGGATTCCATGCCCAGGGCATATTTAACACCTTCCACCTTTTCCATCTCTGCAATCATGTTCCGCACATCCTGCTCAGGTATCCCTGCGTCCACCAGTACCATGTGGGTTGCTCCCACGCCGAATTTTTCCTGTAATTTGGAATTGGCAATCACATATTCCATATCCTCCGGCAGGCTGTCGCCCAAATCATAATAAACCTCCTTATTGGTCTTATCATAGCCGATAAATGCAGGCGCCAGAATCACCAGAAACAATACCACAAAAACCATAAAATTTTTTGTAATGAAACCGGCCAGCTTCCCTGTATCGGGAATCAATGATTTATGCTTTGTCTTGTGCAGCAGCTTATCCAGCGCCAGTATAATGGCAGGCAGCGTCGTCACACAGCCGATAACCCCCAGCACTACGCCCTTTGCCATTACCACGCCCAAATCCATGCCCAGTGTGTAACTCATAAAGCACAGGGCGATAAAACCTGCCACCGTGGTCACGGAGCTTCCCACCACCGACGTGATGGTCTTGTTGATTGCTTCCGCCATGGCTTCCTTATGGTCTGCACAGACCTGTTTCTGTTCCTCATAGCTGTGCCACAGGAAAATGGAATAATCCATTGTGACCGCAAGCTGCAAAACCGCCGCAAGCGCTTTTGTCAGATAGGATATTTCCCCTAAAAAATAATTGGTGCCGAGGTTTAACAGTATGGACATTCCGATGCTTATCAGAAACACAAAGGGAATAATCCAGTTATCCATAAAAAGCATCATGGCGGCGCAGGCAAGCAGTACCGCCAATCCTACATAAAGCGGTTCTTCCTTTTCACACAAATCCTTCAAGTCCGTTACCATGGCGGACATGCCGGACACGAAGCACTGCTTTCCTGCAAGCCTGCGGATTTCCCCGATTGCCTCCATTGTCCCGTCGGCAGAAGTGGATGTGTCAAAAAATACGGCCAGCATGGTTGCATTCCCGGAATTGAAAGCTTCATAATATTTCTCAGGAAGAAATTCTATGGGAACGGACACATCCAAAAAGCTGTCATACCAGAGCACCGTATCCACATGCTCCACTTTTTCAAAAGCTTCTTTTAAACCGGACACCTCCCCGGGCTGCATATCCTCCACGATAACAAAGGAAAAAGCCCCTTTTCCAAAATCATCCAGCAGGATATCCTGACCCGTCACGGTGTCAATGTCCTTTGGCAGATAAGTCAGCATGTCATAGTTGATTCTGGTTTCCGCCATTCCGATAACGGAAGGAATGAGCAGCGCCAGCGCCAGAATCAAAATCGGTACGCGGCATTTCACTACCGTTTTCCCAAATTTCATTGTATCCATCTCCTTTAATGATAGGTTTGTTATTTTTGTTCCCCCATTTTAGGATGATTTTCCTTTTCTGAAAACGGACAAAAAAAGTGCGGTGTACGAATTTTGTACACCGCACCTGTATTATCCAAAATTTGTGCAGCAGGATAAAAATGCCTAAAACCTTCAATCAGCCACTTTTCGCAGGGCAGCCTCGATATTGCCCTCTAACATGACTCCCAGACGCCCGATAACCTGTTCCGGGTCGTATTTCATGCCGCAGTCCAGCCAGTCCCTGACCATGCCCGTCAATGCCTGCTTATAAAAATCGGCAATCAGCTTTTTATCCTCTTCCTGCACGGCAAGACCAGCTGCAGCCATCTCCACATAACGGCGCATAACCTCCCCTGCAATGTTGTTCAGGTAACGCTCCACCTCTTCCCTTCTTACGGAATTGTATATATGATAAACGAGCCTTTTGTTTTGCAGGGCAAACTGGGACGCCGCAATAAATCCCTCTTCCCAGGAAGCAATGTCCTCCTGCCCGGCAAACGCTTTCTCTGTTTCGGCATCCAGTATGCACTTTATCAGGGAAGGAATGTCTTCAAAATGGTAATAGAAGGTATTGCGGTTAATGCCGCAATCCTCCGCAATATCCTTAATTGTGATTTTATCCAGTGGTTTTTCGTTCAACAATTTAATGACAGACTCTATAATCGCCTTTTTGGTAAACTGCGCCACCCGGGCCACCTCCATACTTCAAAAAAAGACCTGCAAAACAGGTCTTTAAAGCAGCTAGCGGGAATCGAACCCGTCTCTCCAGCTTGGGAAGCTAGCATTCTACCGATGAACTATAGCTGCATATCTGAAAGATATTATACTATAGTTCCCGGAAAAAAGCCAGAAAATATTTCTGGATTTTTATATAATTTTGCTAAAATCACTTTACTTTCAGGCTGCCGTCAAAATGCTCCGTCAGGGGCTCCAGAAAGAAGTCTATGATTTGCCTCTCGCCAATCTTTATCTCAGCCGTACATTCCATGCCGACCCCCACCTTAATTTCGGGATTCAGTTCTTCAAACGAAGCTGTATTTATGGCAATTTTTACCTTGTATACCCAGCCCTTCCTCTCGTCCTGCACGGCGTCCGGGCTTATGGAAACAATCGTGCCTTCCAGCTTTCCGTAATCCTGAAAGTTGTAAGTATCCAGCTTCATCACCACGGACTGCCCCGGCTGCACATAGCCGATATCCTGATTCTGTATGTCCGCTTCCACTATCATCTGGGCGTCTTTCGGCACAATGGCGGCAACGGTCTGCCCCGCTGCCAGCACCCCTCCCACCGTATTGATTTCCAGCGTCTTTACAATTCCGTCCACCGGGGAAACTATCATCTGCTGTTCCAGTCCTATTTCCTGAATCTCATAGTCAGCCTGAAGGGAACTGATTTTCTGTTCGTTTGTCACAATCATGCCCGAAATGCCTGCCTTAAAATCTGCTTCCAGCTTGTTCAGGCCCTCCAGCGCCTGTCCGTATTTCTGTTCCGCCATCAAAACCGCCGTTTCCTGGCTTTCCCGGTCATTTTGATTTAAAGTAATCTGGTTTTCCAGTGTAGCCATGCGGATGCTGTTGTCATAGTCCTCATAGACCGCCCTGTTTTTCTGCATTTCATAGTCTTTTCTCAACTGCTCCAAATCAAGGGTCAGGGCGTCCACTTCCGATTTAGCGACAACCCCCGCTTTAAACAGTTCCTGATAGTCTTTCAGCTCTTCCTCTTTCTGCCGGATAAGCAGGACTATCTTTTCTTCCGTCAGTTCTTCCGTATTGGCATAATCCATTACCCGGCAAAGGGCTTCCTTCTGTTCCGTAAGCAATGCCTGATTTTCCACAAGCTTTTCCAGCGTTCCCTTTTCTATGGCAATCTGTGACAAAGCCTGCTCTGCAATGCTGTCCGCTTCCGCCTTCTGCGCTTCAAATTCCTGCTGCATTGCCAGCACATAGGATATTACCTGTATTCTTCCTGCATCTTCTTCCCCTTCCAGCCGGTAAGCGATGTCCTTATTATCCAGTATTTCGCGTAACAGTTCATTTTCCAGATTAAGCAGTTCAAGGTTTTCCTCTATATTTTGCAGCGCAACCCGGTTTGGCGACGCATCCAGCACCGCAATCACCTGACCCGCTGAAACATAATCTCCCTCCCTTACGCAAATCTGTTCTATCACCCCCGTGCCTGCCGCCTGCACATTCTGCACGCCGCCCACTGCAAAGACCCTGCCCCGCGCCGTAACCACTTCGTCCATTTTCCCCGCCACGGACCACACCGCCAGAAACGCAACGATAAACAGGGTAAAAAAAATCACAAAGTGTCCGACATGCGAAACCGGCTTTTCCACAATCTCAAGCGCCTTTGGCAGAAAATCCTGCCTTATTTTTGCCTGTCTTTTGGCCTTTCTTTTCTTATATTTCTCTTTTTGTTTATCCACCCAGCTTTTCATATGTATCAGACCCCGCTCTGCTGTTGTAACAAATGCCAGAAAAGCCCCTTCGCCTCAATCAGCTTCTGCTTGGGGCCGTATTCTGCAATCCTGCCCTTTTCTATCACCATAATCGCATCCGCGTCCCGAAGGGTGGACAGCCTGTGGGCAATGATAAGCACCGTTCTTCCCTTGCAGATGGCTTTCAGGTTTTTCTGAATGATGCTTTCCGATTCATAATCCAGCGCAGATGTCGCTTCATCAAAAATCAGAATTTTGGGGTTGCACAAAAGAGCCCTTGCAATGGCAATCCGCTGTTTCTGCCCTCCGGACACCCCCACTCCCTTTTCCCCCACCACGGTATCATAACCGTTCGGAAGTTCCAGTATAAACTCATGCGCCCCTGCAACCTGCGCCGCCTTTACGATTTCCTCCATGGAAGCGGCCGGATTGTGCAGCGCAATATTCTCCCTCACGGTGGCATTGAAAAGAAAGCTTTCCTGAAGCACGATTCCCACCTGTCTCCTGAGCCAGACAGGGTCTGCCGTGGCAATATCGATTCCGTCAACCAGAATTTTTCCGTCCTGCGGCAGATACATCCGCTGAATCAGTTTTGACACCGTGCTTTTCCCCGAACCGCTGCGGCCCACAATCCCCACGATGGCGCCGGGTTTTATTCCGAAACTCATATCCTTTATGATTTCCGGTCCGTCCGCCGCATACCGGAAATTTACTTTTTCAAACCGGATAAAGCCCTGTACCGCAGGCAGCCTTGTCGTGGCGCTTTTATCGTTTCTCTCTTCCTTCGAGTTAAAAATATCCCCTATCCGTTCTACGGAAATGGAAGTCTGCTGGAACTCCTGCCACGTCTGCACCAGCCGCATGACAGGCTCGCTGACCCTGCCTGCAAGCATCCTGAAAGCCACTAACTGGCCAATGGACAGTGCGCCCTCCATCACCAGTCTGGCGCCATACCATAAAATGGCAATGTCAAACAGACGCTGTATAAATTTTGCGACTGCGCCTGCCCACCCTGAAAGAATCGAGGTTTTATAACCGGCAGTCGTATAATCCGCCAGCAGCTCCTCCCACTTTTTTTGAACGGTCGGCTCTATTGCAAAAGACTTTATCGTCTGAACCCCCGTAACTGCCTCTACCAGATAAGACTGCGACTCCGCCCCGCAGTTAAACTTTTCATTGAGCCTTTCGCGCAAAATGGGCGTAACAAATGCCGAAATCAACGCAAGCAAAGGAATGGCCGCAAGGGTAATCCAGGTCAAAACCGCGCTGTAGCCAAAAAGGATAACTATGTACAAAATAAGGAACATACAGTCCAAGAGGGTCATCATGGGAACGCCGGTCAGAAAACGCCGGATATTTTCAAGCTCCCTTACCCGCGCCACCGTATCCCCGATGCGGCGGCTTTCAAAGTACCTGAGCGGCAGCCTGAATAAATGTGTAAACAGCCGGCTGCTCAGCATCACGTCTATTTTGCTGGTGGTATTCACCAAAATATAATTTCTGGCAATGGACAGTACCGTTTCAAATACGAGCATTGCCACCAGCGCAATGGAAAGCACATCAAGGGTGGAAAGGCTGTTATGCACCAGTACCTTGTCAATAACGGATTGCGTGATGAGCGGCGAGCATATGGACAAAACCTGTATGACAAACGCCGCAAGCAGTACTTCCAAAAGCGGACCCTTGTATTTTATGATGGAGGGGATAAACCATTTGAAGCCAAACCTGATATCGCGCTGCTGGTGTTTCCGTGGGATAAGCAGGATGATATCCCCCTCCCACATCTGTTCCAGTTCCTCCCGCCCCATCATCTTTGGCGCCTTTTCAAAAGGATGCAGCAGTAAAAATTTTTCCTCCTGCGCTTTTGCCAGAATGACAAAATCCCCGCCGCCTGTCACCAGTATGGCCGGAA
Organism: uncultured Lachnospiraceae bacterium; assembly: GCA_910577015.1. Classification (GTDB taxonomy): domain Bacteria; phylum Bacillota; class Clostridia; order Lachnospirales; family Lachnospiraceae; genus Acetatifactor. The sequence goes on along the minus strand of CAJTKU010000002.1, from coordinate 84,391 downwards.
GCGTCATTTTTTCCAGCGCAAATACATTCACCTTCACCATACGGCTCTTCAGCCCTGTCTTTTTTGCGGCATACAAAATATCCTGCGCTGTCATATTCCTGTTTTCCAGCCCAAGCATATGTATTACATTTTCCGCATCAACCGCCATGCCATAATAGGCAGCAACCGTAATCAGGCATTGCAGGGCGGCGTCCTGTTCCTTCTGCCCTGCCTGCCCTTTCTGTCCTATCTGCTCCTTCTGTTCTGCCTGCTCTTTCGTGTCTTCTCTTTCTTTCTCCAAAATTTTACTCTCTTTCCCAAAAGCAGATTATCCTGCTTCCTGCCTTATCCATATCTGTGATGTAATGCTGTCTATGTTTTCGTTCCCCGAACGGACTCCGTCCGCCCAGCTCATCCCCGACGTGCTTTCAAACTCCGCCATGGACTGAATCAGCAAATCCACCTGGGTTGAGGACAGCGAGTATCCGTCACCGGCAGAAATGTTTTCTATCCTGTAAGCGTCACCACTGTACCAGTTTTTTACGGTGACGGAGTCCGGTGAATCCATCAGGGATATCAGAAGGTCCGAACCGCTTTTTGCAAACAGCAGGTTCCTTGCATCCTCCCCTATTTCCAGCGTATCCCTGTTTCCTGCCGTACTGTCATAGTCCATGACGGTATCCTGACCGTCACCTTTGGAAAAGATATAGGTGTCATTGCCGGAGCCGCCGTTTAAGGTATCGTTTCCTGTACCGCCGATGAGGATGTCGTCGCCGTTTTCTCCGTAAAGGATGTCGTCTCCGTCGCCTCCGTAAAGGGTGTCGTTACCGTTGCCACCGTAGAGCCTGTCGTTTCCGTCATCTCCGTAAACCGTGTCGTTTCCGTCACCGGCATTAATGGTGTCATCCCCGCCGTAGCCGTGGAAAATTTCGTCCGCCTCGTACGCATACGCAAGGCCGTATCCCTGCAGGATGTCGTCTCCCTCCGTTCCTTCTATCTTTTTCTGAACCTCCTTTATGTCGGCAAGGTCCCACACCGTACCGTCCGCAAACTCCACCTTCTCAAGCGCATAGTGGGAGTTTCCGTAGTAGTCCTTATAATAACAGTTACAGACCGTTGTTTCCTGCCCAGTCCTGCGGTTCAGCAGCACCATGTCGTTCCCGTTCCTCTTTACCTCGATGTCCTCCGCATGGATTCCCTCTCCAAACACGATTCGGTCCTCACTCCGGCTGGCTCCCGTGTCATAATTGTCTATGGTGTCATTCCCGTCTTCCGCCCCGATGTAATAGGTATCTGCACCGCTTCCTCCGCTCAGGGTATCATTTCCTGCTCCCCCGATGAGGAAGTCGTCACCATTCTCACCGCTAAGGAGGTCGTCGCCGTCCCCTCCGTAAAGGGTATCGTTTCCGTTTCCTCCGTAGAGCCTGTCATTCCCTTCGTCTCCGTAAACCGTGTCGTTTCCGTCACCGGCATTAATGGTGTCATCCCCGCCATACCCGTGGAAGGTTTCGTCCGCCTCGTAGGCATAGGCAAGGCCATAGCCCTGAAGGGAGTCATTGCCGTCCGTCCCTTCTATCCTTCCCTGCACCTCTTTCAATGCTTCAAGGTCCCACACCGTTCCGTCCGAAAACTCCACCTTCTCAAGCGCATAGTGGGAGTTTCCATAGTAATCCTTATAATAACAGTTATAGACCGTCGTCTCCTGCCCCGTCCTCCGGTTCAGCAGCACCATGTCGTTACCGTTCCTCTTTATCTCGATGTCCTCAGGCCTGATTCCCTCTCCAAACACGATTCGGTCCTCACTCCGGCTGGCTCCCGTGTCATAGTTGTTTATCGTGTCGTTCCCGTCTTCCAGTCCGATGTAGTAGGTATCCTTTCCCGCTCCGCCGCTCAGGGTGTCATTTCCGGCTCCCCCGATGAGAATGTCGTCACCGTTCTCACCGCTAAGGAGGTCGTCGCCGTCGCCACCGTAGAGGGTATCGTTTCCGTTTCCCCCGTAGAGCCTGTCATTCCCTTCGTCTCCGTAAACCGTATCGTTTCCGTCACCGGCATTAATGGTATCATCCCCGCCATAACCGTGGAAGGTTTCGTCCGCCTCGTAGGCATACGCAAGCCCGTAGCCCTGCAGGATGTCGTCTCCCTCCGTTCCTTCTATCTTTTTCTGAACCTCCTTTATGTCGGCAAGGTCCCACACCGTACCGTCCGCAAACTCCACCTTCTCAAGCGCATAGTGGGAGTTTCCGTAGTAGTCCTTATAATAACAGTTACAGACCGTCGTCTCCTGACCCGTCCTCCGGTTCAGCAGCACCATGTCGTTCCCGTTCCTCTTTACCTCGATGTCTTCCGCATGGATTCCCTCTCCGAATACGATTCGGTCTTCCTTCCTGCCTGCCGAGGTGTCATAGTTGTTTATCGTGTCGTTTCCGTCTTCCAATCCGATGTAGTAGGTATCCGCACCGCTTCCGCCGCTCAGGGTGTCATTTCCGGCTCCCCCGATGAGAATGTCGTCACCGTTCTCACCGCTAAGGATGTCGTCCCCCTCCCCTCCGTAGAGGGTATCGTTTCCATTTCCTCCGTAGAGCCTGTCGTTCCCTTCGTCTCCGTAAACCGTGTCGTTTCCGTCACCGGCATTAATGGTGTCGTCCCCGCCATAACCGTGGAAGGTTTCGTCCGCCTCGTACGCATACGCAAGGCCATACCCCTGCAGGGTGTCGTTGCCGTCTGTTCCTTCTATCCTCTTCTGCACCTCTTTCAATGCTTCAAGGTCCCACACCGTACCGTCCGCAAACTCCACTTTCTCAAGCGCATAGTGGGAGTTTCCATAGTAGTCCTTATAATAACAGTTACAGACCGTCGTCTCCTGCCCCGTCCTCCGGTTCAGCAGCACCATGTCGTTTCCGTTCCTCTTTACCTCGATGTCCTCAGGCCTGATTCCCTCTCCGAACACGATTCGGTCTTCCTTCCTGTCTGCCGAGGTGTCATAGTTGTTTATCGTGTCGTTTCCGTCTTCCAGTCCGATGTAATACGTGTCCTTTCCCTGTCCACCGCTTAAGGCGTCGTTTCCTGTACCGCCGATAAGAATGTCGTCACCGTTCTCACCGCTAAGGATGTCGTCCCCCTCCCCTCCGTAAAGGGCATCATTTCCGTTGCCACCGTATAGCCTGTCGTTTCCTTCGTCTCCATAAACCGTGTCGTTTCCGTCACCGGCATTAATGGTGTCGTCCCCGCCATACCCGTGGAAAATTTCGTCCGCCTCGTAGGCATACGCAAGCCCGTATCCCTGCAGGGTATCGTCTCCCTCCGTTCCTCCTATCTTTTTCTGAACCTCCTTTATGGCGGCAAGGTCCCACACCGTACCGTCCGCAAACTCCACCTTCTCAAGCGCATAGTGGGAGTTTCCGTAGTAGTCCTTATAATAACAGTTACAGACCGTTGTTTCCTGCCCAGTCCTGCGGTTCAGCAGCACCATGTTATTGCCGTTCCTCTTTACCTCGATGTCCTCCGCATGGATTCCCTCTCCGAATACGATTCGGTCTTCCTTCCTGTCGGGAGAGGTGTCATAGTTGTTTATCGTGTCGTTTCCGTCTTCCAATCCGATGTAGTAGGTATCCGCACCGCTTCCTCCGCTCAGAGTGTCGTTTCCGGCTCCCCCGATTAAAATGTCGTCACCGTTCTCACCGCTAAGAAGGTCGTCGCCGTCGCCGCCGTAAAGGGTATCGTTTCCATTCCCTCCGTAGAGCCTGTCGTTTCCTTCGTCTCCGTAAACCGTGTCGTTTCCGTCACCGGCATTAATGGTGTCGTCCCCGCCATACCCGTGGAAGGTCTCGTCCGCCTCGTAGGCATACGCAAGGCCATACCCCTGCAGGGTGTCGTCTCCCTCTGTTCCCCCTATCTTTTTCTGAACCTCCTTTATGGCGGCAAGGTCCCACACCGTACTATCCGCAAACTCCACCTTCTCAAGCGCATAGTGGGAGTTTCCATAGTAGTCCTTATAATAACAGTTATAGACCGTTGTTTCCTGCCCCGTCCTCCGGTTCAGGAACACCATGTCGTTACCGTTCCTCTTTACCTCGATGTCCTCCGCATGGATTCCCTCTCCGAACACGATTCGGTCTTCCTTCCTGTCGGGAGAGGTGTCATAGTTGTTTATCGTGTCGTTTCCGTCTTCCAATCCGATGTAGTAGGTATCCGCACCGCTTCCTCCGCTCAGAGTGTCGTTTCCGGCTCCCCCGATTAAAATGTCGTCACCGTTCTCACCGCTAAGAAGGTCGTCGCCGTCGCCGCCGTAAAGGGTATCGTTTCCATTCCCTCCGTAGAGCCTGTCGTTTCCTTCGTCTCCGTAAACCGTGTCGTTTCCGTCACCGGCATTAATGGTGTCATCCCCGCCATACCCGTGGAAGGTTTCGTCCGCCTCGTAGGCATAGGCAAGGCCATAGCCCTGAAGGGAGTCATTGCCGTCCGTCCCTTCTATCCTTCCCTGCACGGCCTTCAATGCGGCAAGGTCCCACACCGTACCGTCCGCAAATTCCACTTTTTCAAGCGCATAATGGGAGTTTCCGTAGTAGTCCTTATAATAACAGTTATAAACCGTCGTCTCCTGCCCCGTCCTCCGGTTCAGCAGCACCATGTCGTTACCGCTCCTCTTTACCTCAATGTCCTCCGCATGGATTCCCTCTCCGAATACGATTCGGTCTTCCTTCCTGCCTGCCGAGGTGTCAAAGTTGTTTATCGTGTCGTTTCCGTCTTCTAAGCCAATGTAATACGTGTCTTTTCCTGCTCCGCCGCTTAAGGTGTCATCCCCTTTTCCCCCAAACAGGAGGTCGTCCCCGCCATTTCCATTGATGGTGTTGTTTTCCCCGTCACCGGCCATGAAATCAGCCCCGGCGCTTCCATACAGGACTGCTTCCCCCTTTGCAAGCATCACATCATTCGTTGCGCCTGCAATCAGTTCAAGCCCGCTTCCTCCCCTTTCGGCAAAACCAATCCGGAAATCATCATATCCCTCTATTCCCCCGGCACATAGGCTTTTTAAGTATAACGCCATGTCCTGAAGGGCACATTTTCCCTCCTCCGTATCCAGATACCGTGAGACAATGCCGTCAAAAACCTCCGTCACGACGCTTATCCTGCCCTCCCCATCCTTCATAAACACCAGCAAAGGCATAAACGCTTTCAGTGTTGTCTGCCCTGCCAATTGGACATAATACATATCTACCAGACGGGCATATATGTCCTCCAGCATGGGCGCCGCCAATGAATTGGGGGAGGCGCCGTTCTGCCCGTAAAAGCTTGTCCCCATCACGGTTTCCACGACCGCAAGGTTTTTTGCATTCATGTTTCCACCGCGGCTGTCTGCTGCCATTTCATCCGTATGGCACAGGAAATGGAGTATTTGTTCCACCAGCCCCTTCTTTTCCTTTATGTCCGTTGACGCTGAAAAGGAATCCACCAGCGCCTTCAGGGCGCCTGTCCCGTCCGACGCCATCGCCGCGGGCAGGGAACTCATTTTCCCAAAGCTCCTTATATCGGGATAATCCCTTAACTCCTCCGGGATTTCGGCATCCGTCCTGTCCACGGTGTCATAGGGCTTCCTGGCAAGCCAGAACTCCCCATACTTCCCCTCGCTGCCGTCTTCCCATACAAAGGCGGCGGTTCCCGCCAGCGTTTCTTCCCCGCCGGCATAGGGCGTGCTGCTGTCGCGGTTTAACCGGATTTCCTTAATCCCTGCCTCGGACAGGGTCTTAAGCTCCCCGTTTCCCGAAATGCCGTCCCCGTCCGCGTCCTGCCAGATAAGCAGGCGCCCGTACACTTCGTCTTCTTCATTGATGACGCCGTCATGGTTGGAATCATACTGCGCCAGGGCTTCAAAACCGTCCTTCGCCTTCCTCCCGGATGCAAGGTATGTCCGATCCCCGAACAGCTCGCTTCCGTCATTGATGACGCCGTCCCCGTTCACATCCAGCGCAAGGAAGCCGTCCTTCGTGCTCCAGTTGGTCTTCTCCGCAAAGCCGTCCCCGTCCATGTCAAAATGCGTTCCCTCCGCAAGCGGCTTTATGTCAAACCCGTCGTTTCCCATGTCAAACACAAGCGGGTCAATGTTTACCCGTGCCGAGGATGCCTCCCCGTAATACCCGAATAGTTCATCCAGTTCCGCCAGTGTCGCATCATCGAAATTCTCTGCCAGGGTTTCCCTCATTTCCGGGTATATCTTTTCCAGTTCGTCATAAAAATCTTCCGTCATCAGGTCATTCATCGTGATGACGGATGTGCCGGATTCCCCGTTTCCTTCCGCCCATGTAATCGTGACGGTGTCGTCCTTCTTAAGGGCAAACTCCAGGATGATGCCGTCGTTTATCTCCAGTTCTGCCAGGGCAACCTGCGTAATACTTTTCTCGGCCGTCCGGGTTCCCGCATTGGCAAAAACGTTAACCACATCCCCGAAGCCAAGGGTTCCACCGGTAAAGTTCCACAGATTTGCCAGCAATCCTATGATGTTGTCATAATTCAGCGTCTTATCCTTTCCCCTCAACAGCATTTCCAGCGATGCCGATGCAGTGGACACCGTACCGTATATGGGCTTGTCCACCAGCCTGTCGGCCGTGCTTCCTACCGCCCCCACTACGTCGTTATGGATGACGCTGTTAAAGGTGTATTCGTACTCCTCCCATCCTTTATCCATGTATCCGCAGTCAATCAGGTTTGAGTAGTATGTCATCATGGTTATGCCGTTCATGGTTATGTACTCCACTCCTTCGGGGACGGTGTCTCCGAAGAGGTACTGGGTGGTTTCGGCTAGGTTGGGGAGGGTGCCTATTATGTTTTTGACCCCGTCATCATTAGTATAATAAACCATGCCGTTTGATATAGACACATCACATCCGCCTGCTTTATAGGATTCCATCTCTAAGACTATGTTAAGAGTATTGATTAATTCTTCCTTACTTGGGTTATTAATAAATTCACTCATTTTTTATCCTCCTGTTTGGTTTTTAGATTATCCAGTACTTCCATACTAACTCCCTGTTTAAGTTTCCTTCCCTGTATTCCTGCAATAACCCATCCAGGTTCTCCACATCCTTTTCATCTGTAGTTCCTAAATACCTGAAACAGCTTATTACTTCTCCATTTTTTCCCAGACTGCTTGCAGTCTTCACATTAAATATTTTTCCAAAATCATATCGGATAAATGTATTGTTCTTTTCTTCTATAATCCTCTGGTATTCCGGGGGATAAAACGTCAGGCTTACGTTATAAGAGACCGTGTTATCATATGCCTGCAACGCCTCCCAAAGCATTAACAGCTTTTCCTGTTCCAGACATTTATCCACTTCTGCCTCCGTGTACTGTGAAACGAATATTTCCGTCACATCAACCCCGCCCTGTTTTTGTATCTTTATGTCACCGTCAGGATATATCTCCCTTACAAGCGGAATTAATTCCTCACTCAGTGCAATGCTTTCTTTTGCCTTGTAATACTCTTTTGTATTAATTATATTTTCAGTGGATGTCCTGTTATTTTTCTGTGCGTCGTATTCCTTGTTTGCATAACTTAAATCAAACTGGTATCCTGTTTCGACCTCCGTACAAAAAAAATACCACCCCAGGTCATCCAACAGAATCACCCCGTCCACCACAAACTCCCCGCCTATTTCTTCCTCAAGGGCTGCTTCTATTTCCGGGATTCTCTTCTCCACCTCCGCCTTCAGCACAGGGTCCTGCTCCATCTCCAGTTCCGTCAGCGCCATCCCTATCCTTGATGGAAAAGCATGGATGGTTCCCTCACACGGGCCACCAAGCGCTGCGATTTCCTCAGGAATGGGTTCCATACTTACCTGATAATCGTATACATAACCCTCCGGGCACTCCCCTGTACCCGGCATGTCTGCCGTGTTTCCTTCCCCGTCCTTACTTGGCAGGTTTTCCGTCGTCCCGGCGGCATCCCCTGTGCCGGAAGCAATGGGTACGTTCTCCCTGTCAGCGCATCCGCCTGCCGCACAGGTCATTATGAGTGCCACCAGCAGGATACTGATGATTCTTTTTATTTTGCCTTTCATTGTTGAATGCTCCCCTTCTTCTTTTTTTATTTGCTATGCCCTTTTTACACATCTTTTATGGCATACAGCCCCTGTCTATATCTTATGCCGCTACCTTAACATATCATGCTGCCATTCCATTCTCCATAACAGAACTGGAACATTTCCTATTCGGGTGAATTTTTTTAATTTTTCCCTGGATAATGTTCCAGGTTTACCATTCCCCATGTCAAACACAAGCGGGTCAAGGTTCACCCTTGCAGAGGACGCTTCCCCGTAATACCCGAAAAGTTCATCCAGTGTTTCCATGTCCGCATCACTAAGGCATTCCGCTAAAGTGTCCCGCATGCCCGGGTATGCTTTTTCCAGTTCTTCAAAAAACTCCTCCGTGACAAGGTCGTCCATGGTGATGACGGATGCGCTGTCTTCCCCACCGCTTCCTTCCGCCCATTCCACCTTGACGTCTTCATCCTTTTCCCGGGCAAACTCTATGATGACACTGCCGTTTATTTCCATTTCGACCAGTGCCGTTTCCGTCAGCTTCCTTCCTGTTGCAAAGGAAAGCACTTCAATGTAATCATGAATCAGATACCCTGTCCCGTAGGTTCCGCCGCTGAAATTCCTTAAATTTGCAAGCTGTCCGATAATGTTGTCATAATTCAGCGTCTTATCCCTGCTCCTGAACAGCATTTCCAGTGATGCTGAAGCCGTGGATACCTTTCCATATATGGGTCCTGCCACCATGTTTCCCGCTCTCGAGATGGTGTCATCATTGATGAAGCCGTTCATTGTGTAACAATGTTTCTCAAATCCTTCATCCACGCGGCCACATCCAATCAGGGTTCCGTAGTAGGTCATCATGGTGATACCGTCTATCGTTATGTATTCCACTCCTTCGGGGATGGTGTCGCCGAAGAAGTACTGGTTGGTTTCGGCTAGGTTGGGGAGGGTGCCGATTATGTTTTGATTTCCTTTATCATCAAAATAAAAAACTTCTCCGTCTACTATAGACACATCACATCCGCCTGCTTTATAGGATTCCATCTCTAAGACTATGTTGAGATTATTGATTAATTCTTCCTTACTTGGGTTATTCATAAAGTCACTCATTTTTTATCCTCCTGTTTGGTTTTCAGATTATCCAGTACTTCCATACAAGCTCCCTGTCTAAGTTTCCTTCCCTGTATTCCTGCAATAACCCATCCAGGTTCTCCTCATCCTTTTCAGCTTTTATTCCTAAATACCTGAAACAGCTTATTACTTCTCCATTTTCTCCCAGACGGCTTATGGTATTTACATCAAACGTTTGTCCAAAATCGAATCGGATAAAAGTATCATATTTTTCTTCAATAATTCTCTGGTATTCCGGGGGATAAAACGTCAGGCTTACGTTATAATAGACCGTATTATCATATGCCTGCAGCGCCTCCCACAGCATTAACAGCTTTTCCTGTTCCAGACATTTATCCACTTCTGCCTCCGTGTACTGTGAAACGAATATTTCCGTCACATCAACCCCGCCCTGTTTTTGTATCTTTATGTCACCGTCAGGATATATCTCCCTTACAAGCGGAATTAATTCCTCACTCAGTGCAATGCTTTCTTTTGCCTTGTAATACTCTTTTGTATTAATTATATTTTCAGTGGATGTCCTGTTATTTTTCTGTGCGTCGTATTCCTTGTTTGCATAACTTAAATCAAACTGGTATCCTGTTTCGACCTCCGTACAGAAAAAATACCACCCCAGATTATCCAACAGAATCACCCCATCTACCACAAACTCCCCGCCTATCTCCTCCTCAAGGGCAGCTTCTATTTCCGGGATTCTCTTCTCCACCTCCGCCTTCAGCACCGGGTCCTTCTCCATCTCCAGTTCCGTCAGCGCCATCCCTATCCGGGACGGAAAGGCATGGATGGTTCCCTCACAGGGCCCCCCCAGCGCCGCGATTTCCTCCGGGATGGGTTCCATACTCACCTGATAATCGTAGACATAACCCTCCGGGCACTCCCCTGTACCCGGCATGTCTGCCGTGTTTCCTTCCCCGTCCTTACTTGGCAGGGTTTCCGTCGTCCCGGCGGCATCCCCTGTGCCGGAAGCAATGGGTATGTTTTCCCTGTCAGCGCATCCACCTGCCGTACAGGTCATTATGAGTGCCACCAGCAGGATACCGATGATTCTTTTTATTTTGCTGTTCATTAATGAATGCTCCCCTTCTTTTTTATTTGCAATGCCCTTTTACACATCTTTTAAAACATGCAGTCCCTGTCTTTATCTTATTCCGCTATCTTAACATATCATGCTGCCGTTCCATCCTCCATAACAGAACTGGAACGTTTTATATTTTGGCGGATTTTTTTATTTCCTGCCCCGGATTTTGTTTCAAGTTTATTGTTTCCTAAGATGTCATTCACACCCAGCGTAGGAAAGCCGTCCTTTGTGCTCCAGTTGGCCTTCTCCGCAAACCCGTCCCCGTCCATGTCAAAATGCGTTCCCTCCGCAAGCGGCTTTATGTCAAACCCGTCGTTTCCCATGTCAAACACAAGCGGGTCCACGCAGCCCCTTACCTTTACCGACGACGCCTCCCCATAATATCCGAAAAGTTCATCCCTGCTTTTCCTTTATGATGGCTGTCCCCCGTAATACCAGTAAACTTCATCCGAAGCTTCCATTTCCACCGCAATATAATCATTCATCCTGTATCCCGTCCCAAAGATTTCACCGTTGTAATTCCTTAAATTTATCACTTGACACTTACCGTTAACATACTTTGATTCTGCTTCCGTACTCCTGAACAATATCTCAATTATGGACGACAGCGTAGCTGCCGTGCCGCACATGGGCTTTCCCGACGGTTCGTCATATGCGCTTTCTGCCACCCCGACAACATGGCCATCGATAATACTGTTTACAGTGCAATACAAGTCGCTGTTATCTTTGGTAAAACCGAATCTGGTTGTATGTCCACAGTACTTCATCATGGTAATGTTTTTTATTGTTATGTATTCCAGTCCTCCCGGAATGACGTCTCCCATACAATCCCCCGTGGATTCGGTCAGGTTGGGAAAAGCAACATGGACTATTCCTCCCTCAATAGCAATGCTGTAGTTATCCATCTGCAAAACCACCCGTAGCTTTTCCTCATGTCCGTTTTTGCTTAAATTGTTGATAAAGTCACTCATTTTTCAATCTCCTTTTCACCCTTATAAAAACTATTTTCCGTACTTCCCCTTATTTGCAGCCTTCTGTTCATTCCCTTAGCTTTTATTCTTTTATACCATGGTTCAACCTGTAACAAATGTCCTTGGCTTCATAAAGCAGTTCTGCCCGTTCATATTGCAGTCTATGGAGTTCATTTTTCAATTCGGTCAGTTCCAGCTCCGAGATTTTTCCCTTCTCATACAACAGAGCCGCATTATTGACTTTCATCTCCGCAACCGTGATTTTGTTGTCTTTGTCGGCAATCTCTCTCTCTATATCCCTGTATTGCAATTGCAGTTCCTTTACATACAATTCCATATTTATTTCATACTGCGTTTTTTCTATCATGGCTAACTGTAACTGTTTTTGCAGGACATTAATTTCTTCTGCATTTCCCGCAGCATTTAACAACGCTGCTTCGTACCCCAAAATCTGCTGTTCATAATATAGTCTCTGCGCACTTCCTTCCAGAAACAATTCTGTATAATCATCTGTCAGGGGCCCGCATTCCTCCGAAACAATAACCTCCTGATAAACACCTCCGTATAAGGCTATCGCTTCCATGTAAAACTCCTGTTTCTCCCGGACAGACTCTATTTCCAGAAGCACTGCCGCATGCTGCCCTTCTGCCTCTTTAACCGCAACGGGAATGGTATATCCCATTTCCAGTTTTTTCTCCTCCGCCCCGCACTTTTGCGCCCACTCCTTTTCCAATTCTGACAAATACGTCAGTTTTAGTTCCAAAAGCTGGGCCTGAAGCTGGTTTTTGTAAATGTTATATTGCTGCTGCCCCGCTTTTTCCGCCAGCAGAATATCATAATAGTCCTGAACCGAAAAATCGCCTGATGAAACCATGCTTTCTGTTTCCCCTGCATTGCCGGAAACATCATCTGCCGCCGCGTATATCGGCAATACAAGACCCACAAGAATAATTATTGCTGCCAGTGTTTTCTTTTTCATCTTATCCCTCATTTCCTCGTTGCATTTCTCTTTTTTGTACTTTTTCAATGCACTTTAGTAAAGTGTGTTAAATAAAAAATGCACAAACGGCAATACGTTTGTGCAAGTCTAAATCATCATATGATGATGTTAGTTCTCCTTCTTATCTTTCGCCTGATGCTAAACAGTCACCCATCGCCCTAATGACCGTTTTCCCCTACACGTTTCTAATCATATAATAGATAAAAGGAAAAATCAATCATTTTTTTCGATAAAATCGTGAAATCAATAAGCTTCCCCGATTTGTTCTGCCAGCGCTTTCAATTCTTCCCTGCTTTTATCGTTTAAAGAAGAGCGGATGGACACTGCCTGCTCTATTACGGTAATTTCTTTCATCCCTTCCAGTATCTGACGCATCTGCTTTGCAGCCATGGGCGCCCAGGAACCGTTTTCCATCAGGCCGACCGTTCTTTTCTGATAACCCTTCGACTTAAGGTGCATCAGGAAGCTTTCCATGCAGGGAAACAGTCCTCCGTCATAAGTGGGAGATGCCAGAACCATCCTGTCATAGCGGAATGCGTCTTCTATCACTTCCGCCATATCCTCCCTTGCAAGGTCGGATACCACCACCTTCTCTTCCCCGTTTTCCCGAAGCAGCTCTGCCAACTCTTCCGCTGCCTTTGCCGTATTGCCGTACACGGAAGCATACGCTATCAATACGCCCTTATCCTCCGGACGGTAACTGCTCCATGTGTCATATTTTTCAATATAATAGGGGAGGTTTTCATCCAGTACAGGCCCATGCAGCGGACAAATTTTGCGGATATCCAGCGCGGCTGCCTTTTTCAAAAGCGCCTGCACCTGCACCCCGTATTTCCCCACTATGTTAAAGTAGTAACGTCTTGCCTCACAGGCCCAGTTCCCATCGTCCTCTGGCATCCCGAACCTGCCAAACCCGTCGGCGGAAAACAGCACTTTTTCCGTCTGTTCATAAGTCACCATAACCTCCGGCCAGTGAACCATGGGTGCCATAAAAAACTGCAGGGTGTGGCTGCCTAAAGATAACTCCTGTCCTTCTGCCACAACCAGCGTCCTCCCTTCAAGGCTTATATCAAAAAACTGGGGAAGCATGGCAAAAGTTTTTGCATTCCCCACCAGCGCCATCTCAGGGTACTCCGCTGCAACTGCTGCGATGCTGCCCGCATGGTCCGGCTCCAGATGGGAAATCACCAGATAATCCGGCTTCCTGTCCTTTAACTCTGCCTTCAGGTTTTCCATCCAGTTTTTTGTCTTTCTGGAATCCACTGTATCCATCAAAGCTGTTTTTTCATCCAAAATAAGGTAGGAGTTGTATGTAATCCCTTCCGGCACCACATACTGTGATTCAAACAAATCAATATCCCTGTCCTCCACGCCTATATAACGAATCGTTTCCGAAATCTCCATAGCACTCATCCCGATACCATACCTTTCTGATTATCTTTTTCACCATTTTATCAGTCATCGAGAATCATTTCAAGCCCGGTTTTCACATCTTCCTCCTGTAATGCCCCCAGACCGTACGCAATTAGGTTGCCCTCGCTGTCAATAAAATAGGTTGCCGGTATGGAATTCACGTAGTATGCAGCAGCCGCTTCCTGCTCCACGTCATAATACACAGGAAAAGTATATCCCTGTTCCTCCACAAATGCCATGGCGCTCTCCGTAGTTTCCCGGCTGCCATCCGTCAGGTTTACCATTACAAACGCGACCTCCTCCCCGTAATCGTCATACAGGTTCTGAAAGCCCGGCATCTCACTTTTGCACGGCCCGCACCAGCTTGCCCAGAAATTCAACACCACGGGACGTCCTTTAAAATCCGAAAGCTTTACCTGCTCCCCGTCCCCGTTTTCCACCGTAAAATCCGGCGCCGGATTCGTTCCTTTCTCCTGCTCACTCCCGGCGGCATCCGTCTGCCCGTCCTCTTCTCTTTCAGAGTCCGTCCCCGTCTGATTTCCCCCTTCCCTGTCAGGCTCAGCCCCCGTCCGGTTTTCCCCTTCCCTGTCAGGGGCCGCCTCCGCCAATCCCCCCGCCTTATACTGCCCGGCAAGATACCGATACAACACCCCGCTTCCTGCCAGCACAATCACCAGCAAAAGAACTCCCGCTATCACTTTACCATACTTTCTCATCCAATACCTCCTAAAACAGACAGCAGTCTCCCAAACCATCCCGTCATCATGCTGATACCCACAATGATAAGAAAAATCCCCGCAATCCTGTTAATCCACACATAATGTTTCTTGATGAACTGAAACGTTCCCTTTAATCTGTCCAGAAGAAGCGCACTGATAAAGAAGGGAATCCCAAGACCCATGGAATACACAAACAGCATCAGAAGCCCTTTGGCCATTGTATCCTGCGCGGACGCCAGCATCAGCGCGGAACCCAGAAAAGCGCCCACACACGGCGTCCAGCCGATGGAAAACACCATGCCAAATAAAAATGTGGAAAAAACATTCTCCGTTTTCACTTCTACATCCAGTTTCTTTGTCATGTTGAGAAATCCAATTCGCAAAAGCCCGCTGAAATTAAGACCCAGAACCACCACGATTCCGCCCGTAACCAGATTGACCCCCGTTCTGTATCTTTGCAGGGCGGCTCCCACTGTCCCTGCAAACGCACCCAGCGCCAGAAAAACAACCGTAAATCCCGCCACAAACGCCGCCGCATTGTACATGGTCCGCTTCCTGTCATTTTCACCGTTTGCAAAGTAAGAAATATACACCGGAAGCATGGGTAACAGGCACGGGGACACAAAAGTAATAATTCCTTCCAGAAAAGCAATAAAATACTGCATCGTAAGTTCCTTTCCGTTATGACATGATGGGTTCATAATCATTCTAATCATATCATTATTATTTCATGGATTCAATTCACTTTATTCCTGAAGTTTCCGCATTTAGCATTGCGGCTGCCGGAGACTTATAGTACTGCGCCTGCGCATTCCAGAGCGCATAGTATTTTCCCCCCGTGTCTGCAAGCAGGTTTTCATGGCTGCCGCGCTGACATATCCTTCCCTTATCGAAAACCACGATTTCATCGCAGAAGCGGCAGGAAGCCAGCCGGTGGCTGATGTAGATGGCTGTCCGACCGCCCACGATTTTCCCGAATTTGGTATAAATTTCATATTCGGCAACCGGGTCAAGGGCCGCCGTCGGTTCATCCAGAATCAAAAATCCTGCATTCTTGTATAGCGCCCTGGCAATGGCAATTTTCTGTGCCTCCCCTCCGGAAATTTCCACACCTTCCTCGTCAAAGTCTTTATAAAGATATGTTTCAAGACCGCTCTTCATACAAGTAATCCTTTCCTCCAGTCCCGCTTCCTTCAAACATTTTTTCACTTTTATTTCATCGTACTGCTCCGTGGCAGCCACATTCTGTCCGAGGGAAAAAGCAAACAACGCAAAATCCTGAAAGACCACCGAAAAGACGGACATATATTCTTTGTAATCGTATTTCCTGATGTCTATCCCGTTCAGGCGTATTTCCCCTTCTGTCGGGTCGTACAGCCTGCACAGAAGCTTAATCAAGGTCGTTTTGCCGGAACCGTTTTCCCCCACCACGGCGAGTTTTTCCCCAATCCGAAACCGCAGGGATACATTTTTAAGCGCATATTCCTCTGTGTTCGGGTATCGGAAGCTGACATTGCAAAATTCTACCTCATATTTGCAGTCGTTCCTTTTCTCCACCGTAAGGCTGCCCTTATACATATCGTCGGGAATATCCAGAAAATCCAGGATATCCTTTACAAAAGAAGCGTTTGTCTGCATTTCCCCCACGGTGCGCAAAAACAGGGCAAGGCTTCCGTAAAGCATGGTGATGGCGCTGATGTACTGGGTCACTTCCCCCACGCCGAACGCGCCTGCCCATGCCTTTATGCAGACAAACAAATACACCGCTCCCGTAAAAATCCGGCTTACCGTGTCAGCAGCTGCGGACAGCATTCCCATGGGACCTCTTGCCAATGCCGCTATGGGTGATTTTATCCCAAACATATCTCCTTTTTCCATATTGTTCCTGCATATAATATCCTGCCTGTACATGCGCGCATCAAGGGCGCGGCGCCGCTCATAGATGCCAAAATAATAGGTATAAAAGGTAAAAATACGGTTGCCAAACCGGGCCTCCTCAGAATAATTTGTCCAATAATCCATGGATTTTTTGCTTATTGCAGGCGAAAGGATAACGGCCGCAAACATCAGCGCTATCATAACTATATTTACAACCGGGCTGTTCAGGACACTAAGGCCTCCCGCCCCTTCCGGTACCTGCAGTAAAAATAAGTTCCATGTCAGGGCAAGTGTGCCGCAGATGCCGATTACCGCCTTTACCAGAGAGCCCGCATACCTTAACATTCTCGGGAAACCCCAGTCAGACCAGCTTTCGTTTTGCTTTATTTTTAAAAACAAATCTCTTGTATGAGAGTTATCCAATGTTGCAAAATCCATGGAAAGCAGCTTCTCATCAAATAATGTTTCTTTACTTCTATATGCCACCCAAAGCGCCGTTTCATTCCACCGGACAAACGCGGCTCTCAAAACAGAAAGAAGCAGGTTTGCAAGCAGCAATATCAAAATCATGTAAATGAGAGTTTCCCGGTTCCTTGCCCCCGCCAGTTCCCCGATAATGCGCGCGGAAAACCAGATATTGACAAAGGGAATCAACGTGGAAAAAACTTCCTTTAATGCATCCGATATAAAGACCTGCGGATAGTTTTTCCATAAGAGCCGGGCAGCCCTGCCGTTTAAACGCAACCCCTCTTTCCATGACAGCTTATCTTTTTTCACCGCAAACGCCTCCCTCCACACTTTTTTCCCGGTAATAACGGCTCTGCACCTCATACAGGCGGGCGTATTCCCCGCCTGCCGCAAGCAGGCTTTCATGCCCTCCTTCTTCCCTGATTTCTCCATTCTCCAGCAAAATTATCCTGTCGCAGAAGCGGGTGGAGGCCAGCCGGTGCGAAATATAAACGGAAGTACAGCCGCCTGTCAGTTCATGATACCTCCTGTACATATCGCTTTCCGCCAATGGGTCCAGCGCAGCGGTCGGTTCATCCAGTATAATAACAGGGGCTTCCTTATAAAGCGCCCGGGCCAGCATCAGACGCTGCATCTCTCCTCCTGACAAATCAACTGCCTCTTCATAAACCCTTTTTTCCAGATAGGCATCATATTTACCGGGCAGGCTTTCTGTCATTTCCTTCAGCCCTGCTTTTTCAATACAATTCTTTACCTTTTCCATATCAATGTCGTCATCCGCCTGCGACACATTCAGGGCAATACTGCCGGGAAGTATGGAAAAGTCCTGAAAAACCGCTGAAAAATGCCTGTAATAATCTCTTCTGTTATACTTTTTGATGTCCTCCCCATTTAACAGCACCCGTCCTTCGGTGGGCTCAAGGAATCCGCAAATTAATTTTACCAGGGTTGTCTTTCCTGCGCCATTTAAACCCACTACCGCAAGCTTTTCTCCTTGATGAACCGTGAGACATACGTCATGTAACGTATCCTTTTCAGCAGACGGATACCGGAAGCTGACATGCTCCAGTTCTATTTCATACTGATTTTCTTTTATCGGCTCAAGCTTTTCTCCCTCCTCAAAGAGAAACGGTTCCTCATACTCTATAAATTCCCTGATATCGGAAATATACAGGCTTTGTTTATAGAGATGGGACATTCCCGACAGTATGTCCGTTACCCATGCGGTAAAACCGCTGATTGCAGAGAAATAAAATAAAAATTCCGCGGCTCCGATACTTCCTTGTAAAGCCAGATGTATCAGATAAAAATAGGCGGCTCCCCCCTTCAGGAAATCCATGAGAGCCACCGCCACATCCTTTCCGAGGTATACCTTTGCCCTGCGGGCATAAAACCCGGCAAGCTGTCCTATAAAACGGTTGTACAGCCCCAGAAGCCATTCTTTCATGCCGTATATGCGGATATCTTTTGCACATGCGAGATTTTGCGCCCTGTTGTTGATATAACCCAGCTTATGGAAAAGCGTCGTCTTTTCTTTTTCACGCCGATGCGCCCATGCGTCCGCTTTCCTTGTCACCTCATAGCCTGCCAGCGTTATCGCAGCCGTTAAGACAAGTACCCAAATGTTTATCCGCGAAAGGAAAAACAGATACAGCAGAAGACCGAAAATACTCTTCAATAACCCCATAAGCGTTTCCCAGATTGCTTCCGCAGCGTCGGCATTGCTTCGGGACGCCTGCATGGCCTTTTCTTCCATGTTTAAGAAATCCTGTTTCAATGTATTGGGAAAAGAAGTACGGTTTGTTTTGTCCATAATATCCATTATGATGTTCACACGCACCGTTATCTTTCCATGACACTGGTTACATTTTATATATGCCGTAAGCGCCCCTGTTACCAACATTCCAAGCGCAAAAAATAATATAATTCCCACCAGCTTCCTAAGCGGCGCCTGCGTCTCTACCGTCCCCAATATGACAGGAACCACAAAAAGCCCAAGCAGGTTCATGATTATGTCAAGAACTGCCAGCGCGCAAACAAACACCGGCACGCTCGGACATTTTCGTCTTGCCATGTCCAGCATATAACAGGTATTGCTCCACATGCCGTACCTTGTTTTCTTTTCTGTCGTCATCGTTTCCTCCATTCCCAAGCATTGCAAATTTATTATGTCGTCACGATATTCAGTATAACCGCTGCAATAATAAAGTGCGCAATCCGGGGACGAACTGCACACTTACGGGGACAAATTTATAAATTACTTTGTATCTTTTTCCTCATTCCTGCGGAAGCAGTATTTCCGTGGTAAAAGCTCCCTCTTCACTGTTCCTGCTCAGATAGCCGTGATACCGCTCTACAATGCTGTCTATCCTGACAAGTCCAAATCCATGCTCCGCCCCTTTCGTGGTGCGGAAACGGTTGCCTGTCTTTTTCTGCTTTCCCGTGGCTGTCAGGTTGGTGAAGGACATATAGAGCTGCGTATTTTTCATGTCCATATAGATGCGTATCATACGCTTGTCCTCCGGCAGCTTCATGCTTGCTTCGATGGCATTATCAAACAGATTGCCGATAATGATGCACAAATCGATTTCCGATGTCTTCAACGCCACCGGCACATGCGCATCCGCAGTCACAGTAATATTTTTAGAATGTGCCAGCGAAATCTTGCTGTTCAATATGGCGTCCGTCATCCGATTTCCTGTTCTGACAACAGTGTCAACTGTAGACAAATCCGCATCCAGTTCCTCCAGATAATGCTTCAGCGCGTCCATATCCCCTGCTGCCGCATAGCTTTTCATCACCTGAATGTGGTTCCGGTAATCGTGCCGCCATCCGCGCATCTGCCGGTACATATTTTCCACCTCGGCATAATGCGTCTGTATCAGTTCATTCTGATAAGCGGAAAGCTGTTTATTGACATACTTTGACAGCAATGACATTACTCTTCCCCTTCCCCGTTAAAAATAACGTATCACAGCCTGATTTATCTTATCATACATTCCTCTGGAAAGCGGGATTTCCTGCCCGTCGTTCAGGATAATCTCTTTTTTTGTGATACGCTTTATAAATCTCAGATTTACAATATAGGACCTGCCCGCACGCTCAAAGCTGTCGTCCAGATTTTTTTCCAGCTCCTGCAGGGTAAGCCTGACCTCTATTTCTTCTTTGGCGTGGAGCGTCACATAATTTTTCCGGACCTCCACATACCGTATTTCATGCAGGGGAATCCGCACCGTTTCCCCATGAACCGTAAGCACCAGCGACTTATCCTGGGAAGAAAGCTTTTTCACCGCACGCTCAAGCACCTCACAAAGCTTTTCATGCGTAACCGGCTTTAACAGGTAATGGAGCGCCTCCACTTCATACCCGTCCTGAATGTATTCGAGATACCCCGTAACAAATACAATCTGGATTTCCTTATTCCGGCGGCGCACCTTTGCCGCCAGTTCCACCCCGTTCATTTCCTTCATTTCCACATCCAGAAGCAGGATATCCGTGCCTTTATCCGCCTCCTTGAACAAAAACTCCTCCGCACTTTCAAACTCGTTTATCTGTATCGCATATTCCCGGCTTTTTGCCCACCTGCCCGCCATTGCCGCAAGCTGTCCGCGCCATACGGGGTCATCGTCACAGATGCTGATATGGATTCTCATAGGGAAGTACCTCGCTTTTCAATGCCTGACAACATCCGCAAATTCCGCCCCGCACGCCCGTGCCAAATCCTTTGGCGCAAGTTCAAGCTGGGAACCGATGCGGCCGCCGCTTACAATGATTTTTTCCATGCCATCTGCGCTACTGTCAATACGGGTGACATACTGCTTTTTCATGCCGACGGCAGTGCAGCCACCCCGTATGTAGCCGGTAATGGCATTGATGTCCTTAACATGAATCATCTCCACGCTCTTTTCCCCTACGCTGCGGGCGGCTGTTTTTAAATCCAGCTCCTTTGCAATAGGGATGACAAACACAAAATAATTCCTGCTGTTTCCCACAGTCACAAGGGTCTTATACACCTTTTCATGGGGCAGCCCCAGTTTTTCCGCTATCTGGATACCGTCAATAAACTCGTCGCATTCATATGTATAATGCAGAAAGGGAATCTTCATGGATTCCAGAATCCGCATGGCGTTGGTCTTGACTTCTTTTTTCTTTGCTGACATGGAAAAGTCCCCTTTCATGAACTATTCATCTACGGTTACTGCCTTACAATATTCCCTGATAACCTGCTCAAAATCCTTACCGTATTTTTCATATTTATGGTTTCCCACCCCGCCAATCTGAAGCATTTTCTCCTTTGTATCGGGAAGATAGGCGCTCATTTCATTTAAGGTTTTGTCGGTAAAAACAATGTAGGGTGGAACATGGTCCCTCCTCGCCAGCTCCATGCGCAGCGCCCGGAGTTTTTCAAACAAGTCGGGATATTTTGCCCCCTGTACGCTTCCTTTGGCCGCAGATTTGGCTTTGCCGCTTTTTGTATCGGAGGCAGGGGTTTGCTTTGGCAGCTTCAATACAATCTTTTCCGGTCCGTTACCGTCTTCCAGCCAGTCATACGCTTTCCGGGTGATTTTCAGAACCGGGTATTCATCCGGCGTCAGCAAGAGAAAATCCTGCAGCAGAAGTTCGTTGACAACCTGCCGGATTCGGAATACCGAAGTCCGGGCAAGCTGCCCGTAATATGGATTTTCCTGCAAACGGTATTTTCTTATTTTCTCATTGTTGTTTCCATGGACGGCGTCCACAATGGCACTGATGCCGTACCTGCTGCCGCTCGTCCTAATGAGCCGGAACAAAACCGCGGCA
Source organism: uncultured Lachnospiraceae bacterium (assembly GCA_910577015.1). GTDB lineage: Bacteria > Bacillota > Clostridia > Lachnospirales > Lachnospiraceae > Acetatifactor. The sequence continues at coordinate 62,921 of CAJTKU010000002.1, read as the reverse complement.
TCCTCCGTCACGTCAATCTCCTCAAATTCCGTCAGGCAGTTGGAGCATTTCCCGCAATACACAGAGCCATATTCTCCAAAATATTTTAAGATATAATCCCTGAGGCAGTCGTGGGTAAAGCAATAGAACGTCATCTTTCTGAGACGCTCCAGTTCCTTTTCCATCACGGCCTGCCTGTCCTCCTCGTCAAGCTCGTCCTGCTCGTTTTGTTTGCCGATTAAAAACTCGTTGGTGCGGACATCCTGCCCGCCATAATACAGGATGCATTCCGCTTCCAACCCGTCCCTGCCAGCACGCCCCGCCTCCTGATAATAACTCTCCATATCTTTCGGCATGTTGTAATGGATGACAAACCGCACATTGGACTTGTCAATCCCCATACCGAAGGCATTGGTTGCCACCATCAGCGGCAGCTCGTCATATATAAATTTGTCCTGATTTTCTTTCCTCTCTGAGTCCGTCAGACCCGCATGGTATTTCGTCACCGGAAATCCAAGCCGGTTCAGGCTTTCATACACTTCTTCCACCAGCTTGCGGGTATTGCAGTATATAATACCGCTTTTGTCCTTGTTTGCTTTTAGATAACGCGTCAGCGCGTCCATCTTTTTCTGCGGCTTTTCCACGGAAAAAAACAGGTTTTTCCTGTCGTAGCCGGTGACCGTCACAAGGGGATTGCTAAGGCCCAGAATGCACAGAATGTCCTGCTTTACCATCTCCGTTGCCGTCGCCGTAAACGCCGCAATGATGGGACGCTTCGGAATCCTTTCCACAAAGTCCACGATTTTCAGGTAGCTGGGCCTGAAGTTTTGTCCCCACTGGGAAATACAGTGCGCTTCATCCACCGCCACCAAATCAATCTCCGTGTATTCCGGCAGCGACAAAAAAGAGGCTGTCGCCAGCCTTTCGGGCGCTACATATATAATTTTGTATCTTCCCTGTCTTGCGTTTTCCAGCGCCTTTGCAATCTGTGTTTCTGTCAGGGAACTGTTGATGTAGGCCGCATGGACTCCCGCCGCATTCAGGGCGCGGACCTGGTCCGCCATCAGGGAAATCAACGGGGATACCACCACCGTTATCCCGGAAAGCATCAGCGCCGGAACCTGAAAGCAGAGGGACTTTCCCGCCCCGGTGGGCATGATGCCGAGCACATCCCTTCCGGAAAGGATGCTGTCTATAAGCGGCTCCTGCCCTTCCCGGAAGGAATCATATCCAAATATGGATTTTAACAGTTCTGTTTTCGTCATAGATTAGTAGTTCTCCGCACTGACTTCAAAATATGCCTGCGGATGTGCGCATACCGGACAAACGTCAGGCGCTTCGGTTCCGACTATGATATGCCCGCAGTTGCGGCATTCCCATACCTTAACCTCACTCTTTTTGAACACTTCCTGCATCTCCACGTTTTTGAGCAATGCACGGTAACGCTCTTCATGGTGCTTTTCAATGGCCGCCACCATACGGAATTTCTCTGCAAGTTCCGGGAATCCTTCCCTCTCCGCCGTCTCCGCAAATCCCACATACATATCCGTCCATTCGTCATTTTCCCCGTTTGCAGCCGCTTCAAGGTTCTCCGCGGTGCTGCCGATTCCGTTCAGCTCCTTAAACCACATTTTTGCATGTTCTTTTTCATTGTCCGCCGTCTTCAAAAAAAGCGCCGCAATCTGCTCAAAGCCTTCCTTCTTCGCCTTGGACGCAAAATATGTATACTTGTTCCTTGCCTGTGACTCACCGGCAAACGCCGCCTCTAGGTTCTTTTCTGTCTGTGTTCCTGCATAGGGATTTTTCTGTGCCATGTGTTTTCCTCCTACTACTTATTTTTCTGTATTAATTTTGTTTGCTGTAATTTTCTTAATGGGTTAAGTATATAATAAAAATATTTTGGGGGCAAGGGGAAGTGCCTTTTGCTTATTCATCCGCCCGCCCTGCCAATGCCTGCATTTTTGATTCTCCTTTTACACACGATAACTTTCCTTTATCTTCTCAATCAACCCCAAATCCGCCGGCAGCCAATCCACACTGTTTAACTCTTCCTTTGCAAGCCACCTTGCCGCTTCATGCTCCTTGAGCACCAAATCCCCTGATTTTACGGTGCACCAGAAACAATGCATAGTGAGGTGAAACTGCGGATAATCATATTCCACCGTGTCAATTAATTCCCCGACCTCTATCACTGTATCCAGTTCTTCCTTAATTTCTCGGACTAATGCCTGCTTTGGGGTTTCCCCTTCTTCCATTTTTCCGCCCGGAAATTCCCAGCCATCCTTAAACTCCCCATAACCGCGCTGGGTGGCAAAGATTCTGTCGCCATGATGAATGATGGCGGCGACTACTTCAATTGATTTCATTGTGTATTCTACCTTTCATTTTTTTGCAAGTATTCTAACAAATCATCCCGGACCGCATCATGCATTTTCACGCGCACCTTCGCAATATCCTTGAATTTGCCGTTTTTATCTTTTTTCTTACCCGCTTTAATCTCTAATATATCAAATTTTCCCATATAATAAAAGTCTGTGCCTTCTGCATCGCTTTTCTTAATAAACAGATGCTTGTTAAGCGCCTCATTTACATTTTGCATATAAGAGCTGTCCGGCCCCTTGCCAATCTGAGATTCCCACATAAAAATTTGATTGTCTATAAATGCATCTGCATAATCCGGTTTCCCATCCAAATATTCCTGCTCCTCTCCCGGTTTGCCTTTGTGATAAGTCACAAAAATAGCTACATCATCATCCACTCTCTTCATTCCATACATTGTGGAGGACAAATCACTCTCCCAGTTAAGAAGCTGGCAGACATCCCGCCTTGAATATTTTTCATATAATACAAATACACCTCGTTTATAAATGGATTTATTGTATATATCCTCGTAACGACTGATACCAAGGCATATTAAATCATTTACCTGATTATAAAACTCACTTTTTTGTATCCGTTCAGAAAAGCTTGACATCCGCTCATAAAATCCTCTGTCTGCTTTCTCCAAAATATCTATGTAAGCATATTTCTTTAATTCCTCTTTTTTGCTTACAAATGTTCCCCGCAAAATATCAAATGCATTCTCAATGCTCTTACTGTCAAAACTTATCTGATATTTTCGTTCCAACTGTGTTCGTACTGTATTTCTGTCAACTCTGCCATTGTGAATAATACCGTTTAATATTTCCAATTCTTGCGGACGTTTTCCCTGTGCAAGTATTTTTGATAAGTATTCCAGCGTTATTTCTTCCTGCAATGAAAGTTCTATTTTTTCATAATCTGAATCCACTTGCTTTAAGAAAACATAGTAAGATTTATAGTTTTCTAATATCAACAAAGGGTCTACTTCACCATTTTTATAAAAATCCATAAGCCTGGGGATACGCCCCAATTGAAACTTCAAATTTTTATAACTCTCTCTAATAATTCTTTTAATACCTTTGATTTGGTCAATAGAACTGTAAATATGCTCTTTTGCTATTTCATCAAAATGAATCGTGGAGCAGCCGGGTATTACGCGGCTCCCGTTTACAATATACTTACGAATCGTATCCTTGTTGTAGGTTCTGTCTCCTGATAATGCTATCGGAATCATAAAATTATTTGCATAATTGCCGATAAAATCCAACACTACAACATATTCTTTATTTTCCGCTTTTCTCAGCCCTCTTCCTAACTGTTGAATAAAGACAATTGGGCTCTCCGTTGGCCGAAGCATGATAACCTGATTGATTTCGGGAATATCCACGCCTTCATTAAAAATATCAACCGTAAAAATGTAATCCAGCTTGTCCTGCCTATTGTCATTTGTCAATCGCTCTATACAATCTTCTCTCCGTTCCTGTGAATCATCCCCGCTTAAGAATACTGTGCAGTATCCCCGATTGTTAAATTGGTTGGAAAGCTCTTTTGCCTCCTCTTTCCTGCTGCAAAAAACAAGTCCCTTTACTCTCTCCCCTGAGTAACCATAATATATTGCTTTTTCAATTACATAATCTACACGGGCATCACAAACCAGGCTTTTGAAATTTTTCAACCCCGTATTATCATTAAATGTCTCACCGTCTATCTCTAAATCTGTAATTCCAAAATAATGAAACGGACATAACAAATTTTCTTCCAACGCCTGTTGCAGACGAATCTCATATGCTATGTTATGGTCAAACAAATCATATATGTCAAAGCCATCGGTACGCTCAGGGCTCGCGGTCATTCCCAGCCAAAAATCCGGTTGAAAATATGACATGATTTTTTGATAACTGCTTGCCCCTGCCCTATGTACTTCATCTATGATAATCGTGTCAAACGCATCCTTACAAAACATACCTAAATTTTCATTTTTAGACATGGTCTGCATCGTTGCAAACAGATAATCTGCTTCAAAATCTTTGGATGTGCCTGAAAGCAATCCAAAAGTTTTCGAGTCGCCAAAAACTCTTCTATAACTTGCTATTGCCTGTTTTGCAATCTGTTCTCTGTGAACCAAAAATAACGCTTTGCCCGGATTCTCATCTCTCAACGCAAAAGCCGATGCGTATGTTTTTCCGGTTCCCGTTGCCGAAATTAATAGTGCGCGTGTTTTTCCATCCTCCCGCAATTTTTTAAGATTTTCTACAAAAGCCACCTGCATCCGATTCGGTTTAAGCGTATATCTCTCAAGTGAAATAAGATTTTTGTTTCTTAAACTTCTGGCGGCTTTCTTTTGCTCCTCATAAATCTTTGTGTAGGTATCAATCCACGACTCTAACGAAACTGCTTCCGCCCATAAACATTCAAACTCTAATAAAATATCATGGGCTATTTCGCCATTTCTCAAAGAATATATCTGCATATTCCATTCTTTATTTTTCGTAAGAGCATTTTGTGTTAGATTGGAACTCCCAACAATCATTTTAAAGCTTTGTTCATTTCTAAAAATGTACCCTTTTGTGTGAAATCCCTCCTTGCTTGGACTGACACGATACATTTTTACTTCAACATTCTTTAAGCTATTTAACATTTTTAGAGCCTGCGGCTCGCTAAACGCCAAATAGTCTGTCGTCAAAATCCTACCCCTGACATTTCTCTTCTCAAGCTCCTTTAAAATCTGTAGCAATGGCGTGATTCCGCTTTTTGTAACAAAAGCGACGCTTATCATAAATTCGTCACAATTGCATAATTCACCTTCAATACTGCTAAGCACCTTACTGCCATTTTGATAATCATTAGAAATAAACTTAGGTCTTATTGCCAGGTTTGAATTGACATTTAAATCTATAAATGCTGTCTCGGAAGCTTGCAGAATTTCTTCGGGTGTGTAGAACATGCTGTTTTCTCCTATATCTTTCAAAAGTATACCGCTAAATGTTTATTCATTATAACACAAATTAACCTTATTCTAATAATGCTTTTTTCAAATCCGAAATAAACCTCTTCTGCTGCTTTTTTAAATATACTCCCGCAAATGGTTTCATAAGAATTTTCTTTACCGTCACATCTTCCGTAAATTCCACTTCCGTTTTTCCGTCTCTTTCACAAAAAACGCCAATCCAGTGTCCTTTCATATTACTGTTTTCCATTTCAAATTCCCATCGCATGCACGGCTCAAAGACAGTTGTGGTAAAAGTTGTCGTATAACCGTCCTTCGTATATTCTACAAACTGCTTCTCATTCAAAATCTCTGTCCTGCCTAAGTCACTACGCCATGTATAGTTTTCAACTGTTGTAACGATATCCCACACTTTGCGAATATCGCTTTGAAAAACAGCGCTTACTTTTGAAAGTGCCATGTAAAATCCTCCCTCCGCTATGAAACTTTATCAACCACTTTCAATTTTAAAGATATTATCTGGAGCATATAATATTCTTGTATATTTAACTGACTATTTTCTTACTGCATCAAAAACAAAGTCAAAACTGTTTTTGATAATATATAATTTTTTGCACTTTCTCCTGAAGTACCCTTATCTCCTTCTCTTTTCCTCTTTCAATAAAAGAAGCAATTATCCATTTCCCTTTAGTATAAATTGAACTGCTATCTACCTCTGTAATCTCCTTGTTATCATCCAAAATAATTTTGGCCTTGCTATACTGAAAATACAATTTGTCTTCAAAAAGATAAAACGCAATTACTTCCAGCACAATAAATATTAAATACAATATTCCAACATAATTCTGCAAGCAGGGAAACAAAACCAAAAAACTAAATACTCCCAGTCCATCTGCTAATGTCAAATTAATATATACCATTTCCAATAATCTACTGTTCTTTTTTGATACTAACAATCCTCTTTTGACAAATAAAATATTTGTAATCACCATAAAAAATATATAAATGCTTAACCCACCGACTTTAAATAAGGTATCCTTTTCTACATTTGGTATATATAACCCCAGTAAAACTTCTCCTAGAATCGGTGCCAATACAACAAACAATAGACTTAAAATCAAAAGACATATATAGTTCGATAAATAACTTTTTCTGTATTTACATCTCCACTCTTTTCCCATTTTTCTTTTATTGCCCTCATTTGCAACAATAAAACTTATTATTGGTGATATTATTACTATCAACACCGGAATTACAACATTTGGCAACATTTCTTTCCATAAATCCATACTTTTTCCCTCTTTTCACAGCTTTATTTTATAATTGCAATATTTCTCCTACCCCCCAAAATACCTAAGCAACACCTCTTTTAAAAAGTTATACCTCCTCGCATAACTGTTCTCCACCCGTATCAGTTCAAACCCGTGCGCCTTGCAGATTTCTTCCTTTTTCCTGTCCCTCTCCCTTACCACACTGTCCTCCGCATGTTCCCTGCCGTCGAGCTCGATGGCGAGGATGGGAAGTTCGTTTTTGTAGTAATCGCGCTCGTACACCACGAAATCAAAGCGGCCCGTGTAGAACAAATCATTGTACTGCGCTGTATTTTCAGCAAAAACATGGGCGATGCTGACCTCCTTTTGGACGACGCATTTCTTGTCCGTGTTTAAGACGTTATCCAGCGCGTGGCTTAGGGTACGCAGGAAAGCCGCCTCTGTTTCCGTGCTGTAGGGCTTTATGCCCAAGGCGCGGGACGCGCTGGTGCGGGGCGTTACTTCCGAAGTGCCGTTGGTGCGGACGTACTGCACCAGTTCATAGATGTCATCCTGTCCCTCCCCGTGCAGCCGCATCAGTTCCTTGTTGCTGGAAAGCACAATCAGCTTATCTTTGGCGCGGGAGGTTGCCACATTGATTAACTCCTTATTGTTTTTCAGCCAGTCATAAGTGCCGACGCCGGTTTTGTCCGTGAGGGCAAGGGAAAACAGGACGATATCCTTTTCATCGCCCTGAAAGGCATGGACGGTTCCGCATGTCACGTTGTCCAGTTCCTTTTTGACAATCATGTCATTTATCAAATCCTTCTGGTTGGCAAAGGGCGTGATAACGCCGATTTGCTTGTCCTTGTTCTGCAGGGCAAACTCCAGAATCTCCTCCGCCTCCCTCGGCGCGGTATTTTTGTAATAAGCGGTATTATCCGGTATATCCTTAAAGACTAGCGGCTGCCCAGGTTTGCTTATGCTGTCGATTATAAGCTTATTGTTGTAATATTTTTTGTTGTTAAAAGAAATGATACGTCTGTCACATCGGTAATGATGGCTAAGCAGTATTTCCACACTAACGGCGTCGCAGGCAAGGAATGCCTTATATATGGAATTTTTGCAATAATCGTATTCCTCCGTGACGCCATACCGCTTCCGCAGCCTGTCGTTATCCGAAGACTCCATGATAATAACCGGGCTTAACTGCTGCGGGTCGCCCACAAGCATCAGGTTTCTCCCGCGGATAATGGGCACAAGGGAAACGGCAATGTTGCCCTGGCTTGCCTCATCCATAATCACCATGTCAAAATAGGTTCCCGGTTCTCCGACTTTGTGCGCCGAGATGGAAGTGGTCGCCACAATCGGGAAAATACGCTGGAATTTTTTCAGGTTTTCCGGCTTTATCAGATAGTCGTTAAATTTTTTAACTTTCTTCTGCTGCTCCTCGCCATTGTTTTCTTCCATGTCAAGAATCTGAAGCAGGTCACTGTTTCTCGCTTCCTTCAGCTGCTGGATGTATTTTACCGATGTAAAATACAGATACTTCTTAAACTCTTCCTCATCCTCCAGCACAAGCTTCAAGGCTTCTTCGTCTGTAATCTCGCCTATCTCCTCAAGCCTTTTCCTTACCTCGTGTAGCTGGACTCCCTGAAGCTGGGTCTGCAGGGTCAAATGCCTGTTAGTTTCCAGCAGTTTTTGAATGGCTTCCTCCTTTTCCAGAAGTTCCAGTTTTTCCTCATGGCGGCGCAGAAGCTCCGTCAGCTTCCTTGTACGGAACATCCTGTCCTCTTTGTTCCTGTCCAGCGTCCCGTCAAACACTTTTACATCCTTAACCGTCTCATACAGATTCTTTATATAATGCAAGGCTTCCAGCACTTTTTCATCGTTGCCGAGGCGGATTATGGGAAACGGAACGGTGCCCCACCTGCGATAGGAAATATTCTGTAATTTTTTGCAGACGCCGTCTATGGGATGATTGTTGTACGAGGCAAACAGCACCGTCTTCTCATTAAAAAAGGCTGTAACGATGGTATTGACAATGGTGTTTGTCTTGCCTGTGCCGGGCGGCCCCTGGATATATGCAAGGGGATACTTTACGGCATTGTGGATGGCAAGAAGCTGGTCAAGGTTGATTTGCTTGTTTAAAAGCGCAATGGGATAATCCTTTCTCCTGTTCACTTGCTTTAACAGGTTTCCAAAGAATGCCTGAACGGGGACAGTTACCTTATCCTGCTCAAACATCTTGTGAATGGCTTCGTATTCCTTGTGCAAATCCAGTATGACATCCCTGCCGATGGCTATCATATAAGGCATGTCATCCACGCCCTTTATCTGCCTGTTGGACTTGGTAATCCTGTCTTTTATAGCTTCCAGATTTTCCTCAAATTTTTCCAGCAGGGCGTAATCCTCCGCATCCAGAAACCTGCGGATGCTCTGCGTGGTGCCGTTTACGGTAAACTCCGTGCAAATGGTAACCTCATCGTCCGGCCTGAGCGCCCTTCGCTTTACATCCAGCCTTAACGCCCTGTAGGCAAGCACGTAAAGACCTTTTTTTGTGTTGATGCTTATGACATTTAACGCAAGCTGTTTTATCCTCTGCACCATGGAACTGTTTTTTGACTGATACTGAAAATTCCTGACTATCTCCTGAAACTGTTCCAGGGAAAGGTCAAACTTCCCCGCCCGCACACAATCCCCGTCAAACCGGCTAATCAACGCATAATCCGTCTTGTACGGCGATGTATCCAGCCTGTTACAGTCTGCAAGATAATTCAATATTTTTAAGTTGGCGACATTTTGGAAAACAGATTGATACTTCTGGGGATTTTTTCGGATGTCCTCCACCAGCCGGGCATCCGTCTGAAAATAAGAGCCGTCTACGACAGACGACGACAAAATAGAATCAATATAGATTTTCAGTTCTTTAATTGTATATTTAGACAAATGAAGTCCTTCCACCGTCATGGACTTCTCGATGGGATTGATGCTTTTAATCCCAATCCAATATTTGGTAACCTCTTCCTTCCCATTTTTATATGCAATGTCAAGCCATTTCCCTTCATGGACTGCCCTGCATATGTCACGACAAACAGCATTCATGGCCGTACCCCTAATCACCAGAATCACAATACCCTATTGTTAAAAACTGGTACTATTTTATCATGAATGGGCAGAAAATTCTACAAAATAATACAGATTTTATATCAAAATGGTGTACCTGGCTTTTCTCTTATCACTCATTGCCTCGTATTCCCTTTTTGCCATTATAATGGGTACGCTTTCTTTTCCAAACATATTTTTTCTGGTAACCCAGATTGTATTGCCATTATGAATATCCAGCAAATCATGATACATTTCATCAAACTGCGGATGCCAATGAGCTAAATCCAATCTCTTGCCATCTCGGATATATGCCGTGCCGATATAAGCTTCCCAAGGCAGATTAAGGGTAACTTCTATGATAATCCGATTCGGCAATGTCCAGATAAGAAAATCATTCTCCGTCTTCAGTTCACCTCTTACATTTTCTTTCAATAATGCTTCATACACTTCGTTAATATCCTGAAAATCCATGTTTTACCTCATTCTTTCGCTGTTTTTATTGCGCAAAGCCAAACGGCTTTCGAGTTTGTGCAGGAAACGCGCAGACACAAATCTCGCGATTGTTAATTTTCGTCACACCTCCTCAAACCGATATACAATGATAAGCCTTCCTGCCACAAGCTTTGCTTCCACGCTTCCCCCCATAGCCTCTGCAAGCAGCTTGTTTATGGTAAGTCCCAATCCGCTGCTCTGGCTTGTACGGGACTTTTCCTGCACATAAAACCGCTCAAACAGATGCTCCACTTCACTCTCCTGTAAGACCGCAGTATCGTTTTCAAACGAAAGCGCCGTTTTTCCGTTTTCCCTGAAAACGGCAATTTTCAGATAACTTTCCGCATAACGGAATGCGTTTTGCAGCATATTGTGGATAATCCGCTCCATGGCCCCAATATCCGCCTGTATATAAACAGGCTCGTCCTCCATGGATATATCCACCGAAAGCCCCCGCTCCTCAAACTGCCGGTAAAAAAGCAGGCTCGTCTCCCGGATAAGCCGGACAATATCGAGTTTTTCCAAGTTAAAATGATAATCATTCATTTCGAGACGGGACAGGTCATAAAAATTTCCCAGCAGGCTTTGCAGGGCCTTTGCCTTTTTCTTCACCGCCGTCATCATTTCTTCCTCTTCCCTGCCCCACTTATCCGCATCCAGAAGCTCCAGATATCCGATAATGGCTGTCAGCGGTGTCCGCAAATCATGGCTGATGTTTTCTATCTGGGCGCGCAGTTCTTTCTCCCTCCGCTTATAAAAAATCCGCTCCTTCCTTGTCAGCAGTATATAAGCATTCACTGCTTCCAGAAGCCGCTCGGCGTCCTTATCCGGAAAAGAAATGAGCAGAATCCGGTTTTCCTCCGGATTTTGCTCGATTTCCCGCAGTTCCTTTGCCGCGCTTTTCAGATTCGCCTTTAAGTGGTAAAAGCGTACCATATAATAACATGTCACAAGCCCCAAAACCACTGCCAGCATCCACTCCATACAAACCTCCATGATTCCACGCAGTTAAATTAATTCTTTTCTCCGCATCCCCAGAACCCCGATAACCAAAAATACCGCAGTCCCTATAAGACCTGTTAAGATGCACCTGATAAAACCTTCCCTGCTCATCCACACCATGACAAATCCCATGTCTTCGGTCATCGTGCCTTCTCCTGCAACAGAGTACGCAAGCCATTTGGAAATTCTGGTAAATATCTCAAACTTCATTCCCAGCAGTTCACACGCCATCGGCACACACACAAACACGCCCATCCATGTCCATGTGCTCCCCATCACGGAGCCAATCAGAAAAGCAAAGGTAATTGCAGCCACTTCCCCTGTAATGAATATGGGAATACATGCGCCAAATCCTTTCAACAAATTACACAATACTTCCGTGCCGCTGTTCTCTAAAAGCAGCATACCGCTGCCGATAAAAATACCGAGCAAAAGCGCCAGCAGCGTTACGGACACAATAAGCGCCACAGCCAGCTTGCCAAAATAAACGGTAAGTCTGGAAAATCCAAACGCAATGCTGTTCATGATAGTTTTGTTCTTATACTCATCTGCAAAAATAAGACATCCCATAAGTAGCGTCAGAAAAAAAATCGGCTGCATAAATCCGCCCAGCATTCCAAACGCAAACGCCGTGTTTCCATAGGCAAACGACGGTTCCTTGCCCCTGAAATACGCCAGTATCAGATTCACGGCAAGCATCATTGACAAACAAATACCCGCTAAAAGGTAAACTCCCTTGGAATGTACTACTCTGTATAATTCACTCTTAATATATTTTATCATACCAATCTCCTTATCGCCGCTCACACTAAATTCATGTAATAATTTTCCAAATTAATCTCTTTCATTTCAAAAGACAGCAGTCCGATGCCGTGTTTTACCGCAAGGGCGCTGTAATCGCTGACATTATCCACACGCTCTAAAATATGGATATAACCGTCCGGCAGAACCTTATAATTGCTGCAAAGAAGTTCCGTTTCCAAAAGCGCCGCATAGCGTTCTGCATCCGTCACCTTGATTTCAAGGAACGCCTTGCATTTTTCCCTCAACTTTTCTGCCGAAATCTGCTCCACCAGCTCTCCTTTGCTCAAAAATCCGTAATCGGTAGCAATGTTCTGCAGTTCCGTCAGGATATGGCTGGAGATAATTATGGTAACATTTTTCTCCTGATTCAGTTTTAATAAAAAATTTCTGACTTCAATAATTCCCGCCGGGTCCAGCCCGTTTATAGGCTCATCCAGAATCAAAAGCTCCGGCTCGCCCATCAGCGCAAGCGCAAGTCCCAGCCGCTGTTTCATGCCCAAAGACAGTTTTTCAAACTTCCTCTTTGCAGCCCCGCTAAGGCCCACCTGCTCCAGCATCCTGTCCACGATGTCTTTGCCGGGAATGCCCCGCTGTATCCGATAGTATTCCAGATTTTGTTTTGCGCTCAGCTTTGGATAAAACCCGGGATTTTCAATAATGGCGCCGGTTCTTTTGCGCGCCTTCTTATATCCCTTCTCGTTGTCCTCTCCCATCAGTATGAAACTGCCGCCGGTGGCATGCGTCTGTCCCGCCAGTATCTTCAAAAAGGTCGTCTTCCCCGCCCCGTTATTCCCCACGAGACCGTATATACTCCCTCTCCTTATGGCAATATCCGCATTTTTCAATGCCACCGTCTGCCCATACTCCTTCGTAAGCTTCACAGTTTTCACGATAAACTCTTCACTCATCCCGATTCTCCTTGTACTTATTTCTTATTTCCTTAAGTGATTACACCCCGATAATACCTCCTCCATCATAAATAAGTACTTTAGAAAGTTTAAAGAAATCGTAAAGTTAATCATGCCATTTTAAATCCGATGCCCCACACGGTCTTAATATATTCTTCCTCATCAAACGCCGCAATTTTCCGGCGAAGGTTGCTGACATGGACGTTTACGGTATTGTCCTCCCCGTAATATCCTCCCTGCCATACCTGCTCATAAAGACTTTCCCGGGAATAGACCTTGCCGGGATTCTGAAGCAACAGATAAAGGATGTCATACTCATGCGCCGTAAGGGAAAGCAGGTTGTCACAAACCTTTGCTTCCCTGGCATCCGGGTTCAGAACAAGGTTTTTATAGGTAATCGCCTGTCCCTCCAAATCACCCCTGCCCTGTCCGCTTCCGGCAGCCCTTCCGTCTGCATTCCGCCTGTACCTCCTCAGAGCGCCGTTGACCCTTGCAACCACTTCCTCCACTTCAAAAGGCTTTACCAGATAATCATCCGCCCCCAGATTGAGCAGCCTTACCCTGTCCGCAAGCGCCGACCTGGCTGAAACCACAATAATGGGAATGTCGCTTTCTTTTCTTATTTTAACAAGGATATCCTCCCCCGGGATGCCGGGAATCATCAAGTCCAGAATTATCAAATCAAATTCCCCGGCTGCCATCCCTTTTTCCTCCCCATTCGGAAAAAGTCTGAGCGCTGCCTCGCTTCCCGAAAAAGCCTGCACTGCTTCATACCCCTGCTTTGTCATGATTTTGGCAAAAATCTGATTGATATCCGCATCATCCTCCACAATCAATATCCTGGTCATGCTCCCTGTCACCATCCTCACATTTTTTCTGCCTGAGCAATGCTCCTCCCAGCCCCATCACGAGAAACATCTGCGTGATATTCATAACCTGCTGGAAACTGAAAATATTATTTACCGTATAACAAAATAAACTGATGCCGCAGACTGCGCACAATGCCCCTGCCGGATTCCCGTCTTTTGTCTTTTTTTCCGCACGGACAAAACAGACAATGGCGCTGATTATCATTCCTCCAAAACTTAAAAGACCCATTACGCCCAGATTAGAAAGAACGGTAAGCCACTCTCCATGGGCGTTCGTCAGCCGGCTGTTTCCAAACTGTTCCCTGACCGCTTCCAAAAGACTGATATTGGAGCCTTCATATATAAAAGACGCCATGGTATCCGGGCCTGTGCCGGTAATTTTATGCAAAATATCCTGAGACAGCCATGTCTCAACACCTGCTCTCCACGTGCCGCCCCTGAAATTCCCCCAATCTTTACTGAAAGTAAACAGCGGAATCTCTGAAAATCTCCCGAGGCTTCCCGGATGCTTTGTATTCACAGCAATTGCAACGGCAGTCAATAATACTGCCGCACAAAAAAGTACCGTCAAAGTGCGCCAGACTGCGCGAAAAACACGTCTGCACAATTCTCCCTGCCTTCCTTTCACAAGAAATACATACGCAAGAAAGATTCCCAGACCGCCCACCCAGGGAAGCGGCGTCTGTACCAGAAGACGGTAGAGCCATGTAATATATTGATTCCTGTCCGGCCATCTCCACTGTACCACCGCCAGAACCATCAACGCTGCACAAAAAATCAGAAGCATTTCAAAAAAACGTTCCTGCCTTTCCCTGCTGCTGCCGGCCAGCCAGCCCATAAGCAGGAGCGTTGCTGCCAGCGCCAGCATCCCGCTGTCACTGCCCTGTGTAATGCCGGCTGCAAATCCCACGGCAGTAAAAACTCCCAGCGCCGCACGCTGCAGATACAGACTCTTTTTTTCCTTCCCGTACTCTTTCTCATACAAAAGATACATCCCTGCACCCACAGGAAACAGAACCGTCCAATAGCCGCAGTACCAGTTGATATTGCCAATCGTTGAGATAAAAGAAGGGCCTGCGGACGCCATGCCCAGCGGATTGACACCGTACCTGTTCAACACCCCCAGAAGAAAAACCCCGAAGGAAACCAAAAGCATGGCGGCAGCCGTCCACTTAACCAGCGCTTTCGGCAGCAGCCTTGTCACTGCCAGATAAGAACCTGCCATCACCATTTGCGGAACAAATCCCATATACCAGCCGCTGGTGCCCATCAACGCTACCTCCGAATAAGGAGAATAATAATAGGAAAAGCAGAGACTGAGTATATAAAAAATGACAAACTTGTCAGTAATGGAAAAACCATCAAGAAAGCGGTTAATCAGCAAGGCCGCCTTATGCTTCGTTTTCCTGTTCTCTTTCCACCAGCAAAACAATGCAAAAACAAGGTAAAGAAGAAAGATATGTACAAACATCCTTGCCGAACCGATACCCCATTTTTGAAACAGTTCCGATTTGCTGCTGCCAATTGTCGTATATCCTGTTTCCCGCTGAAAATAAAAAGGAAGCGCCACTAATATGGCCGCCAGATAGCAAATGAGCGTAAGCCTCATCAGCAGATACAAAAAAGCCCTGCAGGTTTCAGCAACGCTCATTTCCTTAATCTCTGTTATCAGCCCCCGGCACTTTTCCCTTAAACAACCTATCCATTTCATATTCTGGTTCCTCTATTCCATGTTCTCTCTCCCATCATAGTGCATTTATTTTCCGCCGTCAACATCACAGGTTCTTAAGATTATTATTTTGCAAACCGGGAAAACCAGAAAAAGAGGGAATTTTTTTGAGCGACTATAAACTGCTTACTTTTTTTTGATGGATTTCGGGTGATTAAAATTTGGGTGATAATTATATAAATTAATGATATGCTTTGTGACACTGGAAACCAGAGAGCTAAAGGCGGCAACCCCTCTTTTTCATTCGGAGGGTATAAAAGCCCCCAAACGAAAGCCTTATCAATCTGCTTTATCAAATTTTTAAGGACAAAAGAAAGTAGCCTCCATTCCCAGTAGTGAAGGCGACTATATAACTGTACCAGAGGACGCAGGACTAAAAATGCCGCTTACTCTTAAAATCCATAAGAATAAGCGGCTTCATGGTGATGCGCCTTAGACATATTCATTTCTAATTTTTTATTGCATACTATTTTTAAATAAAGATAACAATTCTCTTGCAAACCGATGAGAGTCTATTTTCCCTCTATTTTCACGTGGATAATAAAATAAATAAACCAATTTCCCTTCACCTATCTGCTCACTAAATAATGTGGGAGAGACATCTTTTAGTCTGCTCTTTGTTTTACCTCCAGGAAATAACATTGGAAGATTTCTCATTGTTTCTTTAGAAAAATTACTTTTAAAAAAGGATTTCGATAATAAAGCGATATTCCTTTCAACTCCATATTTCGCACAAGTATCTAATAATATATTGACAAATTCCAATTTTTTTTGAAATACTTCTGCCCGAATAGAGTATCCTTTTGATTCGTCAATATCCTTTTTAATAGCACTAATTGTCTCATCATTTACTTCAACACTATCCACAACACCAGAACCATTAGTTAAAACTTTCTCCAACGCATTAATAATAGTCTTTCTCTCCCCCTTATCAAATAAATTCATGAATTCTGCTTCTGATTTCCAAACGGGAAGTCTACGTTTATCTCTACTAAAATACTCTTCTGAGTAATTACTACTATATCGGTTTTTCATTAAAAAGATTAAATCAGCATCTCCTAAATAACGAATATGCAGTTGCGGGACATTTGTTCCGGGTGTATTAAAATAACTTCCCTTATCGGTCAATGAGTCATAGCTAAACAACGTAGCTTTTGCTTGGGGATAATCTTCTTTAATTTTATCCTCAATATATATTATAGCTCGTTGCAGTAAAAAGCTGTCATACAAAATGGCAGGGTGACTCTGCACCCACTTTTTTTCATTATCGTGAGCATAAACTGCATTTTCGATGACACTAATTGCATTCTTATGAAATCCTACTGTAAACGTATAATCATCTACCAAAACTATTTCAAGGCCTGACAAAAGTCTTTCATAATCCACAGATACGCTCTGATAACCCATGGTGTTAGCATCACGAATAATGTAATCTAAGCGGTCTACATCAATAACTGACGAATGCAGTAATTGTATAATACAATTCAGCAACATTCTTTCCCATATATTATCTCGCTGTTCATCTTTCATTTCCATAAAATCTTTGGGTGAAGGTTCCATCGCATCATTATATTGGATACCAGTTATACATCGTGCAAAAAAAGAACGTTCACTATCATTTTTGAAATATCTTTCATCATGCCCAAAACTCTCCAATGCAATAATACTACTCATAATTTCATGTGGAGAGGAATCAGATGAAATCGTTTCTCTAAAAACCTTGTCATTTGTTAAATACGCCAAATGCTTATAGATGCTATATTTTTGGGATTCTTCAAATTGCTTTTCCAGTTTTTCCTTTTCTTTAATATCTGCAGCCTTATTAATCTTTTTTTGGTATTCCTCTATTTCCGATTCGGACATAATAATTGCTTGACTTTTACTTTTTGTATAAAATTCTTCCCCTGTATGTGAAAAGGGGGAATGTCCTACATCATGCAATAAACACGCTAACTCAAAAAGCTCTTTATATCGTACAAGCTTATTTTTACAAAGGCTGTTTAATCCTCCTAAAATTTGTGTTCCCTTTTCTTCATTCTCTTGTAATGATTGCAAAATAGCATTAAACGCCAAGCATCCCAAATAGTATACCCCAAGCGAATGAACAAAACGATTATGTAAAGAAGATGGATAAAGAGGAGCATAACTTGTCTGGCGAATATTTCTAAGTCTTTGAAAAGTTGCCGTATCAATTATATTGTGGACGATATCCTCGTTAATCTCAATATAACCATAAACTGGGTCTCTAAATTTCTTTGTCTTCTTCATACTATCTTTTCCATTTCAATAAATCGATACAAAGAGAAGCTGTTTGGTTTTTTGTCATACACTAACCCCCAACTCATGAAGTGCATCTACTGACATAAATGCTTTCAATAATTGTATACCCATAGTACAACGAAAATTCTTTGTCAATGCCTCTATAATTTTTTGCTTATCTTCTCCCTTTGACCTAAAAAGCGCCCCTTGTCCTCCAGAGGATAAATCCACTTCAAAAAAATCCGAATAATTCTCAATCATATTAATTTGATATTTTCTGGAAAGAAGAAGAATTGGTTCTTCATTGAAACTCTCCTGTAGAACACGTGCAACTCGTGTGCCGTATCTTACAATCATATCGAAAGAGACTTCTCTCTCATTCCGCTTTTCCAAAAGTTCAATTAAAGCATTTGCGGCTACACTTTCAATTCCTATAAATGTGCACATTTGGACTCCTCCTAGTTAAAACTCATTGATTTTGGTGTGTTTTATTAGTATACCACAAAATGTAGTGTCTCACAACATCCTATTTCATTTTGTTTCAAACCGCTCTCTTTCAACATTTTTCGCCAACACATCTATATTTTATCGTTCATAAGAACACCGTTAAACCACCTATACGGTTTATTTTGTCATAATCTGACCTTAAACCGGAATAGAGTAACAGTTCTATGGCTTTTGCAGAAATGTAGTAGTACTGTGTAGGGATAACCACGCTGTCAGCCACCGCCAGTGCATTGATGATGAACATACCAAACTCGGCATACAGTCCACGAGTACATCTTCCAAGCCCGACGGCTCAATATTGGACGGGAGCAGGTCTGCGCCCTCATTGTGGTGTAGGATACCTTGAACGGCATCGACGGATTTATCGTCTATGATGTCCTGCATGATGGTGGAGAGACCTGCAAATCGTCTGGTCTTTGGTAGCCGAGGGACATGGTTAGGTTTGCCTGTGCATCGGCATCAATTAGCAGGACTTTCTTTCCCTGCTGTGCCAGAGTTACGCCCAGATTCACCGCCGGGTGGTCTTGCCTACACCGCCTTTCTGATTTGTCAGAGCGATTACTTTGCAATTTGACATAGGGTGCGTCCTCCTTTCTCATAGATTCAGCCGCTTTGTCCCAGTAGCTGACGGCTGAACATTATAATTATGTTTTAGTTTGCTATTGTGAGGAATAGCCGCCTCTCTGGCTTTCCCTTTTCTATAAAACAGTATACTTTTGGGATAAATTCAAGAAAAATTCCGTTCGACAGGTTGGATTCAACTCTCTATCTAAATAAATATTTAAAATAGCAAGGCGGCCGAATAAAAAGCCGCCTTGCCATTTCTCATTTACAGTATTTTCATTCAAGGTATGCCGTTTCTGTCTGATACACTGTCGCTTCCTGATGCACCGCCGTCTCCCGATGCGCTGTCACCGTCCGACGCACTGTCTCCTCCTGATGCGCCGTCGCCGTCCGACACACTGTCGCCTCCTGATACGCTGTCGCCGTCCGACGCACTGTCTCCTCCTGATACGCTGTCGCCGCCCGATACATCTTCTGTCACTGCATCCCCGCCGGATACGCTTCGCAAGGAAAAAGATGCCTCTGCCACGGGCGATGCCGGCAGGGTAAGGGTAGATGCCTGCACAAGCCTCGCCGTATCCGTAGTACCGGCAATCAGGCTGCCGTCATACAGAATCACATCATAACCGAATGTCTTTAACGCCACCTTATACGTGGTTTCGGATTCAGGAAGCTGTTCCTCCGGTATATTTATAGTGACCGTTCCGGGAATTGCACCCCCGTTAAAGGAAATCGATGTATGGAAGAACGCCTGACTGCCTGCATCATCCGTAAGTATATCGTCGTCGGAAACCGTATCTTCATACAGCCACAGTTCCATGCCCGATGCCATATAGTAGTCTTTGTTTTCCACTTTAAAAGTGAACCGGGAAACCGTACTTTGATTTGGATGCGCTTCATTAATTACTGCCGGATAGTACGTAAAGTTTGCCGCTTGCGGCACCGATTTTGGTATATACTCATAACTTTCCACCCGCTGCCTTGCATCCGCAAGGGAAAAATTCATATAGGCATTTCCCCTCTGCCAAAAAGAATGCCCCAGAAAAGCGCCGCCGGAAACTGTAACGCCCACCCAATTTGTACAGTTTTTACCCGCGCTGTAACAGTCCATGCAGTACCCCGCACCGGTAGAACTCCATCCTATCAAATCACCGGTATAGCCTCCTCCCGGGGCCACGGTTCCTATATGATAGCTGTTCACAAGGTATCCGCTGCCAAACCGGCCGCTTAGTCCTCCCTTATTTGAAGAAGCCGAAATATTCCCTGTATTGATGCAGCCTGCAATGCCCCCGTTATAGCTTACTGCCGAACCACAAATGCCGCCGACATAACTTCCATTATCCAAAGATGCCGTAATATCCCCGTAATTGTTACAGCGTGCAATAATATAATTGCTCCTGCTCACATAACCTACGATGCCTCCGCATTGACTGAAGGCATTGACTATATTTCCATAATTTTCACAGTATGATATTTCAAGGACTCCCTCCGCATATGTTCCCCCTATTCTTGTCGCATTTCCAAGAATACCCCCTGTATTGTAATTCTCATTTTCTTCCGTCATCAGGATATCGCCATAGTTAATACATTCTGTGATAAAAAGCTCCCGACTTACGCTGCATCGGGCCAATCCCACAATGCCGCCCGTATAATTTGCCGCGTCCAGACATTCAATAGCACCGGCATCGGGGATATCAGGTGAGCCATTCACGCAGCCTGTTATCATAATTCTTCTGGACTGCTCTGATACTCCCCCTGTAATACCTCCGCAATAAGTACCTCCATATATTTTCCCAAGATTGGTGCAGTTCTTTATGGAACCGCCGCTGCTGCCCACAATTCCGCCAAATGTCATGTCTTCCTTGTGGTTGGAATCAGGGCTTGCAATCTGCCCCCTGTTAATACAGTTTTCAATGGTTATATCTCCGGAGTACGAACCCGACACCGAATAGATGCCAACAATTCCGCCTATTCTCGTTTTCCCCACGGCAGCTTCCCCTGTTCCTTCCGTTCCCAGATTCCCATCATTTTCACATGCGTACAGGAGAGCCCTGCTGATATTAAGACCCTGTCCCAAAATACCCCCGATTGTAGAGCATTGGCTTCCATTGCCTTTTGCCACATCCCCATGGTTTTTACAGTAATAAACTTCACTATCGCCATAATTTATCTGCCCGATAATGCCTCCAAGCATATATTCGCCGCTTTCTCCGTAAAGCATACCATAGTTAATGCAGCCGGAATCCTCCTCGTTCTGCCTTCCAAGGATTAAACCGCCGGAGCGGCCCACAATGCCGCCGGCGCCTTCAAGCCTTCCTTCACCGCCAATAACGCCATGGTTGGCACACGCCACCAATTCGCCCAAGGAGCCCGCTGAACTAAGCTCAGTTGCGCCGATAATGCCTCCCGCCCAGTTGGCAAGGCTCATATCAGCCCCGATACTGCCATGGTTCTCCGCATAAAAAACGTGCAGTTCCCCGCTTTTGTAAAGACACCCTACGATGCCGCCCAGATAGGCAACGCTGGCGCCTTCACCCCGAATGTCGCCGTAATTAAAACACGCCCGGCCTTCATCCGCCTCGTCGCCGATGACTCCTTTCATACTGCCCGCACCGATAAAACCTCCCACATAGGACGCCTTTTTATCTATGACGATGTCTCCATGGTTATTGCAGGCATACAGCGCCACGGATGAGTTACTGCTGCCGATAAAGCCTCCCACACTGACAGCACCGTTCACTGTATAAATATAACCGCTTCCTTCCTTGTCTTCCACGCCGTTTGCACAGTTTTCCAATATAAGGGACACCCTCGAGTGTTGGCCCACAAAACCGCCCACCCATTGTTTCGCATGGTAAACCTGACCGTACTGTGTACAGTCCTTGATGATTACTTCCCCGTCCCTGGTATTACCGGCCGTGCCGATAAGACCACCGGTTCTGCTTATGTCTATTGCACCTTCTCCGATTGTTCCAAAGCGGCGGCTTCCGTAGATGGCGATGCTGTCATAGTCAAAATAGCCCACCAGACCGCCCGTATCAATCACCTTGCCTCTGGCATCAATTTTTCCATAGGAATGACAAAAGCTTTCTTCGTTGCCCTCTTCGCCAATCAGAACAGCTCCTTGCGCCCGGCCGATAAGGCCGCCCGCGCAGGCAAGGTCACCCGACGACAAAATATCCGCGTAGCTGTCACAGTGTATCAGTTTCAGACTGCATGAGCCAGAACCGCTGCACCCTACGATGCCTCCCACATAGCCTGTCTTTCCGGAAGAACTAATCGCATACCTGTTTTCTTCACTGCCATAGGAACAGTCCTGTATTGTCATCGGCAGGCTGATGCTTCCGGCAATGCCTCCAATACCTCCCGTCAACATCGGATTGGAGGTTTGATATCCCGCTTCATAAATGTTTGCATGGTTCATACAATCCTTTATCAGGCTCTGTTCCATGGCATTGTTTCCGCCGGCAGCCCCGATAATGCCGCCAACCCCCGTTAAAGTCCACCTGCCTGCGGAATGCGCGCCGATTTCACCATAATTATGGCAGTCTGTAACGTGAAGCACAAAATAATTGCTGTACCCCGCCATACCGCCTATGTAGGAAGGACCATCCAGAAATCCCCGATTTGTACACCGTTGTATTTCTATTATACCGGAACCGTTTGCACTTCCCAGCATACCGCCTGCCGAAGACTTGGATGCCATAAGCTGTACGCCTGCTTCGTTTACACAGTCCCAAAAAGCAGACACGCCATCCTGCTTCTGTCCTAAAGCCCCTGTCATACCTCCCACACTGCTTCTACCCATGACGCTTCCGGCATTGCTGCAGGATTTCAAGGTTAGAATCTGATGCGCATATCCGACGATTCCCCCCAGACAATCTGCAGCGCACTCCTGCCCTTCCTCCATGGGACCAATTTCACCCTCATTTCTGCACCCGGTAACGGCAAGGCTGCACCTGCCATACCCCACAATACCTCCGATATTTTTTGCTCCTGACTGGTTTGCTGCAATCCGCCCGACATTGAACATGTCTTTCACAGTATAGACGGGGGTAAAATCCTGTGCCGACAGATGGCCGATGATGCCGCCCACGCTGCTTGTTCCCATTACATACCCGATATTTTCACAGCCTGAAAGCCCAGTCTGCGTACCAAAAATATATTGGCCCGCAAGTCCCCCTACATAATTAATGCCTGTCACGCTGCCGCTGTTTCTCCGGTTGCTCAAATCCAGTGTATTTCCTTTGCCCACATATCCCGCTATGCCGCCCACATTATTTCCGCCGGTTACAGTGGCAACGTTTTCCATAATATCTATATGGGAGGACGCGTCTGAAACCAGATGGTACCCCACAATCCCGCCTGTCGAATTACCGCCCTGTATCACCGCCTGTTCGGTAACCTTACCGGCGCCGTCAATTACGCCTCCCGTCATATATCCAACAAGACCGCCCACGTTAGACGCACCGGTAGTAATTTTACCGCTCATGGTACATCCCTCAAGGCTCGCCCCCACGCCCATGCTTCCGGCAATGCCGCCGATGCCGGGGGTATGCAGGGTCTGGGGATATTTTACCGTTATTTCACCGGTATAGGTAAAATCCTTCAGCTCCAGCGAGCCGCTCACATTGCCCACAACGCCTCCCACACGAGTGGAAACATTGATATTTTTTGCAGCCCCTACCACAATCGGAAGGTCCACGGTTTCCGTGCCGTCGTGCAGGATAACGCCAAGTAAGGTTTTACCATTATTTTCATTAACCCCCACAAGACCGCCGGTCTGGCAGAGAACGCTTGCCACGATATAGTTGCTGCCGTCTGCATTCAGTCTGCTATGGCAGTTTTCTATTAGCCCTGCATTGTAGCCTGCCACGCCGCCGACGCCGCCTTTTGTATTTCCGTTCAGATATGCATAACCGTTTTCCGTTCCGTTAGAGGCCGGAATATCCATCCCTTCCTTGGCCGTGGTAACGGTTCCCTCATTCGTACAGTTTGTCAGAGTGCCGTAATTAAACGCCGCAACGCCTCCTACTGCTGATGAAATACTGTGGTTTTCATTTCCTCTGCCATACACAATACCTGTATTGACGCAGTTTTCCAGCGCCATCCCCTTTCCGAGATATCCCGTGATGCCGCCAGCAGTCTTTCCCATAACATACGCGTCGTTGATGTAGGCGCCGCTAAACTCGCCGCCCCGGATGCTTCCCACAATGCCTCCCATGTACTCCGCATTGTTCTGGGGTCTTCCGTTTCCCTGCAATGCCACAACGCCCTGCACCTTCAACGGACCCTTTTCATTCCGGATAATGCCTTTTCCGGCATTTCCCACCAGACCTCCGCAAGAAAGATTAAATGCCTTTACCACCACCTGCATGGCGTCTACGGGGAGGTCTGCCGTAAACAGCAGGGTACCCTCATTGTTCCCTATCAGTCCGCCCACATAGCTTCCCACATAGCAGTTCTCACTGCGTTTAAATACCCTGGAATAGCTCTCCGCTTCCACGGCAAAGCTTCCATATTCACCGCACAGGGAATAACAGTCCGTTACCGTCCCCTGATTGGTGCCTGCAATCCCTCCGATATATCGTGGAAGATTCCAATAGTAGTTGTTTTGGGGATAGTTATCTATGTAGGCATACAAGTCGTCCTCAATGGGTTTCCCGTCCTTTACAAAAGTCACGGCCACCGGCGCATAGTTCACACAGTCCAAAAGACCGTTCCCCTCATGTACCATGCCGGTGATACCTCCAAAGTACTGGTATATCCGGGTGTTGGCGTCGCTTCGTGCCGCCCTTTCCTCCTCGCTCACATAGGTAACGCCCAGTTCCGCATAGTTATACAGCTTCATATAGGTGCCCGCGCCCTTTTCCATGTCTCCGATGACGCCCCCAACATACTGTATCCCCGTCACAAGGGAACAGGCCCTGACGGCGCCTGCCCGCCCTGCTTCCGTTTCCGCAAGGGGCATCCCACTCTCCGCGTCAAGCAGCACGCCGCTGTAGAGGTTTTCAGCTGATACCCCTGCTTTCAGGTAGCCGATGACGCCTCCCACATAACGCCCCGTCAGGCTCGTGGAAATCTTTTCCGTCCCCTCCGGCGCCACTGCCTCCACACGGCACGCGGCACGGCTGTCCGTAACCTCTCCCGAGGCATAGCCCGCCACCCCGCCGACCGTATGGTTCGCGCTTATCAGATGTTCCCCCGTGGTGACGGTACATCCCCTTATGGTCCCCTCGTTGCTTCCGGCCACGCCGCCTACACGGCTTTCCCCGGTGACGGCGCCCTCCAGTATGCACACATCCTCAATGCTTCCCATGTTGAGCCCTGCTGCCGTCCCGATTTCCGTTGTCCCTTTTATCCAGCTTTCGCTAAACACTATCTTAGAAATACTACCCCTGTTTATGGTAAAAAGACCCACACGGCCGGTTCCTTCTTCCCTGATAACCAGCCCATGAATCTGATAATAATCATACAGACCTAAAGAAACCTCCTGCTCCGGTTTTTCCCCTGTCAGATTCCCCGTAAAACTGTGAAACTGTCCCATGGTTTCCCTGTCGGCAAACTGGGTGGAGGTAAAGGAAATGTCCCTTGCACGCCCCTCTATGTCCGCCCAGTCAATGTCCCCCACCAGACGGTAGTCCCCGTCGTCATACCCGTTCCTGATATTCCACAGGTGCCTTGCGCACCCGATTCCGTACTCTTCCTCCCCTTCCCCGTTCTCCACATGGGCATAGAAAGCGCTCTCCTCATTGGAGGCCACGCTTTCCTCCCCTCCGGGCAGGTTCCCCCCGCCGTAGGCTATGGATACCGTAGCGTGGATGGCGTCGCTTCCCTCAAATTCATACCCGTTTTTAAGGAACGGGTGGTCCAGGCACTCCAGCAGCATGAAATAATACTGCCCCGACCTTCCGTCCGGGGAATCCCCGTAGGATAAATCCACATACCCTGCCCTTGCCGTTTTCGTGCTTCCCGAAAGGCTGTCGGGTATGGGCCCTGCAAAATCATCCAGGTAATTCAGCAGGCCTGCCTGCGTCCCCGACGCGTCGCTGTACATTTCACCCCTTTTCAGGTTATATACCGCAATTACTTCATTGTTCCGGTTGTACAGGGTGACGACGTAGCGGATTTCCTCCATCCGGAAGGCGCCGTCCGCAAACGACGGGTTCTCCGTGTTGGGCTCCCTCCATGTAAGGTACAGCCTGTCTCCGTTCACCAGCTCCAGCTTGTCGGGCAGGAACAGGCTTCCCGTTTCATACACTTCCTTTGCATATCCCGCCGCCGTATAGGTCAGACCGTAAAAGCCCTGCCTCTTCCCGTACAGGCTCCCCGCGTCACGCAGGATGCAGTCCGTGGCGTCCCCGGTGGACGCCGCCGCGTCACCCGCGAAATGGTACGCAAGGGTCCCTGCGTCCTCGCTGTAGAATACGCCCCTCACCACCCCCGTGGACATGTCGTACTCTATGAGGAAACTGCCCTCCATGACGCCCTCGTCCTGCAGGGAGGCCGCAAGGATACCGTATACCGGGTTTTCCTCCCTGCCCTCCTGTTCTTTGTCAAGCCTGATATAGACTATCCGGCTGTCCCTGTGGTCAGGGTAATATTCATCCGCATAGAAGGAGGCTGCATTTTCCCCGCCGTAGTTTAACTCGATGATGGTCCGGTTCTGCGCCTCGCTCAAGATGTTGTCCTGTCCGTACACGGTGCGGTTGTAGGAAAGGATTTGCCCGTGGAACTGCGCAAGGCTTCCCTGGCGCTCCAGGTAATTCACGTGGCTCTGTAGACTGTAAAAGGCTGTTTCCGCCACCTCCGCCCGCCTCATCTGGTCCGCCGTCCTGTAATAGCCGCTCATGCCCACCGCCGCGAGGCCTATCAGCACGGCGATGATGGCTATCACGATAATCATTTCCATCAGGGTAAAACCTTGGTTGCCTGAAATCTTTCCGTAATTTTTCTTACATCTTAATCTGTTTTTGTTCATGATAATATCCTCTAAACATACTGAAATTCGTAAGTTTAACGTTAAACTAATATTATCATATAACTTTTATCTTGTCAAAATAATACTCTTAAGCGCGGGAACAGACCTCATAACACTTCTGAATCAACACCAGTCCAATCGGGCCTTTGACAATGCCCCATATGCCAAACAGCTTGAGGCCTGCATAGATAGAAATTAAAATTGCAATCGGGTAAACGCCCACCTTCTTTCCAATCAGTTTAGGCTCCATGAATTCCCTTATCAGGGCACAGATGACATAGAGCAGCACGCAGGCAGCCGCTTTCCAAGGGTATCCTAAAAAAAGCTGCCAGACGGCAAGCGGCATCAGGACAATACCGGTTCCGATAAAGGGAAGGGCATCCAAAAATCCTGCCAAAAGGCCAAACGCTACCGCTGACTCCACTCCGGAAATTAACAGCCCGATAACGCAGACCGTTGCGATGGACAGCATGATTAGCAGCTGCGCTTTTACAAATGTGGCTATATAACGGATTACCTTCAGGACAACCTCAAGCGCCATCCTGCTTTCCTTATGCGCTCCCACCCATGAAAGAATGGCATCATAGTCCTTGGCAAACAGCACCGTTGCAATCATGGTAACCGCAAGTATGGCAATGATGGATAGAAACTGCTTGATGTATGTCCACGATTCCCCTATCATTTTCGGTAGTACCTGTATCTGAAAATTTTCTACAAAGATATCCACCTGCTCCACCAGAGCCTGTCCTACCTTGTCCATGTTTACACCAAGAAATTCCCCCATATTATGACAGGACTCCTCCAGAAAGACATGCACCCCTTCCTGTGCGCCGTCTATGCCCTCAATCCATATGGGAATTTCCCTGAGCAGGTAAGAGCCCGCCCACCACACCAGCACAATCATAACGCCGAGTATCAAAAGCAGGATGCCGCTTGCCAGATACTGCTTTTTGATTCTGGTTTTTTTCTGAATATCATCAAAAGTCGGATAGCATAATGTCAAAAACAGTCCGGCTATGATGGCGGGCGTCAGAAGCGGACTGATATACCGCAGAAAAAAATAGACCGCTCCCGTAATCAGAAGCAGCGCTATATATTTATTTTCCCAAAATCGTTTTTTTTCCAGCATGACGGTTCTCTCCTTTACCTGTTGCCTATACGCTTTTGGGAATTAGTATGAAGTTTTATATAAATTTCATTCAGTAAAAATGGAAAATACAGGATTGACGGGAGTGGAAGTATATTCCAGTTTTTTATGGGTAACAGGATGCCTGAAAAACAATCTGCCGGCGCTCAGGGCCACATTGCAAACCCCCATGGCATCAGATAAAGAAAGACTTTTTTCGCTCCCATACTTTTTATCGCCCAGAATCGGAAAACCGGCATGGGAAAGCTGGGCGCGGATTTGATGAAAACGCCCCGTTTCAATATGTACTGATAAAAGGGATACATTTTCTTCGCCCGCTTTTTTTGTCTGCATGACTTCCAGATGCAGGATGGCCTTTTTTCCTTCTCCTGCACATACGACGGCCCGCCCTTCTTCTTTTTTGAGATAATCCACAAGTTCCCTTGTCTGCGGCCCGGGTATTCCACAGACTGCCGCCCGGTATTCCTTGTGAAATCCGGCGTCTTGCAGCTGCCTGCTTAAGTCCGCCGCCGCTTTCCTGCTTTTTGCAAAAACAAGCAGCCCTTCCACGGGCTGGTCCAGCCTGTGGATAATGCCAAGATAGGGGGGGGTACCTGCCTGCTTTTCTTTTGCAGCCAGATACCCTTTCAGTTCGCTTACCACATCCGGCTGCCCGATGCGGGCGCCCTGCACGGCAATGCCTGCGGGCTTGTATACCACTATAATGTCTTTATCTTCAAAAATAATTTTTGTCTGCATGATTGTTTTCCTGTCGGAATAGTGCTATTATTTGCTATAAAGATTAGTGTAACACAGAATTTTTACTGATTCAAGGAGGAGAAATCCATGTTAATACCTGTTCTGCTCTTTATTGCCGGACTGATTTTTCTCATAAAAGGGGGCGACTGGTTTGTCGACGGCGCCACGGGCATTGCGCACCGCTTCCATATCCCGGAACTTCTGATTGGCGCTACGGTCGTATCCATAGGCACCACCCTGCCTGAAGTGATGGTTTCAGCCACCTCCGCTGTCAGCGGACATGGTGAAATCGCTTACGGCAACGCCATCGGCTCCATAATCTGCAACACAGCGCTGATTGCCGCCATCACAATTGCCATACGCCCGGGGAAAATTGAAAGGAAGACATTAAAAACGCCCGTGATATACTTTTTCCTGGCGGCTGCGCTCTATACGGTTACCGCTTACACCACAGGACATTTCAGCCGGATAATCGGTCTTCTCTTACTTGTCATTTTTATAGCGTACATGTTCAGCACCGTAATGCAGATGAAGGACGCCCCGCAGGCAGAACTTGTAATGGCAGAAGCGCCCGCCAAAGCCGGTTCCATGGCTAAGGACATTTTCCTGCTAATAGCAGGCGCTGCCCTGATTGCCGTCGGGGCAAAGCTTCTGGTGGACAACGGTACCCTGATTGCAACGGCAATGGGCGTGCCGGAATCCGTGATTGCCCTTACCTTTGTTGCGCTCGGCACATCGCTGCCGGAACTGGTGACAGCCATTACCTCCCTTGCAAAGGGCCACGGCTCCTTATCGCTGGGCAACGTCATCGGCGCCAACCTCTTTAACCTTGTGCTTGTCAGCGGCATATCGGCGTCCCTTTCGCCTTTTGATATTCCCCAGAGTTCCACCATCGCAGGACGGAATGCTTCCCTCGTCATGGACGTGCCCGTCATGCTGTTTGTCATGCTGTTCCTGACAATCCCCGCCCTTATCCGCGGGAAGCTTTCACGCATACAGGGCATAGTCCTGCTATGTATTTATGCAGCTTTCTGCGTTGTCCAATTTATGATGTAAAAAACCACCGATTCCTTAATAACAAATAGCAGGTATGCGAACCTGCTATTTGTTTGCTGTTTCATACTATAAAAGACGCATCAGTTCATGCGGCTGAATAATTTTTACTCTTGAATCTACAAAATCATTCGGATTTCTTGTCACAATATAATCTGTCATTTCTTCTACCGCACATTCTTCCTGTAAACTGTCCTCAAAATCCAAAAAATTTACATTATCTAATGCTGCCATTATCTTATTCTTATTTAATTCAGAAATACGAAATATAGAACATAAATCTTTTAACACAGCACGCCTTTCTTCCTGACTGAAATCTTTTCTAAGGATATAAAACAAATTCGGAATGCTATGAGCTGCTATGATGCCTGTAACTTCTCTTTTGGCACATTTTTCTAATATCCTCTTCCCATATTCAGCATAAGGCTCTCGATTGGCAATAACATCTATAAGAATATTTGTGTCAACCAAGATTACCATATTTCTCCTCCCTTGCTTCTGCTAATTCCTTTTCCGCATCAAAGTCTTGCGGCAACCTTCCTTTAAGCTTCAGTATATCCTGATATGCTGTGATAGCTTGTTCCCTTTCCGTATCTTTCTTTGCTGTCATTTCTTCCAAACTCTGAAGGATATTGATTACATAAAACATATCATCATCTGGCATTCGTTGAATCATTTCAACTGCTTTTTCCTTGATTCGTGTCATTCAATCACTCCCTTTTCTTTTCTTCTATCATACTGTAAGTTTTACCGCTTTTCAATAAATTACTTCAAACCGGCATCTTAAATCTTAAACCTGTATCCCACTCCCCAGATGGTTTCGATGTACTGTGGCTTTGCGGTGTCATATTCTATCTTTTCCCTGATTTTCTTAATATGCACGGTAACCGTTGCAATATCGCCGATAGAATCCATATCCCAGATTTCCCGGAAAAGTTCTTCCTTTGTAAACACATGGTTGGGGTGTTCCGCCAAAAATGTCAGCAAATCAAATTCCTTTGTGGTAAAAGCTTTTTCCTCACCTTCCACATACACCCTTCTGGCTGTTTTGTCAATGCGGATGCCCCGGATTTCCACAATATCATTCTGGGTTTTCACGGCTGTGCCCACCAGCCTGTCATAACGGGCCAGATGCGCCTTTACCCTTGCAACCAGTTCGCTGGGGCTGAAGGGCTTTGTCATGTAGTCGTCCGCCCCAAGACCCAGTCCGCGTATTTTATCAATATCATCTTTTTTCGCAGACACCATCAGAATGGGAATGTTTTTTTCTTCACGGATTTTCTTGCAGACTTCAAAACCATCCATGCCCGGAAGCATCAAATCCAGCACTACCAAATCAAAATCCTGTGCAAGCGCAGCCTCAAGCCCCGCATCCCCTGTATTCTTTATCTCCACTTCAAAATCACTGAGTTCCAGATAATCTTTCTCCAAATCGGCAATTGCTTCTTCATCTTCAATAATTAAAATCCTGCTCATGAATAATCCTCCTTTTTCCTGCCCTCATTCGGCGTATTCTGCAATTCCCTGTACTTACGGATTACAAAATGCATACAAGTGCCTTCCCCTTCTTTGCTGGTTGCCCAGATATATCCGCCATGGTCTTCGACAATCTTCTTTACAATCGACAATCCGATGCCGCTGCCGCCCTGTGAGGAGTTGCGGGAAGCGTCCGTCCGGTAAAACCTCTCGAAAACTTTTGGCAGGTCCTTTGCTGAAATACCTTTTCCATTATCCTCTATTTCTATCCTGACCGAATCCAGTTCATCTAAAATCCTGATATCAATGACCCCTTTGGGCTTATCTATATACTTGATGCTGTTGCTGATAATGTTATTGATGACCCGCTTCATCTGTTCCGGGTCGGCGATGATGATGGTATCCGGCGCCACAAGATTGGAATAATTCAGTTCTATATTCTTTGACTCAAGGTCAAGCCCTACCTCTTCTACACAATCCCCGAAATAATCCGCTACATTGATGCGGTGGAAATTATAAGGTATGCGGTTACTGTCTATCCCGGAATAAATGGTAAGCTCATTAATCAGTCTGTCCATGTCATTGGCTTTATTATAGACTGTCTTGATATACTTATCCATCTTTTCCGGCGTGTCCGCCACGCCGTCCATAATGCCCTCCATATAACCCTTAATCGCGGTAATGGGCGTCTTTAAATCGTGGGAGATATTGCTAATCAGTTCCCGGTTCTGCTTCTCCTGTACCATCTTTTCTTCGGTGGATTCCTTAAGCCTCAGCCTCATGTCCTCATAATTGCGGTACAAGTCCCCGATTTCTCCTCTGGATTCCGTGGAGAGCATATAATCAAAATTGCCGTCCTTGATTTTTTTCATCGCCACATTAAGCTGGTTTATCGGCCTGAACACACCTTTGTGTATCCATCGGGTAAGCATGATGCTGGTAAAAACTAAAATTACGCAAATGGCAATGAACATGTCAACCAGCATCGGCTTGTATATCAGGCTGACCACCCTCGATATAATAAACAGGCTGCCCGGCGTGCCGTCTGAAAACACGAAATCCAACTGTTTTACATACTTTTGTGAATCATAAAAATAATATCCGGATGAACTTTCCGGATTGTCCTGCCCATATTCCGGCAGTTTATCAATAATCTGCTCTGCAGCTATTTTATTTCCCGTGTAAAAAATTTCGCCATCTTTTCTGACAAGAATATACGAATTTTTCCTGCCCATATCGGCGCTGACAGAATCCAGAAACGCCTCGTCCTCAAAAATAAAAGGACTTTCCTCCAGCTTTTCCGACAGCTCCTCATATAAAAGCTGCGTCTGCAGGCCTACGGCCTGTCCCCCATCGGACATGGTCGCATAATCCACATCCCCAAAGCCTGATATCCGCTGGCTCCGCAGCAGCGTAGCGCCTATCAGCATGAATGCAAACGTCATCAATATGATAGGCACCAGTACAATCACTGCAAAAGTCACCTTCAGTCTTGTTTTAAACTTCATACTGGTGTTCTTCCTTTCTCGAATAAAGACATTATAGCATCTTCCAGTCCAAAATGGAATTAACTGAAAAGAAGATTATCCTAAAAAAAGTATAAACACTTATTGACAAACCACAAAAAAAATATATAATAAAAATAGTAATGATTCTCATTTTATAGGAGGAGAAATGGCTACCAAGTACAGCAGGCAGCGGGAAGAAATCAAGCATTATCTTGCCTCCCGCAAGGACCATCCCACAGCGGACAATGTATATATGGCGATTCGGCAGCAGATACCCAATATCAGTCTCGGCACAGTCTACCGCAATCTGACCATGCTGGCTGAATCGGGAGAAATCACCAGGCTGCGCGTCGGGGACGGCGTGGACCATTTTGATTACGATACCTCTCCCCATTACCATTTTGTGTGCAGCGAATGCGGCAGGGTAATTGACCTTGACATGAAAAGCTTTGAATCCATTGTGGATATTGCAGACGCCAATTTTGACGGAAAAATAGCGGGACATGTCACCTACTTTTACGGCAAATGCGGATGCTGCTGCCATAAGAAAGGAAATTAACCTTGAAGAAAAAAATAGTTTTATTTTCCTTTGTAATGCTGATATTCTGTCTGGGCGGATGCGCTTTCCGCAATAGAGGTAATACGGATATTGCAAAAAAAGAACTGACAATGACCGAAGAAGAAGCCGAACTGCTGTTAAAGATTTTTCCTGCGGATTATGATGTCGAAAAAATAGAAAGCGGGGAGTTATTCTCCTATCAGGAAAGAATGCTGCTGCTTTACCGCGCCTCTCTGGACTACTTAAGTGAAAAGTATCCTGATTACCATTTTGATTTTGTCGGCGGGACACCCAAAAACACTTGGGGGAGTCCTTATTACAAATTTCAGATATGTGAGACCGGCAGTGAAGACATTTATGGCATATATATAAGATTGGAAGAAGGCGCTGTAACCATAACGGATAATTTTTATGGAGTGGTAATCAGGGAATCATACGATAGTTATGTGTATCATGAATTTTCCGGTGAAATAGACTCTCTGGTTGGAATCTATTCTGTATTTCCGTCTCCCAAGGAATTGGATTCATTTACAATGACGGAGATAACCGACGGAAGCATATACCTCTCTCCCCAGACTGCTGTCTATCTGACCGGTCCCGTTGTTTCAGAAACAGAATGGGAGGAAATGGCTTCACAGGTGGAAAAAATAATAATAGACCGGAAAATATACGGCTATTACTCGATATACTATCTTCCCGATATTCCGGGAGACATTTCGGACGGAGAAAGCTGCCGCAGTTATATGGAATCTAACGGTTGTTTATATGATTATAAATTTCCTAATTGGAAACCATAAATTTTCTTAACTCCATCCTATTTCGGATGAAGGAAAATTTATATAGAAAATAACATTTTATGAAAAGGAGAGAAAAGTATGAAATTTGTATGTCAGGTATGTGGTTATGTTCACGAAGGAGACAGCGCACCCGCCGAGTGCCCCATCTGCCATGCTCCCGCTGAGAAGTTTACTGCACAGTCCGCTGAAAAAACCTGGGCTGCCGAGCACGTTGTAGGCGTTGCACAGGGTGTTCCCGAAGATATCATCAAAGACCTTCGCGCTAACTTTGAAGGAGAATGTACGGAAGTCGGCATGTATCTTGCAATGGCAAGGGTTGCCCACAGGGAAGGTTATCCCGAAATCGGCATGTACTGGGAGAAAGCTGCTTATGAAGAGGCAGAGCACGCTGCCAAGTTTGCAGAACTGTTAGGCGAAGTTGTAACCGATTCCACCAAAAAGAATCTGGAAATGAGGGTTGACGCTGAAAACGGCGCTACCGCAGGCAAGTTCGATTTGGCAAAACGTGCAAAAGCGCTGAACCTGGATGCAATCCATGACACCGTTCACGAGATGGCAAGGGATGAAGCCCGTCACGGCAAAGCATTTGAAGGACTTTTAAAGAGATACTTTGGCTAATAAATGGTGTAACATCAAAATGATTGAAGATTTAGGGGTATGTCAGGGAATCTGACATACCCCTTCTCATTGTAGGGTTTTCCCCGGGTTTCCGTATTTTGCATGGCGGCAGCAGGGGTGTGCATTTGATTCCATAAGGGACCGTGTAAAAACGCTGGTACTTGGATGCTGTCTTATAGCATCCTACGTACCATTGCGTTTTTACCCGAGCGGAAGCGTGTCCTGTTGGAACAAATGCACGCCCCTGCTGCCGCCATGCAAAATACGGAAACTTTAATTCTTTATATTGATGAATCAACCGAAAGATGTTATTATCAAAAAGGAATCATCGAAAGAGAAAGAGGGAGGAAGATGTTAAAAGAGTTTAAAAAGCTATCGCTTAAAAAAGTGATGCCCGGAATTATCATTATGATGGTAATCGCCTGTATTTTACTCGGTATTTGGGGGCGCGACGTCATAACTGTTTTGAAGGGTCCGGTTCCTTTTGAAAGCCTTTCCATGGAAGAACTGGACGGTCAGTATGTTACCCTTGATTTGAATCTGACATTTGGCGATTACATGGAAGAAATCACCACCACCAAAAACAAATACGGCTCTACGGTTTCCCGCAGAAGTTCCCATAAGTATTATGTCATTTTGGTTGGCGGTCTGGAGCCTTATATGGCGGACAGCAGCCTTTGGTTTCAATATATGGGGATTGAGATTCCATCCAAATATTATGACGAAATGGAATCCGTGGTTCGTAACAGTTATAAATTTCTTGACAGCTATGACAAACTGGATTTACGCACTTCCATTACCCTGCGCGGTGAGATTCGTCCCATGGAAGATAAAATGCTGCGTTATTACAAGGATTTCTTTACATCCGCCGACTATACCAATGAAGAATTTGAAACCTACTGCGCTCCCTACTACATTGCGGTAAATGAATTATCCACAGGCCCTATCTTTAATTCCTGTATCTTTACCGGCATCGGCGTATTACTGTTAATCATTTCCCTTTATATGCTGATAAAGGCCCTGACCGGCGGTTACCAGAAAGCTATGGTAAAAGCCCTTGGCGCCGGAGGCGACATGAATCTTCAGATGGCTGACAGTGATTATCAGACCTCCAAAGGCATTTGCCGTGATATCAAGATAGGAAACCGGTATCTGTTTTCTACGGTAAACGCCAAAACCTTTGTTGTTGAGCTTGACAAATTAATTTGGGCATATACCCATGAAACCCAGCACAAAAAGTATGGCAGAACCGTCAATACTACATATATGATTATGCTTTACACGGATGATAAGAAAAAAGAATCCGTCTCCATTTCTTCGAAAGAAGACTGTCAGGCCATTTTACAGCAACTGTCAGATTCCAATTCCGCTATCATAATTGGCTACACAGACCAATTAATGAATTTATATCAAAAAAATTATCCTGAGTTTATCCGTCTGTGTCAGGATAGAAAAACAAACAAGGAGAATACATTATGAAACTGAAAAAACTTACTATCGCAACCCTTTTATGTCTGCTTATGGCTTTCACATTTGCTGCCTGCAGCACCGGCAAGTCCCTTACATTCCAGATTGAAAACGGCGAGTCGGTCAAAGTAACCCTGGATACAACCGGCGGCTACAACCTGTTGGAGGAAGATGGCATGATTACCGTCCAAAAAGATAATGAAGACGTCTTGAACGGCATGTTTTTAACCTCTTCGGGATTCGATACCTATGCTGCTGCAATCACTGCATCAGACGCCGTTATCCTGAAAGCAACGCCAAGTGATTCACCGACCTTTTATTTCTATCAATTTGACGGGGCCGCAGGAACGGAAACAACTTTCCTGTTTAAAATAAAGGGAAGTGATACCGCAGTTATCATAGCCAGCCTTGCATCTAAGGAAGAAGCAGAAGCTGCATTTGACAGGCTTACCTTTGAGAAAGTAAAATAAATCGTAAAGAAAAAGGCAGAACCATTGGGATACCGTAGGTTCTGCCTTATTTATTCATTTTTAATTTTCCGAAACCCACACATCACCGCTCGTGGTGGAAATTTTCACTTCTGTACCTGTATTGCTCCCATAAACGCCTGATGCAGACGTGCCTTTTTTGTTATAAGAAAGCACATCGTCAAAGAACGTTTCACACTCCCCGCTTACAGAATCAAAATCAAATGCAAATTCCGCTTCGGCCGGAAGCTGCAAAAAGACATCGCTGCTGGTTGTTCCGACAGAAAGGTTTCCCTGCATGTCAATCAGTCCAACCCTGACCTCACCGCTGATGGTATGCACCTTCCCATACCCTGTTCCATTTCCGAGAATGATATCGCCGCTCGTTGTGTTTAAGTCAAACCTTCCATTTACCCCGTCCAGCCTGATTTCACCGGAAGTGGAACTGACATGCCTTTCTCCGCTGCTTCCCTGTACTGCAATATCACCGCTGGTCGTGGACGCCGATACATCGCCTTCTGCTTCCCGCAGAATAATGCAACCGCTGGTTGAGGATACGGATGCATTTCCCGATGCCTTTTGCACTGTAATATCCCCACTGGTCGTGGACATGGAAATTGCGCCCGCTGCTTCTTCAAAATATATTTCGCCACTGGTGGAAGCTGCCATTATGTTTTTCGCGTCTACATGCAGAAAATGGATATCGCCGCTGGTGCTGGAAACTTCAATATTATTACTTGCTGAAATGTCAATGTCCGCCACAATATCACCGCTCAGGGTCTTGATATACATATCGGGAGTAAATCCCACGGGAAGGTAAATTTCCGTATAAGCATGACGGCCTCCGCCAATATAAAAAAACATAACGCTGCGGTTCCTGCCCTGCACCGTCAATTCGTTTTTTTCCTGTGAAACGGTGGTGCGCTGCCTGTCTTCCATTTCAAAATTTGCATACTCCCGTATGACAATCTTATCCCCTGTTCCTTCATATATCAGAACATCATTATTATTCATGCCGTAATGCACGCTCAATTGTGTAACTGCGTCAGGGGACATCTCCCACTCCTGCACCAATTCATAATTTGGATATATGCTAATGCCGTTGCGGGAGAAAAATGAACTGCCCTCCCGCATTCCCATTCCCAGGATACTGCATAAAAACAGGATTAACCCACATAAAACCGTTATCAGTACAATTTTTGCCGCTTTCATATTTTCCCTCATTTCTGCGCTGCTTTCTTAATATTTTTCATTCCCCACGCTTCAGGCTGTACAAAAGTTCAAAAACCGCCTGTACACACGCGCCAATCAAAAAGATGACCCAGGTAACATACCATGCGCTTGAAGTAAAGCTGATAAGGAAATACAACACAATTACCAATGTCCAGATAATGGTGCTTACAGAACCCTTAATTGCCTTTTCCCTGTTACTCAAATGCTTTGATTCCTTATAGTGCTCCACCATGTTTTCTTCTTCCTTTTTCTTATAATCCGGATACATGTTGGACGCATAAACCAGCATACAGGTCGGCGGTATGCAGCAGACTGCCGCCAGAACCAGCGCCAGCATGGAAAAATCCCAGCCTGTGCGCCACATTCCGTCAAGCATCTGACAGCCGAAAAAGACGCAGCCCGCAAAAATATACATACCGACGGCGGCTGAAGTCAATATTGCCTTTTTCCGCCTGTCCCTCTCTGACAGATTCAGCAGGTTCTTTTCTTCCAAATCCTCAAACAGTTCCGTGACATCCCCGATTGAGCCGATGACATTTTCATAGGCGTCCGTTTCCGAATATCCTTCTCCAAGCAAATCCTGATACCTGTCAATACTGTTTTGTATCATCTCTTCCTTCATTTCCATTGCCTTTCTTGTCTTAGGCGCATCTGCAAAAAGCTCATTAAAATGTTTCCTGATTTTCTCGTTCATATTTTCCTCCATCCTGCCGCATCCGTGGCACAATCATTTTTGTTTTCCAAGTTTCCGTCCGTTATTTTATCAACTGGTCAATCATTGCCTTGGCTTCTTCCCACTCCCTCTTGTAGCTTTGGTAAGCCTTTCTGCCCGCTTCCGTCACAGCATAGTAACGTCGTCTGGCCCCTACGGTTTCATCACCCCAATAAGTCCTGATGTATCCCGCCTGTTCCAGCCTCTTAAACGCCGAATACAAAGTAGCTTCCTTCAGCTCATACTTATTCTCCGTTTTTTTCATGATATCCTTATTAATCTGATATCCGTAACTGTCCTGTTCCAAAAGATGTGCCAGAATAATGGCGTCCGTATGCCCCCTTAAAATGTCGGATGTAATAGACATAAGCATCCCTCTCTTTCTGACATATACTATAAACCAATATACCTCACCTGTCAAGGTATATTCTCTCATTTAAGTATAATATTATAATAGTATATTGCATGGCGGCAGCCCCGGCGTGTATTTGTTCCAACAGGACACGCTCTCGCTCGGGTAAAAACACGCCGGGGCTGCCGCCATGCAATATACGCCCCTCCCCTAATACACCCCTTGACTTTTATGACTGAATCCGCTACTCTATTTTGTAGGAAGAAAGGAAGAAAGGAATGACAGACATGGAAAAAATCACGAGTTTTACCATAGACCATATTAAACTCCAGCCCGGCGTTTATGTTTCCCGTAAAGACAAGGTGGGCGCGGAAACCATCACTACCTTTGATTTGCGCATGACGAGTCCCAATGAAGAACCTGTCATGAACACGGCGGAAGTACATACCATAGAGCACCTTGGAGCTACTTTTTTGCGGAATCATCCTACATACAAGGAAAAAACCATATATTTCGGTCCCATGGGCTGCCGCACCGGATTTTACCTTTTACTGGCAGGCGATTATTCCTCGAGGGATATTCTTCCCCTGATGGTGGAATTATACGAGTTTATCCGTGGGTACAAGGATGAAGTGCCGGGAGCTTCCCCTAAAGACTGCGGCAACTACCTGGACATGAACCTGCCCATGGCAAACTACCTTGCGGCAAGGTATCTGGACAATGTCCTCTATAAAGCGGACGACAGCCGCCTTATCTATCCGGACTGAGAAAGGAGTTTTCAGATGAATAAAATCGGAATTATCGGCGCCATGGAATTGGAAGTGGAGCAGTTAAAAAATCAGATGTCTGTCACAGAGATTGTGAAAAAAGCTTCCATGGATTTTTATACGGGTACCTTACATGATGTGGAGGTAGTCGTTGTACGTTCCGGTATCGGAAAGGTAAATGCTGCACTGTGCGTGCAGATTCTGGCGGATGTTTTCCACGTGACGCATATTATCAATACCGGCGTTGCAGGCTCGTTAAACCCGGCGCTTGACATTGGGGATATCCTTGTCTCAACAGACACCCTGCATCATGACATGGACGCCACAATATTCGGATACAAGCCCGGCGAAGTCCCGCAAATGGGCTGCCGGGAGTTTCAGGCCGACCCTGACATGGCTGCCATAGCAGTTCGTTCCTGCCGGGAAGTAAACCCTGACATTCATGTCAGAACAGGCAGGGTGGTAAGCGGCGACCAGTTTGTTTCCAATAAAGAGGTAAAAGAACGGTTAATAAAAGAATTTCAAGGCGACTGTGTGGAAATGGAGGGCGCTTCCATTGCACACGGCGCTTATCTGAACAGCATTCCCTTTGTGGTTATCCGCGCCATTTCCGATAAGGCGGACGACAGCGCCGAGATGGATTACCCCACCTTTGAGCGGGCTGCTGCAAAGCATTCCGCAAATCTGGTAGCGCACATGATAACGCAGCTTGCATAAGGCCGAAGCGGCTTTAGAAATGGAGGATATATGCCTAAATTAAATGAAAACTATCTGAACTTAAAACAAAATTACCTGTTTTCCGAGGTTGCCCACCGTGTAACGGCTTACACACAGGCAAACCCGGACAAAAAAATTATCCGTCTGGGAATCGGCGACGTCACGCTTCCCATCGGGGACAATGTTATCCGCGCCCTGCATGAAGGCGTGGACGCACAGGCCTCTTCTGAGACTTTTAAAGGCTATGGCCCTGAACAGGGATACGATTTTTTGAGAAATGCCATAGTAGACTATTATGCCGAAAACGGCGTGAGCATAGAAGCAGGCGAAGTGTTCGTGTCCGATGGGGCAAAGAGCGATACCGGCAACATTACGGACCTCTTCGCACAGGACAATGTCATCCTGATTCCGGACCCCGTATATCCTGTTTATGTGGATACCAACGTCATGAACGGCAGAAATATCACGTATATGAATGCCAACGCGGAAAACAACTTTTTGCCGATGCCGGACAAAAACGTCCATGCCGACATCATCTACATCTGTTCCCCCAACAACCCTACCGGCGCGGCATACAATCATGCCCAGCTGCAGGAATGGGTGGATTATGCTTTGGCCAACGACGCCATTATCCTGTATGATTCCGCCTATGAGTGCTTTATCACGGACAAATCACTGCCCCGCAGCATATTTGCCATAGAAGGCGCCAAAAAATGTGCTATCGAGTTCTGCTCTTTAAGCAAAACCGCCGGGTTTACCGGAACCCGCTGCGGATATACCATTGTGCCAAATGAATTGAAATTTGCCGCAGCAGACGGTTCGGAAATGTCCTTAAACGCCATGTGGAACCGCAGACAGACCACGAAATTCAACGGCGTTTCCTATATCGTCCAGAAAGGCGCCGCCGCCGTATTTTCCAAAGAGGGAATGCGCCAGTGCCGTGAAAACATTGCCTACTATCAGGAAAATGCCCGCATTATCGCAGCATGTCTTGACAAAAAGGGAATCCGTTATTTCGGAGGCGTAAACTCACCCTACATCTGGTTTGAATGCCCGAAGGGAATGGAGTCCTGGGAGTTTTTCGATTATCTGCTGGATAACATTCAGGTTGTGGGAACACCCGGCGCCGGATTCGGCAATAACGGCAAACATTACTTCCGCCTGACAGCCTTCGGAAGCAGGGAAAACACAAAGGAAGCCATGGAACGGTTTGACAGACTTTTCTAATTCCCACACGGCAAAGCAAAATAAAAGGGTATCGGTTTTCATGCCGATACCCTTTACTTTTATTTCTATTCTTCCTTATCTGAAGAAACCTCTTTGGAACTTTTCTTTTTAAAGATAAGAACTTTACTGAATACATAATTCAAAATCATAACCAATACAGAAGAGATAAATACCTTTGCCACCCAGTAATGCATTTGGAATATGTTTACCGTTACCCTCATAATTACAATATCCAGTATCCATGTAGAAAGACGGGATACGGCGAATCCGCAAAATTCTCCCAATATATGCGGGTTTGTGCTTTTGAATACCCACTTTCTGTTCAGCGGATAACTGAAACTGACGCCTGCCACCCATCCGACGGTATTGATAATATCATTCTGCCAGGATATATCCGGATTTAAAAACAGCCATTCACAGATAAAGCAGGCTCCCCACGATACGATGGTTGTGAGCACACCGACAATCAGATAAACAACAATCTCCCTGTATTTCATTAATAATTCTTTACATTTTGCAATCATGTATTTCACTTAACGCTGTTACGCTTCCTTCCAATCAGCTCTTAAAAATCTCATCCAGCTTGGTCGCAGATACACGGATGGCATCCGCGTCCTTCATAATGGAACTGTATATTTCGGAAGAATCCCTTGTCAGTTCCCCAATCTGTTTAGCCACAATCGCAAAGCCCCGTCCTGCGTCGCCGGCAC
Organism: uncultured Lachnospiraceae bacterium; assembly: GCA_910577015.1. Classification (GTDB taxonomy): domain Bacteria; phylum Bacillota; class Clostridia; order Lachnospirales; family Lachnospiraceae; genus Acetatifactor. The sequence goes on along the minus strand of CAJTKU010000002.1, from coordinate 20,613 downwards.
GGGCAGACTCTATGGAAGCATTTAAGGAAAGAATATTTTGCTTGTATGAAATCTTTTCAAGGCTCGCCGCCTTTGTCACAATCTGCTGGGAATCATCGATGACATCCGCCACTTTTTCCGAGAGAACGGAAAGCTTCTCCTTCTCTTTTTCCAAAGCATAATGTGAGTTTACAAGCATATTTACCATTTCCCTAAGCAAATCGGCTGCCGCGCGCACAGACTCCTCAGAGCGTACAACGACCTTTCCGAGCGCTTCGATATATTCCTCCTTAGGAATATCAAACTCCTCTGCCATCTGCTCAAACTTTGCAATATCCGGCTCTTCCGTAAGCGCCTGCCCGCCAATGATATTGCCCAGATGGTTGTCTTCCACCATAATCGGCTCAGAAAACTCCATCAGACCGGCGTGGCAGAAATATGCGCCTTTGCCTTCCGCATCGCATCTTGCGCACCTTCTTGCCCCGAGAGAGGACTGTCTGGTATAATTCATGCAAAAATCAGTATGGTTGCTCGGCTCAGTGACAAAATTACCTTCCCTGTCAACAATAACTGCTGCCAGTCCCGTTGCGCTTGCAAACATATTCTGCATGTTCTGTAACTCATCCACCTTTACAAAATCCAATAAATTCATCCACGTACCCCCTGAAATATAAAATTGTGTAATCAAAACAAGCTTCTTCTTTTAGGATACCGCATTTGTAATGGGACGGCAACAAAAATTTTTATTTTATTCTCCCCAATATAACCGTTTTACACCAGATTTCTCTCCTCGTTCCTTAAAAACGCCTGTATATTCAAAAAAGTTTCTTTTACACAGCGGCTTCTTGCCTCCACGCTTCCCCACGCCAGATGAGGTGTAATAATAAGCCGGTTGCTGTCATCAATCAGGCTTAAAGGATTGGCGCTTTCCAAAGGTTCTTTTTCCAACACATCCAGACCTGCCGCCATGATTTCCCCATTCATTAATGCCTCATACAAATCCCGGTTATTTACCACGCCTCCCCTTGCCACATTAATTAAAACGGCTGTTTTCTTCATTTTCTGGAGAGCTTTTTTGTCTATCAGGTTTCTGGAAAGCTCGCTCAACGGACAATGCAGTGATAGAAAATCGCTCTCAGCAAATAATGTATCCTTATCCACCTGCCTGTATGCATCCACCGTGCTGTTTCCGGTAATGGAATGAAAAATGACGTTACATCCGAAGGCCGTTGCAATCTGCGCCACCTTCCTTCCAATATGCCCCATGCCAATAATCCCCCACGTCTTGCCATCCAGTTCCGTAAAAGGCACATCAAAATGGGAAAACCTGTCCTGCGCGCCGTACCTGCCGGACTTGACATAGTCGTCATAATATGCCAGCTTCTGGCTCAGTGCAAGCGCCAGCGTAAAAGTGTGCTGCGCCACCATGGCGGTGGAATAATCCACCACATTGGCCACCCTAATGCCCCTGCTTTTACAATAGGCAATATCGCAGTTATCATATCCCGTGGCAAACTCGCAAATCATTTTTACGTGCGGGGCGTCCTTCAGGGTTTCTTCCCTTAGGGGCGCTTTATTGGCAATGACGATATCCGCCTCTTTGATACGTTCCCGCACTTCCATTTCCGTAACCGTGTTCGCATAGCAGACGACCTCTCCCAGCTCCTCAAAGCAGGATACGTCTATATCCGTTCCGACACTATTTCGTTCCAGTATTACAATTTGCAGATGTTTTTCCATGCGTTTTTTCCTTTCTTTAGGGGACTGGGGGCGGATTTTGCGTGTGCGTGGGGGGAGGGCGTGCGGCAGCATATTTGATTCCATAAAGGACCGTGTCCTGTTGGAACAAATATGCTGCCGCACGCCCTCCCCCCACGCACACACAAAATCCGGGAGCGCAGCCTCCTTATCCATTGAAAATACGCAGGCGCGTTCTACGTCTGCGTATTTATCCTTCCTCATATAGCCAAAAGTTCCGTTTATGGGCATCCTTGTTATAATCTCTTTAACAGTTCTTCCCTCTGGGCCTCGTATCCGGGCTTTCCGAGAAGAGCAAACATATTCTTCTTGTAGCTTTCCACGCCGGGCTGGTTGAAGGGATTTACCCCGTTTAAGTAGCCGCTTACGCCGCAGGCAAATTCAAAGAAGTAGAAAAGCTCGCCCAGATAAAACTCGTTTACTTCCGGAATCCTTACAAGGAAGTTCGGCACCTGTCCGTCGGTGTGGGCAAGAATGGTGCCGTTCATGGCGCTCTTGTTGACAAAATCAACCGTCTTGCCTGCCAGATAGTTTAAACCGTCCAAATCAACGGGTTCTTCTCCGATAATAAGTTCTTCACGGGATTTCTCCACATCAAGGACTGTTTCAAACATAATGCGGGAACCGTCCTGGATAAACTGTCCCATGGAATGCAAATCCGTTGTCAAATCCACGCTTGCGGGGAAAATACCCTTCTGGTCCTTGCCCTCGCTCTCGCCGTAAAGCTGTTTCCACCATTCGGAAACATAATGCAGGCTGGGCTCGTAGTTTGCCAGAATTTCCACTGCCTTGCCCTTTCTTAACAAAATATTGCGAAGCGCCGCATACTGCAGGGCGTCGTTTTCTTCAAAAGCATTTTCAAGCGCGTACTTCCTTCCGCTTGCAGCGCCCTCCATCAACTTGTCAATGTCCGCGCCGCTGACTGCAATGGGAAGCAGGCCGACTGCCGTCAGAACGGAAAAACGGCCGCCCACGTCATCGGGCACCACAAATGTCTCGTATCCTTCCTCGTCGGCAACATGCTTTAACGCGCCCTTTGCCTTGTCGGTGGTGGCATAAATTCTCTTTGCCGCGCCTTCTTTGCCGTATTTCTTTTCAAGCATCTCCTTAAAAACACGGAAAGCAATGGCAGGCTCCGTGGTCGTGCCGGACTTGGAAATCATGTTAACGGAAAAATCCCTGTCGCCCACCACATCCATCAGATGTCTGATATAGGTGGAACTGATGGAATTGCCCACATAATAAATTTCAGGCGCCTTGCGGATACTCTTGTCCACCACATTGTAAAAACTGTGTCCCAAAAATTCAATGGCGGCACGCGCTCCCAGATAAGAGCCGCCGATACCGATAACCAGCAAAACTTCTGAATCTTCCTGAATCTTCTTAGCCGCTTCCTTGATACGTGCAAACTCTTCCCTGTCATAGTTTACCGGCAAATCAATCCAGCCCAAGAAATCATTGCCTGCGCCGGACTTACCCACCAGCACTTCCTTAGCGTCCAGCGTCTGCTTCTTCATCATCTCTATTTCTTCTGCGGAAATAAAAGGACTTGTTTTGGAATAATCCAATGTAACTTTTGCGCTCATTTTTACACTCCTCTTTTCTGAAATATTCATATCTGTATATAATATATACAATATCTTCCATTTCAACCATCTACAGTGTAACAGAGTTATTTTGCAAATTCAAGGAAAAACTTACCGTCAGTGTAAAGATGTTAAGATTCCGCGGCCGGCGGTGTGTGTACGCATTTGATTCCATAAAGGACCGTGTAAAAACACCGGTACTTAGAGGTTGTATTTTAACCTCTTACGTACCGCTGTGTTTTTACACGAGTGAGAACGTGTCCTGTTGGAACAAATGCGTACACGCACCGCCGGCCGCGAACCCCCCCCCAGGTACGTTATGATGTCAGAAACTCTTTCAGCAATTCTTCCAGTTCCCTTTCTTCGGCCTGCGTAAATATGCCGTCTTCGTCTTCTTCTTTTTCCTCCGAAGGAACTGCCTTTATTCTTTCCCTTGCGCCACCGTGTACCGGCATCAGTTCGATGCCGTTTCTCTGTCTGCCTTCCCTGGCGGCAGGTTTTTTACCCGTGGCGTCTTCCTCCACAAAGGGGTCTTTTTGTGCCAGACGGTTTACCATATGGTTTTCCAGATAATCCACAAGGTTTGTTTTTAAAATTCGTCTCCTGCCTTTGATATCGGCAATGGAGGATACGGCAAAATATACGTACAGCCCTAAAAAGCTGACAATGTAAAAAGGCAGGATTGCCCCGACGCTGTACCCGGCAATGATGCACTTGCAAATTCCGAAACCTGCGAAAAACACTGACAAAAGCATCATCTGCCCGGAAATGTGGTAAATTGTCTGATATGTAAAGGGTCCCACCTTCAGCTTGTTTAAGAACTTGTCCGCAAAAATGGGAATATTGGCAACTCCGTTGTTTAACTGGTAACAGTTTGCAAATTTCAATTTACATTGCTTTAACGCCTTGTTATTGGTTGTTGACATATTTTCGGTCTCTCTTATCATATTCTGGTATAGTACCCCTATCATAATTCTCGTAATCATGCTCAATAATAAGGATAGAAACATCAAACCGGTTATCAGCTTTTCTTCATAAAATACAGCAAACATATCTTCCTCCTTCCATGTTGTCCAACTCTTTTGTCACATTTTATTATAGTAAACATGAAAGGATGGAACAATATAGGGAGAGGCGGATTTCATCGACATATTCCATGTTTATCCTACAGAACCGCCAAATATCCCTCTTTTTCTTCAAAAAATCGGGAAAAGTCAGGTAACCACTGGTATATCCTTGGTATTTCTGCTATAATTCTATTTTAGAAATTGTATTTAAGGGAGGCTGTTTATGAAATATCAGACCAGAGGAACCTGTTCCACATCCATAGACATAGAGGTAAAAGACGGCGTTATAGAGTCCGTGCAGTTTACCGGCGGATGCAACGGCAACCTGCAGGGCATCAGCAGCTTAGTGAAGGGCATGCGCGTGGAGGAAGCCATCGCAAAGCTCAAGGGCATCAAATGTGGTTTTAAGCCTACTTCCTGCCCCGACCAGCTTGCCAGGGCGTTAGAGTCCATGCAGTAATATCGGAGCGGAGGCATTATGCATGAAAAAAATAGTATTGACAGGCGGCGGCACTGCCGGCCACGTAACACCTAATATTGCGCTTCTTCCTCATTTGAAAGAAGCCGGATATGAAATTACTTATATCGGTTCCTACGACGGCATAGAAAAAAGGCTGATTGGGGACTTTGAAATTCCTTATTACGGTATTTCCACCGGCAAATTCAGGCGGTATCTGGACCCGAAAAATTTTACGGACCCCTTCCGCGTGATAAAAGGATATTCCCAGGCAAGAAAATACTTAAAACAGCTCCAGCCGGATATTGTATTTTCCAAGGGCGGATTTGTGAGCGTTCCTGTGGTGCGCGCCGCTGCTTCCCTGAACATTCCCTGTATTATCCACGAATCTGATATGACGCCGGGTCTTGCCAACAAATTATGCATTCCGGTGGCTGAAAAAATCTGCTGCAATTTTCCCGAAACCATGAAGCTGCTTCCGGAAAACAAGGCAGTTCTGACCGGTTCTCCCATACGGGAGGAGCTCTCGGCAGGCAGCCGGATTGCCGGACTTGACATGTGCGGCTTTACCGCCAACAAACCCGTGATTATGGTAATCGGCGGCAGTCAGGGCGCTGCAAGCGTCAACAAGGTAGTCAGGGAAGCCCTTCCAAAGCTTTTAGAGGATTTTCAGGTTGTGCATCTGTGCGGCAAAGAAAAAACAGACAACCTTCTCCTGAATGTAAAGGGATATAAACAGTTTGAATACCTGAAATCAGAGTTGAAAGACATTTTTGCAATGGCCGATGTGGTGATTTCCAGAGCGGGGGCAAACGCCATCTGCGAACTGCTCGCCCTGAACAAGCCCAACATCCTGATTCCCCTTCCTTCCGCAAAGAGCAGGGGAGACCAGCTCTTAAATGCCAGGTCCTTTGAATCCCAGGGCTTTTCCATTGTCATTGACGAGGACTACCTGACCGACACGCTTCTGGCGGAAAAGGTACAGGAGCTTTACTGTTCCAGACAGGCCTACATCGACACCATGAAGCAGAGCCGCCAGCTTGCATCCATTGAAACCATTATGAAACTGATTGAAGAAACAAGAAAAGAAAACGATAAAGGAAATGATGAATAAAAAAGTATTACACACACTTGAATACGACAAAATAATCGGGAAACTGGCTGAAAAAGCCGATTCCGAACCGGGCAGGCTGCTTTGCGGCAGCCTGGTTCCTTTTACGGATATATCCGAAATCCGTAAAGCGCAGACGGAAACCGCAGACGCCCTGTCCCGCCTGTTCCAATACGGCAGCGCCTCTTTCGGAAGCAATAAGGACCTTGGTTTTTCCATAAAGTCCCTGGAGCTTGGCAGCGCACTTTCCGCACCTGAGCTTTTAAAAATAGCAGGATTTCTGGAAAATACCGCCCGCATCAAAGAATATGGGCGAAGCGACGGCAAGGAGCCTTCCACTGATTCCCTGACGGCATATTTTGACGGTTTGACGCCCTTGTCCTTTCTGGCATCCGAAATCCGCAGGTGTATTTTATCTGAAGAAGAAATCGCGGATGACGCCAGCCCGGAACTGAAACGCATCCGCCGGGGCATAACCCTGGCAGGGGAAAAAATCCATAACCAGTTAAATTCCATGGTAAACGGTTCTTACCGCAGCTATCTGCAGGACGCGGTGATTACCATGCGCGACAACCGCTATTGCATTCCTGTCAAGGCAGAGTACAAGGGACAGGTTCCCGGTATGGTGCATGACCAGTCTTCTACCGGTTCTACCTTTTTTATCGAGCCTGCCGCCATTGTGGAATTAAACAATCAGCTAAAAGAACTCTCCATTCAGGAGCAGAAAGAAATTGAGCGTATTCTGGCTGAACTGTCCGTGCAGGTTTCCGGCCATACCGCGGAAATCGCCGCCAACCAGCGTATTATGACCACGCTGGATTTTATCTTTGCCAAAGCAAAGCTGGCGCTGGAGCAGAATGCCACCATACCGGTTTTCAATGAGGAACATTTTGTAAACATCCGCAAAGGACGCCATCCTTTACTGGATAAGAAAAAAGTAGTGCCCATAGACATTCATCTGGGAAAAGATTTTGACCTTCTGGTGATTACGGGTCCAAACACCGGCGGCAAAACGGTATCCTTAAAAACCGTGGGCTTATTTACCCTGATGGGACAGTCGGGTATGCATATTCCTGCGCTCGACCGTTCCGAGCTTTCCGTATTTGAAGAAGTGTATGCCGACATCGGGGATGAACAGAGCATTGAGCAAAGCCTTTCCACTTTTTCCTCCCATATGACAAGTATTGTGACAATACTGTCACAAGCCGATGAAAACGCGCTATGCCTTTTTGATGAGCTGGGAGCAGGTACGGACCCCACCGAAGGCGCCGCACTTGCCATTGCCATTTTAAACCACCTGCACGACAGGGGCATCCGCACCATGGCAACCACCCATTACAGCGAATTAAAGCTGTACGCCCTCTCCACCCCCTTTGTGGAGAATGCCTGCTGCGAATTTGACGTTGAGTCCTTAAAGCCTACCTACAGGCTGCTCATCGGCATTCCCGGCAAAAGCAATGCCTTTGCCATTTCCTCCAAACTGGGACTTCCCGATGAAATTATAAAGGCTGCAAGGGAGCAAATCAGCAAGGAGGACGAAAGTTTTGAGGATGTGATTGCGGATTTGGAAAAAAGCCGCCTGACCATAGAAAAAGAGCACAGGGAGATTGCCGCTTATAAGGAGCGGATTAAAACGCTTGAAGGCCAGTTAAAAGCCAAAAACGAAAAGCTGGACAGTGCAAAGGATAAGATTCTGAAAGAAGCCAACGAAAAGGCGCGCCTTATTTTGCAGGAGGCAAAGGATACGGCTGACGAAGCGATTCGCAGTTTTAACAAAATTGACAGCGGCACGGACATCAGGGAGTTGGAAAAAAAGCGCGACAAATTGCGGAACCAGATTAATGAAAAAAATGAACGGCTTTCTTTAAAGACGCCGCCGCAGGCCGCTAAAAAAACCGTTGAGCCTTCCAAGTTGAAAAAAGGGGATTCGGTTAAAATCCTCTCCATGGGGCTAAAAGGTACGGTAAGCACCCTGCCCGACGCCAAGGGAAACCTGTTTGTACAGTGCGGCATTATCCGTTCCTCGGTAAACGTAAAAGACCTTGTTCTGCTGCAGGATGAGGATACCGCTGCTGCTTCAACCAGATTACAACGCTCTTCCGGCGGCAAAATGAAAATGTCCAAATCACTGACGATATCCCACGAAATCAACCTTTTGGGAATGACCTGTGACGAGGCGGTGTCCGCACTGGATAAATATCTGGACGACGCCTATCTGGCGCATCTTCCAAATGTCCGCGTTGTGCATGGCAAAGGAACGGGCGCCTTAAGAAACGCTGTCCACTCCCATTTAAAACGTCTGAAGTACGTGAAAGAATATCGTTTAGGGGAATTTGGGGAAGGTGACGCGGGTGTCACCATTGTAACATTCAAGTAACGGAAACATACTTTATTGTGCGGCATAACGGCGCAGAAATGAGGCAATACATGGTAAATAAGCAGAAAATTCTTATTGTGGATGACGATGAAAATATAGCGGAACTGATTTCCCTGTATCTGACAAAAGAATGCTTTGAAACGATGATTGTAGGAGACGGAGAATCGGCTTTGTCTGCCGTGGATACCTTTGTCCCCAACCTGATTCTTTTGGATTTGATGCTTCCCGGCATAGACGGTTATCAGGTTTGCAGGGAAGTCCGCGCAAAGCAGCAGACGCCCATCATTATTCTCTCCGCCAAGGGGGAAGTATTTGACAAGGTGCTGGGGCTGGAGCTGGGCGCCGACGACTTTATGGAAAAGCCCTTTGATTCCAAAGAACTGGTTGCACGGGTAAAAGCCGTTCTTCGCCGTTACAAACCCATCGTGGCACAGCCGGAGATTGTTTCCGAAAAGTGCGTGCAATACCCGGATTTGATTATTAACCAGACCAACTATTCCGTCATTTACATGGGCAATACCGTGGAAATGCCGCCCAAGGAACTGGAACTTCTCTACTTTCTGGCGTCCTCGCCCAATCATGTGTTTACAAGGGAGCAGCTTCTGGACCAAATCTGGGGTTATGAATACATCGGAGACACCCGTACCGTGGATGTACATATCAAACGTCTGCGTGAGAAAATAAAAGACCACGATGCATGGAAGCTCTCCACCATTTGGGGCATCGGATACAAATTTGAAGTCAAAGGAAACCTGTCATGAACAAAACCCTGTACTTGAAATTTATATTGGCTTATGTCATTTTCGGTATTTTTGGCTTTATCATCATAACGACCTTTGTCCCCAGCATGACATCGGAACACCTCATCAGGGAACGGGCCAGCGCGCTTTACTCAGAAGCCGCCCTGATTGCGGATACTTACGCTTCAGGCCTGTATACCAACGACATTTCCCTGGAAACAGTTAAAACTCAGCTTGATACCCTTTCCGTTTACCTGAACTCCACCATCGGGATAATCAATCCGTCCGGAAGGATGGTTTTAAGTACGGATTCCCCCTTAAACGTGGAGGATGTGGTTATCATTGAAGACTTTGACCCCACCATAACGGCAGGCTCCTACTATAATGTGGGAAACTTCTTTGACAGCTATGAAGAGGACATGCTCAATATTATCGCGCCGATTACTTCGGAATATAAAGTAAAAGGCTATCTTGTGATTCATACTTCCATGACGGATATTGAAAAATCCTGCAACAGCCTGTTAAACATTTCCTACATTACCCTGGTTATCCTGTTTCTGCTGTCGCTTATCATTTTGATTTTCTTTACGGAGATTGTGTACGTACCGCTAAAGAAAATCACTTACGCGACGGAGCAGTATGCCTCCGGCAACATGCATTATGAATTTCAGGTGGAAAGCGACGATGAAATAGGCTATCTGGCTGCCTGCTTAAATTACATGGCAAGCGAAATTGCACGCTCGGAGGACGACCAGAAAAAGTTCGTCGCCAACGTTTCCCATGACTTCCGCTCCCCCCTCACTTCCATCAGGGGATATCTGGACGCCATGCTGGACGGCACGATTCCGCCCGAACTCCATGAAAAATATCTGCGGATTGTGCTAAATGAAACGGAACGGCTGACCAAACTCACCAACAGTCTTCTCACCTTGAATAACTTAAATACACGGGGGATGCTTTTGGATAAATCCGACTTTGACATCAACCGGATTATACGGAATACGGCGGCATCCTTTGAGGGAACCTGCCGCAAAAAAACCATTGCCATCGAGCTGCTTCTGACCGGCGACACCATGTTTGTGACAGCCGACATGGGCAAAATCCAGCAGGTGCTGTACAACCTCCTTGACAATGCCATCAAGTTCAGCCACCATGATTCGGTTATCCGCATTGAAACTTCGGAAAAGAAAAACAAGCTTTTCGTCTCCGTAAAGGACAGCGGCATCGGCATTCCGAAAGAGGATTTGAAGTTTATCTGGGAGCGGTTTTACAAATCCGACGCCTCCCGCGGCAAGGACAAAAAAGGAACCGGTCTGGGACTTTCCATTGTAAAAGAAATCATTGCCTCCCACGGCGAGCACATTAACGTCATCAGCACGGAAGGCGTCGGAACAGAATTTATTTTTTCCCTTCCCTGCTCCAAAATGGAAGAGGAATACGACTAAACAGTTTTTTTACAGGCGTATACAGGACAAGCATCAGGGCAAAATTGGCAATGCCGTGCACGATGTCAAAGCGAAGCCCTGCCACCCACCAGTTAAATGCCAGAAGCAGTCCGCTGCCGATACCGCCGTCCACTGCACCGATAAAAATATACGGGAGGGCGCAGACTGCTCCGTAAAACAGCCCGAAAAATCCTGACAGTATGCTGTAAAACCATATGGAATCCGCTTTTCTTGCCAGATATGTAATCAGCACCAGAAGCGGCCATATGTAAAAATACATAATGACCCAGGTATTGATACCGTAAATACATATTTCAATCAATACAAAGGCAAGGACGGAATACACCGTCCCCGGGCCAAAGTATAAGGTAAACATGATTATCCAGAACGTTACCAATTCCACATTCGGCAGATAGGACAATGCCAGCTTGCTGACTTCGATTACCGCGGCCAGCATGCCGAACAGCGCAATGTCCCATGCCAGATGCCTGTTACTCTGCGGCGCCTGTTTCATATACAATCCGGAAGGCGTCGCCATCCTCGACCGGCTGGGAATCCACGCCGTTCATGCAGTATTCCCCATTCACATAAAAACTCCAGTAAGCGCCGTCTGCGGCATAATCCGCCGTAATACCGTTTACGGTTTCCACCATCAGGCCGTACTCACTCTCCGTACCCGAAAACGTAAGGCCCTCTGTTTCTTCCATCGCCTGACGCAGGTACTCTGCATCCGTGCCGGTTTCATACACTTTACTGCCGCCGGCATTGTCCACCACCTCTATGGTGATTGCCTTTGCGCCCGCCACCGGTTTTTCCCTGAATACAAAGTACACAGACGCCAGTACAATAACCGCCGCTGCAAGCGCAAGGACGCCGATTAGCGCCTTTTTGTCAAATTTTCCCTTTTGTTTCTCTGTCATTTTTTCTCCTCTCTGCGCTGCTTCCTGCATACAACAAGTTTGTGTCAAACAGCGCGCAAACCCAAACACAAATGAAAAATCCCCCTTGCACCATACAAGAGGGAAATCCCTCTTATGCCATATAAGAGGGATTGGAGAATTTTACCGTACCGCAATTACGGCATCGAAAAGCCCGGCTTTCGATACCATAACATATGTACAAGGCCAATTCCTCGTGGTCTTTTTGTACCCATCCAAAGGCAGGTCTTCTGACTTTAAGCTCATCATCGCGTTTCGCCTTCCCAAACCTCTCCGGTTCAGTGGCTGCATCATACACAGAAACGCAACTCCCTTATTACAGCGACGAGTTCGTGCAGGACTTTCACCTGCTTCCCTTTTCACCGGGCCCGGCCTTATCGGCCGCCCGACACCTCCAGACGTCTTTATTCACTTATGTCTGTATGCCCTTTATCGGGCAGATTCAAGTTACCGTGCAAGTTTACCACATAGTGATAAAAATTGCAAACATTTCATTTTACACATAGACAATGGTAATGCCCCCAAAGCAATTATCCCCTTTCAGATAAAGCGTGTGCACACCGTCCGGCATACAATGCCCTTTTTCATCCACGCCTGCAAAGCTGTTTTTTATCCGGTTTGCCACCGTCCAGGTTTTCGGGATGTAAAGCTCCATGCCGGCAAAGTTATTGTCCACGGTGACATACGCCTCCGTGCCTTTCATGACAGCGTTATCAAAAAATACCTTCAACCCTCCGAAGCTTGCCTCAAAAAAAGCTGCTTCAAATGCATCCGAATTGATATATTTTGTTGACGCCCCGAACCTTACGGAACACTCGCATCTGCCTTCGTCTTTCTCGTCAATAATGGTTTCGTCACCTGAAAAATGTATACTTGTGGAGGATTTATGCTTTTGGGGAAAAATCAGCGAGCAGCCTACGCTCAAAAGAAGCGCTGCACCCAGTACGGGCCATGGGGTAATGGACTGAAGCGAAAAGGTTTCTTTCCAAGGCATTACCGTATCAAGCGGCCCTGCATAGATAATCACCAGAAACGCCAGTGCGAAAAAAATCCCGAAAAAGTTTACCTTCATAACGCATTTGATGAGCAGGGCAAGCAAGAATACCGTCATAATCAGGCTCCAGATACCTACTCCCTGCATAAACCCCAGCTTTGCCGCCAGAATAAATATTGCGCCCAGAATAAAAAACATACCCCAGAAAATTCTCTCTTTTTTCATCATAATTCTCCTTTTATTCTCTTTTCTTCCATTTTTGCCTTCAATGGTTTGTAATAGTAGCGGGAAACATACACCTGCTTGTGCGTATTCTGGAACTGCACGATGCAGGAAGACAGGTTACGGGTCATGGAATAAATAGCTTCCACATTTAAAATCGTAGATTTGGAAACCCGCATGAAATGTCCGGGCAGAAGCTCCTCCAGTTCATACAGCTTATATCTGGTCTGGTATACATTGTCAATGGTATGCACGCTGACATCCCTTGCATCCGTTTCAAAAAACAGCACATCCCGAAGGGACAGATAATACTCCGTATCGCCCCTGTAAAAAACAAAGCGCTGCCGCCCGGACGCAATATCCGCCACGGCCTTCTGAATGGCCTGTATCTCGTCATTCAGACTGCTGCAGCGGATAATCACTTCTTCGTCCATGGAATTTTCCGTAAACTCAATCCGTATCTTCATCGTTTTACCCGCATACATAAGTTTTTCTTACAAACCTATTATAGCAGGAAAAAAAGCATTGTACACAGCTTCTGCGCATGTGGTAAATAAATCCGGGGTAAGTGGCAGGAATTATTCCGCCAGATACATACTGAGGCTCCTTTCCAGCATGTCAACTGTTTCCTCCAGAGAACTCTGCCCGTTCAGATAAGAAGGAAGAACCTCGGCCATTACCTTTTCAATCTCCTTGTCCCTGATAATTATTTTGTCGACTTCCTTGCACACCTCAAGCATCCTTTTTCCGTTCTCTTCGCTCAATGCTCCAATTTCAAAACCGGTTTCCGCCCCGCCGCCGATGCTGATGGTAGTATACGCGGTATAATCCGACCTGTCTTTTTTTATCTGGTTTTCCAGCGCTTCCACATTGACAGGGAAGCCGTCATAGAAATCACCGTCCTGCACTTCAAAGGAAAAAGCAAACTTTAAAAAGTCTTTTGCCACATCCACATTGGGGGAAGCGCTGTTGACGCCAAGCTGCCCCACCGGACTGTAGGCATTTTCAAACGCCGACCAGCTTCCTTTCACCAAATCCACAATTGCCATCGGGAACATCGCTTGTAAGAAACCTTCCGTTTCCCAGAAAGCGGCGCCGGCGTCGGAAGCTACGTCCCATGCACCCCATGAATACGTATTATCTGTGTATTGTTCCACGATACCGCCGTTATCAGCGATAATCTTCAGGCTTTCCAGATAGCCTGCCAGCGCTTCTTTGTCCATTTCCTTTCCGTTTACGATATCGGACACCATATACGGCACAAACATATCGATGAAATCACTTACCGTAAGGACGCCCAGTATCGGTTCCTGCTTTCCTGCCAGCACCTGCGCCAGACTTTCAATGCTGTCTGCTTCCTTTGCATCTATCTTGGAGCCGATTAGAACATTCAGGCTTATTTTCATGGGCATCATATAAATTTCCCCGTTTTCCGTGGTATAGCCGTCTACTACATTTTTCAGCAATGTACCGTCCTCGGCCATGGGCTTTATAACATCCTGCACATCCACCAAAAGTCCTTTTTCCACAAAGGAATCCGCATCCAGCCCATCCATGACCAGAACGTCGGCCCCTTCTTTGGCAATCAGTTTTGCATTCAGGCTCTGCAAAATGGAATCTACATCAGCCGTTTCCATATCCTGATAAGGAATGCCTGTCTCAACCTGCACCAGTACATCCGGGTGCTGCTTTGTGTACAGGGCCGCCGCCTGCTTCACTGCCGCGTTTTCATAAAGGGAATACACTGTAAGGACAGTCTGCGGCGTAAGCACCGCCTCCGCATCATACACATACTCCATAAGCGCCATACCTCCGCCGTTTTTGGAAAAAAGGGCATAATAGCTGCCATCCTCCATTGCCGCGATTCCTGCACAATACATGTCTTTTAACGCCAGGGAAGTATATATTCCTTCAATTACCTTTTCCCACTTATCTTCCCCGGCGCTTTTCTTAAAAAATCCTTTTTCACCGCAGATGACAAGGGAGCCGTCCGAAAGAATATCCAGAAAATTATCGCTGCCGATTTCCTGCTCACATTGTACGGTTTCTTCCGGCACATCCGTTCCTTGTTTGTACACATCAATGCCGCCAAACACCGTTCCGGCTCCGGTGTAACTTCTGCTCAGCAAATAAAATTTATCCTTTGCCGCATAAATGTTCTGCGTATACTCCCCGCTGTAATCTCCAGGATACCTGAATTCTTTGATAAGCGCCATGGTTTCCCCGTCATATATCTTTTCACTGGAATAAAAATGGGCAACAATGCTGCCGTCCTCCATCACCGCAATGTCCTGCGGACTGTCATAAAAATGGTAAACCGGGTCTTCCTCAAGCCAGTCCTGTGGCGTCACATCCTCCGCCCCTGTCCCGTCCGTAGAGCAGTACAGATGACCGATTATGTTTTCCCCTTCAATCAGATTGATATAGAAGTAAGATTTTCCGCCTGCATTTTCAATTACTCTGGTGCCGCCGTACAACGCCGTCTGCTCTTCGGAAAATACAAGGCTTTCCAGCCAGGCTGGCGTATCCTTTTCAAAGCTGCCGTCTTTATACAGATAACAGGCAACACCCACGCCCCCTTCTCTTTCCTCTCGTACATACAGGCACAGGTTTTCTCCTTTTTTGCCCATATGATAAATATTTTCGGAAATCTCCTCCGGAAGGCTGATTTCCTTTTCCACATACCTTCCTTTATCCACCTGCCCTCCGCTTTGCTGCGCGGTTTCCGGTTTTCCGCATCCCACAAGGCCTGCCAGCAATCCCGCTGCCAGCAAAAGACATAACGCTTTCTTAAACATTTTGTTTCCTCCTTTTTCTGCACCTATTCCAGAGTTTCCGTATTTTGCATGGCGGAAGCCCCGTCGTGCATTTGTTCCAACAGGACGCGCTCTCGCTCGAGTAAAAACGCAGTGGCACATAGGATACCAAAATACGGTATCCAAATGCCAGCGTTTTTACACGGTCCTTTATGGAATCAAATGCACGCCAAGGCTTCCGCCATGCAAAATACGGAAACCGGCATATTCTATTTATAAAGCTTTCGTGTTAAGATAGTCTTGCGGAAATCTTAATTATTTTTGAAAATTGCCATAAAGTTTGAAGGGTGCTAACGTAGCTATAATAAAGATTGCTATGCGAATGTCATTGCAGGGAGGTAATTGTATGAGAGGAAAAGAGAAATGTAAGGCTTTGAAGGAAATCCGGAGGCAGATTGCGGAGAAGAATGATATTCCTTTTATTGTTTCTGAGTGCCGCCATAAGGGGGATTGCAGGGGGACATGCCCGAAATGCGAGTCGGAACTGAGGTATCTGGAGAGAGAGCTTGAAATCAGACAGGGACTGGGTAAGGCTGTTGCCATTGCGGGTATTTCCGTCGGCGTTTGTACGGGACTTAGCGCATGCGCTCCCACAGATTATCCCTCTGGCTCCGACGGTTATATGTCCGAGCCTCTTGTGCCTGAAACGACTACAAGTCAGCTCTCCGGGGCTGTAGAGCTAGCCGGGGATTTGCCTGCGCCGGAGGAGACTGAAACCCCTGACACGATTGTCATTCCAGATGAAGTGGAAGGTATTATGGTGGAACCTACTGAAACAGAATCGGAAGAGGAGCCGGATTGGATGATAATGGGCGATATTGATATCGCAGAGTAGTCTTCCGATAGTCGTTGAAAGGCAGGTATTATGTGCGCATTAGATAACAGTTCCCCCACTTTGCCGGTATTTGGAATAGACAGGCACCGTCTGGCAACGGACGGAGCCGGTGTGACGACTTTGGTGGGCGCCTATGGCTGCCCGCTTCAGTGCCGTTACTGTTTAAATCCTCATGCATGGAATCCGGAGACTTTAAAAAAGTGTACCTTTATGACGCCAGAGATGCTCTATGAACAGGTGAAAATAGATGCGCTTTATTTTCTTGCCACCAGAGGCGGCATTACTTTCGGAGGCGGGGAGTCTCTTTTACATGCAGATTTCATCCGGGCTTTCAGGCAGGTATGCGGACCGGACTGGACGTTGACGGCAGAAACTTCCCTCAATGTCCCGCAAAGCAGCCTGCAAAAGGTTCTGGATGTTCTGGACGCTTTTATCGTCGATATCAAGGACTTAAATCCTTCCATTTACAAAGCCTATACGGGTAAAACCGTAGACACGGTAGTGGAAAACCTGCGTTTACTGGCAGAAAGCTTTCCGCCGGAGCGCGTTATCGTCCGCGTACCCTCCATTCCCGGACATAATACGGAGGAGGATATCTCCTCCTCCGTAACAATATTAAAAGATATGGGCTTTACACAGATTGATACTTTTCCTTACATTGTAAGGAAACGGTAAACACGGTTTCTTCCCAGAAGATACCTGTCCCCGCCGTTTTCCACAATGACATAGGCATCTTTCGGGACCTCTTCCATTCTGATAATCTCCCCGCATTTGAATCCGTAAAGCCTGTCGTCCACTGTCCAGAGTATCCCGCTTTCGTCAAGATAGCCGCCATACTGTCCTTTCCTGCCTGCCGCCCTGCCATTGTACAGGTTGCCGCCGGCTGATACATCAAATAAAAATGGCCTTCTCGCGCTGTCATTCATCATCACAAACGGTTGTTTTACGATTGCTTCCTGCAAAAGCAGGCTTCTTGCAATATCAATACTGCCATCCAGCGCCGTCTTGCCGTCAGGCGCAAGATAGTAACCCTCAATGGGCTGTTCCACGATTTCCCGCAGCATTCCGTAATAGTCAAGATGCGCCGGTCTGAAAACCCTTTCCGGTCTGCATGCGTCCGCAGGCGTCTTTTGCAGTTCTACCATGGAATCATACGGGTATACAAGGGATACTGCATATGCCCTTTCCCCTCTCTTGTAAAACCATGAAAAGAACGGATGGAAATTGCTCGCATCATGGCTGGAATACGGCTGTCCGGGTACAGTCTTTTTCAATTCGGAGTAGTCCACTGCCACCAAAAGATGCCCCGTGGTATCGACTGCCAGTGCGGACGGTATAAAATGGGTGTCAAAGAAGGGCCTGGTTGTCCCTTTCTTTTTGTCATATTTGTAAATTCTCTTTCTTGTCTTGTCACACCAGTACAGATTGCCCTCATCGTCAAAAGCGGCTCCCTGGGCAAAGACGCAGCCATCCGCTATTATCTGGTAATTCCCTTCCGTACCTGCCGGTTTTGCCGTTCTTTCCCCGGTGACGCAAAGTCTGGCATATTCCGGTGATTTGCCATAGAAACCTGTTGTTTCATCCTGTAAAGTAAGGGTAAACACATACTGCATCTGCGCCTTATTGTGTACGTTGAGCAGACGGATATCCTTGCAGTCCCACAGCTTTATCCCCACCTCATAGGGTCTGTCCACTGCAACCACCCTGAACAGGAACAAGTTGGCAAACTCTATGTTTTCGCATAGAACCATCTCTATCGGCAGGCATTCCAAGCCTTCGCCTTTTTCCTCTTCCGTCTGGAATGCATAAAAATTCCAGTTTTTCACGTCATGCAGCCTTATTTCACTTCTGACATGATGCTCCAGTGAGATGGCATACATCCTTCCCGGCGTTTCCGTGTCCGTAATGGCGATTCCTGCTTCCGCATAGGGGCTGGCGCTCCAGATATCCTTGAAAATACCTCCGCCGCCGTCTGTAATCCATAAGCTGGGATACTGGTAATCCCAGATACGGTCCGGATTGTAGTCCGCCGTCCTGCTGGCATTGTACAGATAGCCGTAGGCATTGCGCCCATCCCTGAACATCAGTCCATGGCCTCCCACAAATTTTACGTCGTTCATATAGGAGGAGGCGTCCGCCATCCATTTGACGCCTGCCGCGCGGGGATTTTTTCCTGCGGTATCAATGCCGATACCGTTTAAATAAACGGTAATCCCTTTTGCCGTCTCCACTAATGCTTTCGGCGTGCCAAAACCCGCAAATGCAGGTTCATCATCCTCAATCACTATCTGTGTGGTAATCGGGCTCAGCCCGTACAGACAGCAGTTTCTGCGCAGATAAATTGTATCTGCAATTTTATAGATTCCTTGGGGAAAATACAGAATGTCCGCTTCATCTGCTGCCCGCTGAAGGGCTGCGGTGTCATCCGTCACACCGTCCCCTTTTGCCCCGTATTCCAGCACGGACACCCATCTCTCCATGGGCGGTACGGGGGGAATATCGCTTTCAGGCATACCTGTAAGCATCTCCAGCGGATGAATAGCCTGTACCGTACGGTGTCCTGCCTCGCTGTCGTCGTCAAGCATATAACCGTATGCATAGTCCTCCACCTCGTATACGGGATACTCAGGGCGAAGCACCCTCCCGCTCTCCGCATGTCTGATAAGGGACGGAACATTTGCGCACTGCAGCCTTCTGATATTCACCTGCGCTATTACGGCATCCGTCTGATAACAGGTGATGGCTTCTTTTTCTATATTTTCAAAGATGCAATCCTCCAGATACAGCTTTTCCCAGCTATTCGGCACATACACGTCAAATGCCTGCGGCGTATTGGAAATCAGCAGCCTGAATCCCGTAAAACCGGTCATGCCGCTTAAAACGGCTGCTTTCCTTTGTCCGTCAAACACGGAGTCCAGCAGGGCAAAGGGCCAGCCGGGAGAACACATGCGGCAGATGATACCATAGGAGCCTCCCATAAAGGTAAGGTCCTCCATTTCATTGCCCACATCAAACAAACCGGCAAGGGCGTCCCCCAGTTCAAAATGACAGTGGCTCACAAAACCGTGCTGGGCAAAGTGCGCCCTGATACAAACGGCGCCCCTGTTATTTTCTTCTACCCGAAAATCAATATTGCTTATGGCGCTGTAAAAAGTAGCTGCATTTGCATCCTTCGGTTTCCCGCTTTGCGTGTCCTTTTCCCCAATAAACCAGAACATATACTTTGCACCGGGATACCCTTCCATAAAGGCAGCCATCGGGTCCGCCTCCGCAGTATCCAAGTCTTGGTCAAATCCTTTTGTTCCTGCCGGCAGCACAAATACCGGCCTTGTTTTCCCATAACCAATCAGACGGACGGAAGGCGGAATTTTCACAGTGTCTTTCATACGGTACTCCCCTTCCGGAATATAGAGAATCCCATAACTCTGCTCCGCAACCAGCCTGTCAATAGCCGCCTGCAATACACCGCTCACATCATCCTTGTTTTCCGCAAGCTCCGGAAACGCTTCCTCAGTAAAAAAAATACCTAATGCATCCTGAAACTTCTCCTTGTAAACCGATTCTTTCCCATACCACATAGTTTTCCCATTCCTTTACAATTTTTTATGAAGCTGATGAGGAAATTATAGCATAAAAACGTTTTTTTTGCACGGGGAAAAGAGGGGTGAGTATCCGAAATTTGTGGTTTGTAAACATCCACCCCCTGTGCTATCTCTCCAGCAGTTAGAAATAGTTCATTCTTCATTCATTATCTTCCTTTTGTTTAGCGTATTTAATATTTTTTTGGTTGCTGTATTATCTGAATTATGCCAGAATATATAGAGAATACCAAATTGAGAGGTAAGCTATGGACGTAACGATACGAAAAATACAAAAACAGGAATATCCGTTACTGGATAATTTTCTATATGAAGCAATTTTTGTTCCAGAGGGTATCGAACCTCCACCCAAAACCATCATTACATCTCCCGAATTACAGGTTTATGTTGAGCGTTTCGAAGAATCCAAAGATGATTGGGGATTAGTAGCAGAGGTTGACGGTAAGATTGTCGGTGCTGTTTGGGTTCGCATTATGAACGATTACGGACATATAGATGATGAAACGCCCTCTCTGGCAATCTCTCTTTATAAAGAATACCGGGGCTTTGGCATCGGAACGGCTATGATGAAAGAAATTCTTACCCTGCTTAAATCATTTGGGTACAGTGGGGTTTCTCTTTCTGTTCAAAAAGTCAATTATGCGGCAAAGATGTATTTAAAGATTGGTTTTGAAATTGTAAGGGAGAAT
>CAJTKU010000001.1 GCA_910577015.1 uncultured Lachnospiraceae bacterium | reverse complement strand
GGGCAGGGAATGGATGGTTTGAGGAGTTTGTGTGTTCGGTTTTCAGGGTACTTTCTTTATGAAAACGAGGAAGAGTAGAGTGTCTACTCTTTTTTTGTTTATTTATAAGATAGAGAGGAGGAACTGTCATGAAGATACTGCTGGTAGAAGATAATGAAGCCATTGTGCTTGGCCTTACCTATCTTTTTAAGGAAGAAGGATTTGCATGTACGGCCGCCGGCACCTGTGAGGACGCATTGAGAGAATTTGGAGAAGCGCATTTTGACCTTGTAATACTCGATGTTTCCCTGCCGGACGGCAACGGATTTGCCTTGTGTTCCCATCTCAAAAAAATACAGGAAGTCCCGATAATATTCCTGACGGCAAAAGAGGAGGAACAGGATGTTGTAAAAGGGTTTGATTTGGGGGCCGATGATTATATCATCAAGCCTTTTCGCAACAGGGAGCTGATGTCCAGAATCTATAATACGTTGCGGAGAAACGGTCAGGGGAAAGATGTCCTACATTGCCGATTTCTTAAACTGGACACAAGGACGGGCAAATGTTACAGCAACGGGGAAGAGGTTGTACTGACAAAATTAGAATACAAAATATTGCTGATTATGATGAATCATCAGGGAAAGCTGTTTACGAGGGATGAAATATTGTCTGCCATATGGGATGTGTCAGGAAATTTTGTAAATGACAATACGCTTTCCGTGACAATAAAAAGAATACGGGAAAAAATAGGCGATAAAGATGGAAATATCATAAAAACAGTGAGGGGAATGGGGTATCGGATTGAAAAAGAATAAGAACTATAAAACGTATATACTAACTATTACACTGGTAATGTTTGCAGGGATTTTCATATGCAATTTACTGGCTGTATTTGTGCTGCATAAGATGACAGAGGAGCATCATGCTGTTATCGCGTCATTATTGGGCAGTGTTAAGGAGCGGTATCCTGAGGTATCGGAAGAAGAATGGATAGCTCTGTTGAATCATCAGGAAGAATATGAAGCGGGGGAACAGATTCTGGAGAAATACGGTATTTTCCAGGACAGCGCCGGGAGCATAAAACAGCAAAAGTTATCCCGGGGACTGCTCTTAGTGTTAAATGTGTTCTGGGTTCTGCTTTGTGGGGGCATGATTATATCAGCCTTTTTTTTCAGCAAAAAACGGCAGAAAGAAGTGGAACTGCTTGCTGCCTATGTCAGGAAGGTGGAGCGGGGGGAATATGCCCTGGAATTGCCGGATAATACGGAAGATGAATTGAGTATTTTAAAAAATGAACTTTATAAAGTCACAGTACTTTTAAAAGAAAGCGCCGAACTTGCAAAGAGCCAGAAACGTGCTTTATCGGATTCTGTGTCGGATATTTCCCATCAGCTGAAAACTCCCCTGACTTCCGTGACTGTTCTGCTTGACAACCTGCTGGAGAGTAATTCCATGGATGAAACCACAAGGAAAAAGTTTTTATGCGAAATTTCCAGGCAGGTTGGCAATATGAACTGGCTGATTGCGGCATTGTTAAAGCTTTCCAGGCTGGATGCAGGCGTAGTGGAATTTGTAAAAGCCCCGATTGATTTGGACAAACTGCTGGAAGAAGTGACGGATAAACTGGAAATTATGGCGGAGTGGAAACAGATTGCAATAAAGAGGGAAGGAGAAACGGGAATACGGCTTACCGGGGATTTTTACTGGATGGGGGAAGCCGTCATGAATATTGTCAAAAATGCAATTGAACATAGCCCGGAAGAATCGGAAATACTGATTTTGACGGAGGAAAACGCAGTGTATACTCTGATTACGGTAAAAGACTATGGACCGGGACTTACCGGGGAGGAGCAAAAGCACATTTTTGAGCGGTTTTACCGCAGCCACAATGCTAAAGAAGACAGTGTGGGTATCGGATTGTCCCTTGCAAAAGAAATTGTGGAGCAGCAGAACGGGTATTTGACGGTATCCTCCGTACAGGGAGAGGGTACAAAATTCATGATAAAATTTTTAAAATGCTGAATTTGTCACGAAAATGTCATTTTTCTTTGCTAAAGTTACGGTAAACAAAGAAAATGAAAGGAAATAATGTTATGGAGATATTGAGGACTGAGCGTTTGACAAAAGTGTACGGTGCAGGCGACAACCGGGTAGTGGCGGTCTCAGGGGTAAGCCTGTCAGTGGCTCGTGGAGAATTTGTGGCAATAGTGGGAAGCTCCGGCAGTGGTAAATCGACGTTGATGCATATGCTGGGAGGAGTGGACAGACCGACCGGGGGTCGTGTGCTGATAGAGGATGAGGATATTTATAAGCTGAATGACGATAAGCTTGCCATGTTCCGCAGAAGGCAGGTAGGGCTGATATATCAGTTTTACAACCTGATTCCGGTATTGAATGTGGAGGAGAATATGACGCTGCCCTGTGAACTGGATGGAAAGAAGCCGGACAGGGAGTTTTTGATGGAATTGGTGGAGGTATTAGGACTGGGAAGCCGTATGGGGCATCTTCCCAATGAATTGTCGGGAGGACAGCAGCAGAGGGTAGCTATCGGCAGGGCCATGATGAACAGGCCGGCTATTTTGCTTGCGGATGAACCTACCGGCAACCTGGATTCCCGGGCAAGCAATGAAATTGTAGAGCTGCTTAAGACATCTAACCGAAGATATAAACAGACCATTATAATGATTACGCATAATCTGGAAATAGCAAAACAGGCCGACAGGGTGCTGACCATGGAAGACGGAAAAGTGACCGGCGACAGGGAAGGTGGGAACTGACATGGATATTATAAGAAAAATAACCTTTCGCAGCCTGTTAAAAAATAAAAAACGCACGGTTGTTACCATCGTGGGTATTATTCTGGCTACTTCCCTGTTAACTGCCATTGCCGGCATGGCGGAAAGTTTCCGTGCGAGCGTGATAGCTTATGAAAAAGAAAACAGCGGGGATTTTCATTATTGTTTTACGGATGTGAGCCGGGAAAACAGGAAGTATTTTGAAAATAACCGTTATATGGAAAGGCTTGGTTATGAAGCAGATTTAGGGTATGCCCTGCTTGAAGGAAGCATAAATCCGGATAAACCGTATCTGTTTGTTATGGCATTGGATGAAAACGCCATGGAGGCAGTTCCCATTAAGCTACTTAGCGGCAGGCTGCCTGAAAACAGCAAAGAAGTTTTGATTGCCGGCCATATAAGAGCTAACGGCGGCGTGGATATAGAAGTGGGAGAGCAGATTAACCTGACGATAGGGTATCGGGAAGACGGGTATGGAGGCGTGCTGACCCAGAAAAATCCTTTTTCATATGAGGATGAAACCTTTGTCCCAAGGGAAGAAAAAGAATACACCGTGGTAGGGGTTATGGAGCGCCCCGACTATCGTACCGAAGGTTATGCAGCCCCGGGGTATACCGTTATCACATACTTGGAAGAAACAGATTCGGCAGAAACGGTTACGGTATTTGCCACATACACAAAAGAAGCCGTGGATAAGCGCAAAGAGGTGACGGAAAGCTTGTCGGAGGTTTGTAGAAACGTCTATTGCAATCTGGATTTGATGAGGTGGGAAATGCTTATTTTTTCTGGCCATACCATGAAAATGCTGTATGGTATGGCAGCTATAGCCGTTGCAATTATTATAGCTACAAGCGTATTTTGCATTCACAACAGTTTTCAAATATCGTTGACTGAAAAAATGAAGCTTTACGGTATGCTTTCTTCCGTAGGAACCACAAAAAAACAAAGGAAAAAAATGGTTTATACGGAAGCGGCATTTCTGGGCATGATTGGTATCCCATTAGGTATTGCAAGCGGAATCCTGGCTGATTATGTTATTGTAAAAGTGACCGGCGGACTGTCATTATTGAGTCTGGGATTGGAACTGGTTTTTGTCGTATCCCTTCCTGCCATTCTGATTGGCGTGTTTTTGTCTGTAGTGACGCTGTTCCTCTCGGCGGGCAGGGCAGCCAGAAAGGCGGGAAAAGTATCGCCCATCAGCGCCATCAGGGGGAATGATACCGTCAAATTGAACGCAAAAAGCCTGCGTTGTCCAAAGATGGTCCGTTCTTTGTTTGGCGTGGGAGGACAGGTTGCATGGAAAAACCTGCGCAGGGCAAGAACAAAGTACCGTACAACCGTTATTTCCATCGTGGTAAGCGTGACGGTGTTCATTGCCATGTCGGCATTCCTCCGTATGAGTTTTAAAGCGTCCATGGCATATTATGAGGAGGCGGGATACCAGCTTAGAGTCAGATTATATGAGGAAGAGCAGGAAGACAGGGCATTACAGATTGCAGGTATGGCAGGCGTGGAGTATGTGGAGATACTAAGCGGAAGGTTATTCCTGGAGGTGGCTACGGATACGATTTTATACAATAAAACATATCTGGAAGAAGTGGAGCATAACGGCAGCGCCAACGGCGCCGTAGGCATGGAAATCATTTCCCTGGGAGAAGACGCTTATGCCTCGTATTGTGAAGATGTGGGGGTTTCCGTGGAAGATGCCAGGGATAAGGGCATACTGATAGCGGATTACAACGCAATGATATTGGATGAAAAGGGAAACAGCAGGCGTGTTATGGGTATGAAGTATGACTATCATCCAAAAGATATTATAACGGGAACCTTATACGGCTATGAAGGGGATGCTATAGTTTCTGAGGAAACTCTTTCCATAGAACTGATTGCACAGACGGATGTCAGCCCAATCAGCATGAAGAACTATGGAGGCAGCGGAACAATCGTCGTCAGTGATGAGTGGATGGAAGCGTACAAGGAGTATCGGCACGGAGATACCGTGCTGTATATCAGATGTGATGATGCGGATGCACTGGAATCCGCGATTAGGGAGAAATTTTCAACGGGTATTTCCATTTCAAATGAAAACAGGGAATATCAGAGACAGAAATCCCTTCATCTTTTGATTTCTATTTTCCTGTACGGATTTATTGTTGTGATTGCCCTGATTGGAATTACCAACATTTTCAATACCATTACGACTAATATGGAACTTCGGGCGAGAGAATTTGCCATGTTGAAATCCATCGGCATGACAAAACGGGAATTTACCAGAATGATACGGCTTGAAAGCATTTTTTACGGGGCGAAGGCATTGTTTATCGGTATTCCGTTTGGTATTCTGCTTTCCTGCTATTTCCACAAAGCGCTTGCCGTGGGGGTGATAATGGATTATCGTCTGCCGTATGAAGGAATTTTGCTTTCCGTTGCGGCAGTCGTACTGCTGTTGTTTGGCATTATGCGGTATTCCATGGGAAAAATCAACCGGAAAAATATCATTGATACCATCCAAAATGAAAATATTTAATCAGTAAAAGCCGAAATGCTTTAACGCCTTTGCAATGCCGTCTTCGCTTGCTTTAGCAGTGATATGGGATACCATTGTAAACAGAGAGTCAGGAGCGGCATTGCCCATGGCAATGCTGTTCGGCACACAGGAAAACATGGGCAAATCGTTGTTGCTGTCGCCGAAAGCAAAGGCGCATTCTTTGGGAATGCCATAATATTTTAGTACAAACTCCATGCCGGTGGCTTTGGAATAGCCGTGGGGGACAAATTCCCTGAAGGTTCCCCCGCGGTCGATACAGTCAAAATATCTGTCACTGACCGTACGAAAATCGGCAAGCTGCTTCGGATGCTCATACCAGATAACAAATTTATCGCAGAAAAAGTTGGGATTGTCCAGATGCTCCGGCATGGCGTAATGCAATTTCTCAAAGATATGATAATGTTTTATGGCCCGGGGATGCTTTAAGGGGCGTGATAAGTCAAAGGAGACCATGCTCCGGGATTCAAACAGGATGTCCACATTGGTTTTTCTTGCCTGATGCAGGATATTCATGGTAACTTCATGGGTCTGCGGCATGTAAAAGACATCCTGTCCGTTACAGTAAATATTGGTGCCGCAGCCACAGATATACCCGTCAAACCCGATATCGCGGAATCTTTGCTCCACGTTTTGAAAGCAGCGTCCCGTATTGATAAACATGAGATTGCCGCTTTGCCGGGAGCATCGGATGGCTTTTATGGCGCTTTCGGGGACGGTTCCGTCCGTCTCGGATGTGAGTGTGCCGTCGATATCAAAAAAAGCTATTTTTATCATGTGGACTCTCCTTTTTACAAAATCTTATAGTAAACAGTAGTCATTATAAAAGAATCCCGATAAATTGTCAAAAAAATATAATTATTTAGTGTTCAACTTCCCATTCCTGTGGTATAATGCCATTATAAGTAGTTTTTACCATAAGACGGACAATTTTATGCGAGGTGGAAGGATGGATTCAAAGATTTTATTGGAAAACGGAACCAATGAGCTGGAGGTTTTAGAGTTTACCCTGGGAGATAATTCTTACGGCATCAATGTCGCCAAAATTAAGGAAATAATAAATTACCAGCCTGTGACGCCTGTACCTAATTCACATCCCAGTATTGAAGGGATTTTTATGCCGCGCGACAGAATGATTACGGCTATCGACCTAAAGAATTGTCTGCAGAAGGGCCTTTCGGAACCGGGTGGACTGTTTGTGGTAACCAATTTCAATAAATTGGATATTGCTTTTCATGTGGATAACGTAGTAGGGATTCACCGGTTATCTTGGGCAGATATCATAAAGCCGGACTCCACTGTTTCAGCGGACAGTACCGCACTGGGAATCATCAGGGTAAATGGTAAACTGATTATTATCCTTGATTTTGAAAAGATTATTTCAGACATCAGCCCGGAAACCGGACTTCGCACCACCCAGTTAGAGGCATTGGGAGAGAGAAAGGAAAGATGTGATGTTCCTATTCTGATTGCAGAGGATTCCGTTCTTTTGAACCGTTTGATTGTAGATGCTTTACATAAGTCCGGATATGTGAATTTGATTCACACGGCAAACGGGCAGGAAGCCTATGATATTATTACTGATTTTAAAAAGCAGGGAACTTTGGATGAACATGTAAAATGTGTTATTACGGATATTGAGATGCCTATGATGGACGGACATCGTCTGACAAAGCTGATAAAATCCGATGATGAAACCGCAAATATGCCGGTAGTGATTTTCTCATCCCTGGTAAATGATGAAATGCGTCTTAAGGGTGAATCGCTTGGGGCGGATGCACAGCTTTCCAAGCCGGAAATAGGAGAATTAGTTAGAGTTTTGGACGGTTTACTGCTGGATAAGTAAATGGATTATGAAGGATTGAAAGCCGGGAGATTTCCCGGCTTTTCTATCTTTGGAAAGTTTTCTGTTGTGAAAAGCAAAAGAAAGGGAGGTCAGCGTGGAGAAGGAAGAAGATAAAATCAGAGCCATGGTAAAGATGCTGGAAGAAGCGGAGATGGCGCTGGTAGGTATCGGGGAAGACTTTGAAGAAGTATCCTGTTTAAACAGCCAGCCGGGTTATCGGACAGCATGTGAGCGGATAGCTGAGGCAAAAGCACAGTGGGTCATGCCCTATGTAAATCATATCTTTCTGAAACAGGATGAAAAGCTGGCAAGGGCGTACCGGAATCTGGCTGGGATGCTTCGGGACAAAGACTATTTTGTTATTTCAGTCAGTACAAATGGCTTCCTTTTAGATGCCCCGCTAAAGGAAGACAGAATTGTGGAACCATGCGGTTCTTATCGCAAAATGCAGTGCCGCAACGGGTGTCCGGGCAGTGTGGGAGCGGTTCATGCCGTACTCCTGGAAGAAGTGGAGCAGTGTTGCAAAGGAGAAAAGGACTGGGAAGAAATCAGCGGGCCGGTGTGCAGTTATTGTAACGCGTCCATGGAATATAACAGCCTGTATACGGAACATTATCTGGAGGAAGGGTATCTGGAGAGTTGGGATTCTTATACAAAGTGGCTTCAAAAAACGGTGAATAAAAAGTTATGTATCCTGGAATTGGGTGCAGGCATGATGTTTGCCGGTGTGCTTCGTTTTCGTTTTGAAAAGATAATGGAGCTTAACCGTAAAGCAGAAATGGTGCGCATTCATCAGAATCTATATCAGTTTCCGGAAGAGATTGGAAAAAGGGGAATAGGAATTTCACAAAATGCTGTAGATTTTATGGCAGGATTATATAAAATATGATAAACTATCTATGTTTCGGAAAATGATTTATAAAAAAAGCTGAAAATGAGGGTTATTACATGGGTTCAAATGAAGAATATCTGGATAATTTATTAAAATCAATGAGTGATGATACAGATAAGGATGACTCTTTTATGTCGTCGGAGGAAATAGAGGCAATGTTTGCAGCGGCAGAAAGAGTGGCAAGCGGGGGAAGCCTTGAGGAAGAACTGGAGATGTTAGATGATGCGGCGCCGGAACCGGTGGCAGAAAGTGTTGTTCCGGAGAGTCCTGTGCAGGACAATGCAGTTTTGGAAAGTGTAACGGCAGAAGAAGAGGAAAGCCTTCCTGAGCCGGACATACAGCAGGTATCCGCACCGTCAGAAGAATCCAATGAGGAAAATGAGGATTTGCTGTCTTTGTTAGGCAGTCTGAATGAAGATGAAGAGTTGAATGAAATCAGTGAGCTGCTCCAAAAATCGGACAATAACGAACCGGTTGATGAGGCCATATTTGCAGAACCAGAAGAAAAAGACATTCAGGATTTGCTGGCGGAGGCGCCGGCAGCGCCTGTGGAAGAACCGGAAAATACCGGCGGTTCTGACAATACAGAGGGTAAAAAGGAAAAAAGAAAGCGGAAAAAGGAAAAACCCAAGAAAGAAAAAGTAAAAAAGGAGGCTTCCGAGGAAAAAGAGGGTAAAAAGAGCGGTTTCTTCTCAAAAATGATGACGCTTTTGACGGAGGAAGAAGAGGAAGAAGAAAATAGCGAGAATCAGGCTATCTTACAGGAACTGGACAAAGAGGACAAGGAAGCTGCCCAGAAAAAGAAAAAACTGAAAAAAGGAAAACTTCCCGGAGGAAAGAAAGGCAAAGGCGCGGAAGAGGCTGACGAAGAGGAAGAGGGCGGAAAGCCGTCAAAGAAGGAAAAGAAGCCCAAAAAAGAAAAGAAACCCAAGAAGGTAAAAGAGCCTAAAGAGAAGGCTGTTGCCATAGAAGAAAAGCCGCAAAGGAAAATAGCAAAGAAAAGCATTGTTGTTGTGGTATTGTTTGCCGCCACCATTTTTGCCGTTATTCTTTTTGCCGGCACATTCCTGTCAGGGGAGATTCAACGTCGAAGCGCAAAAAATGCCTACGACAAGATGGATTATGCTTCTTTTTATGAAAAAATGTATGGAATGAAGCTTTCCGAGGAAGAAAAGAATATGTTTGAACATGCGGAAATTGTTCTGAAAATGCAGAGAAGACTTTCCGTATATGAAAAATATCTGGCGGATGACAAAGAACTGGAAGCGCTGGATTCCCTGATGCGGGTTGTAGAAGGGTATGATGATATTTATGCCCAGGCGCAGACTTATGGCGCTGCTGCCGAAGTTGCCGCCATCTATGACAGGATTCTGGAGATACTGGAGAGCCGTTACGGGTTGACGGAGGCGGAGGCAAGAGCCATTGCATTTACCGACAGCAATGTGGAATATACCAGGTATCTGACGGCGTTGACAAACGGGGAATCGCTTTCTGTCGGCGGCGGGGATATTCCTGACATGCCGGAGGAGGAAAACGAGGATATTTTGCCGGCGGAGGAAGAATTGGAAACACCTGATTTTGCCGAATAAAAGGAGAAAGTTACATGATAGCAATCATTGATTATGATGCAGGCAATATCAAGAGTGTGGAGAAAGCCCTGCAGTATCTGGGAGAGGATGTGCGGCTGACAAGGGATGCAGATGAGATACTGAGCGCTCAAAAGGTAATCCTGCCCGGTGTCGGTTCCTTTGGGGACGCTATGGAGAAGTTGCACCGTTTTGGGCTTGTTTCAGTTATCAGAGAGGTTGTGGAGAAAAATACTCCTTTTCTGGGAATTTGTTTGGGACTGCAGCTTTTGTTTGAAAGCAGTGAAGAGAGTCCCGGAGTGGAAGGGCTAGGTATTCTGCAGGGAAAAGTGCTTAGGATACCCGAAGAAGGGATTAAGGTGCCGCATATCGGGTGGAATTCCCTTACTTTTCCCAATCCCGGCAGGTTGTTTGCGGGAATAGAGGAGGGCGCTTTTGTTTATTTTGTCCATTCCTATTATCTAAAAGCCAAAGAATCTGAAATAGTTACCGCGGCGGCAGAATACGGAACCTGCATTCATGCTTCCGTGGAAAGCGGCAATGTATTTGCCTGTCAGTTTCATCCCGAAAAGAGTTCAGATACAGGATTACAAATCCTGAAGAACTTTGTGAATATAGGGAGGGGGGAAAACTGATGCATACAAAAAGGATTATTCCGTGTCTGGATGTGATGAACGGAAGGGTGGTTAAGGGTATTAGCTTTGTGAACCTGCGGGACGCAGGAGACCCTGTGGAAGTGGCAGCAGCCTATGACAAGGCAGGCGCTGATGAAGTGGTATTTCTGGATATTACCGCTTCCAGTGATAACCGTGCCATAGCAGTTGATATGGTGAGGCGCGTCGCTGCAAAGGTGTTTATCCCGTTTACGGTAGGCGGCGGTATCCGGACCGTGGAAGATTTTAAGATGCTTTTGCGGGAGGGGGCGGACAAGGTTGCCGTAAATTCGGCTGCCATCATGGAGCCCGAACTGATAGCAAGGGCGGCAGATAAGTTCGGAAGCCAGTGCGTTGTGGTAGCGGTTGACGCAAAAAGGCGGCCGGACGGCAGCTTTCATATATTTAAAAACGGCGGCAGGGTGGATATGGGCATTGATGCCGTAGAATGGGCAGTCAAAGCGGAAAGTCTTGGCGCGGGTGAGATTTTACTAACCAGTATGGATTGTGACGGCACGAAAGCAGGGTATGATATTGAGTTGACAAAAGCAATATCACAGGCAGTGAAGATTCCGGTAATTGCATCGGGAGGGGCAGGGAGCGTAGAGCATTTTTATGAGGCGCTCAGTGAAGGCGGCGCAGAGGCCGCATTGGCAGCTTCCTTGTTTCACTATAAGGAACTGGAGATAAAGGAAGTAAAGGAATACCTGCAAAAAAAGGGGATTCCTGTGAGAGTGTAGAGGAGAAAGATTATGGGTATGCTTACCGGAGACTGGCTCACGGCGCTTTCGCCGGAGTTTAAAAAGCCATACTATGCAGAGTTGTTCCGTTTTGTGAAAAGTGAATATGACACGAAGCAGATATTTCCCCCGGCTGATGATATTTTCAATGCTTTCCATCTGACGCCCTTAAAGGATGTAAAGGTGGTGATTTTCGGGCAGGACCCGTACCACAACGAAGGGCAGGCGCATGGGCTTTGTTTTTCCGTAAAGCCAAATGTGGACATTCCCCCTTCCCTGGTAAATATCTATCAGGAACTGCACGATGACCTCGGATGTTATATTCCCAACAACGGTTATCTGGTAAAGTGGGCAAAACAGGGAGTGCTTTTGCTCAACACGGTACTCACCGTGCAGGCGCATGCGGCGTTTTCCCACAGAAATATGGGCTGGGAGAAGTTTACGGACGCCGCCATTGAAGTGCTGAATAAAGAGGACAGGCCTATGGTGTTTATCCTGTGGGGCAAACCGGCGCAGATGAAAAAAGCGATGCTTACCAACAAGAACCATTTGATTTTGGAGGCGCCCCATCCCAGTCCGCTGTCGGCGTACAGGGGATTTTTCGGCAGTAAGCCATTCAGCAAAACCAATGATTTTTTAGTTAAAAACGGACTTGAGCCGATAGACTGGCAGATAGAAAACAGATAAAAATGTGCAGAAATGAGGATGAAAATGAAAAAACCATTTGTTACGAAGGAAATGGTGGAGGAGATTGTAAAGACTTATCCGACGCCTTTCCATATTTACGATGAAAAGGGAATCCGAGAGAATGCAAAAGCATTGAAAGAAGCTTTTGCATGGAATAAAGGATACAAAGAATTTTTTGCTGTGAAAGCAACGCCCAATCCTTTCCTGATACGGATTTTAAATGAGTATGGCTGCGGCTGTGACTGCTCTTCCCTGACGGAACTGATGTTAAGCGACGCGATGGATATCAGGGGGGAGGATATCATGTTTTCCTCCAATGACACACCGGCGGAGGAATTTGCCTATGCGGAAAAGCTGGGCGCCATAATCAATCTGGATGATTTCACCCATATAGACTTTCTGGAAAAGACGCTGGGTTACATTCCCAAGACGATAAGCTGCCGTTACAATCCGGGCGGATATTTTTCCATTGCAAACAGCATCATGGATAATCCCGGGGATTCAAAATACGGTTTTACCACGGAGCAGATTTTTGAGGGCTTTCGGGTTCTCAAGGAAAAAGGCGCCGAGCATTTCGGCATACATGCATTTTTAGCCAGCAATACCGTGACAAACGAGTATTATCCCGTGCTGGCAAGGTCCCTGTTTGAACTTGCAGTGAAGCTTCAGAAGGAAACAGGCGCCCATATCAGCTTTATCAATTTGTCCGGCGGTATCGGCGTTCCGTACAAGCCGGAGGATGCACCCAATGACATCCGCCTGATTGGCGAGGGCGTGCGAAAGGTCTACGAGGAGATTCTGGTTCCCGCCGGAATGGGGGATGTGGCAATCTACACAGAGCTGGGACGGTTTATGATGGCGCCGTACGGGCATCTGGTGACCCGCGCCATTCATGAAAAGCATACCTACAAAGAGTACATCGGTGTGGACGCCTGTGCGGTAAACCTGATGCGTCCTGCCATGTACGGGGCGTACCACCATATCACGGTACTCGGCAAAGAAGACGCGCCCTGTGATTATCAGTATGATGTAGCGGGTTCTTTATGTGAAAACAATGACAAGTTTGCCATTGACAGGATGCTGCCCCGGATTGAAAAAGGAGATTATCTGGTGATTCATGACACCGGTGCGCACGGGTTCGCGATGGGTTATAATTACAACGGAAAGTTAAAGTCTGCGGAGCTTCTCCTGAAAGAGGACGGCAGCGTACAGCTTATCCGCAGGGCGGAAACGCCAAAGGATTATTTTGCAACCTTTGACTGCTTTCCGGTTTATGAAAAAATGAAGTTGTAAGATATAAAAAAATACTTGTCAAAGGCAGTCTGATATGATAACATTATACACGGCTGTTAAAACAGCCGAAATTGCCGGCGTGTCGGAATGGCAGACGAGGCAGACTCAAAATCTGTTGTGGGCAACCACGTATGGGTTCAAGTCCCATCGCCGGCAGTGTGAAAAAAGGTTTGTAATGCCAAATTAAGGGCTTTTCAGACCTTTTTTGCGTTTTATGATTTGAATACTGTAAAAGCGTTTCACATTTAATCGGAGGAATATCAATGCTTACAAGGCAACAAAATATTTTTTTGGCAAAGAAAACATTTACTGAACTTGTATTTAATACTGCTTATATAGAAGGTTGTAATGTGACGTTTCCTCAAACACAAACTATTATTGACGGAGCGGTAGTCAGTGGTGTAACGGTGGATGATATACAAACCGTTTTAAATCTCCGTGATGGATGGAAATTTATTATTCATTCCGTAGATGAGCCATTAACCTTGGAGTATATTTGTAAGGTAAATGAATATGTGTCGAGAAATGAAAGCCTTGAATGGGGCGTGCTAAGAAACGGCACTGTCGGGGTAGGTGATTTTGTGCCAACCATTCCGGTTAAAGAAGATGTTTTGAAAGAATTGGAACGCATAAACGGAATCCATAACCATGTAGATAGAGCGTTGGAGTATTTTGCATATGCTTGTAAGCAGCAGTTATTCTGGGACGGGAATAAAAGAACGTCTACGATGGTGGCAAGTAAAATACTGATAGAAAATGGAGAGGGCATATTGACTATTGGAAAGGATAACGCAGAGGAATTTAATATCACGTTAAATAATTGGTATCTGAAAAATGAATTGGAGCCATTAAAGGATTGTTTGCAGAAATGTATCAAGACTTTAATTCAATACTAATAATTTCAGATATGGGAATTTCTTTTCGCATTCTTTTTTCTAAACTTTCAGCTTTGGCAAATAAAAAAGGGTAAAAAGCAATCCCGTTATCATAATTCAGTTTTGCTACATCTTCTTTCCAATTTTGCCATCTGTAATCAGCATAGAACATATCGGTATTACCATGCAGGCACCAATATAGAAATTGCCCTGAACTCAGTTCCATGTCTTCTACTTCAAGGCAGTCAGGAGCAAAATATCCGATATTATTATTTGTTAAAAGTATAAATAATCCGCCCAGAATATCTTCTGCGATAACCAACTCCTCAAAAGGCATTATATTGTTTCTTTCTAATATATTTAATTTTCCGGCCCCGTAGAAACGAATCCAGTTATCGATGATTATTCCGCCGGTATTTTCAATTATAACGCCGGACAGGCTGTCCCAATTTATGAATAAATTCTTTTTACATGCAAGCAATACCTTATCATCAACAGAAAGAATTTCAACCCTTTTTTGTGAGGTTTTTATTTCGTTTAATATTTTTTGGAATTTTTCGTGCATTGTATGATTACTCCGTAATTATTTGTTTGCAAGTTTCTCTAACATATAGTTTATAATATCATTTTCTTGTTTT
This sequence comes from uncultured Lachnospiraceae bacterium, assembly GCA_910577015.1. Classification (GTDB taxonomy): domain Bacteria; phylum Bacillota; class Clostridia; order Lachnospirales; family Lachnospiraceae; genus Acetatifactor. The sequence goes on along the minus strand of CAJTKU010000001.1, from coordinate 459,572 downwards.
TAATTCAATTTACTTTGTACCTTAAGCATGGTCATTTGTATTCTCATTCTGCTTTTTTCGGAGGCCTGGGCAAATCCCCTGTTGCCGGATTATAGATAAGACTGCCTTCTTTAGTGAACTTGGAGCCGTGGCAGGGGCAGTCCCATGTGTGTTCGGCGGGATTCCACTTTAAGGCGCATCCGAGATGGGGACAGCGGTTTCGCGAGGGGGTGAGCAGTCCCGAGAGGGAGGAGGCAATATTGCAGAATAATTGTTTTGTCATCATGCTGCGGGAGGGGGAAAATACGTCCGCATATTTGTTTTCCCTTCCCATCACCATGTCGGTGAGTATCCGGGCGGCAGCCATGGAAGAGGTCATTCCCCATTCGTTAAAGCCGGTGGCTACGTACATGTCGGGCAGGGCGCTGCTGTAGCAGCCTATATAAGGCACGCCGTCTAAACTGATACAGTCCTGCGTGGCCCAGGCATAGGCTTCTTTGGCTTGGGGGAACTGCTCGTGGGTGTATTTGCGAAGCTTGTCATACTGGCAGGCTTTTTTTCCGGTACGGTGGTCGCCGCCGCCCACAAGAAGCAAATCTTTATAGTTTCTGAAGTATAATCCCTGACTGCCGTATTCCACATAAGAGCCGGATATGGAAGCGGCATTTTTCAGGGCAAGGATATAGGAGCGTTTCTGATACAGTTTCATAAAATAAAAGCCATGTGTATTCCAAATCGGAAAATGGCAGGCAACAATTATTTTTTTTGCCTTTATCCGAAAATGTTCCGTGAAAGCTTCATTGGCTCCAAAAGCCTGTATGGCGGAATGCTCCCGGATATTCAGGTTTTCTGCCAGCGAGGCAATCAGTTTTAAGGGATGGAACTGTGCCTGCATGGGAAATTCCACGGCTGCAAGCGCGGGAACCGGGAGGGGGATTTCGTGGAGCAGGCGGGCGTTATAGCCCAGGGAATGCAGGGCTTTTACTTCGTCTTCCATAAGCGCGGCATTGCTGCAGGAATAGATGCAGGCAGGAATATCCTCAAAATCACAGTCTATATTTTCACACAGGGAGCGAAAAGAAGAAACGGCCTGCAGGTTGGCTTCCAGATACAGCCTTGCCTTGGTATAACCGAACTTTTTCATAAGGTTTTTGTATAAAGTATCGTGCTGTGCGGAAATCACGGCGGTCGTACCCGCAGTTGTCTTGCCGGCAATGGTGTCCGCCTCGAGAAGAAGGCAGTCAACACCGGCTTCTTTCAGGCAGTGTGCGCAAAGGATGCCGGCCATTCCGCCGCCGATTATCAAAACATCGGTGGTTTCATCCTGGTCCAGAGTGGGAAAGGATGGCAGAACGACAGTATCCGTCCATAGAGAATTTATCATAATCATACTCCTGTTTTTTTCTTTATAGTATTGCCGGATGATTTTTTATGATGCAACATTTTTTGAGATATGCTACAATAGGATAGGCAGCATGGCCAAATGTGCCAAAAAGCTTTGTGTGAAAGGAATCAGGGGATGTTTAAAAGAAAAAATGCGGCGGTATGGGCAATGATTGCATTGCTGTGCCTGACATCATGCGGAAGAAGAGAGGCTATAAGTGCAGGGGCCTTTAACAGTACGATGGAAGAACAGGGATATGTGATTGTAGATGCAACCAATCAGACGCAGACGGAATATGTGGAAGCAATCAGTCTGGCCCAGAAAGACGGATACCAGATAGAGTTTTATGTATTCAGTGATGTGGAAACGGCGTTTTCCGTTTTCAACCAGAACAAATCCCTGTTTGAAGATAAAGCGGGAACAGGCAGTATTGAGTTGTCAAAGGATATCGGTAATTATCATTTTTATTCCCTGACCACAAACGGGAATTATTATCTGTTGTCCCAAGTAGATAATACAATGTGTTATGTGGTGGCGGACGCGGAATATAAAGCAGAAATCACAGATATAATAAAGCTGCTGGGTTATGAATAGAAAGACAGGGAGAGACCATAGATGGATTGTAAGGAATTAGAAAAGATGATACCTGCATTTGTGGGGAAAACTCTGGAATACAAAGAATTAAAAAAGTTTATGGAGCATATAGATGGGTGTCCTTCCTGTAAAGAAGAACTGACGATTCAGGTTCTGGTTTTTGAAGGTATGGCCCGTCTGGAGGAAGGCAGCGCGTTTGACCTGCAGAAGGAAATGGACAGCCGTATGCAGGAAGCCGGCAGGAAAATCCGTTTTCATGAACTCCTGAAATATATCAGCATTACATTGGAACTGGCTGCCTTGGCGGCAGTCGTTATTATCATTATGTTATTTATATTGCATTAGGAAGGTTGTAACCATATGAGTCAGAAAATAGTATTGATAGACGGACACAGTATATTGAACAGGGCTTTTTACGGGGTGCCGGATTTAACCAGCGCCGAGGGGCTTCATACCAATGCCATACATGGGTTCCTGAACATTATGTTCAAAATCCTGGAGGAAGAAAAGCCGGATTATCTTGTGGTGGCTTTTGACAGAAAGGAGCCGACGTTCCGCCATGAGATGTATGCGGCTTATAAGGCGACCAGAAAACCCATGCCCACGGAACTCAGGGAGCAGGTTCCCGTCATGAAAGAGATGCTTTCCTGCATGGGCATTGCCATACTGGAGTATCCGGGCTGGGAAGCGGACGATATTCTGGGTACCCTTGCCAGACTGTCCGAAGCAAAAGGGCTTGAGGTGTCCCTGGTTTCAGGGGACAGGGATTTATTGCAGATAGCAACCGAGCATGTAAAAATCAGGATTCCCAAAACCAAAATGGGAAAAACGGAGGTTGAGGATTACTATGCAGGGGATGTGCTTGCAAAATATCAGGTGACGCCGTTACAGTTTATCGAGTTAAAGGCCCTGATGGGGGATACGGCGGACAATATTCCGGGTGTGCCCAAAATTGGGGAGAAAACGGCAACGGAACTGATGGTAACCTACGGCTCCATAGAAGAAATTTATGCCCATGTGGAGGAAATTACAAAAAAGTCCATTCGGGAGACATTGAAAGAAAACAGAAATCTGGCGGATTTAAGCAAGAAGCTGGCCACCATAAAAACGGACTGCGAACTGCACTTTTCTCTGGAAAATGCTAAGGTGGGGGATTTTTATACAAAAGAAGCCTATGCCTTGTGTAAAAAGCTTGGCTTTAAAAATATTCTGGGAAGGTTTGACGGCAATGCCTCCCAGACCACGGATGCCGTCAGCAGCCATTTTCGGAAAATATCAGATTTGTCCAAGGCAGAGGAATTTTGGAGCCTTGCAGGAAGCGCGCCGCAGGCGGGAGTCTGCCTGTTAGCGGACGCCGGGGAGGAAGAGATTGCAGGGCTGGCTGTGTCCCTGTCCCGGACGGAAACGGTATTCATGCCTGCGGGGGGAGAGATTACGGGAAAATATCTTACAGGGAAACTACAGGAAATTTCCGGTAAGACTGCATTGTCTGCCTTTGACATCAAGCGTTACTACCGTTATCTGGATAAACAGGATACAACCCGGTATTTTGATATCCTGATTGCGGCATATCTTTTAAACCCTTTGAAGAGTGATTATGATACGGAGTCCATAGCAGGAGAACATCTGGATATGATAGTACCCGGACGTACGGAGGTGTTTGGCAAAGGCAGTTATCTGCAGGGATACGAAAAAAATCCCGAAAAGGCCATGGAATATGCTTGTTATGGCGCTTATGTGGCGTTTGCCGCAAAACCGGTGCTTTGGGAGAAGTTACAGGAAACGGGCATGGATAAGTTGATGAACGAGATAGAAATGCCTTTGTCACTTGTACTTTACGATATGGAGCAGGCAGGGATGCTGGTTCGTCCGGAGGAGCTGAAAGAATACGGAAAAAGGCTGTCGGGAAGGATTGACGAACTGGAAAAATCCATCCATGAACAGGCGGGAACCGATTTCAATATCAACTCACCCAAGCAGTTGGGGGAAGTATTGTTTGAGAAAATGAAGCTTCCCGAATCCAAAAAGACCAAAACGGGATATTCCACGGCGGCGGAGGTGCTGGAAAAGCTGGCGCCGGATTATCCCATTGTGGCGGATATCCTTGAATACAGGGGACTGACAAAGTTGAAATCCACTTATGCCGAAGGGCTTGCAGCCTGCATAGCCGATGACGGCAGGATACATTCCAGCTTTAACCAGACGATTACGGCCACAGGAAGAATCAGTTCCACGGAGCCGAATTTACAGAATATTCCCATGCGCATGGAGCTGGGCAGACAGATACGCAAGGTGTTTGTGCCAGCGGAGGGTTTTCTTTTTACGGACGCGGATTATTCCCAGATTGAACTTCGTGTGCTGGCGCACATGTCAGGTGATGAGCAGTTGATAGAAGCCTACAGGACCCAGCAGGATATTCACCGTATTACGGCCGCCAAGGTATTCCATACGCCGTTTGAGGAAGTGACGGATTTGCAGAGACGCAATGCAAAGGCGGTTAATTTCGGCATTGTATACGGCATCAGTTCTTTTGGGCTCAGTCAGGACTTGAGCATTACCAAAAAGGAAGCGTCTGCATATATTGAGCAGTATTTTGAAACCTATCCCAAGGTAAAAGAGTTTTTGGACAATCTGGTTGCACAGGCGAAAGAACGCGGCTATGCCGTGACCATGTTTGGCAGGAGAAGACCGATACCGGAGCTTTCCTCCAATGTATTCATGCAGCGTTCTTTCGGGGAAAGGATTGCCATGAATTCTCCCATACAGGGGACGGCAGCGGATATCATTAAGATTGCCATGCTGAATGTCTGGCGTGCCCTGAAGGAAAACAATATGAAGTCCAGGCTGGTGCTGCAGGTACATGATGAACTGCTGATAGAAACGGCAAAGGGTGAGGAAGAGCAGGTAAGGCGTATTATGGAGGAAGGCATGAGCAGTGCGGCGGCGCTCTCCGTCAAGCTGGAAATTGATTTGCATACCGGCGACAACTGGTATGAGGCTAAATAGCGCAAAAACGGCAAGGGGTATGGTATGAGGCTGATAGGCATTACGGGAGGGGTCGGCGCGGGAAAGTCAGAGGCGCTGTCCTACATCAAAAAGCATTACAAGTGTAAAATATATTTGGCAGACGAAGTAGCCAAAGAAATTCAACAGCCGGGACAGCCCTGCTATGAAGAAATGGTATCCCTTTTGGGCAGGGAGGCGCTTGGGGAGGACGGCAGGCTGGATAACAGGAAGGTGGCAGGCAGGATATTTTTGGACAAGGACTTGCTGCTTGCGGTAAATGGTATCGTGCATCCGAAAGTCAGGGAGTATCTCGAAAGGGAAATCGGGCGTGCAAAGGCGGACGGATGGACAGAACTGTTTTTTATAGAAGCGGCTCTTTTGATAGAGAGCGGATATAAAAGCCTTGTGGATGAAATGTGGTATGTTTATGCGCCGGATGAGATAAGAAGAGAGCGGTTAAAGAAAAACAGGGGATACAGCGATGAAAAGATATCCCGGATAATGGAAAGCCAGCTTGCGGAAAAGGCGTTTAGGGAAAACAGTGATTTTATCATAGATAACAGTGGTGCGGCCGGGGAGGCATTTAACCAGATTAGAAAAAGACTGGAGGCATATACGTGGCAGGAATAGCATATCAGGGAAAAACTGTATTTGGGCTTGATATCGGAACCAGAAGCATCGTGGGGACGGTGGGTTATAAGGAAAAGGACCGTTTTGTCGTCATAGCCCAGAGGGTCATGGAGCATGAAACCCGAGCCATGCTGGACGGGCAGATTCATGACATTAAAAAAGTCGGCAGTACCATAAAGGCGGTAAAAGAAGCGCTGGAGGCCGATGTGGGAAGAAATCTGACAGAAGTATGCATTGCGGCTGCCGGCAGGGTGCTGCGCACGGTTACCACCCGCGTAAACTTTGAGTTTACGGAGGAAAAAGTGGTTCTGGAGGAAGATGTGTATGCGCTTTCGGCCATGGGTGTAGAACAGGCTTATGAAGAGTTCCAGCAGGGAAATGATACGGATATCAAGTTTTACTGTGTGGGGTACTCGGTTATCAGGTATTACCTGAATAACTATCCGATTGGCAATCTGGAAGAACACAAAGCAGGAAGCATCGGGGCGGATATGATTGTGACGTTTCTGCCGGAGGATGTTGTGGACGGATTATACAGGGCGGTGGAATCTGCGGGTCTCGAAGTGGCAAATCTGACTCTGGAGCCGATTGCCGCCATTCAGGTGGCGATTCCCGAAAAATTCCGTATGCTGAATATTGCCCTTGTGGATGTCGGTGCGGGAACCTCTGATATTTCCATTACCAAGGATGGGGCCATCGTATCTTACGGCATGATTCCCGTTGCGGGGGACAGTCTGACGGAGACGATTGCGCAGAACTGTCTGGTCGATTTTAACACGGCGGAGGAGATAAAAAGGCAGATTGACGGCGGCGGCGATATTACGTTCACAGATATCATGGGACTTTCCCAGACAGTCAGCGCGGATGAACTGATGAAAATACTGGAACCGGCAGTGGAAAACATGACAAAGCCCGTTGCGGACTGTATCAGGGAACTGAACGGGGAAAAGTCCGTCAGCGCGGTATTTGTAGTCGGGGGCGGCGGGAAGATTCCGGGCTACACCCAAAAACTGTCCGAAGAATTGGGAATCGCAATGGAGAGAGTGGCCTTAAGAGGGAAGGAAGTCATGGGGTTTGTGGACTTTCCCGAGGAAATTGAAAAAGATTCCCTTCTGGTTACGCCTGTGGGAATCTGCTTAAGCTTTTATGAGCAGAACAATAATTTTGTGTTTGTCACCTTCAATGAAGAGCGGATTAAAGTATATGACAACGGCAAGCTTTCCGTGATAGAGGCTGCCATGCAGGCGGGATTTCCCAACGACGGACTTTTTCCCAAAAGAGGAAGCGAGTTAAACTATACCGTTGACGGAAAAGCCCGTATCAAAAGAGGGGAATTGGGGGAGGCGGCAGTTATCACCGTAAACGGGGAACTGGCAGACATACATACGCCGATTAAGGCCAATGATTTGGTGCGTGTGCTGCCTTCCACGGCAGGAGCGGCTGCAAAGCTGGAAATCAGGGGATTACCGGAGTTCCACCATTCCATAGTGGTTATTGTAAATGACAAAAAAATTGAACTGCCCAAGTTTGCGCAGGTGAACGGCCAGCTGCAATCAGGCTATTATGAAATTCAGGACGGTGATGTAATCGAGATATTAAGTTTCTATACGGTTGCCCAGATTTTAGAGTTTATGGATGTGATTCTGCCCGAAAAGACAGGACTTGCCGTAAACAACATGCCTGCTGACAGTAATACGAAGGTGTATGAGAACTTCAGCGTGGCATGGGGGGAGGATGTGGTTTTTGCAGGGAAAACCGATGAAGAAGAGGAATATGGGGAAGCCTCGGAGGAAAATTTGGAAGAAAGTGATACAGAGGAACCGGTATCGGAAGAAGCGGTATCCGTAAAAGAGGAGCGTCATGTGGAGGCGCAGGCAGCGGATGCCGCACCGAAAAACAGCGTAAACCAGAGTATCAGGGTTCTGGTAAACGGCAGTCCCCTTTTACTGTCGGGCAAGCCTTCCTATGTTTATGTGGATATTTTTGATTACATAGACTTTGACTTGTCAAAAAGCAAAGGCGGAGGTATTGTGACGAATTTGAACGGCAATCCTGCGGAATATTTAAAAGAGATAAAAGACGGAGATATCATTGAAGTCTACTGGAGGAACTAAACATGAGATTTTGCAGCATAGCCAGCGGCAGCAGCGGCAACTGCATTTATGTCGGCTCTGAAGCAACGCATCTTTTGGTTGATGTGGGAATCAGCGGAAAAAAGACGGAGGCGGGTCTTCATGAGCTGGAAATTACGGGAGAAGATATTGACGGGATTTTGATTACGCATGAGCATTCCGACCATGTTGCGGGGTTGGGGGTTCTTTCCAGAAAATACCATATACCGATTTTTGCCACCGGCGGCACTATCCGTGCCATACTAAAAAACGGCGGAAAGAATGCGCCGGATGCTTCCCTCTTCCATCAGATAGAAGCCGACAGGAAAATAATTATCAAGGATTTGACGGTTTCTCCCATGCGGATTTCCCATGATGCGGCAGAACCGGTGGCATACCGGATTGGATACGGGAAAAAGAAGGTTGCAATATGTACGGATTTGGGGATTTATAACGAGTATACGGTAGAGTGCTTAAAAGGCATGGATGCGCTGCTTCTGGAGGCCAATCATGACATCAATATGCTGCAGGTGGGTCCCTATCCCTATTACCTGAAACAGCGGATATTGGGTGACAGGGGGCATTTGTCCAATGAAAATGCGGGAAGGCTGTTGAACAGGATTTTACATGACAACCTGAAAGCGGTCGTGCTGGGACACCTGAGCAAGGAGAATAACATGCCGGAACTGGCTTATGAAGCGGTCAGGATGGAAGTTACGCTGGGAGACGGACCGTATAAGGCGGAGGACTTTCCCATATCCATTGCAAAACGCAGTGAAGTGTCGCCCGTCATCTCTATATAATTTGATTAAGACCCTGAAAACGGGGCAGAAAGGTGTACTATATTATGAAAAAGACAATTATTACCGTTGTGGGAAAAGATACCGTGGGGATTATCGCAAAGGTGTGTACTTACCTTGCGGATAACCAGATTAATATTCTGGATATTTCACAGACCATTGTGCAGGGATATTTTAATATGATGATGGTGGTGGATACATTGGGAAGTAAAAAACAGCACGGTGACATGGCGGACGAACTGGAGGCGCTGGGGAATGAAATCGGCGTCATTATCAAATGCCAGAAAGAAGAAATTTTTGATAAAATGCATAGAATTTAGGAATGGCAGTGAGGAGAAACGGCATGATAAACATATATGAAGTGGTGGAAACCAACAATATGATTGAAAAGGAAAATCTGGATGTCCGCACCATTACGCTGGGCATCAGTCTTTTGGACTGCATAGATTCCGATTTGACAGCTTTAAAGGAAAAAATATATAAAAAAATTTATGAGGCGGCAAAGGATTTGGTGCAGACAGGGGAAGAAATTTCCAGGGAATACGGGATTCCCATTGTCAACAAAAGAATTTCCGTTACCCCGATTGCATTAATCGGCGGAGCAGCCTGCAGGACGGTGGAAGATTTTGCGGACATTGCAAAGACGCTGGATAGAGTGGCGCATGAAGTCGGCGTAAACTTTATCGGCGGTTATTCCGCATTGGTCAGTAAAGGGATGACTCCGGCGGATGAACTGCTTATCCGTTCCATCCCCCTGGCGTTGTCTGTTACCGAAAGAGTGTGCAGTTCCGTAAATGTGGGGTCTACCAAAACCGGTATCAATATGGATGCCGTGCGCCTGATGGGAGAGGTGGTAAAGCAGACGGCGGAGTATACAAAGGAGGACGATTCCTTAGGATGCGCCAAGCTGGTGGTGTTTTGCAACGCACCGGATGACAACCCGTTTATGGCGGGAGCATTTCACGGCGTGACGGAAGCCGATAAGGTAATCAATGTGGGCGTCAGCGGTCCCGGAGTGGTAAAGACGGCGTTGGAAAAGGTACGGGGAGAGAGCTTTGAAGTATTGTGTGAGACCATTAAGAAAACGGCGTTTAAAGTGACAAGGGTCGGACAGCTGGTGGCGAAAGAGGCTTCCAAAATGTTGCAGGTGCCTTTCGGCATCGTGGATTTATCCCTTGCGCCTACTCCGGCAGTCGGCGACAGCGTGGCGGATATTCTCTGTGAGATAGGACTGGAATATGCAGGCGCGCCCGGAACTACGGCTGCCCTTGCCCTGTTAAACGACCAGGTGAAGAAAGGCGGCGTTATGGCTTCCTCCTATGTGGGAGGCCTTTCCGGGGCTTTTATTCCGGTCAGTGAGGACCAGGGGATGATAGACGCCGTGACGGCAGGAGCCCTTACCCTGGAGAAGCTGGAAGCGATGACCTGTGTCTGCTCCGTGGGGCTTGATATGATTGCCATTCCGGGGGATACGAAGGCGACGACTATCTCCGGCATTATAGCGGATGAAATGGCAATCGGCATGGTAAACCAGAAGACAACGGCAGTGAGAATTATTCCCGTAATCGGAAAAGGTGTGGGAGAAACCGTTGAATTTGGCGGTCTTTTGGGATATGCACCCATTATGCCGGTCAACAAATTTTCGTGTGATGAGTTTGTAAACCGTAAGGGAAGGATACCGGCTCCGATTCACAGTTTTAAAAATTAGATTGCATCCGGTGATGAAAGCAAAGAGATGAAAAGAAATAAAAAAAGCAAAAACCAAATATGGAGATGCACGCCGACACAGTTGATATTGCTGGGGTTTTTGGGGGCCATCCTTACGGGCACTTTATTGTTGTGCCTGCCGGCTGCCACAAAAAGTGGACAGCCGGCGCCCTTTATCGACGCGCTTTTTACGGCGACCACCTCCGTCTGCGTGACGGGGCTGGTAGTGGTGGAAACGGCGGGATACTGGAGCCTTTTCGGACAGATTGTGATTTTACTGCTGATACAGTGCGGCGGTCTGGGCATTATTTCCTTTACCACGGCGGCATTGCTGCTGCTCAGGAAAAAAGTGACCCTGCGCGACAGAATCCTCATAGAAGAATCCTTCAACTTAAACAGCCTGAGCGGTTTGCTCAGGTTTTTAAAAAAAGTATTTGCCGGTACTTTTCTGATAGAAGGAATAGGGGCTGTCTGTAGTGCGCTGACGTTTGTTCCCGCTTACGGGTGGGTAAAGGGACTGTGGTATTCCCTGTTTCACGCCGTGTCCGCCTTTTGTAATGCGGGAATGGATTTGCTGGGGCCTGACAGCCTGATGGGATTTAAACATGATATTTGCCTGAACCTGACGACCATGCTGCTGATAATTTCAGGAGGGATTGGATTTCCCGTCTGGTGGGATGTGATAAACAGCATTAAGCAGACCATCGCAAAAAGGCGTACGTTTCGTAATGGCATCAGAAGCCTTTCCCTGCACAGTAAGCTTGTGCTTGGCTTTACGGCAGGCCTTATTGCAGTGGGGACGCTTGGCATCTATGTGTTGGAAAAAGGGAATCCGGGTACTTTGGGAGGGGAATCGGTTTCCCACGGTCTTCTTATGTCGGCTTTTCAGGCCGTTACGCTTCGTACGGCCGGTTTTTGTACCATGCCGCAGCAGAACCTGACAGAGGCCGGAGCTTTTTTTTCCATGTTGTTTATGTTTGTGGGAGGTTCCCCTATAGGAACGGCAGGAGGGGTGAAGACAACCACCGTTGCGGTTTTGGTACTGACTGCATGGGGACTGGTTCGGGGCAGGCAGGAAACGTCTGTGTTTGGAAGAACCCTTTCGCCGGAAACCATCAGGAAAGCGTTGGGGGTGGTTAGCATCAGCATGGCGGCCGTCGGCGCCGCGCTGCTTGCGCTGTTGATTGCGGAAAAAGGGAATTTTCTGGACATGGCGTATGAGGTAATCAGTGCAACTGCCACAGTGGGACTTTCAAGGGATGTGACGCCCGGTCTCGGAAGCGTAGGCAGGGTAATCATTGTAATCTGCATGTACCTTGGCAGAATCGGTCCGATTTCCCTGGCGATTGCATTGGGCAGGAAAAGGGTGCAGAAAGGAAATTACAGTTATCCGGTGGAGGATATCCCGGTTGGATAAGCAGATAGAGGAGAGTTGGAAATGAGAAGAAAAAAGAATCCGGAAAAGCAGTCGTTTGCAGTGATTGGGCTGGGAAAGTTCGGGAGCAGCATAGCCATGGAACTGGCGGCGGCAGGCGCACAGGTGCTTGCTGTCGATATAGATGAGGAAAAGGTTGCAAATGTGGCGGAACATGTCACCTATGCGGTACGGGCTGACGTTTGCGACGGCAAGGCAATGGCGGCGCTTGGCATTTCCAATATGGATGCCGTAATTGTGGCGATTACCCAAAGCTTGGATGCAAGCCTGATGGGTACCATACTTGCCAAAGAAGCCGGTGTGCCGCTGGTAATTGCAAAGGCAAAAGAGGAACTGCATGCTAAAATATTGAAAAAAACAGGCGCCGACCGTGTGATTATACCTGAGCGGGAATCCGGTATCCGGGTAGCGCATAATATTCTTGCAGGCAATTTTCTGGAGTTTGTGGAGTTATCCCAGAAAATCAGAATGATTGAGATGCAGGTTAAGCCGGAATGGGCAGGCAAGACATTGCGGGAGCTGAAGCTTCGTAATAAATACCAGATAAATGTAGTTGCATTAAAACAGAATCTGGACAGCGAAGCGGTTATTCAAATTGACCCGGACATGAAACTGAAAAGAGAAATGACCCTCTGGGTTCTTCTTGATGCAAACAACGTAGAAAGGCTTGTATGAGGTTAAGGGAGAATTACGATTTGCCGGCTGTACTCATTTTGGATGGGACGGCCGGTTTTTTGTGCGGGAATGCTGTCGTACAGGTGTGAGGCAAAAACATCCTGTGAAAGCATCTGCATTCCCAAAGGAGAAAGCAGGTTGGCTGCATCCGCCAGCTTGGAGAGGAGGGGAAGGCTTCCTTTGGAAAGATGTCCCAAAAGGGCTTTGGAGGATTGGCAAAAACCCAGAAGGCGTGCATACAGGGCATCCCCTTTTGCAGCATAGGCATCCATATCCGTTTTGGTTATGGAAAGCAGGATGTGCAGCAGGGAACGGCTGATACGGCTTCCTGTCAGGTCCTTTGATTTTAACACTTCTTCGCTGAACCCGGCGACCGACTGGAAACGGTAAAGCTCGCGGCAGATTTTGTCGGAAAGCGCTTTCGAGACGTCCATATACGAAGTAAATCCCTCTTTTTGCAGGCTAAGCAGCCGGTAAAAAAGCATGGAGGAGAAGTCTTCCATGGAAACAGGAAAACCTGCGGTTAATTCTCTTTTTAGGACCTGCAGGCTGCCGTCGGGGAGAAAGGAAGAGAGCAGTTCAAAGTCCGCACCTTCAAAGAGCTGTCGGCGCAGCGCCATTGCAGAGGCAAAGGCATCTTTTGGAAGCGCAGCATCGGCATAACCGGCGCCTTTCCGTGGAACCGTATAGGTTTCCATCGTGCTTTGGCGTTTGTAAAGGGCTTTGAGGTATTCTATTCCCAGAATGTTGTTGGGAGTCCGCAGCAAGTCTGCCGTTACCGCACATTCTCCGTCATCCGGCATGGAGGCGGAGTACTGTGTCAGGGCTTGTGAGCGCGCGGCGGGATAAGACATGCCCCGGCGCAGATTTTCCCGGAGAAGTTCCCTGAAGCCGTCAGGTTCTTCGGCGAGAACCAAAGCAGCACGGGTGAGGGCATGGATATCCCCGCACTCACTACCAAAACAAAGGGCGTCGACATGCAGGCCATCCAAAATGGCAACGGCTCCCCTGGCAAAATATTCAGCGCTTCCCGTTGAGAAGCATACGGGAAGTTCAAAGACTGCGTCCGCCCCGCAAAGCAGCGCCATTTCGCACCGGGCGGATTTATCCAGTATGGCCGGTATGCCCCGCTGTGTAAAATTTCCGCTTAAAACCACAATGACATAATCTGCCCCGGAAAGCGTTTTTGCTTGCTGCATCTGAAAAAGATGCCCGTTATGGAAAGGATTGTATTCCGCGATAATGCCTACTGTCTTCATCATAAGCCCCCGTGCCGTCTTATTTTTATATACAGATATTAAAATTTCCTGTTGTTTTGCCTTGTATACAATTTATGTATTTAGTATAATATAAATAGTAAATTTTGGAAAGAGATATGCAGTTTTCGCTTCCGTATTTTGCACGGCGTCCACCGGAGCAGGCATTTGTTCCAACAGGACACGTTCTCACTCGGGTAAAAACACAGCGGCACATAGGATGTCAAAGAACGACATCCAAGGGCCGGTGTTTTTACACGGTCCTTTATGGAATCAAATGCCTGCCCCGGTGGACGCCGTACAAAATACGGAAGCGAAGGGTATCAGGTAATTACAAAATTTTTTAAAAGAGAAAGGAGAAGGGTATGTCATATATTGACCGTATTAAAGAGCGTGCAAAGGTCGATAAAAAAACGATTGTCCTGCCGGAATCCAATGACAAGAGGACGTTGATTGCAGCGGCAAAGATTTTGGAAGAGGGGATTGCCAACCTGATAATGATTGGGGATGAAGAAAAAATCATGGATGGCGCCGGATGGCTGGAAGTGGATTTGGATGGTCTCGAAGTGATAAATCCTAAGACGACGGACAAGCTGGAAGAGTATGTCAGCCTTCTGTATGAAACCAGAAAATCAAAAGGGATGACGCCGGAAAAGGCAAGGGAAATCCTGTTAAAGGATTATCTGACTTTCGGAATTGTCATGGTAAAAAACAACGATGCGGACGGAATGGTAGCGGGGGCATGTCATTCCACGGCGGACACACTCCGGCCGGCACTGCAGATTTTAAAGACTGCGCCGGGCGTAAAGCTGGTTTCGGGATTTTTCATCATGGATACCGTTATGAAGGACCAGGGAGAGGACGGTACCTTTCTTTTTGCAGACTGCGGTCTGAATCAGGACCCGACGCCGGAGGAACTGGCAGCGATTGCCGATACTTCCTCCAGAAGCTTTAAATCCCTGATAGGTCCTAAGCCGGTCATTGCCATGCTTTCCCATTCCACGAAAGGCAGTGCGAAGCATCCGTTGGTGGACAAGGTTGTGGAGGCCACAAGGATTGCAAAAGAAGAGTATCCCCACCTTGTGATTGACGGGGAATTGCAGCCCGATGCGGCGCTTGTGCCTTCCGTTGCAAAGTCCAAATCTCCCGGCAGTGTGGTCGGCGGCAGGGCAAATGTCATGATATTCCCTAATCTGGATGCAGGTAACATCGGATATAAGCTGGTACAGAGGCTTGGCGGCGCCGAAGCCTACGGTCCGATGCTGCAGGGCATAGCCAAACCGGTGAATGATTTATCGAGAGGGTGTTCGTGGGAGGACATCGTAGGTGTGGTTGCCCTGACGGCAGTACAGGCGCAGCTGGTTTAAATAAGAAAGGAATTTGATATGAATATTTTAGTCATAAATTGCGGCAGTTCTTCTTTAAAGTTCCAGCTTATCAATGCGGAGACGGAGCAGTTGATTGCCAAAGGCTTGTGTGAAAGGATTGGTATTGAAGGCAGTAAGATTTCCTATACGCCGGCAGGAGGCAGCAAGGAAGAAAAGGAAGTATCCATGGAAAACCATACGGACGCCATCCGTCTGGTGATACAATCCCTTACCAATGAAAAGACAGGCGTGGTAAAAAGTCTTGATGAAATCGGCGCAGTGGGACATCGTATCGTACATGGCGGGGAAAAATTTGCCGAGGCAGCCCTGCTGAATGAGGAAGTCCTTGCAGCCATTGCGGAATGCAACGATTTGGCGCCTCTTCACAACCCGGCCAACCTGATTGGCATCAATGCGTGCAGGGAACTGATGCCAAACACGCCCATGGTCGGCGTGTTTGACACGGCATTCCATCAGACCATGCCGGCAAAAGCGTATATGTATGGCCTGCCCTATGAATATTATGAAAAGTACAAAGTGAGAAGATATGGTTTTCACGGAACCAGCCACTCGTATGTCAGTAAAAGGGCGGCAGAGGTTTTAGGTAAAAACTACGAAGAGTTAAAAATCATTGTCTGCCATCTGGGAAACGGCGCCAGTGTTTCAGCAGTGAAAAACGGCAGGTGTGTGGATACTTCCATGGGACTGACTCCGCTCGAAGGACTCATCATGGGAACCCGTTCCGGGGATATAGACCCTGCCATTGTGGAGTTTATTGCCCACAAGGAGAACAAGACGATAGAAGAAGTAATGTCTGTCTTAAACAAACAATCCGGCGTGCTCGGACTTTCCGGCAATCTGTCTTCTGATTTCCGGGACATAGAGGCAGGATATAATGCAGGTAATGACAAAGCGGTACTGGCCATGGAAGCTTTTGCGTACAGGGTGGCAAAATATATCGGCGCTTACACTGCAGCAATGAACGGCGTGGACGTTGTCTGCTTTACGGCAGGAGTGGGAGAAAACGGTCCTTTTGTCCGCAGGATGATATGTGACAATTATCTGGGATACCTTGGCATCCGGCTGGATGAGGAGGCGAATAACCGGCGGGGAGAAGATACTGTCATTACAACACCGGACAGCAGTGTTACAGTAATGACGATTCCCACAAACGAGGAGCTTGCCATCGCAAGGGAGACGTACAGGCTTGTCAGGTAATGGGCGGAACACGGATTTTATTTGTATTTAAGAGTTGACAAAGCCGGTTGCCGTGAGTATAATAAAACAGTATGTGAAAACGAAAGTGAGCTTGTACTTTCGCCGGGAGCAAACTATGTTATTGAATTTGACTGATGTGTTGACATCCGAAGGAAAAACAAGGTCAGAAGACATCTTGCTTGAAATGACCTCCTACAAAAGCCGTATGGGAGATTTTTCCATAGTGGAAAAGACCCCGCTGCATCTTAACATTACCAATCAGGGTGCGGGCAGGGCCAGGATAGAAGGAAATGCGGTGATAACCCAGATGATGTTTTGTGACCGATGCCTGAAGGAAGTTCCGGTAAAAATTGCGCTGGAGATTTCCCGGGATGTGTTTTCGCCGGATGTGGATGACAGGGAAGTTCTGGATGAGAGCGATTCGGGAGTTATGGATGGCTATCAGTTAAACGTAGAGTTACTGGTATACAACGAACTTTTGATGAACCAGCCTGAGAAGGTACTTTGTAAGCCGGATTGCAAGGGAATTTGTAAGAAGTGTGGCAAAGACCTCAATGAAGGGGAATGCGGGTGCGATACATTTGTCCCGGACCCCCGCATGGCGGTATTACAGGATATCTTTAACGCAAATAAGGAGGTGTAACGATGTCTATTTGTCCCAAGAATAAATCTTCTAAAGGTAGAAGAGATAAGAGAAGAGCAAACTGGAAAATGAGCGCTCCTACATTAGTAAAATGCAGCAAATGCGGTGCATTAATGATGCCTCATAGAGTATGCAAGGCTTGTGGTTCTTACAATAAAAAAGAAATCATCAGCATGGACTAAATGTAAGAAAATTAAGGAAATCAAGGGTTTGAGAGAATATCAGCCCTTGATTTTTTGTTTTAAATGATGGGCAAGTAAATGTTAAAATAATTCTGCCACAAGCAGTGCAATATTTGTCGGTGTCGTGCGTTGCATATACAATGTATTGACATATTGTTTTCTGGAGAATATAATATTGTAATAGGAAGGAGTTGAGTATATGGCAACGACTAATATAACAATGAGAATGGATGAGGAATTGAAGTCTCAGTTGCAAGAACTTGTGTCTAATCTTGGAATGGATATGACCACTTTTTTTACAATATCAGCAAAACAAGCTGTAAGAGAACAACGAATACCATTTGCAGTTTCTATGGATGTGCCTAATGCAGATACTATCAGAGCCATTGATGATGTAAGGCATGGAAGAAATTTGAGTCGCCCTTTTTCTTCTGTGGAAGAGTTAATGGAGGAGTTAAATGCTGAAGATTAGATACCATACTTCTTTTAAAAAGGATTATAAAAGGGTTCTTAAAAGAGGGTATGATGCAAAACTGATAGAAGAAATTATTCAGAAGTTAGCAAATGGCGAACAATTATCAGAAAAAAATAAGGATCATCCTCTTAGTGGAGATTATATTGGATGTAGAGAATGTCATATTACGCCAGATTGGTTATTAATTTATGAAATTGACAATGGAGAATTGATATTATATTTGACAAGAACGGGAACACATAGTGATTTATTTTAAATATGTAATTAGAAGAGAAGTAGTTTTTGTATATAGCTTTCAATTTTGGACTGATTTCCATGGATATATAATTCCCAAAAGAGGGGAATAATATAGTAAAAAAGCGGTTCCGCAAGTTTTCGGACCGCTTTTTTGACTATACTTTGCCCGATTCTGTATATTCCTATAAATGATACTCTGCAATGATTTTTTCCAGAATTTCCACATGTATTTTTTCATCCATGACAATCCGCTCCAGATTTGTGACAATGAGAATGTCGTCTATTGCCGCAATCTGCTGTTCGTATTTCTGGATGGCTGCTTTTTCCCCCGTAAGCGAGTTATGTACAATCCGGTCAAGTTCTATGGCATACAGGTTGTATTCCGGGGTCCAATAGGACATGCGGCTGCCGCGGTGCGTCCATAACCGGGGCTGTTCACCAAGCGAAGCTGCAAGGGAACCGAAGATTCTTAAGTGATGCATCTCCACAATGCTGATTTTTCGGAAAAGGAAAGCAATATCCCTGTATTTCTGTTCAGTTTGAAGATGATTGTACAGGTACAGGCTGATAGTGGACATTTCCGAATGGGCTCCGCCGTAGTTATCCAGCATCCATCTCCCGTAGCAGTTGTTTTTTCCGGCAACGGATACGGGTGGATAAGGTTCGTCAGATGCACAGGGCATATTTTCATAATCCAGCATATAGTACTTCCTTAAAAGTTAATCTAGTAGAGTATATGTCATATCCACCGTAAAAAGTCCCCCAAAAACATGGTTTTCGCTGGCGTCTCCTGCATGTCAAAAGCCCCGGCGTGCATTTGATTCCATTAAGGACCGTGTAAAAACACCGGCACTTGGAGGTTGTATTTTAACCTCCTATGTACCGCTGTGTTTTTACCCGAGCGGGAGCGCGTCCTGTTGGAACAAATGCACGCCGGGGCTTTTGCCATGCAGGAGACCATAACGAAAGACGAAAACCTTGATATTGACAGAAGCGGATAAACATATTATTGTCTTAAGGGAAGAATAAGCGGGAGATGATAAGATGAATCCATATGAAATGCCGTTACAGGAGCGCAGAAGAGGAATCAGCGGGAGCACACTTAAGATAATTGCCATTGCGGCGATGTTTATTGACCATGTCGGTGCGGTTGTCGTGCTGAGGATGCTGCATGACTATAACAGCGAGATATATACGCTCTACAATGTATTACGGGGAATCGGGCGTATTGGCTTTCCGATTTTCTGTTTTCTGTTAGTCGAAGGATTCCAGCATACCCGGAATTGCAAAAAGTATGCGGTGCGGCTGGGGATTTTTGCCCTGCTTTCGGAGATACCTTTTGATTTGGCATTTTCCGGGAAACTGATTGATTTGAGTTATCAGAATGTATTTTTTACCTTGTTTATAGGGCTTGTGGTAATGATAATATGTAAAAAAATCTATGAAGTATTTCATGAAAAGAGGCTTCTCGTGTATATACTTTATGTCCCGGCAGTGCTTTTGGGCGTGCTGCTGGCAGAATTTTTGCAGACAGACTATGCCGGCATAGGCGTTTTGTGTATTATGGCGCTTTATTTTTTCCGGGGGAACAAGGCATGCCAGATGGTGGCGGGCTGTACGGCATTTCTGTGGGAATTGCCTGCGCCGCTTGCGTTTATCCCTGTAGTTTTTTATAATGGCAAAAGAGGTCTTCGGATTAAATATTTCTTTTATGTCTTTTATCCGGTGCATCTGTTTCTTTTATATTTGGCAGCCAGATTTTTGGGTCTGCTGTAACAAATGCCCGCTCTTGCTGCCGTCATTAAAAATACGGGAACTTCATAGATTTTTGACTTGATTTTTATATATTCGTCTAGTATAGTAAAAAAGTGGATATTACAAATGTGTGCAATCTTAAGGCAGGATGAGCCGGCAGATGCAGGGGGGATGAGAATGAGTGAAATGGTAAATGTCGCAGTGGACGCCATGGGTGGTGACAATGCGCCTGTCGAGATTGTGAAAGGCGCCGTGGAGGCGGTAAATGAAAATGAAGCTGTGAAGGTTTTTCTGGTAGGCAGAAAAGAAATAATTGCCAAAGAACTGGAAAAGTATACATATGATGCCGACCGGGTGGAAATAGTACATGCAGAGGATGTTATCGAGACGGCAGAACCCCCGGTGATGGCGATTCGGAAAAAGAAGGATTCTTCCATTGTAAAGTCCATGTATATGGTGAAGGAAGGAACCTGTGACGCTTTTGTGTCAGCCGGTTCCACCGGTGCGGTACTGGTAGGCGGGCAGGTGATTGTAGGCAGGATAAAAGGGGTGGAAAGACCCCCGCTGGCGCCGCTTATTCCTACGGAAAACGGAGCCGCCCTTCTGGTGGACTGCGGGGCCAATGTGGATGCAAGGCCATCCCATCTGGTGCAGTTTGCAAAAATGGGTTCCGTGTACATGGAGAATGTCATGGGAATCAAAAATCCCAAAGTAGGAATTGTTAACATTGGAGCTGAAGAAGAAAAAGGAAATGCACTGGTAAAAGAAACTTTTCCGCTCCTGAAAAACTGTCCCGAAATCAATTTTATCGGCAGCATAGAGGCGAGGGATATACCGTCAGGCGCAGCAGACGTTATCGTCTGTGAAGCTTTTGTGGGAAATGTTGTTTTAAAGCTGTATGAGGGTGTCGGAGCTACTCTGATTAAGAAAGTAAAAGGAGGGATGATGACAAACTTAAGGAGCAAGCTGGGGGCGTTGCTGGTGAAACCGGCGCTGAAGAAGACGCTGAAGGCTTTTGATTTGGAAGAGTACGGTGGGGCTCCGATGTTAGGCTTGAACGGTCTGGTGGTAAAGACCCATGGCAGTTCCAAGGCAGTAGAAATTAAAAATTCTGTTCTGCAATGTGTCACATTTAAAGAGCAGAAGATTAATGATAAAATAAAAGAAAAAATTACATTAGAAGATTAAAAGGAAGGAATAGGTTATGGAATTTGAAAAGTTAAAAAAAGTAATCGCAGAAGTTTTGAATGTTGACCCTGAGGAAATTACGATGGAATCTACTTTTATGGATGATTTGGGAGCAGATTCCCTGGATGTTTTCCAGATTATCATGGGGATTGAAGAAGAATTTGACATCGAAATTCCGGCAGAAAAGGCAGAAAAGATTGCCACGGTGGAAGAAGCGGTGGAATTGATTAAAAATGCAGTTAATAATTAGGAATGGGAATCGTTTGCTGATGATTTTTACAAGTATTCCTGTATGCCGGCTAAACAGGCGGTAGCAGGAATACTTTGTTTATGAAAGGAACTTTTATGATACCGGGATATACTTTGGAAGAGCTGGAAAAAAGAATTTCTTATCACTTTCAGAATCAGGCGCTTTTGAGACAGGCAATAACACACACCTCTTTCAGCAATGAACAGAAAATTAACAAACAAATGCATTATGAACGTCTTGAGTTTTTGGGGGATGCGGTATTGGAGCTTATTACAAGCGATTTCCTTTACCATGAAAATCCCGAAAAAACGGAAGGGCAGCTTAGCAAAATGCGGGCTTCCTTAGTTTGTGAGCCGGCGCTTGCTTTCTGTGCAAGGGATTTGGATTTGGGCAATTTTATTATACTGGGACGGGGGGAAGAAGCCACCGGCGGCAGGGACAGGGATTCCATTATAGCTGACGTGATGGAAGCCATTATCGGGGCGATTTTTCTGGACGGAGGTATGGAAGAGGCAAAGAAATACATATACCATACCGTGCTTGCCGACCAGGGGAGCAAACAGCTTTTCCTGGACAGTAAGACTAATCTGCAGGAATATATGCAGGGGCAGATAAAAAAAGAGTTTCATTATCATCTTGTGGAGGAATCGGGACCGGAACATGACAAGCATTTTACGGTAGAAGTAGTGATGGAAGACAAAGTGCTTGGCAGAGGGGAAGGCAGGACGAAAAAGGGAGCGGAACAGCAGGCTGCCTATGAAGCGCTGCTTCGATTAAAGGATGCGGAAGAGAAAGGGATTGGGACATGTATTTAAAGAGTATAGAGGTATATGGTTTTAAGTCCTTTGCAAATAAAATCACCTTTCGGTTTCACAACGGCATTACGGGGATAGTGGGGCCTAACGGAAGCGGTAAGAGTAATGTGGCGGATGCGGTGCGCTGGGTGCTTGGTGAACAGAGAATCAAACAGCTTCGCGGCGCTTCCATGCAGGATGTCATTTTCTCAGGGACAGAGACAAGAAAACCGTTAAGTTATGCATATGTGGCAATCACATTGGACAACTCTGACCATCAGCTGGCGATTGATTACGATGAAGTGACGGTTGCCAGAAGAATCTACCGTTCCGGCGAAAGTGAATATCTCATTAATGGCTCCGCATGCCGTTTAAAGGACGTAAACGAACTGTTTTATGACACAGGTATCGGCAAGGAAGGGTATTCCATCATCGGACAGGGACAGATTGAGAAAATTCTGAGTGGAAAACCGGAAGAGCGCAGGGAATTATTTGATGAAGCGGCCGGCATTGTAAAGTTTAAACGGAGGAAATATGCCGCACAGAAAAAGCTGGAGGATGAAAAGGCAAACCTGCTGCGTGTAAACGATATTCTTTCCGAACTGGAAAAACAGGTAAAGCCTTTGGAAAAGCAGTCGGAAACAGCCAAAGTTTACCTGAAAAAGAAAGAAGAATTAAAAACGCTTGATGTGAATATGTTTCTACTGGAGCACAACCGCTTAAAAGAGCAGTTGTCGGCTGTCGGAGAGAAATATACGATTGCATCGGGTGAATTGGAGCGGACAGGGAAAAAGTACGAAGGAATCAAAGAAGAGTACGAAAATATCCAGTCCCGGATTGAAGAATTGGAAACCGCTATTGAGCAGGCCAGGAACAATCTTACGGATACCAGTGTGTTGAGGGGAAAACTGGAAGGGGAAATCAATGTATTAAAAGAGCAGATTCATTCCGCACAGGACAATGAACAGCATTTGAGAAGCCGTGAGGAAAACGTGCAGGCGGAAATAGACGCCAAAAACAGCGATATGGAGGGTATCCTTGCCCAAAAGAAAACGATTGACGAAGAGGTTATGGTCTGTCAGGCTGACCGGGACGAGGCAAAAACGCTGTTGGAGCAGCTGCAAAGCCGTATTGAAGAACTGAATGACAGGATAGAAAGCGGTAAAAATACTATTATCGGGGAACTGAACCAGCGGGCCACCATCAAATCCAAAATGGGGCGTTACGATACCATGCTGGAGCAGATTGCTATCAGAAAGGCGGAATTGAACGCCAAACTTCTTCGCGCAAAAACGGATGAGGCTGCCCAGGAAGAAAACATACGCCAGCTTGATGAACAGTTTCAGGCAGTAACGCAGGAATTATCGGTAATGGGAGGACAGGCCCAAAGCATGGAAAAAGAGCTTGCAGGGCTTAGGGAACTGCTGGCTTCCAAGGATAAGGAACTCAGAAACACCCAGGAACAGTACCATCAGGAAAAGTCAAAGCTGGAGGCATTATCCAACCTGACGGAACGGTATGAAGGGTACGGCGGAAGCGTCAAAAAGGTGATGGAGCAGAAAGGAACCGAGAAAGGCATTATCGGTGTGGTTGCGGACATCATTAAAGTGGAAAAGAAGTACGAAACCGCTATTGAAACAGCGCTTGGCGGCAATATACAGAACATTGTCACCGACGATGAGGAAACGGCAAAAAAAATGATTGGTTTCCTGAAACAAAACAAACTGGGAAGGGCGACATTTCTGCCTCTTACCAGCATCCGAAACCCGCAGGCTTTTAAAAACCCGGAAGCCCTTGACGAAAAAGGCGTCATCGGTATGGCGGATGAATTGGTGCAGACTGATAAAAAGTACCGGGATGTGGCAAAGGCTCTGTTGGGACGTATCGTTGTCGTGGACAATGTGGACAATGCCGTGATAATTGCCAGAAAGTTTGGGTATGGCATCCGTATGGTTACGATAGAGGGCGAACTTCTGGTGCCGGGCGGCGCAATCAGCGGAGGGGCTTTTAAAAACAGCAGTAATCTTCTGGGCAGAAGACGTGAAATGGAAGAACTGGAAAAAAAGACAGAAAGCCTTTCCAACACCATTAAGGAATTGAATACTGCCATAGACGCGGCCAGGGAAAAACGAAATGAAATGCGCATAACGCTGGAAACATTGAAAGCGGATATACAAAATAAATTCATCGAACAGAATACGGCGAGATTAAATGTGGAAACCGCAATGGAGCGCATGGAGGAAGCGGAAGAAGGCTCCCGTTCCCTGAAAAAGGAAGAAGAGGAATTGGAAAAACAGGTTCTGGATATCAAAGGCAGCAAAGAAGCTATCCAGAAAGAACTGACAGTTTCCGAGGACTTGGAAAAATCGGTGGAGGCGCAGATTACCGGATTCCAGAAAGAACTGGAGGAATGCAGGGGGGAAGAAACCGTCAAGGCCGCCAAAGTATCCGAATGGGATATGAAAGTGGAAAAAATGCTTCAGACGCAGGAGTTCCATCAGCAGAATGTAAACCGTATCCGCGGAGAAATGGACAGATATGCGGCAGAACTGGCGGAAATTAAGGAAGGAATTGCAAACAGCGCCGACAGTATGGAGGAAAAGCGCAAAAATATCCTTGAGATTGAAAAGACGATTGCCGCTTCCCATACCACCCAGGACAAGTCCAGACAGGAACTGGAAGAAAATGTGGCAAAAAAAGAAGAGCTTTCCATACGCCAGAAAAACTTCTTTACCGAGCGGGAAGAACTGGCAGGGCAGATGACGGCGCTTGACAAGGAAGTCTACCGCCTGAATGTACAGAAAGAAAAAATGGAAGAGTCCATGGAGTCCCAGATTAACTATATGTGGGATGAATATGAAATTACGCTTTCCGACGCGGCGGCCATCCGCAATGAAGAAATGACAGACTTGTCATCCATGAAAAAGGAAATATCGCTTTTGAAAGAGCAGATTAGAAAACTGGGTGATGTCAATGTCAACGCCATTGAAGATTATAAAAACCTGATGGAAAGGTATACTTTCCTGAAAAATCAGCATGATGATTTGATTGAGGCTGAAAAAACGTTGGAAGGTATTATTGTAGAACTGGATACCGCCATGAGGAAACAGTTCCATGAAAAATTCGGTGAGATTAACAAAGAGTTTGACAAAGTATTCAAGGAATTGTTCGGCGGCGGAAAAGGAAGTCTGGAACTGATGGAGGATGAGGACATTCTGGAAGCAGGCATCCGTATCATTGCACAGCCGCCGGGAAAGAAACTGCAGAATATGATGCAGCTTTCGGGCGGGGAAAAAGCGTTGACGGCAATTGCCCTACTGTTTGCCATCCAGAACCTGAAGCCGTCCCCGTTCTGCCTGCTGGACGAGATAGAAGCGGCGCTGGACGAATCCAACGTAGGACGTTTTGCAAAGTATCTGCACAAGCTGACAAGGAGTACACAGTTTATTGTCATTACCCACAGAAGAGGGACTATGGAAAAAGCGGACAGGCTTTATGGCATCACCATGCAGGAGAAAGGTGTTTCAACGCTTGTCAGCGTCAACCTGATAGATAAGGATTTGGACAATTAAAAGGAGCGGCGCATGAGTGAAGAAAAGAAAGGCTTTTTTGCGAGATTAAAATCAGGGCTGAAAAAGACCAGGGATAATATTGTCAGCGGAATTGATTCCCTGTTCAACGGCTTTTCGGCAGTTGATGAGGATTTTTATGAAGAATTGGAAGAAATCCTGATAATGGGGGATATCGGGGTAAACGCTACCACTGCGATTGTGGAGCGTTTGAAAAAACAGGTAAAAGAGCAGCATATCAAAGAACCGTCTGCATGCAAAAGAATATTGATAGAAAGTATCAAAGAACAGATGCAGGTAGGGGAAACGGCATATGAGTTTGAAAATGTAAAGTCGGTTATTATGGTAATCGGCGTAAACGGAGTAGGCAAGACAACTTCTGTGGGAAAACTGGCAGGAAAGTTAAAAGAGAACGGCAGGAAGGTTCTGATTGCTGCGGCGGATACCTTCCGGGCGGCAGCAGGCGGACAGCTCAAGGAATGGGCGGACAGGGCAGGCGTCGATATGATTGGGGGAACGGAAGGCGCGGACCCTGCAAGCGTGGTTTTCGACGCAGTGACGGCGGCAAAAGCCAGAAAGGCAGATGTGCTTTTGATAGATACGGCAGGCCGTCTTCACAATAAAAAGAACCTGATGGAAGAACTGAAAAAAATGAACCGCATCATAGACAGGGAATTTCCGGATGCATACAGGGAAAACCTGATTGTGCTGGACGGCACTACCGGTCAGAACGCGCTTGCACAGGCGAGGGAGTTCGGAGAAGTAGCGGAACTGACCGGCATCATCCTGACCAAAATGGACGGAACCGCCAAGGGCGGGATTGCCGTAGCCATACAGTCCGAACTGCATGTCCCGGTGAAATATATCGGCGTCGGAGAAACCATAGAAGACTTACAGAAGTTCAATGCGGACGAATTTGTAAATGCGCTTTTTGACGTTGGAGGAGAAACCGTATAGGGATTTCCGTTTCCGCATTTTCACCGGGCGCCCCGGCTTACATTTGTTCCAACAGGACACGTTCTCACTCGGGTAAAAACACAGCGGCACGTAGGAGGTTAAAGGACAACCTCCAAATGCCGGTGTTTTTACACGGTCCTTTATGGAATCAAATGTAAGCCGGGACACCCGGTGAAAATGCGGAAACTCCACAATAATAAAACTTTTTGACTTTTACCTAAGATAGGCGTAAAATAAGCAGCGTGTGAGGAAAGAATCCTGGAGGGAGCAGGCATGGAAGAGAAAATGTTGACACTGGAAAAATTTGAAGAGGCGTCCAATGTGGTAAAGAGGGTGACGCTGGAGACCAAACTGGTATACAGCGATTATCTGAGCGCTCAGACCGGTAATAAGGTGTATTTAAAACCGGAAAACATGCAGTTTACAGGCGCATATAAGGTGCGCGGCGCGTATTACGCCATGAGCACCCTGTCAGAGGAACAGAGAGGAAAGGGTGTTATCACTGCGTCGGCGGGCAACCACGCGCAGGGAGTTGCTTATGCGGCAAAAAGTTACGGAGTGAAGGCTGTTATCGTGATGCCGAATACTACCCCGCTTATGAAGGTTAACCGCACAAAAAGTTATGGCGCCGAGGTGATTCTGTACGGGGATGTTTATGATGAGGCATGTGCGAAAGCCTATGAACTGGCAGAGGAAAACGGATATACCTTTATTCATCCTTTTGATGATTTGACAGTGGCGACCGGGCAGGGAACCATAGCGATGGAGATTTTTAAGGAACTGCCCCTTGTGGATTATATTCTTGTGCCTATCGGCGGCGGAGGACTGGCAACCGGGGTTTCGACCCTTGCAAAGCTGCTGAATCCCAAAATCAAAGTTATCGGCGTAGAGCCTGCCGGTGCCGACTGCATGAAAGAGTCTTTGAAAGAAGGCAGGGTGGTGACGCTGCCGACGGTAAATACCATTGCCGACGGTACGGCGGTGAAAACGCCCGGAGATAAGCTTTTTCCTTATATCCAGAAAAATCTGGACGATATTATTACCGTGAAAGATGAAGAACTTGTGGTTGCTTTCCTTGATATGGTGGAAAATCACAAGATGGTGGTAGAAAATTCGGGACTTTTGACGGTAGCGGCGTTGAAGCATCTGCCGGTGAAAGGAAAAAAAGTGGTGTCTATTTTAAGCGGCGGCAATATGGATATCATAACCATGTCCTCGGTTGTGCAGCAGGGACTGATTTTCAGGGACAGGATTTTTACGGTATCCGTTCTTTTACCGGACAAGCCGGGACAACTTTACAAAGTATCGGGTATTGTGGCAGAGCATAACGGCAATGTTATTAAGCTGGAGCATAACCAGTTTGTATCTACCAACCGCAATGCGGCAGTGGAGTTGCGAATTACGATGGAAGCCTTTGGAACGGAGCATAAAAACCAGATAATTGACGCATTGGAAAAAGAAGGGTACAGACCCAGGCTGATACAGACTGTCCAGACAATTTTTAATTGATTGAAAAGAAGTGTGACTACACCGATAAAATCCGCATATGCTATATATGCGGATTTTTTAAGACGGAGAAAACGGAGAATAAAGATGCAGAGTGAAAAGGAAAAAGAAATCAGGATTATTGAAAGAAAATCAAACAAAAGGAGAGCGCTGGATTACCTTTTGATGACGGTGTCCTGCTTTTGCTATGCGGTGGCTGTCAGCCTGTTCTTGGACCCGAATAATCTGGCGCCCGGCGGGATAACGGGTATTTCCATTATCTTTAACAGGCTTTTTTCGATTAGCACGGGACTTATGTTTTTTATTTTAAATAT
Source organism: uncultured Lachnospiraceae bacterium (assembly GCA_910577015.1). Lineage (GTDB taxonomy): Bacteria > Bacillota > Clostridia > Lachnospirales > Lachnospiraceae > Acetatifactor. Next base: position 431,540 of record CAJTKU010000001.1, on the reverse strand, counting down.
TCCCATTCTGATTCTCGGCATGTGGAAGTTCGGGTTTCGTTTTATTTTGTCAACCCTTTACTGTATTCTGCTGGTTTCCTTTTTTACAGACCATTTGGCAGACTACGGAGCCGTAACGAACGACCCTCTGCTTGCTGCCCTGGCAGGCGCAGGTCTGGTTGCAGTGGGGCTGGGCGGTGTTTTTAAGGCAGGTTCCACAACGGGGGGCATGGATATTATCATCAAATTGTTCAGGCTCAAATTTCCCCATATGAAAACAGGCGCTTTTTACCTGATGACGGACCTTTTGATTGTCACTGCTTCCGGATTTGTTTTTCAAAATGTGGACAGGGCAATTTATGCAGGTATTTCCGTTTTTGTCACTTCCTTTACCTTAGACCTTGTACTGTATGGCAGGGATGGTGCAAAATTGATATATATCATCAGCGATAAGCCGGAAAAAATCACAGAAAGGCTGCTGGAAGACTTGGATATCGGCGTAACGTATGTAAACGGGCAGGGGGCATACAGCGGCAAAGACAAAAAGGTCATTATGTGCGTAATGAGGAAGCAGTCAGCGCCCAGAGTGGAAGAGGTTGTGAAAGAAGAAGACCCGCATTCCTTTATGATTGTGACGAGTGCAACGGAAATTTATGGTGAGGGCTATAAGAGTTATTTTAGTGAAAAGCTGTAAAACCGGGCAGATTGTGTTGGGGAGAAAATCTTATGCAGAAGGAATATTCCGGCAGAGAAGGTTACGAAAAAAAAGGATATCTTTATGATGATTTTAAAATGTTTCATATAGTGGATAATGAGGAAAGAACATATTCCTACCATTACCATGACTTTTATAAGCTGTTAATTTTCCTTCGGGGGAATGTGACGTATTCCATTGAGGGAAAATCATACAAGTTAAAGCCTTTTGATATGGTACTTGTGAATAAGGAAGCAATCCACCGTCCGGAGGTTTCTGCAAAAGAACCGTATGAAAGGGTTGTTTTTTACATAGCAGGGGAATATCTTGATAAGCATAAAACCCCGGAATATGATTTGGAATACTGCTTTTTAAAGGCAAAAGAGGAAGGCTCGGATGTGCTTCGTTTTCCTGCCATGGTAAACACCAGACTGCTTTCGGTGATTGAGGAAATTGAGAATAACGGCAGGGAAAATTCCCGCTATGCGGCCAAACTCTATGCAAATGTCCTTTTTATGGAGTTTATGATATTAGTTAACAGAGGCTGTATGGACGGTACGGGAACCTTTAACCACGCGGTGGTTTACAACCAGAAAATGGTTGATATTATACGGTATGTGGGCGAGCATCTTGTGGAAGAACTTTCCATTGAAGAACTGGCCTCCCATTTTTATATCAGCAAATACCATATGATGCGCCAGTTTAAAGAGGAAACGGGATACAGCATCCATCAGTATATTACGGAAAAAAGAGTGCTGCTTGCAAAGAACCTGATTGCCGCAGGCATGTCGGCAACGCAGGCATGTTATGAAAGCGGGTTTAAGGATTATTCCACTTTCTCAAGGGCGTACAAGCGAAGGCTTTCCAAAAGTCCGTCGGAGCGGGGAGAAGAAGAATAAATACGGGTGTAAAGAAAAAATACTTGACAGCCGGGCAGCTATATTGTATGCTGTTTAAAGTGCCGTAAGAGATGGCATGGGAAGGGAAGATTTCTGAAATGGAAAAGATTTTTGAACAGGGTCTTCTATATGATTTTTATGGCGAACTCTTAACGGACCATCAGCAGAAGATTTATGAGGACGCCGTGTTTCAGGATATGTCCCTCGGTGAGATTGCCGAGGAGGCGGGAATCAGCAGGCAGGGAGTCCATGACCTGATAAAGAGGTGTGACAAAATACTTTGTGATTATGAGGCAAAGCTGCATCTGGTACAGCGTTTCGGGGAAGCAAGGCAGACGGTCAACGAGATTTTGCGGCTGACCGGGGAAGCGTTGCAGAAGGAAGCGGGAAACGGGCAGGTGGAGGACAGGCTGTTGCAGATTCAGGAGCTGGGCAGCCGGCTGCTTGGGGAATTATAGCCCAAAGGAAAGTGATATTTCGGTATGAGGAGCGTATATGGCATTTGAGAGTTTGACGGACAAATTACAGAGGGTATTTAAAAACTTAAGAAGTAAGGGCCGTTTAACGCCGGAGGATGTCAAGGCAGCTTTGAAGGAAGTGAAAATGGCTCTTTTGGAGGCCGATGTCAATTTCCGTGTGGTTAAGCAGTTTATCAAGTCGGTGGAAGAACGTGCCGTTGGCACGGATGTGTTAAACGGTCTGAATCCCGGTCAGATGGTTATCAAGATTGTCAATGAAGAGATGATTCGGCTAATGGGTTCCGAAACCACGGAGATACAGATGCAGCCGGGCAAATCCATCACGGTAATTATGATGGCGGGCCTGCAGGGTGCAGGTAAGACGACTACTACAGCCAAGATTGCGGGAAAACTGAAGCTGAAAGGCAAAAAATCCCTGCTGGCGGCTTGTGATATCTATAGGCCGGCGGCTATTGAACAGCTGCAGGTAAACGGCGCAAAGCAGGAAGTGGAAGTTTTTTCCATGGGGACGGGACATAAACCGGCGGACATTGCGGCAGCGGCTTTGGAACATGCAAAGAAGAATGGGCACAATGTATTGATACTGGATACGGCGGGGCGGCTTCATATAGACGAGGACATGATGGCTGAGTTGCAGGAAATCAAGTCCAGGGTAGAAGTGCATCAGACCCTTCTGGTTGTGGACGCTATGACCGGTCAGGACGCCGTAAATGTGGCAAAGGAGTTTGATGAAAAAGTAGGCATAGACGGCGTGGTGCTCAGCAAGATGGATGGCGACACACGCGGCGGCGCAGCCCTTTCCGTAAAGGCTGTGACCGGAAAACCGATTTTGTATGTCGGCATGGGGGAAAAGCTGTCTGATTTGGAGCAGTTTTATCCCGACAGGATGGCCAGCCGCATACTGGGCATGGGAGACGTTCTGTCATTTATCGATAAAGTACAGGCCAATTTGGATATTGATGCGGACAAGGAAAAAGAAATGGCTGCCCGCATGAAAAAAGGCAAATTTGACTTTGAAGATTATCTGGAAAGCATGAAACAGATGAAAAAAATGGGAGGGCTTTCCGCGATTTTGAATATGATGCCCGGCATGGGCGGTAAAATGGGTGATATTGAGTCCATGGTGGATGACAGGCAGCTTGCCCATATGGAAGCGGTTGTGCTGTCCATGACGCCCGATGAGAGAAGGAATCCCAAACTGTTAAATCCCCAGAGAAAGCATCGGATTGCAAAGGGGGCAGGCGTGGATATCGCTGTGGTAAACCGTTTTATCAAACAGTTTGAACAGAGCCAGAAAATGATGAAGCAGTTTGGCGGCGGCAGGAAAAAAGGCTTTGGCATGGGAGGTTTTCCCGGCATGGGAGGGAAAGGCAGATTTCCCTTTTAACTGTAAAAATCAAGTTTAGTCAGATATGGGTTTTTCAAAAGAAAAATTCCTTATCATAAATGAAATGGAAAGAAAAATGTGGAGGTGAAAAAAATGGCAGTTAAAATCAGGTTGAGAAGAATGGGACAGAAGAAAGCTCCTTTCTATAGAATCATTGTTGCAGATTCCCGTTCTCCCAGAGATGGCAGGTTCATTGAGGAAATCGGTACTTACAATCCCGCAACGGACCCCAGTACATTCCAGATTAATGAAGAGTTGGCAAAGAAATGGTTAGCTAACGGTGCACAGCCTACCGAAGTGGTCAGCAAGCTTTTCAAGGCAGCCGGCATTGAGAAATAGTTACCCGGAAAAGACTTGTCTGGAGGTGGATTATGAAGGAATTAGTTGAAGTAATTGCAAAAGCACTTGTGGATAATCCGGATGAAGTTGTTGTGACAGAAAAGACAGAGGGTAAAAATATCACTGTCGAGCTTCATGTTGCTCCATCTGACATGGGTAAGGTCATTGGCAAACAGGGCAGGATTGCAAAAGCAATCCGTTCTGTTGTGAAGGCAGCGTCATCCAAAGACAATACGAGAGTGGATGTAGAAATCATGTAGCGCTTACTGTAAAGCGCTGGATTCGGGGCGTTCCGGGGAACGCCCCAATTTTTTAAATATACGGAAGTGAGGGGCGGTATGGAAGAGATTTTTAAAGTAGGTATTATTTCATCCACGCATGGTCTGAAAGGAGAAGTAAAAGTATTTCCGACCACAGACGATGTGAAACGGTTTAAGCGGTTGAAACAGGTGCTACTGGATACCGGCAAAGAAAAGCTGACGTTGGAAATAGAGAACGTAAAGTTTTTTAAAAATATGGCAATCCTCAAGTTCAAGGGGATTGATTCTATCAATGATGTGGAAAAATACAGGCAGAAAGAATTGTATGTGGAAAGAAAAGACGCCGTTAAGTTAAATAAAGATGAATATTTTATTGCGGATTTAATCGGAATGGATGTAATGGATGAAGAAGGGGAAGCCATCGGCACATTAACAGATGTATTGAATACGGGTGCAAACGATGTCTATGTAATTGCCCTTTCGGAAGATGGGATTTATGGCGGGACAGGAAAGAAAGAGGCGCTGCTGCCGGCTATAAAGCAATGCATCCTCGGCGTGAATGTGGAAGAAGGAAAAATGATGGTGCATATGATGGAAGGACTGATGGATTGATGAATTTTTATGTATTGACCCTGTTTCCCGATATGGTTTCCGACGGTCTTTCTTCCAGCATTATCGGCAGGGCAAGGGAAAACGGAAGCATCTTGGTCGAGGCGGTGAATATTAGGGACTTCACAGAGGATAAGCATAAAAAAACGGACGATTATCCATATGGAGGCGGCGCAGGGCTGTTGATGCAGGCGCAGCCTGTTTTTGACGCGCATCAATATATTGCCGGTAAAATCGGTAGCGAAAGGCCGGTACGGACTGTTTATCTCACGCCGCAGGGAAGAACCTTCAACCAGCAGATGGCGGAGGAGATGGCGAAAGAAGAAAACCTGATTTTTTTGTGCGGCCATTATGAAGGAATCGATGAAAGAGCGCTGGAAGAGGTGGTGACGGATTATGTTTCGCTGGGAGATTTTGTGTTGACCGGCGGCGAACTGCCTGCAATGGTCATGATTGATACCATAGCCCGCCTGGTGCCGGGGGTATTGCACAATGACGCTTCGGCGTCCGAAGAATCCTTTTCGGGCTATCTTCTGGAATATCCTCAGTATACTCGTCCGGAAGTGTGGAGGGAGAAAAAAGTGCCGGAAGTTCTTTTGACGGGCGACCACAAAAAAATCCGGGAGTGGAGAAAGCAGATGGCTGAGGACAGAACGCGGGAAAGAAGGCCTGATTTATTTGCCCGGTACGAAAAGCTGCTCAACTGCCATGAAAAACTCAGGAAAGACAAGCTGCACCATGCCGGGATGCTGGAGCTGATTGCAAGGGGACAGGCAGAACTTCTTTTTGATGGTGAGGAAGGCATATTGCTTCAGGATAAAAAGAGCGGCGTATTTATGCTGACGGTAAAAGACAGGGAGGCAGGAGAACGTATTCTGGATGAGGTATTCGGAAAAGAAGATATCCCCGCGTCTATCCCGGTGCAAAAGGATATGTTTGTGGTGCATCAGGAATATATGGTTCCTATCGTTGTAAAGCGGTTTGATTTAAAGCTTTGGTCGGGCTGTTACATTCTTTCCTACACAAGAAAGGAATCACTCCCCAAAAAGGATGCCGATATCAGAAGACTGGATATGTCCTATCTGGGGGCTGTCACAAGCCATTATAAAGTGGCAGATGAAAATGAAATTGCAGAAAGACTTTCCGGCGGAAATATTTTCGGTATTTTTGTGGCTGGCAGGCTGGCCGGTTTTATCGGGGAGCATACGGACGGAAGCATGGGAATGCTGGAGGTATTTCCCGAATACCAAAGACAGGGACTGGCGGCTGCGCTGGTAACGGATTTGGCAAACCGCACCCTGCAAAAAGGATACATGCCCTTTGGCTATGTAAAAGAGGACAATACCGCCTCCCTTTGCCTGCAGGAAAAAATGGGATTTTACCGTGCGAAGGAAAAGGTGTGGTGGCTGGTCAGGTAAACTGCAAACATAAGAACTTTTCGGATGTTGAAGACTTTAAAAGTTTGTAATATGACAGACTAATAATAATCAGGATTATATGATGAAAAGGAGAAAACTCGTTTTAGTTGTTTGGGAGGCTTTTACATGTTTGAAAAGAATATTCGTGATATATTTTCAGAACATCCTGAAGTAATTTACGGATTTACAGATATTGCGTACAGCGAATATGCAAATGCCTATAAATCCGCTTTGGTATTTGCAGTTCCTTATGGGGAACAACTGACAATCGAAACATATTCAGAAGAAAAATTTGAAAAGGGTATTCAGGATGCAAAAAAAAAGTGGAGGAAATAATATTAGAACTCCAAAATTTGCTTGAGAAATATGAAATTAAATATGATATTCCACCCGTAGCCCAAAGCAACGAGGAAGATTTGAAAGCTCCTTTTTCTTTCAAGTTTGCCGCAGTAAATGCCGGAATAGGATGGATAGGAAAAAATGATGTTGTAATCACTTTGAAATATGGGCCAAGAGTACGGCTGTCAGCAGTCTTAATCGATGAGCAATTTGTTTACGGGAACAAAATCTTAAACAGTAACTGTCCCCCAAATTGCAAAAAATGTGTGGATGCCTGTCCGCATAAGGCATTGCACAATGTACAGTGGAATATAGGCTCATTAAGGAGCGATATTATAGATTATAAGTTATGCAACGAAAAAAGAAGTTTATACAGAATCCATGGAAGAAAAAATGCCTGCGGTCTTTGTATGGCGGCCTGCCCGTTTGGAACGTAAAGTACAAATCCGGATGGTAACTATTAAAAAAAACTGGCGCAAAGGCTGTTTCTGCCGGCGCAGAAGGTTTTTTACGTGGTGCTATTTCATCAGCATAAAACACAAGCGGAAAAATAAAAAAGCTAAAAAAGCTAATATTGAATTTAGATAGCAAAGCATGGAATTTTATGTTATAATTTAGAGGAAAGAATGATATGGAAGTAGACATTCTGATAGATGAATTTACAGACTGCTTGGTAGAGAGAAAGACCGGGGAGCAGGTGGAAACAGAGTACCAGTTACGTTCAACGCCAATTAAGCCGAAAGACTATAAGGGTTGGAAGTTCGATTGGAGTAGGACGGAGAAAAACGGTTACAATATTTATGAATTGTTTTTAGCGGATGATGATACAGTGCAGGGAAAAATCTCACTAAGGATAGATGGTGGTGTGGCAGATGTTGATATTGTTGGAACTGCGCCGCACAACTATGGCCATACGGGGAAATACCAAGGCGTAGGCGGTCATTTGTTTGCGATTGCCTGTCAGGTCAGTATGGAGGCAGGATGTGACGGCTTTGTAGCATTTACGGCGAAAAGTGATTTGATTGTATATTACCAGAGAGTCTTGAAAGCACAAGTGGCAAGAGGGCAGCGTATGTATATAGATGAAGCAGCAGCGGACATACTCATAGAGAAATATATTAGAAGTAGGTGGTGGTATGTTGACGATGGAAAGAAAAAGGATTAGTTTGTTGGAGGATATTGCCGATTATGCGAAAGACGGCAGGCTGACGGAACCGTCAGATGGAAAGCGTTATGAGTGGCGCAAAATGATTGATGCGGTAAAGGCGTTAGGCAGACCGCTTACGTACGAGGAAGCCGAGCAGTATCGGATAAAATAGCATGGCACGTCAAAACCGAAATTTGTCGATTTGTCGAATCGCAAAATAGGGTGGGGTAAAAGTCATCTAAATCTAACAGCGGCACAGGCGGCTATTCAGAAATATTGCCATAGGAATTTGGGCATTCGCAGGCAAAGGTATTGAAGAATGGCTTAAAATAAATAGAAAGCGCAGCTTTCTATTGGGATTATTGGGCGTAGAGGGGTTCATCGGAGTGGTTGGTGGACCTCTCTTTTTTTGCGTTTTTGATGCCGCTTAGAAAGGGGCAATTGGGCGGTGTTTTATACTATCACGCAAAACTACCGACTTTTGCGTGATAGTATGAGTTTTACGTGATAGTGTCAGGGTTTCCGTGATAGCTTGGAGTTTCGCTAAATAGTTTGCAAAATTTGTAATTTATGGTATCTTTATATATGAAGTGATAATTAGTTTGTTAAGCAAATGGCAGATAGTGAGTTGTTATGATTTGTGACGAGTAAAAAAATTTATAATAGAAGCTAGTTAAATAAGACGTATAATTATAATATTAAAAATAGTTACTGTGGGAAATGAATAAATATAACATTTGTAATAAAGACTTTTGCATGCATGGCATATTTTGTTAAGAAAATTATGTAGATTAAATTAGCAGAGAGGAAGGTAAGTAGAATGAAGGTAGCATTAGTATCTCCAGAATATTATGATATTGCACACTTTGGGGACAAAAGAAAAGAAATCCCTCCGTTTGGAGTTCTTTATTTAGCTTCAGTAATTGAACAAAAAGGAATTAATGTGACTTTATTTAGAGTATCTAACGAAAAATTTTCTTTTGATTTTACGGATTATGATATTGTAGGATTTAGTATTTCTTCCTCTGTGACATATTCTATTTTGAAGAAAGTGCGAGACAATAGTCAGTATTGTGATAAAGTGTTACTAATTGCTGGAGGAATTCATGCGACAATTTTCCCAGAGGAAGTGATTAATGATTTAGGGGTAAATATTGCATGTGTTGGAGAAGGCGAAAATACAATTTCAGAGATTATAGACGCATATCCTAGCAAAAACTTTAGTTCTATTGAGGGGATAGTTTATAAAGATGTAGATAGTGGAAAATATATTCACACTCCAAAAAGAAGTTTAATAGAAAATTTGGATACGATACCATTTCCAGCACGTCATTTATTACCGAGAGAAGAAATCGTAATGAATGATAGATTGTCTGATACTAAGCTGCCAATTGCCCATATTTTATGTAGTAGAGGCTGCCCTTATAGTTGTAATTTTTGTGCTAATCAAGAACATGGCATAAGGTACAGAACGGGAAAAAATATAAGAAAAGAATTAGAGGATTTAATTGAACAATATGGAATAAAAGGATTTTGTATTACAGATGATAACTTTATAGTTAATAAAGAGAGAATTGAAGATATATGTAACGAAATTACGCCACTGAAATTGAAATGGTCCTCCTTGTCAAGAGTTAATACAGTTGATAGGGATTTATTGAATAAATTGAAGCAAAGTGGATGTATAGAAATTAAGTACGGTATTGAATCTGGATCACCAAGAATATTAAAGTTAATGAATAAACAGATTACGATCGATGAAATAAAACGTGCTATTTCTATAACGCATAATGTTGGAATTAGAGTAAAAGCATTCATTTTACATGGATTTCCGGGAGAAAATATTGAAAGTACGATGGAAACCATACAATTATTAGAGGAATTGAAAGAAAAAATTGATAGGATATCATTGTTTCGATTTATTCCATTGCCGGGTTCACCAGCCTATGATAATGCGCAAACCTATAATTTGATTTTACCACAGAATTTTGAAGAGATATTTATATATAATAATGAGCGCAAATGGTGGGGAACGGAAGATGAACAAATTGAATTGGAACAAGCTTATCAGATGTTAGAAGATTATGTTAAAAAGAATTGGGAGAAATTTTAATGGATTTAAACTTAATAAATGAATATATTTTGATGAAACATAATATTCTTCCAGGAAGCCAAGAGAGTAATATTGTGGATATTGCAAGAAACCATTTAGGATTGCATTCAGCAAGAATAATGACACCTTATACTACTCTGTGTTCCAGAATGCATGAATATAAGCCAGAAATGCTGACATCTCAATTATATGAGGAAAAGAATATTATTAAAATGCGATGTATGCGAACTACATTACATATGGTTCCTATAGATATGGCAAGTATCTTGCATATGGCTACATTAAATTTACGGCTTGCTGAATGTAATCTTTTTTTCAAAAGAAATAATATATCAGTTGAATTTATAGAGGATCTTAGAGGGGAATTAGTTGAGGCTATTTATGAACCTTTATTTAGTCATGAAATTGAGGAAATGATTCTCAAAAAAATGGATTTTATGGGTATAGAATTAAAAAAGGAATGCGCGAAAAAGATATTAAAATATTTTTGGGAAAAAGGATTATTTTGCTATATTAATGTTGCTGTAAATTGGGAAAGTGAGGAAAGAAAATATGCAATAACAAAAAGATTTTATTCTGATATAAATTTAGAACAGTATGATGCTGAAAGAGCCCAAGAATTGCTTATTATAGAATATATAAAGAAATTTGGACCAGCAACTATCAAAGATCTTTCATGGTGGAGCGGATTAAGTATAAAAAATATTAGGCATGTACTAAATGAACATAAAAAGAATATTATTGAATTTCAAATTGCAGGATTTGAATCGGAGTTCTATATCTTAGCATCTGAGTTTCAAAGATTGGAGCAATATAAGCCATGTGATTCAGAATGGGTTACATTGCTTGCATATGAAGATCCCTCTTTGAAGGGATATTATGAGTCGCGTTATAGGTATGTAGATGAAAAAAATTATAATCTTTTGTTTAATCAAATAGGGGAAGTAAGAGCTAGTATTTTGTATAATGGAAAAGCTATAGGAATTTGGGAATGGGATAAAAAGAATAAACATATAAATTTGCACTATTTTTCAAATCCTAGTCAACAAATCAAGAAAAAAGTTACAGAGATGAAAGAACATTATGAGTCGATGTTATTCCCAAATCGGCAAATGTCATTATTTGATAGTTGTTTTTAAGATTGGAGGCAGAGAATGAGGGGAGTCTTTGTTGCATTTGAAGGAGCAAATGGTGTTGGAAAATCTACAGTGATAAATGGAGTTTATAGCAGACTGCAACAAGATAAGATTGATGCTTTTATTACGAAAGAGCCTTCTGATTCAAAAATAGGAATATTATCTCGTGAAATTGCAGATCAAATTAGTGGAAAACCATTGGCTTGTCTTGTGGCGGCTGATAGATTTTATCATGTTGAAAATGTTATCATGCCTGAAATATATAATGGAAAACTTGTTCTTTGTGATCGTAATATTTTATCTGCATTTGTATTTAACAAGATGGATAGTATATCTTATGAGTATACAGAAAAACTTTATGATGGATTAATTTATCCTGATGTGGTGATTTTACTTTATGCATCTCCGTCAGTAGTACATAAACGATTAATGCAACGTAATAATTTGACGCGTTATGAAAGAGAGAAAGTAGGGTTTGAACAACAAATTATAGATGAAAGTGTAGAATATATAGTAAAAAGAGATGTTAAAGTATATAAAATTTCAACAGAAGTTTCTATAGATAATACCATAACAGAGGCATATAATGTTATAAAGAAGTATATTTAAAAGAGGTAAGATGAATTCTCGTTTTAAGAGATTCATTCCATACAGAAAGATTAGAAAGCATATGAATGTTCTTAAAATAAGAGACAAATATCATTTGGAAGTTTATTTCATTTTAGGAGTGATAACTTTGGTTCTTAACAGTGTCTCCTTCCCCGGCAGATACGTACACAGAAAGCCCACAAAGCCCATCGGCACTTTCGGCGCTACATAGATTCCCAAGTTGCATTATTTCTGTGTGCTTTTAAGAGCATTTTTACATTAACGAGGGTGCGAACTTTTGTTATGAGGTTCTTTTGCCTGATAGTATATACTCGTAGGCAAAAGTCGGTTATTATCACGGAAACTGCCTGTATTATCACGGAAACAGGATGGGAGTTTTCGTGATAATATAAGGGTTTCCGTGATAATATACAGAGTTTCCGTGTTTGTATATGAGTAAAGCGGTAAAAAACTTAATGGATAAGTGACAATGCAAGAAAAGGGCTGTTTCGGCAGTCCTTTTTATCATGTCTTAGGATTTAACAACAATTTTTATAGCTTACACGGTAGTTTTTGTTGCCATGTGCTTATAGTCGGTTCGTGCAATTTATGGGAGTTTCATGCAATGGGTACGGTACGATGTTTTGCATTGCATACGGAGGGAAAGTATGAAAACCAAAATAAATATTGCACTTATGCTTATCTGTATTCTTTTTTTATCAGCTTGTTCTGACCAAAAAGTTATAGAGTGGAATGGAGAAGTGGAATATTATCACCTCACGATGGTATACGACGAAACAAATATGTACGAAACGGTGGGGCAAGTAGATTACATTTTTATCGGAATAGTCGATGAAGTTCTTGACAATGTGGTAGATTACAATACCTCAAACAGCATGGATGCTTACAGCCGATATGCAATTACGGTTGAAGAGAATTTAAAAGGCGAACTAACAAAGAATATAGAATGCTATCGGCATGGAGGATATTTAAAAGATGGTACTTTATTATATCCACGGTCTGACCATATTGAGAATACAAGGGATATTCCGCAAGAAGGAAAAACATATATATTTATGGCATATGGGCAGCCAGACGGAGAACTGATTTTAGAAGAATTTTCTGGTGATATAGAGTATACAGACGAAGGTCTGAAGGAGATGTATATGGACTATATTGAAAATGAGATTCCAAAGGAGCAGGAGGGTTTTATTTCAAAATATGATGTAAATTATAGCAATTAAGCATGAAAGACATTACTTCCTTCTTAAGGATAAATCTGCTGTATGAACCAGGAGCAAGAGAGGGCTGATGCCGCATATCCGTCCGGGATGCCGTGTGGACTACGGCGTGGGGCGCATCCTTTTTGCGGGTGAAGTCGCCGGGTTCTTAAACCCGATGTGCGAGGGTATATCTGCCGGGATGGAGAGCGGGTACTGCGCCGCCAGCACAGTAGCGGAGCATTTCGATAACCCGGAAACAGTCCGGGAAGCATACAGGCAAAGCACGGAAAACCTGAAGTCCTATATGCATCACCAGTGGAGGTTTGGCGGGGGAATGGTCGGCACGTTCAGGGAGATGGAATGATGGTTTGATACCCAAAGTCCTGCCAGAAAATGGAATTAGAGCATAAAAACAGAGGATGACACGCTGATTTGACAGAATGATACGCTAAGATGGTGGCATTTATACAACTTTGATTCTATAATTCAGACAGAAAAACAGAAAGAGAGGTTGTTTAAGATGACTTTTGGAGAAAAACTGAAAGGGCTCCGCAAAGAGAAAGGCTATTCTCAGGAGGAACTGGCAGGAATGTTAGAGGTGTCACGCCAAGCTGTAAGTAAATGGGAAAGTGACAGGGGGATACCAGAAATCGATAAATTATTGCAAATCAGCAATATGTTTGGTGTGACACTGGATAATCTGCTAAAAAGTGAAGGGCCGGATGAGAATAATAAAGAAAATGGGTATTATGTAAGCCGGGAGACGATTGACGGGTTCCTTTCCTATAAGAGGCATTTGGCAAAAAACATTGCTATTGGAGTTGGTCTGGTCATCAGCTCAGATATTTTTGGATGTTTTTCCAGATACATGCAGTTGCTGCGCCCGTTGTATTGGGGGACAATGGCAATTGGCATAGCTGTTTTGGTATGGACTTTTTTTCAACCGAGGCGTTACAAAGAAATCAGTTCAAATACCTTGCTGTTTGACGAAACGGTGATAAAATCCTTTCGTGAGGAAAGTAACCGAAACAGGAAAAGATATGTTGGCATGATTATTTTTGGAGTGATAATGTTCCTTTTTGGCTCAGAGTTTCTGTATATGGTAAAAGATGTTGTCGGCAGTGAAGTATGCAACGCACTGGACTGGCTGATAGATGCCGCATCGGTCATGCTCCTGATTATAGCGGGAATAGCAATCCATGCCGAAAACATAATTACCCGGAATGCGGATTATATTGCGAAGAAAAATTCGCGTGGGAAATTTACATGGGTATATATTGCCCTGCCTGCAACGGTACTTGCGGTATTGATAGGTATTGCCACAGGTGCTTGGAGCCCGGTTTTCCCGGTCATTTTCCTGTTTTGTGTGTTGCTTGTGACAGTCTGTAAATTGTTAATAGAAAGGAAAGAATCTAAATGAAGAAGGTATTGAATTGTTTACTGGCAGTTATTCTGTCCGCCATAAGTCTGGCCGGATGCGGAGCAGGCAGGAATGCGGGAGGGGGAGATGTACAGCGGCTTTCGCAGGTGGAAGTTTATTCAGCGGACGGAAATCTGCTGGGTATTGTTACGGATGAGGATACCCTGCTTTGGTTTAGCGGCTTGGACTATACAGATATTTCATCTGATACGGATGCGGAGATGGACATACTGGAGCGTAATACCGGAAATCTTAAAGTATTATACACGATTATTACTTACAAGGCACCAGTGGCAGCCTATAATGACGGAAACCCGGAAAAATTGATGGAGTTGACGGTATATGAAGATTCAAATATTATAAAAGAACAGATTGCCCCGGAAACAATAAAAGGAGGATATGTAGCCGAAGAATTTTTGACATTTTATACTACTGTATCAGATGAAGATAAGGAATTTATTCTGTCCTTGGCAGAGATTGAAAAATAATAAGCGCAAGTTGATAAGCAAAGCAAAGACCGCCGCTATGGCAAAACGCCATATGCGGCGGTTTGCGTTTGTGCCTTACCAGCGGATAAAAAGGAGCGCTGAGAAGAATATTTTTCACAACAAAATAAGGGCTGTTTACAACTTATCATATCAGGCAAAAACTATTTTTACGATATAATATAAGAAATGTTGCTTTTTGCCATATGGCATGGATTGCAAAAAAATTGCATAAAGGAGATGAGAAACTATGGGGGACTTTATTGGCCGGGCAGATACCGGCGCACAGACCGCAAAAGATGCTGTCTGCGTGGCAATTTGTGATGACGAGGCATTTATGCTTGACCTGCTGGAGAAAAAAGTAAGGAAAATACTCCCTTCTGCTGTGACGGAACGGTTTTCTTCCGGCAGGGAGCTGCTGAAATGCAATATTAACGCAGATATTTTATTTCTGGATATACAGATGCCGGAGATGGATGGCATGGAAACAGCAAGGCTTTTCCGCAGACAGCGGAGGGATGCAATCATTATATTTGTTACAGCGGACCCAGAATATGTGTTTCAGGCATTTGATGTAGGTGCATTTCATTATTTAGTAAAACCTTTGTCAGATGATAAATTTTCTGAGGTTTTTGGAAACGCAGTACAGGAAATCGAGAGCAGAAAGAGGGAAAGCAGAAAGCCTGATGAAGAATATATGATGATACAGGCAGGAGGCATCCATACGAAAATACTGCTGAAAGAAATTATTTATGCGGAAGTGTTCAATCGTAAAGTCATCATTCATACTATAAACGGTGATGCGGAATATTATGGAAAACTGTCCGATTTAGAGAAAAAAGTCGGCGAGGATTTTTTCAGACCGCACAGGTCATATCTGGTTCATTTTAAGTATGTGCTGAGGTATGATGCTGTGTCTGTTGTCATGGAAAACGGGACAGCGTTGATTGCAAAGCAGAATTACCCGAAATTTGTGAAACAGTATCTGAAATATAACCAGAGGAAAGGAAGGGAGATTAGGTGAGCCCGGTAGAATTATGTTGGAATATTACGTCTTATGTATCAATTATTGTGCAGCTTGTTGCTGCAGGCATATGTCTTGGGATTTTTGTATCGCCTTATATGCTGGGCAGGAGCAAAGCGGTTAAGGCAGGTGCGGTGTATGGTGTGGTAATGACGGTTTTATACATCATGCCGCCCCGGATAGACAATATCCTTGCGTATTTCATCGGTACATTAGCGGCATTTGCCGTGATGTGTGCAGAGGACAGGCGTAATATCAACCAAAAGATATTCTTGTCTGTTACTTTCTTTTCACTGCGCTGGCTGTCCGCTTCCATGGCAGGAATCATAGACCGTTTTTTTGATATTGTTCTTTTAAACCCCGAGATAACGGCGAGGGTTTGGCTGCAATACGGATTATATGTGGCAGTAAGGATTCTAGGCATACTGTTTAGTTTTCTGCTTCTGCTATTATCTGTCCGGGCAGTCAACAGGGCATATGAAAGTAAGGGCAGATATATGGAAAGAAGGGAACTTGTGATGCTGACCGTACCGTCCCTGTCAGGGGTAGCCGGTTATGCAATCTTCCATTTTTATCAGGTTAAAGCCGAAATGACGGGATTTTACGATGTACTTTGTTTTTTATACTATTTGATATCCGTAATGGCAATTCTTGTGGTAATTATTATCTTTCAGCAATGGAAAACTTCACAGGAAGAACAGTCTGGACATGAACTTTTGGAAAGCCAGATAAATAATATAAAAACGCATATCGAGGGGGTTGAAAAGCTGTATGGAGATATCCGTTCCCTGCGCCATGACATGGGAAACCATATCCAGATGATAGAGCGTCTGATGGGAACGGAAAACACCGCCGAGGCTTCGGAATATCTTGAGAGGCTGAAAAAAGAATGGCAGGAACTTACACCTGAGATTCGGACAGGGAATCCGGTTACGGATATGATTATTTTAGAAAAGAAAAAAGAAGCCCAGATGCTTGGAATCCGATTTGAAAGCGACTTCCGTTATCCGGAAAACACAAAACTGGATGCCTTTGATGTCAGCGTGATTTTGTATAATGCGCTGAATAACTGCATGGAGTCGGTAAATGGGAAAAAGCCGTATATAAGGATTCAGGCATTCCGCAAGAACAGTATTTTTATGCTGATTATCAGCAACAGCTTTGAGGGTAAACTTCACATCAATCCGGCAGACGGACTGCCGTACACGACAAAAAAAGGCGGGCATGGAATCGGTTTAAAGAATATGCTCAGGGTGGCTAAAAAGTATATGGGGGACCTTTCATTTGAGCAAAATAGGAATGAGGTTACGGTAGGGATTATGCTTCAGATTGCGTAAGCGGTTTACAACAGAATGAGGGCGGTTCACAACATGGCGCTTTATCCGTACAAATGATATCCCGATAAAATTGATAGAGATTAGGATTCTCTCGTATGTGAAACGGATTTCAATTTTTTTCAAGGAGGACACTACTATGAAAATTAACGGTACCAATGGAGTAAACACACAGATGGGGCAGGTGGGAATGAATCAGGTAACGGATTCTTACAGCCGAAACATCCGGAACCAGATTGCTAACGCACAGAAGCAGTTACAGGAGCTTTCTTCCAATGAGGATATGACATTAGAGGAGAAGATGAAAAAAAGACAGGAGATACAGCAGCAGATTAGTGACCTGAATATGCAGTTAAGGCAGCATCAGGCAGAGCAGCGCAGAGCCGCTATGGGCGGCCCCGAAAAACAGGCAAAGGGAACATCTATGGATGATATGCTGGGCGGAACAAAGGGAGGCAAGTCAGGCGGTAACACTTCCGGACTTTCCCAAGCAAGCATGACGGCAATAATTTCTGCGGACACATCCATCAAGCAGGCAAAGGTGCAGGGCAGCGTGGCAACCGGCATGGAGGGCAGAGCAGGCGTATTGGAATCCGAAATTAAAAATAGTCATGACTCTGATGTAACAAAGAAGAAAGAGGAGCTTGCAGATGTGACACAGAAAGCACAGGCGGCGGCTGCATCGCAGATGAATACGTTGGCAGAGGCAAATAAGGCTTTAGAAGAAGCTGCAGTGGCAGAGCGTGGTGACAATAAGACTGCCGGGGCAAAAGAAGAAAAAACAGGCCAGGCAGAAAACACAGCCGAAAAGGCAGCGGAAAGTGGTACAAACGAAGAAAAAGTACAGGACGGTGTATCTGGCATAGGGTCACAGACAGCAGTTTATACCCATGTGGATGTCCGTTTATAGGAGGTGGTTTTATATGTCAGAAATTAACAGTTACAGCGACTACGCAGGCAGATACAACACCAATATGGATTATTCCACATTGTTTGGCGGCGGTGCTCCTTGTATAGATAGCGGCATGGGCGGGATTAACGTATCTGATTATGCCATGATTAAAAACAGCAGTTATGGAAAGCTGATGAAAGCGTACTATGCAAAGAAGGATGCGGATAAGTTGTCGCAGACAGGGGATTCATCCAAGACGCTGACGTTAATGCGTTCCAGCGCGGATTCTCTGAAAAAGTCCGCAGAAGCGTTAGGCAATGCTTCACTTTATGAAAAAAAGAAATTTAAGAAAAAAGATGAGGAAACTGGGAAAGAAACCGAGGTAGAGGATTATGACTGGGATGCCATTACAAAAGCCGTCAAATCATTTGTTGACGATTATAATGCCGTGGTGGAGCAGGTAGGAAATTCACAAACGAAGAATGTGCTGCGCAATGCGGCGTGGATGACTAGCATAACGGAGAAGGCGTGTAACCTGCTCTCAAAAGCAGGCATCACCGTTGGCAAAGGCAATAAGCTGGAGTTTGACGAGGACGCCCTGAAGGAAAAGAAAGCTTTAGGGAAAAGAGGTATTGAGTTTGACAATATCTCTACTTTAAAATCCCTGTTTGCCGGATATGGTTCCTTTGGCAGCCAAATTTCGCAGAAGGCATCCGCTATTTCCAGTGCGGCGGCGAGGACAAAAGGCGTTGATAAGACCTATAACAAGAACGGCGCTTATTCCGACACAATCTCGAAGCTGTTCCAAAGCACGATTGATGAAAGGGTAGGCAGCAAAAATAAGGATAAGGTAACAGATAAATCCTATTGGGAACAGAAATTGAAGGAAGAAAAAGACAAGGACAAAAACAAGAATGATTGATTCTTATAGAGTACACCATGTAAATCAGGAGGATAAGTTATGGCAATGCAAATTACAAACAACTATAACGCTTATGAGAATGTATATACAACACAGAAACAACAGACAGAAAAGAGACAGGCTGTATCAGGAAAGGAAACATCAGAAACGGTGGCCGCACAGAAAAATTCCGGAGCAGGAAATGACAAAGAGAAAAGTGCGGCAGGCTATGCGAAGGAATTGGAAAAACTTGTGCCAAGTGTGGAGTTTATGGTTGGAAATGGATGCTCATCAGCAAAAAGCGGTAAAACACTGACCATTAATCCTAAACTTCTGGAAAAAATGCAGAATAATCCGGAGCAGGCGAAAGAAACAAAAGAACTGATTAGGGGTGTTGAATCGGCAATGAATTTGATAGACAGCATCAATAAAGCCAGTGGTTGGTCTGTTGTATACCGTCATAGTTATATAGATGAAAATGGAAAATATAGTGCTATTGCTTGTGTCAGAAATGATTTTATGCTGAATATGAGCGATAAGCTTCGGGAAGAAAGACGGGAAAATTCAGAAAAGCTGATAGAAAAGACAAAAGAAAAGGCGGCAGAAAAGGAAAAAGAATTAGAGGAAGCGTTAGAGGGAAATAAAACGGAAACAGAGGAGAAGAAGGCAGACGGAGAGCAGGAAAAATCAGACATAATCACAGTCAATGAAAATACGCCGATGGAAAAGGTGGAACAGATGCTTTTAGAGAAATTGAGAAATTCCGAAAACGGAGAAATTTACCTTGATGATGATATGCAGAAAGTGATTGAAGCAGCAAGGGAACAGGAAGAAAAAGAGGCTGTCAAAAAGCAGGGCAATCATGCAAATCCGGTCGGTGCAAATCTTGATTTGCAGATATAGGCTAAAAAGAATTTAATGAAAAATTACAATTCAAGAATGCGAAAATTCCACACACAAAATAGTTGCAAATTATCTCATTCTGTGATAAAGTATGAATGTTGTAAATCATGAGATGGTCCTCTGTTACAGAATGTATTAAGAACATCCACCCAAAAAAGGAGTAAAAAATGAACGATATTATCAAAAGCATTGAAGCAGAACAGTTAAAAGAAAATGTTGACCAGTTCCGTGTCGGTGATACCGTAAAGGTTTACGGTAAAATCAAGGAAGGTAACCGCGAAAGGGTTCAGGTTTATGAAGGCATCGTGATTAAAAGACAGGGCGGAAGTAACCGTGAAACATTTACCGTAAGAAAAACTTCCAACGGTATCGGCGTAGAAAAGACATGGCCTTTGCATTCTCCCAATGTAGAAAAGATTGAAGTGGTAAGAAGAGGTAAAGTAAGACGTGCAAAACTGAACTACTTAAGAGACCGCGTTGGCAAGAAAGCAAAAGTAAAAGAGTTAGTGAGATAATCAAAATGATGAACACACTTTTTCGGCGATTTCCGAAAGAGTGTGTTTTTTTATATAAATATATTGGTAAATGATTTTCAGAAAAAGATTGGATTCCCGGCCGGAAGGTAGTATAATAATTAAGTATATTGCAAAAAAACGTAAAAAGGGAAGCGGCATGAGAAGGCGTCATAAAGGCTTAAGCTTTTATAAAAAAAGAAAAAAAATCAGTGCAAATCTGATAAAAGAAATCCTGTCATGGTTGTTTGGTATGATGACAGCGGTTTTTATTGCATTTGTGATTGTTTATGCCGTGGGAATGTCCGTTACCATGATTGGGGTGTCCATGGAACCTGTTTTGCATAACGGTCAGAATGTACTGATAAATAGATATTCTTATCTGATTGTATCTCCAAAGGTGGGCGATGTGGTGGCATTTCTGCCAAACGGCAATGAAAATTCCCATTATTACATAAAAAGAGTGGTGGCTTGCGCGGGGGATACGGTACAGATTATGGAAGGCCGGCTGTATGTAAATGGCGTGCAGGTTGTGGAGGCAGAAGAAAACGGTTATGATAAAATGGCTGTGGCGGGCATTGCGGAAAATCCCCTGACGCTTGGCAATGATGAGTATTTTGTATTGGGGGACAACAGAAACAATTCCGAGGACAGCCGTTCAGCCAATATTGGTCCGATAAAAGGGAAGGATATTGTAGGGAAGGTCTGGTTTCACATGGGCAGTGATACAGGCGGAATCGGTTTTGTAAAATGAAAGGCATGGTAACTGGATGAATTATCAATGGTATCCCGGTCATATGACAAAAGCGAAGCGTATGATGCAGGAGGACATAAAATTAATTGATTTAATTATTGAACTGGTAGACGCAAGGATTCCGTTATCCAGCCGTAACCCGGAAATAGACGAACTGGGAAAAAACAAGTCCCGTATTATTCTGTTGAACAAATCTGATTTGGCAGATGCCGGATGTAATGTCAGATGGGCAGAGTATTTTAAGGAAAAAGGGTACTTTGTGTTGGGAATCAATGCGAGGACAGGAGCCGGCATGAAGGAAATACAGGAGCTGGTACAGAAGGCATGCAGGGAAAAAATAGAAAGGGACAAAAAAAGAGGTATTGTCAACAGGCCGGTGCGTGCCATGGTAGTGGGCATACCGAATGTAGGAAAGTCCACTTTTATCAATTCCTTTGCAAAGAAGGCATGTACGAAAACAGGAAATAAGCCCGGCGTTACAAAGGGAAAACAATGGATACGTCTGAATAAATCTTTGGATTTGCTGGATACGCCGGGTATCTTGTGGCCAAAGTTTGAGGACCAGACGGTAGGGATGAAGCTGGCTTTCATCGGTTCCATGAATGATGATATTATAATTGTACAGGAAATGGCGCTGGATTTGATAAAACATATTGCAGAAAGGTATCCCCGGGTATTTGAAGAAAGATACGGTGTGGCGTGGAAAGAGGGGGAAAACAGGACCGAATCGGCGTATGAGGTGTTGACCGGGATTGCAAAGGCCAGAAGATGTTTTGCAAAAGGCGAAGAAATTGATTATGATAAGGCGGCGGCATTGCTTTTAGATGATTTCAGGAGCGGAAGGCTTGGAAAAATCACATTGGAAGTTCCCGGGGACTTTGAAAGAATGAATGGAGAAAAAATACAATGAAAAAACATGGCTTTTTAAAGGAAGTGCTGGGTACCAGCCTGTATCTTCTGTGCGTACTGATAATGGTCTATCTGGTGATTCAGTTTGTGGGGCAGCGCACGGTGGTAAAGGGCGCATCCATGGAACCCACTTTATACGGGCTGGATGACGGGAATCCGGATAAGGTAGGAGATAACCTGATAGTGGATAAATTTACGTATCGTTTTTCGGAGCCGAAAAGATTTGACATTATCGTATTTCCTTACCAGTACAGCGATGAGTTTTACATTAAGCGGATTATCGGGCTGCCGGGAGAAATCGTGCAGATTGATACGGAAGGCAATATCTATATCAACGGGGAAATTCTGCGTGAGGGATACGGAAAAGAAATTATCAAAAATCCCGGTATGGCGATAGAACCGATTCAACTGGGGGAAGACGAATACTTTGTGCTGGGGGACAACCGTAATAACAGTCAGGACAGCAGGTTTCCTGATGTGGGTAATATTCATAAAAGTGAAATTGTCGGCCGTGCGTGGATTAGAATCTGGCCTTTGAGCAGGTTTGGGGTGCTGAAGCATCAGTAAGACGGATTATGCGACATGGAGGTTGTCAGGCGTGGAAAAGAAAATTACGGATATTAAGGCGGTTTTTCAGGCAGCGGATGTGAATGGGCTGCCTGAATTGATTTCAGAATACGAGAAGGATGAAAGAAGCGGTGTGAAGGCGCTGGTGCAGGCAGCCGGAAAGAAGCTTGCGGCGCTGGAGAAGGAGAAGGCCCGTATAGAATGCATGAAACATTTTGAGCGTGAATACGGCCATGCAGGGGTTCTGTGCGGGATAGACGAGGCCGGAAGGGGTCCGTTGGCAGGACCGGTAGTGGCGGGCGCAGTCATACTTCCCCAAGACTGTGACATATTATATCTAAATGATTCCAAACAACTCTCCGAAAAAAAAAGAGAGGAGTTGTTTGGCGTCATCATGGAAAAGGCTGTGTCGGTTGGCGTTGGGTTTGCTTCCCCAAAGCGGATTGATGAGATTAACATTCTGCAGGCCACTTATGAGGCCATGCGGCAGGCTGTGGGACAGCTTTCGGTGCAGCCGGATATCCTTTTAAACGACGCAGTGACGATTCCGGGTATAAATATCAGACAAGTGCCGATTATTAAAGGGGATGCCAAGAGCATTTCCATTGCAGCGGCAAGTATTATTGCCAAGGTCACCAGGGACAGGCTGATGGCGGAGTATGACGGCATATTTCCCGAATATGGATTTGCCGCCAACAAGGGGTATGGCGCTGCGGCTCATATAGAAGCGCTTAAAAAATATGGGCCGACTCCCATTCACAGGCAAAGTTTTATCGGACATTTTGTATAGGGCGGGGATATAGGTATGAAGCTTTCCGACATTTTTGCAACAACCTCCAATAAGATAAACAAGTCAAAGGAAACGACGAAAGCAGAGTCTGTTTCATCGGGCAGGATAAGCAGGCAGATAAAAGCATTGACTCCCGGCAGGCAGTTACAGGGAGAAATAGTGGAAAGAAACGGCAGTGAAGTCAGAATAAAGCTGTCTGATGATGTGGTGCTGACGGCAAGGCTTGACAGGGATGTCAATGTGCAGGAAGGCCAGATGCTGACATTTGAGGTGAAAAACAATGGGAGTGCGCTTACGTTGAGCCCTTTGTTTACCAATACAGCGGTGGCTGACAATGTTTTCAAGGCGCTGCAGATGGCGGGGCTTCCCATAAACGAGACCACCGTTGCCATGACGGAGTCTATGATGCAGCAGGGGATGAGTGTTGACAGTAAGTCCCTGCAAAACATATTCAGGGAGGTAATGGCCTATCCTGAAGCGCCCGTGGAGAGCATTGTGCAGCTCCATCAGATGGGAATGGAGGTCAATGAGGCCAATTTAAACCAGATGGAAAGCTACAAGGCGCTGACGCATCAACTGGTAAGCGGGATGACGGACGTGCTGGCGGAGCTTCCCGATGCATTCAGGGAAATTTCCATGGCATTTGGAGAAAAGGAAGCCGTCCGTGTATTTCAGGAGATTTTGCAGAAGCTTTTTCCGGATATGCAGGAGGGTGAAACAGAAGGCCTGCCTTTCGATTCGTTAAAGCCGGAGGATAAGACAGGCGGGGAAGCCGTCCTGTCGGTTGCGGAAAAGGTAACGATAACGGAAGAGGGTGTGATAAAAGAGAGTCAGATGGGTTTGCCTGCAGAAGGAGCGGCGGAATTATTGCAGGAGGAAGCAGGAGACATACCCGGTCTGGAGCCGTTATCCACACAGGAAAAAGCAAATTTTGTCAGACTGCTTTCGGCGATTCCCAAAGAATCCTATCCTGAGATAGAAAAACTGGTACAGGAAATCAAACAGGGTACGGCCAAGCCCGAAGATATATTCAGGCAGCTTTCCCGGATTCCCATAAAAGACGGGACAGAGCTGCAAAATGCGCTGGCAGATATCTTAAAGAGCGGGGAATACCAGAAACTGCTGGAAACCTCTGTTTTGAAACAGTGGACTTTAAAACCGGAGCAGGTTGTGGAAAACAGGGAAGTAAAGGAAGTGTACGAAAAGCTGGTTAAGCAGCTTGAAGGGGTGCGTCAGGCATTGCAGGACGGTGGAGTTCCAAACGCTGCGGCGGCAAAAAGCGCTTCCGGTTTAAGCCAGAACATTGACTTTATAAATCAGATGAACCAGATGTACACATATGTACAGCTTCCCCTTAAGATGAACAGCGGCAATGCAAACGGGGAACTGTATGTATATACCAATAAGCGTTCCCTTGCAGGAAAAGACGGCGCAGTCAGCGCGCTCCTGCACCTGGATATGGAGAATCTGGGTCCTGTGGATGTCTATATTGCCATGCAGCAGGAGAAGGTAAATACCAGGTTCACGGTAAGGGATGAGGAGATGATTGATTTTATCAATGAGCATATTCATATTTTAAATGACAGACTGCAGAAAAAAGGGTATTCCATGAAATGTGAAATGTCAGTGCGTGAAGAAAAAGAAGGGGGAGAAAGCCCCATCGAAAATATCTTGCAGACGGACAAAAACACCTCATTGTTGGCACAGTATGCGTTTGATGTGCGCGCCTAAGCGGAAGGAGGCAGGATGGAAGAGAAAAAAAAGGTAAAACAGGCGATTGCCCTGGAGTACAATCCGGATGAAGAGGCGCCTAAAGTCATTGCCACGGGCAGGGGGGCTTTAGCTGAACGGATTATCGAAAAAGCAAAAGAATCCGATGTGCCTGTCCATAGGGACGATAAGCTGGCAGACACCCTCTCCAGACTGGAGATAGGGGACATGATTCCGCCGGAATTGTATGAGGTAGTTGCTGAAATTCTGGTATTTGTGGATTCAGTGGATAAGATAAAGGGAAAAATGAAAAAATAAACGGGAAAGAACACTTCAAATTTTTGGAGTGTTCTTTTTTAAGGAAATCCTAAGAAATACTTAATCACATTTGAAAATATAATTGTTATGCTGAACGCAAAGAAAATGCATTGCATGGAGGTTAGGATGAAAAAAGTTTTAGTTATATTCGGAGGATGTTCCACAGAGTATGAAGTATCTCTGGTGTCGGCATCGGCTGTGCTTTCTGCTATTGACAGAAACAGATATGAAGTGCTGCGTATGGGTATTACAAAGGATGGAAGGGCATTTTATCATGAGGGATTGGAAGAAAGCATAGCAAATGATGAATGGCAGGAGGATGGGTGCAGTCCGGCAACCATTTCCATGAGCAGAAAAACCCCCATGCTGTGGGTCGAGAGAGAGGGCGTATTGGAAAAAATTCCGTTTGACATAGCGTTTCCTGTTATGCACGGCAAGAACGGGGAGGACGGCACGGTTCAGGGATTGTGTGAGATGGCGGGGATTCCGGTAGCCGGATGCGGGATGGAAGCTTCCGTGGTCGGGATGGATAAGGACCTTGCCCATATGCTGGCTGCCCAAAGCGGAATAAAGGTGCCGCGAAGCGTGTGCCTGAAGGGAATGCAGGAATACGGGGAAAAGAAGCAGGAGATTCTGGCGCTGGGGCTGCCTGTTTTTGTCAAACCGGTGCGTGCAGGTTCTTCTTTCGGCATCAGCAAGGTGACAAAAGAAGATGAACTGCAGGAGGCCATTGAAAAGGCTTTCTGTCATGACGCCCAGGTGATAATCGAAGAAGGTATCGACGGTTTTGAGGTGGGATGCGCCGTCATGGGGAATGATACCCTCACAATTGGGAGAGTGGATGAAATTGAACTGTCACAGGGATTTTTTGACTATGAAGAGAAATATACTTTAAAGACATCGGCTATCCATATGCCGGCGAGAATCAGGCCTGAGGAAGAGGAAGAAATCCGAAAATGCGCAGGAAAAATATACAGGCTCCTGGGATGCAGGGGATTTACCCGGGTGGATATGTTCTTTACAAAGGATAGGGAAATTGTATTTAACGAGATAAATACCATACCGGGATTTACCAGCCATAGCAGGTTTCCCAATATGATGAAGGGAATCGGGCTGGATTTTGAAAAAGTCGTCAATGAGATAATACGGTTGGCAGAATAAGTGGATGGAGGGTTACCATGCGGCAGCTGCGGCTAAAGAGGGAAGATGAAAAATATATGTTTTTCAGTTATGGGCAAATCCCGGAGACAACGTTAAACAGCATAAAACATTTTATGGATGAGGAAGCAGAAAAGCTAAAAGAGCATTCTTTTTCGAAAAATCCTCTTTTATGGGAAGACGGGACTTTCCGCTGTCAGGTGGGATTTGTGCCGTGTGAAAAAGAAAGCGTAGTCAGCCTGCCGGAGAGAGGGAGTGTGTTGGCAGCGGGAGGCAAAGGGGGATTTATCGTTGCAGCAGAATGCAAGAATCGGTAAACTGGATGATTTTAAATGGGTGGCCGCCCTTTTGGTGGCGGCGATTCATACTTCACCCTTGGAGAGCCTGAATGAAACGGCGGATTTTTTGCTTACCAGAGTGCTGGCAAGGGTAGCAGTGCCCTTCTTTTTTATGGTGACGGGATTTTTTGTATTGTATGGAGCATGTAAGGAACAGGGTGGAATAAAAAGAATTTTGTCCTTCATAAAGAAAGCAGGATTCTGGTATCTGTTGGTTACGGCTCTTTATCTTCCGGTACAACTTTACAAGCTGGTAAATAATCCGGTAAAACCGGCGGCTTTGGCAGGCAGTGTTCTGAAAGCCGTATTTTTTGACGGGACTTATTATCATCTCTGGTATTTTCCGGCGGTGATGACGGGGCTTTTGCTTGTATATTTCTTCCTGCGGCTGGGAAAGAAAAAAGCATACGCATGTGCGGGCATTCTGTACATAACAGGTCTTTTTGGGGACAGTTATTACGGTATTGCAGAGAAAATTCCGGTGTGGAAAGGCATGTACGACGGAATGTTCCGGCTCTTTTCCTATACACGCAACGGCCTGTTTTTTTCGCCGCTGTTTTTACTCCTTGGCTATGAAATGGCTGTATGGGTCCGTCAGGGGAAGCTGGGAGAGAAGGAAGCCGTAAGAAACGGAAGGAATTTTATTATCAGCCTTATTTTTATGTGCGGGGAAGGGCTGCTGCTCCATATAAACCATATACAGAAGCATGACAGCATGTATTTCATACTGCCAATCTGCATGCTCTATCTGTTCCGGTATCTGCTATTAAGCGGAAATCAAAAAGGAAGGACGGGGATTTTTTATTTAAAAGGTCCTATGCTTTTTTATTATCTGCACCCGCTTGTCATTCTTCTGGTAAGAGGATTTGTAAAGGTGACAAAGCTATCGTTTGTGCTGACGGTAAGTCCGGTATATTTCTTGGCGGTTGTTCTGGGAAGCATGTGTGCCGTTTTTATCTGTGTCCGGTTAATGCATGAGGTACGGCAAAAAAGGGGGAGGAATTAGAATTGTATCTGAGGGAGAAACCGGGAAGGGCCTGGCTGGAAATTTCTTTGGAAAATATAAAGTGGAATTATGAAAAACTGATGGAGAGGATGCCAAAAGGCTGTAAGTGCATGGCTGTGGTAAAGGCAGACGCCTACGGCCACGGCGCTGTGCGGGTTGCGGAAACGTTGAGCCGTGTAGGATGCGACGCTTTTGCAGTGGCGGCGCTGGAAGAGGGCATTGCCTTGAGGAATGCGGGCATACGGGGACAAATCCTGGTGCTGGGTTATACCATGCCCAGGGACGCCTTTCTCCTGAACCATTATGATTTGAGCCAGACGATAGTGGACGAGGCGCATGCAAGGGCGCTTGCATCTACGGGGATTCCCATATGCGGTCATCTTGCAGTGGATACAGGTATGAACAGGCTGGGAATTTCTGCCCGGGACAGGGAAGCGGTTAAAAGGGTGCTTGCGCTTCCGGGCATCGAGGTAGAAGGGCTGTATTCCCACATGAGTGTGGCAGACAGCAGGGAAAAAGAGGATTGTGAATTTACATTACGTCAGATTGCGGATTTTATGGAATTAAAGACGCATTTGGATAAAAAAGGGTATCATGGGCTCTTATACCATATGCAGAGCAGTTACGGGCTGTTATTCTATCCTATGGAGGGAATGCAGTATGCAAGGCCCGGCATTGCGCTGTACGGCTGCCAGAGCAATCATTCGGATGAGAATCTTGGCATTGCGCTGAAACCGGCATTGCGGCTGCAATGCAGAATCGGCTGTGTCAGGACCGTGACGCCGGGAGAGTTTATTTCATACGGCAGAACATATGAGGCGAAAGAAGCGAGAAGGGTGGCGGTTCTGGCAATCGGCTATGCGGACGGCCTGCCCCGCAGCCTTTCAGGACAGGGTTTTGCCATTGTAAGAGGAAGGAAAGTCCCCATGGTGGGACGTATCTGCATGGACCAGACGATGCTTGACATAACGGATGTGGAAGGCGTATCGGAAGGAGATGTGGCAACCCTGATAGGCGCAGAGCAGGGAGTAGAAATAAAAGCGGTGGAACTGGCGGAAAAAGCAGGAACCATCACGAATGAACTCTTGAGCAGGCTGGGCGGCAGGCTTACAAAAACCTATGTGGATTAATTTGCCATACCGCAGAAGAACGGAGAGGTTTTTCTGGTATTTTTGCGCAATATATAATATGATAAAGAGGTGAAAGTAAGAGGACGGGAGAGCAAATTTGGCAGAAAGAAACACCAGAAAAACAGGAAACGAAAAAGAAAACGAAGCGGCAGCTTACCTTGCCGGGAAAGGATTTCAGATTTTGGAAAGAAACTTTTCATGCAGGCAGGGGGAAATCGACATCATAGGCATGGACGGGCCGTATCTGGTGTTTGTGGAGGTCAAGTACAGGGGCAGCAGGGATTTTGACAATCCGCTTGCCGCTGTGGACAGGAGAAAACAGCAGAAAATATGCAGGGCTGCAGATTATTACCGCTGCAAGATGCAGATTCCTTATGACACTCCCGTCAGATATGATGCGGTTGGCATCCTGGGAAAAGAAACGGTGTGGATTCGGAATGCATTTCCCCACATTTATAGGAGATAGGGCAGGAAAAGTGTGTTTGAGAGGAAAGGGAACAATGGATTTTGTTAGAAAGCAGACAGGAAAAGAAGAGGTTATGCAGGTGGAAGAGAAGGAAGGCGTTACCTATCTGACATTTCCGGCGCTGACAAAAACAGGGACGGTAAAGCATTTGTTTTCCACCCGTCTGGGCGGCGTCAGCGAGGGATGTTTTTCCACCATGAATTTAAGTTATGCCAGGGGAGATAAGAAAGAAGCGGTGGATGAGAATTTCAGGAGGATTGCCCGGGTGTTGGGCTGCAAGGCGGGGGACTTTGTCTGTTCGGACCAGACCCACACCACCAATATACGGAAAGTGACAAGGGAAGATGCCGGGAAAGGCGTGACAAGACAGCGGGATTACCAGGATGTTGACGGCCTTGTCACAAATGAAAAAGGCATTGTGCTTGCCACTTTTTATGCAGACTGTGTGCCGTTATATTTCGTGGACACAAAAAAACAGGTTATCGGGCTGGCACATTCCGGGTGGCGTGGAACCGTAGGACGCATGGGCGGCAGAATGCTGGAAGTCATGGAAAAAGAGTATGGGTGTGACAAAAGGGATATTCTGGCAGCCATTGGTCCCTCCATCTGTAAGGACTGCTATGAGGTCTCAGGGGATGTGGCGGGACAGTTTCAGGAAGAGTTTGGGGATTCGGTACTCAGGAAAGGAAAAGGGCCGGACAAGTACCAGCTTGATTTGTGGAAGGCAAATGAAATGGTGCTTTTGCAGGCAGGGCTTTTGCCGACGCAGATTACAGTGACGGATATTTGTACCTGCTGTAATGATAAACTCCTGTTTTCACACAGGGCAAGTTTGGGAAAAAGGGGAAACCTGGGAGCATTTATTGGTTGGCCGCAATAGCGGCATGGAGGGATAACATGGCGAATATACTGGTATGTGATGATGACAGACAGATTGTGGAAGCGATTGAAATTTATCTGAAGCAGGAAGGCTATGAGATTTACAAAGCGTATGACGGAGAGGAAGCCATCAAGATATTAAATAAAGAGGATATTCATCTTTTGATTATGGATGTGATGATGCCAAAACTGGACGGGATTCGCGCGACTTTGAAAATCAGGGAATACAGCAGTATCCCCCTCATTATTCTGTCTGCAAAATCCGAGGATATGGATAAGATACTGGGATTGAATGTGGGTGCGGATGATTATGTGACAAAGCCCTTCAATCCGCTGGAATTGATAGCAAGGGTAAAGTCCAACCTGCGCCGCTACACTAAGCTGGGCAGCCTGAATGTGGAGGACAATGCAGTATACCGGATTGGCGGCCTCTGCATGAATGACGATACCAAGGAAGTGACCGTGGATGAAGAACCTGTGCGGCTTACGCCCATTGAATACAGTATATTGCTGCTATTGGTGAAAAATCCCGGAAGGGTATTTTCCATCGACCAGATTTATGAAAATATCTGGAATGAGGAAGCCATAGGCGCAGACAATACGGTGGCTGTCCATATCAGGCATATCAGGGAAAAAATAGAGATTAACCCCAAGGAGCCAAGATATCTGAAGGTGGTATGGGGAGTAGGATACAAAGTGGAGAAACAGTAGTATGGAACAAAAAAAGAAAAACCACAGGGGACTGACGAAGCGAAAAAGCATATTGTTTCATGGATTGCAGCAGCTTGCTGCGTTTCTTGCCGTTGCCAGTCTGGTCATGCTGATTGTCTATTCTTTTGCAAGTTCATGGATAAACAATCCCAATTATGCTTCCGGAAGGGTGACTTATGACTGGAATCTTTTTGCAAGGGAAGATAATTTTGATGAGACAACCACATTTGACGCCATGCTGATGAATTCGCTTCAGGAAATTATACGTTATAATGTGGCAAAGAGCCAGCTGGAGGTGAACGGCCAGTTTGACGGCAGCAAAATCATAGATATCCAGGCGTTTGCCAACAGAAAGGATGAAATCACCCCCATAAAAGAATCGGAAGCGAAATATGCGCTGGAAGATTTGATAAAATGGAAAAAATACGGGTTTAATCTGGAACTTCAGACAATGATTATGGGTGATTTTATACATTATTTCAAAGGGGAACATGCGGGGAAGACCGATGGATATATTTCTAAAAAGCAAATTAATGTTTTAGGGAAATATTTGGGAGAAGATGTATTACCCATACTCATACGCTCTTGCCAAGTCTGTGGATATGACGCTTATTATGATGATAAAACCGGCGACTTGTATTATTTTTATGTTGATGCTGGAAGCAATGCGGCAGTATTTGTTTTTGAAGAAGTGGGTGTAGAACAGGAAAATACATTAGATTACCTAAATGTCTACTATGAACCTGAAGATTATGCAAAATTAGCGGATATACTGCTTGAGGGCTTTGGGGTAGAAAATGTATATATTGATACGGAAATAGGGGATATTGTGGTATCGGTTTATGTATTGCAGGAGCGGTACAAGACCGTAAATGAAGCCTGGCTGCAGGAGGTTGCAAATAGCTGGGCAGACTATTGGAATCTCATTCTTGTTTTACAGGAAACGATAGAGGATTTGTCTTATAATTATAATGAATATCTGGGATTTAAGGAGCGTTACGGGGAAGGTTCCACCAATATTGCCTATACATTTGAGATGTTCATGATGGGTGAGGAGGTCAGGGTGAGCAACATGTCGACCACTCCATGGAGGGGAGTGGACAGCTACTTCAAAACCCATTACGGCAGGTATCTGGTTTATCATCCCCAGACCATGACCTTTGAAACCAATACGGGACTTACGGAGGAGGAAGTTTTTAATGCTTTTTCCAGTTACGAGTATGCCTATCCCGAAAATGCGGAAATCTGGCTGGCCGTGGACACCGCATATCCGGTGAATGACCAGTTTTCACAGGCAGATGCAGCATACCGTTTTCTGCATCCTGTCGCGTATATGCTGCTTATCCTGGGGATTTGCAGTCTGATTGTATGGTTTGTACTGTTTTTGTATTTAAGCGTTATGACCGGATATCGTGTGGAAAAGGGAGAAAACAGCGCAGAACTGGTTTTGAACTGGTTTGATGCCATTCCGACGGAAGTAGTCTTGCTGCTTGGAGGGGCAGCAGCTGCAGGAATAGTATATGCTGTTTTGATAATAATGGATATCGGCGGAAGCATTTTGATTTATGCAACCGCGAACCGCATGAAGGTTACTCTCTTCAGCGGAATTTACGGCATGTTTGTCAGCGCGGTGTTTTCCTTGTTCTGGTATAGCCTGATGCGCCGGATAAAAGGACATACCATCTGGAGGGGCAGCCTTTTGAGGATGCTTTGGAACGGTGTGATTTTGAAGGCGGCAGCAATCATGAAAAAGCCTTTTTTAAAGGCATATGACAATAGTTCCACTTTGATTCAGTGTATGCTTCCGGCAGCAGGCATCATGTTTGCAAACCTTTTATTGGGCGCGTTGTTCTGCAGGGCATGGTTCTACCGAAGAATCTGGTATATGGCAGCGGTGCTTCTGGCGATAGTGCTGGTGAATGGCGTTATACTTGCAATCTGGTTTATAGACAACCTGAAGCGGAAAAGAGTTGTGGACGGCATTGCCAAAATCAGGGATGGAGAGGTGACCTATCAGGTAAGCATAGAGGGGATGCACGGGGAAAACCTGAAACTGGCGCAGGCGGTCAACAGCATCGGAGAGGGCATCAAGACGGCCGTGGAAACCTCCATGAAGGATGAGCGTCTTAAGGCGGATTTGATAACCAATGTATCCCACGATATCAAGACGCCGCTTACTTCCATAATTAATTATGTGGATTTGCTGAAAAGGGAGAAGATAGAAACAGAGCCGGTAAAGGGATACATCGAAGTGCTGGATGCAAAATCACAGAGGTTAAAACAGCTTACGGATGATTTGGTGGAGGCCTCCAAGATATCTTCCGGCAATATTACCCTGATAATGGAGAAAATCAACCTGACGGAACTGCTGAACCAGTCCCTGGGAGAATTTTCCGAGAAATTTGAGGAGAAAAAGCTATCTGTCATAGCAGAATTTTCAGCCGATGCCGTACAGATTGAAGCGGACAGCAGAAGAATCTGGCGGGTTGTGGAAAATCTGTTTGGAAATGTCTGTAAGTATGCAATGGAGGGAACCAGGGTATATATTGACATGGCAGTGCTGGAAGGAGAAAAAAGCGTGGCCATGTCCATAAAAAATATTTCCGCACAGCCTTTAAATATTCAGGCAGATGAACTGACGGAACGATTTATCAGGGGAGATGTGTCCAGAAGTACGGAAGGGAGCGGGCTTGGTCTGTCCATAGCCAAAAACCTGACCCAGCTTCAAAACGGAAAATTTGACATATACCTCGACGGGGATTTGTTCAAGGTTACCCTGACATTCCCCGTGGTAAACGATTAACAGGCAGGGGCGCTCAGTTTAAGTCAAACGGGGCGCGCCTGTTATATGCATCGAGAATATTGTGGATTTTCTCGGTGGTTGCCAGGGTATTGGCAAGCGATACATCATGGTTCATAAAGTCGATGATGGACGCCAGAAACTTGCTCATGTCCGCCTCCACAAAATAAGGTTTATGGTAGAGCTCGCGGGGGAGATATGTCAGGTTGGTGGTGACTACCTTATCAAAATAGCATTTTTCATATGCTTCATCGAACGCTTTCAGGCCGTTTGTAAACAGACCGAATGTACAGCAGACAAATACCCGTCTGGCATGCATTTCTTTTAACTGCCTTGCCGTGTCCAACATGCTTTCACCGGAGGAAATCATGTCATCGATAATGATGACGTCCTTATCTTCAATCTTATCACCCAGAAATTCATGCGCCACAATGGGGTTTTTGCCGTTTACGACAACAGAGTAGTCGCGTCTTTTATAAAACATGCCTGTATCCACGCCCAAAACCGTGGCAAAGTATATGGCACGGTCCAACGCTCCTTCGTCAGGGCTGATAACCACCAGATGCTCTTTGTCCACCAGCAAATCTTCTTCGGCGGACAGCAACGCCTTGATAAACTGATACGGCGGCGTAAAATTATCAAAACCGTTCAAGGGGGTTGCGTTTTGCACCCTGGGGTCATGTGCGTCAAAGGTTACGAAGTTTGACACACCCATGGAACAAAGCTCGTCCAATGCAAATGCGCAGTCCAGAGACTCGCGGCCGCTTCTTTTGTGCTGCCTTCCTTCGTAGAGGAAAGGCATAATGACATTGATACGGTGCGCCTTGCCGTTACATGCGGCGATGACGCGTTTCAAATCCTGATAATGGTCGTCGGGGGACATATGGTTTTCATAGCCGTTCATGCTGTATGTAATGCTGTGGTTGCAGACATCCGTCAGGATAAATAAATCTTTGCCCCGAATGGATTCGTGGAAAATAGCTTTCCCTTCACCGCTGCCAAAACGGGGGCATTCAAAATCGGTCAGATAACTGCTTTCGATATATCCGTGAAAAGCAGGCTCATTTTTTACTTTGTTATTAACGCTTTTTCTATAGCCAATCAGATAATCGTTGACGCTGCGCGCAAGCCCTTTTGCGGAAGGCATGGCAACTATTTTTAACGGCGCTACCGGCATTGCATTTTCAAGTTCTTGTAAATTGGGCATAATATCCTCCTGTGTACGGGTAATTCCATCAATTATTTTATATCATTCTGCTAGTGACACGTCAAGGAATTTCTAGTAGAATAGAGTTATGTTTTAAAGGAGCGGCATGGCGGGATGAAAAAGCAGAACGGACATATAATTAAACGGGTAAAAGCAGGCAGCATTGCAGAGGAAATGGGTCTTGAGCCGGGTGACTGCGTGGTTTCCATAAACGGGGAAGAAATTGAGGATATTTTTGACTACCAGTATCTGTCGCAGGATGCCTATATTGAGGTGCTTATAAAAGCAAAGGGAGGTGAAGAGTGCCTTCTGGAGATTGACAAGGATATGGATGAGGATTTGGGCATAGAGTTTGAAAACGGTCTTATGGACGAGTACCGTCATTGCCATAACAAATGTATTTTCTGTTTTATTGACCAGATGCCGAAGGGAATGCGGGAAACTTTGTATTTTAAGGATGACGACTCCCGTCTCTCTTTCCTGCAGGGCAATTATGTGACGCTTACCAACATGTCGGAGCATGACATTGACAGGATTGTCAGATACAGGCTTTCCCCCATCAATATTTCTTTTCATACGATGAATCCGGTTCTTCGGTGTAAGATGTTAAATAACCGGTTTGCCGGGGATGCCCTGCAAAAGGTGGACACCTTGTATCAGGCGGGGATTGCCATGAACGGGCAGATTGTGCTTTGCAAGGGAATCAATGACGGAGAAGAACTGGATAACAGTATTAAAAAACTGTCGGAATACCTTCCTCATCTTAAGAGCGTGTCGGTGGTTCCGGTAGGACTCTCCAGATACAGGGAGGGACTTTTCCCCCTTGAGCCGTTTACAAAGGAAGATGCTGGGGCAGTGATAGACTTAATTGAAGGCTGGCAGAAAAAGCTGTATGGGAAGTACGGAGTTCATTTCGTACATGCCAGTGACGAGTGGTACATCCTGGCGGAAAGGGATTTGCCTGAGGAAGCCCGTTACGACGGATATCTGCAGCTGGAAAACGGCGTCGGGATGCTGCGGCTTATGCTGGAGGAGTTTGCGGCATGTATGGAGGAAACGGAAAAGAACAGGACGCTTCCGGACTACAGCTTTCAGGGAACAGTATCCATGGCAACCGGAAAGCTGGCATATCTCTTTATACGGGATATGGCTGACAGGGTGCAGGAGGCATTTCCCGGCATAAGGATACTGGTGTATGAAATCCGCAATGACTTTTTTGGCGAACAGATTACTGTTTCCGGGCTTTTGACAGGGCAGGATATTGCAGCCCAGCTAAAAGGAAAGGAGTTGGGACAGCGCCTGCTGCTTCCGCAGAATGTCCTGCGCAGCGGGGAGGAGGTTTTTCTGGATGATTACACGCTGGGAGAACTGGAAAGGACTTTACAAGTAAAGGCAGATATTGTAAAATCAAGTGGTTATGATTTTGTGGCCGGCATTTTGGAAGTATTTAAGGAGGAGCGTTGATGGGCAGTAAAAAAACGAAACCGATTGTTGCGGTAGTCGGAAGACCGAATGTAGGTAAATCCACTTTATTCAATGCGCTGGCAGGAGAAAGGATTTCCATTGTAAAGGACACGCCGGGGATTACCAGGGACCGCATATATGCGGATGTTTCTTGGCTGGATAAGTCTTTTACCCTAATAGATACGGGCGGTATCGAACCGGACAGCAAGGATATCATCCTGTCCCAGATGCGGGAACAGGCGCAGATGGCCATTGCAACCGCGGACGTCATCCTGTTTATGGTAGATGTAAAGCAGGGGCTTCAGGATGCGGATGCAAAAGTGGCGGATATCCTCAGACGTTCCCATAAACCTGTTATTCTGATAGTAAATAAAGTGGATAATTTTGATAAATATAACCATGATGTCTATGAATTTTATAATCTCGGCATAGGGGAACCCCATCCCATTTCTTCTGCAAACAAGCTGGGGCTTGGGGAGATGCTGGACGAGGTGATTTCCCATTTTCCGGAGGATTCGGGAGAAGAGGAGGAGGACGAGCGAATCCGGGTTGCCATAGTGGGTAAGCCTAATGTCGGCAAATCTTCCATCATCAATAAAATGTTAGGGGAAAATAGGCTGATAGTATCCGATATTGCAGGGACAACAAGAGACGCCGTGGACACGGAAATCACACATAACGGCAGGGAGTATGTGTTTATTGATACAGCGGGTATCCGCAGGAAAAATAAGATTAAAGAAGATTTAGAGCATTACATGATTATCCGCGCGGTAAGCGCCGTAGAGCGTGCGGATGTGGTGGTTCTGGTGATAGATGCGAAAGAAGGCGTTACCGAACAGGATGCCAAAATAGCGGGAATTGCCCATGACAGGGGAAAGGCGGTCATCATCGCCGTCAACAAATGGGACGCTGTGGAGAAAGATGATAAAACCATTTATCAGTTTTCGGAAAAAATACGGAATGTGCTTTCTTTTATGCAGTATGCGGAACTTCTTTTTATCTCTGCAAAAACAGGCCAGAGGCTTCCAAAGCTGTTTGAGACCATTGATATGGTCAGTGAAAACCATGCCATGCGCGTGCAGACCGGCGTGTTAAATGAAATCATGTCGGAGGCGGTGGCCATGCAGCAGCCGCCGTCAGATAAGGGCAAGCGCCTGAAACTGTATTACATTACGCAGGCATCCGTCAAACCTCCCACGTTTGTCATCTTTGTCAATGACAAGGAGCTGATGCACTTTTCCTACACAAGATATATTGAGAATCAAATCAGGCAGACCTTTGGTTTTAAGGGAACGCCTCTGCGCTTTATTATCAGGGAAAGGAAGGGGAAAGAACAATGATTTTGGAAAGAATACTCTGCCTTGCCATCGGCTACGCATTCGGGCTTTTTCAGACGGCTTATTTTTACGGAAGGGCACACGGAATTGATATCAGGCAGCACGGAAGCGGCAATTCCGGCACGACAAATGCGCTCAGGGTGCTTGGAACCAAAGCAGGCCTGATTGTATTTGCAGGTGACTGCATAAAGTGTATTTTAGCGGTTGTGCTTACCAGGGTTCTATTTGGAGGCAGCCATGCGGAGAGCATATATCTATTGGCGCTTTATACGGCTGCAGGCGTGATTCTGGGCCACAATTTTCCTTTTTATATGAGATTTAAAGGAGGGAAGGGCATTGC
Organism: uncultured Lachnospiraceae bacterium; assembly: GCA_910577015.1. Classification (GTDB taxonomy): domain Bacteria; phylum Bacillota; class Clostridia; order Lachnospirales; family Lachnospiraceae; genus Acetatifactor. The sequence continues at coordinate 393,575 of CAJTKU010000001.1, read as the reverse complement.
GGCAACGGCCGGACTGGTGCTGGCTTTTCATCCTTATTTTATACCCATGGGCATCATCTTGTTTTTTGGGGCATTTCTGATTACACACTATGTTTCTCTGGGTTCCCTGCTGGTATATGCCGGGTTTATGGCAGAGATGGTGATTTGCGGGCAGGCTGGCGTTTTTGCCGGCGCATCACAGGCGCAATTGATTGAAATGTACGTGATTACAGCAATTTTAACTATAATGGCTTACTGGAAACATCGTGCCAATATTGTGCGGCTGATAAAGGGGAAGGAAAACAAAACGTATTTGTTTAAGAAAAAGAAAACCGAAGAGGCGGAGAATCAGGAAAAATAAAGAAAGCTGCCATTCGCAGCGGAAATGAGGGTTATATGGCAAAAGCAGGAGTTATCGGAGCGGGGAGCTGGGGGACGGCATTGGCCCTGCTGCTTCACAAAAACGGACATGAGGTTACTCTTTGGTCTATTTTGGAAGAAGAGGTTGCCATGCTGAAAAAGGAGCATGAGCAGAAAGATAAGCTGCCGGGAGTAAAGCTGCCGGAGGATATGTTGTTTACCACGGATTTGAAAGAGGCGGTCAAAGATAAGGATGTGCTGGTGCTTGCAGTACCCTCTCCTTTTACCAGAAGTACGGCGAAGTTATTGAGGGAAGCAGTTGAGGATGGACAGATTATTGTAAATGTGGCAAAGGGAATCGAGGAACACAGCTTAAAGACATTGTCGGAAATCATAGAAGAGGAAGTGCCGCAGGCTGTTGTGGCGGTGCTCTCCGGACCGTCCCATGCGGAAGAAGTGGGAAAGGGCATTCCCACAACGATAGTGGTAGGGGCAAAAAAGAAAGATACGGCGGAATATCTGCAAACGCTTTTTATGAGCGATGTATTCCGCGTCTATACCAGTTCGGATGTCTTGGGAATCGAACTGGGAGGGGCGCTGAAAAATGTGGTAGCGCTTGCGGCAGGTATAGCAGACGGCCTGGGTTACGGAGACAATACAAAAGCGGCGCTGATTACCAGGGGCATTACCGAAATTGCAAGGCTTGGAACCGCAATGGGGGCAAAGTTTGAAACTTTCTGCGGATTGACGGGAATCGGGGATTTGATTGTAACCTGCGCTTCCATGCACTCCAGGAACCGCCGCGCAGGCATCCTGATTGGGCAGGGCAAAACCATGCAGGAGGCTATGGATGAAGTAAAAATGGTGGTGGAGGGCGTCTATTCTGCCAAAGCAGCTATGGGGCTTGCCGCCAAATATCAGGTGCAGCTTCCCATCATAGAGCAGGTGAATCAGGTGCTGTTTGCCGATAAGCCTGCTTCTGAGGCGGTAAAGGATTTGATGCTCAGGGATAAAAAAATAGAAATTTCCGATGCGCAATGGGAAGCGTGAAAAGTACTTCTAATAGCTCATGCCAAAGGGCATTTCGCTAAGAAGTACTAAGTTTCACGCTTGGAACTTTAGTTCCGTGGGATTATGAGAAGCGGAATCATGGCGGTTAATGTGATAAAAACAGGAGACAGATAATTTATCTGCCTCCTGTTTTTATCTGAGCTGACTTTTTGTGTCAGTAATGGTATTCCTTTGAAAGGTAATGGAAATTTCGTAATCTGCTGTCGCGTCCATACAGGGTAGTATGGCAGGCTCTTGGAGCGGATTCCAGTTTCTGGGTGGCTTCTTCCAAAAGCCGGGAAAAGAGTCCTTCCGATTCTTCTTCTCTGGGACGGGAGTAGGGAAGCTTCTGTTCCTCTCGCTTTAGCTTACCAATCATGGGAGCTGCCAATACCGATTGCACCATGAAAATACTTCTAACTCCGTTTTCTGCGACTATCCCTCCTTGGATGCGTATTTCAACAGTGATGTTCCTTTGTTACTATATATTTCGGAGAGAATTGTCAGAAAATTTATAGGTTATTATATTATATTTTTGACAATTTCGGCTGCCATTTTGGATTTATTCATGGTGTAAAGGTGAATACCGCTAACGCCGTTTGCTTTTAAATCCAGAATCTGCCGGATGGCATAGTCAATCCCGGCTTTTCTCATATCCTCCGGGTTTTCTCCGTAAGTGGCTACCATATCGGAGAAAGCTTTTGGTATGGAAGAGCCGGACAGGGATACGGTAGTCCCCAACTGATTTGCCGTGGTAACGGGCATGATGCCTGCACAGATGGGTACGCTGATTCCCTTTTTTTCCGCACGTTCCATAAAGTCATAAAAATAATCATTGTCAAAGAAAAGCTGCGAGATAAAAAAGCCGGCGCCGACCTCCTGTTTCAATTTCAGGTTTGCCAAGTCGGTTTCCCTGCTGAAACATTCAAAATGTTTTTCCGGATAACATGCCCCTGCACATTGCAGATTTGTTTCTTTTTTCAGGAAAGCTATCAAATCGGATGCATGGGCAAATTCCCTTGAGGCAAACTGCTCATCCGTCATATCCTTTGGACGGTCGCCGCGAAGCGCCAGCACCTGGCTGACATGGTGTTCCTTTAACTGCCCGGCAACGGAAAGGATGTCTTCCTTACGGCTGCCCACGCAGGTCAGGTGCGCAAGGGCTTCAATCTGTAAGGTATTTTGGATATAAGACGCAATTTCCAGGGTTTTCTTTGATTTGCTTCCACCCGCCCCGTAAGTGACGCTGATGAAATCCGGCTTCAGGCTGCTCAGCGCATCCAGCGTGTCGTAGGCAGTGTGAAAGTCAGAGTCCTTTTTGGGAGGGAACACCTCAAAGGAGAGGGTTGGTTTTTTTGTATGAAATAAATCCTTTATCATTTTGTTTTCTCCATAATCTGCTTGATTTTACAACAGGAATATCGTAACATGTTAATGGACAATTTTCAATGGAAATCGGAATTTGTGTTACCGTATTATGCATGGCGGCAGCCAGGGCGTGCATTTGTTCCAACAGGACACGCTCCCGCTCGGGTAAAAACGCAGCGGCACTAGGAGGTTAAAGGACAACCTCCCATGCCTTGGTACAAGGCATTGTCCGGCTGTTTTTACACGGTCCTTTATGGAATCAAATGCACGCCCCGGCTGCCGCCATGCATAATACGGTAACACAGAAAGTAGTAAAGGTATGATTCAGGAAGGATACTAATATGAGTGAACAGTTTAAGGAAACCGGGTTTGCCGGAAGCAGCGAATATGTTGCCAGTGAAGAGCTGATGGCAAGCGTCAATGTGGCGATAGCATTAAAGAAACCGCTTCTTATCAAGGGAGAGCCGGGAACGGGAAAGACCATGCTGGCAGAAGCGGTTGCGAAGGCGCTTGGTAAAAAACTGATTATCTGGAATATCAAGTCCACCACCAAGGCGCAGGAAGGGCTTTATGTATACGACACCATACAGCGCCTTTATGACGGGCAGTTTGGAGAAGAGGGCGTGGATGATGTGGCAAGGTATATCAAGCTGGGCAAACTGGGAGAGGCTTTTGACAGTGAAGAGCAGGTGGTGCTTTTGATTGATGAGATTGATAAGGCTGATTTGGAATTTCCCAACGACCTCCTCTGGGAACTTGACCAGATGGAATTTTACATCAATGAGACCAAGCGGACCGTCAAGGCAAAGCAGAGACCGATTGTGATTATTACCTCAAACGCCGAAAAAGAATTGCCGGACGCTTTCCTGAGAAGGTGTATTTTCCATTATATTGATTTTCCGGATGACGCGTTGATGGAAGAAATTGTAAAGGTGCATTACCCGGATGTGGAGGAAAATCTGTTAAAGAGCGCCATGGAGGTGTTTTACAATATTCGTGCCTTGAGAGATATCCGTAAAAAACCGAGTACTTCAGAGTTAATTGACTGGATTAATGCATTGCAGCTTGGCGGTATTCCGGCTGACAGGATAAAGAGCGCCCTGCCGTTTATCGGCGTGGTGGTGAAAAAGGATGAGGACTTGGAAACGGTAAGGCACAATGCCAACCAGTTATAGGAGACGGTATGTTTATACATTTTTTTCACAGCCTTCGGGCGAAAGGCCTCCATGTGACCCTGGGTGAGTTTCTGACTTTGCAGGAAGCGCTCCAGAAAGATTTGTGTGAAAACAGCCTGACGCAGTTTTACTACGTGGCGAGGATGATTCTGGTGAAGAGCGAAACGGATTTTGACAAGTTTGACATGGCTTTTGACGAATGCTTTAAAGCAGTATCCAATGAAAGGGAAATTACTTCCCAGATGATGCGCTGGCTGGACAAATCCGATTTGCAGGAACTGGCGGACGCCGAAGCAAGGTCGCAGTTAAATGAACTGGAAGATTTACAGGTACACATGGATAAGGAAGAGATAGAACAAAAATTCAGGGAACGGCTCCGGGACCAGGACAATGAACACAATGGCGGCAGCTTTTGGATTGGCAGTATGGGTAAGACTACCTTCGGCAACAGCGGCGGCAATGTGGGCGGACTTCGTGTGGGCGGAAAGACCGGGCACCAGTCGGCATTTGCCGTCATCGGGGAGCGCAGGTATCGGGATTTTCGGGATGACCGGGTTTTGGACAACAGGCAGTTTCAGATGGCATTCCGGAAGCTGCGCCAGTTTTCATCCCGGCTGGATATTCCGGAAACAGAACTTGACATAAACGGCACGGTGGATAAAACCTGCAACAATGGCGGTTGTCTTCAGATTGTGATGCAGAAACCAAGGAAAAATGCAGTGAAGCTGCTTCTATTGATGGATTCGGGCGGTACCATGATACCGTTCAGTTCCCTGTTAAATGATTTGTTTCAGGCAGTACACAAGTCGAACCATTACAAGGATGTAAAAACCTATTATTTCCATAACTGTATTTACAGCAAGCTTTATAAAACGCCGGAGTGTGAAAACGGCGACTGGGTGGATACGGACTGGATGTTTCGGAACTTAGACAGCGATTATAAAGTCATTATTGTGGGAGACGCCGCCATGGCGCCGGAAGAACTGTATTCCGATACCGGAAATTACAGGGGGCCGAACGGCGGGCTGTCGGGCTGGGAATGGCTGAATCTGGTCAAGAAGCATTACAAGAAGATTGTCTGGCTCAATCCGAAGATGGCGCCGGGACATGCGCCGTGGAGGGAAGCGGAAACTGCCGTAAAAGGTCTTTTTCCCATGTATAAACTGACGGTGGACGGATTAAACCAGGCTATGGTGAAATTGATGGTAAACAAATAAAGGATAAAAAGGAACAGCGGGAAACCGCGGAAATGAGGATAAAATGACGGTATTTGATGAATTAAAGGCAAGGGGGCTGCTGGCGCAGCTGACAGATGAAGAAGAGATAAAAGAACTGATAAACAATGGAAAAGCTGTCTTTTACATTGGATTTGACCCTACTGCGGACAGCCTGCATGTGGGACATTTTATGGCGCTGTGCCTGATGAAGCGGCTTCAGATGGCAGGCAATAAGCCAATCGCTCTGATTGGGGGCGGTACGGCTATGATTGGAGACCCTTCCGGCAGAAGCGATATGCGTTCCATGATGACAAGGGAGACCATAGAGCATAACTGTGAATGCTTTAAAAAGCAGATGAGCCGTTTTATTGATTTTTCCGACGGAAAGGCTATGATGGTAAACAATGCCGACTGGCTGCTGGATTTGAATTATATCGGATTCCTTCGCGAAGTAGGCGCGCATTTCAGCGTAAACCGCATGCTTACGGCAGAGTGCTACAAACAGCGTATGGAAAAAGGGTTAAGTTTTCTGGAATTTAATTATATGATAATGCAAAGTTATGATTTCCTTTCCCTGTACGAAAGGTATGGCTGCAACATGCAGTTCGGCGGGGATGACCAGTGGAGCAATATGCTGGGCGGTACGGAACTGATTCGCAGGAAGCTTGGTAAAGATGCCTATGCGATGACGATTACCCTGCTCTTAAATTCCGAAGGAAAGAAGATGGGTAAAACCCAGAAAGGGGCTGTATGGCTGGACGCTGAAAAAACCACGCCGTTTGAATTTTACCAATACTGGAGGAATGTTGCGGACGCGGATGTATTAAAGTGTCTCAGGATGCTGACGTTCCTGCCGTTAGAGCAGATTGAAGAGATGGACAAATGGGAAGGAAGCCAGTTAAACGAAGCAAAAGAAATTCTGGCATTTGAACTGACCAAGATGATTCACGGGGAGGAAGAAGCCGCAAAGGCGCAGGAGAGCGCAAGGTCGCTTTTCGGTACCGGTAATGCGGAAAACATGCCCACATACGCATTGCAGGAGGAGGATTTTTGCGAAGGCGTTATTGATATTCTGGGAGTTCTGACGCGGGCGGGTCTGACCGCTTCCCGCTCCGAGGCAAGGCGCGCAGTGGAACAGGGAGGCGTCACCGTGGAAGGAGAAAAAGTGACGGATATAAAAACTTTTTATAAAAAAGAAAGTTTTTCAGGGGAAGGCATTGTGGTAAAACGCGGGAAGAAAAACTTCAGGCGCGTGATATTTGGATAAAAATAAGTTACAAAGGTATGCTTTGCAAACCTCCCACATATACATATAACAGTATATGCAGGAGGTTTTTTTATGGATAATTTTGCAATAAACACCTACGACTTATACAAAGACATACAGCACCGAACAGGTGGCGAGATATACATAGGAGTGGTAGGCCCTGTGCGGACCGGCAAATCCACGTTTATCAAAAGGTTCATGGATGTCATGGTGTTGCCTTTTATGGAGGATGAACACGAGAAAGAAAGGGCAAAGGATGAACTGCCACAGAGCGCAGGGGGAAAAACCATTACCACAACCGAGCCGAAATTCATACCGAAAGAAGCTGCAAGAGTGCTTTTGGGAGGTGATATCGAGGCGAAAGTACGGCTGATTGACTGCGTCGGTTATATGGTGGAGGGCGCTGTCGGCCATATGGAAGAGAATGCGGAGCGCATGGTAAAGACGCCGTGGTCCCAGCAGGAAATTCCTTTTACACAGGCGGCGGGCATCGGGACGGATAAGGTTATCAATGACCATTCCACCATCGGCCTTGTCATCACTACGGACGGCAGCTTTGGGGAACTGCCCCGCAACAGCTATCTGGAGGCGGAAAATAAGACCATCATGGCTCTTAAAAAACTGCGGAAACCGTTTCTGGTGCTGCTGAACTCAGAAAGGCCCCTTGCAGAGGAAACAAAACGTCTTGCAGAGGAAATTGAAGAAAAGTATCAGGTTGCAGTGATGCCTGTCAATTGTGAACAGCTGAAAAAAGAAGATATTCATGCCATTATGGAGCAGGTGCTTTACGAATTTCCTATTTCCCGCATGGAATTTTACATGCCCAAATGGGTGGAAATGCTGCCGGGTGATAACAGGATGAAAACGGATATGGTATCTGCGGTAAAAGACATGATGAAAGATTTAAATACCATAAAGGATTTGCGTAAAAAACAGATAGAAGGACAGATTCCCATTACCAGTGAATATGTGAGACGTTTAAAGGTGGATGGCGTAAATTTGTCAGACGGCAGCATAAAGATGCAGATGGATGTGGATAATTCTTATTATTATGAGATGCTCAGTGAACTTGTCGGGGATGAAATCAATGGAGAATACCAGCTGATATCAAAGCTGAAGGAATTGTCCGCTATGAAAAAAGAATATTCCAAGGTATTGCATGCCGTACAGGCGGTGCGATATAAAGGATATGGCGTGGTAACGCCGGAGAGAAGCGAAATCAATCTTGCAAAACCGGAAATTATCAGGCACGGCAATAAATTCGGGGTAAAGATTAAGGCGGAAAGTCCTTCCATACATATGATTCGTGCCAATATTGAAACGGAGATAGCGCCCATTGTGGGAACAGAGCAGCAGGCGCAGGATTTAATCCGGTATATTTCAGAAGCGGAGGATACGGAAAATGGTATCTGGGAAACCAATATTTTCGGAAAAACGGTGGAACAGCTCGTGGGTGACGGAATTACCGGCAAAATAGCCATGATTGGGGACGAAAGTCAGGTCAAATTGCAGGAAACCATGCAGAAAATTGTAAATGACATGAATGGTGGAATGGTGTGTATCATTATTTAATATTATCTTTGGTTAACGTAATTTATAAAAACCTTGAAAAGCAGGTTCTTTGGAATCTGCTTTTCGTATTTAAACATTAGTTTTTCCGGCATAGGTTTTATAATATTTTTCCGCACTTTTAACATCCAATGAAAAATGCTTCTGCAATTTTTCCACAATGCGTTCTTTACTGGCGCTTTCTTATATAATCTGTTCCTCCCTGCGGTTATTCAGTTGTTAAGCAAGGAGTTTTGCAGAAAGTATCTGCATAGATAGGTTCCCTTCCGGATATAAGAAGGTGAAGAACCCTGAAAAACAGAATTTCAGAATATTTCTTTGCTTGATAATATATTAGCATATTTGCGTTTACACTGCAAGCATTATTTATCCTTTATGGAATTTTGCATGGAGTCAGCCGGGGCATGCATTTGATTCCATGCAAAAATTACAATTTGATTGTTTTTAGAAAACAGGACTGGTATAATAAGTATAAGTAATTAATACTATGGTAAATACAGCAGGGAGGGAAGACAATGGGTACTGTCTATGAAAAAGTGCAAAACTGTCTGCAATGTATCAGAAAAAAAACGGATTTCGTGCCGAAGGCTGCGCTGGTTTTAGGCTCGGGGCTGGGTGATTTTGCCGATAATATCCGGGTGGAGGCAGAAATCGGGTATGAGGAAATAGAAGGATTTCCGGTATCTACCGTGCCGGGACATGCGGGCAAGTTCATTTTCGGATATTTAAAAGATGTTCCCGTTGTCTTTATGAAGGGCAGGGTGCATTTTTATGAAGGTTATCATATGGAGGATGTGGTCCTTCCCGTCAGGCTGATGAAGCTTATGGGCGCCGGGATTTTGTTTCTGACAAATGCGTCTGGCGGTGTGAATCCTTCTTTCCGGGCAGGCGATTTGATGCTTCTTACAGACCACATTTCCTGTTTTGTACAAAATCCCCTGATAGGACCCAATGTGGATGAACTGGGGACAAGGTTTCCGGATATGACGGCCATATACGACGGGCAGCTGCAGGAGATTATAAAAAGGGCGGCAAAGGAAGAGGGTATCGTGCTAAAAGAAGGGGTATACCTGCAGCTTAGCGGACCTTCTTTTGAATCCCCGGCGGAAGTGCGGATGGCTCGTATGCTGGGTGCGGATGCAGTGGGGATGAGTACGGCGGTAGAGGCCATAGCGGCAAGGCATATGGGAATGCGTGTATGTGGTATTTCCTGCGTATGTAATCTTGCGGCAGGGATGACTCCCAATCCGCTCAGCCATGAGGAAGTGCAGGAAGCGGCAGCCAGGGCGGCAGCGCCCTTTACCAGCCTTCTCATAAAAAGCATTTCACAGTTGTGGGATTAACGCGGCACACTCGCCAAAAGGCGTCTGTGGGAAAGGCGACATCTATGGAAAAGAGAGAAGCATGGAAACAGGAACTGATACAAAATGCCATGGAAGCAAGGAACCGGGCCTATGTGCCTTATTCCGGTTTTTCCGTGGGAGCGGCCCTCTTAGCTTATTCCGGCAGAATATATCAGGGATGCAATGTGGAAAATGCTTCTTTCGGCGCAACAAACTGTGCGGAACGTACAGCCTTTTTTAAAGCAGTCAGTGAAGGGGAAAGGGAGTTTAAAGCCATTGCCATAACAGGGGGAAAGGCTTTAACTGAGCCGTCCGACTATGCTTATCCCTGCGGGGTGTGCAGGCAGGTTATGCAGGAATTTTGTGATAAAGACTTTACAGTGCTTGTAGCCAAATCAGCAGAAGAATATAAAGAGTATACGCTTTTACAGCTCTTGCCACATGGATTTGGGGGTGACAAAATACTATGAACATCAGACTGTATAACGCCAGAATTTTAACCATGGAGAAGGGGATTCCGATTTTCTTCGGGGAAGTCTGGATAAAAAACGAAAAGATTGTCTATATCGGGGAAACGGAAAAAATGGAGGCATTCTGGAAGGATGTAGGGGATTATCTCCATTGGGATAAGGAAATCGACTGCGAACAAAATTTGTTGATGCCGGGTTTCAAAAACGCCCACACTCATTCCGGCATGACGTTTTTGCGCTCTTATGCTGATGATTTGCCTTTGCAGAAGTGGCTGAAAGAAAAGGTCTTTCCCATGGAGGCAAAGCTCGCCAAAGAAGATATATACTATTTCGTAAAGCTTGCTGTTCTGGAATATCTGACGAGCGGCATTACGACTATTTTTGATATGTATCTGGCTCCGGATGTTACAGCCGGTGCATGTATGGATATGGGTATGCGCTGTGTTCTGGCAAGCGGGCTTAATGACTTTACTTCTTCCATTTCAGAGGTGGCAGAACAGTACAGCAGGTGGAACAATGCTTCTCCTCTTATCCGGTACCATCTGGGGTTTCATGCGGAGTATACCTGCTCAAAGCAGCTTTTGATGCAGCTCGCATCATTGGCTCATCATTTACAGGCGCCGGTGTATGCTCATATGAACGAAACAATGGATGAAGTGAAGGAGTGCAAAAGAAAGTATGGCATGACGCCGGTGGTGTTTCTGGATTCGATGGGATTGTTTCGCTTTGGAGGAGGCGGGTTCCACTGTGTCCATATGTCAGAGGAAGATATGAATATCTTTATCAAGCGGGGCATGTATGTGATAACCAATCCGGCTTCCAACATGAAGCTTGCCAGCGGTATAGCCCCCATAAAGGACTTTTTAGACAGGTCAATTCCGGTTGCCATCGGAACAGACGGTCCGGCAAGCAATAATTGTCTTGACATGTTCAGGGAAATGTTTCTTGTGTCCGGGCTGTCAAGGCTGAGAGAACAGGACGCCGCCGGTATAGAAGCCGGAGAGGTGCTTAAGATGGCTACGGTAAACGGGGCGCGCGCCATGCATCTTAAAGATGCGGAAGTATTGAGGGAGGGTAAATTTGCGGATATCATTATGATAGACTTAAAGCAGCCCAACATGCAGCCCATACATAATATCGGCAAAAACCTTGTATACAGCGGCAGCAAACAGAATATAAAAATGACCATGGTTGGCGGCAGGATTTTGTATATGGACGGAAAGTTTGACGTGGGAGAGGATGCCGCCGATATTTATAGAGAGACAGAAAGGATTGTAAACCGATTGATGCGGTAGACAGAATAGGTACAGGAAATGGAGTATATTGTGATTGTCATAGTGGCGGCAGGGCTTGTGGCGCTGATGTTTGCCATGGGAATGTATGAAGCCCGAAAGGCAAGGAAAAACCTAATTTTCCGCCTGCGAAATCACTATGGGGAAGTGAGGGAGAGGGAATACCGGCCGGAGGAATACGCCTCTATTTCCCGTTTCTTTTCCAAGCATCCCGAAGAAGGACAGATTGATGATATCACATGGAATGATTTGGGCATGGATGATGTCTTTAAGCGTTTAAATGATACCTATTCATCCGCAGGGGAAGAGGTTTTGTACCATACATTAAGGACGCCCTGTTTTGATGCGGACAAACTGGAGCATCTGGAAGGCCTGGTAAAGTATTTTACGGAAAATACGGAGGAAAGGGTGAATTGTCAGCTTGTTTTCCATCGTCTGGGATATACAGGCAGGTTTTCCATGTATGATTATCTGGACTATCTGGGGGCGCTGGGGAAAAGGAGCAATGCCAAACACTGGATTTTCAATGCGCTGTTTCTGCCGGCTGTTGCGTTTGTCATCCTGAATCCGTCTGTCGGAATATTGTGCCTGGTGGCATTGATGTTATATAATATTTTTACCTATTTCAAAGAGAAGAATGAGATTGACCCGTATATTACCAGCTTTGCCTATATCATGCGGCTGATGGCTGCTGCGGAAAAAGCAGAAAAACTACAGGGAAAGGAGCTGGAAGAGGAAACCGCCCTGCTTTCCCGGCACAGAAAAAATTTAAGCAGGTTTAGGCGGGGCTCTTTCTGGCTGATGTCTTCCGGCAGAATGTCGGGTTCCGGCAATCCCCTTGATATTGTATTGGATTATCTGAGGATGGTATTCCATCTTGATTTGATAAAATTTAATGCCATGCTGGAGCAGGTAAAGGGTCGTCTGGAGGATGTGGACGCCCTGTTCCATACTCTGGGATATCTGGAAACGGCTGTGGCAATCGGTGCATACAGGCATTCCCTGAGAGAAGGAAGCTGTATTCCCGTGTTATCAGAGGATGGGGAAGTCTGCATTAAAGCAGTCGGCCTTTATCATCCTTTGATTGCAAATCCGGTTAAAAATTCCGTGGTAACGAAAAGGGGCATATTGCTTACCGGCTCCAATGCTTCCGGCAAATCTACTTTTTTAAAAACAGTTGCCATCAATTCCATTTTTGCACAGACCATCCATACGGCGCTTGCAGATACTTTCGAGAGCAATTTTTTTCATATCTGTTCGTCCATGTCCTTACGGGATGACCTGGCGGGAGGGGAAAGCTACTATATAGTGGAAATCCGTGCCATCAAACGGATACTGGATATCTCGGCGGGCAGTGAAAAAGTGCTTTGTTTTGTGGATGAGGTGCTGAGAGGAACAAATACTGTGGAAAGGATTGCCGCATCCACGGAAATATTAAAAAGCCTTGCCCAAAAAAGAGTTATGTGTTTTGCGGCCACCCATGATGTGGAACTGACGGAGCTTTTGGCAGGGGAATATGACAATTATCACTTTGAGGAAGAAATCGCGGAGGGTGATATCCGGTTCCCGTACAGGCTGTTAAAGGGGAAAGCAACTACCCGGAATGCCATTAAGCTGTTACAGCTTCTGGGGTATGAGGAGAGCATTATTGCAGATGCCAACCACCGTGCAGAGTCGTTTATGCAGACCGGAAAGTGGAGTTGAAAGGCGGACGGAAAATGAAAAAGGTAACTTTGTTTACAGACGGCGCGGCAAGGGGCAACCCACAGGGGCCGGGCGGATATGGAGCAATCCTGCAGTATGTGGACGGCAGAGGCGCCCTGCATGAAAGGGAGTTTTGTGCAGGGTATAAAAAAACGACAAATAACAGGATGGAACTTTTGGCGGTGATTGTGGGATTGGAAGCGCTTACAAAGCCCTGTGAGGTGGAGGTGGTGTCCGATTCTAAGTATGTGACGGATGCCTTTAACCAGAACTGGGTGGATAACTGGCTGAAGAACAGTTGGAAGACCAGTACAAAAAAGCCGGTTAAAAATGTAGAACTCTGGATGCGTCTTCTGGAGGCAATGAAGCCGCATCAGGTGGAGTATACGTGGGTTAAGGGGCATGACGGACACCCGGAAAATGAAAGATGTGACAGACTGGCGACTTCGGCAGCGGATGGCGATATATTGCTTGACGATGACGGAGGAGCATTGGTATAATAAAAGGAATCAGAAAGGTGGCGGAGAGCATGATAGCTTTTATCAATTCATTTTTGAGTTATGTGTTGTTGTTTTTCATTATGGCTGCAATTGCAGGATTCGGTATTTTTGCGGGTATTACCATGCGGAAGAAAAAGAATTTGAAAGATGCAGCAGCCCCGGAAAGCGAGGCGTAAGAGCAACCGGGGGAAAGATTACGATAAGTGCCGTGACAACGGCACTTTTTTTCGGAGGAAGAAACATGCGGTTTGATGCGGTACTTTGGGATGTGGACGGAACATTGCTGGACTTTAAGTATTCCCAGCGTATTTCCCTTTGTAAATGTCTGGAGGAAATCGGGATTGCCCCGACTGACGAACTGGTGGAGAGGTACGACAAAATCAACGTAGATTGGTGGCAGAGGCTGGAGAGGGGAGAAATCGGCAAAGAGCAGCTTTTGACAGGCCGTTTTCATGAATTTTTTGAAAAATGCGGATTTTCAGCCAAAGATGTATTAACCTTTCAAAACCATTATGAGGAAAACCTCGGACAGGTATATCAGTACAGGGACAATTCTTTGGAGGTCTGTAAAGCGTTAAAAGGAAAATGCCGGCAGTTTGTGGTGACAAACGGTGTTGCGGCGACGCAGATGCAAAAGCTGAAAGCAGCCGGTTTTTTCAGTGTTATGGACAATGTATTCATCTCGGAACAGGTAGGCGCACCCAAACCCCAGAGGGCTTTTTTTGACAGGGTGTTTGAAGCAATACCCGGGGTTGACAGGAACAGGATATTAATTGTAGGGGATTCCCTGAGCAGCGACATGCGGGGTGGAAATAATGCCGGTATTGTCTGCTGTTGGTACAATCCGGCTGGGGAAGTAAACCATACGGAAGTGACAACGGATTATGTGATAAAGCATTTGGGGGAAGTGCTTCCTATTGTGGAGGGATAGATGGCAAAGTCGGTTAACCAGAAGCTGAAACTGTTTTATATCGTGAAGATGCTGGAGGAAAATACGGATGAGGAGCATGTTTTAAGCACACAGGAGATTATCGGAAGACTTGCGGAAAACGGTATCAGTTCAGAGAGAAAAAGCATTTATAATGATATGGCATGTCTTGTGGATTATGGTTATGATATTATCCAGAAAAAAGGAAGGGTAGGCGGTGGATATTATCTTGCCAGCAGGGAATTTGAACTTGCGGAGCTGAAACTTCTCGTGGACGCGGTGCAGGCTTCCCGGTTCATGACGGTTAAAAAGTCCAGGGAGCTGATTAAAAAACTGGAGAAGATGGCAAGCAGGCATCAGGCGGTACAGCTCCACCGGCAGGTGTATGTGGCAGGGCGCGTCAAGACAGAAAATGAAAGAATTTACTATAATGTGGACACCATATACAGGGCAATAGATGAAAATGTCAGAATATCTTTTATTTATCTGGAATGGGATTTGGAAAAAGAGTTAAAGCCCAGAAAAGAAGGAAACCGGTATCAGGTCAGTCCGTGGGCGTTGATATGGGAGGATGAAAATTACTATCTTGCGGCTTTTGACGGGGAAGCAGGACGCATCAAGCATTACCGTGTGGACAAGATGGGAGATGTGGGACTCTTAAAGGAAGAACGTGAAGGCCGAGGACAATTTGAAAAGATAAACCCGGCAGAATATACCAAGCAGACTTTCGGCATGTTTGGCGGTGAAGAAGAAACAGTGGTTCTGCATTGTGAAAAGCAGTTGGTTGGAGTGGTGCTGGACCGGTTCGGAAAGGAAACAGGCATAAAAAAGACGGAAGACGGCGGATTTACAGTGCGGCTTAGGGCAGTGGTGAGCGGACAGTTTTTCGGCTGGCTTGCCGGACTCGGCAGCGGAGTAAAAATTGTCTCGCCTTTGGATGTAAGGGAAAAATATAAGGAATGGCTGCGGGCCATTTTGGAGAAACAGGAATAACGGAAACCGGCAGAAGAAAAAAGATACAAAAATAGGAAGATTTTTTTGTCTATATTTATTGTATGCTTTCATTGACTTTTTCTGCCGGTTTTCTTATACTGAATATACGCCACAAAATATGGATTGTATGGAAAGGTATTATACAATATATGGTAGATTGTGACATAAACGTCAGGAATTATCAGGAGGAGTCAAAATGAGCATAGAGGTGGAAGAACTGGGGACGGATACCGTTGATTATGGCAAAGCATACAAGACGGCACGTAATGTAAGGGTCATTAAAAAAGACGGCAGCCGGGAAAACTTTAATGTACAAAAGGTGGTAGACGCGGTGGGTAAGAGTGCATACCGGGCTCTTACCAAATTTACTGAGGAAGAAAAGCGCCATATCTGCCAGTATGTAGTGGAGAAAGTGGACGAGCTGGGGCAGGAAGAAATTCCCATCCCCGTGATGCATAATATTGTGGAGAGCGCTTTGGAGCAGGTGAAGCCCATTGTAGCAAAAAGCTACAGGGATTACCGCAATTATAAGCAGGATTTTGTCCGAATGCTGGATGATGTCTACAAAAAGAGCCAGTCCATCATGTACATCGGGGACAAAGAGAATGCCAATACGGATTCGGCGCTGGTTTCCACAAAAAGAAGCCTTATTTTTAATCAGTTAAACAAAGAATTGTACCAGAAGTTTTTTATGACTACGGAAGAGATACAGGCCTGTCGCGACGGCTATATCTATGTACATGACATGTCGGCAAGGCGGGATACCATGAACTGCTGTCTGTTTGATGTGGAGCATGTATTGTCGGGCGGCTTCGAGATGGGAAATATCTGGTATAATGAGCCAAAGTCACTGGACGTGGCTTTCGATGTAATTGGCGACATTGTGTTAAGCGCTGCCAGTCAGCAGTACGGCGGATTTACCGTACCCAGTGTGGACAATATACTGGAACCGTATGCTGAAAAGTCCTATCAAAAATATATAGAAAAATATGAACGTCTGGGCATTGACAGGGAGGCGGCAGAAAAAGAAGCCTATGATGATGTTGTGCGGGAGTATGAACAGGGTTTCCAGGGCTGGGAATACAAATTCAATACCGTAGCCAGCAGCCGTGGTGATTATCCTTTCATTACCGTTACGGCAGGTACGGGAACGGGACGTTTTGCAAAGCTTGCCACCATTTCCATGCTGCATGTGAGAATGCGCGGACAAGGGAAAAAAGAGCACAAAAAGCCGGTGCTGTTTCCGAAGATTGTATTCTTATACGATGAAAACCTGCATGGGCCGGGAAAGCCCCTTGAAGATGTTTTTGAGGCCGGTGTGGAATGTTCGTCAAAAACCATGTATCCCGATTGGCTGAGCCTGACCGGAAAAGGATATGTGGCAAGTATTTATAAACAGTATGGCAAGATTATTTCTCCCATGGGCTGCAGGGCGTTTTTATCCCCGTGGTATGAAAGAGGCGGAATGCATCCTGCCGATGATAAAGATACGCCTGTTTTTGTGGGTCGCTTCAATGTAGGCGCAGTTTCCCTTCACCTCCCGATGATTTTGGCAAAGGCAAGGCAGGAGAGCAGGGATTTTTATGAGGTTTTGGATTATTACCTGCAGTTAATCAGGCAGCTCCATATCAGGACTTATGCCTATCTGGGGGAAATGCGTGCCTCCACCAACCCGCTGGCATACTGCGAGGGCGGTTTTTTAGGCGGTCATCTGAAACTTTCGGATAAAATAAAGCCTTTGTTGAAAGCAGCCACGGCAAGCTTTGGCATTACGGCGTTAAATGAGCTGCAGGAGTTGTACAACGGCAAATCCCTTGTGGAGGACGGGAAGTTTGCAGTGGAAGTCATGGAGCATATCAACGCCAAGGTCAACGAATTTAAGGAAGCCGACGGCAACCTGTATGCGATTTACGGGACGCCTGCCGAAAACCTCTGCGGATTGCAGATAAAGCAGTTCAGAAATAAATACGGCATTGTGGAAGGCGTATCGGACAGGGAGTATGTAAGCAATTCTTTCCACTGCCATGTGACGGAGGATATCACTCCCATTCAGAAGCAGGATTTGGAGGAGCGTTTCTGGAACCTGAGCAACGGCGGTAAGATACAGTATGTGAAATATCCCATCGATTACAATATGGAGGCAATCAAGACGCTGATTCGCAGGGCCATGGACATGGGCTTTTATGAGGGCGTCAATCTGTCGCTTGCATACTGTGACGACTGCGGGCATCAGGAACTGGAGATGGATGTCTGTCCCAAGTGTGGCAGCCGCAATCTGACCAAGATTGACCGTATGAACGGATATCTGTCCTATTCCAGGGTGCATGGGGATACCAGGCTGAACGATGCCAAAATGGCAGAAATCGCAGAAAGGAAAAGTATGTAAGGCCATGAGATACCATAATATAACGAAGGATGACATGCTTAACGGGGACGGCCTCAGGGTAGTGCTATGGGTGGCAGGCTGTTCCCACTGCTGTGAAAAATGTCAGAATCCGATTACATGGGACCCTAACGGGGGACTTTTATTTGATGATGCCGCCAAGCAGGAAATCTTTGACCAGCTTGACAAGAATTATATATCCGGCATAACCTTTTCTGGCGGGGACCCGCTGCATCCGGCAAACCGCTTTGATGTCAGAAACCTGATGGAAGAGATAAAAGAAAAGTATCCTGATAAGACCATCTGGATGTATACGGGAGATTCGTGGGAAGATATCTTTGAATATCCGGTCATGAAATACGTGGATGTGGTGGTAGACGGGGAATTTCATATTGAGGAGATGGATACCAAGCTTTTATGGAAGGGCAGCAAAAACCAGAGGGTGATTGATGTGAAAAAATCATTGGCGCCTGAAAATAAGAATTCGGCAGTCCCGGTGCTTCACGCCCCGGACTACGCCAATACAGAGACAGAAAGACAGATACAAGGGGATTGTTTATGCAGAGAATAGCACAGTTTTATAAAGTCAGCCCGGAAAATTTTATACAGGCGATGAAGGAAGATTTTCCGGAATATACGCAGGAGGACAGCAGGGATATCTATGATTCCATAGAACTTCCGAAGCGGGCGACCAAGGGAAGCGCCGGTTATGATTTTTTTGCACCGTTTTCTTTTTCCCTGCCGCCGGGCAGCAGCATCAAAGTGCCTACGGGAATCCGGGTGAAAATGGAAGAAGGCTGGGTGCTGAAACTGTATCCCCGAAGCGGATTGGGTTTCAAGTACAGACTGCAGCTGAATAATACAGTCGGCATTATAGACAGCGACTATTATTTTTCAGACAATGAAGGGCATATATTTGCAAAGATAACCAACGATTCCAATGAAGGAAAAACTTTGGAAATCGGGGCAGGAACCGGATTCATGCAGGGAATATTCGTAGAATACGGCATTACAGTGGATGATGAGGCAGAGAGCGTCAGAAACGGTGGTTTCGGCAGCACATCAAATATCTGAGCAAAATATCGTTTATGCATAATTAACTCCTTTTTCGGAAAACTAATTTTAGTGAATCTGGAAAAGGAGTATTTTTATGGATAACGGAAGTGAAAGCAACAGCGGGAAAATGACGGGTTCCTTAAAGGAAACCATGGCATATTTAAATGAAAGGCTGGCAGTGGACACCTGCTTCGACATCGTTTACCGGGTGATAAAAGTCGGGGGCCGGGATGCCTGCATGTATTTTATCGACGGCTTCTGCAAAGATGAACTGATGCAGAAAATGCTGCAGTATTTTATGGATTTGACAGAAGACGAACTGCCGAAGGATGCGCATGAAATGAGTAAAAAGTGCGTTCCTTATGTGGAAGTGGACTTGAAAGAGGATTGGGAAGGAATCCTGTACGGACTGCTTTCCGGTGTGTTTGTGCTGTTTATCGACGGGTATACACAGGCAATCCTGATTGACTCCAGAACATATCCTGCCAGGAGCGTGGGTGAGCCGGAAAAAGATAAAGTGCTCAGGGGTTCCAAGGATGGATTTGTGGAAACCATTATTTTCAATACGGCGCTTATCAGAAGAAGAATCCGCAGTACGGATTTTCGGGTGGAAATGATGAGTGCGGGCAAAAATTCCAAAACCGACATAGCTGTCTGCTATATGGATTCCCGGGTGGATAAAAAATTTTTGGAAAAAATAAAAAACAGAATCCGTGATATCAAGGTGGATGCCCTGACCATGAATCAGGAAAGTCTGGCAGAATGCCTTTATGAGAGGAGATGGTACAATCCTTTTCCGAAATTTAAGTATTCAGAAAGGCCGGATACCGCGGCTGCCCAGATACTGGAAGGAAATATCGTTATTTTAGTGGATAATTCCCCTTCCGCCATGATAATGCCAACCTCGATTTTTGATGTGGTGGAAGAGGCGGATGATTACTATTTTCCGCCTATTACGGGAACTTATCTGCGCCTGTCCAGATTTTTGATTGCCATTTTAACCTATCTGATGACACCGACCTTTTTGCTTTTGATGAATACCAGGGAATATATTCCCGAGGCATTTCAGTTTATCATCCTGAAAGAACCGGAAAACATCCCCCTTATATGGCAGTTTCTGATATTGGAGCTGGCGATAGACGGCCTGAGGCTGGCTGCCGTCAATACGCCGAACATGCTGAGTACGCCCCTTTCCGTAATGGCAGCCCTTGTGCTGGGCGAATTTTCGGTCAATAGCGGATGGTTTAACGCGGAGGTTATGCTGTACATGGCGTTTGTTGCCATAGCAAATTATACGCAGGCAAACTATGAGTTGGGCTATGCCTTAAAATTTATGAGGATTCTGACATTGATACTGACGGGGCTTTTCGGAATATGGGGATATATAGGAGGTATTGTAATCTGCCTGCTGTTTATTGTCACCAACAAGACAGTGTCAGAAAAAAGCTATATATATCCGCTGCTTCCCCTGAATTTGAAAAAACTGTGTAACAGGCTGTTCAGGCTCAGGCTTCCGGAAGCAAGGAAATAACCGATATAAAACCTTACTGAGCTTTCGAGGGCAATAAGTCAGATTAGGAATGCCTGCGAATGTTGGTAAGGTTTTTTTATGTTCATTTTCCTTGGAATATACAGACACGGAAAATCGGGAAATCCCAAATAATTTACAGCAGAAAATATCTGTTTTACATCACTTCCGTTATCGCGGCATCCGTATCCTTCCGATATAATATCGGGAAAATAAAAAAGGAGTGAGAAAATGCGGATAGCAGTATGTGACGATGATAAAGAAATCAGGGATATGTTTGCGGAAAAGATAGGGAAACTTTATCCGAATGCTGCCCTTTCACTGTTTCGGTCGGGGGATGAACTGTTTATGTCGGCAGGGGAGCCGGATATCCTATTGCTTGATATTCAGATGCCGGGGAAGAACGGTATGGAGACTGCAAAGGAACTGCGCAGAAAAAGCAAAAACACAATCATTATTTTTGTGAGCGCTTTGGACGATTTTGTATTTCAGGCATTTGATGTAGGGGCATTTCATTATCTGGTAAAACCTTTTGATGAAAAGAAATTTGCAGAGGTATTACAAAATGCGGTAAAACAGTTTGAGGAAAGAAAGAAGCCGGAGTATGCGGACAGAAAAGAAGAACTGCCAAGTCTGATGATAACCACAGGAGGGCAGCATATCACTGTCAGACTGGAGGAAATCGTATATGCGGAGGTATACGACCGAAAAGTGATTCTGCATACGGTGGATTCGGATATAGAATATTATGGAAAAATGAAAGAATTGGAAAAAAAAGCAGGGGATGATTTTTACCGCACCCACAGGTCGTTTTTGGTGAATTTTGGGTTTATCAGGAAATATGATGCAACAACCGTCTATCTGGAAAATGGACAGGCGCTGATGGCAAAGCAGAATTACAGCGAATTTGTGAAACAGTATCTGAGGTATAACCAGAGGAAAGGGAAAAGATAGATGGAAAACAAGGATATATATATGACGGCGGCGTCTGTCATTTATGCCATAGCGGCAATGAGCGGAACAGGGTATATCCTGTATTATTTTGCAAAGCCGTTTATGGAAAACAGAAAAAAGGCATTCAGCATAGGAATCGCATATTTTGTTGCAATGCTGATTCTGTATTTCGTGCCGGTCGAGATAAACACATTCGCAGCATACAGCATAGGGGTATTGTCCGCTTTTACCGTCATGTGCAGGATAGACCGAAGGAATTATAAACAGAAGGTATTCATAGCCGTAACGTTTTTTTCCCTGCGCTGGCTGTCGGGATACATAACGAGGATTGTCACAAATGCCATATATCAAATCAAGCCTGTATCTGATGCCTTCTATGTCACCGAAGGAGAATCGGGGGTAAATGTCTTGATTTTTGTCGGAGTGGAACTGCTGGACACGGTAATCAGTTTTGCAGTATTGGGCATCAGTGTGGGATATATCATAAAGGCTTATGTATATAAAAGAGAAGATATGAGCATGAAGGAACTATTCATGCTGACGGTGCCCTCGGTCACAGGAATGACCGGATACGGTATCATGATACAGTATCAGACCAGTTCGGGAATGAACTGGATGACGCCTATTTCCGGCTTATATAATGGGCTGGCATTCCTGCATTTTGGCATATCCATCATTACGATAGTGGTGGTAACCGTATTGTTCCAGAACATCAAGGCAAGGCAGGAAGAAAAATTGCAGAACGAGCTGCTGGCCATACAAGTTGACAGTATGGAAAAGCATATCAGGCAGGTGGAGAGCCTGTACCAGAACATACGCAGCATCAGGCATGATATGACAAACCATATACTTACGTTAGAAAGACTTTATGCCGGAAGGAATGTGGAGGAAGCAATGGATTATGGCAGGGAACTAAAATCTGCCTTTTCCCAGATGGCAGGGGAGATAAAAAGCGGGAATCCCGTAACGGATGTAATTCTGCAGGAATTAAAAAATGAAGCAGAGAAAAAGAAGATACAATTTATGTCAGAGTTTTATTATCCCACCGGTACAAGCATTAACGCCTTTGATGTCAGTGTGATATTGAACAATGCCCTGCAGAACGCAATGGAAAATATAACGCATTTTCCATTGGAAAACGAAGGAAAAAGCGAAACTCCGTATATATCCGTCCTTTCTTACCACAGGAATAATGCCTATATGATTGAGATAGCCAACAGCTTTACCGGAAATCTGCAATGGGATGAAGAACGTGGACTGCCTGTTACCTCAAAAGAGAAAGCGGACGGTCATGGATATGGGTTATCCAATATCCGCATGGTGGCAAGAAAATATTCCGGAGATTTGGCCATCAGCTTGAATGATGATGAATTTCGCCTTAGTATTATGCTGATGATGGAATGAAAAAGCTTCTTATGTCAGAGAAATTGCTCTGGCATGGGAGGTTTTTGATTGTGGGTTCACAGCAGAAAAACGCCGGTTTACCGCATATCAGTTTATTTAGTAATGTGAAACTCCGAAACAGTAATAAAGAAAGGAGGATTAGAGAAATGACAATTAATGGCATCGGTGTGGCAAACATGCAAATAGGGCAGATGGGGAGGAATCAGGCAGAGGATTCTTACAGCAAAAGCATTCAGAACCAGATTGACAATGCACAGAAGCAGTTGCAGGAACTTTCTTCCAATGAGGATATGACATTGGAAGAAAAGATGAAAAAGCGTCAGGCAATACAGCAGCAAATCAGCGACCTGAATATGCAGTTAAGGCAACGCCAGATGGAGCAGCGCAGAGCCGCCATGGGAAACTCAAAGAAGCAGCAGGCAAAAGGCTCTAAAATGGATGATATGCTTGGCGGCACAAAAAATGCAGGAACTGAAAAGGCGGGAAGCAAAAGCGCCGGACTTTCGCAGGCAAGCATGACAGCAATGATTTCTGCAGACACATCCATAAAACTGGCAAAGATACAGGGCAGTGTGGCAACAAAAATGGAAGGAAGGTCCAAAATCCTGAAATCTGAAATCAAGCTGGAACAAGCAAGGGGGGACGTAACACAGAAAAAGGAAGAAGAACTTGCAAAAGCAGAGCAGAAAGCACAGGCTGCGACATCCTCACAGCTTTCCACACTGGCAGACGCAGGCAGGACGATGGAGGAAGCCGCAAAGGCAGGCAGCAGGGAGGAAAAGACGGATAAGGACGTGAAGAGTACGGACGCTAAAAGGAAAAATCCAGAAAAATCTGATGACCCTGTTCCTGACAGTACGGAAACAGAGAAAAACATATCACAGCAGCCGACGTCCCATTTGTCGGTGGATATTCGTTTATAGGAGGTTGCGGGTAATGATTTCTCTTTCCTTTTGGGGGAATTGACGCTTATGCGCTCAAGCGCAGATTCCCTCAAAAAATCAGCGGATGCACGGAATGATTCTTCTCTATGGGAGAAAAAGAAAATCAAGAAAAACGATAAGGAAACTGGGGAAGTTACCGAGGTCTGGGATTACGACTGGGATTCCATTACAAGGGCAATAAAATGGAGCTGGACGAAGATGCTTTAAAGGAAGTAAATGTTACCACCTTAAAGTCGCTGTTTACCGGCACGCTGGATAAAAAAGTCGGGGATGATATGGATAGAAGTTAGGGGATGCCGAAAGGCAAAATACGGAACCTCCAGATTGATTAACATTGAAATGTTTTGTATTTAGTGCTAAAATACAAGAAATTACAATACATTTCTAAAGAATGAATCGGAGGTTTACGATGGCGGATTTTTTGATTGTAACGGACTCAACGGCGGATTTGCCGAAGGAATATCTGGAGGAACATGGCGTCGCATGTATGAATATGTGTTATGTCATGGACGATGTGACTTACGGGGGAGATACCGGAAAAGATTTGGAATGGAAGGTATTTTATGATTTGATGCGTGAGGGCAAGATGCCGACGACTTCCCAAATTAACCCGGAAGAGTCCAAAAGCCATTTTGAAAAATACCTGGCAGAAGGAAATAAAAAGATATTATATCTGGCATTTTCTTCCGGATTGAGTGGAACCTTTAACAGCGCCCGTATTGCGGCAGAAGAGGTGATGGAAGAACATCCCGACTGCAAGATTATCGTAATAGATTCCCTTTGCGCTTCCATGGGAGAAGGGTTGTTTGTACATAAGGCGGTGGAAATGCAGAAGGCGGGAAAAAGCTTTGAGGAAACGGCGGACTGGATGCAGGAGCATGTGCAGAATTTTGTACATGTTTTTACAGTGGATGATTTGAACCATTTGTACAGGGGCGGAAGGGTCAGCAAAGCGACGGCGATAATCGGTACGATTGCGGGGATTAAACCGATTCTGCATGTGGACGCGGAAGGACACCTGATTCCCATTGATAAGGTCAGGGGCAGAAAGAAGTCTCTTTTGAAACTGGTGGATTACATGGAAAAAAAGATGGGAGCATACAAGGATAAAAATGATATTGTCTTTATCAGCCATGGAGATGCGCAGGAAGACGCCCGGTTTGTCGCGGATGAAATAAAGAACCGCTTTGGCATCGAATCGTTTCTGATTGGTCCCATCGGTCCTACGATAGGCACCCATTCTGGGCCCGGAACCATTGCCCTGTTTTTTATGGGGGATGAACGGTAGTAAGTTATTAATTTGTGATTGCCATATATTCAGGCGGCAGGAATTATTCCTGCCGCCTGCTTTTTTACCAGCTTCTGATAAATTTGTTGATATAATTGTCAAGGCATTGTTCGATTACCTGTATCGCCTCTTCGTGGTTGCCTTTCTCATTGATATCCGTGGTTTTATTCTCCAGGGCTTTATACACAGTGAAAAAATGTTCCATTTCTTCAATGACATGGGAAGGAAGTTCGGAAATATCTTTGTAATTGTTGTATGTAGGGTCGTTAAAAGGAACGGCTATGATTTTTTCGTCCTTTTTTCCGCCGTCAAGCATGGAGATGACGCCGATGGGATACGCCCTTACCAGGGTAAGCGGTGCAACGGGTTCGGAACAGAGCAAAAGAACATCCAGCGGGTCGCCGTCATCACCGTAAGTACGGGGAATAAAACCGTAATTGGCGGGATAATGCGTAGAAGTATACAGGATGCGGTCCAGAATAATATAACCGGTCTCTTTATCCAATTCGTATTTGTTCTTGCTTCCCTTGGGAATTTCAATTACGCAGATAAAATCTGTGGGTGTGACTCTTTTAACATTGATATTATGCCAGATATTTCCATTAACACTGTTCATCACAACATGCCTCCTGAGAATTCATGTATTTACTAAAATTTATTTTATTATAGCATTTCTTAGGCAGTTGTAAATATAAAATCATGAATTACCGGCTTTTTTCCTTTTTTGTTTTTTGCTGATAAGATATAAAACAGCAGCCATACAGGTAAGCATAAGGGCAGCTTTGGTAACCTGGGAGTATTGTTCCATTACAATGGCAACAGAATGCCAGGAAGCGCCTAGGATGCTTCCCAGGGTTACCAGTACCATGTTCCAGATAATGCTTCCAATGGTA
The DNA here is from genome assembly GCA_910577015.1 of uncultured Lachnospiraceae bacterium. Classification (GTDB taxonomy): domain Bacteria; phylum Bacillota; class Clostridia; order Lachnospirales; family Lachnospiraceae; genus Acetatifactor. The sequence goes on along the minus strand of CAJTKU010000001.1, from coordinate 367,910 downwards.
GTGTACAAGAGAAACGTTCCCTGTTTCATTTCGCTCATACCTGCCGGAATGGAAATCAGGCTGCGAAGTATGGGAATAAAGCGGCAGTATAGCACGGTTTTAGTTCCCTTTTTCTGAAACCAGGAAATAGAGTTGTCAATATCGGCGGCATTCAGACGGAGAAGCCTGCCGATTTTTCCCGAAGCAATACGCATCAGGCGTTCCCTGTTTAAAAGCTTCCCCACATAGTATAAGATGATGGCGCCGAAAAGGGATGCAAGAGTGGAAAAAAAGACAACGCCGGTAACGCTTAAAGAAGTATATGTAGTCATAAAGCCTCCCATTGTCAGGATGACTTCGGAAGGGATAGGGGGAAAAAGGTTTTCAATGGTGATTAAGAAAAAGATGGCCAGATAACCGTATTTATTCATTAGCAAAATAATGAGTTCCTGCATAATCAACCTCACTGTAATCAATCATTATAATGGAAAGCCGCCCCTTTTTGAAAATATATATTACAAAAAGAGGCGGCATAAATGTTAATTTGCTCTTATTTCTGCTGACAGCCGCATTTAGGGGAACAGTTTCCGTCCCCTTCCACAGTATCAAATCCGGGATTGAAAGCATAGAAGTTTTTGCCGTTCAGGTTATCCTGTGTGATGCGGAGGGCTTCCCCGAAACGCTGGAAGTGTACGATTTCACGCTCGCGCAGGAACTTGATGGGCTCGCATACATCCGGCTCCTTAATCAGGCGCAGGATGTTGTCATAGGTCGTTCTGGCTTTTTGTTCTGCAGCCATGTCTTCAAACAGGTCTGTGATGACATCGCCCTTGCTCTGGAATTCACATGCGTTGAAGGGGATGCCTCCGGCTGCCTGCGGCCATATGCCAATGGTATGGTCCGTGTAGTAGGGAGCAAAACCGCTTTTTTCTATTTCTTCCATGGAGAGGTTGCGGGTGAGCTGGTGTACAATGGTAGCTACCATTTCCAGATGGGCCAGTTCTTCCGTGCCGATATCGGTCAGAAGCCCGGCAACTTCCCTGTAAGGCGTTGCATAGCGCTGGGACAAATAACGCATACTTGCGCCCATTTCCCCGTCAGGTCCGCCGTACTGGGAGATAATTACCTGTGCCAGTTTGGCGTTCGGCTCTTTGATGTTAACCGGAAACTGTAATCTTTTCTCATAACTCCACATTAGTTACATCCTCCTTCCTGGGAAATGTTCTCCCACGGCATGGGGGAAAGCACCCAATTCCATTGTCTGGTATCGGTTGACAAGTCAGCGGTCAACGGATAATAGCGGGCGGAGAAATCCCGCATCATCTGGTTTTTGATTCTGGCATAGTGGTTAAAATATTCCATTGCCTGCTTATCGTAGGGGTGGGTGTCCAGATATTCATTCAAATCCACAAGGGTAAAATCAATGATGCTGATATCCTTCAGCATCCGGTTCTGTTCGGAAGTATTCATCATTTGATTACCCTCCTTCCCGTAAAGGGTTTGTTCAGTTCAGGGAATATGGTACCGACATGAAAAGCTTCTTCCAGATTTTCATAAATTCTGGTGAGATGCTGCCAGGGAACATAAGCCATGGCTATCGGATAACGGTCAAAATATTCATCAAGCGTATAGTCCTGCATAAGACATCCTTTCATAATCTAAGTTTCTTTTACTATTATTCTATGAGGGTGCGCGCAGGCTGTTACTTGTCAAATGTATATGCTGTTTTTTTGCGTTCCTCAATGTGCCCGTCGGCAGCCCCGGCGTGCAAATTGAGGAACGCAAGTAATTTGTCAGCGTTGACAAGCAAATGCGAACAGCATATAATTTTACTGTGAAAGGCTTGAAGAGTGAGTTACCCGGAGGAAAAAATGACACTGTACGAAGCAGAAAAAAATAGAGAATATACCATTGCGGGATTGTTTGTTGAGGAGGCTGTCACGAGAAGGCTGCAGGCGCTTGGATTAAATGACGGCACAAGGATTAAAGTATTAAACAGGAAGAAAAAGGGAGCGTTGATTATAAAAGTGAGAGGAACCCGGCTGGCGCTTGGCAGGCATCTTTCCGCCAATATTGAAATAAAGGAGGAAGGCGGCCATGCATAAAAACCAAATCCATGCTGCCTGCGTGGGCAATCCGAATTGCGGGAAAACAACGCTGTTTAATGCCCTGACGGGGGCAAAGCTGAAAGTTGCCAACTGGCCGGGAGTGACGGTGGAAAAGGTGGAGGGGCAGACTTCCTATGAAGGGATGGATATCTGTCTGGTGGATACACCGGGGATTTATTCCCTTACCTGTTATACCATTGAAGAAAAGGTGACGAGAAAATGCGTCATGGATGATGACATTGATGTCATAATAAATATTGTGGATGCTTCTTCGCTGGAGAGGAACCTTTACCTGACCCTGCAGCTTCTGGAACTGGGAAAGCCGGTGGTGCTTGCCCTTAATATGATGGATATTGTGCAGGAGCGGGGCATGGAAATTGATTTGCACCGTCTGCCGGAGATGCTGGGAGATATTCCGGTGGTGCCGGTTTCGGCAGCGAAGCGGACGGGACTGGACATTCTTCTCCATGCGGTGGTGCACCATTATGAGGAAGGGCAGAATGCCGAGTATATTTTACAGTATCCGGATGAGATAGAAAATAAAATTGCAAAGCTGGAAGTTATGATGCAGGCGCATTACCCTACGCATTCTTCCGTAAGGTGGCATGCCATCAAACTTTTGGAAAACGATGAGGAAGTTCTGGAGGAGCATCCGATTTCCACAGAACATATCGGAAGCAAGAGTTATGAAAAAGAAATTATCAGCTGTAAGTATGCCTACATAGAGTCCGTGGTGAAAGAAGCTCTTTTTCATAAAAACAGAAAAGAGGCGGCGACGGATAAGGTGGATAAGCTGCTTACCAGTGAATGGCTGGGACTTCCTGTGTTCTTATGCATTATGGGACTGGTATTTTTCCTGACATTTGCGGTGGGGGATTTACTGAAGGGTATTTTTGAGGAAGGGCTGGGATTTGTTTCCGCACTGGCTTCGGATGGGCTTAGGGGGATTGGCACTGCGGACTGGCTGGTTTCGTTGATTGTAGATGGTATTATAGCGGGTGTGGGGGGCATTCTCACCTTTATTCCCAATATCTTCATATTGTTTCTGGCGCTTGCCATCCTTGAGGACAGCGGATATATGGCAAGGGTCGCTTACGTTATGGATTCCATTATGGGAAAAGTGGGGCTTTCCGGCAAGGCGTTTCTGCCGATGATTCTCGGATTCGGATGTACGGTACCTGCCATTATGGCGTCGCGGGCGCTGGAAACAGAGCATGACAGGCGCAAAACCATGATAATTACGCCGTTTATGTCCTGCTCGGCAAGGCTGCCGGTTTATGTGATTTTTTCCCAGATGTTTTTTCCGAAAACGGCAGGGGCAGTTGCTTTTTCCTTTTATGTCATCGGTATGCTGGTAGCGATTGTGACGGCCCATGTGCTTAACAAAGTGGAAAAAGGACATGAAAATGATTCCCTGCTAATCGAGCTTCCCGAGTATAAGAGGCCGAATGCCAGAACCGTCAGAATTTATGTCTGGAACAAGCTGAAGGATTATCTGACAAAAGCCGGAACTACCATCTTTATTGCATCCATCCTGATATGGTTTATCCTGAATTTCGGGGTGACAGGCATGGTGGACAATCCCGCGGACAGTTTTGGGGCGGTTATCGGCCGTATTCTGGTGCCGCTTCTTGCACCGGCAGGACTGGGTATGTGGCAGATAGGAGTGGCATTGATAGCCGGGATTTCTGCAAAAGAAGTAGTGGTAAGCAGCTTTTCGGTGCTTTTTGGGGCGGCAAACGCCAATTCGGCGGCAGGCATGGAAACCATAGTGGCAAACGTACAGGCGGCAAATCCGTCGTTTGGACCGCTGAACGCCTATTGTCTGATGCTGTTTTGCCTGCTCTATGTGCCTTGTGTGGCAGCGGTGGCTGCCATTAGAAAAGAAAGCGGTTCTGCGAAATTTACGTTTGGATTAATGGCATTCCAGATTTTGCTGGCATGGGTTGTGGCCACACTGGTTTTCCAGATAGGCAGTCTTTTTATTTAAAAAAGGAGGAAACCGTATGAGCAGTATGAGAGGGATAGACACCCCGGTCAGGCAGGGGAGAAGAAAAGTATTTAAAGAGGTTGCAAACCTTGCTTATACTTCCACGAATTTGAAGGATGATATGGAGGCGCTGCCTTATAAAATAGTGGACTATGACGAATCCTCCTATTGGGACAGCGTGTACCGTGACAGGGCTATCATCAGGGAAAGACTCCGTCTGGCAATGGGGATGTCGCTCAGGCCGGAAAACAGGGACAGACCGGGACATCTGACGGAAGGGATAGAAGAAAGCAATATAGATGAAAAGTATTATGAGCCGCCTTTAATGCAGGTGATTCCTTCTGCATGCAATGCCTGTCCGGAAAACCATTATGAAGTCACCAATACCTGTATGGGATGTGTGGCGCATCCCTGCCGGGAAGTCTGTCCGGTGGGAGCCATGACCATGGTAAACGGTAAATCTTTCATAGACCAGGAAAAGTGTATTAAATGCGGTAAGTGTAAGGATATCTGCCCGTACGACGCGGTTTCCCACAAGGAGAGGCCCTGCGCTAAGGCATGCGGGGTAAATGCAATCAAGAATGACAAACATGGCAGGGCAACCATTGACAATGAAATCTGTGTCTCCTGCGGTCAGTGCATGGTAAGCTGTCCATTTGGGGCGATAGCAGATAAATCCCAGATATTCCAGTTGATTCGCGCCATGCAGTCCGGCAGGAAAATTATTGCACAGGTTGCGCCTGCTTTTGTAGGGCAGTTTGGCCCCAAAGTGACGCCTGAAATGTTCAAGACAGCTTTGAAAGAACTGGGATTTGAAGACGTCTACGAAACGGCTCTCGGGGCTGATTTGGGCTGTATGGCGGAAGCAGAGCATTATGTAAGGGAAGTGGCAAGCGGTAAACAGGCATTTGCCCTGACTTCCTGCTGTCCCTCCTGGTCCATGATGGCGAAGAACATGTTTCCCGAAACCATTGATAAAATCAGCAACGAACTGACGCCCATGGTTGCAACTGCCCGGATTATCAAACAGGAGCATCCGGATGCCAGCGTGGTATTCATCGGTCCCTGTGCGTCCAAAAAGCTGGAAGCGTCCCGCAAGACAGTGCGCTCTGATGTGGACTTTGTCATTACCTTTGAAGAACTGACAGGCATGTTCGAGGCAAAAGGGATTTTGCTGGAAGAGATAAAAGCAATGGATGAAATGCGCGATGCCACATCCGCAGGACGAGGATATGGCGTGGCAGGGGGCGTGGCAAGCGCCATTGAAGACTGCATTAAAGAATACCATCCGGGGACAGCGGTGCATATTGAACATGCGGAGAGTCTTGCAGAGTGCAAAAAAATGCTGCTTTTGGCAAAGGCAGGGAGAAAAAACGGATGTCTGATAGAGGGTATGGCATGTCCCGGCGGATGCATTGCAGGAGCGGGGACAAATATTGCCCTGCAGCAGGCAGTAAAGGAAGTGGCTCGATTCAAAGCCGATGCAGACAGGAAAGTGCCTGAACAATAACCGGGGAAGCGATAAAAACGGTTGCAGTTTTACAAAAAAGCCTATACAATAAGTGAAGAAAAACACAAATGGGCAAAGAAGCCCGGATGGGAGAAAGTGATGACAAAAATCAGGACAAGGTACGCACCCAGTCCCACAGGGAAAATGCATGTGGGAAATTTGCGCTCCGCTTTATATGAATTTTTAATTGCAAAACATGCGGACGGGGATTTTATGCTCCGCATCGAAGATACCGACCAGGAGCGTTTTGTGGAAGGCGCCACCGAGATTATCTACAGCACTTTGGAAAAAGCAGGTCTGCAGCATGATGAAGGCCCGGATAAGGACGGCGGGTTTGGACCGTACGTGCAGAGCGAGCGGATGAAGACCGGCATTTACCTGAAATATGCCAAAGAACTGATTGATAAAGGGGAGGCTTATTATTGCTTTTGCGACAAGGAAAGGCTGGCTTCGCTGAAAACGGAAATTGTGGAAGGCAAGGAAATTATGATTTACGATAAGCATTGTCTTTCCCTCTCCAAGGAAGAAGTAGAAAAAAATCTGGCAGCCGGTATGCCGTATGTTATCAGGCAGAACAACCCCACTGAGGGAACAACTACGTTTCATGACGAGTTATACGGGGACATTACGGTTAATAACAGTGAACTGGATGATATGATTCTGATAAAGTCTGACGGATATCCCACTTATAATTTTGCAAACGTAGTGGACGACCACACCATGAATATCACCCATGTGGTGCGCGGCAATGAGTATTTGTCTTCTTCGCCCAAATACACAAGGCTTTACGAGGCCTTTGGGTGGCAGGTGCCTGTTTATGTGCATTTACCGCTTATTACGGATGAAAATCACAAAAAGCTGAGCAAGAGGAGCGGTCATTCTTCCTTTGAAGACTTGATGGAACAGGGCTTTTTGCCGGAAGCTGTCGTCAATTACATTGCCCTTTTGGGGTGGAGTCCTGAGGACAACAGGGAAATTTTTTCCCTGGAGGAGCTTATAAAAGAGTTTGATTATCGCAGAATCAGCAAGTCCCCCGCGGTATTTGACATGGTGAAGCTCAGATGGATGAATGGGGAATATTTAAAAGCGATGGATATGGACAGGTTTTTTCCCATGGCAGAGCCGTTCCTTAGGGAAGCGCTGGGAGACGGATTTGATTTGGAGAAAATTGCGGCAATGGTGAAAACCAGGATAGAGGTATTTCCGGATATTGCCGGGCAGGTAGATTTCTTTAAAGAACTGCCGTCCTATGATGTGGAAATGTATACACACAAAAAAATGAAGACGGATAAAGCATCTTCCCTTGAGGTGCTTACCGAATTGCTTCCCCTGTTGGAAGCGCAGGAGGATTATTCCAATGATGCATTGTATCAGACCCTGCTTTCCTATGTGGAGAAAAAAGGCTGTAAAAACGGCTATGTAATGTGGCCCGTCCGCACTGCGGTATCAGGAAAGCAGATGACGCCCGCAGGCGCTACCGAAATCATGGAGATTCTGGGAAAAGAAGAGTCCTTAAAGCGTATTTGTACAGGAATAGAAAAACTGCAAAAAGAAAGCTGATATTTTCTATCTGCCGTTTCCGGATATGCACATGTATTCTAAGCAGGCTGCAAATGAGTGTGCAAAGGATACCATGTGCATAGGAAGGGTAGTGCAAATGAAAGGGGTGAATGTTTGGGGATAAATGAGGCACAGAGCCGTGCCATTACGCATTATGGCGCCCCCTGCCTTGTCCTTGCGGGACCGGGGAGCGGGAAAACCACAGTTCTGGTAAAACGGGTAAAATATCTGATAGAGAAGCATCGTGTACCGCCTTCCTCTATTCTGGTCATTACCTATACAAAGGCGGCAGCGCTTTCCATGCAGCGCAGGTTTATAAGGGAAATGGACGGTAAGGTTTACCCGGCAGCCTTTGGCACTTTTCACGCAGTCTTTTATCAAATCTATAAGAGATATTATCCTGGGGATAGTGTCCTGACTTCTGAGGAAAAACGCATCCTCGTAACTCCGATTTTAAGAAAACAGAATATAGAAGAGAATGTAACGGATGAATTGTTATCCTGCATCAGTCTGTACAAAAACGGGTTTTTGCCTGAAAAGCTGCCGCTTCCGGGAGACATGGATTATGCCATGTTCCGATATCTCGCCGCAGAGTATGACAGGCAGGCGGCGGCAAGGGGAAAGATGGATTTTGACGACATGCTGGTACGGTGCAGGACTTTGTTTCAGGAAAAGGAAGAAACGCTGAGGTACTGGCAGGGACGGTTTGAGCAGATTCTGGTGGATGAATTTCAGGATTGTAACAGTGTGCAGTATGAGCTGGTAAAAGCATTGTCCGTTCCGCACCGCAACCTGTTTGTGGCGGGGGATGACGACCAGGCAATTTACGGATTCAGGGGAGCCAGCCCGAGCATAATGCGGCAGTTTGCAAGAGAGTTCCCGGATGCGGAAACTATTTTTCTGGAGGCAAATTACCGGAGCAGGGAGGGCATTGTCACGGCATCCCGCAGGGTAATTACAGAAAATAAAGAGCGCTTTCCGAAAAATATGTTTGCTGCCTCCGGTGACAAAAGATTTTTGGATATGAGGGAGGTGTCCATTCGGCCGTTTGCAGAAAGAAACAGTCAGTTTTCTTATCTTGCGTCAAGGCTTTCCCACCTTTCCGACAGGATTCCCTACGGAGAGATGGCGGTTATTTTCAGGACAAACAGAGAAATAGAATCCCTGCTTCCTTTTCTTGTGCAGGAAGGGATTCCTTTTTCAATAAAAAGCCGCGTAAAAGGAAAATACGCCCATTTTGCAGTACAGGATATTGCGGCATACTTACAGCTTGCAACAGGGAAAAGGGAAAGAAGGCTGTGGCTGAGGGTTCTAAACAAACCTGACAGAAATGTCAGACGTGAGCTGTTGGCTGAAGAAGCAGTTAATTTGCAGGAGATGATTCGGTGCAGTGAAAGAGACGGTATGCCGGAAGAATCGGCGGCATTAAGGCGGTTAAGCAGGCAGTTGGAAAAGATGGAAGGAATGTCGCCGCCCCTTGCCATCAGTATGGTACGTTATGCGGCGGGGTATGAGAGATGGCTGAAACAGAAAGCACAAAACAGGATGGAAGTGTATGGGGAATGGAAAGAGCTTTTGGACGGGGTACAGGAAGAGGCCGGAAAATTTGAGGATATTCGGGATTGGATTTCCTATGTAAAACGGGAGGAAAAAGGCGTTGCCGGAATAGAAAAAGGGCAGGATGGGGAGGGGGTACAGCTCATGACCATGCATGCAAGCAAAGGACTGGAGTTTTCTTACGTAGGGATTCCCAATGTCAATGAGGGTATGATTCCTTATGGCAGAATGATTGACAGGGTGGCAGAAGAGGAAGAACGGCGGCTTTTTTTCGTGGGAATGACCCGTGCAAAAACAGCCTTGGATATCCTGTACCTGACAGGTACAAAGGAACATCCAAGACTGCCTTCAAGGTTCTTAAATCCTATTATAAAAGATTATTCTGTTTCTTCATCCACCAGTTCGTCAAATTCCTGATTGTCCAGGAATTCATCAAAAGCATCTGACACGGTTTCATATTCTTCATCATCTTCAATGTATTGCAATTCCGGTTCCTCATCAGGGTTATTCTGGTTTTCCTTATATCCGTAGAACCATACTTCTCCATCCTGATTTTCCCCGTTTTCATCCAGGGGCAGCAATGCAATATAATCTTTCCGGTTTACTGAAAGGATGGTAATTACTGCGCAGGTAACATTGGTTCCGTCTTCAAGCTCAAGTTCTACCGTCATTTCTTCTTCAGCAAAATTTTGTTCACTCATTGTTTTCTCCTTTTTCTTCGTGGTTTTTAATTTGAAACTGTGTCATTTCCTGTGCAATTTCCCCGGAAACAAGAGATAAATTGTCTATCCGTTCGGAAACATGGTGTATTCCCAGCAATTGCGATTCAATGTCTTCGCCCACTTTATCTGCCAGAGAAGCCGTATTTTCGGATATTTCACGGATTCTGTCTGCGGCATGAACCATGGAGCGGTCCAGCTTGTGCATTTCGTTCACCAGTTCTTCGATGTTGCTGACGGATGAACTGGTTTGTTCCGCAAGGGTCCTAAAACCAGTAATGGTATCCTGGACTTTGTCCACCAGAAGCGTCTGGCTGCTGATATCTGCCTGTATGCTTTCCATATTGGAAACCGTACCTTCCACATCCTGACAAAGCGCTTCAATGATGGATTCAATATCCGCGGTTGCAGCAGTGGAATCAGCGGCAAGTTTGCCGATGGACTCAGCCACAACGGCGAAGCCTTTTCCCTGTTCCCCGGCACGGGCTGCTTCTATGGATGCATTTAAAGCCAGAAGTTCCGTCTGGGAAGAGATATTATTGATGGTATCGATAATATTTGATATTTTTTGCGACTGCTCTTCCAGGGTTTTGATTTTCCGGTAAGATTCTTCTATCAATTTTTCTGTCTTTTCGTTTTGAATTTTTAATGCGCCGACGCCTTCCTGACCGCTTTGGCTGGAAACAATGGTATTGTGTGCATTTTCAAGCAGCAGGGAACATTTTTCCTTTAACTGCTGGAATTTTGCTTCTAATTCCCCGGCACGTTTCACTACATGGGCGACGTCATTATTTTGTGCCTCTGTGCCTTTGGAAATCTCCACTGCCGCCTGATGGATGGAATCCACATTTGTTTCAATATCTTTCAAACGACCGGAACTTTGTATGACGTCTGAAGAAAAAGAAGTCATTTTGGTGAGAATGCCGGAAATTTTTTGAATCATTTTATTAAAGCTTCCGGACAGACTTCCGATTTCATTTTGCAGGCTTTCATCCGCCTTGTTGGTAAAGTTGCCGTCGGAGGCGTCTTTTGCAAGGACGGTCAGGGCGGTAATGGGCTTTGTCAGTTTTCTGGCAAGTACTGTAATAATGGGAATAACTGCTAAAATGGCTGCCAATGCCACGATAACTGAGAGGATAATGACATTATATACCATGGCCATGGCGGACGATTTTTCCTGAAGCGTAATAATGGACCAGGAATCGGAATTGCCTTTTAACGGTATGGGAGTGTAGCTGGCATAGTAAGTTTTTCCTTCGTAGCTGACCGTATTGCTGCCGGAATTGCCGGCCATGACTTTTTCAACCATAACTTTAAAATCATCGGAAACGGCAAGTGGCTGTTCGACAGTTACGATATTGCCGTCTGCATCCGTAACGGGATTGCCGTCCGCATCCTTATCGGAAACGGTCTTTGTCAGAGCCTTATAATTGTACAGGTTTTCAATCTGCACGCTGTCAGGATGTGCAACCACAATACCCTCCCCGTCAATGACAAAACTGATTTTTCCTTTCCCGGAATCAGAAAATTCTTCCACAATCCCCTGCAAGTAATCCAGCCGGATATCAACTGCGAAGATGCCGACTATATTGCTTCCCTTATACATGGGAAAAAAGATGGAAGCGCAGGGCATTCCTGTATTGACAGAGTAGTAGGACTTGGAAATAAAGGGCTGTTTTTCTTCCATGGTCTGTGTAAACCACCACCGTGTGGAACGGTCTGCCAGACTCCCGGAAGAACGCCCGGTCTGCATGCCGTCTGTTCCTTGAATATATAAAAGTTCCAGATACGGATTTCTGGCAACGCAGTCTTCGAGAATCGGAGTCTGGGTGGCGGTATCCATGGTAAGGATGCTGGGATTGACGGACAATTCTTCCGTAATGCCGTATGCCCCATCCATAAATGCGGCAATCTCCCCTGACATCAGATTACTTTTCTCGATATTGCTTGCATCGATATAGTTTGCATAAGAATTTGTAAACACTGCAACAATCACGGTAGTCAGTATGACAGCCATTAAAGCCGCGATTGCAATCATGGGAAACAATAATTGTTTCAGTATACTTTTTGCTTTCATAAAGCCTCCTTGGTAGAATATGATATTGTTCACACATTCTCTTACATTTTAGTATAATGGGCCGAAAAATACAATCAAATTCTTTCGTAGTTCCCGAATTTGTTTTGAAAATACCGCATTTTGCATGGCGGCAGTCCGGGCGTGCATTTGATTCCATAAAGGACCGTGTAAAAACGCCGGTCCTTGGATGCTGTTCTGCAGCATCCTATGTGCCGCTGCGTTTTTACCCGAGCGAGAGCGCGTCCTGTTGGAACAAATGCACGCCCGGGCTGCCGCCATGCAAAATGCGGTATTTCTTGCCCCCACAGTAACAAATTCAATTTATTCCTTTATTTCTTTTATGGAAATATGTTATAATAACATATATATACTGCCCAGGCACAGGACATGAACAAGCAGAGAGAAAGGACAGGCTTTTATATATGATAATTTCAAAAGGGATGCCGTATCCGCTGGGGGCAAGATGCGACAGGCAGGGCGCGGATTTTTCGTTTGTCAGCCCATTGGCAGATTGCGGAGTGGTGTTGTTTTCTAAAAATTTGAAAGAATGGAAAAGGATTCCGTTTGCGGAAGAATACAGGGTAGGGGACATTCATTGCATGCATATAAGCGGCATATCATTTTCTGGTATGGCGTATTGTTTTTATGAAGAAGAAAGACTGGTGACAGATATCAGGGGAACCGCTTTTGTGGGCGGGCAGGTTTATGGCAAAAAAGAGAGTCAGGAAGGACAGGTGCGTCTGGCGCTCTTACAGACGGATGAGTATGACTGGGAAGGAGACAGTCCGCCCCGGATACCCTATTCGGAAAGCATCTGCTATTGTATGCATGTAAGGGGATTTACCCGTCATGCGTCTTCCGGGGTATCGGCAAGAGGAACTTTCCGCGGGCTTGCGGAAAAAATTCCATATCTGAAGGAACTCGGTATAACGACGCTGGAGATACAGCCGGCCTATGAGTTTTCAGAAATAGAAAGGAAGAAGGCCCCGGAAAGCCCTTTTTCGGAAAACAGAAGTGAGGAGGGCGAAAAGCTGAATTATTGGGGGTATACGGAAGGCTGCTATTACAGCCCCAAAAACAGCTATGCCGGTTCAAAGGATGCCGCGACGGAATTTAAGGATATGGTGAAAGCGCTGCATCAGCATAATATGGAACTTGTCATGCAGTTTTATTTTACCGATTCGGTGCAGGCAAGGGAAATTCCCGAAATCCTGCGCTACTGGGTTATGACGTACCATGTGGATGGGTTTCATTTAAAGGGGAAAGGCATAGATGCAGGGATGCTTGCCGGGGACTGTGCTTTGGCAAGGACAAAACTGTGGTATTACGGTTTTCCTGATGAAAAAAAAGAGGAGTGGCCTGTTGTTTCCCATACGCGTTTTCTGGCGTCATACAGGGATGACTACCGGTATGATATGCGCCGCTTTCTGAAGGGGGACGAGGGAATGCTTCCGGCGCTGATGTACCATTTGCGGAACAATCCCGGTTTTTGCGGTCAGATTAATTATCTGACCAATTATGACGGCTTTACCCTGATGGATATGGTTTCCTACGAAAGAAAACACAATGAAGCGAACGGCGAAGACAACAAGGACGGCTGCGACTATAATGCCAGCTGGAATTGCGGACAGGAAGGTCCCAGCAGGAGAAAGACTGTAGTTTCCCTCAGGAAAAAACAGATAAAAAATGCATTGATGCTGTTGTTTTTATCGCAGGGAACCCCGCTTTTGTATATGGGGGATGAATTTGGCAATTCACAGGAGGGTAACAATAATCCCTACTGCCAGGACAACAAAATAACATGGATAAATTGGAGGAATCTGGAATCAGGGAAAGAAATTTTTGAGTTTACAAAGGCGTTGATTGCAATCAGGAAGCTTCATCCCGTATTAAGGCAGGAGAAAGAACTTCGCCTGATAGATTACGGCGCATGCGGATATCCCGACGCATCCTATCACGGGGAGGCGCCGTGGAAACCGGACACCTCAACTTACAGCAGACAGCTTGGCGTCATGTATTGCGGAAAGTATGCATACCGGGAGAGAAATAAACCGGACGATTTTTTCTATGCCGCATATAATATGCATTGGGAACCCCACAGGTTTGCACTGCCGAGACTGCCAAAGGACATGAGGTGGGAACTTTGCATTACCGCAGATAAGGATATCGGGAAAGAACTGGCGGACTGGGAAGGAACGGAAGTGGAATTGCCGGGAAGGTGTATCTGCCTGTTCCATAGCGTGAAAAGTACTTCTAATAGTTCATGCCAGAGGGCATTTCGCTAAGAAGTATTAAGTTCCACGCCGGAAAAAACCGCTTCAAAAGAGAGGAAGAAGCAAGACGCATGAATGTTTTGAAACATTTTCAAACCATTACCTATCATAAATGGCTGGTCTGCAAAGGCTGTTTTTCAGTAGGATTGTACCGTCAGGGATTACTGCATGACCTTTCCAAGTACAGTCCTGCCGAATTTTGGACCGGAGTAAAGTTTTACCAGGGAAACAGAAGCCCCAACAATGCAGAAAGGGAGGCGGTGGGTTATTCCACCGCATGGCTGCACCATAAAGGACGCAATAAGCACCATTATGAATATTGGATAGATTATTCCCTGCAGGGGGGACCCGGCGGCATGGCGCCGGCGCCCATGCCCAGACGTTATATCGCAGAAATGCTGATGGACAGAATAGCAGCCTGCAAAGTGTATCAGGGAAAAGCGTACAATGACGGTTCACCGTTACGGTATTATGAGAGCAGAAGGGAACCGGCGCCCATGCATGAGTTTACAAAGAAGAATCTGGAAATGCTTCTGCATATGCTGGATGAAAAGGGGGAAAAGGAAACTTTTCATTATATAAAAACAAATTTCTTACAGTCACGTTTCACGGCAAAGGAGAATAAGATAAAGCAAACAACTTAGAAACGAGAAAATAATATGTGCAGTTGGATTATTTTTTTCTTATTGTTCTGTAATTGCGGCATGTGCGGCGGCAATGGCTGCGGCTGCGACAGGGACCGTGACAGGGATTGTGGCTGTGGCTGCGACCGTGACCGCGACAGGGATTGCGGCTGCGACCGTGACCGCGACAGAGACTGCGGCTGCGACAGGGACCGTGACCGCGACAGGGACTGCGGCTGTGACAGGGACCGTGACCGCGACAGAGACTGTGGCTGCGATAGAGACAGAGACCGTGACAGGGACTGCGGCTGTGACAGGGACCGCGACCGCGACAGGGATTGCGGAATCATGCCGCCTCCTTGGACCAGAAGCAATTATTCCAATGGTGATACCTGCGGATGTGAGGAAAAGTAAGAATTATCTGAAGGGACACTTTCCAAAGGGAGGTGTCCCTTTTAAATTTGTTTAATAAAAATGCATAATATACTGGAAAAATATTTGAATATTATATATAATAATAACAATGACGGATAGGAAAGGAAGCAGACCTGGCCGTAGAGAAAGGAGAGAGGTATGGTAGAGTACATATTGGGCAACTATTTGGTTGAAACAGGCAGGATGAGCCGGGAACAGTTGCAGGGTGTTATTGCGAAACTGGATGAAGTCAGGGTTAAAATGGGCCTGCTGGCTGTTGCAGAGGGAATGATGACTGTGGAACAGGCTGAAGAGGTAAACCGCTATCAGGCTACCGTAGATAAACGTTTTGGCGATATAGCTGTTGAGCGGGGATATTTGTCAGAAGAGCAAATCGGCAACCTTTTAAAGAAACAGGGCAATGCCTACCTGACATTTGCACAGGAACTGGTTAATCAGGAAATACTTCAGATGCAGGATTTGGAAGAGGTAATGAATGGTTTCCAGCAAAAGAACGGTTTTACCAAATCAGATATGGAAGATTTAAAGAGTGATGAACCGGAAAGGGTAGTGCCGTTATTCCTGCCTCCGGAAGCCCTTTGTTTCCAGGATATAACAGGGGTGCTCGTCAGAACCCTGATACGATGCGTCGACAGGCATGTATATATAGGGAAGGCGGTATTACAGGATTCTGTTTCCGTTGAAGACGCTGTTTTTCAGAAGGTTGTTGGTTTTTCCCAGCCCGTGGAAGGTTTTACAGAACTGGAAATCGGATTGGAAGATGCAGATGGCGGTCTGGGCGTTATAGCAACGTCATTTTGCAGGGAAGAAAATCTGGACAAAGAAGATACCATGGATGCAGCAGGTGAGTTTTTAAATTGTGTGAATGGTCTTTATGCAAGTGCGCTGAGCAGAAAGGGAATTGATTCTGAACTGTTGCCGCCTGTGGTATTTACTACGGCTTCCTCGATTCAGGAGATGAAAATTTGCAGCATTCCTGTTTTTGCAGGCGGCAGGAAAGCAGTTTTTGTAGTATGCGGACGGTAATAGGAGGGAAAAGGAATGGCAAAGATATTAATTGTAGATGATTCAAAGATGTCCAGGCGGATGTTGAAAACGATTATAGAGGGTCTCGGACATGAAGTGGCAGGAGAAGCTTCAAACGGGGGAGAAGGCGTTGAATTATATAAACAATTGAAACCGGACGCGGTAACCATGGACATTACCATGCCTGAAATGGACGGAATCAGCTGCCTAAAGGAAATTAAGGAATTTGATGCGCAGGCAAAAGTTATCATGGTGACGGCGGCAGGCCAGTCTTCCAAACTAATGGAAGCTTTAAAACACGGTGCAAAAGAATTTATTTGCAAGCCTTACGAGCCGGAACAGGTAATCAATGCATTAAAAGAAGTATTGAATAAGTAGCGTGAGAAGAAGTTCTAATTGCCTTTGGCAATTTCCGCTCACAGCAAAGGCTGCTTCGCGGAGAACTTCTATGTCTCACGCCGGGAAATGCCGGCAAGGACAGAAATGGAGGAAACAGCATGGGCTTGAACAGGGACAAGTATGTGGCGTATGTATCTACTTATACAATGGGAGATAAGCACGGTATCAAGATTTACGATGTGGATATGCAAAACGGCAGGTTTACAGAAAAGGACCAGGTCGAGATAACCAATTCATCCTATGTTACTATTTCCAAAAGCAAAAAATACCTGTATTCTATCACGGATTTCGGGGTAGAGGCCTATACCATATTGAAGGACGGCGGATTGGCGCTCATTAACTATGCGCCTATCAACGGCATGAGGGGGTGCTACCTTTCAACGGATTATGAGGACAAGTACCTTTTTGTGGCAGGTTATCATGACGGCAAGCTGACCGTGCTCAGGCTGGAAGAAAACGGCGCCATTGGCAGTATTACCGATGAAATCTATCTGAGAGGGCTTGGCAGTGCGGGAGAGCGGAATTTCAGGCCTCATGTAAATTGTGCCAGAATGACGCATGACAATAAGTATCTGCTGGTAGTAGACCAGGGGATGGACCATGTCAACGTCTACCGTCTGGATTCCTTTACCGGCACCTTAAAGATAGCTGATGTGGTGAGGGGGGATATTGAGTCTTCCCCCAGACATATCAAGATATCAAAAAACGGCAGATTTATTTATATTGTAAATGAGATTGCATGTAATGTCACGGTGTATACTTATGAGGAAAGAGACGGCAATCCATATTTTGAACGGATTCAGACCATTGCTACAGCGGAAACCAGCAAAAAGGAATATGGTTCTTCCGCCAGCGCCCTTACCATTTCGGACGATTATGAGTATCTTTTGTCTTCCACGGCAGGGGAGAACACAGTGATTGTTTATAAGGTCAATCAGGAGAACGGTTTATTGGAAAAAGAATTTTGCCTGCCAATCAGCGGAGAATATCCGAAAGACGCGGCGCTTTTCCCTGATAACAAGCATCTGGTGTCCCTGAATCACAGTTCCAATACCATGACATTCTTTAAAGTAGACATGGATAAGAAGGTTATGATGATGTCGGCGCCGGAAATTCATGTTACCAGACCAAATTGTATCACTTTTTATAAAGTAGAGGGTTAACTATTGCTCAGGGTATGCCGATATAACAAATGAAAATATATACATGCAAATGGATTTGCAACAAAATATATCAAGGAGGAAAAAAAGATGGGTGTTAACGGAGTAAATTCCAATACCGCAGCGCAGACTTATACAAGCGATTATGCGGCAAAAACAAGCGCCACAGAAAAACCGGAAACTTCTGCCGGCGCAAATGGTACAGGCGTAGTCTATGAAGAGTCTAAAGGCTCAGACAAGAAAGCTACTTATTCTATCAATAAGATGAGCGCTTCTCAGAGGGCGTCCCTGGTATCCAAGATGCAGGCAGACGCAGAGGCCAGACAAAGCCAGCTTGTTTCCATGGTGCATAAGATGATGTCACAGCAGACCAACGCTTACGGACAGGCTAATGACATCTGGAAATTTTTAGCAAGCGGCAAGGCTAAAGTGGACCCTGCGACAAAAGCGCAGGCACAGGCTGATATTGCAGAGGACGGCTATTATGGTGTAAGCCAGACAGCATCCCGTATTTTTGATTTTGCAAGCGCTTTGGCCGGAGATGATGTAGAGAAAATGAAAGAAATGCAGAAAGCTTTTGAAAAAGGCTTTGCAAAAGCAGAAAAAACCTGGGGAGGAAAACTGCCGGGCATCTCATATGATACCAAGGAAGCTGTTTCCCAGAAATTTAGCGAATACTACAAATCAAAAGGTGTAGAAGAATAAGCGGACAGCGTAAAAACCCTTCAGGCAAATACCTGAAGGGTTTTTTATATATTTGCATATTAAAAGGAATAACGTGCATTTTTTTTACTATTATTTTTGTATAGATAAAATTATAATGGATGTAAAATATATGTAAGGAGGATAAGACATGGGGTGTTTAGGGAATTTGCTTTGGTTCATTTTCGGGGGCTGCATCAGTGGACTGAGCTGGCTGATTGCCGGGTGTCTCTGGTGTATTACCGTGATAGGCATACCGATTGGCCTGCAGTGTTTTAAGTTTGCAGGGTTGTCCTTTTTCCCGTTCGGAAAAGAAATAGAATACGGAGGCGGAGCCATATCGCTTATTGCAAATATTATTTGGCTTTTGGTATCCGGCATTCCATTGGCGTTGGAACATCTGGCAATCGGGCTGGTGCTGTGCGTCACGGTAATCGGGATTCCCTTCGGGCTGCAGCAGTTTAAGCTTGCAAAGCTGGCACTGATGCCGTTTGGGGCGACGGTTCATTAAAGCGTGCTTCCGATTATACCCAAGATGGCTCCTAAAATAGAATTACCCAGAGTAAGCGCAAGGGTGATGGAGCACATAATGATGCCGGCTATCGCCATTCCTCTTCCGCCTTTCTTGATGCCGAGGATGCCGAGGACAAGTCCTACAATTGTAACCGGATAGCCCAGAATGGGAAGGCACCATGCAAGAGTACCGCAAATGCCCAGCACCATGGAGGCAATGGACATGCCCTTTTCCTCCGGCGGCGCTGCGGGAGGATAATTATAGTTGTAGTTATTGTAATTGTTATAATTATTATAATTTGAATCCATAAGTTTACCCCCCTTTTGAGCGATAGTGAGAAACGTTATTATTGTAGCATAATTTTCCTTATTTGTAAAATTTTGAAGTATTTTTATATATAACCCTCAAATTCCTATTGACAAAGTAGGTATTTGAGGGTATTATTATACCTATCTACTAGGTATGTATATAAAGGAGGAGATAAAATTATGTCTGATTACAAATTTGAAACATTACAGCTTCATGTGGGGCAGGAGTCCCCTGATTCAGCGACCGATGCCCGGGCAGTCCCGATTTACGCGACTACTTCATACGTATTTAAAAATTCTGCCCACGCAGCCGCCCGCTTCGGACTTTCTGATGCCGGTAATATTTACGGAAGACTGACGAACTCCACGCAGGATGTTCTGGAACAGCGCGTAGCAGCCCTTGAAGGCGGCGTAGCTGCATTGGCTCTTGCTTCCGGTGCGGCGGCAATTACATATACCCTTGAGGCCCTCGGTCAGAATGGCGGCCATATTGTTTCCCAGAAAACGATATATGGCGGCAGCTATAATCTGCTGGCGCATACGCTTCCTGCGTTTGGGATTACAGCTTCTTTCGTGAATATCCATAATCTGGAAGAAGTGGAAGCTGCAATTCAAGATAATACCAGAGCAATTTATATTGAAACTCTGGGGAATCCCAACAGCGATATTCCTGACATCGATGCTCTTGCCGTGCTTGCCCACAAGCATGGACTGCCGCTGGTGGTGGATAATACCTTCGGCACGCCGTTTCTTATCCGGCCGATTGAACATGGCGCGGATATCGTAGTGCATTCCGCTACGAAATTTCTTGGCGGGCATGGAACAACCCTAGGCGGAATAATCGTGGATTCCGGTAAATTTGACTGGTCGGCAAGCGGTAAATATCCTGCAATTGCTGAGCCTAATCCCAGTTATCACGGTATTTCTTTTGCAGAGGCGGTTGGTGCGGCTGCATTTGTAACTTATATAAGGGCAATCTTACTCCGTGACACCGGCGCAACGATTTCTCCGTTTGCCGCTTTTCTGCTTTTGCAGGGCATTGAAACCCTGTCTTTACGCCTGGAACGCCATGCGGAAAATACAAAGAAGGTTGTTGCTTTCCTTTCAGGGCATCCGCAGGTTGCAAAGGTAAATCACCCGTCGCTGCCCGAACATCCTGACCATGCCTTGTATCAGAAATACTTTCCGAACGGCGGCGCTTCCATTTTCACCTTCGAAATTCAAGGCGGTGTAGAAGAAGCCCACAGGTTTATTGATAATTTGAAGATATTTTCTTTGCTTGCCAATGTCGCAGATGTCAAGAGCCTTGTTATCCACCCGGCGACGACTACCCACAGCCAGCTTACTGAGGAAGAATTGGAAGAACAGGGAATCCGGCCTAATACAATCCGTCTTTCTATTGGTACGGAACATGTCGACGATATTATCGCAGATTTGCAAAATGGTTTTGACGCTGCAAAGTAATGGGGAGGAACTAATATTATGTCTAATATTTATACATCCGCTGTTCAACTAATCGGAAAAACACCGCTTTTGGAGCTTACGAATATTGAAAAATCGTTAGGTTTAAAAGCAAAAATTGTCGCCAAGCTTGAATATTTTAATCCGGCAGGTTCTGTTAAGGACCGGATTGCAAAAGCCATGATTGATGAAGCTGAAGCCGCCGGCAGGCTGAAACCGGGTTCCGTAATCATAGAGCCGACATCCGGCAACACGGGTATAGGCCTTGCTGCCGTTGCAGCAGCGCGGGGATACAAAATTATTATCGTTATGCCCGAAACCATGTCAGTGGAACGCCGCCAGCTTATGAAAGCATATGGAGCCGAATTGGTGCTTACAGAAGGCTCAAAAGGCATGAAGGGCGCCATTGCAAAGGCGGAAGAGCTTGCAAAGGAAACAAAGGACAGTTTTATTCCGGGTCAGTTTGTCAATCCTGCCAATCCTAAGGCACACAAAGAGACAACAGGACCTGAAATTTATGAAGATACCGACGGCAATGTTGATATTTTTGTTGCAGGCGTTGGCACGGGCGGCACTATTACAGGTGTGGGTGAATATTTGAAATCCCAAAATCCTTCTGTTAAGATGGTTGCCGTTGAACCTGAGTCGTCTGCGGTACTTTCCACCGGCAAGGCCGGAGCCCATAAGATTCAGGGTATTGGAGCGGGCTTTGTCCCCGATGTACTGAATACGGGCATTTATGATGAAATTATTGCCGTTTCAAATGAGGATGCATTTGAAACAGGACGGTTAATCAGCAAAAGAGAGGGGATACTGGTGGGCATTTCATCCGGCGCAGCAGTTTTTGCCGCCATAAAGCTGGCAAAGCGTCCGGAAAACGAAGGAAAGACGGTTGTTGTACTTTTACCCGACACCGGTGACAGATATTTGTCCACCCCGTTGTTTTCGGAGTAAGGCTGGTATGGCTTGGCGCTTGCTAAAGAAGCAATTCAGAAAGCCCTGCAGGATTATTATGGAAAAAATGATTTGGAAAAATGATTTGCATTTCTTGATAAATCTGCTTATATTGTAGTATACTTGTCTGTAAAGAGAGGTGGCTGTGATGATGATTTCGACAAGGGGCAGATATGCGCTTCGCGTATTGATTGAACTTGCGGAGCATACAGACAAAGGGTATGTGCCGATGAAAGAAGTTGCCGAAAGGCAGGGTATATCATTAAAGTATTTGGAGCAAATCATTCCCGTATTATCCAAAAACGGTTTTGTGGAAGGATTGCAGGGAAAAGGCGGCGGTTATCGCCTGATAAAACCACCTGAAGATTGCAGGGTTGGGGATATCCTCCGGCTGACAGAAGGTAATCTTGCACCGGTTGCCTGCCTTGAACGCGGTGCAAAACCCTGTGAGAGAATCCACGAATGCCGCACTTATCCGATGTGGGAGGCCTTCCATCAAATTGTGAACGATTATTTTGACAACAAAACCCTTGCTGATTTAATGAAATCAGATACAGGTGATAATTATGTAATATAAAGGAAAAGACGCCGCTTTTCAGTGACGTCTTTTTTGTTGTTTCACGGAGTAAAATTATCTCATTTCCTCTTGTAAAAGCTTATCAGGTTTTCTGCGCGGGCGCTCATATTTACCATCAGGGCGTCTAACAGGGTGATGGCCGTCATGCATTCCATGACGACAACGGCCCTGGGGACGATGATGGGGTCATGCCTTCCCTTAATCTGTATGATAATATTTTCGCCTTCTTTGTTTACGGTTTCCTGTGACTGAAAGATGGAGGCGGTGGGTTTTACGTGCGCGCGTATCAGGATGGGGCTGCCGTCGCTGATACCGCCTAAAATGCCTCCGGCATGGTTTGTCTTTTTTTCTATGGAGGTGCCGTTGTTGAAAAACGCATCGTTGTTCTGACTTCCGCATGCTCTGGAAACCTGTACGCCGTCTCCGATTTCCACGGCTTTTACGGCGCCGATGGACATAATGGCCTTGCTTAAATTGGCATCCAGTTTTTCAAATACCGGGTCTCCGATACCGGCCGGCATTCCTTCCACCATACATTCCATGACGCCGCCGGTGGAGTCCAGTTTTTTTATATTTTCCTGTAAGTATGCTTCTGCCAGTGCGGAAGCTTTTTGGTCCGGCATGGCGGTGGGAGTGGTGAATATGGCCTCTTTGTCAAAGGCGGATAAATCCGCTTCTATTGGCCCGATGGAGCGGGTGTAGGCGGTGACGGTAATGCCCATTTCCTTAAGCAGCTTTGCCGCAATGGCGCCTGCGGCCACCCTGCCTATGGTTTCCCTGCCGGAGGAGCGGCCGCCGCCCCGATAATCCCGAAACCCGTATTTGGCGTCAAAGGTATAATCCGCATGGCCGGGTCTGTAGTAAGAAGCGATTTCGCTGTAATCGGCAGAGCGCTGGGAGGTGTTGCGGACAAGCAGGGAAATGGGAGTCCCTGTAGTGCGTCCCTCAAATACACCGGAAAGAATTTCGACCAAATCCGCCTCTTTGCGTGAGGTGGTGATATTGCTCTGGCCCGGTTTCCTCCTGTCCAGATATTTCTGAATGTCTTCTTCTGAAAGGGGAAGGTTAGCCGGGCATCCGTCCACGACAACGCCCAGCGCTTTTCCGTGAGATTCCCCCCAGGTGGTAATTTTAAATATTGTGCCATATGTAGAACCAGCCATAACAGCCTCCTGAAAATTCATATTTTTTCCACTATACAAAAAAATACATCCGGGTGCAATATAAAAATAGAAATATATTGGTATTTTGTAAAAAATATAGTGCAATATGAAAAAAAGTGTGATATTATAGTACATAATGTACTGAAATATGCACGGATGGGTTTGTATATGAAAAAAACATTCCGAGAAATATTCATATCCCGTTGTACCGGGGTGGCAAAAAAGCACAAATGGTTAAGGGGCGCCGTACTGGTTTACATGACGGCAGTGTTGTCAGCATATCACGCAGGGTTAAAGATTGCCGCTAATGGCAAACGATATTCCTGTGCTGTTTTGCTGTTGCTTTTTTCCGTGGTGGGGAGCAGTTTTGCCTCTACGGAAAGTCTTGACAGGCAGAATGCTCCTGTAGAGGTGTCCAAAGATGGGGTTGTGCTTGCCGCAGAGCAGGAAATTAACACAGAAGAAGTGGCGTCCATTGAAGCAGATGAAGAAAGCTTGGAAACTTATGATGATGTGGCGCTTCTGGAAGAGGAAGAACTGGATACTTATACATTGGAAGAGATTCTGGAAAATAACAGCACATACAGGGAAATGGTGGAAAACGAAACAGAAGGTTCACAGGAAGCCGATTACAGTTCTTATGATTTTGATGAAGAGGATTGGAGGCTGATTTTGATAAATAAACAGCACTCCATACCGGACGATTATACTTTTCCGCTTGGAACCATCACCGGAAATATGCAGTGCGATGAGAGGATACTGGAGGATTTGCTTGCCATGATGCAGGCGGCGAAAAATGACGGCGTGGATTTGGTTATCTGTTCCCCTTACCGGGATTATAACCGTCAGACATACCTGTTTAACCGGAAAATAGACCGTTTCATGGAGGCAGGGATGTCTTACATGGACGCTTATAAGACTGCTTCCATGACAGTGACGTCACCCAATGCCAGCGAGCACAGGATTGGGCTTGCCATAGATTTTTACAGCAGTACCTATAAAAATCTGAACGCAGGATTTGCAGACACGGATACGGGAAAATGGCTTGCGGAACACAGTTATGAGTATGGATTTATCCTTCGTTATCCGGAAGGCAAAGAATATATCACCGGGATTGAATATGAGCCGTGGCATTTCAGATATGTAGGTATCGAGGCGGCTACAGTGATAACCCAAAAAGGCATTACACTGGAAGAGTTTTGGGAGGATTTTTAAATGTATCGTTTGCTGAAACAGGAGGGACGGGCCAAAAGAGGCGAGTTCCACACTGTACACGGAGTGATTCAGACCCCCGTTTTTATGAATGTGGGGACGGTGGCAGCCATAAAGGGAGCCGTGTCCACTCAGGATTTGGAGGGAATCGGCACACAGGTGGAATTATCAAATACATACCACCTGCATGTACGGCCCGGAGATAAGATTATTAAACAATTGGGCGGACTGCACAAGTTTATGTCCTGGGACAAGCCAATCCTAACGGATTCAGGAGGGTTCCAGGTTTTTTCTCTGGCCGGACTCAGGAAAATCAAAGAAGAAGGCGTTTACTTTAACTCCCATATCGACGGTCGGAAAATATTCATGGGGCCGGAGGAAAGTATGCAGATACAGTCCAATCTGGCTTCTACCATTGCCATGGCATTTGATGAATGTCCCAGCGCAAAGGCGGAGCGAATGTATGTGCAGGAATCCGTTGCACGCACTACCAGATGGCTGGCGCGCTGCAAAAAAGAGATGGACAGGCTGAACGGGCTGGAGGATACCATCAATAAAAAGCAGCTGCTTTTCGGTATCAATCAGGGCGCCGTTTATGAGGATATCCGGATAGAACATGCCAAAAGAATCGTGGATATGGATTTGGACGGTTATGCAGTCGGCGGACTGGCGGTGGGGGAGAGCCATGAGGAAATGTACCATATTCTGGACGAGGTGGTGCCTTTTCTGCCGGCGGACAAGCCTACGTATCTGATGGGAGTGGGAACGCCGGTGAATATCTTAGAGGGCGTGGAGCGGGGCGTAGACTTTTTTGACTGTGTATATCCTACACGGAACGGCAGGCACGGACACCTTTATACCAATCATGGGAAAATAAACCTGTTCAATGCAAAATATGAACTGGATGACGGACCGATTGAGGAAGGATGCGGATGTCCTGCCTGCAGGCGGTATTCCCGGGCATATATCAGGCATCTGCTGAAAGCAAAGGAGATGCTGGGCATGAGGCTGTGCGTGCTGCATAACCTGTATTTTTATAATACCATGATGGCGGAAATCCGAAACGCTCTGGATGAGGGAGCATTCGCCGCTTATAAAAAGAAAAAAATTGATAAACTACTTGCCCAAAGCTGAGAAGTTGTGTATGATTAATGGATAAGGCGTACAGGAGGACAGAATATGAGCATTTTACTTAGTGCTGATGCAGCAGCCGGAGCTGCTGGTACAGCAGGCGGAACAACCGGCACTATTTTTATCATTTTGGTTTATGTGGCTATTTTTGGCGGTATGTGGTTTTTGCTTATGAGACCGCAGAAAAAAGAACAGAAGAGAGTGGCAGCCATGCTTTCCACGTTGGCAACAGGGGATTGTGTCCTGACAACTTCAGGATTTTACGGCATTGTGATTGATATCAATGACGACATGGTTATTGTAGAATTTGGCAATAACAAAAACTGCCGTATTCCCATGGAAAAAACTGCCATAAGCCGTGTGGAAAAGGCCGGCGAGGCATAAAAAGCTATTTATTATCCTGAAAGTCCCTGAATCCGCCGGCAGGTCTATAAGCCGCAGATTTTGGGACTTTTAGGATTAAGAAAAAGCAGGATGAGAAAAAATGCGCAAAAGTGGCGCAGGAATGAGGAAAAACATGAATTTAAAAATAACTTGTATTCCGGGCGACGGTATCGGACCGGAAATTATAGCGGAAGCAAAGAAGGTGTTGGTAAAAGCGGGCGAAAAATTTGGCTTTGTGCCTGATTTTACGGATATATTGATGGGAGGCGCCTCCATTGACGTGCATGGAATCCCTCTTACAGATGAGGCGATTGATACGGCAAAATCGGCGGATGCGGTGCTGATGGGTTCCATTGGCGGCAATACTTCCACGTCCCCGTGGTACAAGCTGCCGCCTGAAAAGCGTCCCGAGGCAGGGCTGCTCAAAATCAGGAAAGCGCTCAATCTGTTTGCTAATCTGAGACCCGCGCTTTTATATAAAGAGCTGGCTTCAGCCTGCCCCTTAAAAGAAGAAATCAGTGCGGCAGGTTTTGATATTATGATAATGCGGGAACTGACGGGCGGTCTGTATTTCGGCGAGAGAAAAACCGTCGAGGAAAACGGTGTGCGCAAAGCCATCGATACCCTGACTTATGACGAAAATGAAATCAGGAGAATTGCCATAAAAGGCTTTGACATTGCCATGAAGAGAAAGAAAAAGGTTACCAGCGTGGATAAGGCAAACGTGCTGGATTCTTCCAGGCTGTGGCGCGCAGTGGTGGAAGAAGTGGCAAAGGATTATCCCGAGGTTACCCTGGAGCATATGCTGGTGGATAACTGTGCCATGCAGCTTGTAAAAGACCCGTCCCAGTTTGATGTGATTCTGACGGAAAACATGTTTGGAGATATACTCTCGGATGAAGCAAGTATGGTGACAGGTTCTATTGGGATGCTGGCCAGCGCTTCCTTAAATGATACCAGGTTCGGCCTGTACGAGCCAAGCCATGGCTCCGCACCGGATATTGCAGGGATGGACGTTGCAAATCCCATAGCCACGATTTTAAGTGCGGCAATGATGCTGCGTTACAGCTTTGATTTGGACGCTGCGGCGGATGCCGTGGAAGAGGCAGTGAAAAAAGTGCTTGCCGACGGATTCCGTACCGGCGATATTATGTCGGAAGGGTTAAAGCAGGTGGGCTGTTCTGAAATGGGAAGCCTGATTGCAGAGAGAATCTAACTTAAGAGGTATACATATGCAGTTATTGATGGGAAACGAAGCCATTGCCATGGGAGCAATTCAGGCAGGCGTAAATCTGGTGGCCGGATATCCGGGAACCCCTTCCACGGAGATTCTGGAAACGGTGGCGAGGGAAAATGACGGAAGCATTTATGTGGAATGGTCAGTCAATGAAAAGGCGGCGTTAGAGGTTGCGGCAGGCGCTTCTTACGCCGGTGCAAGGACATTGGTAACCATGAAGCAGGTAGGTTTAAACGTGGCCTCGGATGCGTTGATGAGCCTTGCGTACGTGGGGTGTGTGGGCGGCATGGTGATTGTCGCGGCAGATGACCCGGGTCCGATTTCCTCCCAGACGGAGCAGGATACCAGAACCTTTGCTTCCTTTGCAAAGATTCCGGTGTTTGACCCGGCGTCGCCGGAGGAAGCGTTTGAGATGGTTCAGGATGCTTTTGCCATTTCCGAAAAATATAATACGCCTGTATTGTTAAGACCGACCACACGGGTGTGTCACGGCTGCGCGTCCATGGAAATTGACGCTGCAGGAAAGTACCGGAATGTCCCGAAAGGGTTTGTGAAAGACACGGGCAGGTTTGTCATTTTTCCTAGGACATCCTATCTGAACCATAAAAAAATAGAGGAGCGCAATCCGCAGATAGGGGATTTGTTCTCCGAATATATGGGAAACAAACACAAAGTATATGGGGACGCCAAAAAGCCGAAGCGGCTGGGGATTGCAACCAGCGGCATCAGTTATGCCTATACGAGGGAAGCCATTATCATGGACGGATACGATAAAAGGGACTTTTCCTTATTAAAAATCGGCACGCCGTTCCCGTTTCCGGCAAAGCTTGCCCTGGAATTTTTGCAGCAGGTGGATGAGGTCCTTTGCATGGAAGAATTAGACCCTGTGATAGAAAAGGAATTGCTGCTTTTGTGCGGACAGCATCATCTTCCTGTAAGGATACACGGAAAGCTGGATAAGACGGCGCCGTGTGCGGGAGAAAACTCCGTGGAACTGGCAAGGTGCCTGCTGGCGGATTTCTTTGATAAAAAGGTAGTGGAGGAATTATGCGTCAATACCGGAACCGGCGCAGACAGACCGGCGCTTCCCGTAAGGCCGCCCGTCCTCTGCGCGGGGTGTCCGCACCGGGCTTCCTTTTATGCGGTCAAGCAGGCGGTAAAGGGAAGAAAGGCTGTGTTTTCGGGAGATATAGGATGTTATACGCTGGGCAACGCAAAGCCGCTTGATATGGTGGACACCTGCCTTTGCATGGGGGCGGACGTCACGATTGCGCAGGGGCTTCAACGAGTCGAGCCGGATACCCTGCACTTTGCTTTTATCGGCGACTCCACGTTTTTTGCATCCGGCATGACGGGAGTAGTCAATGCCGTTTACAATCAGACAGATATCATTCTGGTGGTGCTTGACAATTCCACCACGGCCATGACGGGGCATCAGCCCCATCCCGGCACGGGAAAAACCATGATGGGTGGAATTTCGGAAAAAGTAAGCATAGAGAAGGTTTTACTTGCCATGGGAGTTTCTTATGTTACCACGGTGAATCCCTTTCACCAGAAGGAAGCGTTAAGGGCTGTGGAAGAGGCCGCCGCATGTGACGGCGTAAGGGCCGTTATCTTTCAGGCGCCCTGCATTGCCGTGACAAAACCTGCAGCCGGATTTTCGGTCAATCAGGACAAATGTATTCAGTGTAAAAAATGTATCCGGGACTTGGGCTGTCCTGCCATTGTCGTTGAGGACGGCAGGGTAATGATTGAGCCTTCCCTGTGTTATGGCTGTACCTTGTGTGCACAGGTATGTCCGGCAAAGGCGATTGAAGGTGTGGGAAAGGAGCGTGGAGCCTGTGACAAATAGTTGTTTGCTGTGCGGTGTCGGCGGTCAGGGAACAGTGCTTGCTTCCAAGATGATAGCTTTTGCGGCTATGGAAAAAGGAGAGAATGTGAGGACGGCGGAGACCATAGGCATGGCACAAAGGGGCGGCAGCGTAGTCAGCCACGTGCGGGTGGGAGGCAGCATAAAGTCGCCGATTATCCCTATGCACGGCGCGGATGTGCTGATTGCCTTTGAACCTGCGGAAGCGGTCAGGTGCCTGGATTATTTAAAAGAAGGCGGCATGGTGATAGTCAACAAAAAGGCGGTGAAACCGGTGACGTCTTCCCTTGCGGGAAGTGAATATGACGGAAAAGAGATGCTTTCCTATCTGCAAAGGAAGGTGAAGAAGCTGGTACTGGTGGATGGCGACGCGGTCTGTGCAAAATGCGGTTCTGCAAAAGTACTTAATATGGCGCTATTGGCGGCTGCCGTAAAAGCAGGGGCGCTGCCCATGGATATAAAAGAGTTGGAAAGTGCAATTGAAAAACGGCTGCCGGAAAGGTTTAGGGAGATAAACCTGAAGGCAATACATATGACAGAAGGGGAAGTGATGCCATGAAGATGACAGACGAGCAGTTTAGCCTGATTAAGGCACAGTTAAAAAACCTGACAGGCAAGGATTGCTTTTACAGGGAAAAATTGAAGGATGTGGATGTAGATGCCATAGAAAGTCAGGAAGACTTTGAAAAACTGCCTTTCACTTGGAAGGGAGATTTGAGGGAGGCATATCCGCTTGGGCTGCAGGCGGTGCCGGATGAAGACATTGTCAGGATTCATTCCTCCTCGGGCACTACGGGTACGCCGGTTATTATTCCGTATACCGCGCAGGATGTAAGCGACTGGGCGGAAATGTTTAAGCGCTGTTATGAGATGGCAGGCGTCACAAATAAGGACCGCGTCCACATTACGCCGGGATACGGACTGTGGACGGCGGGCATCGGGTTCCAGAACGGCGCGGAGCGCCTGGGGGCGATGGTGATTCCCATGGGGCCGGGCAACACGGATAAGCAGCTGCGCATGATGATGGATTTGGAGTCCACCGTATTGTGTGCGACTTCCTCGTATGCTTTGCTTTTGGCGGAAGAGATTGCCAAACGGGGCATCGGCGATAAAATCCATTTAAAGAAAGGCATTATCGGCTCCGAGAGATGGGGAGAAAAGATGAGAAAGCGCATTGCGGGTGAACTGGGCGTGCAGCTTTACGATATTTACGGACTGACTGAAGTATATGGTCCCGGCATTGGCATGAGCTGTGAATATGAATGCGGGATGCATATGTGGACGGATTATATCTATTTTGAAATTGTCAATCCCAAAACAGGCGAACCGGTGCCGGACGGCGAAGTGGGCGAACTGGTGATTACCACATTAAAGAAGCAGGGTGCGCCCCTTATCCGATACCGCACGCATGATTTAACCAGGGTCATTCTGGGAGAATGTCCCTGCGGCTGTAAGTTCCCGCGGATTGACACCATTTTGGGACGTACGGATGACATGGTGAAGGTGAAGGGCGTCAATATCTTCCCCAGCCAGATAGACGAACTGCTCTCCGGCATAAAGGGGGCGTCCAGCGAATATCAGTTTATGATAGACCATATGGAAGGCAAGGATATCTGTACCCTGTTTGTGGAAGCCGACGCCGGCGCAAACAAGTATGAACTGGAAAGGGAAATTACGGAAACCTTCAAATATAAAATAGGGATTCTGGTGAAGGTAATGCCGGTGGAAATCGGGGAGCTTCCCAGAAGTGAAAAGAAATCGACAAGGGTATTTGACAACCGTTATTAAGTGAAAATAAAACGTCCGTTTGGGACGGAATGGAGGAAAGCATGAGAAGTGATTCTGTTAAAACAGGCGCAAGCCAGGCGCCTCACAGGAGTTTGTTTAACGCACTGGGTTATACGGAGGAGGAAAGAAAAAGGCCCCTTATCGGGATTGTAAGTTCCTACAATGAAATTGTACCCGGCCACATGAACCTGGATAAAATTGCCGAAGCCGTTAAAATGGGAGTGGCAATGGCAGGCGGTACGCCTGTGGTTTTTCCTGCCATCGCAGTCTGCGACGGTATTGCCATGGGCCATATCGGCATGAAATACAGTCTTGTTACCAGGGATTTGATAGCAGACAGCACGGAATGCATGGCGATGGCGCACGGGTTTGACGGTCTGGTCTGTATCCCCAACTGTGACAAGAATGTGCCGGGCCTTCTGATGGCGGCGGCAAGGTTAAATATCCCCACCATATTTGTTTCCGGCGGTCCCATGCTGGCGGGAAGGGTAAAGGGGGAGAAAAAGAGCCTTTCTTCCATGTTTGAGGCAGTGGGCAGCGTGGCGGCAGGCACCATGACGATGGAAGACCTTTGTGAATTTGAAGAAAAGGTATGTCCCACCTGCGGTTCCTGCTCCGGCATGTATACGGCAAATTCCATGAACTGCCTGACAGAGGCAATCGGCATGGGACTTCGCGGCAACGGTACGATTCCTGCCGTATATTCCGAGAGAATCCGGCTGGCAAAACATGCGGGAATGAAAATTATGGAACTGGTGGAAAAAGACATCAAGCCCCGCGACATCATGACTGAGGAAGCATTCCGCAACGCCCTCACGGTGGATATGGCGCTGGGATGCTCCACCAACACCATGCTGCATCTGCCGGCAATCGCCCATGAGGCAGGCGTGGACTTAAATCTTGACATTGCAAACGAACTTTCCGCCATCACGCCGAATCTCTGCCATCTGGCTCCGGCAGGGCCTACTTATATGGAGGATTTGAACGAGGCAGGCGGTGTGTACGCAGTTATGAAAGAACTTTCCAAGCTGAATCTGCTGAACCTTGATTTGATTACCGTTACAGGTAAGACAGTGGGTGAAAATATACAGAATGCGGTAAACCGGGATGAAAGCGTCATCAGGACGGTGGAAAATCCCTATTCCTCTACAGGCGGGATTGCCGTGCTAAAAGGAAACCTTGCTCCGGACTCCGGCGTGGTGAAGCGTTCTGCCGTTGTGCCTGAAATGATGGTGCATGAAGGCCCTGCAAGGGTGTTTGACTGCGAGGAGGATGCCATCGAGGCCATCAAGGGCGGTAAAATCGTGGCAGGAGATGTTGTGGTTATCCGCTATGAAGGCCCCAAAGGAGGCCCGGGCATGAGGGAAATGTTAAATCCCACCTCCGCCATTGCGGGAATGGGTCTTGGCTCTTCTGTGGCGCTCATTACGGACGGCCGTTTTTCCGGCGCTTCCAGGGGCGCTTCCATCGGGCATGTTTCACCGGAGGCGGCAGTGGGCGGTCCCATTGCGCTGGTGGAAGAGGGCGATATCATAAGCATCAACATTCCGGAGAATACCCTGAATGTAAATATTTCCGACGAAGAGATGGAAAAAAGGCGCCGTGCATGGCAGCCCAGGGAGCCGAAGGTAAAGACAGGTTATCTTGCCCGTTACAGGGAATTGGTCACCAGCGGTAACCGCGGCGCTATTCTGGAGATGCCGCGTGAAAATGAATCATAAATTGGAGGATGGAAGGATGCAGCTTACTGGTGCGGAAATTGTTATAGAATGCCTGAAGGAGCAGGGGGTAGACACCGTCTTTGGCTATCCGGGAGGCACCATTTTAAATATTTACGATGCGCTTTACAAACACAGCAATGAAATTAACCATATTCTGACTTCCCATGAGCAGGGCGCTGCCCATGCGGCGGACGGCTACGCAAGGGCGACGGGCAGGGTAGGCGTATGTATGGCGACGAGCGGTCCGGGCGCAACCAACCTGGTTACCGGCATTGCGACGGCTTACATGGATTCTGTGCCCATGGTGGCTATCACGGCCAATGTAAACCTGCCTCTTTTAGGCAAGGATACCTTTCAGGAAGTGGATATTGCAGGCGTTACCATGCCCATTACCAAGCATGGTTATATTGTAAAGGATGTTTCGATACTGGCGGATACGTTGAGAAAAGCATTTGCTATCGCCAAATCCGGCCGTCCGGGTCCCGTGCTGGTGGATATTACGAAGGATGTTACGGCGAATACCTGCGAATATACGCCCGTAGTTCCGGCAAAGCCCAGGGTGTTGAACCGGTATACAAATGAAGATTTGGAGAGGGCTGTCGAGCTGATTGAAAAGGCCGAAAAACCTTATATCTATCTGGGCGGCGGGGCAATCATTTCCGGCGCGGCAGAGCAGGTGAAAGCATTTGCGGAAAAAATAGATGCGCCTGTCTGTGATACGCTGATGGGTAAGGGGGCGTTTGACGGCAGAAGCGACAGATATACGGGCATGATTGGTATGCACGGCACCAAAACTTCTAATTTCGGGGTCAGCGAATGTGATTTACTGATTGCCCTTGGCGCCCGTTTTTCCGACAGGGTAATCGGCAACCCGAAAACTTTTGCAAAGAATGCAAAAGTGCTTCATATTGATATAGACGCGGCGGAAATCGGCAAGAATATTCCTGTGTGCGCCAGTGTGACCGGGGATTTGAAATGTATCTTAAAAGAGTTGAATGCCCGTTTAAATAAGCTGGAACATACCGAATGGATGAAGCATATAAAAGAAATAAAAGAAAAATATCCTTTAAAATACAATAAGGAGCAGTTATCCTGCCCTTATGTAATGGAAGAAATTGACCGCGTGACAAAGGGAGAGGCTGTTATCAGTACGGATGTCGGACAGCATCAGATGTGGGCGGCACAGTACTATCAGTACACACAACCGCGTACCTTTTTGTCATCAGGCGGACTGGGAACCATGGGATACGGTCTCGGGGCATGTATCGGCGCAAAGACCGGCTGCCCTGATAAAGTCTGTATTAACATCGCTGGAGATGGCTGCTTCCGTATGAATATGAATGAACTGGCTACCGCAAGCAGGTACAATATCCCCATTATTCAGGTGATAATCAATAACCATGTGCTTGGAATGGTACGCCAGTGGCAGACGCTTTTTTACGACCACAGGTATTCACAGACAGTGCTGAACGATAAGGTGGATTTTTGCAAGGTGGCGGAAGGCCTGGGCTGTGCGGCTATCAGGGTGACGAAAAAGGAAGAAGTGGCGCCTGCCATCGAGAAAGCCATTTCCATGCAGGCTCCGGTGGTAATCGAGTGTGTAATTCCTGAGGATGACAAGGTATTTCCCATGGTGCCTGCAGGGGCGCCTATCAGCGACGCTTTCGATGAGGATGATTTGTCTGACAGGAAATAAGATAATATGAAAAGAAATAAAGCATTTTTACGAAATGCCGTAATAGCCGTTATTGCCGTGGCAGCCTTGGGGTATCTGGCAATGGCGGCTTATTACAGCAGGGGATTTAATCCGGGGACATTTGTTAACGGTGTTTACTGTACGGGACATTCAATCACTGTGATAAATGAAGAATTGCAAAAGCAATACACAAATGACAAATTTGTCATACAGGATGCGCTTGGCGGGCAATATGAAATCAGTTTATCAGAAATTGGTTTTTCTATTGATTACACAAATCCGCTGCAAAAGCTTCAGGACGGGCAGAGTCCGTTTATGTGGGCGGGCGGTCTGGTGAAGTCCGGTCAGGAAACAATAAATCCGGAAATCAGTTTTGATATGCTTCTGCTGGAAGAAGTTTTGAATAGCTGCGGCATAGAACAGGCAAATGCAAAAGAATCCGTAGTGGAAATCCGACTGGAGCAGGGGTATGTGCTTTATGACGGAAAGCAGGATGTGCTTGATTTGCAGGCTGTCAGGAACAGGGTGGCAGAGATGCTTATGCAGGGCAGGTTTTGGATTGATGTGTCGGATTGTTATGCTAGTCTGCCTTATACAAAAGACGAACAGGATACACTTGCGTTATGGGAAAAGATAGAAGCATTCCAGGACTGCGGCATACAGTATGACATGGGGGATGTGAAAATTGCGCTGACTCCTGAAATTACCAGCAGTTTTATTGCACTGGATGATAATGGGGATTTTCTTTTGGATGAAGACCAAAATCCGGTCTGCAGTGAGGAAGGCATTAAGGCGTTTATAGATACGCTCTGTCTGGAATATGATACCTGTGGAAGCGTCAGGGATTTTTATAGTACCAGAGGGGATATCATCACGATTGAAGGCGGCACCTATGGCAATAAACTGGACAGGGATGCGGAAATAGCCTATCTGGCGGAAGCATTTTTGGAAAAGAAACAGGAAGTCCATGTTCCCGCCTATATCCAGCAGGCCGCTGTCCGGGGAAAAAACGATATCGGGGATACCTATGTTGAAGTGGATATGGGGATGCAGAAGCTGTACTATTATGAGGATGGCGAACTGAAATTGGAAACGGATATCGTTACCGGCAATACAAGCCGCCGGATGGGTACGCCGACCGGAGTTTTTTTTGTATATAATATGCAGAGAAATCGGATACTCAGAGGGGAAGGGTATGCTTCACCCGTCAA
This sequence comes from uncultured Lachnospiraceae bacterium, assembly GCA_910577015.1. Lineage (GTDB taxonomy): Bacteria > Bacillota > Clostridia > Lachnospirales > Lachnospiraceae > Acetatifactor. The sequence goes on along the minus strand of CAJTKU010000001.1, from coordinate 332,565 downwards.
GTACTGGGTGCCTGTAAAGGGAAGCGTCGGCATACACGACGCTTCATGGAGAAGGGATTTTGGCGGAGAAATATACAAAACAGGCGGTTCCCACGGCTGTATCAATGTTCCAAGCAGTGTGATGGGAGAACTATACGATATGCTGGAAATCGGCGTGCCTGTTGTGATGTTTTATTAGGTGAATTTGGAAATACCCTGAAGAATGAGGAAATACAAAATGGATATGACGGATATTGCGTTTTTGTTTCTATTTTTACCTGCGGTGTTTATTGCAGCTGCATTGAAGTCCAAATGGAAAAATTATGCGCTGCTGCTGCTCAGTTTGTTTTTTTATGCGTGCGGTTCACCGGTTTATTTTATGTTGTTTATTGCCGGTATCACTGTGAATGTACTGCTTGCTTACGTAATACAGGCGTTAAGAACACGCTGCCGGATATTTGCGGTATTTGTGCTTGCTGCGGGAATCGGACTCGACGCAGGATGCCTGTTTTATTATAAGTATTTTGACTTTGTAACGGAAAATGTCAATATCGTATTTGGCACAACATTCGGTGCGAGGGGAATACTTCTTCCGCTTGGCATTTCTTTTTTTACTTTTAAGGCAATTTCCCTTTTGGCGGATGTGTTTTCGGGAAAAATTACATTAAAGAAAAACCCGGTGCATGGCGCGCTTTACCTGTCTTTTTTCTCACAGATTGTTTCCGGGCCTATTTGCCGTTATGGCGATTTTTTCAGCGGAAAAGCCGATTTTTACCGTGGCGGGGAAAAATTTGTCACAGGGTTTGTAAAGAAGGTTCTTTTGGCGGATGTGCTTGGTCTGATTGTGGAGGAGATATTTGCAGCGGAGTTATCAACGACAACCCCCGCTTATTTATGGCTGGGTTCCATTTGCTATTCCCTTCGGCTGTATTATGATTTTTCGGGCTACTCTGACATGGCAATAGGAATAGGGGAAATGTGCGGGTTTTCCTGTATGGAAAACTTTAATTATCCGTATATGACAGCGTCTGTAAGCGGATTTTGGCGCAGGTGGCATATCACGCTTGGTGCATGGTTTAGGGATTATGTGTATATACCCATGGGCGGTTCAAGGGTAAATTCAAAAATAAGGTTATATTTTAATCTTTTTGTTGTGTGGCTGTTGACAGGCATATGGCATGGAGCGAGCGGACGGTTTATCTTTTGGGGGTTATTGTACTTTCTTGTTATTGCGGCAGAGAAGGCGTTAAAAATTCCGGATAAAATCCATACAAAGGCAGGACGTGTTGTGTACCGTCTGTTTGTTCTTCTTTTTATTAATTTCCAATGGGTAATCTTTAACTCCCAAAGTTTACGCAGCGGTCTGCGTTATATCGGGCATATGTTCTTATCTGCAGGAGGGGAACTGGCGAATCAACGTACGGCAGTGCTGATTGGAGAGTATTGGCCTTTTATTCTTGCCGCCATTGTTTTTGCATTTCCGGTAATACCAAAGTTACGTTCCATCTTGTCCGGAAACGAAAGACGGGAACGGATTGGAAGCGTTATTATGGCAGTTGTACTTTGTATGCTTTTTATCTGGGCGGTTTCATTTGTGGCAGCAGGGCAGAATAATCCGTTTTTGTATGGAAACTTCTAGGAGGATTACATGGGCAAAAAGATGGGAATAGAAGAAAAAATCGTAACCGTCGTCCTGTTGGCTGTTGTATTGGCCGGTTGTGTCATGGGGCGGGCGTACAGCTATGCGGATGAATTGATTTCATCAGTCGGGAGAGAGGTCGGAATTATAAAAGAAGAAATGCCTGCTTATGAGGTCACAGTACAAAGTTTTCTATCTGACTTGCCATTTAAGCAATGCCTGATAAATTTGAACGGAAATCTGGCAAAAAATCTGGGGTTAAGGGAAATTTATCAGAAAAAAGGCGGTATTGTGATGGAAAACGGTTATGTTGCGGGTATATATTCCTTAACGACAACCGATTATGAGATTGAACAGATTGCTGCTTTAAAAGATTTTCTGGACGAACGGGTTATACAGCTTTTGTATGTAAATGAACCCACCAAATATTTTAACGATGATGTGGTTAAAAACGAGTTGGGAAGGTATACCTTTGTAAACAGCAATACAGACAGATTTTTGGAAAGGCTGGATGATATCGGAGTGCATTATATTGACCTGAGGGAGAATTATAGTGCGATGGGTCTTGATTCATTTGACTTTTTTTATAAGACTGACCATCATTGGACTGTGCCGGCAGGGAAAATTGCGGCGGAAGCAATTGCAGCGGAACTAAATGCATATTATGGTTATCATATAGACCTTTCATTATATGATGACAACCGGTTTGCGGTTACGCATTACGAGAATGCCTGGCTGGGTGAACAGGGAAAGAAACTGGGTGTTTCTTTTGTGGGTATGGATGATTTTGACCTTGTGCTGCCTGATTATGCGACAGATTATACGGTTTATTACATGAACGGAAGTATAATGCAGGGGAGTTTTGGAGAAGCCTTGGTAAATCAGGAAATTTTCATGCCGGAAAATAATCTGGATGTTTACGGTGCAACAAGCTGGCATTATTCTTATATGCCGGAAGGGGTTATCGAAAGTACCGTCGTCAACCATGGCAATACAGAAGGGAAAAGGGTGCTTGTTTTGGGGGATTCTTATGAACAGATAACAGTTCCCTTTTTATCTCTTGGTATTTCAGAAATTCAGACATTGGTACTGAGAGATTTTGATGAAAGTCTTGAGGAATATATTGACAGCCGCGATATTGATACGGTTATAATTGCATATGCTTCCTTTATGATTGGAGCACATGATAATGAGGCATCGGCTAATTATAACATGTTTCATTTCAGGTAGTATTTGAAAGTTGACTAAAAAATTTAGTTGACTAAAGCGGCAATAGAGTTTACAATAAACTTTATGTTCGCATAAAAAGGTGAAAATGAGAATATTTATACGAAAAATGAGGAGGTAATCAACGTGCGAGTTTACAATTTTTCAGCAGGTCCGGCAGTTTTGCCTGAGGAAGTTTTAAAAGAAGCGGCAGATGAGATGCTGGATTATCAAGGCAGCGGTATGTCTGTTATGGAGATGAGCCACCGCTCCAAAACCTATGACAAAATAATTAAGGACGCGGAGGCGGATTTGCGGGATTTGATGAATATTCCCGATAATTATAAGGTTCTGTTCCTGCAGGGAGGAGCAAGCTCCCAGTTTGCAATGATACCCATGAACCTGATGAAAAATAAGGTTGCTGATTATATTGTAACCGGACAGTGGGCAAAGAAGGCATATCAGGAGGCATCCATTTATGGCAAGGCCAACAAGATTGCTTCCAGTGAGGATGCAACCTTTTCCTACATACCCGACTGTTCGGACCTTCCCATCAGTGAGGACGCTGATTACGTTTATATCTGTGAAAATAATACCATATACGGAACAAAGTTTAAGACGCTGCCCAATACCAAAGGCAAACCCCTTGTTGCGGATGTTTCCTCCTGTTTCCTCTCAGAGCCCGTTGATGTAACAAAATATGGCCTGATTTATGGGGGCGTACAGAAAAATATTGGTCCTGCAGGCGTGGTAATCGTGATTATCAGGGAGGATTTGATTACGGAGGATGTGCTCCCCGGCACACCGACCATGTTCAAATACAAAATACATGCGGATAATGAGTCCCTTTACAACACACCGCCTGCATACGGTATCTATATCTGCGGCAAGGTGTTCAAATGGCTGAAAAAGCAGGGCGGACTTGCAGCCATGAAAGAATATAACGAAAAGAAGGCGGCGGTTCTTTATGATTTTCTGGATGAGAGCAGCCTGTTTAAGGGAACCGTTCGCAAAGAAGACCGTTCTCTGATGAATGTGCCGTTTGTGACCGGCAATGAAGAGCTGGATGCAAAATTTGTAAAAGAAGCGGCAGCGGCAGGGTTTGTAAACCTGAAAGGACACAGGTCCGTGGGCGGTATGCGCGCAAGCATCTACAATGCGATGCCTATCGAAGGCGTGGAGAAACTGGTTGCCTTTATGAAAGAATTTGAAAAGAATAATGCATAGGAGTGAAGATTATGTTTCAATACTATTGTTTAAATCCTATTTCCAACGTAGGATTGGAAAATTTTACGGGACGATATACAAAAACGGACGCTATTGAAAATGCGCAGGGAGTTTTGGTAAGAAGCGCTTCCATGCACGAGATGGAGCTTCCGGAAAATCTGCTTGCCGTTGCAAGGGCAGGCGCAGGCGTCAACAATATTCCACTGGACAAATGCGCGGAAAAAGGAATTGTGGTCTTTAACACGCCGGGAGCCAATGCAAACGGCGTAAAGGAGCTGGTGATTGCAGGTATGCTGTTGGCGGCAAGGGATGTGACGGGCGGCATTGAATGGGTAAAGAACAATGCTTCCGATGAAAATATTGCAAAGACGGCTGAAAAAGAGAAAAAGAACTTTGCAGGCACGGAACTTCTCGGGAAAAAACTGGGTATCATCGGATTGGGCGCCATCGGCGTGAAGGTGGCAAACACGGCAAGGCATCTTGGCATGGAAGTTTACGGCTATGACCCTTATTTATCGGTGGATGCGGCATGGAACCTGAGCAGGGATGTGAAGCATGTGCTGAATGTGGAGGATATCTATCAGAATTGTGATTATATTACGATTCATGTGCCGCTTTTGGATTCCACCAAAGGCATGGTGAATAAGGATGCCATCGATTTGATGCGTGACGGTGTGGTGATTCTTAATTTTGCAAGGGATTTGCTTGTAAATGAAAAGGACGTATTGGATGCTCTGGAATCTGGGAAAGTCAGAAAATATGTGACGGATTTCCCCAACACGGTGACGGCGGGAGCAAAGGGCTGTATCGTGATTCCCCATCTGGGTGCGTCCACGGAAGAGTCCGAGGATAACTGCGCGGTTATGGCGGTAAAAGAGATGATGGATTATCTGGAAAACGGCAATATCAAAAACAGCGTCAATTACCCGAACTGCGATATGGGCGTATGTACCAATGTGGGAAGGGTCGCTGTATTCCATAAAAATATTGCCAATATGATTACCAAGTTTACGGGATGTTTTGGCGAGAACGGCATCAACATCAGCGATATGATGAACAAGTCCAGGGGTGAGGTTGCATACACCATGCTGGATGTGGAAAGCAAGGCAACGCCTGACATCGTGGAAAAGCTTAGCGCAATAGACGGAGTATTCCGTGTAAGGGTGGTAAAATAGCGAAAAAACTGCACTATCGGGCGCAGGTTAAAAAGCCGGAGAAATTTTTCTCCGGCTTTTTTCATGCTTTTTGCAACCGGAAACGGTCATCAGGGGTATTCTATATGAAATGTATAACAGGAAAAGTCTGGAGGGGAAAATGAAAAGGAAATGGATAATGCTTCCGGCAGTGATTTTTATGACAGCCTTTCTCAGCGCCTGTGGCATGGGGGAAAGGATTGCTTCGGTTTTTTACAGCGCTCCGGCCCGGGGAGAGGACGGACTGGCAGGAAGAAAAGAAAAAGAAAAGCAGGAAGTAGCGCTGGGAAGTGATTTCCCGGAGGATTTTGGCGGGTTTGCATATATGAGCAGCGCAGTCCTTGTCACAGAAGACAGTGAGGAGGGGGAGAATAACAGCCGGGAACTGAAGGTGATGATTCCTGACGGCGACTATTCCAGCATCAACCAAAATGAGGCCTATTCAGAGAAGGACGGTATAAAGTTCAGGATTTCATTAAATCCTGCCTATACTTTCCTGAGCGGGCAAGGGCAGAAATATTCCCTTGAGGATGATATGGAGTTTTTTCTGTCATATACGTATGATGAATTTTATAATACCTATTGCAAGGAAATAGAAATATCGGAGATGGTTCAGACCGATAACGGAATAAGAGTGACGGTAAAGTACCTTATGCATGATACATGGCTGGAAAAGTATATTCCGGTATTCTGCACCTATTATCTTGCAGAACTGGATAAAGATACAAGAGTCTTTGTGGAGGTGACGCTTGACGCTGAAAACGTAAACGGAGAAACGGACGGTTTGATTGCAGAACTGGAAACGTTTTATGGATTTGACATAGAATGGGACGCCAAAGCGGCGCAGAAGAAGCTGGACAGATTTCTGGCAGGCGGTGGTTCCGAAATAAACAGTTTTTCCACGGGTTATCTTATGTTTGAGCTGCCGGAGGGATGGTATCAGGATTATTATTACAGTGAAAATGCGAATACATTTACGTTTCTGCCAAAAGAGGATAGCGTCGAAAATATCTCCTGCTTCATCGGCATACGCAGGGAGTATGTGGGAGAAGGTTTTATTGATACAAAAGAAATGGCAGAGGATACGGAACAGGGAAAAGCAATTTTTGAGGAACAGTTTGGGGACAGGGCAGAAAATGTGGAGGTGACAGACTATGGTATGACCTGCCTGGGATATGCAGTCAAGTTAAGCTATACCGTTCGAGGAGAATTAAGCGATGAGAAGGTGGAATGGTATATCATTGCAGATAAAGGCTATTTATACTTTATTTATGCATCGGCCACCGCGGAATGTACGGAGGATGTGTTTGGACTTGTGGAAGATATTTTGCACAACGGCAAAGTACGGGAGGAATAAACAGGGCAGCCGCAATGCAAAATGCGGAAACCCGATATAAAATAGTGTTGGAAATTTGTTTCACGTAGGGTATACTGTTTTGTGTAAAGACAGATACAGTATGGAGAGACAAATGAACGGGCATTTATTACTTGCAACAGAGGAAATTATAGATAAATATGCGGACATGGTATACCGGCTTGCCGTAAATGAAATGGGCAACAGGGAAGACGCGCAGGATGTGTTTCAGGAGGTGTTTCTGCGCCTTGTGCGTTACAGGGACAGAATCACATCAGAAGAGCATTTAAAAGCATGGCTTTTGCGGGTAACCATAAACTGCGCCAGAAAGCAGCAGACAAGCGCTTACAGAAAAAAAGTGCATTTTCTGGAGCAGGACAATCAGGAGCCGGACGAGAAGGCGTCAGAGGCTTTTAGGGAGGTTGAGAATGCAGACTCACCGGTGACGTCGGCCATAGCTTCGCTGCCAAAACACTATCGCAGCGTCGTGCACCTGTATTATTATGAGGAGTTAAGCATTGCAGAAATAGGAAAGGTAATAGGACAGAAAGAATCCGCGGTGAAATCCCGGCTGTTTCGGGCAAGGGAGATGCTCAGGATTCGATTGAAGGGAGAGGATGTGCTGTGAAAGAGGAAATTTTTAAAAAGCAGTATGCAGAAGAGCAGGACAGACTGCATGCTCCGGTGGAACTGATAGCGCTGACTAAAAAAAGAGTTGCCGCAGAACGGGAAACTTCCCCCAATAAAAGGACAAAAATAATAAAATATATGCCTGCCGCGGCTGCATTGCTTTTTATCAGTCTGTGCGTTTTCTGGCAGGCAGGCATTGGGAATGAAAAATCTTCCGGTGAACCCGGAATCTATTTGGGAAGCGCTGACGCGGAAAACGGAACATGGAATGAGGATATTCAGATAAGCCATGTCAGCGTCCTTCCTGTGGAATTTGGGAAAGAAACGGCATGGACGGAGGAGATAGAAGGCAGGCAGGTATGGTTTGCCGTTACATCAAATGGCACTTATCTGGCAGCGTACAAAGAAGAGGATTATGTGGTTGTGGATTCGGGAGATACGGATAAAAACAGTTTCATAATTTACATGCAGCATTTGCTGGCACAGTAAACAGACGGAAAGGCGAAAAGAGAATGAAGATTGATAATGGATTGTTTATGTTTCTGTTGGAAAAAAAGAAAAAAGGCGGTACGGTTCTTCCGGTAGTACTTTGCATTGCTTTGCTTTTGGGGATGTTCGGAGGCGGTTTCGCACTGGGATTTTCCGTAAAGAAAAGCGCTGAGCCGGCAGGCGCGCTTCCTGCGGAAAGCAGGGATGAAATGGAGGACGTCGGCGATGCGGCAGAAGAAGCGCAGGAACCGGAAACCGAAGAGGAAGGGGAGTATGTAGAAGGCAGTTATGTGACGAGCATGTACCTTGCAAGCATGACAAAGGACAAGTATGAGGATAAGCCTTCTCCTTACGGTTATACTTACGGACCGGCCATTACCGGTATCGGCAGAACGGAAAACATTGTTTTGCAGGCAGGATTTTCCGTTGACGACCTTGATGTGGAGTACTGGACGGAAGTTATAGGTCTGTATGAGGACCCCCAGTTACAGCATCTGGTGGGGAACGGATGGGATTATGACAGGGAAACCGGCACCATCACCATGACGCCGTCTTCGTATCCTGTCGGTAAGATTTGGCTCAGCGGACTGAGTATGGAAGTGGTAAAACGGTATGACCACGACAATTTGAGATTTTTTCCCAGTGACGCGGGTTCGGAATGGGGTAATCTGAGTACGATGTACCTGGCTACCTATTATGACCTTGAAACGGGAGAGAAAAGGGATGTGCCGCAGGTTCAGGTCGTGACCGTGAAAGGGGAGCTTCCCGATACGCCGAAGCTTACCTGCTCTTTTACGGATGACGGAAGGGTGCATTTTTCATGGAATGAGATTGCAGGCGCAGAGGAATATTTTGTCTGCCGGTATACTGTCAGCGACGAGTACGGGCAGGATGGCGGCCTGTCGGTTATGGAGGTGACCACAGACACCGAATGGTTTTCCGCATCTCCCGAGTATGGTTCTGTCACCACCAACGATGATTTTCGGAATTACACTGTGGCGCAGAACGACTGGTACGGATACGGCAGGGAAAGAACCATAGAAGAATATGGGGAAGAGCCTATAGCAATTTTGAGGGAAAATAACCGTTACCAGTACTGTGTGATTGCCGTATGCAAGGAAGGCACATCCATGATGAGCAACGGTGTGGATATTCTGGATATTCAGGAGAATATCCCCGTACTAATCGCTTATGACACATGGATGGAAAACGGTTACAGTTACAACGGATACGATTCCGTGGAACAGGCAATGCCTTACGGTTATGTAACCATGGCGGACGGTATGACCGCCATGAAGTTGATTGATTACGACACCGAGCAGGCCATGGTAGTGGAAGACAGGTATATATACACGGATGAGGAAGGAAATTTCCTGGAGGGGAAAAATATCGATGTATTAAAAATCCCCTATCGTATAGAAGGTACCCCCTTTGAGGACGTTGTCCTTATCGTGGACTATGATGAAAGCAATCTGGAAAAGGATTTACAGTTCCTGGAAGAACGGGAAGACATGCTTCGGAAACGCGGGGGCGATGTGGCGTTAAATACGGATATCGAGTTTGACGCAGAGGAAACAGCGGACGTAAAAATCAGGGAAGTGGATTTTGAGGTTACGGCAAACTGCGCGCTATCGGAATATCTTGCCAAAAATATGCTGGCCAACGTCAAAGTAATTGATGTGTCGGAGTTCCCGGAAGCAGCGGATATTACCATGCTGGAGGATGCATTTTTGGAGGCGTATCATCAGAATCCCCTTATATTGGGCATTACCGGATACAAAATTAACCGTGACGGAACGGCTGTGAAGGTGGCATATGATGACAACGCAGAAGTGACGGCAAGGAAGCAGGAGGAAATCAAGGAGAAAGTAGCACAGATAACGGCGCAGATAATTAAGCCGGGCATGACGGAGCTGGAGAAGGAACTGGCAATCAACCAATATTTGTGCGACACTTGCGAATATGATGATATGGCGCTTCAAAATGCAGAGGAAAATAATTTTGCTTATGTTGACAAAAAATATGACGATTCCTTCACGGCATATGGCGCCTTAATCAACGGCAGATGCGTGTGTGCAGGATATGCCGGCGCTTTCAAGCTTCTGGCGGATGCGGCAGGCCTGCAGTGCGTGGTGGTAACCGGGGTGCTGGAAGGCAATCTTCCCCATGCATGGAATAAGGTGAGGATAGACGGTGAGTGGGAAATTCTTGATGTCACCAACAATGACAATGAATTTTTATCAAATGCACTGCTTAATCTGCCGGATGAAGCGGGAAGCCGTACCCTGACGGAGGATTCCGATTATGTGCTGGACAGCTGCATGAGAAATTACATTGCCACAAACGGCAGACGCGAATACTACCGGCTGCATAACCTGTATTACGATTATGATGAAATCGGGGAAAAGCTTGCGGAGCAGATTGAAGAGAACGGGTTTGCGCTTCTTCGGACGGAATATGCCCTGGACGACAGGACCTTTTACCGGATAGGACGGGATGTCCATAAGGCGCTGGAAGGAGAAACGGAACTGTATGGCTGCTACTGGATGGGAGTTATCTATCTGACAACTGAAGAAGAGTAAAAGCATTTTGCAAAAGAAAGCCTGTCAAACCGAAAGGAATGACAGGCTTTTCGTGCGAAAACGGATAAGGGAAACTGTGCGTCAACGGTAAAAAAAGGGATGTTCCCCATCGGGTTTATACTGACTATCGAAATCAGCGCGCATTTTTGCGTCGCTTAAACATGCCGCTTCACTCTGCATATCCATATAACGGATAAAGAACTCCTCAAGGGTAACGCCCTGTTCATCTGCAATCTCCTGCAGTATGGGACGGAGCTTGTCCAACTGCGCGGAAACCTGCACCTTCTGGGGCTCAATGTCCGCCATGACTTCTTCGGCATATTTGTTGATGCGAGCCAGTAATTTTCTGTCTTCTGCTGTCAAATGAACCACATCCTTTACCAATATTTTTGTTTCAAAAAGCTTCTACACATTTTATCACCAATTACTTGTGATGTATAGCAATTTTTGTTAAAATAATAGAAATAAAATGAAGAAGAGGAGAGTTTACATGGCGAAGATAAGGCCTTTTCGGGCAATCAGACCGGCAAAAGGATTGGAGAAGAGCATTGCGGCGCTGCCCTATGATGTGTACAGCAGGAAAGAAGCAAAGGAAGCCGTGCAAGACGCTCCCCTTTCTTTTTTGCGGATAGACAGGGCGGAAACACAGTTTCCGGACGATGTGGATACTTACGACGAACGGGTCTACCATAAAGCAAAAGAACTGCTTTCGGAACAGATTGCAAAGGGAGAATTTGTTACCGAAGAAAAGCCTTGTTTCTATTTGTATGAGCTGGAAATGGAGGGGAGAAAGCAGACCGGCATAGTGGGATGCGCTTCCATTGATGATTACGAAAGCGGTGTGATTAAAAAGCATGAAAATACAAGGGCGGATAAGGAGGAGGACCGCATCCGCCATGTGGATACCTTAAATGCACAGACGGGACCGATTTTTCTGGCTTATCGCAACAGGGCCGGTTTACAGGAAATTATCGAAAAGAACAGGCAGAAAGCGCCATTGTATGATTTTGTATCCGAAGACGGCATTGCGCACAGGGTCTTTGTGGTGGATGACGCCGGGGATATGCAGGATATTGCAGACGCCTTTGCAGGGATGGAAAGCATATATATTGCCGACGGGCACCACAGATGCGCTTCGGCGGTAAAGGTGGGACAAAAGAGAAGACGGGAGCATCCCGGCTATACGGGGGAGGAAGAGTTTAATTTTTTCCTGTCCGTTTTGTTTGCAGACAGTGAATTGATGATAATGGATTATAACAGGGTGGTGAAGGATTTAAACGGACTTTCACAGGAGGCTTTTTTGAAAGCGCTTTCCGAAAACTTTGAGGTGGTAAAAAAGGGTAAGGATGCGGTAAAGCCGGAGGGGAAAGGAAAGATGGGAATGTATCTCGGGGACTGCTGGTATCTTCTGACTGCAAAGGAAGGGCTTGAAAGTAAGGACCCGGTAAAAAGTCTGGATGTTTCCCTGCTTCAGGATTATGTGTTAAGCCCGGTTCTGGGAATAGGAGACCCCAAAACGGATAAGAGGATTGATTTTGTGGGAGGAATCAGGGGGCTTAGGGAGTTGGAGAGAAGGGTGCATACGGACATGCAGGCAGCTTTTGCCATGTATCCCACTTCCATAGGAGAACTTTTTGCAGTAGCGGACGCAGGTCTTCTGATGCCGCCCAAATCCACGTGGTTTGAACCCAAATTAAGAAGCGGACTGTTTATTCACAGTTTAGGTTAGAGGAGGTAACAAAATGAACAACAAATTGTACAAGTTGATGAATTGGCCGGCGATTGAGGAAATTATCTATTCGGAATCAGCCAATCCCCATGCACTGCTTGGACCCCATGCATCAGGCAGCGGGACTTTGGTTCAGGCATTCTGTCCCGGTGCGGCGAAAGTGCAGATTCAGTTTCTTGCCGATATGTCGGAAACAGATATGGAAATGGCTGACGAGGACGGTTTTTTTGCAGTCTGGCTGTCATTAAAAAAGCCCGGGGCATACCGCTACATTATCACGTATCAGGACGGCAACATGGAAATCAGGCAGGATGCATACAGACATGCACCCCTGATTACGAAAGAAGATGAAGAGGCTTTTGCACATGGCATCCATTATACCATATATGAAAAACTGGGAGCGCATCCCATGACGCTGGACGGGGAAGAAGGCGTCTATTTCGCAGTATGGGCGCCGGGCGCGCAGAGAGTCAGCACGGTGGGTGATTTTAACCGATGGGACGGAAGGGTCCATCAGATGCGCAGGCTGCCCTCCGGTATTTTTGAGATTTTTGTGCCCGGAGCGAAAGTCGGCGATAACTATAAATACGAATTGAAATTAAAGGGGGGACTTACCTATCTCAAAGCGGACCCTTACGGCAATGCGGCGCAGCTCAGACCGGAAACGGCGTCCGTAGTAGCGGATTTGCGCAATTTTGCATGGGAAGATAAGGACTGGCAGAAGGCAAAAGCGGCATTGCAGAAGCCGGAGGCTCCCATGAGTATTTATGAAATGTATCTTGGAAGCTTTGCAGCCCCCGGCGAGGGCAGGGAGTATGCGAATTACAGGGAGATAGCGCCGAAAGTGATAGCCTATGTAAAGGAAATGGGCTACACCCATGTAGAATTGATGCCGGTAATGGAGCATCCTTTTGACGGTTCCTGGGGATACCAGGTGATTGGCTACTATGCGCCCACTGCCAGATACGGCACGCCGCAGGATTTTATGTATTTTATCAATGAACTGCACAAAGCGGGCATCGGTGTGATTCTGGACTGGGTACCGGCGCATTTCCCGAGGGATACCTACGGGCTGTCCAACTTTGACGGCACCTGCCTGTATGAGCATTTTGACCCGAGACAGGGCTCGCATCCCCACTGGGGTACCCTGATTTACAATTACGGACGTCCGGAGGTCAAAAATTACCTGATTGCAAATGCACTCTTCTGGGTGGAAAAGTTCCACGCGGACGGTATCCGCATGGACGCCGTTGCCTCCATGCTTTATCTGGACTACGGCAAGAACGACGGGGAGTGGGTTGCCAATATTTACGGCGGCAATGAGAACTTGGAAGCCATTGAATTTATTAAGCATTTGAACTCTATCATGAAAAAACGCAATCCCGGCGCGCTCAGCATTGCGGAGGAGAGCACGGCATTCCCCATGATTACGGGCAGTCTGCAGGACGGCGGGCTGGGCTTTGACTTAAAGTGGAACATGGGCTGGATGAATGATTACCTGCATTATATCCGGTTTGACCCTTATTTCAGAAGCTACCACCACGGGGAACTGACCTTCAGCATGATTTATGCATACAGTGAAAAGTTTATGCTGGTATTTTCCCATGACGAGGTGGTGCATGGAAAAGCGTCCCTGATTGGAAAAATGCCCGGAGAGAGGGAGCAGAAATTTGCCAACCTGAGGCTTACCTATGCCTATATGATGACGCATCCGGGGAAAAAGCTTCTTTTTATGGGACAGGACATCGGTGAGTTTGACGAGTGGAATGAAAACCGTCAGGTAGAATGGGAGCTTTTGGAGTATCCTGAACACAGGGGCGTTTCCGCGCTTGTGAAAGCGTTAAACGAATTGTACCGCTCACATTCTGCACTGTATGAATTGGATAACAGCCCGGAGGGCTTTGAATGGATTAACAGCATTGCGTCAAATGATTGTTACCTGACGTATCTGCGCCGGGGGAAAAAGAAAGAAGACGTGCTGGTGGTGGCTGCCAATTTTTCGGGCGCGCCCGCAAACCTTCAGATAGGCGTGCCTTTGGAGGGCGGCTACAAGGAAATCCTCAATACGGACGCAGAACAGTTTGGCGGAACGGGTATGGTAAATGCCAGAATCAAAAAGGCGGCAAAGAAGGAATGGGACGAGAGGCCGTATTCCATAAATATCAAAATGGCGCCCCTGTCGCTGAGCATTCTTGCCTACAAGCCGGACGCGCCTAAAAAAAACGCGTCCAAAGCAGCGTCTGAGTCAACGCTTAAAGCGTCACCTAAGTCAGCATCCAAAGCTGCACCTAAGGCCGCGCCTAAGCCAGTGTCTAAAGAAACGCCGAAAACAAAGACCCGCAAAAAGAAAGGGGAATAGCTTTGTATAGTATTGTACTGGAAACCGCATTACAGCAGGAAATGAATCTTCCCGCACTTGAGCCGGGAGCAGTTTCGGAGTTTTTGCAGGAGCTGCCCCAGAAGGCGTTAGGCTTGGGCATCAGGATAGTGCTGGCAATTGTTGTCTTTTTTATAGGCGTCCAGATAATCAAGCTGTTGCGCCGTATCCTGAAAAAGTCCCTAAAGCGGGCAAAAGCGGACGTAGGGGTAATCCAGTTTCTGGATTCCCTTACAAAAGCGGTTTTGTATGTGGTGCTTGTTTTTATGATTGCCTCGGGATTTGGCGTGGACGCTGCTGGCATCGTTGCGCTGCTTGGCTCTGCCGGTGTGGCAATCGGCCTCGCCATTCAGGGCAGCCTTTCCAACTTTGCGGGCGGGGTGCTGATTCTTTTACTAAAGCCTTTTAAGGTGGGAGATTACATCAAAGAGGACAATGGTGGAAATGAAGGCACAGTCTCGGAAATCCAGCTTTTTTACACAAAGCTGACTACACCTGACAATCGCGTCATCATTCTGCCGAACGGCACGCTTGCCAATACCAGCATGACAAATGTGACGCAGGCGGACGAACGGAGACTGGACATCCTGGTGGGCATCGCATATGATTCGGATATCGGGAAAGCAAAAGAAGCGCTGACGGGTATGCTTCAGGAAGATGACGCTACCCTGAAGGAAAAAGAAATGTTTGTTTTTGTGGATTCCCTTGCAGACTCCAGTATTCAGTTAGGCATCCGCTGCTGGGTCAAAAAGGAGGATTACTGGGAGGCAAAGTGGCGGCTCACGGAAAATACCAAATATACGCTTGACGCTGCGAAGATTGTCATTCCGTTTCCGCAGGTTGATGTGCATCATGTTCCGTAGAAGAATTGATTCTGTTGCAGATAACTCTGATAAGAATGTCAATTCCAAATTGAATGAATTAAATCGAATTACCGGAAAAAATTATACAGGAATAGAGTTCGCTGAATACTGGGGCTGGACAGACTTAAATACTTTAGCGGAAAAAGTGTTGATTCCGGAACCTCCATGTGTACGGGATTTAACCAAGGGTGAGATAAAAGAAATTGTAACTATTATAAAAGCATCTTTCATATCAGATGATGAAGAAACCATAACTAATAATTTGCTTCTTGCTTCTTCAAGTTCAGTTATTGCTTTATAAAATGCATATATTGTGAAGAAGTACTAAGTCTGCTATGCAGACTTTTTTCACGCAGGAAGTTTCGTTTTTGGCGGATTATGAGATACAGCGACACTGCGGTATGGGGTGAGGATGGCATTTGGCTATAAGGAGCATGGTAAAATGCACTGACAAAATGAGGATGAAGATTCCGAATATGAAAAAGAAATATTTATATATGGTTCTCTTTCTGGTATTGGCAGGCAGTATGGCAGTCCTGTTGCTTAAATACCATGAAATGCAAAAGGAAAAGCAGGCGTCAGGCAGCATGGCAGTCCTGCTGCTCAAATACCATGAAGCGCAAAAGGAAAAGCAGGCGCTCAGGATGTATCAGGAATTTCTGACGGGAGAGCGGAAGGTAGGAGAAATAGATATTTTTTACCTGATAACGCCTACAGGCGAGCCGGAAAGGCAATACGGCGCAGAGTATGCGATTGTGGACGTAAACGGGGATGGGATTCCGGAACTGCATATTTTATCGGGACGGGAGTACACCATCTATTCTTGCAGGGATAATGAAATGTTTGAACTGGAGGCATTTTATTCGGGTCCGTGGAGGTATGTCCTCCTCAATAACGGCGCTTTTATTTACAGGAGCGATGAGTGGGACTCTTATTACTATTTTGAAATGGATGACTCGGGAAACCGTATCAATGAATTAAAGTTTTCCTGGACGGATGTCAATCAGAATTATTTGTATGATGATGACGATGCATTTATGTTTGACGGAAATCCGTGTACGAAAGATGAGTGGTATGCAGGGACAAGGAAATATCTTTTTACAGATGAAGAGGGACGGGAACAAATTCGGAATCAGGCAGAGTGGGTAACTTTGTGTGAGCAAATATGGCATTCTGACTACGAGATGCCAGAGATTGCAAGCCTGATTGCGGGTGATTTTTATCAGATTATTTTATGCCGGGATAAAACCGTATGGAGCTGGGGGTATAACGCAGCCGGAAAGCTGGGCATGGATATCGATTACAGTCAGTATCCCCAAAAGGTAGAGGGGCTTGAAGGCGTTGTAAAAATCGTAGACGGGGGAAACAATGTGTATGCCCTGCTGGAAACCGGGGAGGTGTATACATGGGGAAAGAAATTGGAAAGCATGTTTCTGTATACGGAAGAGAGGCAGTATACGCCCGTCAGGCTGGAGGGGCTGGAAAATATAGTGGATATTGACGCGAAAGCAAACTTTATGTTTGCACTGGATGCAGACGGAAATTTGTATACACTAGGATTGCAGTGTTTTATCAATGGTCCCGAGGCAGACGTACGTACCATATTTAACGGGCGGTATGAGGAGTTGGGAAAGGATATAAAAAGGATTTTTGCAGGGGCGGGAAATTACCATTACTTTCTCAGAAAAGACGGGACAATTTTTTCCATTATGGATTATTGGTACGACGGAAATGGTTATCCATACGCATTTATTTTTCCGTCTTCAGGGGAGGGCGGGTCTGATACGGCGGTACAGGAAAGCTGCTATATGCCGGAGGAATTGGAAGCAATCACGATATTAAATGAAAACACGAAAATGGGATATACGGTTTACTATGATGTGCCGGGGATTTGCGGGGTGGACTTGGTAAGCTCTGACGATTATACGGTTTTTATCAGTAAAACGGACGGCACGCTGTGGTATTGGGACAGTGACAGAATCAAATACCACGATGACTTGCGCGCCCTTGCAAATCCGGAGGACGGCGGCAAGGTAAATTACGGGGGAAAGCTTGTAGAAGTTCCCGTGGCAGATATATTGAAAACAGATGGGGAGGCATCGGCCTGCCCACGCATTATCGCCATGCAGTCCGGTTTGGAAAATACAGTTTTTTTAACAGATACGGGGGAGGTTTTTATCAGCCGTTACATTACCTGCAAAACAGAAGACGTCAGCTTTTTCGTTAGGGAAAACCCGGATGTAACGAGACTTCCCTCTGTTTTGACCATAGAGGATATGAAATTGAAAAAGCTTACCTTTGAGAAGCTTAGACTGAAAAACATTGTGAGCATTTCGACGGATGGAAAGTATGTTTTTTCAGCAGTGGATGTAAATGGAGCTTATTATACGATAAAATAATCCTCTCTTTAAATGTAAGGAGATGTCAATGAAGCAGAAGGTAAGGACATGTGTACTGTTATGCATCCTGTTGCTTTTGTGTGTATGTGCCGCAGGGATAGGAATCTGCGGGAGAAATGCAGGTAAAACAGGGCAAGGCCTGATGGGGTGCGCTCATAGGGTTATTGATAATAAAAAGAAGCCCTGTGAGCCGTTGAGGGAGATTCTGGAAAAGGGAACCGTCCTTCTGGCAGACAATGCATTTGAGTTTTACCGTACGGATTCGGAAGAAATCGACGGCGAGATTTGGAGTTTGGACAAAGATTATATTGCAGTCCATGACTTGAGGGATGATTTTTATATTTATCTGCCGGATTCCTATGAAATTATTTTGGATATAGGGGCGGATGCATCCGGTATTGCAATTACCTATACAAATGAACCGGATTATATTATCCGGGAGGTTTTCATTCCCATTTGTTTTCCAGCTCGTATGGAGGGAATCGTGGGGATGGATTTTCACAGTGAACGGCATATTGAGAGTGGTGAGGAATGGAACCGGAATGACATAAGGGAAGTCTGTTCGGGGGAGGAGGCGTTGGAGGATACGGTTTTTGCATTGCCTCATGAGGTTTGGCGGGAAGAAATTTCTATGGAGGATAAAACCTGTGAAATTACGTTTGAGAGAATCAGTCCCATATACAGAAGGCTGCATAGTATAGAATTTGAACGCATGGCGGATTACCGTCTTACAGTCAGGGATGAGGGCGGCATTGCCGTTTGTGAGCAAATATTTATGAATTTCCCTGCTGCATTTGAAGAAACCTTCTGGATTGCTGATTTTTCCGGTGACGGCTGCGGGGATATTGCTTTCTGTACGGGAGAAAATCATGGCACCGGCTCTCATAACACGTATTTTCGCATATTGATTTGGAATGCCGGAAAAAGCCGTTATGAGAAAAAGTATCTGCCGGAGACGGAAGTATATGGCAATTATTTTACCGGTTTTCCGCTGTGGAATGAGGAGCAGCAGGTATTGATGGCAGCGGTGGGAACGGATAAATGGGAGGGCGCCGTATATGAAATGTATTCATATGAAAATGGGGAATGGCAGAGAATACGGAGGCTGGAGAATGCTTATTCGGAAACGGAATTTTATGAGATGCCGCGAGAGAAAGAACTGTATCCGGCAGCCATAGGGTACTGGGAGTTATTTTATGAGGACGGAAAAGAGATAGGAAAAAATTTCGTGGAATTAAAGAAAGGCAGTGTTTGGAGCAGCGACAACGGCGGGAATTTGAAATTGTATCCCGATTCACCGGAATGGGAGAAGGTTTCGGTGAGCATTGACGGGCTTGAACTTTATAAAGAGGTAAAAAACTCGGCATACAGAGAACCGGAAGCAATTTATGAGTATGTAAAAAATTTTGATTTTACCGTTAGGGAGTATCCCATTAATCCCGATTTTTACGGAAGCAGACTGGAACAGGAGTATAAGGAAGCGTTTTATGATGTGATTGCAAACCGCGTTCCGGTCAGGTATGAGGACGACGGGGCCGTTTATTTCCGGGATATGCTTCGTGGCGTTTCCGGCATGAGCGATGGGGAATTTGTAGAATATGTGGAAAATGAAAAAGACAAATACCGTTTTATAGATTATGACGGGGACGGTTTTCCGGAACTTGCGATGGACCTTGACATCGATGGGGTCTGCATATGGAAATATTTGCCGGAAGAGAAAAGGGCAGTCTTATATTACGGGCTGTCCGAAGGCTCGAGGCTGCTTGGCTCTAACCGGATAGGCAGTTATGTGCCGTCCGGCGCGGGGCTGACCCGATACCGGTATGTATTTGAAGGGGACGCAGAGACAAAGGCTGTGCATATCAATTTTGAAGCGCAGTATTATGAGGAGGAAGTTACCTATACCGTCAGCGTATGGGGGGACGACTTGGAAGGGAGCGTATCCGTAGACGAAAAGCAGTGGGAGGAATTGAAGGAGCCGTTTTTGTATGCTATGAACCATCCGGTTTCATTGGTAAGCTTTGAAGAGGCCTTTGGTGGGGATTTTATCCCAAAGCAGGAATCGGATATCAGTCAGGATGAGATTGAAAAAATATATATGGGTTTTCTGGAAGGGAAAAGGAGCGCGGGAAACGTATCCATTGATACGATATGGGAGAATGTATCCGTTGAAGCCTTGTTTGATGAAACGATAAAGCCTGAAGAAGGGACATTACAATACCTTATCTATGATACCGACGCAGACGGTCTGCCGGAGCTGCATATACGGGCAGGAAATACATATTATGCAATTGTGTATCGGAATGGAAAGCTGTTTGTGTGGTTTACGGAAGACTATAAACAGAACCAATGTTATGAAGTATTGGAAAGCGGAGAACTTCTGTATCGCAGTATTCAGGATGGTAATGCGTATTTTTGCTGCGCAAGGCAGGAGGCTTCTTCTAACAGGGATATCCGTATGGATTTCAAATGGGAGGACAGTAACGGAAACGGAATATGCGATGAGGACGATTTGTACCAATACAATGACGCCAAAGGTATTGAGAGATATTCGGGAACGGTACAGGATAGGACATGTTCCATGAAAGAGTGGATGGATAAGACGCAGGAATATATTTCTGTAAGAGAAGACGGCGCAATAGAAATTCTGCATATAGCGACTTGGAATGTTTATGGAGAATAGTATAGTGAAAAATATAAAAGTGAAGATGTGAGTATTGAAAGCACGCCGGAAGTCATATTGGGATTTGATGTTTTTATGTTTTGTATAAAAGATTTTACTTTAAGGAAGATTATGGTATAATTTTTATTAAAAGTGAAAAAGGGAATTATCGAAAAGAAAGAGAGGAACAGGGATGGACCAGACAAAAGTTACAAAGACCGGCATCAATGCTCCCAAAAAACGTGGAGTGGGGATTACGGTAAAACTGGTGGCAGCCATTGTTGCCAGTGTAATCATTGCCGGTTCGGCATTGCTGGCGGTGGTGTATGACAGGATGTCAGGGACGCTTTTGGAAAAGAGCGAGGAAATGCTGCGTACCACTACCGACAAGACGCTTCAGGAAACCAGGGCATGGATGAACAGGACGCTCACCATGTTGGAAACCCAGAGAGATATTATAGAATACGAAGATATGGATATCTCGGAAATGACAGAGTACATCAAGCACACGGCAGGGCAGAATGACGCTTATCCGGCGGGGCTTTACGTGGCGCTGACAGACGGTTCTTTGTATCATGCGTCTTTTGTGCCGGGACCGGATTTCAATGCACTGGTGAAAAGCTGGTATCTGGACGGAATAGAGTCCGAAGAATTTATATTGGGGGATGTGTATTTTGACGAGGACAGCCAGTCCTATGTAGTGGGGGCGTCCGGTGTGCTGAAGGACAAAAAGGGTACAGTGCGCGGGGTTGCGGCGGCGGACGTGTATCTGGATTCCATTTCCGATATTGTCAGCAGCATCCTGATTGAGGATACCGGGGGTATTTTTCTGGTAGACACGCGTACGGATACCATTATCGGGCACAGGGATGAAGCGGTAGTTGGTGAAAAGCTGAGCGAATCCGGCGGGATGTATGCTTATGCGGCAGAACGGATAAAGGACGGTGATATCGGACTTGGTTTATATGAGGATACCTATATCCAGATAGCGGAAGTTGAGGGCAGCAGCTGGATAGCGGTAGCTTATGTATCCAAGGCAGAGGTATTGGCGGAACTTTACGATTTGACGCGCACGATGACGGCTGTTTCAATAATAGCGGTGTTTATATTGACGCTTCTGGTAATCATACAGACAAGGCGCATTATCGGAAGGCCTGTGAAAGAACTGAGTCTGGTGGCGACCCGGATTGCAGAAGGAGAACTGAATCAGACTATCCGGTACAAATCCAGGGATGAACTGGGTATACTTGCATATAACTTTAACCGGGTTACCGAAAGGCTGCGAGATTACATAAAGTATATCAATGAGATAGCAGATGTCCTTCGGGAAATAGCAAAGGGGAATCTGGCATATGAACTGAAAAGCGAATATGCCGGTGAATTTGCAAAGATTAGGAGCTCGCTTGAGGATATTGCCGTTGAATTAAATGCAGCAGTAGGGCAGATGAAAGCTTCCTCCAGGGATGTTGCCGCAGGGGCAGCCCAGATATCCGGCAGCGCCGTGAGCCTGTCCCAGGGCTCTACCGAACAGGCGGCGGAAGTGGAAGCGCTGGCCGGACACATCGGTGAAGTGTCCGACAGTGTGAGAAAGATTGCCCAGGATGCGCAGCAGACCAGCAGCATCTCCAAAGAAGTCAGGGAAGGGCTTCTTATGAGCAATACAAAGATGCAGAACATGACGGAAGTAATCCAGAAGATTAGCGACAAGTCCAATGAGATTCACAAGATTGTGAAAACCATCGACGATATCGCATTCCAGACCAATATACTTGCCCTGAATGCTGCGGTGGAAGCCGCACGGGCCGGCGAGTCCGGAAAAGGTTTTGCCGTGGTAGCCGAGGAGGTAAGGATATTGGCAGGTAAGTCTGCAAATGCGGCAAAAGAGACTACGGAGCTTCTGGGAGAAACCATAAGTTCCATGGAAGAAGGAGTCAATGCGGCTGAAGATACGGCGCAGTCCATGCTGAATGCCGCAGAACTGGCAGAGAAAATGGGCAGCCTGATAGATGACATTGCCGAAAATACAAAGCAGCAGGCAGCCACGACGGAAGAAATCAGCCATGGAATTGACCAGATTGCTATTGTGGTCCAAAGCAATGTGGACATGGTGGAGTCCAGCGCCGCTGCCAGCGAGGAGTTGTCAGGTCAGGCCAATGCACTGAGAGAACTGGTATCCCGGTTCAGGTTGAAAAATTAAGAGAGGAAATAACGGCGGCTGCAGGCGATTTTAAATTGCCTGCAGCCTGTCCAAAAATTTAGTTGCATTTTTTCCGACAATCCATTATAATAACTACTGTTGTGACAGATACTTTGTTCACGTGCTGAAATAGCTCAGTTGGTAGAGCACTTCACTCGTAATGAAGGGGTCGAGGGTTCGAGTCCCTTTTTCAGCTCTTTGCCTATGTAGAACGGGATGCGGATGCGTCCCGTTTTTTTGCCCGAAAACGGCGGGAAACTTCCTATCTACAAATGTTTTTTGTAGTAGTGTTCCAGCCATTGGATGGCAAGGTACAGTCCCATGGCGATGATGCACAAAAGAAGAATGGAGGTTATGACCATGTGCATCTGGAAAACCTGGGTGCCGTAAATAATCAGATAGCCAAGTCCCCTTCTGGCGGCGAGAAATTCACCAATCACAACGCCGACCAGGGCAAGGCCGATATTCACTTTCATGGTGCTTAAAATGGTGGGAATGCTTGCCGGCAGAACCACTTTTCCAAAAGCATCTTTTTTACTGCCGCCGAGAGTATATATCAGGGTGATTTTTTCTTTATCCACCTGTCTGAATCCGGTGTAAAGGCTGATGATGGAGCCGAAGAGTGCAACGGACACGCCTGCAACGATGATGGTTGGCGTGCCGGTTCCGAGCCAGACGATAAACAAAGGGGCAAGGGCTGATTTCGGCAGGCTGTTTAAAACGACCAGATAAGGTTCCAAAACCTCGGAAACACCGGCGGAATACCAAAGCAGTGTGGCTGTTCCCATGCCGATGACAATTACCAGTATGAAACTTAAAAGCGTTTCAAACAAGGTTATGCCGATATGCATCATCAGTGATTTTTCCGTCATCAGTTCAATCAGGCAGCGTACCACCCTTGAGGGGCTTGAAAAGAAAAAGGCATCTATCCATCCGGCGCTTGCTGCCAGTTCCCATAAAACTAAAAAAGAGAGGAAAATGAAAATGCGGCAGGAGGATATTCTGTGGTGGTATTGCTTGTGCTTTTTTACGAAAGCTTCCTGTTTCGTCAGTTCATTAGCGCCCTGTGGTTTCGTTTTTTTCATCAGACAACGCCTCCCATAATAAATTGAAGTAATATTGAAATTCCGGAGCGTTTCTGGAGGCCAGCGGAGAGTCCTCTGTAAGGGTAAGATGAATGGGCACTTCAATCTTAACGGTGGCAGGCCTGCGGCTTAAAATGATAACGCGGTCTGCCAGACTGACTGCTTCGGATAAATCGTGTGTAATCAGCAGGGCGGTTTTCCCGCTTTTCCTTATGATTTGACAGATATCCGCGGAAACCATAAGACGGGTCTGGTAGTCCAGGGCGCTGAAAGGCTCATCCAACAAGAGAAGCTGTGGATTAAGAGCCAGGGTTCTGATAAGCGCCGCACGTTGTTTCATTCCTCCGGAAAGTTCACTTGGTTTTTTGTCTTTAAATTTGTATAAGTCATAATCCTTCATCAACTGAAGTACCCTGTCGGTGTTTTCTTTTGTCATTTTTTTTCCTATCTCCAAACCCAAAACGGCATTCTGGTATACGGTTCTCCATTCAAAGAGATGGTCTCTTTGCAGCATATATCCTATTTTGGGGTAATGCAGGGAGCCATCCGGATTGTGGAATTGAATCGTGCCTTCCTCCGGCTCCAACAGTCCGGCGATAATGGACAGCAGGGTGGATTTTCCGCAGCCGCTCGGCCCGACAATGGCGACAAATTCCCCGGGATTGATATGGAAGGATACATTGCAGAGGGCCGGTGTTTCGACTGAAAGGCTGTGATAGGAATAGCAGATGTTTTTTAATTGCAGCAGTGCTTCCGGCATGAAAAATCCCTTTCCTTACTTTTGTATTATTCTATGAAAAAGAAACGGAATGGTGTAGAGATTTGGCTTCCCGTATTGCATTAAAGCCAAATGTGTGCTACTATCAAATTCAGATTTAACTTTATATGGAGGAAACAATATGGCTCAATTGTGGGGCGGACGCTTTACAAAGGCGACAGATAAACTGGTTTTTGACTTTAATGCGTCCATTTCTTTTGATAAGATTTTGTTTTCGCAGGATATAGAAGGCAGTATTGCCCATGCCGTAATGCTGGAAAAACAGGGCATTCTTACTTTGGAAGAGAAGGACGCTATCGTAAAAGGGCTTGCAGGCATCAGGGAGGATGTGGAAAACGGCAGGCTTGTTATCGATGAAACGCAGGAAGACATCCACAGCTTTGTGGAGGCGGCCCTGATAGGAAGAATCGGGGAAGCAGGGAAAAAGCTGCATACGGGGCGCAGCAGGAACGACCAGGTTGCGCTTGATATGAGGCTTTATGTCAGGGCGCATGTACTTCAGACAGACAGTCTGTTAAAAGAACTGCTTATCGTGCTTTTATCTGTCATGGAGGAACACACCGAAACTTACATGCCCGGGTTTACGCATCTGCAAAAGGCACAGCCGGTTACGCTTGCACACCATTTTGGCGCTTACTTTGAAATGTTCAAGAGGGACAGGCTCAGGCTGAAGGATATTTACCGGAGGATGAACTATTGTCCGCTGGGGGCGGGCGCCCTGGCAGGGACTACCTATCCTTTGGACAGGAATTATACGGCTTCCATGCTGGGATTTGAAGGACCGACGCTTAACAGCATGGATTCTGTTTCCGACAGGGATTACCTGATTGAGTTCTTGTCCGCGCTTGCCACCATTATGATGCACTTATCAAGGTTTTCGGAAGAAATCATTCTTTGGAATTCCAATGAATATCGTTTTATAGAATTGGATGATGCCTATTCCACGGGAAGCAGCATTATGCCGCAAAAGAAAAACCCGGATATTGCGGAGCTTGTCAGGGGCAAGACAGGGCGCGTCTATGGCGCATTAATGTCGTTGCTTACGACCATGAAAGGGATTCCGCTTGCATATAACAAAGATATGCAGGAGGACAAGGAGGTGGCGTTTGACGCCATATCCACGGTGGAAACCTGTACGGAGTTGTTCACCGGAATGATTAAAACCATGAAATTCAACAAAGAAACCATGGAAGAAAGCGCAGCGAAGGGATTTGCCAATGCCACGGATGCGGCGGATTATCTGGTGAATAAAGGAGTGCCGTTTCGGGATGCCCATGGGATAATCGGTCGTCTTGTTCTTTACTGTATTGACAAGAATACAAGTATAGATGCACTGAGTATGGAAGAACTGAAAGCGGTGAGCGATAAATTTGAACCGGATATTTATGATGCGGTCAGCTTAAAAACCTGTGTGGAAAAACGTCTTACGCTCGGCGCTCCGGGACCGAAAAGGATGCAGGAAGTGATACGTATGCACAAAGAGTATCTGGAAGAAGATTGGAAATCATAAAGCAATCAAAATGAGGAGAGGAAAAGAATGAGTGAAAAATTAAAAGTTGGTATTTTAGGCGGAACAGGCATGGTGGGACAGCGTTTTATCTCATTGTTGGAGGACCATCCGTGGTTTGAGGTGACGACGATTGCGGCGAGTCCGCGTTCGGCAGGAAAGACTTATGAGGAGGCTGTGGGCGACAGGTGGAAAATGGCGAAGCCCATGCCCCAAAAGGTAAAAGATATTGTAGTCATGAATGTAAATGAAGTGGAAAAAGTAGCTTCCGAAGTAGATTTTGTGTTCAGTGCAGTGGATATGACAAAGGATGAAATCAAAGCCATTGAGGAAGCCTATGCGAAAACGGAGACCCCTGTCGTGTCCAATAACAGCGCGCACAGGTGGACGCCTGACGTACCCATGGTAGTGCCGGAAATCAATCCCGAACACATGAAGGTGATTGAATTTCAGAGAAAACGTCTGGGAACAAAGAGGGGGTTTGTTGCCGTAAAACCCAATTGTTCCATCCAGAGTTATGCGCCTGTGCTGACGGCATGGAAGGAATTTGAACCAGTAGAGGTTGTGGCGACTACATACCAGGCGATTTCCGGAGCAGGAAAAACATTTAAGGACTGGCCTGAGATGGAAGGAAATATTATTCCCTATATCGGCGGTGAGGAGGAGAAGTCTGAAAAAGAACCCCTTCGCATATGGGGAGAGATAAAAGACGGCGTTATTGAGCCGGCAGCTTTGCCCGTCATTACCTGCCAATGCATCCGCGTTCCGGTTCTGGACGGCCACACGGCAGCGGTATTTGTCAGGTTCAGGAAAAAACCGACCAAAGAGCAGTTGATTGAGAAACTGGTGTCTTATAAAGGCGTTCCGCAGGAATTAAACCTTCCTTCCGCGCCGAAGCAGTTTATCCAGTATCTGGAAGAGGATAACCGGCCGCAGGTGAGCCTGGATGTCAATTTTGAAAACGGGATGGGAATCAGCGTAGGCCGTATCAGGGAGGATTCCGTTTATGACTGGAAGTTTGTCGGTTTATCCCATAACACTGTGCGCGGCGCTGCGGGGGGCGCGGTTTTGTGCGCAGAGCTTTTGAAGGCACAGGGCTATATTACCAAGAAATAGGAAAGTTGTGCAAGCCACACTTGGGGAGGCATTTTTCATGGACGAATTGCGTTATCAGATAGATTTATTAAAGGCGATGAATCAAAAACTAAGCGGAAGGGATAAAATGTTCCGTCTGGTTTGCGATACCTCCAATAATGCCTTTCTTTATTACGGATTTGACAATGGCGACGTCATTACGTTAGGCGACTGGGATTCCTTTTTTTCCTTTAAAGTGAAGGATGTAAAAGATTTTGCCCTTATATTTGACGAACTGGAGGATAAATATATCCTTCCCATCCGAAATGTGCTTTTTCTGGAGAAAAGCGGTAAGACGCAGGACAGTGTGGAGTGCTGCCTGAAAGATAAAAAAACATGGCTGGAATTTGAAACAAGGATTTCCTACGACGAAGAGGAAAAGCCTACCGATAAAATTGTCTGCATAAAAAACATCACCAAATTTAAAAAGCAAAATGAAGAGCTGCGGTACATGGCGTATTATGACGGGCTGACAGGACTGTATAACCGCAATTATTTTGTGATGCGTCTGGGAGAATTTATCAGGCGGGCAAAAGAGGAAAAAAGCATTGTCAGCGTCATGTTTATCGACATTGACGATTTCCGAAAAGTCAATGACGGAATGGGTCTGATTGTAGGAGATGAAGTCGTACAGCAGTATGGACAGTTCCTCGACACATTTTCAGAGGAAAATGTGGTGGTCTGCCACATGAACAGCGATGTCTACTGTATGGCAATCTATGACCCCTGCGGAAGCAGGAGTGTGGAACATATACACAAAAGCATACAGCAGAGAATCAACCAGGGATTTAATTTAAGCAACGGGATGGACATCAGGCTTACGGTCAGCGTCGGGGTTGCGGAGTATCCGGAAGCGTCCACTTCAGCGCTTGAACTGATTAACTGCGCAGAGATTGTCATGTTCAAGGCCAAATCCAGCGGCAAGGCCTCCCTGCAGTATTTTGACGCCCCGATTTTACAGGATTTCCTGCAAAATGTGGATATTGAGAACAAGCTGAAGGAAGCTGTATTTAATAAGAATTTCACCATGCATTTCCAGCCCCAGTATTATACCGGAACCAGCCGTCTGCGAGGCGTGGAGGCATTGATAAGGTGGAAGGATGAAAATAACAGGATGATAAGTCCGGCTGTTTTTATTCCCATTGCAGAAAAAAACGGCGCCATCATTCCCATAGGCAACTGGGTGATTGAGGAAAGCATTAAGAATTATGCGGAATGGAAGAGAAAATACGGATATCCGCTGATAATGTCCATCAATATTTCCGCCATTCAATATAAGCGTAAGGATTTTGTGGAAAAACTGATGGGAATCATTAAAAAATATGATGTCAGACCGGACGAAATCGAATTGGAAATCACGGAGAGCGTTTTGATTGACGATTTTGCGGAAGTCAAAGAAAAACTGCTTACCCTCAGGGATTATGGCATAAGGATTTCTTTAGATGACTTTGGAACGGGATTTTCTTCCCTTTCGTATTTGAACGGACTGCCCATTGATACGTTAAAGATTGACAAGAGTTTTGTGGATAAAGTAGGCACGGACGCTTCCACCAGAATTATTACGGAGTCCATTGTGTCCATGGTTAACAAGCTGGGGTATGAAACCGTTGCAGAGGGCGTGGAAACAAAAGAACAGATGGATTACATGAAAAACATCGGATGCGATATGATTCAGGGATATTTTCTGGGAAAGCCGGTGCCGGCGGAAGAGATAGAAAAACTGTTGATTGAGTTATTGTGATGTGGGGGAAATGCCATGCTGTTAGGACGCAGCGCTGAACTGACGCAGTTAAACCATTATTACGACAAAAGAGGCAGCCAGACCGTGGTATTATACGGTCAGAAAAATATTGGAAAGACCGCACTCTTAAAGGAATTTTCAAAGGGAAAGCCTACAGGGTATTATATGGCAAGGTCCTGCTCTGAAAAAGAACAGGTCTGCCAGTGGTATGGTGAATTAGGACATTCGGCAGGGGAAAAGAGAACGCTTTCCTATGAAACGATACTTTCCGAAATGCTCCAAAAACGGCAGGGAAAAAACATTCTGATTATTGAGGAATTTCAGAACCTGTTAAAAACAGGGTCAACTTTTATGCAGGAGCTGGCTTCTTTTCTGCACGGATATGACGGGGAGGTTCTGGTTATTTTATGCAGTTCTTCCGTAGGTTTTGTGGAAAACAGCATGGTGCGAAAAATGGGAGAAACCGCTTATCTGTTATCCGGGCTGTTAAAGCTGAAAGAGTTGAAGTTTAAGGACTGTATGCGTTTTTTTCCTCACTTTACGAAGCAGGAGAGCATAGAAGTGTATGCCATTTTAGGCGGTTTTCCGGGACTATGGATGTATTTTGATGACTGTTTGTCCGTGCGGGAGAATATTATCAACTGTTTACTGAAAAAGTCAGGTTCCCTGTTTGGCGAGGCAAAACAGCTTCTGACAGAGGAATTACGCGAAACAGCCGTATATAACACCATTCTGGCGTCCCTTGCAAAGGGAAATCATAAGCTGAATGATTTATACCATCATACCGGCTTTTCCAGGGCAAAAATCAGCGTTTACATAAAGAATCTGATGGAACTGGAAATGGTAGAGAAAGTTTTTTCTTATGATACGGAAGGATATGAAAATGCCCAGAAAGGGATGTACCGTATCAGCAATCGTTTTCTTCACTTCTATTATCAGTTTATATATCCTTATATGAGCAGTCTGCAAATAAAAAAGCCGGAGGATTTTTACCGGGAATATATTGCAGGTCAATTGAACAGTTATGTGGCCGGATACTTTAAAGGTATCTGTATGGAACATATGGAAGAAATGAACGGCCGGGGCATGCTGCCGTTTGTGTATGAACGGTCGGGGGAATGGGTCGGAAAGGTTGGCAATATTGACATAGTCATGCAGGATGAAAAAGACAATACCCTTCTTGCACTATGCAATTATGAGCGGCCCGTTATGACTTATGATGATTACGAACGGCTGCTTTACTGTGCAGCCAAGGCCAGACTGAGGGCCGGTTCTGTGTTTCTATATTCTACGGGTGCATTTGACGAGAAACTGCAGGCGCAGGCAACGGAACAGAAAAATATAACCCTTGTGTCCATGCAGGAATTATAGGAGAGTGACTGTGGGGAAAGCTTTGATTATTACGGAAAAACCATCGGTTGCACAGGAATTTGCCAAAATTCTGGGAGTATCCGGCAGAAGGGAAGGGTATCTGGAAAATGATTCCTATGTGATAACCTGGTGCGTCGGACATCTGGTAGAAATGGTTTATCCGGAAGAGTATGATGAAAAATATAAAAAGTGGAAACTGGAGGATTTGCCGTTTCTGCCAAAAGAATATAAATATCATATAATACCTGCCGTCAGCAGGCAATATGATATTGTACATGGCATGTTATACCGGGATGACATTGATACGGTTTACTGGGCGGGAGACGCCGGAAAAGAAGGACAGACGATAGAGGAGAATATCCGGAATTTCGGTGGCGTAAGGGAAGGCATGAAGGAACTGCGGGTTTGGATTGATTCCCAGACGGAGGAAGAAATAAAAAGGGGCATCAGGGAAGCAAAGCCCATGTCCGAATACGCCAATCTGGGCAGGTCCGGCATTATGCGGTCGATAGAAGATTATGCCATGGGCATTAATTTTTCCCGTGCCATGTCCGTAAAATATGGGAATCTGTTGAATGACGCGGCGGGCACGAAAAGTTATACGGCAATTGCCATCGGACGGGTTATGACCTGCGTGCTGGGAATGGTGGTTATCAGGGAAAGAGAAATCCGTAATTTTACGGAAACCCCATTTTACAGAGTGGCAGGCAGTTTTTTTGAAAAGGCCCTGGAAGCGGAGTGGAAGGCCGTAGAAGGCTCGGCATATTTTGCGTCTCCCCTGCTGTACAAAGAAAACGGATTTAAGGAACGGGAAAGCGCAGAAAAATTTATTGCCGGACTGGACGGGAAAAAAGCGGTGGTAAAATCCATTGACAAAGGCATATCAAAAAAGAAAGCGCCATTACTGTTTAATCTTGCAGAATTGCAGGCAGAGTGCGCCAAACGGTTTAAGATAAGCCCGGACGAAACCCTGCAGGCCGCGCAGGATTTGTATGAGAAGAAGCTGACCACTTATCCCAGAACGGACGCCCGCGTGCTGTCCACCGCCGTGGCAAAGGAAGTGGGCAGAAATATAAACGGACTGAAAGGGTATGAGCCGGTTTCGTCCTTCGTGGACAGGATAAAAAAAGAAGGGCTTTCGCGCAATATTGCAAAGACTTCATACACGGACGATGCCAAAGTGACGGACCACTACGCCATTATCCCCACCGGACAGCTGACGGAGCTGCATTCCCTGACGGAATTGCAGAAAAAGGTGTTTGATTTGATTGTGCGCCGGTTTTTAAGCATCTTTTACCCGCCTGCCGAATACCAGACGGTAAAACTTTCCGTGGAAGTGGAAAAGGAGCAGTTTTTCTGTAGTGAGAAAGCCATAAAAAGTCCCGGATATCTGGAAATAGCGGGTAAAATGCAGGAAGAGGGCGGGGAGGAGGAAAACTGCGCAGGGCTTCTTTCCCTTGCAGACAGCATTAAAAAAGGGGACGAGGTTACAGTGGGAGGGTATACGGTAAAGGAAGGTAAAACGTCGCCGCCAAAGCGTTACACCTCCGGTTCCATGGTGCTTGCCATGGAAAATGCCGGGCAGCTGATTGAGGATGAAGAACTCAGGGCGCAGATAAAAGGCTCGGGCATCGGCACTTCTGCCACCAGGGCGGAAATCATAAAGAAACTGATTCGGATTGGCTACCTGAACCTGAACAAAAAAACGCAGGTGTTGACGCCGGAGCTTCTCGGGGAAATGATTTTTGAGGCTGTGAGCATGACGGTGCCGGAATTGTTAAATCCTAAAATGACGGCATCCTGGGAAAAAGGACTGGACGGCATTACAAAGGGCACGGTGGTGATGGATGAATACCGCTCAAAGCTGGAGGAATTTATCCGCAGGGAAACAGTGGCCCTTGCAGAAAAAGACCTGAAAAGCCAGCTGCTTTCGAGGATACAGCCCCTGACAGGCAGGGATGCAAGGGGAATTGCAGCCAAAAGAAGGCTGGGCGTTTCCTGTCCGGTATGCGGCGGGGAAATGGAAACCACGCCGTTCGGTTACGGATGCAGCAATTATAAAAAAGACAATACAGGCTGCCGGTTTTCCGTCGGCGCCATTGCAGGAAGAAACCTTTCTGAAGAAGAACTGAAAGTACTGCTGACAGACGGCAGGACGCCGACTTTGCGTGACTTTAAGTCAAAAGCAGGGAAGAAGTTTGACGCCTGCCTGATGCTGGTAAAGGAAGAAGGAAAAGCGGAAATCCGGTTTGATTTTGAACATGTGGAGGCCAGGCGCCTTGAAAATGTTTCCTGTCCCGTCTGCGGCGGGGACGTGGTTGTGACGCCGTTCGGTTATGCGTGTGTAAACCGCGATGCCAAAGAAAAAACAGGCTGTCCGTTTTCCATTGGAAAGATATCGGAAAAAAGCCTGAATGAAGCCCAGGTAAAAGAACTGCTTACAAAAGGGCGCACCTCCACCATCCGGGGCTTTAAATCCAAAAAGGGCACCCGGTTTGATGCCTGTCTGGCGCTGGAAAAGGGGGAAGACGGCACGGTATCCGTTAAGTTTGATTTTGAAAACGTGGAGGCAAAAAAGGTTAAGGATGTCAAATGCCCTCTGTGCGGCAGTGATATCGTACAGACTCCCTTTGGCTTTGGCTGTGCAGGTTATGACAGGGACAATCCCCAAAGCTGCCGCTTTTCCATTGGCAGGATTGCAGGAGTGAAGTTAAAGGAAGCGGCGGTAAAAGAATTGCTGCAAAAAGGAAAAACAGGCATCATACAGGGCTTTATCGCCAAAACGGGAATGATGTTTGACGCCTCCCTGAAATTGGACGGGGAAGGAAAGGTAGTATTTGATTTTCCACAGAAACCGCCGCCGGAAGAAACCACGGTGAAATGCCCGAAATGCGGAAAGCTTTTGTCAAGAAGCCAGTGGCATTATGAATGCGGGTGCGGTTTCAGGATATTTCACACCATCGCGGGAGTGGCGCTTACGGATGAGATTATGGCGCAGCTTCTGGAAACGGGAAAGAGCAGCGGAAAGGTGACCGGTTTTACCTCCAAGGCAGGCAAGGCGTTTGACGCCTGCTTGAAACTGGAGAACGACGTCATAAAGTTTGATTTTGAGAAAGCAGAGTAAAAACAGCGAAGAAATGAGGACAAATATGGAAGATATTACGGTAAAAGCTTTGTATTCCCTGCAGGAAACCATTGCCGCAGGATTGTTTGAGGGAGTGGAATATCCCTGGGAGGCGCTCCCCAAAATCCACGATTTTATAGTTAAGCTTGGAGAAACCCTTCCCGAAGAAATCTATGAAAAGCGGGGAGAAGACATCTGGATAGCAAAATCTGCAAGGATTGCGCCCACAGCATGTTTAAACGGTCCCCTTATCGTGGACGAAGGGGCGGAAATCAGGCATTGCGCCTATATCCGCGGCAATGCCGTTGTGGGAAAAAAGGCTGTGGTGGGTAATTCCACGGAATTAAAGAATGTGGTGCTTTTCAATATGGTACAGGTGCCGCATTACAATTATGTGGGGGACAGCATACTGGGGTATAAAGCCCATATGGGGGCAGGCTCCATCACTTCCAATGTAAAAAGCGACAAAACCCTGGTCGTGGTAAAAACAGGGGATGAAGAAATTGCCACAGGGCTGAAAAAAATGGGCGCCATGCTGGGGGACTGTGTGGAGATTGGCTGTAACTCGGTGTTAAACCCGGGAACTGTCATCGGTAAAAACAGCAATGTGTATCCGACCTCCTGTGTGAGGGGCGTAATCCCTTCGTGCGCAATTTACAAAAAGCAGGGAGAAATTACAAAAAGAACTGGATTTTTTCCTGTGGATATGAGAGAATGAACACGATGAAAATGATACATAAATATCATATTTATTTTTGAAAGGAGATTTCACATGATTTACTCAAAGGAAGTTGAAGAAATGTGTACAGTTGCACAGGGTGTACATCATGGATGCGCACCTATCCCTGAAGAAGCAAAATGGGTGCAGGCAAAAAAAGTAGAAGATATTTCCGGCCTGACGCACGGCGTAGGCTGGTGTGCTCCCCAGCAGGGCGCATGCAAGCTGACATTGAACGTGAAGGAAGGCATTATTCAGGAAGCGCTGGTAGAAACCATCGGCTGTTCCGGTATGACACATTCCGCTGCCATGGCTGCAGAAATCCTTCCCGGGCTTACCGTTATGGAAGCTTTGAATACAGACCTTGTATGTGATGCCATCAATACCGCCATGAGAGAGCTGTTTTTACAGATTGTTTACGGACGTACCCAGAGCGCTTTCTCCGAGGAAGGACTGCCTGTGGGCGCTGGTCTGGAGGACCTCGGAAAAGGACTCAGGAGCCAGGTGGGAACCATGTACGGCACATTGAAAAAAGGTCCCCGTTACCTTGAGATGGCAGAAGGCTATGTGACCGGCATTGCACTTGACAAAGATGACCAGATTATCGGTTACAAATTTGTGAGCCTGGGCAAAATGACTGACTTCATCAAGAAGGGCGATGACCCTAACACCGCTTATGAGAAGGCATGCGGACAGTATGGCCGTGTGGATGACGCTGTTAAGATTATCGACCCCAGAAAAGAATAAGGTAAAGGAGGACAAAGAAATGGCTTTATTTGAATCATATGAAAGACGTATTGATAAAATTAACGCTGTATTGAACAGCTATGGCATCTCCTCTATCGAAGAAGCAGAGAAGATTACCAAGGACGCCGGCCTCGACGTATATGAGCAGGTGAAGAAAATACAGCCCATCTGTTTTGAAAACGCATGCTGGGCATATACCGTAGGCGCTGCCATCGCCATCAAGAAAGATTGTAAAAAAGCGGCAGATGCTGCAGCGGCAATCGGGGAAGGACTGCAGGCATTCTGTATTCCCGGCTCCGTGGCAGACACCCGTAAGGTTGGTCTGGGACATGGCAACCTGGGCAAAATGCTTTTGGAAGAAGAAACCGACTGCTTCTGCTTCCTGGCAGGACATGAGTCCTTTGCAGCGGCAGAAGGCGCAATCGGCATTGCAGAGAAGGCAAACAAGGTTCGTCAGAAACCCCTGCGCGTTATCCTGAACGGCCTTGGAAAGGACGCTGCAAAGATTATTTCCCGTATCAACGGATTTACCTTTGTGGAGACGACTTATGACCCTTACACCAATACCGTGACAGAGGTGGAGAGAATCGCATATTCTGAAGGTCTCCGCGCCAAAGTAAACTGCTATGGCGCAAACAGCGTGCCGGAAGGCGTGGCAATCATGTGGAAGGAAAATGTGGATGTGTCCATTACCGGCAACTCCACCAATCCCACCAGGTTCCAGCATCCCGTAGCAGGTACATACAAAAAAGAAAGAGTGGAAGCAGGAAAGAAATACTTCTCCGTAGCTTCCGGCGGCGGTACCGGACGTACCCTGCATCCCGACAATATGGCGGCAGGTCCTGCATCCTACGGCTTTACGGATACGCTGGGACGTATGCATTCTGACGCACAGTTTGCAGGTTCCTCTTCCGTTCCCGCGCATGTGGAAATGATGGGCTTAATCGGCATGGGCAACAACCCCATGGTCGGCGCTACCGTTGCCGTGGCAGTTTTGATTGAGGAAGCGGCAGAGGCTGGCAAGTTCTAAATATACCTTGTGAATTGAAAACGCCGGAAGGCTTGAAAGTACCGTAATCTCTAGGGGTTGCGGTACTTTTTTCATGCTCAAAAGAGAAAACGGAAATTTGCTCTGAGCAGTCGTAAAAAGTGGTAAAAATCGGAGAGTAGGACACCGGTAGGTAACAAGTAGGAAACACGGTACAGGTAACAGAATTTCAGCAAAAGCAGGCACGAAAAAAGCCGCAGCCACAAGGGTTACGGCATCTTTTCCATTTCCGTCCTCAGCCATTCAATATCACGCTTTGTATAGGTACCCTCTGTTATGTCCGTGATCTTGTGGCCGACAAGGAGCTTTATCACATATTCATCTACCCCGGCCTTTTTAGCCATAGTGATGAAAGTGGTCCGGGGATCGTGTGGGCGGTGATCCTCACGCATACCCAGGGCAGTCATTATTTTTGCGAACCGTCCGGCATATTTGTCATAGGTAATAGTCATGCCACCCTTTACAGCGTCCGGGTCGTTAAAGAGATATATGCTGCCGAGGCTGATTGCCTGGTCGTAGTTTTTCTGCACAAGGCTTTTTATGCGGGGATGTATAGGCACGACGCGGTTTTTCCCGGCATCGGTTTTCATTCCTCCGGTAATGTACTGTTCAGAAAGGTTGACATCCTCGATCCTGAGCTTTGCAAGTTCTTGTGGGCGCCATCCCATGTAGCATTGAATCAGAATCCAGTCCACAAAGCGGAAAGAGTCGATGTTGTTCCAGAGGGTTTCCATTTCCTGGTCGTTGAAATTTATGTGCCCTCTCGTAGCAGCCTCTTTTTCTTTGATGATGTCATTGGAGAGGTCGAAGGTTCGGGCATAGTTCTTGTCTACCAGCTCATACTCCAGGGCGTAATCCAGCATAAGGTTGAACATGGATTTGATTCTTGCCTTAGTTCCCGGAGAGGCCGGAACCTTATGCCCGGCATCCTTGCCACGGGAGGGAATGATATAGCCATCCTCCATAATGCCCTTGATATGTCTGGCCCGGAGGTCCTTTACACGCATACTGTGGATAGCGTGGCAGTATCTCCAGGCAGCTGTGATGGTTCTGGAAGATGATTCGCTTTCCAGGGTAGGGAAGTAGCTTTCCGTCCATTTCTGGTAAAGCTCGGCAAGGGTAAGATTGTTGTTTTGTATGTCGTAGGGATTGGCTCCATATTCAGCCAATGCCTGGAGAGCCTCTTTTTTGGTCTTGAATGTTCCTATCGGCACACGGTTCTGGACTGTTTTGCCGGTCTGCTCGTCCGTGATCCATCCGAGCGTGACACGAGCCAGGTATGGCTTGCGCCGGTTTCCGGATAATTTGGTTACGCTCCCGTAGCCGTTTGGCAGTTTCATGGCATCACTTCCTTTACAGTTTGATAGATTCGATTACAGCGCCGAGTCCGGCATAGTCGGTCTTTACCGGCTCCAGTTTAAGGAGAGAGGACAGGGAAATTCCCTTCTGGTCTGGCACCTTTTCATCCAGAACGGATGTAGGCAGCACATAAAAATCCCAATAGTCCAGGTCGAGCAGGGAGACATCCTTTGTCTTGGCAGTAAATAGGCAGAATACATACAGATCGCAGTTGCGCTTTGCGACAGTGGCAGAAGTGGCGGTAGCGTTATCCCAGGCCAGTTTTTTTCCAATGTCAAAACGAATCTGAGCAAATATGTTTTCGGGGGTCCAGGCT
This sequence comes from uncultured Lachnospiraceae bacterium, assembly GCA_910577015.1. GTDB lineage: Bacteria > Bacillota > Clostridia > Lachnospirales > Lachnospiraceae > Acetatifactor. The sequence goes on along the minus strand of CAJTKU010000001.1, from coordinate 295,111 downwards.
TGAATGTAAGCGGCAGATTTTACTTCAATCCTGCGTCCAGACGGACTTGTTACGTCAAAAGGGAGCCAGTTTTCTCGCATTTGCGTGGGGGGGGTACTCCGGTTTGAGTGATGAATAAACGAGGAACTCTGCCATTACCCCACGCTGGGTATTGTCGATTAAATCCGAAAATGCCCAGCGCCAGAAATCCAAAACAGTAATTCCGGCACCTTTTCCATGCAGGGTAAATTCCTCATTTCCTGTTAGTTGATGTTCCATGTAATTCCTCCATTTTGCTATCCATAGGAACGGCCAGCTAGGACGGCCTTAATACCGGCAACGCAGCCGTAAATGGAATAGGATAATAGTTTTTGGCACTCTGCATCTGAAAGAGGCCCATAGGAATGTACCAAAGAAAGGAGCTGCAGGTCGGAAAGGGAAAGCCGGTTCTGCAGGTTCCGGATTTTGGCGACAGTACCACAGGGATAATCTCCGGATGCGGAGTTAAAGCTGTCACAGAAAGAGGAAAGGTAGAAAAGCAGGGCAGCACTTTCGTTGCCGCTGATTTCCTCAGCATGTGCCAGCTCGAAGTATCGGGCAGCATTTGTCATAGGCGGTTCTCCTGTCTTTAGTACCGGACATATTTCCGGTACCATTCTAAACTGATAATCTTTTTTCTTCATCGAGGTACTTCTGAGACTCCGTATAGGCTTTCAGAAATCCTTTGAGTTCCCCGACAAATTCATACTTCTTTGGCTCAGGAAGAGAACGAAACAGCGCCAGCAGATCATCCTCTTCCTGGGTGGTGGTCTTACGAACCGGAGCCTCCTGGCCCGTAAGCAGATAATCCAGCGACACGCCGAGGAAATCAGCTATGGTTTTCATGTACTTTGCAGGCGGATCGCTGGTGCGGGCTTTCCAGGTTGACATTGTGGAAGTTCGGATAGAGAGTTTTTCACAAAGTTCATAAGCACGCTTGTCTTTTTCGTCTAGCAGTTGGTAGATTCTTTCAATTATTTCCATATCATACCTCCGTAACAAAATAAATTCGTAATTGAGAGTGTAACTATTTACAAACTCGCAGTTGCGTGGTATAATATATACATGAAATACAAATCAATTCAAAGTTGCGAGCAGAGAGCGAAATGTATTTCTAAGTGCGTTTGCGAGCCTGTAAATAGGATATTTCCATTATAGCACTCAAACACGCAAAAATAAATAACAAATATTAAGCAAATGCGAGAAAGGAGTGATACTCAAATGGGTAAGGAAACATCACAATGGAGTAAGGATGTCCGGAAAGCTGCTATTGACAAGGATATGACATTAAAGCAGCTGGCGGAAAGCATCGGTTACAGCTATACGACAGTTTCCTCAGTTATCAATGGCCGGTATTCAAACGCAAGCGTCCAGACAATCGCTGAAAAAATCAACGGAGTGCTTGGCACAAAAGGGATGCCGGAACGGATTGATACGCCTTCAGACGAATGGTGCCAGTGCGTGAAGATTGAGCTTTTGAAAAAGAAAATGAGCGTCAATCAGCTGGCGGAGGAACTGAAAGTCTCCAGGGATCGACTGTCGCTGGTTATTAACGGCAGGGCGATGGATGAAAAAATCGTGGATGCCGTGAGCAGTCTGCTGGAAATCAAAATGTCGGCTGTACCCTCTGGTGATAATTAGATTATAGCGGAAGGGTAGGTAACACGAAATGGGAAAAGGTCCTATAAACGAGAACAACAATGTGTATTTCAAAGCCAGGAAAAGGGCGGCAGCATACAATGAGAGGCTATACAGCCGGGAGGGAGCGTCAGAGCTTTTGGGAATTTCGGTATCAACGCTGGCTGATTACGAGCTTGGGAATACAAAGGTTGTGCCGGTGGATAAGGTCGTCCTCATGGCGGATTTATACAATGCCCCGGAACTGATTACAGGGTATTGCATGAGAGAGTGCCCAGTGCATGGTTTTCTTCCGTTGGCGACAGAGGAAAAGAGCATACAGGGAATTACCCTGCGCCTTTTGAGAGGGTTCAACGAGGATGGATTAAGGGCGATGAAGGAGGATTTGATCGAGATAACAGAGGACGGAATCATCAGCAGAGAGGAACTCCTGAAACTGAAAGAAATTCTGGAAAAGCTGGAGAAGATCGCGGAGATCATAAGCGAAATGAAGATTGTCGGAGAGAAATACATCAAGGGAGAGTAATCGGCTGAGTACAGGAAAGGAGATCTGATTGTGAGTAGAAAAAGCAGGCGAAAGCTATTGTTTGGGTTAAAACTCTTGGCGATATGCGGAGCTGCTGTATTTACGGTTAAAGGTATTGATAATTTGTTTGCGGATGCCGGAGGCAGCACTGGCAAGAAGGAGGATGCAGAGAGGACAATAGAAGTTTGTGAAATCACTACCACGGATATAGCGGCAGAAACGCAGCCGGAGGAAAAGGAAGAGATTCAAGATACGGACGTACCGGGAGAGAGCCAGGGAATGATAGGTAGCATGGATTGGGATTCTGAGGACGCATACCTGCTGGCAAAAATCGCAATGGCAGAGGCCGAAAGCGAGGATGTCGAGGGGAAAGCACTGGTAATCATGGTGGTACTCAACCGTGTATGGAGCGGCAAATTCCCGGACAGTATACCGGAGGTCATATTCCAGGAACGGCAATTCAGCCCAGTCGGAAATGGGAGGTTTGACAGAGTAGAGCCGGACAGGGAATGTTACGAGGCACTGGAACTGATCCAGTTGAACCAATGGGATGAAAGCCAGGGAGCTTTATATTTCGAGAGCGAGGGAAAGTCAAACTGGCACAGGAATAACCTGCACTTCCTTTTTCAGCACGGAAACCATTATTTTTATACGGACAAGGAGCTGGCAGAATGAGAAACGCAAAGAGGTATATAGCAAGGAATTGGCTGTGGATTACAGCCGGTCTGATTCTGACAGAGGTATTCGTCAAGATGGCGTATGCGGAGAGAGGATATGTTGCCTACGGCGGAGAATGGCTGACCTTACCGCTGGTGCTTATGCTGGTGGAGGTATCAAGGTGCGTGGGTGATGTCGTAAGGTATCTGTTCGGAACGGAGGGCAGTTATGGATCAGACGAAGATTGATGAAATTGTGAGTGAATGGGTAAGGGCAGGAATCCACATATCCCAGGAAACGGTAGAGCATCTGATTTGGTATTGTAACAGGAAGATGGATGTATGCGGGATTGAGAACAGGGAGGAATATCTGCCGTTGCTATTCAAAGACGAGCTGAAAAATCATTTGTTCAGAGAATATGTGAATGCTACAACGCTATTGAGGATGCAGAAAAGGGAGTGCGGAGGATGTGCAGTGCTTGTTTGAGCACAGGAGAATTTAGGGAGCTGATTGGAGAGACATTCTCCACAACGGAAAAGGAGGAATGATTATATGGCAGGACAGCAGCCAGCAGTACAGCAGCAGGCCGGACAGGGCCAGCAGCAGACCGGCGTAAGCGTGGCGGTGCAGGTAAAGCAGATGGTATCATCGGATGCGGTAAAGAAGAAATTTACGGAAGTGTTGGGACAGAAAGCTCCGCAGTTCCTCGCATCAATCACTAATGTAGTGGCCGGGAGCGCACAGCTGAAAAAGTGCAGTGCAAACTCTATCATGAGTGCGGCATTTGTGGCGGCAACATATGATTTGCCGATTGACAGCAATCTGGGATTCAGTGCAATCGTTCCGTATAACGAGAGCGTGTGGAATCCTCAGACGAAGGAGTATGATAAGGTACCCAGGGCGCAATTCCAGATGATGTATAAGGGATTTATCCAGCTGGCGATTCGCTCCGGGTATTATGAGAAGATGAATTATGCAGTTGTGTACGAGGATGAACTGAAAAAGTATAATCCGATCACCGGAGAGATTGAGTTTGTGACGGATTTCTCCAAATGCACGCAGCGGGATGCAGGGGATGAAAGCAAGGTGGTAGGCTATTACGCATGGTTCCGCTTAAAGACAGGGTTCAGCCAGGAATTATTTATGTCTAAGGCGGCGGTTGACAACCACGCAAAGAAGTATTCCCAGGCATACAGGTATGATATTAACAAGAATAAGAAGTCGAGCAAGTGGACTACGGATTTCGAGGCTATGGCGCTGAAAACGGTAATTAAGCTGTTACTCAGCAAATGGGGTATATTATCGGTTGATATGCAGAGGGCCATCCAGGACGATCAAAAGGTTTATGACGAGGACGGTAACGGCGGTTACGGTGACAACCAGCCGGATGTCGTAGAGGCACAGGATGCTTTTGAAATGCAGGAAAGCCAGGAAGAGCCGGAGAGCGATCAGATTGGCGGTCTGGAACTGGAAGAAGTATAAGAACAGGAGGAAAGAAAAAATGCAACTAACAGCAGAAAATTATTACAGCCAGGAGGCTAACAGGGAGTATATGAGCGTCTCCCAGTTCAAGGATTTTGCGGGTACATATGGGAGATTGGCCTGCGAGTTTGCGGCGATGGAAAAGCTGGAAGAGCGGTGGAAAGATGAAGAGACTACTGCTCTTCTGGTAGGCAGCTATGTAGATGCTTACTTTGAGGGAACATTGGAGTGGTTCAAGGCAGAGCATCCGGCATTGTTCAAGAAAGACGGCGGCTTGAAAGCAGAATATGTAAAGGCGAATGAGATCATTGCCCGAATTGAGCGTGACAAGTATTTTATGAAATATATGTCTGGGCAGAAACAGGTTATTATGACCGGGGAACTGTTCGGGGCAAAGTGGAAAATCAAGATCGACAGCTACATCCCAAAGGTGGCAATCGTGGATTTGAAGGTCATGGCATCCATTACGGAGCTGAAATGGGTAAAGGATCTAGGTTATCTGGATTTCGTCCGGTATTGGGGCTACGACATCCAGGGAGCAGTCTACCAGGAAATCGTGAGGCAAAATACCGGGGATAAGCTGCCGTTTTATATTGCGGGTGCGACAAAGGAGAAAGAGCCGGACATCCGCATTATCCATGTGACGGACAATTATCTGCAGGAGGCGCTGAGCGTGGTCGAGGCGAATATGCCGAGGATTCTGCGAATCAAGAGCGGTGAGTACCAGCCGGATAGATGCGAGCTGTGCGATTGCTGCAGGCATAACCGGGTACTGACAAAGCCGATTTCGATTATGGATTTGACAGCCGGAATATAGTAACGATTGGCGGTGGACACATGGCGGACAATAGAAAGTATTATTACCTAAAGCTGAAGGAGGGGTTTTTCGAGTCGGATGAGATCAAGATACTGGAGAGCATGAAAGACGGATATATGTACAGTAATATCCTCTTGAAACTCTATCTGAAAAGCCTGAGGAATGAGGGCCGGCTGATGTATAGAAATGTGATACCGTACACACCAGAGATACTTGCCACCCTGGTAGGACATCAGGTAGGTACCGTGGAAAAGGCGCTGGAGACATTCCGAAAGCTGGAACTGATTGAGGTTCTGGATAACGGGGCTATCTACATGATGGATATTCAGAATTATATAGGGAAGTCCTCAACGGAGGCGGACCGGCAGAGAGAGTATTACAACCGGGTCAAAAATGAAAAAGCACTTTTGGGAGAACCGGAGGAAAATATCCCTGCTCTCCCGGAGGCTCAAAGCCCGGAGCCGAAGTCGAGAAAGGCAATCAGTAATTATTCAACGGATTTTGAAGAGTTCTGGAGCGTTTACCCCAGGAAAGCAGACAAGGCGCAGGCGTACAAAAAATATAAAGCGAGGCTGGAGGATGGATTCTCTCATGAACAGCTGTTAGAGGCGGCTAAAAATTATGCGGATCAGTGCAGGAGAGATAGGACGGAAGAGAAGTATATCAAGCACGGAAAGACCTTTTTAGGGGAGGCAACACCATTCCTTGATTATCTTCCTAAAAACGCTCCACAGGCCAGTATGGAAGTCACAGACGACGAGAATCCGTTTCGGAAGGGGTGATGTATATGATTGGTGAACCGGTAAAGCTGGGGGAGATAGTGAAACTTCCGCAGGACACCGTAGAGGTACGGACAGATGAAGGAGACTACATAGGCGATGATGGACTTCTGCATTGCGGAAAGTGCAGAGGCAAAAAGCAGACCAGACTTCCGGCCTCAGATTTTACTGACGGAAAGGAAATAGTGGTAAGATGCCTCTGCAAATGCCAGGTTGAGGAAAATAAACGCAGGGAAGAGGCAGAGAAAAAGCGAAAGGCTATGGAACGCATAGAGCGTCTGAAAAACAGCAGTCTGATAGATGATAAATTGCGGGAAGTGCGCTTGTGCTCATTCCAGAAAGACCAGGATAACCAGAAAGTGTATGCTCTGGCAGAGAAGTATGTGGAACGATTTGAGGAAATGTACCAGAAAAGGCAGGGCATATTGCTGTGGGGAACGGTAGGAACCGGGAAGAGCTTTACAGCCGCCTGCATAGCAAACGAGCTTATTGATCGGATGGTTCCGGTAATCATGACCTCATTCGTGAAAATCCTGCAGAACATCCAGGGAAATCCAGAAGAAGAAAAGATTTTTATGAACCGGCTGAACGATGCCCGCCTGCTGATAATTGATGATTTGGGTACCGAGAGAAATACAGACTATGCCCTGGAGAAAGTTTATAACATCATCGACAGCAGGTATCGGGCAGGAAAGCCATTGATCCTTACCACGAATATGACAGTAAAGGAAATGCAGGAGAATACGGACATCCGGTATAAGCGGATATATGACAGGATATTTGAAATGTGTTTCCCGGTAAGGGTGCCTGGCAGGTCCTGGAGAGAGAAAGAGGCAGCAAAGAGGTTTGATGAAATGAAAAAGTTAATGGAGGAATGACAATATGGCAATGGAAAAGGTGGCAGAAATCAGCATTTATAAGCTGGAGGACAGAAAGGCGGTTGCGGGTATTCTCCTGGAAAACGGATATACAATCGGTCCGGGGGTAAGAAAGAAAACGCCGACAGGAAAGCAGCTGGACTACTACTTGAAGGTCTACAAAGAGGACGGTGCGGCTGATGCCGGAGGCGGTGAATAGGAGGCAGTATGGAACAGGCAGAGGATAACGCTATGAAACAGATTAAGTTCTCAGTACCGGGCCAGCCATTCGGAAAGCAGAGGCCGAAGTTCTCCAGAGCAGGGCAGTATGTAAAGACCTATACTCCGGACGAAACGGTGAGCTATGAAAATTTAGTCAAGCTGATGTATCAGCAGACGGCGAAAGGGAAAATGTTCAGCGAAGGCGCCATGCTGGATGTGAGGATTATCGCTTACTATGAGATTCCGAAATCCACCAGCAAGAAAAAGCGGAAAGCCATGCTGGAGCATAAAATCCGGCCAATAAAAAAGCCGGATTGGGACAATATCGGGAAGATCATCTGTGACAGCCTGAATCTGGTGGCATATCATGATGATTCGGCAGTGGTGGATGCACAGGTAAGGAAGTTCTATTCGGAGAATCCGAGGGTGGATGTTTCAATCCGGGTAATAGGACCAGATCAAATATAGGAGGCAGAGTATGTGGAGAAGTCCAAATTGGGCGGAAGGGCATTATATTGATATTCATACAAAATATAGCTGCCTGGATTGCGGAAAAGATTTTATTGTAGGTGAGAAACTTCTGGAGAATTGCCAGCCTGGTTATCCGGTTTGTCCGTATTGCGGTAGCAAATATGTGGAGGATGTGGTGGGAACAGAAGAAGATCAGCTGGAAGAGCTTGCGGATTTTATGGGGTGCTTAGGAATTTATGTTGATTTAGACGAAGAATAGGAGGTAGACAGATGGCAGGAAGAAAGAAAGCGGCACCGGAAACGGTGGAGGCGGAGGTTGTGAACGAGGTAGCTGTGGCACAGCCGGAAAAGATGGAGTTCCGGTTAATCAATCCTACGGAGGACGGTTTTCTCCGGGTGATTAAGTGGAACAAGGAAGAGCTGGAGGCGGCTGTAAGGCATAAGATAGCTGCATACCAGAATGTTGTCTACACAGAGGACAACATGAAACAGGCAAAGGCGGATCGGGCGGAGCTGAATAAGCTGACAAAGGCCATTGAGGAACGCCGGAAGATGGTTAAGAAAATCATCAATGAGCCGTATGAAGTGTTCGAGGCGGAGCTGAAAGAGATTCTGGCACTGATCCAGGAGCCGGTAGGCATCATTGACAGGCAGGTAAAGGCGTTTGAGGACCAGCAGAAAGAGGAAAAGAAAAAGAGCATCCAGAAATCCTATGATGAAGTAATCGGGGATTTGGCGGAGGTTCTGCCTTTTGAGAGGGTGTTCGACATCCGGTATCTCAATCAGACCTATAAGCTGGCTACGGCACAGGTTGAGGTAAAGGAAAAGGTTGAAAAGGTCCGCACTGACCTGGAGACAATCGACAGCTTGGAGAGCAAATACAAGCTGAATGCAAAGGATGTCTACATAAAGACACTGGACCTCAGCAAAGCACTGGCAGAGAATAAGCGTCTGTCTGACCTGGAAGAAAAGCTGGAGGCTGAAAAGAGGCGCAAGGCAGAGGAAGAGGCTGAAAGGAAACGTCTGGCCGAGGAACGCCGTAAGGCAGAAGAGGAACGGGCAAAAGCCGAGGAAGAGCAGCAAAAAGCACTGGAGGCTCAGAAGAGAGCAGAGCAGGAATCTGCAAGTAAGCAGGCAGAAAATGTGACTGAACAGGTGAAAAACGTGACTGAAAGCCGGGAAAACGTAACGGAACCGGCTCAAAACGTATCAGGTGAGGCAGAGGGCGGAACGCTGCCGTGGGAAAGCGGATCGGAGTTTTCAGTTGCGGGGACTATCCAGAGCGCCGGGCAGCAGGCATCTGTTGCGGTTGATCCATTTGAGCCTAAGCAGGAAGAGAAGAGGTATCGCACAAAATTCTGTGCAGTAGGTACTAGGGTGCAGCTGCAGAAGTTGATTGATTTTATGAAAGAGAACAATATCGAATACGGGAGGATTAAGTAATGAGCGAAGATTTTGAAAAGAGGCTAGATTTTGACAGCGATACCTTTGAGGAAATGAAAAGGGATATGAATTTCGTCCTGCAGAGGCTTATCGGAAATATGCAGGAGAAAGGCACCAACGAGGGCAGCATGACATTGAAAATTGATGTCACTATGGTAAAAGAATTTATCCCGAACTACAATCCGGATATCAAGGGCGAATCAAGGGAAATCAGCAAACCTCAGTTCAAGCATAAGGTGACATCAGCCGTAAAGATCAATGACGAGAAATCCGGCTCTTTCAACAATGAAATGGAGCTGGTGATGGATGAAGATACCGGGATATTCAAGCTGATACCGATTGCGAACACTCAACAGAGGAGTATCTTTGATGCGGATTTCCAGCAGCAGGACAAGGCCGGGGAAAGCGAGGGTGAAGAGTCTGCCGGTTCCAATGCGGTTGAGGGAAAGGGCGTTCCGTTACTGCCGGGGCCGGATAATTCCGAAGAAGTGATTGACGGAGAATATAGGGTAGTGGAGGCCAAAGAACCCGAAAGCAATCCGGAACTGGAGCCGGGAGAGGGACTGGAGGACATCACGGATGAACTCCTGGGCGGAGAAGAGCCGGAAAACGGAGAGGACGATGGCTACGGCTACGAAGAGCCGGAGGACGGTTCAGAGGAATAGGAGGAAATCATGGCATTTGGGAAAGAGCGAATGAGTAGTTATGTGGACCGGGGAAACAAGCTGATTGCAAGCGGCAAGACGCAGGAGGCTATGAAGTTGGTGGAAAGAGGTCTGCAGCACTATTCGGAAAAGATCATCAATGCCATATCTCCATACGCAAAGGCAGACGCAGGGCTGATTGTATTGGTCCTGCGCCACCTGGCGGATGAAGTGGAGAGGGGCAATCCGGGAGCTAAAGAATTATATGAGGGCATGAAGAAATGCGTCAACGCCCCTGCGCTCTCAGAGATTGAAAAGGTCAGAAAGGCGAACAGGTATTGAGTATGGCGAAAAAGCATAGGACTGCTCTGCAGGATCAGCGGGAATTTGTTTCTGCATTTTACGGAGACGATTTTTGCGGGTGCTGCGGAGAGGAAAGCGAGGCAACACTGGAGGAAATTGAGAGTGCAATAGCAGACTGTGAAATGATGCTGCAGGAATCTATCACGAGATCGGACAAAGCGGATATAGCATACTGGAGAAAAGCGCTCCAGGAAAATAAAGTGAGCAGGAGGGAACTGCTGGGCGCCTAGACGTATTGGGATGGCGAGCGGCGACCAATGTAATTACCAAAGCCTTTGCGGGCCGGATGCGGCCTAATGGTAGTCAAGCGGTAGCGGATATGTGTTTCGGCACTGTCCCTCATGCGCTTTATGGTAAGCTGGTCCGGTGGAAAAGATAGTACAGCAAGCATCATTCTGGCCCACGAACACCGTGAGCCGTTGGATGAAATAATATTCTGTGAAGTAATGTTTGATATACAGAACGGAATAAGCGGTGAGAATCCGCATCATATCCATTTCGTAAAAGAAGTGGCAAAGCCATTATTTGAAAGCTGGGGATATAAGGTCACAATCGTTCAGTCCAGTATGGACTATCTGCATCTGTTTAATCGGATAATCAAGAGGCCGACAAAGCACGAGGAAAACAAAGGGAAGAGATATGGGTTTCCTGGAGTTGGAATGTGTAATGTGCAGAGAGATTTGAAAATCAAACCGATAACTGAGTACAAAAGAAAAATCACAGAGCCTGTTACTCAGTACATAGGGATTGCGATTGATGAACCAAAGAGGCTGGAATCCCTGAGAAAGAAGAAAGACTGCATATCTCTGCTTGAAAAGTATGGCTATACAGAGAAAATGGCAAAAGAGAAGTGCATTGAGTACGGATTGTTCAGTCCTTGTTATGAGTTATCAAAAAGAGGCGGATGCTGGTTCTGCCCAAATGCAAAACTGGCAGAGCAGCGGGAAATAAAAAGGAGTTATCCGGAAGTGTGGTCGCGGTTTGTGAGCCTGGAGGATCATATGGAGGATGTGGCGTATACGGAATTTAACCGGTTTGGAAAAAGCCTGCATGAAATCAATGCACAGCTGGAGCTTGAAAAAGTATAAGGAGGTAGAATGGCGCGGAATTATATGTATGTGTACGAGAGGATATACAAAGAGCAGAATGCCATGCAGGCAGAGTTCCGGAAGATCCCGATTAAGGGAAAGCGGACATCTGCCGCTGATGTAAAGCGTGTGCGAAACATAATCAGCGATTCCAGCTACCAGGTGGCGCAGGAGTGCAATGTAATTGTGAGCTATCCTCAGATGCACATTGAGGGCACAGAGGTAGTGTTGGGAGAACCGTTGATAATGCTGCCGGACTGCAGGCTGATAAACATGGAGCAGCTGAAGGATATTGAGTTGGGCAGGAAAAAATAAGGAGGATTGCAGGGATGAATTTAGTGAAACTGAGGTTTTTAAGAGGCGGGGAGCCGCAGGGCAGGGAATATACATACATCAGCAAAGAAAGGGTTGAGGTAGGCGACACTGTAATAGTGCGAATGCCGGACACCCAGGGAGCGGAGCCGCCAAAGGGTATCATAACAATGGTCGATGTGCCGGAAACAGAGGTAGAGAGTTTCAAGGACAGACTGAAGGAGATTGTCGGAAAGGAGGAATGAGGAAACCATGAGGTCAGGTAATCCGTTCGGAGTGTGCAAGAATTGCGGAAAGCAGATTATGTGGATTCGTACAAAGGCAGGGAGGAATATGCCGGTCGATCCTCAGATGATAAACTACCGCAGGCCGGAGGCCGGAAAGAAAGCCGAGGAAAAGCTGGTGACGCCACATGGAGAAATAGTGGCGGCGGACAGGGCAGACGGCAGGGATGCAGAAGGCTTTGGCTACATATCACACTTTGCCACCTGCACAAAGAGACGCAGGTAAAAAGAAAAGCCGCCCCTTGACGGAACGACTCGTGACTGAGAACATTATAACTCGCATATGCGAGAAAGTCAAGGAGGCGACATTATGGCAACGGATAAAAAGATACCAATGTATGTTCTGACGCAGGAGCAGATCAACCAGATTGCTGCAGTAGCAGGGAAAGAGGCGGTGCAGACATTCCGGGCAGAGCAGGTAAAGGCGGAGAAGAAAAGGGCCAGGGAAGAGAACAAGGTCAAAAAAACCAAAAAGATGCTCAGCTCGTACCGGAGGATGAAGGCTACGCTGTCAGACGAGGCAGAGTTCACGGAGGAAGAGAAAGTTGAACTCAGATGGAAATTCATACAGGACCTCATGGGAACAAAGGAGGCAGTAAGCAAGTCCGAGAGGGTAATCCAGGACGGAGAGAAACGGAGGCAGGAGGATTTATATTGCATCTACCGCATAGAAAAAGCGACTGAAATGTACCGGGAAGAGTGTGAAAGGTCCGGAAGTGAAGAGGCAAAGCGCCGATATCGGGAGCTGAGCATGATGTATCTGGAGGATAGGGAATATTCGGTACAGGAAATTTCGCAGGTAGAAAAGGTAAGCGATAAGACGGTGTATAAGGATTTAGGGATAGCGTGTGGAATAGTGGCTGTTTACCTGCTTGGGATATGATTTGAACGCTCCCTGCGGCCATATAAAGCGCAGGTAGAAAAAGAGTAGGTTGCATTTAGAAAATGAATGTGGTGTAATGGTATCAGCCAATCAAATGTCACCCCTAAAAAATAGCCAGTTGTTTTTCTTCCCGGATGCGGGCGGCGGGCCGAAAGGCTTGCCGCAATGCCCGGAGGATATATGAACAATCGGTTAAATAAGGCTATTTAAGTGTACTTAGAACCGTCTGTATAGTATAATTATTATAAGGACAACAGAACAAAAGGAGTGATTTGAAATGGCAATATGGACCAGCAGGTATAGCAATAAAGAGTTATCGGACGACAAGCATTATCCGGTAGGAATCAGCATCGGGCAACCAAGATTCCGGTTAGGGTACCAGCTGAGAGAGCAGTGCTACTCCCTGGCGCCGAAAGGAAATATGCTGAACATGGATATTGAGGCGTTCAAGAGAGCATATTACGGCAAGCTGGAGGGCATTGGAAAAGACAGAATCATCAGCATGGTAACAAAGCTGGATGAAAAGGCGAGAAGTGAGGGCAAGGAGCTTGTACTTCTCTGCTTTGAAGATGTGAGAGTGGAGGGCGATTGGTGCCACAGAACCATCTTCGCAGAATGGTGGGCAGAGAATGTGGGGGAAGTCATAGAAGAGCTGCCCGATCCAACACTGCCGAAAGTAAAGGGAAAGTCAAAGGACGACAGTAAGAAACCTGCCAAAGAGCCGACAAAGGAAGATAGCGGCTGTAAGCAAATGAGCTTGTTTGACTGTGGCATGGCAGGGATTTAACATAATATCCGGAACTGGTGAAAGCATCACGTTCCCCTCCCAGGGGAGAGTTCCTGTTCATTGCAGGGTTCCGGTCCAACAACAACGGCATCGTATTCAGTGAGTACGGTGCCTTATTTTTGTGTAATGTGCTGTGGTGGGTATCAAAAATCTCCGGGGTTATACTCGGAGTTGCCTCAGCTTTTTGTATAGTTTTCACAATTCAAGGAAAGGAGTGATAGACAAATGGCATTTTTCATGAATCCGGGTGCAATGTTTCTGGGGTGTCTGGGTACCTCAGAACAGAAATTCCTCGTAAAGCTGATTGAAACGGCGGCGCAATCCGGATATACCAGGTTCGTAGAGCCTTGTGCGGGTACATTTGCTATGGCAAATCTGGCGGTGCAGAATGGGTTCAAGCCGGGGCAGATCGAAACCAGCGATGTGAATATGATGTCTACGGTACTTGGGTATGCCATCACAGGCCAGTCATTAGAGCCTCTGGAAATTCATGCACAAGGCTTTGAGGATTCGGAGCTGCTTGACCCAGCAACGGCATTGTACGCACAGCTGTACCTCAGAACATCAAAGAACGCAGGCAATGATTATTTCTACCAGATGCTTACGGACCTGCGGCTGAGACGGCAGGAACACATAGAGAGCATCAACCGGCAGATTGAGGTCGTGCGGAATCTCCTGCATGGCATGAGTTATAGGCCGCTGGATATGTGGGAACATCTGAAAGAGGTACTGGACGATCCCCATGCTCTGGTTATTGCAAATCCGCCAACTTATTTCTCCGGCTATGAGAAGTTTTACGATACCCAGGGGAAAATGACATGGAAAGAGCCGGAGTATCAGCTGTTCGATCCGGAGACAGGACACCAGCAGTTCTACGATATGTGCATGGGGGCAAAGGCGCTGGTCCTCTGTTACCAGGAAAAGAGGGTAGGCGAGGCGGTAGGATATACGATATATGCCCGGTCTGGCACAAGGGCAGATTTGAACGCCTACATCACAACGAACCGGGAGGAAGAGGCGACAGCCCTTGCCAATGGAAAGAAGATTAAGCGTCCTTCAGAAAGCAAGCTGGAGCCGCTGGACTGCAGTATGCTGCCGAGGGATTATGAAATCAAAGAGGACAGCAAAGTGCAGGTGATTCCGATTAAGGCGGCACAGGCCCAGTATTACCGTGTCCTATGGACGCATAATTTCGTGGGTTCCTCAGCCACCTACAACAGGGCATTGCTGATAGATGGATATGTGGCCGGAGTGTTCGGCATATCGAAGATGGCCGCAGATTCCGTTTTTGTCTGGTATGTGATGAAAGTACCGCATGAGAAGTACCGGTTAGGGCGGCTCTGCTATATGCTTGCACAGAACCGGGCGTTTGTAGATACTCTCCTGGATAATATCGAACAGGAAAAGGTTGTGAAAATGCGTACCGCAATGCTTACCAGGTATCCGGAGAATAAAGAGGTCCGGGGAATCATGAAATTGGCGAACCGGGCAGAGGATAAGCAGAACGGTTACAAGCTGACGTATGAGGCTGAGCTGGTTGAGAGCAGATCAGAACAGCAGACATTGATCGAATGGCTAAGGAGGGAAAAACAGTGGCAAACGAGCAAAGCGAAAGCATCCAGGTCGAAGGATGCTCAGTAATTTATGATATGGGTTCCGGCCTGGTGATTGCGAAAGTCCAGATTGATAAGGTCAAGGAGCAGGACATCAACGCCAGGGTGATGAAGAATGAAATGCAGGATCAGCTGACAGCCAATATCTTAAAGAGAGGGCAGTTGGAGAGCCTGCCTTTTTTGGTTCTGAAAGACGGAAAGCTGGAGATTGTATCGGGGCATCACCGGATTAAGAGCGCAAGGGCGGCGGGGTTAAAAGAGATTGTCGTGATTGTGGATGTGTCCGGACTCTCCCGGAGCCAGATAGCGGCAAAGCAGCTGGCCCATAATGCAATCTCCGGGTTTGACGATGACAGCACGCTGCGGGAAATCGTAAAGATGATTACAGACGTGGATGATATGATCGAGAGCTTTGTCGGAAAGGACATCATGGAGGAACCGCTGGAGGCATACGATAAAATGCTGTCGCCTGCCATCCAGTTTGATTTTAAGAATGTGACATTTTCATTTCTGCCACACCAGGTAAAGGATATGGATGCTCTGATAAAGAGCCTGGAAACTACTGCATCGGAGATTATCGGAGTGGCGTCATACGAACAGTGCAAGGGATTTGTGGAAACCCTCAGCCGGTACCAGAAGTTTACGGACATCCGGAATGTTGGCGCCGCCATTCATTCAATGATTCAGAGCGCCAACGAGAAAATGGATGAAGTCGGTTTTAACGAGGAAGAGGAATGGACCTATCTGGCAAAACTGTTCGGTAGCAATGCAATTCCCGGAGAGTCTGCAAAAGTAATACAGCAGGCCATCAAAAAGGCAGAGAAAGAGGGTACTGTAACGAGCAAAAACAGGTGGCAGCTTATTGAGTACCTTTGTGCTGATTATCTCAGCGGGAGGTAATATTCTGTATGGCGGCACAGCCGAAGTACAATGCCCTATACCACGATGATTGGGCGTGGTCTATGGCCGCAATGGGTGCCACCAACGAAGAGATTGCCGATGCAATAGGTGTCTCGAAACGAACAATTATCCGCTGGGCCAAAGAGCATGAATCATTTGGTAAGGCACTGGCAGAAGGGAAAGCCGTATCGGATGCCAAAGTCATAAGGAGCCTGTACAAGAGGGCTACCGGCTACGATTACACCGAGGAAAAGAAGATTGTCGAGGTTGATGCGGATGGAAATGTAAAGCCGGTAAGGGTTGAGACGACAAAGAAACACGTTCCCCCGGATGTGGCAGCTCAGTGTTTCTGGCTCAAAAACAGGCAGAGAGAACGCTGGCAGGATAGGCCGCAGGATTATATCCAGGGCGGCGACAGCAATGATACAGAGGTCCAGATTTACCTTCCGGACAATGGGAGGGATGATACATGAGGGAGAAAATCATATTGGCACCGCAGAAAGGTCCGCAGGAAAGGTTTCTTGCTACACCTGCAGACATCTGTATTTATGGCGGCGCAGCGGGCGGGGGAAAAACATTCGGCCTGCTTTTGGAGCCTCTCCGGCACATGGGTAACAAAGATTTCAATTCCGTTATCTTCCGTAGGGATTATACGCAGGTGACATCCCCAGGGGGATTGTGGGATAGCAGTAAAAAGATTTACAGCTATGTGCAAGGTTGTTATCCGTTAAAGACACCAAAACTACACTGGACTTTCAAAAGCGGCGCATCGGTCAATTTCGCGCACTTGGGGAGTGATGAAGATTGCCTGTCATGGCAAGGCTCCCAGGTAACAATGATAGGATTTGACGAGCTGACGCATTTCAGTGAGTATCAGTTTTTCTATATGCTCTCCCGAAACAGGACGGATTCCGGTGTGGCTCCGTATGTAAGGGCAACCTGCAATCCGGACGCAGATTCATGGGTTGCGGAGTTCATAAAGTGGTGGATAGATCAAGATACCGGATATCCGATTCCAGAAAGGTCCGGAAAAATACGCTGGATGGTGCGGTTGAATGAGGTAATCTATTGGTTTGATACCAGACAGGAGGCCATTGATGCGGCGATAGAGAACGGCATGGATTATGAGAAAGCCGTGATTATGGCAAAGAGCGTCACGTTTATAGCCAGCACTCTGCAGGACAACAAGATTCTGATGAAAAATGATCCCGGCTACATGGCAAACCTCATGGCCCTGGCGCTTGTGGAAAGGGAGCGTCTGCTATATGGTAACTGGAAGATAAAGGCAGCAGCAGGCTTGATGTTCAAGAGAACAAAGGTCAATATGCTGGAGACTCTGCCTACGGATGTGATCCTGTGGGCGAGAGGATGGGATTTGGCGGCAACCTCAGAGGACGAGGACGGCGATCCTGCATATACGGCGGGCGTATTGATTGGCAAGCGAAAGAATGGCCGGTACATCATAGCTGATGTCATAAACCGGCGCAGCGACTCCGCAGAGGTAAGGGAGTTAATCAAAATGACCTGCATAACGGACAGGGCAAAGCATGGGAGAGTGGTTACACGACTTCCGCAGGACCCCGGCCAGGCAGGAAAAGACCAGGCACAGAGTTTCTTGAAATTCCTCTCTGGTTTTACGGTGAAGATAGTGCCGGAATCTGGAGATAAGGTCACAAGGGCAGAGCCGCTATCGGCACAATGGCTCGGCCTGGAAGGGATGGATAAGGGAAATGTGGATGTGCTGATTGCAGACTGGAATGAAATGTACTTCAATCAGATGGAGAATTTTCCCCAGTCAAAATTTAAGGATATGGTGGATGCAAGCAGCTCCGCCTTCAGCGAGATAGAAAATGGCGGGACATATTCGGCTCCGCCTGCAGACAGCAGCTTAGGAAAGAGCAGTTATTGGAGAAGGTGAGGTGAGAACAAGTGGCTAACAGTAAAGAAATTGGACGCATAGGACAGCGGCGGTATGGCGGAACCATCTACGAAGAGTTCCTGCATGAACTGAGAGGGAAAAAAGGAATAGAAGTCTACCGGGAAATGTCGGAGAATGATGATATAGTGGGAGCGATCCTATTTGCGATAGAAATGCTGGTCCGGCAATGCGACTGGAATGTGGAGCCTGGCGGAGACACCGCAAAGGATAAGGAGGCGGCAGAGTTCGTGGAAAGCTGTATGAATGATATGCAGGACACATGGATTGACACCATTTCCGAAATCCTGTCTTTCCTCACTTATGGATGGAGTTTTCACGAGATTGTGTATAAGCGGCGCATGGGAAACACAAAGGATTCACGGACAAAGAGCAAATTCAATGACGGTCTGATTGGATGGAAGAAACTGCCGATCAGGGCGCAGGAGACGCTGTACGAGTGGGAGTATGACAACGAGGATAATCTGCTGGGAATGACACAGATGCCACCCCCGGATTTTGGCACTTTTACAATTCCTATCGAAAAAGCGCTGTTGTTCCGGACCAAAAGCCGCAAGAACAATCCGGAGGGCAGGAGTATCCTGAGAAATGCTTACCGATCCTGGTATTTCAAGCGGAGAATCCAGGAGATTGAGGGCATCGGCATTGAGAGGGATTTGGCCGGACTTCCGGTAATTTACGGTCCGGAAGATGTGGATTTGTGGGATGAAAATATTCCGCAGAATAAAGATATTGTGGCCGGACTGGAAAGGATGGTTAAGAACATCCGCCGTGATGAAATGGAGGGAGTAGTTCTTCCGGGAGGATACAAGCTGGAATTGCTCAGTTCCGGAGGTACCAGGCAGTTTGATACAAATGCCATCATAAACCGCTACGATACCAGAATTGCAATGACGGTATTAGCGGATTTTATTTTCCTGGGGCATGATAAGACGGGCAGCTGGGCGCTTAGTTCCGACAAGACGGAGCTGTTTGCCGTTGCCATAGGAGCGTTTCTGGATATTATCTGCGAGACATTCAATAGCCAGGGCATACCGTCACTGATTGACATAAACGGAAAGCATTTCGTCGGTATTACAGAGTACCCTAAAATGACGCATGGGGATATTGAGGATGCCGACATCACAAAGGTAGCGACCTTTATCAAGGATATGACAGGCATAGGCGTTCTGGTACCGGATGATGGGCTGGAGGATTATATCCGGCAGGTAGGGCATCTTCCGGAAAGAACCTCCGACACCAGGGAGCTTGACCGGACAAGGCAGGATCAGCAGGAGCAGAACCAGCCGCCAGAGCCGGAAACAGCCGCAGGCACCGAGCCAAACGAGGACGGTGAAGAAATCCCGGACGATAAGGCAAAAGAGGCAAAAAAACGGCTGGGGAGGGAGTGTGACGCATGGGATTCCGGATAATTGCTCCGAAAAGGGTTAGGAAAGTAAAGACTAAGAATGGCAAGGAAGTTCTCCGCAGGCTTGAAGAATATCTGGAGAGTGATGCTGTTACCGGGGAGCCGGTAGAAATCCTGTGCGGCTTTTGGGAAGATCAGCAAAATGCGATTACATACCAGGAGTTGCGGCAGGCGGTCATAGACGGCGCAATCAGCCAGGAAACGATTCAGCTTTGGACGCAGGATTATTCCGTGCTGGTGGCGAACCGGCTCAGCAATCTATGGACGGATGCAATCACAGCCGGATCGGCAGGGCAGCCTATTCTTGACGGCCTTGCATTTGAATTTAATACGCAGGCTCCTGGAATATTGAACTGGCTCAGCGAGCGCGGTGCAGAGTTTGTAACAGTCTGCACTCAGGAGCAGAAAGATGCCATTGCGGCACTTGTGACAAAGAAAATGCGTGACGGCCACACGGTAGATGAACTCTCCAGGCTGATCCGTCCCTGCATTGGATTGACAGAGGGTGATGCAAAAGCAACTACGAGGTTTTATGACAATATCGTGGCGACACTGAAAAAAGAGCATCCCCGGATGAAACCGGAAAACATACGGAAAAAGGCACTTGACGCTACGCAGAAGTATGCAGAGAGGAAACACCGGCAAAGAGCTATGACGATTGCTCAGACAGAAAGCGCCTTTGCATACAATCGGGGCGCTGACGAGGGAATAAGGCAGGCCCAGGCAGAAGGATACCTGGGAATCATGAAAAAAAGGTGGAGTACATCTGGTGATGATGCAGTATGCGAATTGTGTGCGTCACTGGAGGGTGCAGAGGTTGGAATGGATTCGGATTTCAATATCGGTGGCAGGTCGCTGTTCAGAGGGCAGCATATGTTACCGCCAGCGCATCCCAGGTGTGCGTGTGCGATTGAGTACATTGAGGAATATCCACCTATGGGAAGGAAGTGATTGAGAGGATGAAAAAATTTTCGGACTATATCGAAAAGTCTGTCGGAACCAATCCGGAAGAACCGGAGGGAGTTTTGAAAGGCCGGTTTAAGGTTATGAAGTCTGACGATGAAAAGATGCTTGCCTTTGGATGGGCGAGTGTTTCTATGCGTGTAGATGGGGAAGTGATCGAGGACTGGCAAAAGGATATTGTTGAGCCGGAGGATCTGGAAAATGCAGCCTATGAGTTTGTGCTGCTGTACCGTGAGGGCGGGGAAATGCACGAAAGAGGCGGAGCCGCTGTTCTGATTGAGAGTGTGGTATTCACTGAGGAAAAAATGCGGGCTATGGGAATACCGGCAGGCACACTTCCTATCGGCTGGTGGATTGGTTTCAAGGTCCTGGATAAAGACGTCTGGGAAAAGGTCAAGGACGGAACCTACCAGATGTTCTCCATTGAGGGAGAGGCCGAGAGGGTAAAGGTGGAGGACGAAAACAGCCTGTAAAAACGGGGTGTATTGCGTTTTTCAGCAGCTCCAACCTAATAATCCTACCTATGGAACCGTAAAAAGGGCGTAGGTAGCACATATTTTTTGATAAATCAAGCGGTATCCGGAAACGGGTGCCATTTGTTTTATAAATCTACGGAAAGGAGGCAGCAAAGTGGCAACAAAACTGAAAAACCTCAAAATCCGGAAAGTGGATTTTGTGGACGAAGGTGCGAATCCGGATGCTCACATCAGAATGTTAAAGCGGAAAGACGGGGAAACGCAGACCGCAGAAGAGGATCACAAAAAAGGTACCGGCAGCATACTAAAAAGGCTGTTTGGCTTTATCGGGAAAGCGGCGGGTATGAACCAGGAGGAAATCGACAGCGCAATAGATGAAATACAGAAAGGCGACTCGCTGAGTTTCAATGAGAAAATCAACGAAGTAAAGAACTATAAGATCGCTGATGAAATGTGGGATACCTGTTATGCCCTGCAATCTTCCCTCTGCTCGATTCTGAATGATGAAGAGCTGGATAGCACCGGCACAGCAACGGCAATGCAGGAAAGCCTTGACGAGTTTTATGCGGTAGTACAGGAGTCAATCAAGGAGTGGTCCAGCGGCAAGTCGGCCAGCATTGTCAGGAAAAATGAAGAGGTATCGGAGGCAGAACTGGAGATTATGAAATCGGCGGTGGAAAGGCTGAATGAAACAATCGAAAAAGCCTGCAAAGATACCAAAAAGGAGAAATCCGAGGAAAATGGACCAAACAATAATGAAAACCCGAAAGGAGACGAAGAGGAAATGGGAATGAAGATTGACAAGAGCAAGTTGACAGATGCGGAGAGAGCTTTCATGGAAAGCATCGAAAAGCGCTGTGGCGTGGAGGAAGGAGGCGACTCCGGCAGCGGCAACACAGCGACAGCTCCCGCAGAGCAGGCACCGGCTCCTGCAGAGCAGACGGTAACGAAGTCCGCACCGGAAAAGCCCCAGGAAACACCTGCAGGACAGGAGGACGGGCAGGACAATATCTATAAGGGCCTGCACCCGGCAGTGAAAGCGGAACTGGAGAGCTTAAAGAAATTCCGTGAGGATGCAGAGGCCAGGGAACTTACCGAAGTGGCAAAGAGATATGAAATCATCGGCAAGACCGAGGCAGAGCTGGTTCCTCTGTTCAAGAGCCTCAGAGCGGCGGGCGGCACAGCTTACAACGATATGATTGCCGTGCTGGACCAGGCGGTAGCCACGGTTGAAAAGTCCGGTGCTTTTTCTGAGATCGGCAAGTCCGGTCATGGTTCCGGTGCAGTCGGAGCGGCAGAGGCAAAGGTTGAGGCTATTGCAAAAGGGTATATGGAGAAGGATTCTTCCCTGGATTATGCCTCAGCAATGGCAAAGGCATGGGAGGACAATCCGGAGCTGATGGCTGAATATGAGGCCGAGGCAGGATTCTAAGGAAGGAGGATAAGAAAGTGGCAAACAGAAATTTCAACGGAGTACAGATTAACCAGAGCGTGACTATCGTGGAGCAGGCCGGAGCGGAGATTGCGGATGTAAGGAACCGGATCATGGCATACGATGGGGATGGCAATGTTGTCCTGGCGGCGGACGGTTCCGTAGTCCCGGTGGGAATTGCACTGATTGAGTCCGGAGTCAATGACATTTCCGGCGTGGAATCCGGCAAAGTGAATACCGGTGATGATGTTGACATCCAGATCAAGGACATCGGCTATATTCTGGCCGGTGGCGAAATTGCAAAAGGGAAGGAAGTCACGGCATCCAACGGCCTGGCCGTTACGGCAGAGTCCGGCAACTATGTGGTGGGTATCGCACTTTCGGCGGTTGCAAAAGATGAATACTGCAGAGTGCAGATTACGAAGTATCAGAAGGCTTAAAGGAGGTAAAGAATAATGGCTAAAAGAACAGCAGCAAGCATCCAGGCAGATATTGCGAAGGGTGCTTTCAGACCGCATACGGCGCTCTCCAATATGGCGCTGGCATACTACCAGAGTGACGCAAGGAGCTTTGCAAAGACGATTTTCCCGATTTGCCCGGTTTCGCTGTCCTCTGACAATTATTATATTTTCGACAAGGAGGATTTGCTGCGTGACAACTGGCAGAGAAAGCCGGCATACGGCAAAGTTGATCCGGCAGTGCTTTCCGAGCATACGGAGACTTATGCCTGCGTAGTGGACCAGATGATTATGGGTATCGACCAGATCAGGCAGACAGACCTCAACCGTAGGATGGGGCCGAGGACAGCAGACCCGAAACAGCAGAGGACAAAGACGATGGCCGGACAGGCGAATATCCACCAGGACGCATGGTTTGCCCGTCAGTTCTTCAAAAAAGGCGTATGGGGCCAGGAGTTTACCGGCGTTGATTCCACAACGGTTGCATCGGGCCAGTTTATAAAGTTCAGCAATGCAAATTCCGATCCGGTGTCCTTTGTGGACGAAAAGAAAACAGAGATGGAAGAGACCACAGGACGTATGCCGAACAGGCTGGCGCTGGGCGTCAATGTGTTTAACGCATTGAAGAGACATCCGGCGATCCTGGAAAGGGTAAAATACGGCGGCTCTACGGCGAATCCTGCATCCGTCACGCTGAATGTGCTGGCACAGCTTTTTGAGATTGACCGGATTACGGTGCAGAGGTCCATTATGAATAAAGCGCAGCTGGGGCAGGCGGCAAAGATGGAGTACATTGGCGACCCGAATGCTTTCTTGCTGGCCTATGCGACAGATACTCCGTCCATTGACGAGCCTTCAGCAGGTTATATCTTTACCTGGGATATGCTGGGGAACGGCAATATCATGCCGGTTCTGAGCTATCCGGGAGAGAACGGCACACATTCCGAGTTTATTGAGGGCCTTATGGCTGCTGATATGAAAAAGACAGCAGATGATCTGGCTATGTTCTTTGCTGATGCCGTGTAAGGAGGGCGTACTATGAGATTGATTGCAAAAAAGCCCTGCAGTTTTGGCGGGAGGCAGTTCTTCATCGGTGATGAAATACCGGGAAATCTTGTGGCAGACGCAAAACGGCAGGAAGAGTACGGTGTAATTACCATCGTGAATGACAGCGAGGGAGGATCGGGCGCACAGTCCGGTTCCCTTTTCACGCAGGAACAGGTCGAAAAAATGATTGCCGAGGCGGTGGAAGAGGCAGAGAAGAAAAAGGAGGATCAGCTTGCAGAGATGCAGGCGTATGTGGCGGAATTGAAGGAAACGGAGCCTGGGGCATACGATGGTACGATTCTGATTTCCGTCAAAGGAGAGTCTGATGAACAGCAGACCGCAGTTCCGGCAACTCCGGAGGAAATTCAGCAGGTATTTGGCATTATACAGATGAACGCCACGGAGGGAGCTGAGGCAATCGCCGGGGTAAAATCAGAGAATGTTCTGATACTTCTCCATGCGGCAGACACCCGTAAAACAATCAAGGATGCCGCCAAAAAGCAGGCAGATAACATATTCTCCACTTCCGGCAGTACAAACGAATCCACAGGCGGTAACGCAACCACAGGAACCAATACGGAGGGGGCTGATACCTAATGGCGAAAGGCGCATACACATATAATCCGGCAAATGTCAAAGAACCTGGAAAGGATCGTATGAGGTTTGAGCTGGGCGATGTAATGGTGGATGGACTCTCTGATACAACGGCGCTTACTGACGAGGAAATCCAGGCGGCAATCGACACCTATCCGAAATCATGGAAAAGGGCAAAGCTCATGTTGCTGGAGAGCTTGTGTAGGCGCTTTGCTTATGAGGTCAACACGAAAACCGGCCCGCTGACATTGGAATTGCAGGAAAGGGCAAAGCTGTGGCGGGAAGATTACGAAAAGCTGAAAAAAGAGGTATCTGCTGAATCCTGCAGCATACCTCAATTCAGAAACGCATCGCAGAATAAGCCGCCATATTTTTATACCGGTATGCAGAGGAATGAAAGGACGGGTGGCAGATGATAAATACGAGGATGATGTATGTAAGACCGGGAAACCTGTTCAAAGAGTTCATCATTGAGAGCAATAAGCAGGTAGTGACAAGCACAGGGCGGGTGGCGAACAGCCACAGTGGCGATGGAACAAAGACATTGAAAGGGTGTCTTGCGGAGGCGTCTGACGAGGACAGGACAAACCACAGCCAAAAGGATCATGTTGTTACCCATACGATTGTGCAGGCAGGAAGTCCGATGGCAAAGCGAACCGACAAGCTGGTGCTTGGTAGCCGTGTATTCTATATCGTTGATATTGACGATGCAGGAACCCTCGGCATTTCAACGATATATTATGCTGAGGAAAGGCGGGATGCAAAATGAAACTATGGGTGGATGGAAAAGCCGGTAGTGCTGGCAGCGCTATCCGGGCAACTGTGAAAGAGCAGGTAACGAACATCAACCGCAAGGTGGTTTCTAGGGGCGTCCGGGCAGTAAATGCCATAAGGAACGCAGAACTGGAGGTACTGAAGGGGCAGCGTAGTGGCCGGGTTTACCGAAAACCATACACGAAAGCGACTTATACCGCATCGGCTCCAGGAGAGCCACCGGCAAGACGTACAGGGAATCTTCGTATGCACTGGAACGGACAGGTAAAAAGCGAAAATGCCTCCAGTGGAGGGGTTGCTATCGTGGCAGAACTGGAAAGCCAGGAGTCTTATGCCGGCCACCTGGAAAATGGAACATCCAAAATGGCGGCAAGACCGTTTGTGGAGAAGATTAAAGAAGAGGCCACGCCGGAAATCCAGAAGATTTATAGCGAGCCTTACACATAGGAGGTAGGATATGTCACTTGTGATAGAAAAGCCGAGAGTTGCCTTTGATATGTCACAGATTGAGCGCGGACACCTGCTCTGGGGCAGACATTCCACATGGAGCGAGGGAAAGGCTGGATTTGTGACAGCAGCAACAGAGGATCAGCTGATTGTTCAGTATTATCCCGGAATCGGCAATGTAACGAATCATTTCATCATACCTGTGTCTGAGGCGGCAGAGGGGCAGTGGGAAATCCGCTGGTCCTCTGATATGACAGATATACAGGAGTACAACATAAAGACAGACGGAGAGCAGCGGGAAGGGGAAGGAGTTGATGGCGGTGATCCTGGAGGAATTGATTCATAAGAGGTTCATCAGCTCGGAGAACCTTGTTAAGCACCTTGCGTTGTTCAATGGTGCGCCTGCTGTTTTCAGTCCGGAACCCCCGGACGAAAGCCAGGAAGGGTGGGGAGGAAATACGCAGTACCCGGAAGTAATTTACAATTTTGATATGCAGGCGAATGAAGAAAGGCATAGCGCCGGTACCCTGTCGGTATCGCTGCTGTGCCAGAACACTACCGAGATTACGCCGGAGGCGATTGAGCCGCTGGTGAGAGATTGTCTGCGGGATGTGATATTAAAGCCGGAGGGAGGAACTCCATACTGCTTTGCGTGGGCGAGGACAGACGCATTTACCATAGACGAGAAGAAAGGGAACGTCACAATCGGAAGTGAAGTACGGTTTGACATCCTGGAATATCCATCGCAGGAGACATCTGATCCAGACCCGGTTATGGCAGCGAATAAATACATAAAGGAACTGTACCCGGAATGTATGATTATGGGATATGACAGGATGGAGGAAATCACGGAGGCGACAGGAGAAAGGCCGGTGATATACTGCCGCCTGGTATCAGCAGATAAGTCCGAGGAAACGAATACAGTCGCATGGATGGATGGCAGAATAGCCGTCCATATTTTATGCCCTGAGAGTGAAACAAGGCTCAAAATGGCTGCTGCGATTGCAAACCGTATGTCACTGGACGGAGAGATTATCATGCTGGACCACTCGCCCATGTTCATCAAACGCCTGCAGGCGAATTATAAATCTGACTATCTGAAAGACGGCCAGATTTTTGTAACAGGTCATTATGGGTTGTTGAGGTATAGGGCAAAGCCTCATTCACTGACAGCGGCCCATGTCAAGTACAAATAAGGAGGTACACAATGGCAAAAGAGACATCAAAGGTGGTCGGAACTGCCGAAACCGCTGAAACAAAGGCGGAAGTAGCGCAGGAACAGGCCACGAAGAAAGAACAGAAAACTTTGCAGGAATCCGTCTATCCGGCAAGTGAGCTGGCGGCCAATGCGAAGAAAGTCTTTGGAACCAGGCAGGAGTGTGTTGCGGCGGCATTGAAAGCTGCCGGAAAAACGGAATGTACGGTTACGGAGGCGAAGGAGATCGTGGGAAAATTCTTGAAGAGGGAGGTTAAGTAAGGATGGCAGGTACATTTATCTTAGGAGAAACAAAGGTACGCCCTGGCTCCTATTTCAATATCCAGAAAAAAGGCGGGAACGCCGCCGCTGGTATTATGAACGGAGTAACGGCTGTTATCTTTAAGGCAGACTTTGGGCCGCTGAATACAGCAGTAGAGTTGAGCGCCGAGGATGGCTACGAGCAGACATTTGGAACCGGACTCACAACAGATGCAATCAGAGAGGCCATTGCGGGAGGGGCAAAGACAATCATTGCCTGCCGTGTAGGAAATGGAGGAACACAGGGAACCATCGCCCTGAAGGACACGGCAAAGGAAGATGCCCTCAGTATTACGGCGAAATATCCGGGAGACAAGGATTTCACGGTTACGGTGCGTGAGAAACTTTCGGATTCCACACTGAAGGAGTGTATTTTCTATACCGGAACAACGGAATTTGAAAAGGTTGAGTTTGTGTCCGGTGAAGGAGAGGCAAAGGCCCTGGTTGATGCCCTGGCATCCTCCAAAAATTTCAAGGCAGAGTTGAAACCGGACAAGGAGAGCGCCCTGCTGGCAATCGTTTCTCAGAGTGCGTTTACAAAGGGTACGAATCCGCAGACCACGACGGGCGATTACTCCAACGCTTTTGCGCAGGTAGAGCCGTATGAGTTCAATACAATTTGCCTCGATACAGAAGATACGGAAATCCACCTGCTCCTGCAGTCGTTTGTGAACCGTATCTTTGATGCGGGTTCTCTTGCACAGGCGGTTGTGGCGGAAAAGCATACGGTGGAGCTGGAGACGAGGATCAAGCACGCAGCGGCTTTCAATGACGAGAAGATGAATTATGTGCTGAACGCATGGGTGGACGAACAGGGAACAGCCATTGACGGGTACCAGACAGCGGCTCGCATTGCCGGGATGATCGGGGCGGTGGCGGCAAATTCCTCCCTCACGCATACCGTAATCAGCGGGTTTACCGAGATTCTGGAGAAACTCACGAACACGGATATGATTTCTGCTGAGAAGAGGGGATGTATCGTGCTGAGCTACAACAAGGCAAAGCAGGTGTGGATTGACAATGCAATCAATACGCTTATTACCCCGGCAAACAACCAGGACGACGGCTGGAAGAAAATCAGGAGGGTAAAGACTCGCTTTGAGTTGATAAGGCGCATCAATACCACTACGGATGATCTGGTCGGCAAGGTTGACAACGACAACAACGGAAGAGCAACTGTTATCAGCCAGATACAGGGTGTAGGCGATTCCATGCGCGAGGAAGGCAAGCTGATAGCGTGTGCAGTGACGGAAAGCAGCGCATACAAGGCAGACGGAGACAGCGCATGGTTCGATATTGATGTGATCGACAAGGATTCGATGGAGCATATCTATCTGACATTCCTGTTCCGGTTCAGCACTAACGAAGAATAGGAGGTATAGGCCATGAGAAATGAAAGAGCAGCAGGCGATTCCAGACACGCAAGAACGGGCAAGGATGGGGCGTTTTACAGCAAGGACGGTGTTCTGCTGGCAACGGTGGAGCAGTTTACATCAAATGTCAGCTGGAACAATGCCAAGTACAGCGTTTTGGGCGATGCCCAGGAACATGAGACGGCGAACACCTTTGCTGTCAACCTTACCATGTCGCAGATTGTGGTGGAGGATGATGAATTTATCGTAGAGCTGATGAAAGCTCTGGAAACGCAGGTTATGCCTGTGTGGGATTTCCAGGGATCATTGCTCGGCAGGAACGGCTCCGAAGAGCGTGTGATTTATCGTGACTGCATCCCTTCAGGACAGGTGGATATTCAGAATGTGTCCGTGGGCGATGTAATCAAGCGCAACTGGAATTTCTTTGTCAATCGGGCACCTAAGTTGCAGTCGTCGCTCAGCATTGACAGGGATTAAGTATCAGCACATTGGAGGGCGGCGTGGAGCCGCCCTCTTTCATTATGCAGAAATAGGAGGAAAAGCAGATGTCAAAAGATTTTACAAGAGGCGTGACCGTAGGAGAGGGCAATGCAGTAAAAGAGGAAACGCAGGTGATTGCACAGCAGGCGGTAAAGGAGTATGAGACCAGTGAGGAAGATACCAGGGCGCTGATCCGGGCGAATGAAGAGGATTTCATCCAGGGACTTATTGACGCGGCAGAGTTTGCATCCGAGGAAACGCAGCGTATCGAGATCATCCGGGAAGGACGCCTGTATTTCGCATTTAACATCCGGCCACTCAGTTCTGAGGAATACGAGAAGTGCCGTAAAAAGCACACCAAATATGTGCGCAATAAGCAGCTCGGCATGAAGATGCCGGAGGACACCAACAGAGTCAAGTATCAGTCGGAGATCATCTATGCGGCAACGGTTGACGAGGACAAAGAGAAATTATGGGATAACCGCAAGGTATGGAGCGCCCTCAATGCGAAGAAAGACCGTATCATGAATGGCCTGGACGTGATCGAGTATTCGCTGAAAGCCGGTGAAAAGGACAGAATCCTGGAGGCAATCGACAAGCTCAGCGGCTATGAATCCAACAATCTGGAGGAAGTGGCAAAAAACTAATCAGCGCCGGGGGAAAGGCTTGCCTGTTGCATCATATTTTCCAGACAACAGGCATTACCCCGGATGAATTTTACCAGAAACCAAAGGGAGTACAGGCATTTATGCTTGCCTCTATGAGAATTACCCTGGAATCACGGACGAAAGGAGGGGACGAGAATGGCGGAGACGGTCAGAATTGAGATACCGATTGAGACGATAGATAACACCGATCCTGAGCTTAGCAATGTCACAAGGAACTTTGAGCGCATGGAAAAAGCGGCAGAGAGCGCCAATGGTGCGGCAAAAAAAGCCAATTCCACAGTGACGCAGTTTGACAGGCAGGCTCAGAAAACAGAAAAAAGCCTGGCGAGCTGGGCGAAAGAGAAATATGAGATTATGCTGGAGGCGAAAGACAGGATTACGCCGTTTTTATCCACACTCGGAAACGGTATCAGAAGTTTTGCCGGGAAAACATGGAGCGTTACAATGCGGGCCGTTGACCTTATCACTTCGCCCGTGAGGGGAATCATAAACCTGTTGAAAAACCCAGTCTTTCAAGTGGGGGCAGTCCTCGGAGTCAGTATAGGTTTGAAAGATACGATAGACACCTATATGGACTTTGAGGCTGCTATGTCACAGGTGCAGGCCATAAGCGGCACCACCGGTTCGGAAGTAACAAAACTTACGAATAAGGCAAAAGAAATGGGCGCCACAACGAAGTTTACGGCGGAGGAATCCGCAGAGGCATTCAATTATATGGCTATGGCCGGGTGGAAAACAGAAGATATGCTGAGTGGCATAGAGGGCATACTCAGTCTTGCAGCCGCCTCTGGAGAGGACCTGGCGACTACTTCCGATATTGTCACGGATGCTTTAACGGCGTTTAACATGAAAGCATCGGATGCAGGCAGATTTTCTGATGTGCTGGCGGCGGCAGCATCAAATGCGAATACAACAGTTTCCGGAATGGGTGAAACTTTCAAATATGCCGGTTCTATGGCGGGAGCACTCGGTTACTCCATAGAGGATGTGGCCTTAATGACCGGCCTCATGGCAAATACGGGTATCAAGGCGACTATGGCGGGTACATCTTTGAACTCAATCTTTACCAGGCTTTCCACCAATACCAACGGTGCGGCGGATGCGATGTCTGATTTGGGGATTGAGTTTTTTACATCCGAGGGAAATGCAAGGGATCTGTCGGATGTGATGGGAGAATTGAGAAGTGCTACTGCCAATATGACAGCAGAGCAGAAATCTCAGCTTGCGAATACAATCGCAGGCACACAGGCACAAAAAGGATTGCTGGCGATCCTGAACGCATCCGAAGAGGACTATAACAAGCTGGCTGATGCAATCAATAACGCAGATGGCGCAGCGGCAAATATGTCTGAAACAATGCTGGATAATCTGCAGGGTTCCATTACTCTGCTGCAGAGTGCGGTTGACGGGGTAAAAATATCCTTTGGCGAGAGGCTGTCTCCGTATGTGAGAGGTCTGGCAGACTGGCTTACCGCACAGATGCCTGCAGTTGAGCAGGGATTGGATGAATTTATGGATTGGCTCGACACTAAAATTGACCGGATGCAGAGAAAATTCAACGCGATTGCTGACACAAAAGAATGGCAGGATGCAGATTTCTTTGGAAAGGTCAAGATAGCTTGGGATGAATTTATTGCAGAGCCGTTTTCGGAATGGTGGAACAGTACGGGAAAGGCGAAGTTTGCGGATTTTGCACAGGACATCGGGGCAGGAATCGGTACCGGCTTGAAAGTCGGCGTCATGGCCATGCTGGGAATTGACATAGGGGAAACCCTGGACGAAGGAGTAAGTATTGGCGCATCCTTTGCAAAAGGCTTTTCAGAGGGCTTTGATTTTGAAGCGGTGTCGGAAAAGTTGTGGCAGGGATTCAGCAATCTGCTCTCCAATGCCGGTAAGCTATTGCCGGGCGGAGAGGCTCCGGATTTGTCCTCAATCTTTTCTGCGGTTATGCTCAGTAAAATTGCAACGCCGTTCATCAGTATGGGAAGAGGGGCGGCAAGCATCGGCAAAGGATTGTTCGGTACAAATGCGGCGACTGGCACATCCCTAATGGGTTCGTTCCTGGGTTCAGCAGCAGCCGGTACCGGGCTGTTGGGAAAATCCGGCTTATTGGCAATCAACCTGGGAGCTGGAAACCTGGCGGGCGGTGCATCTATGAGCGCCGCTGCTCTGAGTGCAACAGGAATGGCGGCTGGCGGTGGCGCAATCGCCGCAGGAGCAACGCTGGTAAGCAGTGCGCTGGACGCATACAAGGCAATCAAATCCGACAACAAGGAAGAGTCAAAAGCCTATGGAGAGTCGGCGGCATGGAAAGCAGGCGGTGTAGCGGCAGGAGCCGCAGCTGGTGCGGCGATAGGTTCAATCATCCCAGGCATAGGTACAGCAGTCGGCGCTTTAGTCGGTGCCGGTGTTGGCGGTATTGCCGGGTGGATCAAGGGAAACAAGGTTAAGGAGGAATACCAGGAAAATGTAGAGGAAATGCAGAAAGAGGCTGAAAAGGCGCAAAAAGTCTTTGAGGCTACAGGGTTATCAATCGAGGATGTCACTTTCAAAAACGAGGCTTTGGCACAGGCTATGAATGATTCCGAAGTTTCTGCAGAACAGTTTGCATTGATGTTCCAGGAGGAATGTGCGAATGTTGCAAAAAAGGCTTTCGGGGATATTTCCCTGTCGCTGGCAGAGGTCAAAAAAGTGGCATCTGAGATTACCTTTGCCGGTATGGCAGAGGAACTAAGCGAGTTTGCTAAAGCAACAGCTGATACCGAGGCGGCGCTGAACAATCTGCAATCCTCAGTAACCGGCTTGAAAAAGGAAAACTGGAAAGTCGGCCTGGGTATGGAACTGTCGGAAACAGATAAGGATGGTTATAAGAGCGCCATTGAAAATTTCCTCAGTACAAGTCAGACATTCATTGACGATAACCATTATCAGGCCACGGTTGCGCTGAAACTTCTGGCAGGAGGGGAGGCGGACACCACCGGCCTGGATAGCTACTATGGAGGGTTAAAGAGCCAGATTGAGGATTTAGGTACCCAGCTGACGGATTCTATGAATATTGCTCTGGAGGACAGTGTTATTACGCTGGACGAGGCGGCGGAACTGGAAAGTCTGCAGGAGCAGATTTCGGCAATTACGAATAAGCTGACGGAGGCAAAGACAGATGCGGAAATGCAGGCTTTGAAGATTAAGTATAACGGAGCTGCTTTGGATATGGATAGCTTTAATGCCCTGCAGGAAGAATTGCAGGCGAATGTGGCATCTGCATCTGAACAGTATGAGAGCGCGCTGACATTGACACTTACCAACCTAAACCTTCAGCTTGCAGACGGTGCGATTACGCAGTCGGAATACGACGAGGCGGTTGCGGAGGCAACGGAAGGGTATTATGCGCAGATAAACGAACTGAGTGCGAGAGTAAGCACATTTAATCTGGATAGCATTGCTACGGCATGGGATTCTGAATTGTCGAGGATTATGCCGGAGGTAGAAGGCAGCACAACGGAAAAGCTAACGCAGGCATTAAATAATGCCCTGCTGGCACATCCGGATGTGAAAGCATGGACGACAGCCGATGTTATCAGCTGGATGGGCCTTGATAAGCTGAATCTTGACACAGCAGAGCAGACCACGATTGCGGCAGAGCTGATCCAGACAGCGCTTGCGGTACCGGAGGGAACCAAAGAGACGATTATCCAGGATTTTAAGAGCCAGATACCGACAGCCGAGGAAATAAAGGCGGCGATAGATTGGGATTCCATGACCGGAAATGATTGGACGGCGCTTATGGAGTCCATAACAGGACCACCGGAGGGGCCGACCATTGGGCTTTCTGCAGAGGATGCAGCAAAGCCTATGGCTGAGTATTATGGTGAGTATTTCGAGATCATCAAACAGTCATATTCCGAGGCTCTTCACAATGCGCTGGAGAACAGTGCGGATAATGAAACGCTTGCGGCATTTATGGAGCAGTATATGACAGAGGCGACAAGCGGGTTTGATTTCAGCAGTGTCATGGCGCAGTATGGACCAATTTCAAACGAGTATTACGATCAGCTGGTATCTGAATGGATGGCAGCTGGTACGGCTTATGGTGATGCACTGAACAATGGGGCATCAACAAGCCTGTTGGCCGGTTCGGCACTTCTCAGAACAGACCTGCAGACAGCATTGAACACGGCAACGGCGAGTCCGTTTACAATCAGCCCTACGGTCAATGTGACGCCGAGGTACAATGTCACAGCTCCGAACTTCCCGACGCTCAATCCGGCGCAGAGTGCAAGCGGTCATGCGGCGGGCGGTTATGTAAGCGGCGGCCCTCAGCTTTCGTGGCTGGCAGAGGAAGGGTATGGAGAGTTTGTCATTCCTACAAATCCGAGCAGGAGGGCCAGGGCATTAGACCTGTACGAACAGGCAGGGGTAGCGCTGGGAGTGTCTGCCAATGCGGCGGGCGGTTATGTAGGAGGCTCTGTTTTGAGCGATACTGCCGCAGATTATAATTTATTCAGTGATGCCAATAGAAACGCTCCCATAGCCTATAACGAAACCACAGAGGGCAAATATGACGGAGAAACAGCATGGGCGTATGAACCTGTACCAGCAGAAAGGGAGAGCAGCCCAGGAGGTTCCCCGGTACAAGTAAGCGTGAGCATGTCACCAGAGTTTGTCATTCATGGCGGGGACGGACAGAGCGAAGAGGACATTATGCAGGTAATCAGAAAGCACTTAAAAGAAATGGCTGACGAACTGGGCGGCGAGATTGCCGGAAAGCTGGAAGAGGTATTCTCCAATATGCCATTAAAGGAGGCGTAGACTATGAATATAAAATTGATTCCTGCCGGGAACGGTTCAAAGTTTACGTTTCCGGCATTGCCGGAGAAAGTGCAGGGAAAGTATGGTGCGAAGTACCAGAGCTTTGACATCATATCCCAGGGTACCGTCAAGGTGCCGAAAGGAACGGATGTGGCAGAGTTCACATGGGATGGCGTCTTTTTTGGGGAATCCAAAAGGAATGAGCCTATTGTTAAGAAAAACAGCTGGAAAGAGCCGAATGAGTGCGTGAAAATCCTGAATAATTTTATGAAGAATGAAACGGTGCTGAATCTGATCGTGACGGAAACGTGGATAAACGTGGATGTCACGATTTCCTCATTCCAGCCGAGGCCGGTAGGCGCTTATGGAAACGTGGAATATTCCATTACATTCGTGCAGAAAAAGCCTCTGCAGATATACACCACTGACGAGCTGAAAATTGCCAAATTCGTGAAAAAAACAAAGCCGAGGAATGATTCCGGAGGATCGTCTGGAGGCGGTGGCAGCACTTATACGGTTGTGAGTGGAGATACGCTGTGGGGCATAGCCTCAAAGAAGTTAGGTAGCGGCAGCAAATGGACGCTAATCTACGATGCCAATGCCGGAACCATAGAGGCCGAGGCAAAGAAACACGGTAAGTCGAGTTCCGATCACGGTCACTGGATATGGCCTGGAGAAGTTCTGACAATACCGGGATAGGAGGCGGCAGTGATTGATTTATCAAAAATCAGATACCGTGTCGTGGTGATGGATGAAAGCGGCAAGCAGTACAATATCCAGGATTATATTCAAAATCTGGGGTGGGAAGAAAACGACAGCGAGATTTCGGTGCGCTCTTCCTTTACTTCGAGGAACGATAAGACATCAAAGGGGTATCTGTCAAGCATCATAAAACCGGGATGCCTGGTGGGTATCTTTGCATCCGATGGCGGTTCTCTGAATGAGGAAGTGGCAAGGGGGTATGTGGAAACATGGAATCCGGTGGAAAAGAATAGCGGGAATAATCTGAAATGCACCTGCTATGACGAGCTGTATAAGCTGCAGAAAAGCCAGGATAACAGATATTACCCCTCCGGCACAGGAACAAAGTCGGCGCTCCAGGGCATTTTTGACGATTGGGAGATACCACAGGGAGAGTATAAAGGCCCCAATGCCTCCCACGGAAAAACAGTGCATAACAACAAGTACTTGTCGGATATTATTCTGGAGCTACTGGATGATGCGGTCAAAAAAGGCGAGGAAAAGTGCATTGTGAGGGCAGCAAAGGGTTACACCAGCGTAATTCCCAGGGGCAGCAACAAAACGGTGTATGTATTCAAGGTGGATAACACCAAATCCTTCAGCCAGTCAATCAGCACGGCGAGCCTTATCACAAGGGTAAAGGTGGTAGGGCAGGCAGATGATGATGGCAAGCGCAGAGTGGACGCCACACTGAACGGCGAGACAAAATACGGAATACGGCAGAGGATTTACACCAGAGGTTCAGACGAGACACTGGCCGATGCAAAGTCGGCGGCGCAGGAGATACTTGACGGAGAGGGCAAGATTGAAAAGGAAATGACAGTGCAGAGTCCGGATGTTCCTTTTATCCGCAAGGGTGATCTTGTCTACATCATGAGCGAGTTCGTGTCGGATTACTATTATGTGAAAGGCATTCAGCATGATGCGGACGTCTGCAGCATGACGATGGATCTGGAGTTTGCCGAGCCGGAAAAGAAAAGCAGCAAGAGCGGCGGTGACGCCAAAAAGGAATATAACGTAGGCGATATTGTGAATTTCCACGGCGGTACCCATTATGTCAGCAGCTATCCGGGGGCAAAAGGGTACAATGCGAGAGCCGGAAAGGCGAAAATCACAATTAAGAACGGTTCCGGTAAAGCACATCCGTGGCATCTGATCCATACGGACAGTGCCAGCAATGTGTACGGATGGGTAGACGATGGAACATTTGATTAGAGGTGGCGAAGATGGAAGGATTTGACGGACATCCTGGCACAAGCAAACTGGCGGCGGTTTTGAGCCAGAGGATGAAAAGAGAAAACGAGTCCCCTTTGGTATTGGATTTTGGAGAGATACAGGCGAATTACAGCCTGGTAACGAATACTTTTCCGGTTCCGATACCAAAAGGCGATTACTCAGTCTGCAGGTCGATTAACGGATATACCCTGGCTACATCAGAATCCAGCTGGACCGGCCACCTGCAGGAGAATAAGCATATACACAGCAGCCCCTCCGGGGTTCCGCCACACAGCCATGATGTGCCTATGCCAAAACTAAAGGCGGGGGATCGTGTTCTGGTGGCCTGGGTGCAGAGCGAGGCGGTAGTCGTGGATATTATTGAGAAATCATAAGGAGGCGAGGCGAAATGTCACAACCGCTATTTCCGGTAGTGGAAGTACCGGAGTTCATCCCCGAAGATATGGGATATGACACGCAGTATAAGCGTAGTGTCAGATGGGACCCGGCAGAGGGGGATTTTGTAAGAGACGGTGCG
The DNA here is from genome assembly GCA_910577015.1 of uncultured Lachnospiraceae bacterium. Classification (GTDB taxonomy): domain Bacteria; phylum Bacillota; class Clostridia; order Lachnospirales; family Lachnospiraceae; genus Acetatifactor. Next base: position 258,452 of record CAJTKU010000001.1, on the reverse strand, counting down.
AACCGGATGGTAGAGTGCGATGGCAGGGAGGCATACTCAATATGGTGTTTCAAGATTGCACAGACGGAGAGGTACCGCTGTCTTGCATATCCGGATTCTATCGGCACAGAAATGGAACGCGCCCTGGATAATGACGATGAAAAAACGGTTGAGTCTATGGTGCAGAGGACAATTACAGATGCAATAATGGTAAATCCCCGGACGGAAGAGGTCCGGGATTTTGTTTTCTCCTGGGACGGAGACAATATGCACTGCAGATTCAAGGTAAAGGGCATAGGCTGGGATGAAGAGATCACGGTTACGATTTAAGGAGGTGAGAAAGGATGCAGCCGGAATTTACACGACCAGAATTTATTGAGAATAACAGCGCCGAGGAAATACACCAGCGGATGATGAATAATCTGCCTGCGGACATTGACGATATGCCGGGCGGGTTTCCGTTTGATTTTACCATGCCTGCAGCATTGGAAAAAGACGAGTTCATCAACTATCACATGGTTAGGGCATTGATGATTGCTTTTCCTCAGTACGCATGGGATGAATGGCTGGACCGGCACGGCCAGCAGGTACATCTTGAAAGGCATCAGCCGGAGAGCGCATCAGGAAAGGTAAAAGTGACCGGGAAAGCAGGGGCGGTAATTGCGGCGGGAACGGTTTTCTGCACACCGGCAACGGACACAGGGCCGTCCATAGAATTTATTTCCCAGGAAGAGGTTGAGATTAGAGAGGATGGAACAATCCTTATCCATGTATCAGCTGTAGAAAGCGGCACCGGCTCCAATGTAGCGGCGAATACGGTAGTCCTCATGGCAAAGCCGGATAAAAATGTGACGGAGGTAGTCAATCCGGAGCCGATCAGAGGCGGAACCGAGAGGGAGAGCAACGATGATTTCTACGACAGAATTGCGGCAGAGTACGATAACAGCCTTACCTACCTGGGAAATGACAGCGACTATATCCGCTGGGCGAAAGAGGCCGGGGCGGGTGACTGCATCGTGATTCCGGCAGCGGAGGGGCCTGGAACGGTAAAGCTGGTGCTGATAGACGGAAACGGTCAGCCTGCCAATGAGGAATTGGTGCAGGAGGTTTACAGCCACATTGTATCTCCGGAGGACAGGAGTAAAAGACTTCTGCCTACTGCCTGTGCTAAGCTGATATGCGGACCGGCAACAACGGTAAAGGTAAATTTCAAGATTACTGGATTGCTGTATGAAGAGATAACCAGCATTGAGCAGATTAAGAAAGATTTTGCTGCTGCAGTCAAGGCGGTTTTTGTTTCTGCAAAGCACCAGGGCATATTGCGGTACAACGATGTGCGGCCAGTCATCAAAGGAATTGCCGGCGTGACAGACTATGGGAGATTCCTGATGAACGGAGCAGAGGAAAATATCAACCTGGCAAGCGAAGAGTACCCGGAGACAGGTACTCTTGATTTCAGTTAGGGGGCGGTCAGATGGAAAAGGGAAAATTTGATCTGGAAAACTTCCCTACAAGCAACAGCGCCAGAAAGATGCTCAGCTATGTGTCGGATGGATTCTATGACGAGTCGTATGTCGGCAAGTGGATATACCAGGTGATGGGGCTTGAATATGACAGGGCATTAGAAATGGTTGAGGACCTGCCTGCACAGTTCTTCCCAGAGACGGCCACATGGGGGCTGATGTACCACGAAATTAAGTGGGGACTGCCGGTGCGTGAAAATCTTTCCTACGAGGAACGGCGCAAACGAATTTATCAGAAAAGGGACTACAGAGCGCCTATGACACCGTACCGAATGGAAAAAGGACTGGAGGATGCCACAGGATTTGAGGTACATATTGCGGATATACATGATCCGGGAGAGTACGGATTTTCTCCTCAGCATCCGAATGTGTTCAAGGCGTATTTTCTCGGAGAGGGGACGCTGGATTCAAAGAAAGTCTTTGAAACGCTGAACCGGCTGAAACAATCGCACACAACCTATACCGTCAATTACCGGACAGAGATTGAGCTGGATAACAGGAATCTGGAGCAGATCATATTGAGAAATATCCGGTTTAAGATGGGGATTCCATTCTGGTATGCGTATGTGTATGACGGGAGCTGGTTGCTGGACGGCAGCGTTATCCTCAATACGAAGATGCGTTATGGCCTTGTGCTTGGATTCAAATTCAACCAGGGGGAGTTTCATACTCCAGAAGAAATCAGGCTGGTTTCGGTCAGATTTGACACGGTAAAAGCGATAAACGATGGAATGTTTCGTGCCGGTGTGGGTTTTCATACCGGCATTAACTTTTGGAATGTCCGATGCTTTGACGGGATGTGGGATCTTGACGGCACCGAACAGCTGGATGCAAAGCGGAGGTACGGACTTTCTCTCGGCATGAGGGATAGATTCGGAATTGCGAGTTGCACAGAAGAGGTAAAGCTGCAGGCTCTATCTACAAAGTGGGAGCAGCACATCCGGGAAAATATAGCGGCTGGCATAGTTTCTCAGTTTGCGGTTGACTTCTGGAGGCTCCTGTATCTGGACGGAGGATGGAATCTTGACGGTGAACAGCTGTTAGGTTATGGCCGGGGCAAAGCAAAGGCGGCTTTGTCGGTACGTTCAGAAATGGATTTCTCTGAGCAGGAAACGGTGGAAAACGCTACCGTGGAGACAAAAACATGGGATTATTGGTTTCTGGACGGCGCTTTGTCGCTGAATGGTGCCAGGAGCCTTAATTCAATATACAGAAAGGAGGCAGCAGAGTGAGTACAGAGAAAAATAAAAATGTAATCATCACTAAGAAGTCCAGGGAGAAACTTGTCAAGGCCAGGGCAGGTGCAATCCAGCTCCCTAAGATTGTAGGCATGGTGTTTGGGGACGGCGGCGTGGACGCAAGCGGCAATGTCATATCGCCCACAGAATCGCAGAGCGGTCTTACCAATGAAATCTTCCGCAAGGAACTTGACGGGTACAGCTTTCCAGCAGATACGACCTGCAGATATGAATGTACGCTGACAGAAAGCGAGCTTGCGGGAGAGGAAATCAGCGAGATCGGTTTGTACGACTCAGAAGGTGATGTGGTCTGCATTAAGACTTTCAAGCGGAAAGGCAAGGATGATGATGTCGAGCAGACCTACACGCTGGATGATATTTTCTAAGGAGTGCCTTAGAGGAAAGGAGACGGCATGAAAGAGTACAAGAACACCAGCCCGGTATTCGCTGATGCGATTCAGATTGTGGAAACAACGGACCCGGCTCATGCAGATAATATCAACATGGCGCCGACTCAGCTGTTGCAGAACACATTGAGTAACCGGGGGCTGATTGAGAAAATGCTGGCATATTCGTATGATAGCGACAGGGGGCGGGTTGTAAATCTGCTCCCTTTTAATTTCGACAATGGTAAACTGAAGGTACCAGAAGGAATGGGTAGATTTGAGGATGATTCCCTGGTGCTGGAGGTTGCGATTTAAGGAGGTAAGAGAATGTCAACTATTAAAGAAATTGAAGTCGGTGGAGTGCTGAGAAAAATTGAGGACTCGCAGGCCAGGGATGATGTGAGTTTGCTGCTCCAGCAGACAAATGGATTATATAGGGGGAGGGACCTCACGGTAGTATTTGCAGATGAGATTGCAAATTATACCGATGCGTGGGCCTGGATTCATGCAAGGATTAAGGAGGGGAATTACACCGGGATTTATGTCGGGGATTACATCCCTGTCACAGTGAAGAACGAGAGAGTGGAAATGCAGGTGGCCGGTATTGATGTCTACACCCATACAACAGACCAGGATTTAGGACATCACATTGATTTCATTAGTCGGGACTGCTTTTCAGAAACGGTTCAGTGGAACACTACGAACAACAATAACGGCAACGCCACAGATGGGAGTCCTTATATGGTGAGCAACCTGCATACATGGCTTGCGACTTTATCCAGTCATTTGCCGCAGGCAGTGAAAAACCATATTGTGACAAAGAGATCGCTTATGGAGATAAGATATTCTGCAAGCGGTGCGCTGACGGATTCTACAACGTGGGAGTGGAAAGATATAGGGCTTTTGTGGGTTCCGCATGAGTATGAGGTATTCGGGTCGGTTGTATGGGCGACCAAAGGGTACGGACAGGGGCAGGCAATGCAGTACCCTATTTTTGCTAACAGCTATCTGAACCGCATCAAAGGTGCCGGTCACGGCGGAAGTCGGTGCACCTGGTGGCTGGCGTCCGTGAGGTCTGGCAATGCGGCGAGTGCGTGCTATGTCAACCACCCCGACGGCTATGCCGGCAACTGGTACGCGTCCAATGCGCTTCGGGTGCCCGTCTGCTTCCGTATCAAAGCGTAAGCGCCAATCATAAAATCTTTTAATCGGGGGCCCTTGTGGCCCCCATTCTTTTGAAAGGGAGAAAAACATGGCGGTAGAGGAAGGGAAGAATAAAAGCAAGAGTACCAAATACACATACGGCAACAATTATCGGAGAAATAGGGTAGATACAAAATTTGACACCCTCACGCTGGCGAATGAGCTGAAACATAAAGTGACGGTATATGTGATGAATGAGTCGTATGTTCCGAAGAAATGGAGGTATTTCAACGGAAAACCTGCAGTGGACTACGCAAGGAGCATCCGGGATTGCGTATCTATGGCAAATGATATATGGCTGGATGATAAGGTCCCGGATGAAGAAAAGTTTAAGAAGAGAGGGGAGTTGCAGGCTAGGGCGCTGTCCTATTGCAATATCCTCCAGCAGCAGTTAATTGATATTTGTGAGGAATGTAGCGGTGCTACTGAGGAAAATATGAGAGAGATTACAGATACACTCAGCAATATCGTAGGGAAAATCATTAACTGGAGTAAATCAGACAATGGCCGGGCCGGGAGATAATCCTGGCCTGTTCATATATTGGATATCCTCTGTAAACTCTGTGTCGGTGCAACTGGTGGCTGGCGTCCGTGAGGTCTGGCAATTCGACGAATGCGTGCAATGTCAACAACAACGGCAATGCCAACAACTGGAACGCGTCCAATGCGAATCGGGTGCCCGTCTGATTCCACCAAAGGTCAGTCAGAGTAGGTTTTGCCTTTATGGTACTCCGAAATCAGTGCCGGGTGGATGGAAGGAGAGGATAAGCCATCGGACAGAAATGTTCGTGAATATGTACCTGGATGTGACCGGGCGGACGCTGCTTGCATGGTGTGGGATTGGTGGATAGCCTGCATTTCATGCCCGTTGTCCTATGCGGCTGGTGCCACTATAAGGCTGCTTACACAGGGCTGTGCCGTACCGGGTATCATTTTTATTGTGGCTGAAAGCGGTGGTTTAGGTTATGACAAGTGAAGAAAGACACGAGGCAAGATATAAGCGCAGAAAAGTCAGGCGTGATTCTAAGCGAAAGAAGGTTTTAGAGACGTATGGAGATTATTACAAAGTTATCAGCAGGGATGCTTTGTCGGGGGCCGCCAAACAAGCTGCTAAAGGGGTAAAGTACAAGGCCAGCGTCCAGAGGTTTATGCTGAGAAGGCTGACGAATGTTGCGGCCATAAACAGAAATCTGGTCTATCACAAGGACATCCGGAAAGGATTTATCTGCTTTATCCTCATGGAGAGGGGAAAGCTGAGGAAGATTATGAGCGTCCACTTCTCCGAAAGGGTACCGCAGAAATCGCTCAACCAGAACGCTTTGATACCGGTACTTACCAGGTCGCTAATCCATGACAACGGAGCCAGCCAGAAAGGAAAAGGTACCGGGTTTGCAATGGAAAGGCTGGTGGGGCATTTACGTTGGCATTTTCAGAGGTTTGGGAATGAGGGATATATTTTGTTGGTTGATTTTTCGGATTATTTCGGAACAATCGACCATGAGATTGCGAAACAGATAATTGCGGCAGCGTTTGATGATCCAGGAATCATCTGGCTTGCAAACCTGTTCATAGATGCCTATTACGAGTTCAATGTCAAGTTTAAGAAAATTCCGGAGGAAGAGGCGCACAAAGGTTTGGGGCTTGGCAGTGAGATAAATCAGACGATAGCGATTACATATCCGAACAGGATGGATCATTACATCAAGGAAGTGCTGGGAATCAAATGCTATGGCAGATACATGGATGATTTTTACTTGATACATCCGAGCAAAGAGTATCTTATCTATTGCATGGGTGAAATTAAGAGGATATGCGCCGATTTGAAAATTACGGTGAATGAGAAAAAGACAGGGGTTGTGAAACTGTCACATGGTTTTACATTCCTGAAAACAAAAGTATATCTGACGGACACCGGAAAGATAATCAGAAAGCCTTGCCATAATGCGGTAGTCCGGGAAAGAAGAAAGCTGAAAAAGCAGAAGAAATTGCTGGATGCGGGAATTATGGATTTTGCTGACATCCGGTGTTCCTACAGTTCATGGCGGGGCAGCATGAAATACAGAAATGCTAGGAAAACGGTTCATTCAATGGATAAATTGTATGACTCGTTATTCATAGAATCCTGGATGAAAGGAGGTGTGCAGCATGGATGATAGGAAAAGGGCAATCGAGTCCGAGATCGCAGGGTTAAAGCAGATTCTCACGAGTACCGATTACAAGGCTTTGAAATTTGCCGAGGGCCAGATTTCTGCAACGGATTACAGAGAAACCAAACAGCAGAGACAGGCGCTCAGAGACAAGATCAATGAGCTGGAGGCAGAGCTGGAAACTATCGGGGAAAGCGAGGAAAATGCAGATGCAGAGTAGGATAGCTTACAAGGACATCTACGATTACGGCAGATTGGAAAAAGCGGCCAAACGCCTGCATCTGGAAGAGACGGAGGAAACGGAAATCGGGTTACTCAACCTGCATAATCATCTGGTGTGGCATTCGTATGTACCGGGAAAGGACCCGGCTGCGGATGCCATTCTTTCGTCCGTCATTGCGGAATTACTGGAAGAATACAACCTGGATGCGTCATGTGTACCGGCAGAGTTCCGGGATATTGCATCTTCCGTTGTGGAAAGGAGGTAGCGCAAATGGATAATCCGGTAACTCATAGGGAACTGGAGACTTTCAGACAGCTGATGGAGTCTGAAAACGAAAGGCTGAAAGAGGAAAACAACCGGCAGAACCACCGTATCGTAATCCTGGAGGACAGCATCCGGGAAATATCCAGCCTGGCTGCGTCCACGGAAAAGCTGGCGGCCAACATGGAGAATATGCTGAAAGTCCAGGAGCAGCAGAGCAAGCGCCTGGAGCAGATCGAGAGCAGGGACGGCGAGAAATGGCGCAAAGCGATGGCATATATCGGAACCGCCATATTGGGGGCAATCCTTGCTATTGTTTTTGCAAAGATTGGATTGTAAGAAAGGGCAGGCAGATGAAGAAAAGAAAAAGGCTCCGCCCGCTGAGAAAATTAAAGGAAGTCATAGGCAGAATAGGCACGCTGAATCTGATTTTGATTCTGGTCGGTGCCTTTTTTGTTTGGTTCAACTGGCAGATGCTTTGTATCTTCCGGGAGCAGGGAATGATCCCGGAGTCATACGCCTGCGCGGTCATAGCGGCCACAATAGGCGAGTGCGGTATCTGCGGATGGATTCGGACCAATAAGGACAGACGGAGAGAGCATCAGTGGGAACAGGAGGAAAAGCAGGCCGAGAAATCGGCAAATTCAAGGGAAAGCGAGGAAATGACAGATGAACGAAATTCTTTTTGAGATTATCAAAGTGGTGGTTATGGTGGCGGCGCTGGTTATCACAAGGTACCTGGTTCCGTGGCTGAAGGAGAAGATCGGCGCCGATAAGCTGGCTACAGCGGAGAAGTGGGCCAGGTATGCGGTACTGAAGGCGCAGCAGGTTCTTTGGGAGCAGGGTGAGCAGGACAAGAAAGCCTATGTGACGGAGTTTCTGAAAGAAATCCTGATGGCGAAAAATATTGCTTTGTCTGATGAACAGCTGGACGTGCTGATCGAGGCGGCGGTTAAGCAGATGAAAATTGAGGAAAACTCCGGTGTCGTTATTGAGGCAGTAGACGAGGCACCGGGATCTGCAGAATAAGGAGGCGGGAGTATGTCACTTATCGGGAAAACCGTAGAAGAGCAGACATGGAATTTTTCAATGGCGAGGGTTGGCAATGCTTATGGCGTTGCCGCCCTTATGGGGAATCTGGACGCAGAGAGCGAGCTGAATCCCAGAAAGCTTGAAAATTTGTGCAAGAGGCGGCTGAAGGATGCCGGAAAGCCTTACTGCACAGATGAGAGTTATACAGCGGCCGTTGACAGCGGGAAAATCAGCAGGGAGGAATTTCTGCATCCTCTTCCCGGCAAACAATACGGCTACGGCCTGCCACAGTGGACTTCTGAATGGAGGAAAGCTGGTCTATACGATTATGTGAAGTCCAAAGGTGTGTCTATCGGGGATTTGGAGGCGCAGCTTGAATATCTGTTCAAGGAACTCAGCACAAGTTATAAGACCGTTCTGAACGCACTGAAAACGGCATCCTCGGTCCGGGAGGCATCGGACGTTGTTCTGAAAAAGTTTGAGTGTCCTGCAGACCAGAGCGAGACGGTTAAGGTAAAGAGAGCTGGGTACGGCCAGAAATATTTTGAGAAGTATAAAGGATCGGCAATGAATGGAGGTAATAATATGTCAGTGAGAATCGGACACGCAAGCATATCAGAGAAAGGAACAATCAATGGCGTTAAAGGGGATCAGACGGGAGGCGAAGTCTGCACCCGCACATTCTACAGCAAACCATGGGATTATGCGGCAATCCATCCGGACGCAATAGTTCGGGAGAAACACGCACAGGCAGTCGAGTCAGCCTGCGCTAATGACAATATCGGTTACGGCCAGAATGACAGAAATACTCTGAACACGCTGGCAAAAGCGGTGGGATATAATCTTTCCAGGGTAGGGAAGTGTAATTGCGACTGCTCTTCTTTGCAGAATGTGGCAGCAGTAGCATCCGGCGCTGGTGCGACTTATGGTAGCAACGGATGGACCACATCAACCATGAAGGCGGCGTTGCAGAAGTTGGGTTATAAAATCATCACTGATGCTACATACCTTGCCAATGCTAAATATTGTGTCAGAGGCGCCATCTATGTCCGGGCCTCCAGCCATACGGTTTGTGCATTGGATAATGGGGCAGAATACAAAAAGACTTTGGAAAAGGCAGGAATCTCCAAAACATCTGCCTCCGGAAGTAGCAGCAATGTAAGCTGCCAGATTGGTGATGTGGTATCGTTTACCGGAACGAAGCACTATTCCAGCGCCAATGATACGTCTCCCAAAGCCTGCAAGCCTGGCAAGGCAAAAATTACTGCTGTTTCTGCGGGAGCCAGGCATCCGTACCATCTGGTACATACCGACAGCACCAGCACCGTTTACGGCTGGGTGGATGCCGGGGATATTGGTTCATCAGCCAGCGGCGGATCATCTGGCACGAGGACGCATAAAGTCGTGAGCGGTGACACGCTCTCTGCAATCGCAAACAAAAACGGAACCACCGTTGCAAAAATCGTGGCAGCAAATAAGGGAAAATATCCGAAGATCACAGCGAATTATATCGTTGTCGGCTGGACTCTTTCCATTCCGCAGTAGACAGGAGGGAATCATGGAGAATTATATTGGCGTAAAAATCGTGAAAGCGGAGCCGCAGGAGAAGAACGGACGTCCTGGGTACCGGGTGAAATATCCGGATGGTTATGTTTCCTGGAGTCCGAAGGAGACATTTGAAAAGGCATACCGGAAACTGGACTGTAAGGATTTTATCAATTCCGAGGAATAAGAGGAATGGCCCTGGTCGTAATGGCCGGGGCCGTTTTTTAGTTGTAAATGCGGAGCAAATCAGCAGAAAAAATCAATATACAAAATAACCAAAATTTGACCGGGTAATTTGACGAAATGTGCCTGAGAAACGATAGACGTTTTTAGTACCTATCCTATGCCTAAAGAGAAAAGGCCGGCATCGAGCCGAGTACGAGTTTTTAGGCATATATGCTGGAAAACAGTTGAAATTAACCGTTTTCTGTGGTAGCATTTTTGTGGGTGCTACCAGGATGGTAGGCGGTTGGCCCTCTACGGAGGGACTGTGACCCTCTGATTACATAGAAACCTGTAAGGGAATCGAAAGGAAAGGAGGGCGTGTGTTATGCTGACTATGGAAGGTCTGATAGCGGTGCTGGCATTATGCGGTACCTGCTTTGGGATTGGATATACGATAGGATTTCATCATGGAAAGACACAGAAATAGCCGCCCCGGTCTGATAAACTGAGCGGCTGTTTCTAAGCTGACTATATCGGGCCAACCGTCTATCGGTAGCGCCTAAAGGGTGTCTGTTACCAGCAGATGCCCTTTTCTATTTAGATAATATCCCAAATTGGCGAAAAAGTCAATGCGTTTTGAATCAAGGATTATCCACATTATCCACACGAATATGTGAATAAAATACTCAAATGAGAGCAAATAAAGGCGGTCAGATTTCAAAAGCTGGCCATATATTATATATCTCTAATCTCTTTATCTCTTATCTCTAGTAAAGAATCCTACCAGAAATCTAACGAGAAATCATGTAAGAAATCTTACAAGCGATAGCGTATTTATGCGGTTTCTCGGACTTTTCCCATAAAGAACAGAAAATGAGCAGAAATGAAATGCACCAGATTTGAGCCTTCAATAAGCATATCCTCCATAAATTCAATGTTGAGAGCTGGATGGGTAAAAAATTTGCATTTTGAGAAGTAAAACTATTGACAAACTCGCAGTTGCGAAGTATAATATATACATAATCAAACAAAACAAATGCTTGATTAAATCCAACGGAAAGGAGGACGCCATTTGGGTAAAGGAAAGAAGAAAAGGCAGAAAGAAAAAGAACTGCTCGAAGAGCGCCAGATCAGATTCCAAATCTATGAAAGTTTGACCGCTATCATAGCAACCATAGTGACAATGCTTTTGGCAATCGTCACGGCGGTGCTGAGTTGGATTGATTAGCAACTAAGCGAACAGTTCCTTATCGGTTGAGCGGGGCAGAAACAAAGCCCCCTCAGCTGATAAGTCTACCATAAAGGAGGCTGAAAGGCAATGAAAAAAATTCGGAGGTTTCTGCAGGCGCTGTTGTTCATCAATTTCATGGTGGGCCTGCATGACGGAATGAGAGCCGGGAATCTGGCGGCGGTTCTGGTAAACGGAGTGATTGTGCTGGCAGTTATAGCGGCAGAGAAGAAAGATCAGTAGGAGGCAAGGGATGAAAACATTTAGAATGGCAGACGTAGAGAAGATAGAGAAAATGTTGGCAGACGGAAAAACAGTCGAGGTTGAGTGGAAAGACGGAGCCACAGGAGAAATGAATACCGAAACTGTGAAGTATGTTCGCTGGGATGGATTGGTTTTCACAACAGGCAGCTGTATCTATACCAGCATTGACAAACTGAAAGAGATTCGGGAGGTAGCGGCATGAGTGTAGGAACGCAGGTAAAGATTCCGGACATCGGACCACTGGCAACGGTGGTCCAGACCGGCAGAAACGCAGTGAAGGTAGATTTCCTGGGCGAGAAGTTCTGGATTGAGAAAGATTTGCTGGAAGTGCCGGGGGCTGGTGATGATGAATGATTAAGAAGTCGGACATCGTAAGAGAGGCGGTTCAGGAGCAGGACTGGAAGAAAGCGTTGCAGATAGCGAAGGATTTTCATATCGGAGTGACGCAGGAGCAGAGAAGTAAGATGGCGAGAGCCTATGAGTGTATCGTTCATCCGGATTTCTACCAGCAGATCGGCGTTGATATTCTGGAGGCGATAGAGCAGGGCAAGGCAATAGTAAAAGAATATGCGGAAAGCACAAGGAGGAAAAATACTATGATGAAATGGGATGTAAAGCATGACAAGGCGAAGAGAATTATTGATGCGTTTCTGGATAACGCAGGGTATTGGCAGGAGAGAGAGGATTTGTCTGCAGGTTTGACGGACGAGGATAAGGAGCTGGTAAATGCGGAAGTAGAACTTATGATTGCCTCCATCCGTAAGCGGTACAAACTGCAGGAGAGATTGCCGGAGCAGGCGGCTCAAATCCAGACGGAAGAGGCAGAGGCGGTAATTCCTACGGAAAAGGCAGAAGAAACGCTGCCTGAGCCTGTAAGCGAGGATAAAGAGCCGGAAAAGTCTAAGAGAACCAGAAAGGCATCCACCGGAGAAAAGAAAACGACATCCAGGAGGAAAAAGAAAGAGATCCAGGAGGAAGAGTAGGCATGAGATATTACAGCACACAGCGCCCGGTTATGCCGGGCGGCTTTCCTAAGAAAGCGGCAGTTGAGAAGATTGAGAATTTCGACACAAAGACTTTCTGTGAGGAAATTGGGCGGGAGGCATGGGGATTCATTGAGTACAGTGAGTCGCTGACGAAAGAAGAGGCGGATGCCTACGAGCTTACTTTGGGAGGCATGAAAATATTCTGGTGTGTGACAACGACTGTATATGATAACGGCAAGGTGGTAGCAAACATTACCAGCACGGTTGAGGCGGTCAGCAAGCCGGAGAATGATTCAAGGAGTACGGCCCGGAAAGACATCTATCATGACTGGTTCGAGAGCCAGGAAGATGCAGAGAATTTTGTAAAGGAGGCAAAGGACGCATGAAGAAATACCAGGTGTTTATTTATGACGATGAATCTGGATGCAACTCTCCTGCAATATTCGAGGCTAGGAACGAGTCGGAGGCAAGGAGCAAAGGAAACCAGTACATTAAAGCATGGCATTTGGTTGGCGGCGTAGTCACCGCAGTTAAGGAGGTCAAGGATGAATAACAAAGAAAAATTCAGAGGTCTTTGCCAGGAGGTCTTGCCTCTGATTAACGGAATTGCGGAGGCTGTCAAAAGAAACGGATACGAGGCGATGGCGAGTCTCACGATAGACGGGGATGATTATTTCGCCTTCAGCATTCATGGTTCCGACTGGAAAATGGGTAAAGTCAACGGCGGGCCTGTCAATATGTGTTATGAGTTCAAAGAGGAAATCCAGTTGCAGGATCAGCGGCAGGAGAAAATGATTTACAACAAAGCATCTGAGAACCTGGTGGAAATTACCCTTGTTTATGTTGGTATGTTGGAGGAACACAAGCGGCTGAGCGGCGTTGACAGCATCACTTGGAAACAGCTGTTTGTGCAGTGGGCGGATGATTTTGAGGCGGCGCAGGTGGGTACCGACTGGAACCAGAAAGATTATCTGGAAGAAATCGGGAAGTTTGCCCGCCGAAAGATTCTGGAGTATGTAGGATTGGAGGGATGAAGAAATATGCTGGAGGAATACATCAGGCAGTATGAAGTGGCGGTAACAGCTGGAAACAAAGCGGTTACGAAACGCATTGAGAGGGAGCTTGAAAGCCTGGGAATGGACCGGGCAACACTTCTGGTTCTGGTAAAGGAGAGAAGAAAGGAGGCGAATCAGTAGAGATGGCGAGAAAAATGCACGCATACGGAGAGCGCGAGCAGCATGGGCGGTATGTCCTGGATGATTACTGTTTCTCCAGAAATCACACAAAGGCTGTGACGATTCGCAGATGGAAAAGAAATTTGAAAAAGAAGGCCCGTCAGAGAAACAGGGGAATGGTAAGGGAGGTGACAGCAGAATGAATGAAGCGGCAAAACTGACATCAGAAAGAATTGAAAATCTGGCAATCGAAATCAGAGAGTTTCTGCTGGAGCATGAAATGTGGGTTGATGTGGATATTTACTTTAACGGTAAGTGCTTTACCACCTACGATAAGGAGACAGGAAAATTCTATTACAATGACCGAGAACACTTGGTAGTACGGGAGAATGAGGACCCCAGGACATATTTTGAATATGTCAATCCAGATCATATCCTCAGCATGAGTTTCGAGGGCATGGTATGCGAAATGCTCTACTACGGTATGTTTCAGGGAATCAGAAATAAGTTTGATGCGATTTTCAAGAAGTATGGGCTTTACTATGAGTTCGGGCATCATTGGAATTTCAGCTGTTATTACATTTAGGAGGTAGCGGTTATGGTTGAAGAAATGAAAGGCGGCTGCATCAGAGTACAGTCCAGCACGAATGAGTGGATGGATTGCATATTTCTGGTAAGCCCGGAAGATAAGGAGAGGGCAAGCGAGGTATTGAAGAAAGCCTGGGATGCTTTTTGGGAAGAGGGCGAAGGCTGGTGCTACGGAAACTTCCTGGAGGCGAAAATGGTGGAGGCTGGGATTGCCTTTGATGCGTACTACGCAGACGTGGAGGGGTGATGGATGGAAGAATATAAAGGCTTGTCTGCAGGAATGAAAATTCTGCTGGCGAAAGCAGAGGAACTTGGCTGGTGGTCGAGTGCATGGATCGAAGAGAGCCAGAATAACAGAACGTATGTAGAAATGGGCCAGCACTCCCCGGCAGGAGAAGATTTCAGCATGATAATTGATTTTGATGCTGAGGATCAGTGCAGTAGTTTCCGGGATAGCCTGGAATCCTACTATGAGGATTTTGATATTGACGAGCATGTTGAAATGTGGGTCGAGGCAAGAAGGAATGGCATTTCCGGGGTACCGTCTATACGGGAGCTTGTAAAGGATGCGGAGGAAATTGACGCTATGATTCTGAAATTGTCGCAGACATTGCGGGAAATGGAGGTAGAGGACGAAGATGACTGATGGAAAGTATCTGCTGGTGGGACGCTATACTCCGCCGGACGAGAACGGAAAGGGGGAAGTAATCCAGCGGGAGTTTTACGGGCAGGGGATGATCTTCAAGAGCGACGAGGCTTTCTATGATACGAAACACCCGGACAGGGTTTGCTACATACCGGAGCTGTCGGATACGAAGTACACCAGAAACAGCATCCTGCAGGAGTGCAACGGACAGACGGATTTAGCAGAAGAGGTCTACGAGGCGGTTGACTGGCAGCATGTAAGCAGTCTGCTGGAAGATTGGCTCAGGAACGGAGAGCTTGATACCTGCAAAGAGTGCGGGAAGATGTTCAACTGCTATGGAGAAACGAAGTGCCCATATTGCGGGGCGGAATATGAAGGAGGTAATGACTGATGGAAGAAAAGTTGGAGGTTGTGGATTGCATGGTTTTGAATTGTGCGCTTGATGTAAGAGTCCGCAATGAGGACATTGACGACATCATGGTTTCGGCCCTGGAGGGGGGAATCAATTACTGGTGCAGACAAGCCGAGGCCAAGGGAGACTATCTCGGAGAGTATGCGAGCGACCAGATCAGCAGAGGAGGAGAATTGGTTCTGCATGATGCAGAGGAAAACAAGTCGTATACCCTCAGCAAAGAGAAATTCATTGAAGGGCTGAAAAAGTACATTGCAGCCGGAAATACGGGCTGTATTGACCGGGAAACAAACCGCATCGGAGTTTATACCGGGAAACTGAACATAGACCCCTGCAATATTGATGCAGGAGCCGCAGACTGTATCATCCAGTATGCGCTGTTCGGTGATGTGATTTACGGATAGGAGGCAAATATGGCGGCAATAGTGGTGTTGGCATTTTTGGTATTCATGGGGATGGAGAAGAAAAAGAAATAGGAGGCAGACATGAGCAAAAGTATTGTTACAGAGTACAAAGGGATATGTTTCTTTTGTGGCCGACAGGCAGAGGGGGAACATCATCTTATTTTCGGAACGGCGGGCAGGGAGCTGAGCGAGAAAGACGGCTTGAAAGTTCCCATCTGCAATAACTGTCATAACATGGGAGACAAGCTGAACCGGGTACACGATAACCCGATGGCAGAGAAGTTGTCAAAGATGCTGGGACAGGCAATTTTCGAGGGCCGGATCGGCACCAGGGAAGAGTTCCGGAAGAGATACGGAAAATCTTATTTGTAGGAGGCAGGCTATGAGAAATGATTTAATCAGAGCAATTCTAAATTGTGGCGTAGATGATCTGAGCATACTGGACGATTCAGAGGCGGATATGTTTAAGATCGTTGAGCAAATGCAGTTCGAGGGGGTGGAGCTTACCTTAAACGGAATCATGGCAGAAATCTTTAAGGAGGGTATCTTCCGCATGGACGAGGCGATTAAAGCAGAAAAGAAAAGGCTGGAGACCGAAGAGTACGAAGGGACGCTGACAGAGGCGGGATATGAGCAACTGGAGGCGATACGCCGGCATAATCTCAGCCCTCAGAATGATTTCACATATTATGTGAATTGTCTCGATACGCATTTGAACTGTGACAGCAACAAGAAAGAGATTTACGAAGAAATGTTTGAGCAGGAAATGCAGGACCTCATGGATTACACCGGTTTCAACATCGAAGGGTAGGTGCAAGGGAATGGGTGAAAAAGTGAGAATGGTGGCGGTTCTGGAAGTAGATAAAGAAAAACTGGCTGAGTCTGGCGGGAGCTTTGAGGATGAAATGGGATGGATTGAACAGTCTGGCATCCGGATGCTCGAATACCAGGAGCAGAAAGGGGAATACGAGTATGCGTCATTCCTGTGGAGCCGGAGTCGTGGCAGATATGAGCAGGTCAACAGGGCAGTCCAGACAGAGCAGTTATGCCGGAACCGGTTGCAGGAGTACATAAGCAAAGGCTGGATGAATGAGGACTACGACACCAGCAAGGCAGTGTTCAAAAAGAGATTGGTTTCTACTTTATGTATGGAATGGGAAGAGATAAAGGAGGTCAAGGATAATGGGAAATAGCAAAATTTTGTTGTATGTATTGCACGGCGCATGGGATAGCCAGTCGGAGGACGGAGTGATAGTTCTCGGAGTGTCTGCGGATATCGAACCGTTGCAAAAACGGTTGGATAAAATAGCCGAAAGCAAGGCCAGAGAGTATGTGGAAATGTGCGACTATATCCAGGAGGAACGCGGGGAAAGGTACTATGAGGCCATGAACGCCAGCGGAAAGTATGCGAAGTTTTATATCACTGAGCATGATTTGGATATTTCGGAGCCGCTTATGGGAAGGATCAGCCGGGAAATGGAGAAGATTGATCGTTCCAGAGATATAGGGGAATATATTTTCGGATTGTATGAGACGGGCGGCATGGAGCCGTGGCTGTATGAGTATATGACAAACAGTGAAAAAGTGATGGAAGAAATCCTCCAGATGTTCGACAAATGGGAGGATTGCAATACATCGTTCAATACTACTCTGGAAAATGTGGTTGAGAGGGTTAGAGCGGAAATCACGCTAACCGATGAAGTGCTGGAGTTTCTCTGGGGGAGGCTTGGGGATGTGCCAGTTGATGATGATGGCTGTCTCACTGATCGTTTCATGGGCTATGAGATAGGGACGGACAGAGAAGAAATTTGGCGCTGGTTTGATGAATACCATTCCAAAGGAGTGGCGGCACTGATGAATAGCGGTATGGATTAAAGGAGGTATGCGATATGGCTAAGACAGTGAAAATTACCACGGATAACCACATTTCGGTTGTGGAGGTTCCCTGGAATGTAGAGGCACAGGGAGAAATGATCGGAGCTGATTGCACGGAAACAGTAAAGACGCAGCGCATGTATGATTTGTTCAAGGATTATGTTGTGATGATTGTAGACGAATCGGGGCTTATCAAGAACCGTTCGGACAATCCGGCAGCATCCTATCTGTATGGAGCCGATATTCACGGCTGTACGATAGCGGGCGATGTCCTTTTCGGCATCCAGAGGGGGCCGGAGATACTCCCTCCAGATGATGCGGAGGCAATGAAAAGTTTTCTGATGCAGCAGTTTCCTGGATTATCAGAGGCAGAGGGGGTGTCGTAAGTGAAGAATACGCTCGGAGATTTGAATAATCATCTGTTTGCTCAGCTGGAGAAGTTGGGCGATGAAGATTTAAAAGGCGATGAATTGGAGGCTGAGATAAGGCGGTCTGAGGCGATGGCAAAGGTAGGTGAGCAGATCATCAAGACCGGAGAACTCCAGCTGAAGGCTATGCAGCATATGGACGAATACGGCTATGACAGAAAGAAAGCCGTACCGGAAATGCTGGAGGTTCGGGAGGGTTGACGGATGTGGAAATGGCCGGTAGAAGTAGTGGACTGGATGCGTGAGAATACCGCAGGCCGGACCACAAAGGAATTGACAATCCTTATCAACCAGCAGGGGTATGACAGGAAGTACGGCATGGTATTCACGGAGAGCATAGTTAAGGGCGCAAAGAGCCGGTATGGTTTCAAAAGCGGTACACCTACGGGGAATCCGAAAGGATATTCTGCGAAATACCCGGAGGGGATGGAGGAATACATCCGGAGCATTGCCGAGGGGAAAGAGGCCGGGGAAATCGCGAAAGCAGTATCAGAGCATTTTGGCATAGAGTTTTCTGTCTCTCAGTGTAGGGCATACAAAAAGAACCATGACATTGTAAGCGGTCTGGATTGCCGGTTTAAGGAGGGAGACGAACCTGCAAACAAAGGGAAGAAAATGAGTCCAGAGCAGTACGAGAAATGCAAGGCTACGATGTTTCATAAGGGAAATGTTCCTGCGAATCACATGGAGGTCGGAGAGTACACGCATACCACTGACGGTTATCTAATCCGGAAAGTGCAGGAGCAAGGAACACAGCGGGAGCGATTCGAGTTCGTCCATCGGAAAGTATGGGAAGAGCATAACGGCCCGATCCCGGAGGGCAAGATGGTAAGTTTTCTGGATGGGAATAAGGATAATTGCGATATTGATAATCTGGCGCTGATAGATAACAAGGAGAACCTGGAGCTGAATCGCAGCAATCTGAGGTTTTCCAATGCGGAATTTACGAGGGCGGGCGTTGCGATTGCAAAAGTAAAAGTGGCGGCGCGACAAAGGAGAGGAAAGAAGGTGCAGAATTGAGTATGACTATAGGGGAAATCATCAGACAGCTGGAAAGCCTGTCAGAGCATTGCGAAAGCATGATAGACAAGGACGATCCGGAAGATATTTGGAGGGTTGATGCGGAGGCTCTCCGGGAGGCAGTAAAAAAGCTGAAAGGTGAGTTGAGCGGAGAAAATGCAGCGGCCACTATCCGGCAGATCATGGAAAGAGAGGATGTGAACCAGAAAGAGCTTGCGGAAAAGATGGGATGCGTAAGGCAGAATGTCAGCCAAACGCTGAACCGGGGAACTGTGAACATGAGATACGACAGCTTTTACCGGATGGCGAAGGCTCTTGGATACGAGATTATTCTGAGAAAAATCTGAAAAAATTTGTATTTTGAGAAGTAAAACTATTGACAAACTCGCAGTTGCGAAGTATAATATATACATAATCAAACAACAAATAAAGCACTTGGAGGTAAGGATATGTACGATATGAACGATTACAGAGCAGCTTTGAACGAGAGAGATAGCCATGATATAGAGTCCTCAGAATGGAAATTAGGCCAGATGAAAGTGCAGAGCATTGTGGCAGTTTGGTAGCAAACGGCAACTGCCAGATGGTAGAGGAAGTGATGTATGAAGTGTATAGCCTCAATGATTGCGGGGTTGAATTTGGGGATGCGGCGGTACAGTTTGACATCTGGTTGCTTGAGAGTAATGGGCATGAAGATAAGGCCCAGGAACTTAGAGAGCTGGACTGGAACTAAGTATTTTTTTACCCCGAAAGCTCGCAGTTGAGAGCTAGAGAGATGATTGAAAACGCATAATCGAAAAGGAGTGTGGCTATATGCTGAGAATGCACCAGAAAATCATGTGGACGAGGACGGAATTACAGAAATTCGCAGAGCATGACGGCCTGGAGTGTGAGGCGACGCTGATGGCAGACGAGGCCATGTGGTTTGGAGGGGGAATCGATGTAGGCAGCAGACTCCACCAGACATTGGAAAAGATGAACGATGAAATCAGTGTACTGAGGAATGAGTTAAAGGCTCTCATGGGTACCACCAGATTCAACATTCTGATGAATGATCGGTTTACGATGAAAGCCTGGAGGGGCGAAGTCTCTGCAAGATACATAGCAAAACATCCGTGGGCGGCTCCGGAAGATTGCCAGCCGGGATGGGAATAGGAGGAAAAGCATGGTTAAGAATTTGGCGCAGTTGAAGAGAACGCTTGTAAAGGGGGCAGAGTTTGAAATTGTCGCCCATGCCCGGCAGGGATGCGTAGGACAGCGCAGGAGAGTGAATGTTGCTGACAGCACAGGGTTCTATAGCATCATTCCGGATCAGCCGGACAGCCGGGAAACGCTGGCAAACAATGGCAGGGGTTCATACCTGGGCTGGAGTAAGGCGGCATTCTGGAAGTTTGAAAGCGGCATCTGTACTCTGTATGACAGCGACAAGAGTTTCACGTTGGAGCATATCATTATTTCATTAAAGGTGGTGTAGGTATGGCATATCAGAGAAAGACAAGGGATCGCTGGGATATTGAAACGAATTACGGATACGGATGGGAAGTGGAGAACAGCGAGTACACAAGGGAAGATGCAAGACGTTCTTTCCGGGAGTACCGGGAGAACCTGCAGGCATACGGAAAATGTGATGTGCGCATGGTAAAGCGCAGAGAAAGATTGGAGGAAACAGCGTAATGGAGAGAGTTTATTACAGTATCAATGAGGCATCTGCAAGGACAGCGCACCAGATGATGTCTTTCAGCGATTACAAGGAGGGCAGCAAGACGGCAGAGTACAAGGGATATGTTGACCGGGCCTATGAATTGGCAGACCAAATTGTGGAGGCGAGGCCGGACCAGGCAGACCGGGTATATAGCATGGCGGGCAGGTACTCGAAGAGAATGGCAGAGTACATGAATCGGGATATACATATCGGGTGTATGTGTCCGTCTGTGATGATTTCCGGTGCCGGGAATTTCCCTGTGAGAAAAAAGGAAAAGCAGAACCAGGCGTGGGACAAGAATCATCAGTTTTTCAATGAAACGCAGGGCATCCTCAGCAAAATGGAGAGCATCCTGCACGGAAAGGAGCTGATTAAGTCCAGTGACGAGGACGCAATCGAAAGGCTGGAAGAAAAACTGGAAAATCTGAAAGATATGCAGGAGCGCATGAAAGCGGCGAATAAGGCGGTCCGCTTGAAAGATACGGAGAAAGGCGATGAACAGCTGAGAATCATGGGATATTCGGACGAGCAGATTAAGGATTTGCGCGAGCCGGACTTCTGCGGGAGGGTTGGTTATCCGGATTATGCCCTCCAGAATAATAACGCCAACATCCACCGGATAGAGGGGCGCATAAAGGAATTGCAGGCCACGAAGGAAAGAGGAACGCTGGAAACAGAAAATCAGTTCTTCAAGATCGTTGAGAATACGGAGGCAATGAGGCTCCAGCTGTTCTTTGACGGAAAGCCTGAGCCGGAAGTGCGGGAGGTATTAAAGAGCAATGGTTTCCGCTGGGCACCGAGCCAGTCGGCATGGCAGAGGCAGCTTACAGATAATGCCAGGTATGCCTTAAAGCTGGTTATCAAAAAGCTGGAAGAAATGCAGGAGGCAGGACAATGACATTGGCAAAAGCAGCCGCAGGTGTCGTCCGGGCAGGAGGCGGTACCTACAATATAGGGTTTAATGACGGCGATGAAACGCAGTTCGATGCGCATGATCTGCCGGAATTGCTGGAATGTTGGATTGATTTTTGTGCAGAGAATGGTTTCCAGACGGACAGCGTTGATTATGTGGAAAGGGTATAAGGAATGGCAGAAGTTCTTACCAGAAAAATCGCAAATGAATATAGAGACAGGGCGAGACTTCTGCCTCCAAACGGTCTGCAGGACATCGGAGATAGACGAAAGCTGAGAATAGAATTACAGGCCAGGTGCAATCTCACAGAGCTGGAGGCAGTAAACATCATCAATGGCTACCATATCGGAGACTATGTGGTATTAGCAGAAAGGCGAGAAAGGGAAAGGAAAAAGAGAGAACAGGAGGAATGACAATGCGGGTAGAAAAAGATGGCTTTGTTCTGCACATGGAGGGTACCTGGATGGAGATTTCCAACAAGTACGGGGTGCTGGAACATGGGGATGTGGCAACCAATCCGGAGGACGTCCCGGAAGGGTATGCGGAAAAAGCGCTGGAAAAGTTCATCCAGCAGCATAGCGTATCTGAGAAAAGTAATCCGACATGCGTTAAGAAAGTGGCGTATGACGGAGAAAGAAAGGAGTATATCCAGTTACAGGCGGTACTTCCCGTGGGCGGAGATTGCTGGATTATCCAGAAGTTTGACAACGAGCTGGTGTATATAGGAGAGATTTGGTCCGGATGCAAGTACAGGGATGAAGTACAGGACTGGATGCGGACAAATTTTGACATTGAGAGCTGCCTTACAGCGGGAGTGTACCGGGACAACAAGCTGGGGGATTGTACCAACAACGGAATTTCTGCACACGCAAGCGATTTATATATCTTAGCAGAGCAGAAAGGGCCGTTTGAGCCGGAGGATATAAGGCAGTGCGTATATATCGAATGGAGAAATTGTTGCGGCGAGCAGTACATTGACTGTAAGCCTGCATATTTTCCTAAGCGCTGGTATATGGCTGGCGGAAATTTCCTCTATACCTCAGACAGCAGGTTCAGGGAGATCACGAAATCGAAATATCCGATTTCTATTCATGACCGGTACGAGGGGAGGCAGGGCACATGAAGATTGTTGGCTACTGCATTCACGGGAATAAGCAGTATGTGGCGTTTAACGAGGATGAAAAGAGGCCGGAACGGTTCAAGATCACGGACGGGTTTCACGACAGGCCGGTAAACGAGAGAAGCGCAGGGAAGTACCAGGATTATCGGTGGGTAGATAAGCAGGAGGTCGATTTGAAAAAGATCATCAGCCGCCTGCGTGGGGCAAGACCCTGGCATCCGTTGCTGGAATTACTCAGAAAGGAGAGTGCGGCATGAGCATAAGACTGAATATCGGGCATGACGATGCGGAAAAAATCGCTGCCTGCATCAAAGGAATTGCCGGAAATGTGTCTGCGAGCGATATTGTGGAGATTGTTTTGAAAGCTCCGGAAGTAAAAGAGGCAAAGCCGCAGGAAAAGCCGGGCGCAACTATGACAAGCCGTGAAGTGGCGGATGCGCTGGGGAGGACACATTCTGCAGTATTCAAGCAGATAGCAAAGCTCCTGTGTTCGGAGGAAACGGACGGAAAAGAGAGGGGGTATTTCCTCACTTCGTTTGTCTGCTCCCACAAAAACAGGAAATCGTATCCGATGTATGAAATGACGGAAAGCGCCTGCATGGAATACCGGGAAATGGTTGCAAAGTACGGCAGCGGAATCAAGTACGTTGCAGACGGTATAAGGAGATTCGACCAGGCGATCCAGGAGCGGTTTCATCCAGAAAAGAAAGCCGCTGTGAGCGTCGGGGCTGGCGGAGAGTTTCTTCTGGAGGGAAAGCCGAGAAGTGAGTACGAGGAATATTGTGATATGTTCAACCGTTTTATCACTGGACCGGCAGTAGAGGGCCGGGAGATAACGGAGCTGACGGAGAAATACCAGAAGTTCTACGAGGTAATGAAGTCCACTCAGCTGAAAGCCCAGGAGAGCAATAGGCTGGAAGATGCCCTTTACGGCGTGGCAATCGAGGCAGAGATGCAGGGATTCATCTACGGTTTCAAAATGTTCGATGCTCTGCTGAATAAACAGCTGGCAACGGCATAGGAGGGATTTGCATTGAAGTACATGGGTAGCAAAAGTAAAGTTGCCCGGCATATAGTGCCTATCATCCAGAGATATATAGATGATAACCAACCGTGGGCGTACATAGAGCCATTCTGTGGCGGATGCAATATCATAGACAAAATCCATGCAAGGAAAAGGTTTGCACATGATAAGCAGGAACACTTGATAGAGCTGCTCAGAAATCTTGACAGGCTCGAAGAACTGCCGGGATTTGTTACGAAAGAGCATTACTCAGAAGTGAGAAAGTGCTTTTATGAGCAGACCGGCATATATGAAAAATGGTATGTGGGAGCTATCGGGTATCTGGCAAGCTATAATGGCCGGTTCTTTGATGGGGGATATGCCGGAATAGTGCATACAGAAAATGGGGTAAGGAATTACTACGAAGAGGCATTGAGGAATCTGATAAAACAGGCTGAGGACTTAAAGGGTGTCGAGTTTATCTGTAGTGATTATAAGTTGCTCAACACGCAAGGGGCGGTTATCTATTGCGATCCTCCATATGAGGGTACAAAGGAGTATGGAATAAGCAAGGGTTTTGACTATGGAGAATTTTGGCAGTGGGTAAGAGCAATGAGTGCGGAGAATATCGTGCTGATAAGCAGCAGCGCGGCACCGGATGATTTTAAGTGCATCTGGAGTAAACCGGTATCAAGGACGATAAAGGCAGACAAGAATCCGGTGCAGGTTACGGAAAAGCTGTTCATCAGCAGGTAATTTTTTTGACCGACTATCTCGCAATTTCGAGATTTTTGGATAAATAGAAACGCAATAGCGAAAGGAGAAAAACGATGGAGGAATTGAGAGTAAGAGCAGGGAATGAAGAGCTGAAGGTAAAGGGCAGTTCGGAGACGATCCAGAGAGAGCGTGAGGCTTTCTACCAGCACATCAAGGAAGTGGAAGAGGCCAACATCAAGGCAAAAGCCGAGCTGATGCAGAGGATGAAAAACGACATGGCCTGGTACGCAAGGGTGCGGCAGGAAAAGGATGCGGAAAATGCCGGAAAGCCGGGAATCGTGAGAACCTGTGGAGAACTGCAGGGAACCTGGGAAGAAATCGCCAGTGCAATCAAGTCTGGCGTTGAGTTCAAGGTCGGGGATTACAAGAAGGGTAGCACGGTGGACGGCCAGGGCTTTACGCTGGTGGTTACGGATGTGACGGACGAGTATGTGCGGTTCGAGAGCCGGGATTGCGTAGGAGAGGAAGTGGAATGGAATAAAAATGGCGGTACTCAGCTGGGCTATCCTGGTTCGGATATCCACAAGTATCTGAATAAGGGGCTGTTTGAGCGGTTACCGGAGGATTTGAGGAAGGTGATCTCTCTGGCAGAGAGAAAGACGCTGCGGAATGGGGAAACGGTATCTTTCAATACATATCTGTTCCTGCCTTCAGCATCGGAGGTATTTGACGAGGACGATTGCTATGGCGATGAAGGGATGTATGAACAGATGGAATACTACAAGGACCGCAGAAACAGAATGAGGGGATCAGCGGAGGGCGAAGATACCTGCATCTGGTGGCTGGCGTCCGTGAGGTCTGGCTTTTCTCCGCTTGCGTGCCTTGTCTCCGGCTACGGCCTTGCCTCCAACTTGCACGCGTCCATTGCGGATCGGGTGCCCGTCTGCTTCATCATCAAGAAATCATAACATCATGGAATCGGCGGCCTTGTGCCGCCAGTTCCATCAAAATGGATTATAGGAGGATAAACGAATGGCGGAAAAACAGATTATTTACATTGCGGCTGAGCATATCAGACCGCATCCGGAGAATCCCAGGAAAGACCTGGGAGATTTGACGGAGCTGGCGGAGTCCATTAAGAAGAATGGAATCCTGCAGAATTTGACGGTGATTCCGGTGGAGGGCGAGCCGGGAGAGTACATGACAATCATCGGACACAGGAGATATGCGGCAGGTATCCAGGTAGGGGTAGCAGAGTTTCCTTGCCAGATTGCCGAGAATCTGACTCCGAGGGAGCAGATGTCAATTATGCTGGAAGAGAATATGCAGCGTAATGATCTGACGATTTGGGAACAGGCGAACGGTTTCCAGATGATGCTCGACCTGGGAGAGACGGAGGAAAGTATCGCAGAAAAGACCGGTTTCTCCAGAACAACGGTAAAGCACCGGCTGAACATCGCAAAGCTCAACCGGAAAGTGCTACAGGAGAAGGAGAAAGACGAGGGGTTCCAGCTGTCATTAAAGGATTTGTACGAGCTGGAGAAGATCCCGGATGTAAAGACTAGGGATAAAATCCTGAAGGAGTCCACCAGCTCCAATAACCTGGCGCAGAGAGCGAGAAGTGCATACGAGGAAATCAAACGCAAAGAGCATGAGAAAGCCTATATCAAACTCTGTAAGGCCGAGGGAATCAAGCCTGCTCCGGAAGGCGCCGAGAATGAGCAGTACGGCGGAAAGTGGGAAAAGGTTAAGGAGTTCGAGCTGGATAAGGAGGTCAAGGATAAGTTGGGGTGCAAGACGCAGGCGGCGAAGGAAGAGCTGTTCTATGTGGTCTGGTGGAGGACGTTCGCAATCATCAAGAAGAAAGGGAAAGAAAAGCGTGAGCTGTCCGAGTATGAGATGAAACAGAAGGCCCAGGACAAGAGAAAGCGGCAGATTAAAGCCATGCAGAAAGAAATGTCTGCAGAGCGGGCCGATTTCATAAAGCTGGCTATCGAGCAGAAGTTTAAGCCTGAGAGCGAAAAGCTGGAGGCGGTGATGGAGCGCCTGTTTGGCGTCATGGTTGGGTGCGGTTCATGGATGAGCGAGCAGGTGATGCTGAGATTCATTACCGGAGAAACCTCTTTGTATGATAAGTCAGACGAGGAAAAAGCCGCATATGAAAAGCAGCGTGATGCAATCGGACTTCTCTATAAGCTGATGATTTACGCCGCCAATGGAGTCGCAGACAAGGACATTGCAGAATGGAATGCGACTTACCGCAAGGGAGCCGGAGAGCTGGTTATGCAGTTCGATGAAATCTTGTCTTTGTTCGGCTTTTCGTATAGCAAGGAGGAATATTACAAGCTGGCAGAGGGTACTCATGATTTATTTAAGGAGGAAAGCCATGCTGATAGTAAGTCAAAATAAGGAAAGCGTGGATCGCAAAGGAAAAGGCGAGACGATACGGCATACAATCTGTATTTCAGACGGATGCCTTGAAGAAATTGCAGAGTACCCGACAAAAGAAAGGTGCCTGACCGTGCTGAAAGATTTTTGCGAGGCGCACAAAGACGAGTGTTATACGGTAGATTTCTTTGATATTGCCGCACAAGCCATCAGACCAGGAACATACCGGCAAAACAAGGTTTTTGAATTTCCGGCAGAATAGGAGGTCGCAGATGGATAGAGCTTTTATTGTCAAGGAACATTGGGGCAACCTCATACTGGATGGCTCTAAGCCGTGGGAAATTCGTGGCATAGGAACGCGGGTGCGCGGCAGGGTAGGGGTGATATTTTCCGGTACCGGGATGATCCAGGGGAGCGTTGAGATAGTCGGGTCCTCGCTACTGCTGAGAGAAGATTTCGATATGTTCCGGAAATATCATCATATCCCTGGCGAATTTGACAGCCTGCCATACGAAGAGCCGCATATCTGGTATCTAAAGGATGCCATAAGATTTACGGAGCCTATCCCATATCGGCATCCGCAGGGAGCTGTGATATGGGTTAATTTAAGCAAAGGAGAGAGAAAGGAGTAATAACGAGTCCCGGTAAACCGGGTTGATGCAGAGGGTGTATAACTGCTGGCGAAAAATGCCCTACTAGCAGCGTGAGGGATTATGGATGGATCCACATGGAGAAAGACATATATCCGCGTAGCATGGGAGGCCATAGGGCGTTATCCACGATACAGAGTGATTTGTTCGTGGTGTTATGAAGAATCTTTCATATTACACATTGTCGCTAAGCGGCGGCAAGGACAGCCTGGCGCTGTTCTTAAAAATTTTAGAGGAAGGTGTGAGGCTGGATGAAGTGGTAACTGTAGATTTGGGCGATGAATACCAGGCAACATACGATACTCTTCTGTTTGCGGCAAGTATATGCTTGAAAGAGAGAATCAAGTTTACGGTCCTCAGCATACCAGAAACAGAAGAGTACCAGGAATACAGAGCGGCCACAGGAGTTGAGCTGGGCATGTTTGAGTTCATGGCATTTGAGCATGAAAAGCAAAATGGATGTAAAGGGTATGGATGGTGCGGAAAGCAGCGCTGGGGAACGGCCATAAAAAGGCAGCTGTTGAATGGATATTATCAGTCATTGGAGCGGTTTGTGATTGAGTATGTAGGCATAGCAGCTGACGAGGCACAGAGAATAGACATAAAGCCCCATAAGAATTATGCGAAGTCATACCCACTGATAAAGTGGGGCATGACGGAGGCGGACTGTCTGGAGTATTGCTACCAGCATGGAGTGCAGTGGAAACAATTCGGAATCCGGCTATATGACATATTGGATAGGGTAAGTTGCCAGCATTGCCAGCAAAAGAATCTGAAGGAGCTGAGAAATATCCGAAAGCATCTGCCGGAGCTATGGAGCAGTTTCAAGGATTGGCAAAATAGGATGCCTTTTCCGTATCGGTCAGACGGCAGCACAATTCATGACCTGGATAAAAGGTTTGCATCCGAAAATATGCAGTTAAGTTTGTTTGATATATGAATTAAGGAGGCGATGGAGTGAGGACATACGAATTGAACAGGAAAACATACAAGGATGTCAGGAAGATGGACCACGGACAAATGAGTGCGTTCTGTGAGGACTTGTATAAGAGGGGGTATGAGGCGGGAAAAAAGGAGATTCCCATATTATCCGATGAAGAGATTACGCAGGCAATCCTCCAGGTAAAAGGGATCGGGGAGAAGAAAGCAAACGACATCCTGCAGGCATTAAATTTGGCAAAGGAAAGGAAGGCGTTGACAAATGGATAGGAACAAGGTATATTTGAAAGTGCCAGAGTTTACCGGCGAAAATGTTCCGGTAGCTGTAGCGGCCAGAGTAATGAAAAAGGATCAGCAGTTTATCCGCCAGGGCATCATACTTGGATTTCTGAAATTCGGAGTGGCTTTCAAGAAAGAGGGCAGCTCACAATATGATTATTACATATCGCCGATGAAGTTTTGGGAAGAAACCGGCTATGTGTATGATGGCACAGAGAGCTGAGTATTTGCGCTAAAAATGTCGTGGGATGTGCTCGCAAGTGAGAAAAATTGCTGAATAGGCAACGTGGAGGTAACAAAAATGGCGATAAGTGCTGAAAAAGCGTATGTTACCGTCTCGATTGAGGAAGCGGCAAAAGCAGGAAAATTTTAATTAGTTGAACCGAAAGCAACAAAATGAGAAATCAAGATAGAAAACGCCACAATTCATAAGAATTATGGCGTTTTCACATAAAATATCAACGCATTTTTGCAAGATTTATTGCCTTAATGGAGGAGAAAGGATGTTAAAAGCGACGATTTCGACCATCTTTGGCGTTATCAGCATCATTGTTGCGGAAATTGGCGGTATCATGTTCGGTGTGTCTGGCGGTCTGCTTGCAGCGGTTTTGGGCGCTGTTGCATTGGTAACTGGTATCAGCGCAAGAAAGGAAACCAATGGCGCAAAGGGAACCGCCGGTTTTGTCTGCGGTATAATGGGATTGATATTCGGAGTTTTTTTTGCAGTAAGCTGCAGTATGTGCGGCGCAGCCAGAAGAGGTTTATTTTTTATGACTGTGTAAATGGGAATAAAGCAGTGTTTTCTACAAATATAAGGCAGAATTATATTGACTTTAATGCACTGGATTGGTAAACTGAATAATGTAATATACAGTTACATAGTAATTATAAAAAATGTTATATTTTCTTACAGGAGGGAAAAAGATGTTTTGTGGTAATTGTGGAAACCAAGTGCCGGATGGGGCAAATGTATGTCCGAACTGCGGTACAGCATTAGGCGTACAGACAGACAACAGCGCTTCGGTTAATAACAGTACTCCGGTAAACAACGGAATGCCGGTTAATAATGGACCGGTTTACCAGACGCCCGGTCAGATGCCTGTAGCGCCTGTTCCTGCACCGGATGGAGGCAGTAATGTGAATGCAACGATTTCGACTATCTGCGGTGTCATCAGCATCATTGTTGCAGTATTTGGCGGCATTATGTTTGGTGTATTTGGCGGTCTGCTTGCAGTGATTTTGGGCGTTGTTGCATTGGTTACGGGTATCAGCGCAAGGAAGGAGACCAATAATGCAAAGGGTTCCGCAGGTTTGGTCTGCGGAATACTGGGATTGATTTTTGGCGTTATTTTTGCAGCAAGCTGCGGTATTTGCGGTGCAGTCAGCGGCGGTTATACCTGCTATGGCTGTGTGGGCGGAAGCTGCAAGGCCAAAAATGATTTAAAGAGTACCTTTGGCGACAGCTTTGACCTGGATGATTTTGAAGACTTATTTGATTATTATTATTAATCTTTCATAGTCCGTATAGTCTGATAAGCTGAAAGGCTGTTGCTTATGCAACAGCCTTTTAAAAAAGGAGTCGGCATGTTACCTTACATACAGATAGCAGGTAAGTTTTCCCTGCCGTTATATGGTATTGTTTTTGTGATTGGATTTTTTATTGCGATGGCAATTGCCCGACAAAATGCCAAAGCATACGGGCTGGATAAGTCGGATGTGATTTTTGCAGCGGCATATGGAGTGATTGGCCTTCTGGTTGGAGCCAAGCTTTTGTACTTTCTTACAAGACTTCCCAACATTTTGTTACATTTTGATATGTATTGGAAGTGGTTTAAAAAGATTCCTTTGGACGCATTGGATTATGCTTTTGGGGGACTTGTCTTTTATGGCGGTTTGCTTGGCGCAGTCGTTGGCGCATGGATTTATTGCAGAAAATATAACTTGCCGTTTCTGAAAATGGCGGATTACTATGCACCTTTCATCCCTTTGATTCACGGCTTTGGCAGAATAGGCTGTTTTTTAGCCGGATGCTGTTACGGAAGGGAGTATCACGGTTTTGGAAGCGTGCAGTTTCCATACAATGAAGCAGTGCCTGAACTGAGCCAGGTTCCCAGGGTGCCTGTGCAGCTGTTGGAGGCAGGATTCAATGTAATTATGTTTTTTGTCTTATTTTATCTGATGAAAAAGAAGATACTGCGTTCGGGACAGTTGATTGGAATATATTTTCTGTATTACACAGTCATAAGGTTTTTATTGGAGATGCTGCGGGGGGATGTCATCAGAGGAAAAATGGGTATTTTTTCCACTTCCCAGTTGATTAGCCTGATTTTGCTTCCGGCAGCGGTAATATTGGCCAGTGGAAAGTACAGGAAGAAAAACTGATATGTATGGGAAAAAAAGGATTACGCTGGAAAGAGGACTATATATTACAGGTTTATTTGCATTGCTGATTGGGCTTCCGCTTGCCTTGCTGTATTTATCCTTTCAGGAGGACGGTTTATTTCCTCCTTGTGTCCTGCATCGTTATCTGGGAGTTTACTGTCCCGGGTGCGGCGGAAGCAGGGCATTGAAAGCATTTTTTGAAGGGCATTTTCTGTTATCTCTGTATTACCATCCGCTGGTGGTTTATACAGCCATAATATACATTGTTTTTATGGTTTCCCAGACTATCTGCATCTGCAGCAGGGGACGAATCAGAGGGGTGCGGTTTCATAATTGGTTTTTATATTCGGCATTATTTATAGTTATTTCAAATTGTATCATAAAGAATATTTTAAAGTTTGGATTTGATATCATTGCTTTTTGATGTAGGAAGGGGAACCTTTTACAAATATTATTAAAGAGAGGAGTTCATTAATCATGGACGGACAAAATTTCAATAACAACTATTCCGGGCAGCAGCCTTCACAGACGCCGGAACAATCGAACTACCAGCAGCCTAACTATCAGCAGCCGGGTTATCAGCAGCCTAACTATCAACAGCCGGGTTATCAACAGCAGGGCTATCAGCAGCCTAATTATCAGCAGGGCTATCAGCAGCCGTACCAGCAGACTGGTTATGAGCAGAATGCATACCAGCAGATGCCGGACCAGAATATGTACCAGCAGCCTTATGCGGTTCCGATGCAGACCACAGGCGGCACCAGCGGATTGTCTATTGCAGGCTTTGTAATTGCTATCTTAGCGCTTTTGTCTTCCTGTATTTTAAGCTGGATTTCCGCATTGATTGGTATAGTGGGTCTTATCTTTTCCATTATCGGACAGGTTAAGAAAAAATCCGGGCTGGGTATTGCGGCAATTATTGTATCTGCAATCAGCATTGTAGTGGCAATCGTTTTCTTCTGCGTATATTTGAATGTGGTTATCAATGACCCAAGTTTTTACAGATATTTCTAATCATCCGTTTGGTTAAAAATTTGGCTTTGCAAGTCATGATTTGAAAAAACCCTTCATATATTCTAACAACAGAATAGAAGGGTTTTTTTATGAAAAAATTTTGGGTATTGCCGCTTTTTGTAGCGATGTTCTTTTTGGGCAGGGCGGCAGGATATGTGGTACATTATGTGGAAACTGCCTCATCCCATCTGGTGGAAACCGAAAACTGGGGATTGGGGTTTGGAAAAGAAGGTGCGCAGCCGACAGGGAATGCTACCAGTGATGAACTGGAAAAATATAATGCCCATTATGTGGGTGATGACAGTAAGATGGTAATATACCTGACGTTTGACTGTGGATTTGAAAACGGCAATACGGAACCGATACTGGACGCCCTGAAAAATCATGATGCTCCGGCTACCTTTTTTGTGGTGGGTCATTTTCTGGAATCAGCGCCGGATATCGTGAAGAGAATGGTGGAAGAAGGCCATACGGTGGGCAATCACACTTTTCATCACCCTGATATGTCACAGATTTCCAGCATGGATTCTTTTCAAAGGGAAATGGAAGATGTTTCCGCCCTGTTTAAGGAGATAACCGGAGAGGATTTGGCAATGTATTACCGGCCGCCCCAGGGAAAGTACAGTAAGGAGAATTTGCAGATGGCAAAAGAACTGGGATATCATACCTTTTTCTGGAGTCTCGCCTATGTGGACTGGTATCAGGATAACCAGCCGACAAGAGAAGAAGCTTTCGATAAATTAATTGGCAGGATACATCCCGGAGCCATTGTACTGTTACATAGCACCTCGCAGACAAACGGGGAAATTCTCGATGAACTGCTTACCAGATGGGAAGAAATGGGATATGAGTTCAGGCCGTTATCTGATTTTACCCAATAAAAAACCGCCTATGCGGTTTTTTATTGGGTAAATATTTATTCGCTTTCTTCAATGGTCGCACCCAGGTCGGAAATATCTTCCCCGTGCAATAGTTTTATAATAACTGTGATGCGTTTGTAGGCTCTCTCATAATTTTCCCTTGCATACTCCGCAGTGTATTCATTGTAAGAACTTTCCCCAAACGCTTCGTGATAAGACTCCACGGCAATGGTCATATAACTGCTTGCCTCATCTGCAAGCCCTTCAATATATGCGTATTCTTCCGGTACGGTAATCTCCGCCAGTGTCTTGAAAGACTGGTCCAGCTGGTCAAGATAGCCGAGAAGCTCATATTTTGCATTTTCGGACTGTGCGTCTATGCTGTTGATGTTGGTGTCAATGACAGCGATTTCGTTGCAAAAAGAGTCAATGTCATTTTTAAACTGTGTTAATTGGGGGTCTTCGCCGCAGCCTGCCAGAGATAAGCATAAAACAAGTGATGACAAGAGCAGCAGAAATCTGTTTTTCAATTACCCGTCCTCCGTAGTCAGTATTTAAGTAACATATTGAATTTATCATATTTTTGCCGTGAAAGCAATAAGGAAACACAATCCAATTGCCCAATTCGTAAAATCGTGATAATATTGTGTGAAGTACTTTTAACACTCGCAGCAAAGCTGTAAAATGTTGGTAGCGTGGAAAGAAGTTCTAGTCGCTCACAGCAAAGGCTGTTTCGCGGAGAACTTCTAAGTTCCACGCCGGAAAATGCCGGAAATGCGGCACTTATAAATTTTTCACTCGCAATTTGTGCCTGTGGCTCAAATTTGCAGGTTACGGAAAGGTATGGTTATTAAAATGACGAAAAAGGAATTTGCGGCTTGGAGCAGTAAAAATAATATATATCTGGATGGGGCGACCGGTTCTAACCTGATGAAAGCGGGAATGCCTGCGGGCGTCTGTCCTGAAAAGTGGATTCTGGAAAACCCCGGGGTACTTCTGGAACTGCAAAAGGCTTATGTTAAAGCGGGCAGTAATATCCTTTATGCACCTACTTTTTCGGCAAACAGGATTAAACTTGCGGAATACGGCCTGCAGAATAATCTTAGGGATATGACAAAAAAACTGGTGGCATTGTCCAGGCAGGCGGCGGAAGGTAAAGCTTATATTGCAGGAAACCTTACCATGACGGGACAGCAGCTTGCCCCTATCGGAAAGATGGATTTTGAGGAATTAATTACCATCTATAAAGAGCAGATTCTGGCGCTTCTGGATGCAGGGGTTGATTTGCTTGTCATAGAAACCATGATGAGCCTGCAGGAGACCAGGGCAGCCCTCATTGCAGCCAAAGAAACCTGCGATTTACCCGTTATGGTGACGATGACTTTTGAAGGGGACGGCAGAACCCTTTTCGGGACAGACGCGTTAACTGCCGCAGTAGTGCTTTCCTCTTTAGGCGCAGACGCTATCGGGGCAAACTGCTCCACGGGTCCTGCTGCCATGCAGGGTATTATCGGGGAAATGGCGCAGGCGGTGAGGATTCCCGTTATAGCGAAACCCAATGCAGGGCTTCCTTTTGTGGACAAGGAGGGAAATACCTGTTATGACATGCAGCCCGAAGAATTTGCAGAGGAAATGAGGCTGTTGAAAGAAGCAGGGGCTTCTATATTTGGCGGATGCTGCGGCACCCAGCCCTCATATATTGCATTGCTTAAAGAGAAATTGGGAGTGGAAAGGCAGGGAAGGTGTAAAGGACAGTCAGGCCTTCGCTGTCTTGCGTCTGAAAGACAGACGGTGTCCTTTACCTTGGATAATTCTTTTATCGTGGTGGGGGAGCGCATCAACCCTACCGGCAAAAAGAAACTGCAGGCGGCGCTTAAAGAAGGCTCCCTTGATATGGTCAGGGAATTTGCGGAGGAACAGGAGAACTGCGGAGCAAGTATCCTTGACGTCAACATGGGGATGGGTGGTATAGACGAAAAGGAGATGATGCTGAAGGCGATTGAGGAGGTGGGCACGGTTACCAGTCTGCCCCTTTCCCTTGATTCCAGCCATATCTCCGTTCTGGAAGCGGCGCTTAGGCGTTACCCCGGCAGGGCTTTAATCAATTCCGTCTCCTATGAGAAGGAAAAATTTGAGCGGTTGCTTCCCATTGTAAAAAAATACGGCGCCATGTTTATCCTGCTTCCGCTTTCCGACGCAGGACTGCCGGCCAATCTGGAGGAAAAAAAGGAGATTATCCGCAAAATATGGGAGAGGGCAAAAGACCTCGGATTTCAAAAGGAAGATATTGTGGTGGACGGACTGGTGAATACGGTGGGGGCCAATAAAACGGCGGCGTTAGAAACCCTGCAAACAATCCGTTTCTGCAAAAAGGAAGGGTTTGCTACAATCTGCGGGCTTTCCAACATATCTTTCGGAATGCCGGAGAGAGGTTATGTGAATACGGCCTTTCTGACGATGGCGATACAATCGGGACTTACCATGGCGATTGCCAATCCATCACAGGAACTGTTAATGGGCTGTGCGTTTGCGGCTGATTTGCTTTTGAACAAAGAAGACGCAGACATGCGCTACATATCTTATGCGGGCGTTTTGAAAGAAAAGAGGGAACAGCGAGAAGAAGCCCTGCGGCATTTGCAGGCGGCCGCTCCGGCAGCTGCAAAGAGCGTGGAAAAGGGGCAGGAAGGTAAGGAAGCCAAAAAGGACGGCGGAAAGGAAGAAGGCAGTCCGGTAAGGCATATGCTGAAAGAAGCGGTGTTAAAAGGGAACAAAAGCGGAATTGTGCAGATAACGCGGGATGCCCTTGCAGAAGGGGAAGAGCCAAGGGCGCTGTTGGACGAAGTGCTTTTGCCGGCCATTAACACGGTAGGGGATTACTTTGACAGCGGAAGGTATTTCCTTCCACAGTTGATTGCAGGCGCGGAAGCAATGAAGCTTGCCATTGAAGTGCTGGAACCACTGCTTCTTACCGAGAAGACCGGGAAAGACATGCCCGTCATCATCATTGCCACGGTGGAAGGGGACATTCACGATATCGGTAAAAATCTGGTGGCCCTGATGTTAAAAAACTATGGTTTTCGGGTGGTAGACTTGGGCAAGGACGTCCCCAAAGAAACAATTATTGAAGCGGCAAAGCAGCATAATGCTTCCATTATAGCCCTTTCCGCGCTGATGACAACGACCATGAAGCAGATGGAAGCTGTCATAAAGTACGCCAGAGAGCAGGGAGTCACTGCAAAATTCATGGTGGGCGGCGCCGTTATCACAGAAGAATACGCACGGGAAATCGGCGCGGACGGATATTCCAAGGACGCAGCGGAAGCAGTAAAACTGGCGGGCAGGCTTATGGAACAGATGAGATAAATTTGTGATTCCGCATACGGCATGGCGGCAGCCCCGGCGCGCATTTGTTCCAACAGGACACGTTCTCACTCGGGTAAAAACACAGCGGCACATAAGAGGTTAAAATACAACCTCTAAATGCCGGTGTTTTTACACGGTCCTTTATGGAATCAAATGCGCGCCGGGGCTGCCGCCATGCCGTATGCGGAATCATAAAATTTTTGTTGAAATATTATACTTTACTGTGCTAAAATGTCCGTATACGTGTATCATTCAAAAAAGAACAGCAGGGAGGAAACAGTATGATAGGAGCAGATGCCATAATCAAATGTCTCGAGGCGGAAGGTGTGGAAGTAGTCTTTGGCTATCCGGGAGTCGCTATCTGTCCTTTTTATAATAGTATCTTACAGTCTGATATCAGGACCGTTCTGATTCGTACGGAGCAGAATGCCGCACATGCGGCAAGCGGCATGGCAAGAATCACCGGCAGGCCCGGTGTGTGCGCCGTAACGTCCGGTCCGGGAGCCACCAATGTCATCACCGGCATAGCAACAGCGTTTGCGGACAGCATACCTTTAATCTGCATTACCGGACAGGTAGACAGTGAATTGCTGGGAAGCGATGTGTTCCAGGAGGCGGATATTACGGGGGCGGTTGAGTCTTTCGTGAAATACAGCTATCTGGTAAAAAATGTACAGGAGATTCCCCGGATTTTTAAGGAGGCGTTCTACATTGCCAATTCAGGAAGAAAGGGTCCGGTTTTGATTGACATACCCATTGACGTGCAGAATGCGGCAATCAGCCGTTTTTCTTATCCGGAAGAAGTATCCTTAAGGACTTATAAGCCCACGGTCAAAGGACATGCAGTCCAGATTAAGAAAGTGGTAAAGGAGCTTGAACATGCAAAACGTCCCATTATCTGTGCCGGCGGCGGCGTTTTGTTAAGCGGCGGCAAGGAGGAACTTAGGAGTTTTGCGGAAAAGCACAGGATTCCGGTTGTATCCACCATGATGGGTATCGGCGTTATGCCCACGGAGCATCCGCTCTACTACGGAATGGTGGGAAACAACGGAAAAGCATATGCCAACAGGGCAATGAATGAGTCCGACATGCTGATTATGGTGGGGGCGCGCGTGGCAGACCGCGCGGTGAGCCAGCCGGATTTGATTACGCAGAATAAGGTGCTTGTACATATCGATGTGGACCCGGCGGAAATAGGTAAGAATGCGGGACCGACCATACCGTTGGTAGGGGACGCCAGAAATATTTTTATGGATTTTGCCCAACAGGAATTTGCCTGCGAGCATGAAGAGTGGATAGAGGCGTTGGACGGATACCGTTCCACCATGGAAAAAAAGAGGACGCCCAATCCTGCCTATGTGGACCCGGCTGCTTTTATCACCCGGCTATCCGAAAAAATGCAGGCTGACGGCGTCTATGTGGCAGACGTAGGACAGAACCAGATATGGTCCTGCGGATATCATATTGTGAAAGAGGGGAAATTTCTTACCTCCGGAGGTATGGGTACGATGGGATATTCCATTCCGGCGGCTATGGGAGCAAAACTGGCAGATATGTCAAAGCAGGTTATCGCTGTCTGCGGCGACGGCTCCTTCCAGATGTCCATGATGGAACTTGCGACCATAAGACAGCATCAGATACCGGTAAAGATAATCGTCCTAAAAAACAATTATCTGGG
The DNA here is from genome assembly GCA_910577015.1 of uncultured Lachnospiraceae bacterium. Taxonomy (GTDB): domain Bacteria; phylum Bacillota; class Clostridia; order Lachnospirales; family Lachnospiraceae; genus Acetatifactor. The sequence continues at coordinate 220,716 of CAJTKU010000001.1, read as the reverse complement.
TATGGTAAGGGAATACCAGCATTACACATATAAAGACCAGTATTCCGTGGTGGACCTTTCGGGAAGTCCTGATTTGGAAAAGCTTTCGGCGGCATATGAAATCCCGTTCCTCAGGCTGGAAAATATGGAGAAAGCGGAGGAAATTATCGACGCATTTTTAAAAGAGGACAAGACAATGCTGCTGGAATGCCTGATTGACCCCATGGATTTGGTAAAGTAGGAAGGAAGGGTTTTGCTTATGAAAAAGATATATTCAGTACTGGTGGAGAACCGTTCCGGCGTATTGTGCAAGGTGGCAGGGCTCTTTTCCAGAAGATGCTTCAATATTGACAGTCTTGCGGTAGGAGAAACGGACGATTCCGCCGTATCCTGCATGACCATTGTTTCCAGCGGCAACGAGCGCACCATAGAGCAGATAGAAAAACAATTGAATAAAAAGCTGGATGTCATAAAAGTAAAAACCTTTGATGAGTCGCGCAGCATCAGCAGGGAATTGATGCTGATAAAGGTAAAATACAACAAAACCACCCGCCGCGAAATCATGGAAATCTGTGAAATGATGAAAGCGGATATCGTGGACATGTCCAAGAGCCAGATGATGATTCAGGTCTGCGACATTCCCGAAAAAACCAAGCTGTTCATCCAGATGCTGGCATCCATCAGCATCGTGGAAGTGGCAAGGACGGGGACGCTGGCGCTGCCGAAGTGTTCGGAGAGCGATACCTAGGGGCAAGCGCCGTTTAAGGTAAAGGGTGTGACGAGAGTGACGCAGCCGGAAGCCTTATATTCCCATTCAGACGCGCTTTCGCTCTTTAAAAACGCAGCGGCACGTAAGGCGCTGAAATACAGCGCCTAAATGCCGGCGTTTTTAAAAGGTCTTCACAGGAATATAAGGCTTCCGGCTGCTGTAACACGGCGTTCCCTCACAAAGTGTCCTGATTTAGCAGGATACGCCGCCTGCCCGTAAACTTCTAAAAAATACTACAGTACATGCGGGATGCCGTCAGGCGGCCGCTTTGGGAAACAGCGGGATGGAACGGATATTCCCGAAGGAACCCTTTTAAAAACGTCAGCGCTTAGCGAGGTATTTTCGAGCTTAGCACTGTTACGTTTTTAACAGAGCGAAAGCGCGGTGACGCGGGAATATCCGTTTCATCCCGCGTCACTCGCGACATCCTAACGACAGCATCCCTTCATGCAAAAATCTTGACAACACCCGCAACTATTGCTATAGTTAAAAACTAAGGGATGATTGATAGTGGAGGAAAAAGCATTGCAGAAAAAAGTATTTCAACTGTTGGCGGAAAATACTTCCGGCGTGTTGAGCAGAATATCAGGATTATTTTCCAGACGCGGTTATAATATTGAGAGCATCACAGCGGGGGTGACAGCAGACCCCAGGTTTTCGCGGATTACGATTGTGACAAGCGGTGACGACCAGGTTTTGGAGCAGATTGAAAAGCAGGTTGCAAAGCTTGTAGATATAAGGGATATCAAGGAGTTAAGGCCGGAGGAGAGCGTTTACAGGGAGCTTGCCCTGATTAAAGTGCGCGCAAGGGCCAGCGAGCGGCAGGGAGTGATTTCCCTGGCAGGGATTTTCCGCGCCAATATTATTGATGTGGGTCCGGAAAGCCTGATTGTGGAAATGACCGGCGACCAGACAAAGATAGACGCCTTTATCAGCCTGCTGGAAGGGTACGAGATTTTGGAACTGGCGAGGACCGGCATCGCAGGATTGAGCCGCGGAACGGATAATATTACATATATAGAAGAGTAATGTGAGTATGATGACCCGGAGGGTAACCTTCTCGTTATAAATTTACAAGAATGGAAAATGGAGGAAAAGAAAATGGCAAAAATATTTTATCAGGAAGATTGTAATCTTGCATTGCTGGAAGGCAAGACAATCGCTGTGATTGGCTATGGCAGCCAGGGACATGCACATGCGCTGAATGCAAAAGAGTCAGGGTGCCACGTGATTATCGGTTTGTATGAAGGCTCCAAGTCATGGGCTAAGGCAGAGGCACAGGGATTTGAAGTATATACCGCAGCGGAAGCGGCTAAGAAAGCAGACATCATTATGATTCTTATCAATGATGAATTGCAGGCAGCTATGTACAAGAAGGATATTGAGCCGAATTTAGAGCCGGGCAATATGCTGATGTTTGCACATGGTTTCAATATTCATTTCGGACAGATTGTACCTCCGAAGGATGTGGATGTTACCATGATTGCGCCGAAAGGCCCCGGACACACGGTTAGAAGTGAATATCAGGCCGGAAAGGGTGTTCCCTGTCTGATAGCAGTTCATCAGGATGCAACCGGCAAAGCTCAGGATATGGCGCTGGCTTATGCATTGGCTATCGGCGGTGCAAGGGCAGGCGTACTGGAAACCACGTTCCGTACAGAGACCGAAACAGACCTTTTCGGTGAGCAGGCAGTTTTGTGCGGCGGCGTGTGCGCGCTGATGCAGGCAGGATTTGAAACTTTGGTAGAAGCAGGATACGACCCCAGAAATGCATATTTTGAATGTATCCATGAGATGAAACTGATTGTGGATTTGATTTACCAGAGCGGTTTTGCAGGTATGAGGTATTCTATTTCCAACACGGCTGAGTATGGTGATTATATTACCGGACCTAAGATTATTACCGATGAAACCAAGAAGACCATGAAAAAGATTTTGAAAGACATTCAGGATGGTACTTTTGCAAAAGATTTCCTTCTGGATATGTCAGCTGCCGGTGGACAGGCTCATTTCCGCGCATTAAGAAAGCTTGCAAGCGAGCATCCTGCTGAGGTGGTTGGTGAGGAAATCCGTAAACTGTACAGCTGGAACGGTGAAGATAAGCTTATCAACAACTAATACATAAAAGAAAAGATAATCGGTGTTTTATAAAAGCCAAAGAGTTTCTTTAGAAATTCTTTGGCTTTTATTGTGCTTCAATTTCCAAAATGGAATCTATACTAAAAGCATCAAAATACAAAAGAAAGCAAAATGCTTGGGAATGGAGGAAGAAATGGATTTTGCCAGCATTACGGAATATTTCACGCGTTATGGCGCGATTGCCGTGTTTGTTATTGTGTTTTTGGAATACTTAAACCTGCCCGGTTTTCCGGCAGGAATCATCATGCCGCTTGCAGGCGTGTTTGCACAAAGGGGACAGATTTCCTTTCCGATGGTGATGCTGCTTTCGGTTAGTGCGGGACTGCTTGGCAGCCTGATGCTGTATGGCGTCGGATACCTTGGTGGGGATGTGTTCCTGAAGGCATACACAAAAAAGTTTCCCAAACAGCGTGAAACAATTGAAAAAAATATGGAATGGCTCAGAAAAAAAGGCTGCATAGGCGTATTTATAGCAAAGCTTCTGCCTGCCATACGAACCTTGATTTCCATTCCGGCAGGTGCGTTGAAAATCAGACTTCCCCAGTATGTAATCAGCTCCACCGCAGGTATTTTTATCTGGAATCTGGTCTTTGTAGGAGCCGGCTATTTTCTGGGAGACGCCATTTTTACTTATTTAGCCTGAAATTACCGCTGACAAGGAGAAAACGATTATGAAAATTGCAATGATGACAAACAATTACAAGCCCTTTGTGGCAGGAGTTCCCATCAGTATCGAAAGGCTTACGGAAGGGCTTAGGAAGCTGGGGCATGAGGTGGTGGTTTTTGCCCCCACTTACAAGGAACAGCAGGAGGAAATCGATACGGTAAGGTATCATTCGCTTATTCAGGGAATATGTGGGGGTGTATCGGTACCGTCTCCCATTGACAGAAGGATTGAAGAAGAGTTTAAGAAGAGGAAGTTTGACATCATTCATGTCCACCATCCGATGGTTATCGGAAAGACGGCGGTGTATCTGTCCAAAAAGTACAATATTCCCATGACGTTTACCTACCATACCAGATACGAGCAGTATGTACACTATGTGATGCCGGGCAGAATGCTTGCCTATCCTAAAATTGTGAGGACTACCGAAAGGCTGATAGAAGGATACTTAAAGAGCTTCTTCAAAAACTGCCATCATATTTTTGCGCCAACCGCGGGAATGGAAGATTATCTTGCTTCCAATTGCGGTTATGAAAGGGATAAAATTTCTGTTTTGCCTACGGGACTTGCGGATGAAAGCTTTCAGGTTGACAGAAAGGAGGCGCTTGCAATCAGAAGCCGTTTTGGGGCTGAAACATGTCCTCTGTTCATCACGGTATCCAGAATGGCAAAGGAGAAAAATGTTCCGTTTCTGATAAAGAGCATAGAAAAATTTAAAAAAATATACGGAGGAGATTTCCGCTTTCTGCTTGTGGGGGACGGCCCGGACAAGAAAGAACTTGAAAAAATGGCAAATGAGTATGGTCTTTCAGGGGAAGTGATTTTTACCGGTAAGGTGGAAAATAAGTTGTTAAAGGATTACTATGGGGCTGCGGATGCTTTTCTGTTTGCTTCCAGGTCTGAAACGCAGGGAATTGTCCTTCTGGAGGCGTTTGCGGCGGGAACCCCGGTCATCGGCGTGAATGCGACGGGAGTGTCAGATTTGGTTGATGACGGGAAGAACGGATTTCTGGTTCCGGAAAACATGGATGTTTTTTCTAACAGGATGCATCTTCTGATAACGGACGGACAGCTTCGCCGCAGCTTGAGGAAGGGGGCGGAAGACAGCGCTGTCATGTTTAATGAAAGTAATATTGCGGAAGAGGCCCTTCGACAGTATAATAGGGTAATAGAAGAATACCATTCAGATATTACAAAATATAGAAGAGGGGCGGAAAAGTGGAAACTAAGTATCGTATCTTAATTGTGGAAGATGATAAGGAAATCAGGGAAGGCATAGAAATTTATTTGAGAAACCAGGGATATGAAGTGTTCCAGGCGGCAAACGGCAGGGAAGGGCTTTCGGTTGTGGAGGAAAAAGAAATCCATCTGGCTATCGTGGACATTATGATGCCTGTCATGGACGGGGTTACCATGCTGATGAAGCTGAGGGCCATGGGACAGGAGTTTCCCGTTATCATGCTTTCGGCGAAGTCGGAGGAGGTTGATAAGATTCTCGGTCTGAATATGGGCGCCGACGACTATGTGACAAAGCCTTTTACGCCCATGGAACTGCTTGCCAGGGTCAATTCCCATCTGCGCAGGTATTCCAAATACCTGAATGCCACAAAGTCGGAAAATGCGGAACATATTTATACCATCGGCGGACTGGAACTGAACGAGGAAACAGTGGAGGTCAGCGTGGATGGCAATCCGGTAAAGATGACGCCCATGGAGTTTAAGATTGTGCAGCTTTTAATCAAAAATCCGGGGAGGGTTTTTTCAGCGGACGAAATCTATGAGAGAATATGGAATGAGAAAGCAGTCAATACAGACACCATAATGGTGCATGTAAGGAATATCAGGGAAAAAATTGAGATTGACCCCAAAAATCCCAAGTACCTGAAAGTGGTCTGGGGGGTCGGGTATAAGATTGAAAAGCAGTAATGAAAGGAAGCTATGAAAAATAAAACAACCAATAAAATAAATAAAAAGGCTTTGTTCTTATTGTGTTCTTTTTTGATTCCGCTTATTGCAGCGGCAGTGATTATGAGTTCTTACGGCTCGGTGAAAGGATACGTGAATTCCGCCTATGTGAACCCGTTTGAAACGGAAGGAACCATCAGTTCATTTTTTAAGGGAAATTATATATTGTATAAAACGCTATACGAAAAAGTGCTGGGGGAAAGTGTTTCCTACGCAGATATTTATATCAGGGACCGGGATGGGCTGCTTTCGGAAAGCGATGAAGAATACAGCGAGGAGGAACTGCAGGCGTTTGGAAGGACTTTTGACAATGCATTAAAGGCAGAATTGGAGAACAGTTTTTTTATGCTGCTTCCTTACTTTGAATATTATGCGGAAGATACCGTATCCGGTACGAGCATCAGCAATACGACCGTCAATTTATCCAATGAATGGAATGATTATTTCTATTATCTGGAATTGATATACGATGAAAACGGTTCTGCCTCCATCCTTTCGGCAAAGTCGGAAAACTCCGACCTCTTAATGAAAAATGCGTCGGAATGCGTACTCACAAAAAACGGGCTTCTACAGAATTGGATGCAAAAAATCGGAAGTTACCGCGGGTTGGATTTTCAACGTTTTGGTGCGGGACCTAAGAACTGCAGGATTATCTATGGCATGACGGAGGATGCCTGGAATCAGTTCCTTTCTTCGGAGAGCAGTATTTATTACGGATACAACAGCTATGGCGTGTATCAGAATACCTATTGGCGGTATTATGAGTCCGGCGTCATGAACTGGATTACTCTTGCTTTCTGTATCGTAGGGCTGCTCGCGCTGTTTTTGCCGCTGGAGGGTCTTGTCAGGAAAAAGTTTGCGGAAAACAGATTGACAAATCTGCCCCTCGAGGCGGTTGCCGGTATTTTATTTTTTCTGGCGTGCTGTACTTCATGGCTGTTGGAGAAAATCATTTATCTTCTGGACGGGACGGCGGCCGACAACATTGTTTTGTTTTTAGACGTTTCTTTATCTGCAGCAGGGCTTATTGCCTACCTGCTCCATTTTGTTCTTCTGTATGTTGTTTTCGGGCTTGCCTGGTATCTGGGGCTTTCGCTCAGACCTGCAAGGGAAAAAGGGGTTAAGGGATATATTAAGTCTAACAGCCTGATATACAAGATATTTCCGTTTTGTAAAAGACGGATTATCAAGTTATATGATGATTTGGAGCATATTGATGTCACAAAAAAAGCCAAGAGAACGATATTAAAGATAGTATTGCTTAACGCATTGGTGCTGTTTTTCATCAGTCTTTTGTGGCTGGGAGGGATGACTGTCACAATCGTATATTCCGTGTGCCTGTATTTCGGCCTTATGTTTTATGTCAATAGAATGCAGAGAAGATACGCCATCCTGTTACAAAAGATACAGGAAATATCCTCCGGGAACTTAAATGTGACGATTACGGAAGACCTGGGGATTTTTGAGCCGTTTAAAGAGCAATTACTGCTGATTCAGACAGGATTTCGGAATGCGGTGGAAGAAGAAGTAAAGAGCCAGAAAATGAAGTCGGAACTGATTACCAATGTGTCCCATGATTTGAAGACGCCGCTTACGGCTATCATCACTTATGTGGATTTGTTAAAGGACGAAAACATTACGGAGGAGCAGAGGAAAGAATATCTGGATACCCTGGACAGAAAATCCTTGCGTTTAAAGGTGCTGATAGAAGATTTGTTTGAGGTAAGCAAGGCTACCAGCGGTAATGTTTCCCTGCATTGCGTAGAGGTTGACATTTGTAATCTGGTAAAGCAGGTAGAACTGGAAATGTCGGATAAGCTGGAAAAAGCCGGGCTTGACGTGAGATTCGAACTTCCGGAGGAAAAGGTTATCTGTTACCTTGACAGCCAGAAAACCTATCGGATATATGAAAACCTGTTCCAGAATATAGCAAAGTATTCCCTGCCCGGCACGCGGGTTTATGTGCAGGGTACGCGGACGGATAACCGGATTATCATTTCCTTGAAAAATATTTCGGCGGCGGAAATTACCGTGGACGCCTCCCGGCTGACAGACAGGTTTGTCAGGGGGGATGTATCCAGAAACACGGAGGGCAGCGGTCTTGGTCTTGCCATTGTAAAGAGTTTTGTGGAATTACAGGGAGGCCTTTTCGTACTGGAAAATGACGGGGATTTGTTCAAGGCCATCACTTCATTCCCTTGTAAGTGATATAAATTTTTGCATGGCAGTATTCGGGTTTGCCTTATCTTTAAAGGCAAGCCCGATTTTTCTTTTTGGAATCGGCTCGGACATGGGGAAAGGAATCAGGGTATTGTCCGACAGTTCCTTCTGCACAAAATTGCCGATAACGCAGGCAACGCCCATACCTATTTTGGCAAATTCAATCAACAGGTCCATGGTGGTGACTTCCAGCTGCTGTTTGGGCAGAATGTCTTTGAATAACAGGTATTTATCCACATATTGCCTGGTAAGGTTGTTGCGGTCAAGGAGAAGTAATGTGGCTTGGGAGAGCAAATCGTTGTCCCCGCTGGGGGTGCGTTCCTTTAAATGCTCCATATACGCCGTGGTGGTTACAAACATATCCTGAATTTCTTCCAGTGGAAGAAAAGAAAGACTGCCCATGTGTTCGCTTTCCCCAATCAGCCCCACGTCCAGTTTGCCGTTTTCCAATCCTTCAATGGTATCGAGGGAGGACTGGCAGTAGATGGACAATGTCACATGAGGATTTTCGCGGATATACCGTTGCAAATACGGAAGAAGCCGGTATTTACATAGGGTGGTGCTGACTCCGATGGAAAGCTGTCCGACCCCCAGTTCGTGATTTTGCCATAACTGTTCCTCGCCCTGCCTGATTGCGTGAAAAGCGGTATCAATCTGCTTAAACAGAAGCTCCCCTTCAGGAGTCAGTTTTACGCCGCGGGAGTTTCTTATGAAGAGCGTGGCGGAAAGATTGCTTTCCAGCTTTGAGATTGCTTTGGAGATAGCGGGCTGGGAAATGTACAGTCTTTTTGCGGCATTGGACAGGCTGCCGCAGACAGCCGTTTCGTGGAAAATATGATACAGGTTTAAATTCTGCTGGTTCATGAAAGTTTCCTTTCTTAATCTTTATCAATCGTTCCCGGTAATGTAATGTCATATTATCATAACTCGTTGTTATAGTAAATATGAAATATATATATTTGAAGAATATACAAAAGTATGGTAGAATGGGAAAAAGTAAAAGCAGAATATAAGGAGGAACAGCCATGGGAATGACGATGACACAGAAAATTCTTGCAGCCCATGCAGGACTTGAAACGGTGGAAGCGGGACAGTTGATTGAGGCAGAACTCGATTTGGTATTGGGAAATGACATTACCAGTCCGGTTGCCATCAAGGAAATGGAAAAAATGAAAGTAAACGGGGTGTTTGACAAGGATAAAATTGCCCTGGTGCCAGACCATTTTGTGCCGAACAAGGATATTAAATCTGCCGAACATTGTAAATGTGTAAGGGAGTTTGCACGCCGAAATGAAATTACCAATTATTTTGAAGTGGGGGAGATGGGAATCGAACACGCGCTGCTTCCCGAAAAGGGACTGACGGTAGCGGGCGACGTGATTATCGGAGCGGATTCGCATACCTGTACTTACGGTGCGCTGGGCGCGTTTTCCACCGGTGTGGGAAGCACGGACATGGCTGCCGGCATGGCAACCGGAAAGGCGTGGTTCAAGGTTCCGTCGGCAATACGGTTTGTTCTTACCGGAAAACCGTCCAAATGGGTGTCCGGCAAGGACGTGATTTTGCATATTATCGGTATGATTGGAGTGGACGGGGCGCTTTATAAATCATTGGAGTTTACCGGTGACGGGATTGCAAACCTGTCTATGGATGACCGCTTTACCATTGCAAACATGGCAATCGAGGCGGGCGCCAAAAACGGTATTTTCCCTGTGGATGAACTGGCAGAGGCTTATATGAAAGAGCATTCTTCACGTACATACACAAAGTATGCGGCGGATGAAGACGCCGTGTACGATGCGGAATATACTATTGATTTGTCTGCTTTAAAGTCCACGGTGGCATTCCCGCACCTGCCGGAGAATACCCACACGTTGGATGAGATAGACGACATTGCCATCGACCAGGTGGTGATTGGCTCCTGCACCAACGGCAGGCTGGATGACTTGCGGACGGCGGCAGAGGTATTGAAAGGGCGGCATGTGGCAAAAGGAATGCGCTGTATCATTATCCCTGCCACACAGAGGATATACATGGAAGCCATGGAAGAAGGGCTGTTAAAGATTTTTATTGAGGCGGGCGCTATTGTGAGCACGCCCACCTGCGGCCCCTGTCTGGGAGGTTATATGGGCATTCTGGCGGAAGGGGAAAAATGTGTGTCCACCACCAACAGGAACTTTGTAGGCCGTATGGGACACGTGGATTCCGAAATTTATCTGGCAAGCCCCGCCGTGGCAGCGGCAAGCGCCGTGACCGGCAAAATCTCCGGGCCGAATGATTTGTAAAATAAACTGAGAAAGGATAACAGACATGAAAGCAAAAGGAAATGTATTTAAATATGGCGACAATGTAGATACGGATGTAATTATTCCTGCAAGATATCTCAATTCTTCAGAGCCGGCAGAGCTTGCCCGCCACTGCATGGAGGATATCGACAAGGAGTTTGTGGAAAAGGTCCAAGCGGGAGATATTATTGTGGCAAATAAGAATTTCGGATGCGGTTCTTCAAGAGAACACGCGCCGATTGCCATTAAGGCGGCAGGCGTAAGCTGTGTGATTGCGGAAACCTTTGCCCGCATTTTTTACCGCAATGCCATCAACATCGGCCTGCCCATCATCGAGTGTCCCGAGGCGTCCCGGGGCATCAGTGTGGGAGACGAGGTGGAAGTGGATTTTGATTCCGGCATTATTACCAATGTGACGAAAGGAACATCTTTTAAGGGGCAGGCATTTCCGCCTTTTATGCAGAAGATTATAGAAGCGGAAGGTCTTGTCAATTACATCAACAACAAATAAAGACAGGGAATAGCTATGGGTAACGCCAAAAAATATGAAATAGATATGTGCAACGGACCGCTGTTTAAAAAGATACTGCTGTTTTCGCTGCCCCTTATGCTTTCCGGCATTCTTCAGCTTTTGTTCAATGCTGCGGATATGGTGGTGGTCGGGCGATGGGTGGGCAGCGATGCGCTGGCGGCGGTGGGTTCTACAGGACCCTTAATCAATCTGCTTGTAAATGTGTTTATCGGTCTGTCAGTGGGTGCCAATGTGCTGGTTTCCCGCTATTACGGGGCAAATCAGGAAAAAGAGCTTCACGATACGGTTCACACGGCCATTCTCACTTCAGTAGTGTGCGGCGTGATTCTGATTTTTGTGGGCTTTTTTTCGGCGCCTTTTGCACTGCGCCTAATGGGAAGTCCCAAAGAAGTGTTAGGGCAGTCGGTGCTTTATTTAAGGATTTATTTTGCATCCATGCCTGCCATGATGCTTTATAACTTTGGAGCCGCCATCCTGCGTGCGGTGGGAGATACCAGAAGGCCTTTGTATTATCTTACCGTATCCGGCGTCATCAATGTGATTTTAAACATTTTGTTTGTGGTGGTGTTTGCCATGGGAGTGGCAGGCGTTGCGCTGGCAACCGCCATCTCCCAGATAATTTCGGCGCTGCTTGTCCTCCGCTGCCTGATGCGTGCGGAAGGGCCTTACAGACTGACATTAAAAAAGCTTTGCATTGCGCCGCATAAGTTTGGCATGATGCTGCGGATAGGCCTGCCTGCGGGACTGCAGGGGGCTGTTTTTTCCATTTCCAATGTGCTGATTCAGTCGTCGGTCAACTCCTTTGGTTCTGTGGCGATGGCAGGAAATGCCGCCGCAGGCAATCTGGAAGGATTTGTCTATACGGCCATGAACACCATGCACCAGACGACGGTCAGCTTTGTGGGGCAGAATTTTGGCGCGCACAAATTTAAGCGCATCGGCGTCATTGCCCTGCAATGCCTTGGCATGGTAACGGTAGTGGGCCTTGTCATGGGCAATGCAGTGTATTTCGGAAGCAGTGTGCTGCTTCGGTTTTATTCACCGGATACGGAAGTGATTGCCTATGGGGTAAAGAGGCTTTTGTATATCTGCTGTCCCTATTTTCTGTGCGGCGTTATGGATACCCTGGTGGGATGTCTGCGCGGCATGGGACGCTCCGTACTGCCCATGCTGGTATCCCTGACGGGAGTCTGTCTGCTTCGTATTGTCTGGATATATACCATATTTAGGGATTACAGGACATTGGATACCCTTTATATTTCTTATCCGATAACTTGGGCGCTTACCAGTCTGGTACATCTGGGCTGTTTTCTGATTATATGGAAAAAGTCCATGAAAATGCAGGAATCATCTTGAAACATATGTTCGATAATGCTATAATGCAGGTAGAATGAAGGCTGCATGTTAAGCCGGACGGAGGTTTTTATGATTGCATATGTGAAAGGCGAAATTGCGGAGATTGCAGAAGACAATGTGGTAATAGAAGTGGGCGGCATCGGATACAATGTAAAGGTTTCTGCCAGGGTGGCGCAGGGACTTCCCGGCATCGGACGGCAGATTAAGCTGCATACTTATACGCTTGTGCGTGAGGATGCTTTTTTGTTGTACGGATTTCTGACCAAAAGCGATTTGGACATTTTTAAGAAATGTATTACAGTGAATGGCATCGGGCCAAAAGGCGCGCTGGCGATTCTTTCCGTTATGGATGCGGACGCCCTGCGGTATGCCATTTTAAGCGGGGATGCCAAAGCGATTTCCAAGGCGCCCGGTATCGGGGCGAGAACGGCAGAGCGCCTGATACTGGACTTAAAAGACAAGGTTTCTTTTGATGACGGTATGATTGACAGGGAAATTTCCGCAAATAGAGCCGCTTCCCCGCAGGCTGACGGGGCGGCGAAGGAGGCAGTGGAGGCGCTGGTGGCTTTGGGATACGGTCAGGCGGAGAGTTTAAAAGCTGTGAGCCAGATTCCGGATGCGGAAACCATGGACAGTGGCGCATTGTTAAAGGCAGCATTGAAAAAAATGTTTTAAAGGATGGAAAAGATGCCAAGGACGATAGAAACCAATATCACGGAAGAGGACATTAAAATCGAAGGCTCCTTAAGGCCGCAGTACCTGAAGGATTATATCGGTCAGGAGAAGGTGAAGGAGAATTTAAAAATCTACATAGAAGCGGCAAAGCAAAGAGGAGACGCGCTGGACCATGCCCTGTTTTACGGCCCGCCCGGTCTGGGCAAGACCACGCTTGCAGGCATTATTGCCAACGAGATGGGCGTCAACATGAAGATTACCAGCGGCCCCGCCATAGAAAAGCCGGGGGAAATTGCCGCCATCTTAAATAATCTTCAGGAAGGGGATATTCTTTTTGTGGACGAAATCCACCGGCTGAACAGGCAGGTGGAGGAGGTTCTCTATCCTGCCATGGAGGACTTTGCCATCGACATTATGATAGGAAAAGGCTCTTCCGCGCGCTCCATCAGGCTGGAACTTCCCAAGTTTACACTGGTGGGAGCCACCACCCGCGCAGGTATGCTGACGGCGCCTCTCAGGGACAGGTTTGGCATGATTCACCGTCTGGAGTTTTATACTATTCCCGAGTTACAGTTGATTGTCAGGCACTCGGCGCGCATACTGGAGGTGGAAATCGACGACGGCGGCGCGTTGGAGCTTGCAAAGAGAAGCAGGGGTACGCCGCGGCTGGCAAACCGCATCCTGAAACGCGTCCGTGACTTTGCACAGGTAAAATATGACGGCAGAATCACCGAGGAGGTAGCCCGCACCGCGCTGGATTTGATGGACGTGGACAAACTGGGGCTGGACCATATCGACCGCAACATTCTTTCCACCATGATTACAAAGTTTAACGGGGGTCCTGTGGGTTTGGACACACTGGCCGCCGCCATTGGAGAAGACGCCGGCACCATAGAAGATGTCTATGAGCCTTTCCTGATACAGAACGGCCTGCTTAACAGGACGCCGAGGGGACGCGTTGCGACGGAACTGGCGTATCGGCACATGGGGCTGATGCCGTTTGCCGCGCCGTAAATAACATCTGTCTGAACGAGGTGGCAAGATGAAATTTGATAATATTTTTTTTATAAATGGAACTGCATATGCCGGGAAATCTACGATGGTGAAACGACTAGCCGAAAAGTATAATGGTATTGCCTGTGAAGAAAACTATCATGATGAATTATTATCCGGATTAGACAGAGAAAAATTTCCATGTTTGACTTATACAAGGGATTTGCAGGATTGGAGCGATTTTATAAGGCGGACACCGGATGAATATGAAGATTGGACAAAGGGTGTATCAAAGGAATGTGAAACTTTGGAGCTTCATATTTTGGATAAGCTGAACACGGAAGGTAAAATGGTTTTTGTGGATACAAATATTTCCATAAAAACGTTGAAGAAGATTTCAGATAATAATCATGTGCTGATTATGTTGGCTGCCCCTGATATATCGGTAAACCGTTTCTTTGAAAGACCGGATAAAGAAAAACAGTTTTTATATCAATTACTTATGAATGAAGAGAATCCTGAACTGGCGATGGAAAATTTCAGACAATGTCTGAAAAGGGTAAACTCTCGTGCGGCATATGATGCTTTTCTCCATTCCGGTTTTCAGATTATTGTCAGAGATGAAAACAGAAGTGTAGAAGATACTTTTGCATTAGTTGAGAAGGCATTTGGTTTACAAAGGTAATTATGGGGATAATGTCTGGAAGGAAATGCGGAAAATACGGGAGTTGTTTTACAGGTGACAAATAAGTAACGCCCTATTTTTCATTTTATGCAGCCTGCCAAACCCATTATATTATCAACTCAACTATTTGCCCTTGTTGTTCCTTATGGCGTCCAAACAAGGGCAAATTTTTTATTTAAAAAATAGACTTCGTGCAACACGATGTATTACATGGAATCAAAAAAGAGCACATGTCAGTTGGTTGTTATGTTACATTTGATATGTCATAATAACTCTTGTCTTGTCGGCCGGAAGATAATATTTATGAATAATAGGAGATAGAATATATGAGTTTGGGAACAAATATATGTTTTTTGAGAAAGCAGAAAAAATATACGCAGGAACAGTTTGCTGAAAAGATGGGAGTTACGCGTCAGACTATATCAAGATGGGAATCCGACGAAGTAATTCCGGAACTTGCTAAGCTTATTGAAATATGCGACATTTTCTCATGCAAGCTTGATACACTTGTGAAGGATAAATTATCAGTTCAGGGAGAAATTTATTCAAAAGTCCGGATTAAAAAAGTAGCACCATTCAGAATGGCAAGATATGTGATGATTTCTCCTAATCCTGAGAGTGATGTTCAGGAATATATGGGGAAATGGGCTATCAACAGTGGCCTTAAAGTTTCAAACCCGAATGCGAAAATGATAGGATGGGATTTCCCCTTTGTATCACAGGAACAACAACATAGATTCGGAATGCATGGATATGTGGCAGCTTACATTTTGCCGGAAGGGTTTGACACGGATTGCCCCGGCGTGGAGTATGCGGAAAATGCAGAAGCCGACTACGCAATGATTACCATTAAAGAACCCTTTATACAGCCTTTTGAGAGAATCCCAAACGCATATAAGATTATAATGGAATATCTTCAAACAAATAATTTTAAAGAGAAACAACAGGATAATATTCTCGGTTGCTTTGAATATGAATATGAAGAAAATGGAATTGGATATATGGATGTTTATGTTCATGTTGATGGTGTTAGTAAAGTTGATGCTGTTTCACAGTTTAATTGAAATGGCTTAAATTATAGAAACAGGAAAGCAATTTACGAGGGAATGGAAGAACTATATCAAAAACAGGTATAGTTTTTCTTTCCCTCTTTTTTACTTTATCAGCACTTGCAAGACAGCATTTTTATGAAAAATAGATTTCGGTAAATATCATACAATGAATGATGTACTGACAGAGTTTGTATTATAAAAAAATCATAGTTTTGTATCCGGTCAACAGCTTTTTCTTTTAAAACATAAAATACAAGTGTCGCTTGTAAAATATAGCAGAATACTTGTTTGTATACAAGAAAAAGATGAATTATAATAAAAACATCATTTGAGAAAGTAAAATATGGCTAAATAGGAATCTTAAGATAACTGCAAAAACATCAAATTAAAACAATAACCACTATTATAATGGGGGGGCTGTTTATGAAGAAGAGTATTCTGGGTGATAGAATCCATAGTCTGCGGAAAGAAAAATCAGTGACACAGGAGGAGCTGGGCAGGAGCCTTGGCGTCACTGCCCAGGCGGTGTCCAACTGGGAATGCGGCGGAACGCCGGATGCGGAGCTTCTGCCTGCCATTGCTGATTTTTTCGGGGTCAGTGTGGATTACCTGTTTGGAAAATCAGATGAGATTAAAAAAGATATTTTGCTGGAACTGATTTGGGAACTCAGCCATACACCCAAAGAGGAGCGTTTTGAAAAAGCCTATCAGTACTGCTGGAGCATCCAGCAGGGGCTGTTCAATCTGGACCCCGGACTGTTGACGGGGGCACTGCGGGAGGATATGGTAGTTCCTGACAGCACCAAAATCACGTCCGTACTTCTTTTTGAGGAGGGAATGACCTATATGCGGGTGAATGACAACATGCACAGCTTTTTCCTGCTTCCCACACCCCAGGGAGGGATTGGCAGTAAACTGCTGGAGGCCTGGGAATATGAAAAGTTTTTTACCATACTGGGGAAAAAAGACAGAATGAGAGCGTTGCTTTTTTTATATGGAAGGAAGCCCATGGCGCTCTCCGGAAAGCGCATGGCAGACTATCTTCTCATCACGGAGAAAGAGGCAGAGGATATCCTTCGGGATTTATGTGAATTACAGTTACTGCAGGAATTTGAGATGGATACAGAAGAGGGAAGCTGTATTCTGTACCGTGCAGTGGAGTATTATCCCAATATTGCCGCGCTGGTTCCCTTTCTGTTCTCAGCAGGGGATTTGATAAAAAAGGCAGAATGCTGCTTTAATAATGCGGTGACAAAGAATCAACCCATTTTGTAAGGAGAAAGATGATGAAACAAAAATTAAATAAGGAAAAAAATCACCTCAGGAAAAAGTGTTTTGAGAAGAATCATCTGAATTTTATTGCAACCCTTATTGTTCTCACGATTAATGCAGTGCTGCTCACAGTGGTGGCGGTTTTATTGCAGCAGATTCTGGATATCGCAGTTAATGGAACCGTAAAAGATATTGAAAAAATGCTGTCCATGGCTGTTGTCTATATATTGGTACTGGTATTGGAAGGTCTGGCAGGACGCGCCCTTCGGAACCGTTTTGTGGAAAAGGGGATGCGTCAGCTAAAAGAAGCGGTGTTTGAGAGGATTACGGAGAAGAATATTACTTCTTTTACAGTGGAACCGGTGGGAAGATATGTATCTATTCTGACAAATGATATGATTTCTGTTGAGACTAATTATCTACAGAACAGTTTTAATATCGTATTAAATATTCTTTTGTTTATACTGGCGCTTGGCATAATGCTTATGTATAATGTGGTTCTGACCCTATGTGCCATAGGACTGGTGGTGGTTTCACTTGTGGTATCGCTACTCTCCAGCACAAGGCTGACAAAGGAGGAGCAGAAGGTCAGTTGGTCCAATGAGAAATATGTCAGTCTGGTTAAAGACATTTTAAGCGGCTTTACGGTGATGAAAAGCTTTCGGGCGGAAAAGGAGATAGCCCGTCTTTTTGGCGGTGAAAACCGCAGTTTGGAAAAACAAAAATGCAGGCGGAGAAAGACAGAGGATGCTATCAATCTGGTTAGTACTACCTTTGGATTTGGTGTACATGTGGGTGTCATGATGATAGGCGCTTATCTGGCACTGCAGGGAAAAATTACGGCGGGCGTTCTGATTGCCTTTGTCCAGTTAATGAATTATATTATTGGACCCATCCAGCAGATACCTGCGGCTTTGGCGAACAGAAAGGCTGCGGTGGGACTTTTGGATAAAATGCTTTCGGTGACAAAGCAGCCGGGGCAAAAGGACGAAGGTGAAAACATAACGGATATAGGGAAGGGAATCTGCTTCCAAAATGTTTCTTTTGGATATGACTGCGACCAGACTGTTTTGAAGGATATAAACATATTTTTTGAACAGGGGAAAAGCTATGCGATTGTGGGTGCATCAGGTTCCGGGAAATCCACACTATTAAACCTTTTAATGGGGGGCTATACCGGTTATCAGGGAAAGATTCTGTTTGGGGACCGGGAGCTTCGGCAGATATCCAGAAGCAGTTTGTATGATGTGGTTTCTCTGGTAGAGCAAAATGTCTTTCTTTTTGACAGTACCATTGAAAATAATATTACGATGTTTAAAGACTTTGATAAGGAAAAGGTTGCCGGGGCAATCCAGAGAGCCGGGCTGGAGAAGCTGGTTTCGGAGAGGGGTATCCATTACCGGTGTGGTGAAAATGGCAGTGGTCTTTCCGGTGGAGAGAAGCAGCGGATTTCCATTGCGAGGAGTTTGCTGCGCAACGCGTCCGTGCTTCTTCTGGACGAGGCCACTTCGGCACTGGATGCCGCTACTTCTGCAAAAGTGGAGGATATGATTATCCGAATGACAGAGATGACGCGAATTGTTATCACCCATAAATTGCAGGAGGAGGTACTTGCGCGGTATGATAAAATATTAGTTATGCAGAATGGAAATATCATTGCGAAAGGTTCTTTTAGGGAACTTGAAGAAAATTGTGATTATTTCAGGCAGCTTCTGTTTATGAAATAAGGCTCAGGATTATTGTAACAAATGTGCAGAAGAACGAGCGGATATGGAAGGGTGGATTGATGCCGATTTAAAATCTCAAGAATATGGTACAGATATAGCCAAAAAGATAGTTAAAACCATAACGGTTTAACTTTTATCATGAGAATGAAGGCTTTATGTGGCATGAATAAAACAGAACATTAATAAAGTTTTAATGGATTTTGTATCAAGAAAAAGGTTGTGGTTTATTAAAAAAGCTTGCCTGTAACGCCATATTGAGATATAATGTTTGCAGTATCGATGTGATTATGGCGGTAAGAGAGGGATTGCTTATGTCTTCTAAAACAGATACCGAAGTCATTATAGGGGGAAAGATATTTACCCTCAGCGGGTATGAGAGCGAAGAATATCTGCAGAAGGTGGCATCGTACATCAACAACAAATTAGACGAGTACAGCAAAATCGAAAGCTTCAGGAGACAGCCGCTGGATACGCAGTCGGTTTTGATGCAGTTAAACATAGCGGATGATTATTTTAAATGTAAGAAGCAGATAAGCCTGCTGGAAGAAGAACAGCAGTCAAAGGAAAAAGAACTTTACGATTTGAAACACGAGTTGATTGCCGCACAGATAAAGCTGGAGACCACGGAAAAGCGTGTGAAAGAACTGCAGATGGATATCAATGAAAATGCAAAGAAAATCGTTCGTCTGGAAACAGAGTTAAAGGAATACAAAAAATGAGAAAGGGCGCTGTCCGGAAACGGATGGCGTTGTTTGATTTTATGGAAAAGAGGCGTGTGGAATTATTGGCTCCGGCAGGGAACTATGAAAGTTTTCTGGGCGCTATATGCGCAGGAGCGGATGCAGTTTATCTGGGCGGTGAAAAGTTCGGTGCAAGGGCCTATGCGGACAATTTTTCCGAAGAGGAAATCTGCAGGGCGGTTTCTTATGCCCATGTTTTCGGAAGAAAAGTATATTTGACGGTCAACACGCTGATGAAAGAATCGGAACTGGAGGAATTAATTCCATATCTGGAGCCGTTTTACCTTGCCGGGCTTGACGGCGTTATCGTGCAGGATATCGGCGCTCTGCTTGCCATAAAGGAGGCTTTCCCGGGACTGGAGCTTCATGCCAGCACTCAGATGAGCATAACGGGCAGTTATGGGGCCGGGATGCTCAAAGAACTGGGCGTGGTGAGGGTAGTGCCTGCGAGGGAGCTTTCCCTTTCGGAAATAGAAAGCCTTGGGAGGGAAACCGGTCTGGAGATAGAAGCTTTTATCCATGGCGCCATGTGTTATTGTTATTCGGGGCAGTGCCTTTTCAGCAGTATATTGGGGGGCAGGAGCGGAAACCGTGGCAGGTGCGCCCAGCCGTGCCGCCTGCCGTACAGGATTGGCGGAGACGGAAAGCCGGGCACGGAGCAGCATCCGTTGAGCCTGAAGGATATGTGTACCATCTCTTTCCTTCCAAAGCTGATTGAAGCGGGTATTTCTTCCTTTAAAATAGAAGGAAGGATGAAAAAGCCGGAATATGCGGCGGGGGTAACGGCGATTTACAGAAAGTACATTGATTTGTATTATGAAAAGGGAGCCGCTGCCTATGCCGTAAAGAAAGAGGACTTAAGACAGCTTTCTTCCCTGTATATCCGCACAGGCATACAGGAGGGATATTATTTCAGGCATAACGGCGCAGAAATGGTAACCTTGGATTACCCTGCCTATTCGGGCAGTGACGAAAAGCTTTTGTCTGCAATCAGGAATAAATATATTGAACAGCCCTTAAAGAAAGCGATACGTATGGAAGCTGTTTTCAGGGAGGGGGAGAATGCAAAACTCACCCTGTCCTGCGAAACCCAATTCCCCCTGCAGGGAAATACAGAGCGCCGTTCGGTGATTGTATACGGGGAAAAGGTGGTTTTGGCAGACAGACAGCCCGTAACAGAAGAAAATATAAGAAACGGCATGATGAAGCTGGGAAACACTCCCTTTTATGCAGAACAGGCAGATTTGGAGATAAGGCTTGATAAAGGCGTTTTTTATCCTTTAAAGGCAGTCAATGATTTGCGCCGTAAAGGGGTTGAGAAGCTTTTGGGCGCGCTGGGACATGGAAGAACCTTGAAAGGGACGGGACAGACAGCCATAAAAGAGGATGCCGGCGGGAATAGGAAAGAAAATGCGAAAAGAGCAGGAGGTACGGGCGGAAAGCAGGAGACAGAAAAAGAGTACAGGGCATTTAACGTCCTTGTCAGCACGAGGGAGCAGCTGGAGGCGGTCATGGAAACGGATGCGCCTGTGGAAAGCATCTGTCTGGAATCCGATATGCCGGGACTTTCCGTAAGTTTTTTGGAACAGTGCAGGAAGCGTGTGGCGCAAAACGGAAAGGTTCGCGTTTTCATTGCCCTGCCCTTTATCGTGCGCCAAAACAACATGGAGCAGATGGAAGCGTTGTATCCTTTGGCGGTAAAAGCGGACGGTTGTCTGATACGGAATCTGGAAACCCTTGAATGGCTGAAAAAGCGGGGGTACGCAGGAGAAAAAAGACTGGATGCGGGAATTTACTGTTTCAACACGCGTACTATGGATTTTTATATGGGACAGGCTGATTGTTTTTGCCTGCCGTATGAGCTGAACAGGAAAGAAAGCAGGAGGCTTTTGGAACAGGCTTCCGGAAAAACGGAACAGGTGGTATACGGGCGGATTCCGCTGATGATTACGGCAAACTGTATTGCAAAGACATCGGGAAAATGCGGACAGTCTTCGCAGGCAAAGGAAGAAAAAGCAGGCTTATTTCTGGAGGACCGTTATAAGAAGAAGTTTCCGGTATCCCTCCACTGCCGGTATTGTTACAATATCATTTATAATTCAGTGCCGCTATCCTTACACGATAAGGTGCTGAAAAAGGAAACATTATGCGACATGAGACTGTGCTTTACAACAGAAACAGGAGCGGAAACCGAAGGCATACTGCGGTTCTTTTCGGAAAGAATAAGGGGAGTGGAAAATAAGCTTCCTTTTACGGAATACACTCTTGGGCATGAAAAGAGGGGAGTGGAATAGAAAGAGTATGCAGGAATATTTTATAGAATTGTCAAAATATCTGATTGCCGTTTGTATGTCGGTTTATACACTGGAATGTTTTCTGGCGCTGCGCATAAAGGAAGAAAAGAAAAAAAGGGGAGTTTATGCCGTTCAGGAAATTCTGCTGTTTGCGGTACAGCTTTTATGTTTTGCAGTTATTTACTTAAAAAGCGGCGATGGGGACTATCTGTTTTTCTGCGCGTTTGTGCAGCTTCTGCTGGTTGCCGTCATATTTTTGGCAAGGATGCTTTACGAAAAAATAAACCGTCTGTTGCTCAACAATATGTGTATGCTGTTGGGAATCAGCTTTGTGGTTTTATCAAGGTTATCCCTGCAAAAATCCATAAGGCAGCTTGTGATTGCGGCGTTTGCCATGGTAATCGGGCTGACGGTTCCCGCCCTGATGCAGAATATAAAATTTCTTCCCAAATTAAAATGGCTGTATGCGGCAATGGGGATTTTTGTTCTTACGGCGGTGTTTGTATTGGGAGATATCACACGCGGCTCCAAGCTTTCTTTTTCGATTGGAGGAATTACGTTTCAGCCCTCCGAGTTTGTGAAAATTTTGTTTGTTCTTTTCCTTGCGGCCATGCTCTGTGAAAATACGTCGTTTAAACGGATTGTGCTGACCTCGGTTTTGGCGGCAGGGCATGTAATGATACTGGTGGCGTCAAAAGACCTTGGCGGGGCAGTCATCTTTTTTGTGACATATGTGGTTTTTGTGTTCATGGCAACGGGGAATTATTGGTATCTGTTAATCGGTCTGGTGGCAGGAAGCGGGGGTGCGATAGGGGCCTATTATCTTTTTGACCATGTGCGGATACGGGTACTGGCCTGGCAGGACCCGTTTGCCTATATTGACAATCAGGGTTTTCAGATTTCACAGTCGCTTTTTGCTATAGGCAGCGGAAACTGGTTTGGACTAGGGCTTTTTGGCGGCGCGCCGGGAGATATCCCACAGGTGGAAACGGATTTCATTTTTTCTGCCATTTGTGAAGAACTCGGTGTAATTTGCGGTGTCTGTATCATACTAATCTGTGTAAGCTGTTTTATGGCCATGATGCAGATTGGAATGCGCCAGAAGGATAGGTTTTATAAACTGACAGCCCTTGGGCTTGGGGTTATGTATATATTTCAGGTATTTCTGACCATTGGGGGCGGTATCAAGTTCATACCGCTGACGGGCGTTACACTGCCGTTTCTCAGCTATGGGGGAAGTTCCGTTCTGGCTACCGTGCTGATGTTTTTTATTGTGGAAGCCATATCAGTCAGGAAAGTAAATGCAAAGGCTGAGCAGTACGGGGTAAAGGTTGTATATTCTTTTGTATTGTTGTTTTTGGGAATGATTGGCTATCTGGTTTATTTTGCCGTTACAAACGAACAGGAATTAATCAACAACAGCTATAATTCCAGGCAGGAAATGCTGAATATGCAAAACTACAGGGGAAGCATTTATGCATCCGGGGGAGAGGCGCTGGCGGAGACGAAGCTTTTGGCAGACGGCACGGAAGAACGATGGTACCCTTATGGTGAAGTCTTTTCCCACGTGGTTGGTTTTTCCACACAGGGAAGGACAGGCATCGAGGCGCAGGCCAATTATTACCTCATTCATTCCAATCTGCCTCTTCCGGAAAAGATTGCAAACGATGTTGCAGGGGCAAAGAATGCGGGTGATAATGTTTACACCACCCTTGATGCAGCGCTGCAGGAGGCGGCGTTTAAAGCGCTTGACAACTACAGGGGAGCCATAGTTGTTTCAGAGCCTTCCACGGGCAGGATTCTTGCCATGGTTTCCACGCCGGGCTTTGATTCCAACGAAATCGCGGATATATGGGAGGACTTGGTGGAGGACAAGGAAAGCAGCGTGCTGGTAAACAGGGCGTCCCAGGGACTGTATCCTCCCGGCTCCACCTTTAAGATTGTAACTGCCCTGGAATATATCAGGGAAAACCCTGACACCTGGCAGGATTATTCTTTTACCTGTCCGGGATATTATGAAGAGGATGGAAATCGGATACGCTGCTACCATGGGATAAGCCACGGGAAGGTAGATTTGACGGAATCGTTTGCCAAGTCCTGTAACGCTTCCTTTGCAAATATCGGAATGAGCCTTGACGAAGCCATGCTGCAGGATACGCTGGAAAAACTGCTTTTCAATAAAAATCTTCCTGTCAGTTTCCTTTCCGCAAAGAGCAGCGCCCTGTACTGGGATGAAATTTCTCCGGCGGATATGATGCAGACGGTAATCGGACAGGGAAAAACCCAGATAACGCCCCTGCACCTGAATATGATTACGGCAGCCATTGCCAATGACGGTATTATGATGAAACCGTATCTGATTGACCATGTGGAAAATGCAAACGGAAACCTTGTGAAAACATTTGGCGCGTCCGCATACGGAAGAGTGATGTCAGAAGAAGAGGCACAGATTCTTGCAGGGCTTATGACGGCGGTAGTCGAGGAAGGAACTGCAACCAGAATTTCCGGTTTGTCCTATACGGTTGCGGGAAAAACCGGCTCGGCGGAGTACGGCAATGTAAAAGGGGAAAGCCATGCATGGTTCACCGGCTTTGCGCCCGCCGAAAATCCGCAAATCTGTGTAACCATTATTCTGGAGGGCGCCGGCAGCGGCGGCGACTACGCAGTCCCCATGGCTAAAAGGGTGTTTAACGCATGGTTTAACCGGTAAAGGCCTTCACTTCCGCACCCCGCCTCCGGGAAGGCATCCCCGCCCCCGGCGTGCATTTGATTCCAAAAAGGACCGTGTAAAAACGCCGGCCCTTGGATGCTGTTCTGTGGCATCCTATGTGCCGCTGCGTTTTTACTCGAGCGGGAGCGCGTCCTGTTGGAACAAATGCACGCCGGGGTCGGGGATGCCTTGCCGGGGCAGGGGTGAAAACTCCCAAATAAAAACAGTTGCGCCCCATGCGTATTTGGACTATACTGGATTTAGGTCAAACAAATTGACACACCAATGGCAGGAGGAATTGCAATGATTGAAGCAACCAGTTGCGGCGGTGTGGTTATATTCCGTGGGAAAATACTTCTTTTGTATAAAAATTTTAAAAACAAATACGAAGGATGGGTATTGCCAAAGGGAACAGTGGAAGAAGGCGAAGAGTTCAAAGAAACGGCGCTCAGGGAAGTGCTGGAGGAATCAGGGGCTCAGGCATCTGTAATCAAATACATCGGGAAAAGCGAATATTCCTTTAATGTGCCGGAAGATGTCGTAGCGAAAGAGGTCCACTGGTATTTGATGATGGCGGATAGTTATTACAGTAAACCACAGCGCGAAGAGTATTTTGTTGATTCCGGATTTTACAAATACCATGAAGCGTACCATCTCCTCAAATTTGCCAATGAAAAGCAGATTTTGGAGAAAGCTTACGGAGAGTATCTGGAAATGAAAAGAAATAACTTATGGGGTACGAGGAAGTACTACTGACGTATATTTTGTGAAGTGGAAAAATCAACGGAAACGGGAAAAACAGACCGGCCGTTGATTTTTTTCAGTTTTTGCTTTGGTTTGTAAATAAAATATGATATGATTAAATTTATGGAAAGGCAACATTTTGTAAAAGGAGCCGGTATGGAACTGTATCCACGTTTATATATTGGAGAGTCGGTCAATAATCCGAATAAGGTAATACATAAATTACAGAAACATGCAAAGTTTCTGGAGGCTTATGTGGTGACGCTGGCAAAGAACGATTCGGACCAGCTTGAAATACACAAGGCAGGATATCTGTCCCAGAAATATTACAGGGAAAACCCGCCTTATGTGGTTGGTATTGCAGGCAGTTATGAGGAAGCGGTGGGAATCGTGCAAAAGATTGCCGAGGAATCGTTTGCGGCACAGGGGAACTGCCGGTTAAAGGAGTATCTGAAATGTTACATGTGATTTTGCAAATACTGGCCATAATCGGCATTGTCCTGTTATGTATACTGGGACTGCTTCTTGTGCTGGCGCTTTTGGTGCTTTTTGTGCCGGTGAGGTACCGGATAAAGGGCAGCAAAAGGGAAAAAGAGATTTTGCTGGAGGCAAAGGCGTCTTTTCTCCTGCATATGTTGACAGTACGGTTTGACTATCCAAAACCGGCAAGCCTTATTGTACGGCTCTTTGGCATTAAAATGTCTGCTTCCGGTGTAAAGGAAGCGGAAGAAAAAAAGTCTGCAAAGAAGCAGAAGGAAGAACCGCTGCCTGAATCGGAGCGGCAGGAAAAAACGCAGGAACAGGAAAAAACGCAGGAACAGAAAGAAACGCAGAAACAGGAAGAAACGCAGAAAGCGGAGCAGGCAGGAGAGGAAACGCAGGAAGCGGAACCGGTGAAGGAAGAAGCACAGGAACCAAAGCAGGCAGATGCGCGGCAAAAAGAAGAAGCTGCCGAAGTATCGCGACCGGAACAGAAAACGGTTTTTTGGAAACATCCGGTCAAATGGATGCAGGAGAAAATTCAAAAAATAAAGGATATATTCACAAAGATATGGTACACAATCCAATCAATATGTGATAAGATAAAGCATATTGCAGAAAATATTTCATATTATAAAAATGTTTTAACTGACATTGACAACCAAAGATTGTACCAAAGGGTATGGTGCAGGCTGTTTAACGTATTGAAAAGCATCCGTCCCAGGGTGTTGAAAGCGGATGTGCAGGTCGGCACAGGCTCACCGGACACGACAGGATATCTTTGCGCTTTGTATGGTATGCTGTTACCCGTATTGGGCAATAATGTGAATGTGGAAGCAGATTTTGAGAACGCGGTACTGAATGGAAATTTCTATTTAAAAGGAAGGATAACCGTATTTACCCTTCTGCATCAGGCAGGAAGGGTATTGCTGGATAAGCAGCTGCGTATTTTTATAAAGCAACTTAAAAGGGAGGAATAATCATGGCAGAAAATCAGTTTGGCGGAGTTTTGGAATCATTACTGAAAGGGATGGATACCGTGCTTTCCACCAAAACAGTGGTAGGGGAGGCAACCCAGATTGGGGATACCATTATCCTTCCCCTGGTAGATGTCTCTTTTGGCGTAGGCGCCGGGGCAGGGAGCAACGGTGAAAAGAAGAAACAGAACGGCGCCGGAGGTCTGGGCGGCAAAATGACTCCCAGCGCGGTGCTGGTGATAGGGAAAAACGGCTCTACCAAGCTTGTCAATATCAAAAATCAGGATACGATTACCAAGGTACTGGACATGATTCCTGATTTGGTTGACAAATTTACCACCAAAAAAGAAGAAATGATTCCGGATGCGGAAGCAGTGGAAATTGCTTTTCCGGAAAAAACAGCACAATAAGGCACATTTTCTTAAATAGCGCATATCCTGTATAGAGAGCAGGATTGTGGGGTATGCCGCGTGGACATGAAGAAAATGATGGGATTGCTGGCTTTTTTTGTAGCTATCGGCATGCTGATAATGTTGTTTCTTCACAATGATTTTGTAGGTATCATCATTATTGCGCTGCTTTTGTTTATCGGTTATAACTGCTATAGCTGCGATTAGGCTTTGGCTGTGGGAGAGAATATCATGATTGACGTAGAAGCCCTTTTGAAGGCAGAGAGCGATGAAGAACTCAGGGAATTGAAGCTGTTTCTGTTCAGGGAGAATATCCGTCTTGAAAATGAAAAACGTGAGGCGGCGGAGTTTAAGGAAAAGTTAATCAAAGAACGTGCGCAGTTCCGAACGGAAATGGACATGCTTAACCATAAAATCGTAATGGAACAAAAGCGGTTGAAAGATGACAATCTGTTTTTTGACAAAAAAATGCAAATATTGAAGGATGCGTTTATTCAGCTTGACGCGGACAGACGCAGGCTGGATAAGGAACGTTCCCGGTTTGAAATGGAAAAAGAGTACCGCAAAAGGGAGTACGGCGCCATGGCAGAAACGGAGGATGTTGCACGGGTGCTGTTTCGGGGAGCGACAAATCCCCTGACATTAAGGAAACGGTACAAGGATTTGCTGAAGATTTTTCATCCTGATAACTTATGCGGGGATGCGGAACTGGTGCAAATGATTAACCGCGAATATGAGAGAAGAAAAAGGGCAGAATAAAAAGGCGGTGCAGAAAACTGTACCGCCTTTACATTCATGTGTTGTTATTAAGCTCTTTCTACAGCGCCTGACCGCAGACAGCGTGTGCAGATATGGATTCTCTTGGAACCGCCGTTTACTTTGCATTTTACCCTTTTGATATTGGGTTTCCAAATTCTGCTGGTCTTTCTATTAGAATGGCTTACGTTATTACCAAATTGAACGCTTTTGCCGCAAATATCACATTTAGCCATCTTGACACCTCCTCAAAATGCATTTGCATTAATCTGTTTTTTGCATAAATCTTAAACGAGTGAAACTCGCAACATTGATATATTAACAGAAATGATGGCGAATTGCAAGCAAAAACTCAAGTTTTTTGAATTTTTGAATTTTTTTATTCCATTTTTTAGGAAAAGCAGTTATAATACACTATATATGTACGCTGGCAGGAGAGCGCCGGTGTGCAAGAAGGAGGTTCAACATGAAAGGTTCTTCTATGAATACCCATATGGGTAACATTACAATTGACAATGAAGTCATTGCCCAATATGCAGGAAGCGTCGCTGTGGAATGTTTCGGTATTGTAGGTATGGCCGGCTATTCGGCAAGGGATGGACTGGCAAAGTTACTCAAGATGGAAAATCTCACAAGAGGAATTGCCGTATCCATTAAAAATAATAAGCTGACGCTGGATTTTCATGTCATAGTGGCATATGGCGTAAGCATTCTGGCAGTGACCGACAATCTGGTGGACAGTGTCAAATACAAGGTGGAAGAATTCACCGGTATTGAAGTTGAAAAAATCAACATCTTTGTCGAAGGTGTAAGAGTGATTGATTAAGGAGGACGTATTGTGGCTTTAAATACAATCGACGCTAAGATGCTTGCAAAGATGTTCTTAGCCGGTGCAAAGAATCTGGATTCAAAAAAAGAATGGATTAACGAATTAAACGTGTTTCCGGTTCCGGACGGTGATACCGGTACCAATATGACATTGACTATCATGTCTGCCGCGAAAGAGGTTACGGCCCTTGGCGAAAATCCTGACATGAAATCTTTATGTAAAGCTATTTCGTCCGGTTCCCTGCGTGGCGCAAGGGGAAATTCCGGGGTTATTTTATCCCAGCTTTTAAGGGGACTCACCAGAAGCATCAAGGAGTTGGAGATAATCGATATTCCCGCTTTGACTGATGCCCTTGATAAAGCAGTGGAAACTGCGTACAAGGCAGTTATGAAGCCGAAAGAGGGAACCATTCTTACGGTTGCCAGGGGTGCGGCTGAGAAAGCAAGGGAACTTTTGGAAGACGGCATGGAGGACATGGACGGCTTTATCGGTAAGGTTATCGAGCATGCCCGCTATGTATTGAGCCAGACACCCGAGCTTTTGCCAGTATTAAAGCAGGCAGGCGTGGTGGATTCCGGCGGACAGGGCCTTGTGGAGGTGCTTGCCGGCGCTTATGACGCTTTCCAGGGAAAGGAAATCGATTACACCATTGCCGATGCGCAGGAGACTAAACGGTCAGGAGCAAAGCAGGATGTAAAAGCGGAAGCAGATATCAAGTTTGGCTACTGTACGGAATTTATCATTATGCTGAACCGTACCTTCAATATTAAACAGGAACTGGATTTCAAGGAATTTCTGGAATCCATAGGTGATTCCATTGTATGTGTGGCTGATGACGATGTGGTTAAGGTACATGTACATACCAATGACCCCGGTCTGGCGATTCAACGGGCTCTCAAGTATGGTGCATTGTCCAACATGAAGATAGACAACATGCGTCTGGAGCATCAGGAAAAGCTGTTTAAAGAAGCGGAAAAGAAAAAGGAAGAAGAAAAGGCAGCACAAGAGGCGGTTTCAGAACCGGCGGAGAGAAAACAGTCCGGTTTTGTGGCGGTTTCTCTTGGAGAGGGCATGAATGAAATCTTCAGGGGGCTGGGCGTTGATTATGTCATAGAAGGCGGACAGACGATGAATCCGTCCACAGCAGACATGCTGGACGCCATAGAAAAGGTAAATGCCGATACGGTTTATATTCTTCCCAACAATAAAAATGTGATTCTGGCGGCCAATCAGGCGGCTCAGCTGGTAAAGGACAAACAAATCATTGTCATTCCCACCAAAACGGTACCCCAGGGAATTACGGCAGTAATCAATTTTGTCCCGGACTTATCGGCAGAGGAGAATGTTGCCGCGATGTCCGAAGAAATCAGCAATGTTAAGACAGGTGAAGTCACATATGCCGTCAGGGATACCCAGATAGAGGATAAGGTAATCAGGCAGGGTGATTATATGGGTATCGGGGATGCCGGTATTTTGACGGTGGGCTCTGATTTATCTGAGATTACGTTGGGTATGGTGGATGCCATGATGGGTGAGGATATGGAACTTATCAGCATTTACTACGGAAGTGATGTGGATGAGGCGGATGCCGAAAAAATCAAACAGGCAGTGGAAGAAAAGTATTCCGGCTGTGATGTAGAGTTACAGTATGGCGGACAGCCGATTTATTATTATATTGTGTCAGCCGAATAGAGGTTTTTATGGAATTACAATCAGATATTACCACCTTGAAGGGAGTGGGGGAGAAATCCGCCGCTCTTTTTCGTAAACTTCATATAGAAAATATCAGGGAACTTTTATTTTTTTTCCCGAGGGATTATGAAACATTCGGGGAACCGGTTCCCATAGGTGAGATAACAGCCGGAAAGGTCTGCGCCGTTAAAGGCTTTGTTGTACAGACGCCGGTTTTAAAGCAGGTAAGAAATTTAAAAATTGTAACGGCAATCATCAGGGACAGTTCCGGTTCCATACAGTTGACTTTTTTTAACATGGCTTTTCTGAAGAACACGCTGAAGAGCGGACAGGTATACCTGTTTTACGGCCTGGTGCAGGAAAAGGCAAACCATGCCCTTGTAATGGAACAGCCCAGAATCTACAAGGAAGAAGAATACCGCAGCTTGATGGCATTTATACAGCCCAGATATCCGCTGACAAAAGGACTGAGCAATCAGGCAGTTGCAAAGGCAGTCAGACAGGCGCTGAGCCTATGTCCCCTGCCGAAAGAAATGCTTCCTGAAGAAATGCTTGCCGGGGAAAACCTGATGCCGTTTGACGAGGCGATTTCTGCCATTCATTTTCCGGCAAATGAAGAACAGCTTGCTAAAGCGAGAAACAGGCTGATATTTAATGAATTTTTCTTTTTCCTCCTTATGGTAAGGGAGTCAAAGTCGCTGCTTGAGAAGGAAAAAAACCATGCGCCTATGGTGGAAACGGCGGAAACCGTGCGCTTTTTAGAGACGCTCCCGTACCGGCTCACGAAAGCCCAGCTAAAGGTAATTGAAGAAATCAAGGCTGACATGACAGGTGAAAATGTGATGAGCCGTCTGGTACAGGGAGATGTCGGCTCAGGAAAAACGATTGTGGCAGTCTGGGCGCTGCTTTTATGCGTAACCAATGGTTATCAGGGGGCCATGATGGCGCCTACGGAGGTATTGGCAAGACAGCATTATGAAACCATCAGCGAACTGACCAAAAGATACCGCCTGCCTTTTCGGCCGGTATTTCTCACCGGTTCGCAGACGGCCGGCGTAAAAAAGGGAATTTATGAAGAACTGTCAAGCGGCAGGGCAAACCTGGTATTGGGAACCCATGCAGTCATTCAGGACAAAGTTTCTTTTAAAAACCTGGCGCTTGTCGTTACGGATGAGCAGCACCGTTTCGGGGTAAGGCAGCGGGAAGCTTTAAAGGATAAAGGGAATCATCCCCATGTTCTTGTCATGAGCGCCACGCCGATTCCCAGAACCCTTGCCATTATTTTGTATGGGGATTTGCACATCTCCATTATTGACGAACTGCCATCGGGCAGGCAGCCCATTAAAAACTGTGTTGTCGGACCCGGTTACAGGCCAAAGGCCTATGCTTTTATTGAGAAGGAAATAGCAGCGGGAAGACAGGTATATTGTATCTGTCCCATGGTGGAGGAGGGAGAACTTCCCGGTATGGAAAATGTCGGGGATTATGCGGAAAAGTTAAAAGCGGCATTGCCGGTATCCGTCCGGGTGGCCTGTCTGCACGGTAAAATGCGCCCTTCGGATAAAAACCGCATTATGGAGGAGTTTGCGGCAGGACAGATTGACGTACTGGTATCCACCACAGTCATAGAGGTTGGCATTAACGTGCCAAATGCCACCGTGATGATGGTGGAGAATGCAGAGCGGTTCGGGCTTGCGCAGCTTCACCAGCTCCGCGGACGGGTGGGCAGGGGAGAACACCAGAGTTACTGTATTTTTATCAATACCAACGATACAAAAGAGGCAGGTGAGCGCCTGGATATCCTGAAACAGTCCAATGACGGCTTTTTTATTGCCGGTGAAGATTTGAAGCTGCGGGGACCGGGAGATTTGTTCGGAATACGGCAAAGCGGGGACTTGCAGTTTAAACTGGCGGATATTTACCACGATTCGGCAGTTTTGAAGCAGGCGTCCGACTGCGTGCAAAAGTATGCAGACGGGCTGGGACAGTTCGACATGCAGGGATTGTGGAATAGTGTTGACTTTACGAGCATCTAAAGGTACAATAGTTTTCATACGGATTAGTGCCTGATGCAGGCAGACCTGCAGCACGCATGGAAAGGAAATTATGTCAAAGATTGCGATAGTTACGGATTCAAACAGCGGGATTACCCAGAAACAGGCAAAGGAACTTTCAGTGGCGGTTCTGCCAATGCCCTTTATGATTAAAGAAAAAACATATTTTGAGGATATCGATTTGACCCAGGAGGAGTTTTACGATATGCTGGTGGGCGGAGACGATATCGGTACCAGCCAGCCTTCCCCGGATTCGGTTATGAACCTGTGGAGGGAACTGTTAAAAGAAAACGATGAAATTGTGCATATTCCCATGAGCAGCGGATTGTCGGGTTCCTGCCAGAGCGCCATAATGCTTTCCCAGGAACCGGAATTTGAGGGAAAAGTACATGTGGTAAACAATCAGCGTATTTCGGTTACCCAGAGGCAGTCGGTGCTGGATGCAAAGCTTCTGGCTTCCAAAGGAAAAAGCGGCAGTGAAATCAAAGAGTTTTTGGAAAATGACAAATTAAACAGCAGCATATACATTATGCTGGATACCCTGTATTACCTCAAAAAAGGAGGCCGGATTACCCCGGCAGCCGCGGCTCTTGGCACCATTTTGAAGTTAAAGCCCGTTTTGCAGATACAGGGGGATAAATTAGACGCTTTTGCAAAGGCCAGGACAACCACGCAGGGCAAGTCCATTATGATGAATGCAATCAGGAATGACATTATCAATCGTTTTGGCGGACTCACCGAAGAAAAAGGAATCTGGCTTCAGATTGCGCATACGCACAACAGCGAAGCGGCAGAGCAGTTAAAATCCGAGCTTGCAGAAGCATTTCCCGGATATGACATTCACATAGACCCGCTTTCATTGAGTGTTGCCTGCCATATCGGTCCCGGCGCGCTTGCTATTGCCTGCTGTAAGAAAATAAGCGTATAGAATGCAGGCAATTCCCTACAAATAGTATCTTTTTCTTTGCACACATACAAAATCTATGGTATACTGCGTATGTGTGCAAAGATTTTTTTTGCGGTTTATTAAGGAGAGTAATCAAATGGCAAAAGCAAACAATTATGATGCTTCCAGCATAACCGTGCTGGAGGGGTTGGAGGCAGTCAGGAAGCGGCCGGGCATGTATATCGGCAGTGTGTCCACCAAAGGCCTTAACCATCTGATATATGAAATCGTGGATAATGCGGTGGACGAGCATCTGGCAGGGTACTGCGATACGATAAAGGTTACGCTGGAAGCGGACGGTTCAGCCACGGTGGAGGATAACGGCCGTGGGATTCCGGTGGGAATGCATGAAAAGGGCGTCAGTGCGGAGCGTCTTGTTTTTACGACCCTTCATGCCGGCGGTAAATTTGACAACAACGCCTACAAAACCAGCGGAGGGCTGCATGGGGTAGGCTCTTCTGTCGTAAATGCATTGTCCAACAGATTGACCGTAAGGGTCAAAAATGGCGGGCAGATATTTGAGGACTCTTATGAAAAAGGGCTTCCGGTGACTGATTTGGTAAACGGACTTCTGCCTGTGGTAGGCAAAACAAAGGAGACAGGAACCGTCATCAATTTTCTTCCGGATGACACCATTTTTGACAAGACCCGGTTTAAGGAGGATGAGGTAAAGAGCAGGCTGCATGAAACGGCTTATCTGAATCCGAGCCTTACCATCATTTATGAGGACAGGCGCAGGGAAGTCACGGAACATGTGGAGTTCCATGAACCTGAAGGCATTACGGGCTTTATTAAGGACATGAACAAATCGAAAGAAGGAATCCACGATGTCATTTCTTTTTCAGGGGAAAGTGAAGGGATTTCCGTTGAAGTGGCGTTCCAGTATGTAAATGAATTTCATGAAAATGTACTTGGATTTTGTAATAATATATACAATGCGGAAGGCGGCACGCATCTGACAGGCTTTAAGAGTTCTTTTACCAATATCATCAATTCATACGCAAGGGAACTGGGCATTTTAAAAGAAAAAGATGTCAATTTTACCGGCGCGGATGTGCGCAACGGTATGACGGCGGTGGTTTCCATCAAACATCCCGACCCCAGGTTTGAAGGTCAGACCAAGACGAAACTGGACAATCAGGACGCCGCAAAGGTGGTCAGCAAGATTACGGGTGAAGAAGTGGTGCGTTTTTTTGACCGGAATCTGGAAACCTTAAAAAACGTAATCGGCTGTGCGGAAAAAGCGGCCAAAATCAGAAAGACAGAGGAAAAAGCCAAAACCAATATGCTGACAAAACAAAAGTTTTCTTTTGACAGCAACGGTAAACTGGCAAACTGTGAGTCCAGGGACGCGTCAAAATGTGAAATCTTCATCGTGGAGGGAGACAGTGCGGGCGGAAGCGCAAAAATGGCGCGCAACCGCATGTTCCAGGCAATCCTTCCCATCCGCGGAAAGATATTGAATGTGGAAAAGGCCAGCATAGACAAGGTGCTTGCCAATGCGGAAATCAAAACCATGATTAATGCCTTTGGCTGTGGTTTCTCGGAAGGCTACGGCAATGATTTTGACATTTCCAAACTCAGGTACGACAAAATCATCATCATGGCCGACGCGGATGTGGACGGCGCGCATATCAGTACCCTGCTTTTGACCCTGTTTTACCGCTTTATGCCGGAACTGATATATGAAGGGCATATTTATCAGGCAATGCCCCCGCTGTACAAGGCAATGCCGAGTAAAGGCGCGGAGCAGTACCTGTATGATGACAAAGCGCTGGAAAAATACAGGAAAACCCATAAGGCGCCTTTTACCCTTCAGAGGTATAAGGGACTTGGGGAAATGGACGCCTCCCAGCTTTGGGAAACCACGCTGGACCCTGAGACGAGGCTGTTAAAAAGAATTGAGATTGAGGACGCCAGAATGGCCTCTGAGATTACCGAGATGCTGATGGGAACGGATGTGCCTCCCAGAAAGGCGTTTATTCATGAACATGCGCATGATGCGGAGTTGGATATTTAGGAGAAGGAAATGGACGATAACAGAATTATAAGAACAGAATATTCCGATTTGATGCAGAAATCCTACATCGACTATGCCATGAGCGTGATTGTGGCAAGGGCGCTGCCGGATGTGCGCGACGGTTTAAAACCGGTGCAGAGACGTACCCTTTACGATATGCATGAATTGGGAATCCGTTACGACAGGCCGTATAGGAAAAGCGCGCGTATCGTGGGGGATACCATGGGTAAGTACCATCCGCACGGCGACAGTTCCATATACGAAGCGCTTGTCGTGATGGCGCAGGATTTTAAGAAGGGGCTGCCTTTGATTGACGGACACGGCAATTTCGGCAATATCGAAGGCGACGGCGCGGCTGCCATGCGTTACACGGAAGCCCGTCTGGAAAAGATTACACAGGAAGCTTTTTTGGCGGATTTGGACAAGGACGTGGTGGATTTTGTCCCCAATTTTGACGAGACGGAAAAGGAACCTTCCGTATTACCGGTTAAAATTCCGAATCTGCTGGTAAACGGTTCGGAAGGGATTGCCGTGGGAATGGCAACAAGCATCCCGCCCCATAACCTTGCGGAAGTGATAGACGCCGTCAAGGCATACATGAAAGATTCCGGCATCTCCACCCGTGAATTGATGAAGTATCTGAAAGGACCCGATTTTCCTACCGGAGGCATTGTGATAAACAAGGATGAACTTCTGGATATCTACGAAACAGGGACGGGGAAGATTAAGCTGCGGGGAAAGGTCGAGGTAGAAAAGGGAAAAGGTGGGAAAATCAATCTGGTCATTACCGAGATTCCCTATACCATGATAGGCGCCAATATTGCTAAATTCCTTTCCGATGTGGCGGCGCTTTCCGAAACCAAGAAGACGGCGGATATTCTGGATATTTCCAACCAGTCTTCCAAAGAAGGAATCCGCATTGTCATTGAACTCAGGAAAGACACGGATGTGGACAACTTTACCAATATGCTGTACAAAAAGACCCGTCTGGAGGATACCTTTGGCGTCAATATGCTGGCTATCTCCCAGGGCCGTCCGGAAACCATGGGCTTAAAGCAGCTGATAAAGGCCAATGTGGATTTTCAGTTTGAGGTTACAACCAGGAAATATAACACGCTCCTTCAAAAGGAAATAGAAAGAAAAGAGATTCAAGAGGGATTAATCAAAGCCTGCAATGTCATAGACCTGATTATTGAAATCCTGAGGGGTTCCAAAGACCGGGCAATGGCGAAGGCATGTCTGGTAGAAGGTAAAATTGACGGAATCCGGTTCAAGACAAAAGAGTCCAAAATCATGGCTGCCCAGCTCCAGTTTACGGAAAAGCAGGCGAACGCCATTCTGGAAATGCGGCTGTACAAGCTGATTGGTCTGGAAATAGAGGCATTGATTCGGGAACATGAAGAGACCATGGCCAATATTTACCGCTATGAAGACATTCTGGAAAGAAAAGAATCCATGGCGCAGGTCATCATG
This sequence comes from uncultured Lachnospiraceae bacterium, assembly GCA_910577015.1. GTDB lineage: Bacteria > Bacillota > Clostridia > Lachnospirales > Lachnospiraceae > Acetatifactor. The sequence continues at coordinate 184,278 of CAJTKU010000001.1, read as the reverse complement.
AACGAACTGGAAGCCATTAAGAAGGAATACGGCAGACCCAGAAAAACCCGGATTGAAAATGCAAAGGAAGCCGTATATGAGGAAAAGAAACTGGAGGAGATGGAAGTAGTCTTTCTGATGGACCGTTTTGGCTATGCCAAAACGATTGACGCCGCCACATATGAAAGGAATCAGGAAGCGGCAGACGCAGAAAGCAGATATGTAATCCGGTGCAAAAATACGGGCAGGATTTGTATTTTTACCAATACCGGACAGCTGCACACCGTGAAGGTGCTGGATTTGCCTTTCGGCAAGTTTAGGGATAAAGGAGTCCCCATAGATAATGTCAGCAATTACAGTTCAGACAAAGAAAGCATTTTGTGCGTGGCAAGCCAGACGGAACTGAATCTTTACAGGCTGGTTTTTGTGACGAAACAGGCAATGATGAAAGTGGTTGACGGCGGTGAATTTGATGTGAGCAAACGGCTGGTTGCCGCCACTAAGTTAAATGACGGGGATGAACTTTTGCATGTTTCCATCCTGAAGGAACAGCGCAATATCGTGTTACAGTCGGCGGAAGGTTTCTTCCTCCGGTTTCCGATGGATGAAATACCGGAAAAGAAAAAGGGCGCCATCGGCGTCAGGGGCATGAAACTTTCTGCAAATGACGCGCTGGAAGCCGTCTATTACACCCAGAACGCGGTAGAAACTTCCATTAAGTATAAAAACAAGAATCTTGTATTAAACAGTCTGAAACTCGGAAAACGGGACAGCAAGGGAACCAAAGTCAGGGGTTAAGCGAGGTGTGGGAATGAGAGTGATTGCAGGAGTGGCAAGGAGCCTTCCGTTAAAATGCCCTAAAGGGCTTGATACGCGCCCGACGACGGACCGTATCAAGGAAACATTATTCAATATGCTGCAGCCTTATACACAGGGAAGCGTTTTTGTGGATATGTTCAGCGGAAGCGGCGCCATCGGGATTGAAGCGCTGAGCAGGGGGGCAAAAAAAGCGTATTTTATCGATAATGCGGCAAATGCCCTGAGCTGTATACAGGAAAACCTGCTTTTTACGAAACTGGCGGACAAGGCGGTAGTGCTGAAACAGGACGCGGTAAGCGCATTGGGCAGTATATTTGAAAAAGAAGCCGATATTATTTTTATGGATGCGCCATACGGACTCGATTTGGAAAGGCAGGCGCTTTTTGCCATGAGGGAGTACCGGTATGTCACGGAAGATACGCTGATTATCGTGGAAGCGGAGGCCGGAACGGATTTTTCCTATACGCAGGAACTGGGGTATCAGATAATCAAAGAAAAAAAATATAAGACCAACAAGCATGTATTTTTGAAAAAAGCGGATTGAGGGAAGGAAATCTAATGAAACGTGCTGTTTATCCGGGGAGTTTTGACCCATTGACATTTGGACATCTTGACATAATCAGACGCGCGTCGGCAGTATTCGACGAACTTATCGTCAGTGTTCTGAATAATAAAGAAAAGATGCCGTTGTTTTCTGTGGAAGAACGTGTTAAGATATTAGAAAAAGCAACGGAAGAGTTGCCTAATGTAAAAGTGGACTATTTCAGTGGTCTGCTGATTGATTATGCCAGGGAAAAAGATATTCATATTGCGGTAAGGGGCTTAAGGGCGATTACCGATTTTGAGTATGAATTGCAGATTGCACAGACAAACCGCGTCCTGTCACAGGAGCAGCTTGATACGGTGTTTTTTACAACCAGTCTGGAATATTCTTATTTGAGTTCCTCCGGTGTCAGGCAGATTGCCAGTTTTGGCGGAGATATTTCCATGTGTGTTCCCGACTTTGTTGCCGGGCTGGTATATGATAAATATGGGATAAAGCGCAGGGGAGGGTGACTGCCGCTTTGTAAGGAGGAGTAGGAGTATGAGCAGCAGAATTGAGCAGCTAATAGACGAAATTGAAGAATATATTGACAGCTGTAAGCCGCAGGCTTTTTCCAGTACCAAAATAGTTGTCAATAAAGATGAGATAGATGAACTTTTACGGGAACTCCGTATGAAAACGCCGGATGAGATTAAAAGGTATCAGAAAATCATCAGTAACAAGGAAGCGATTTTAAATGACGCCCGCACAAAAGCGGAGTCGCTGATTAATGAGGCAACCATACAGACGAACCAGCTCATCAATGAACATGAAATCATGCAGCAGGCGTATGCGCAGGCCAATGAAGTGGTAACTATGGCCACCAGACAGGCGCAGGAGATACTGGACAATGCCACCATGGAGGCCAATCAGGTCAGGATGTCCGCCATGCAGTACATGGATGATATGCTTGCCAATCTGGAAAACATCATTGCGGCTTCTTCCCAGACTGCGGCTGCCGATTATGATGCCCTGATAGGGAACCTGAACCATTATCATGATATCATCCAGTCAAACAGGGCGGAGCTTAACCCGTCTGCGGATGATTATGAAGAGGTCAGTCTGGACGGGGCGCAGGACGGCATAGATGTAATTTAACGGTGATGATACCAAACAGACCGGTTTCCGGAAAACTTAGCGTTAGCCGGAAACCGGCTTTTTGCTTTCAACGACAGGGAGGATGGATTTATGAGGAAGTGCGGAAGGTTTTTATTTTCCGTTTTTATGATTATCATTTTGTCTGTCATTGCCAACGGTAATGCAGTAAAGGCGGTAGGGTTCCATTACCCGCCTGATACGGACGGACAGCTTGTGGTGGTGATAGATGCCGGACATGGGGGCAAGAACCTTGGCGCAGACTATAACGGTTTTCTGGAAAAAGAAATGAATATGACGGTAGCCAACGCCATGTATGAAGAATTAAGCAAGTATGAAGGAATTACGGTCTACCTGACCCATACTGAGGATGCGGATATGAGCATACAGGCAAGGGCGGATTTTGCAGCTTCGGTGAATGCGGATTTTGTATTCTGCCTGCATTTTAACATGTCGCCCGACAACAAACTGTTTGGTTCGGAAGTATGGGTTTCCGCGTTCGGTGAGCTAAACAGGGAGGGATACCGTTTCGGCTGCATCCAGATGGACGCTATGAAGGATATGGGCCTGTTTATCCGGGGCGTAAAGACAAGATTTAACGACAAAGGAGAGGACTATTACGGCATTCTCCGTTTTTGCAATGAATATGATATTGCAGCTGCGCTGATAGAACACTGTCATATAGACCATGATGCGGATGTGGGATTTTGTGATTCCGAAGAGGATTTGATTGCATTCGGCATTGCGGACGCCACGTCGGCGGCAAAGTTTTTTGGATTGAAGAGTGAAATCCTTGGTGTGGATTACAGCGGCGGCGGATACGGACCTGACCTTGAGGCGGACGCGCCGGGAACTTTGTATGTGCAGGCGGATGAAACAGACCCTGATATCTGCATGATTGAGGAGTCATATGTGGATTTGGACAGGCATGTGGTGGGCGTTACGGTGACGGGGCATGATTATGACAGCCCGATGCTTTACTATTCTTACAGCATTGACGGCGGCACTACCTATACGCCGTATATCGCCTGGCCCCAGACTGACGTGGTGGCAGGATACAGCCCCGATATTTTTACCTTTGAGGTCGAGATTCCCGAAGGAATCAGTCCGGCCATTGTGGTAAAGGGGATAAACCAGTATGACAGGTATACGGAGAGTAATGTCTTAACCGGTTTTCCTGTGTTTGTAAACACGCCGGATGAGGCGCCTTTGCCCGTAGAAACAGAAAGTCCGCCTTCTTTGCCAGAAAGCACGGAAACCAAAGAATATGCCGGTTTTAAGGCCCCTGAGAGGGAAGAGAAGGAGAAAGATGTTTCTTTTCTTTCTTTTTTGGAACTATGTCTTCTGATATGCATTGTATTGTTTGTCGCTTTGCTCATAACGCGTCTTCTGATGGCAGGAAAAAGACGTCAGAAGAGGAAAAAGAGAAGCAGGAAATAGTAGCCGGCAGTCAGCACGGTCTGTATGCTTTTATGTAACAGGTAACGCGGCATGGAGAGGTCTGTGTGTTTTGTCATGCTTACCGTCTGAAAAATGCACGACAGCCCGCCAAGGGGAAGCAGGATGAGAACGGCTGCTGAGGATGTTCCCATTCGGCTGATTCCGCTGGTGATTTCCAGCATACAGTTTGTTACTGCCAGCCATCTGTCAGGCAGGGACAGATGAAAAAACAGGTTTATTGCATGGGGTACCAGATTCAGCAGGTTAAACAGAATCATGTACCCTCCCAATGTGGTAATACCGGCAATGCCGGACTGCATGGCATTGTCCAGGCTTAGGGGAAAACGTTCTTCGGGTTCCGGATGGGACAAATGTTTGCCGGGGTCAGGGAGGGAAAAGCCGCCTTTGGGCAGAAGAAAGCCCGTGTAGCGCAGAAAAAGGCCGTAAAGCAGGGGAATGCCATACATACCGAACAAATAAAAAGGCAGCCTGCCTTTGGCAGAAAGTCCTGTTACAGGGAGCAAAAAACTGATATAATAAACAGGGCCGATATTATTGCAGAAAGCCAGCAGAAATTCCGCTTCCCTCTTATTCAGGCGTCTCCTCTCATAGAGCTCCGCCACGGTGCGTGCGCCCATGGGGAATCCGCATAAAAAGCCCAAAAGCAGGCAATAGACGCAGTTTCTGCTGATTTTAAATATGGGGCGGAGTATCGGGTACAGGATACCGGCAAAGCCTTCCGTAAGATTCTGGCGTACCATGATGCCCGATAAAATCATAAAAGGAAGCAGGGTAGGAACCATGCGCTCAAACCAGAGCTTCAGCCCGACCGCCGCGTAATAAAGGCTTAACTGGGGATAAAGCAGTATGAGGGCAAAGAGCAGTAAAAAGAAACCTGATTTTATAAATCTGTTTAACATTGCTTTCATGGTTACGCTTCCTGATACCGACTTATCCATATTGTATGATTTGAGAAAACATAACATGAATGAATCATGGAGGAAAACATGAAAGGATATCTTTACAGCCGCACGGTTAATTATTACGAAACGGACCAGATGGGAATTGTCCACCACTCCAATTACATCAGGTGGATGGAGGAAGCGAGACTTTCGTTGATGGAGGAACTGTCTTTGTCCTATGCGGAGATGGAAAGGCAGGGACTGCTGATACCGGTTCTCTCAGTTTCCTGCGAGTACAGACTGCCCTTCCGTTACGGGGAAAGTTTTCAGATTCAGTTGTTTCCCCTGCATTTTAACGGTATTAAATTAAGTCTCGGATACCGCATTTACGACGCAGACGGCAGGCTGCACACCACAGGGGAGTCGAGTCATTGTTTTGCGGACTCTTCCATGTGTCCGCGCTCGCTGAAGAAGTCTTATCCCCATATTTATGAAATTTTGCAGGAATGGGTCCTTGCCAATCAGGAGGATAATGTATGATGCGCCTTGACAGATTTCTCTGTGAAACGGGCACGGGTACCAGAAGTGAAGTAAAACAGCTTATCAGGAAAGGGCTTGTCACGGTAAACGGTTTACAGGAAACATCCCCTGACAGAAAAGTCGGGGAAGAAACCGACGTGATTGCCGTTCGTGGCGAACAGCGTCTGTTTCATAAGTTTCATTATTACCTTTTGCATAAACCGGCAGGCGTGATAACGGCAACAAGGGATTCGGGACAGGAAACGGTTTTGGATTTACTTGCAGGGGAAAACATCAGGAATCTCTTCCCGGTCGGCAGGCTGGATAAGGATGCGGAAGGGTTTTTACTGATTACGGATGACGGTGGGCTGGCACACAGGCTCTTATCTCCCAAAAAGCATGTGGATAAAACCTATTTTGTCAGGACAAAGCTGCCGTTTCTGAAACAGGACGCCGAATGTCTGGAGGCGGGCGTTGATATCGGGGATGAAATGCGGACGCTGCCCGCAAGGGTGGAGCAGCTTGCCGATAATGAGATAAACCTTACCATCCGGGAGGGGCGTTTCCATCAGGTGAAGAGGATGTTGGAGGCAGTGGGCAATGAGGTTGTCTATTTGAAAAGACTGTCCATGGGGCCGCTGGCGCTTCCGAATGACTTGAAGAAAGGCTGCTTCAGGCCGCTTAATGAGGAAGAACTGCTAAAATTAAGACAGGAGAGTCTTTTATGATGAAAAGGGAAAATCCATTAAAGGAGAAATTGGCGGATTTTGAAGCGGTGATTTTTGACCTTGACGGCACACTGCTGGATTCCATGTGGATATGGGAGGATATTGACATTTCCTATCTGGGTCGTTTTGGCATAATTCCGCCCCGTGATTTACAACGTGATATTGAGGGTATGAGTTTTTCCGAAACTGCAGTGTATTTTAAGGAGAGGTTCGGGCTGCCCGACAGTCTGGAAGTGATGAAAGCGGATTGGGTTGCCATGGCATGTGATAAATATCTCTATGAAATCCCATATAAAAAAGGGGCGGAGAACTTTTTAAGGTATTGCAAAAACAGAGGGATAAAGCTGGGAGTCGCTACGAGTAATTCCAGGGAACTGGTGGAGAGCGCGTCAAAAGCCCTGTCTTTTGACACCTATTTTTCCTGCATTATGACGGCATGTGAAGTGAAAAAGGGTAAGCCGGCGCCGGACATCTATCAGGCGGTGGCAGAGAAACTGGGGGTATCCCCCGAAAAGTGCCTGGTATTTGAGGATATCATTCCCGGTATCATGGCAGGGATTTCAGCAGGCATGAAGGTGTGTGCGGTGGAGGATAAGTATTCTGCCGGTATCAGGAAAGAAAAGCAGGAGCTGGCAGATTATTATATAGAGAATTACGAAGAACTGCTTTGATAAAGGGTTGGGAGGTGTGGCTTGGAAGGCAGATTTTTACCTGTGTGCAGGCAGGATATGGAAGAATTGCATCTGGAACAACTGGATTTTGTATATGTAATCGGGGATGCCTATGTTGACCATCCTTCTTTCGGTCATGCCATAATCAGCAGGGTGCTGGAGGCGCACGGCTATACGGTGGGCATTATTTCCCAGCCGGACTGGAAAAAAGAGGACAGCATTTCCATATTGGGCAGGCCCCGGCTTGCTTTCCTAGTAAGCGGCGGCAATATGGACAGCATGGTAAACCATTATTCCGTTTCCAGAAAGAGAAGGGGAAGCGACGCCTATACGCCGGGGGGAGAGTGCGGAAAGAGACCGGATTATGCAACCGTGGTGTATTGCAATCTGATTCGCCGTACCTATAGGGATATTCCCATTATCATAGGCGGCATTGAGGCCAGCCTCAGGAGAATGGCCCATTATGATTACTGGTCGGATAAGTTCAAGCGCTCCATCCTGTTGGACAGTCAGGCAGATTTGATTTCTTACGGAATGGGGGAGCGCAGTATCGTAGAGATTGCGGATGCATTAAACAGCGGCATTGCAGTCCGCGACATTACCTTTATTCAGGGCACGGTATATAAGACAAAGATGCTGGAACATATTTATGACGGGCTTGTTCTGCCGGATTATGACGCCATGAAGGAGGAGCCGGCCAGATATGCCGAGAGTTTTGCCGTGCAATACCAGAATACGGACGCCTTTACGGGAAAAGTGTTAATCGAGGGGTATCCGGGCGGCGTCTACGTGGTGCAGAATCCGCCTTCCCTTCCCCTTACCATGGAGGAAATGGATGAGATATATGCCCTCCCGTATATGCGCACTTACCATCCCATGTACGAAGAGAAAGGAGGCGTTCCCGCCATTGCGGAAATCAAGTTTTCCCTGATAAGCAGCAGGGGATGCTTTGGAGGCTGCAGTTTTTGCGCGCTGACCTTCCATCAGGGGCGTATCGTGCAGGCCAGAAGCCATGATTCTATTTTGCAGGAAGCAAAGCTTCTGACAAAGGAAGCGGATTTTAAGGGATATATTCATGATGTGGGCGGACCGACGGCGAATTTCAGGCATCCTTCCTGTGAGAAACAGCTTACGCAGGGAGTGTGCAAAAACAGGCAGTGCCTGTTTCCGAAGCCCTGTCCCAATTTACGGGTGGAGCATAGGGATTATCTTTCGCTTCTCAGGAAGCTGAGGGCGCTTCCCGGTGTGAAAAAGGTATTTGTCCGTTCCGGCATCCGTTTTGACTATATGATGGCGGACGAGGATGACGCATTTTTCAGGGAACTGGTGCAGTACCATGTCAGCGGACAGCTTAAGGTGGCGCCGGAGCATATCTGTGACGCCGTGTTAAAACGTATGGGAAAACCGGAGAATGCAGTATACGAACAGTTTGTTTCCAAGTATAAAAGGCTGAATGCCGAGATGGGCAGCAAACAGTATCTTGTCCCGTACCTGATGTCTTCCCATCCAGGTTCCACCTTAAAGGAAGCAGTGGCGCTGGCGGAATATCTCAGGGATTTGGGGTACATGCCTGAACAGGTGCAGGATTTTTATCCGACTCCCTCCACCATCTCGACGGTTATGTATTATACGGGGCTGGACCCCAGGGACATGAAACCGGTATATGTCTGTAAAAATCCACACGAGAAAGCCATGCAGAGGGCTCTGATTCAGTACCGGAACCCCAAGAATTACGAGCTGGTATACGAGGCGTTAGAAACTGCCGGAAGAAAGGATTTGATAGGGTACGACAGGAAATGCCTGATTAGACCTAAGAAATACGAAAGAAATACCGCTTCCATTGGCAGGGATAAGAAAGAGACGGCAGAAAAAGGTTTGCGGAAAACAAAAAAGAAAACCATCCGGAATATCCATAAGAAAAAGAATGCAAAATAAAAGAATGTAGAATAAAATAATGCGCAAAAAGCAGCGCAGAAATGAGGAAAAGTATGAAGAATATTATTATCATTACAGGTGCCTCCTCCGGCATCGGACAGGAATTTGCACTGCAGATTGACACGGCGTTCTCCAATATTGATGAAATCTGGATGATAGCGCGCAGGGAGGACAGGCTTTTAGAAGTGGCGCGCGTGATGGAGCATAATACCAGACTGATTATGATGGACCTTACGGATGAGTATGCCATGGATGATTTTGAAATGCTTTTGGAGGAATCCAACGTCACCGTCCGTATGCTGATAAACGCAGCCGGATATGGACTGATGGGGGCCTTTGAAGAGTTGTCCCTTGAAGAGCAGCTTGGTATGCTGCAGGTGAACTGTGAAGCGTTGACAAAAATGACTTATATTGTCCTGCCGTATATGGCACGGGGCAGCCGCATCATTCAGATGGCTTCCAGCGCCGCTTTTGTCCCGCAGCCGGATTTTGCCGTTTATGCAGCTACCAAATCCTATGTACTCAGCTTTTCACGGGCTTTAAACAAAGAACTTTCCTGCTATGGCATTTATGTGACGGCAGTGTGTCCCGGTCCTGTCAATACGGAGTTTTTCAGTATTGCAGAGCAGTACGGAACTACGCTTGCGGTGAAGAAGCTGACTATGATATCCGCCGCAAAGTGTGTTGAAGAGGCACTTAAGGCTTCCTACCGGAAACGTCCGATGGCAGTGCCCGGCATTCCCATGAAGGCATTTTTGCTTGCCGCAAAGCTTTGCCCGCAGGAGGCCATCCTTGCCATCATGCAGTTTTTTAAGTATATGGAGCAGTAAGATTACTTTGTTTGAGAAAAAGGATTAAGGATTATGGACTTAAAGCGTTTATTTACCACATCAGGGGTTAAGGGGATGAGAAATTACCTGAACAGTCAGAAAAAATATGAAGTGGCGCGTACTGCCATCTATTTTTTGATATCGTTTTCCCTGTTTGCGGCGGGCTGGATTACCACGGGTACCCGCAACAACCTTTTGACGATTGTTGCTGTGTTAGGTTGTCTTCCTGCAAGCAAAAGCCTTGTGGAAACCATTATGTATTGTAAGTATCACAGTCTTTCTGAAAAGGAGGCGGATGAGGTTGAGAATCATTCTGAAGGCCTTCTGTGCCTTTACGACATGATTTTCACTTCCAGGGAAAAAACATATCCCGTTCTGCATCTGGCAGTGCGCGGGAACACGGTGGCAGGGTATATGCCTTCCGGCAAGGTCTCGGAAGCAGACTGTGCAAAGCATCTGGATACCTGCCTGAAGGTGGATAATTTTACCAATGTTACAGTGAAGCTGTATAAAGACTTGACACAGTATGCCAACCGTCTGGAGCAGTTAAAACAGCTTGAGGCAAAACAGGCTCTTTCAGCAGGGATTCTGAATACGCTGAAAAGCATCGCATTATAAAAAGGCGGGCATTTATATGCAGACATATCAGATTGGATTTTATGAATCCGGACAGCGGCTGGATAAATTTCTTCACAAATTTATGCCTGAGGCGCAAAACAGCTTCCTGTATAAGATGCTGCGCAAGAAAAACATAGTCCTGAACGGAAAAAAAGCGGAAGGAAAAGAAATGCTGGAGGAAGGAGATATCGTATCTTTTTTCTTTTCAGAAGAAACCTTCTTGCAGTTTACGAAAAGGACGGCGGAACAGACCCTGCTTTCAGAATATAAGGACGCTTATCATGCGCTTAAGGGCATTGAGATTGTTTATGAGGATAATTATATATTAATCTTAAACAAACCGGCGGGGATTCTCACACAAAAAGCGGATAGCAGGGATTTTTCCCTGAATGAATGGATGCTCGGTTATCTTTTGGAGACCGGGAAAATTTCTGAAAACATTCTGAACACTTTTAAGCCCTCTGTTTCCAACAGGCTCGACAGAAATACCAGCGGGCTTGTGCTTTGCGGGATAAGCCTTTCGGGAAGCCAGATGTTAAGCCGGCTTATGCGGGAAAGAAGCATGGGCAAGTATTATATGGCAATTGTGAAAGGGCATGTGGAAAAAGCCGGGGAAATCACGGGCTTTCTGGAAAAGGATGAAAAAAATAACCGTGTCAGGATTGGACGCGGAAAAGACGCCGTTGTGGCAAAAACAATTTACAGACCGCTTACGGCAGGGAAGGACTTTACCCTTTTGGAAATCAGGCTGGTAACAGGCAAAACACACCAGATTCGCGCCCATATGGCAGGCATCCATCATCCCATTTTAGGGGATGCAAAGTATGGCGACAGGGAGTGGAATGAAAAATACCGGAAAAAGTGCCATGTGAAGCATCAGCTTTTACACGCCTGCCGGGTAGAGTTTCCCGGTCTGGAAGAGCCTTTTTCAACGATAAGCGGAAAAACAATTACGGCGGGACTGCCGCCGGTATTTGGAGAGGTTTTAACATATGGCAACGTGGAATTCCAGGGGCTTAAGGGGCTCCACACTGGAGGAACTGATTAACAGGACAAATGAAAAGTACGCTGAAAGCGGACTGGCCCTGATACAGAAAATACCTACGCCGATTACGCCCATTAAAATGGACAAGGAACACCGCCAGATTACGCTGGCTTATTTCGAGCAGAAAAGTACTGTCGATTATATCGGCGTTGTGCAGGGGATTCCCGTCTGCTTTGACGCCAAGGAGTGTGCCGTTGATACCTTTTCCATTCAGAATATCCATGAACATCAGGTAAAGTTTATGGAGCAGTTTGAAAAACAGGGCGGTATTGCTTTTTTTCTGATTTATTATACGGCCAAGGATATATTGTACTATCTTCCCTATGAGATGCTCCGTTACTTCTGGGACAGGGCGAAGGAAGGCGGGAGAAAAAGCTTCCGTTATGAGGAATTAAATCCGGAATATCAGATTCCCAGAAAAAACGGGGTGCTGGTTCCGTATCTGGAAGTCCTGAAGAAAGATTTGGAGGACAGGGCTTGACAGGAGCCGGTTATTTGGGTATACTGGCAATAGTTTCTTGTGCTAATATGATAGCATGTTAGCACGTTGACGTGATAAAGCCAAGGCATCGGAAGGATTAAAATTTATGAATAGAAATTTACTGCATACGCCGGACGGCGTACGGGATATTTACGGCAGGGAATATGCCAGAAAACTGACTGTGGAGGACAGAATCAGAACAAAGCTGGTTTCGTTTGGGTATGAGGATATCCAGACGCCCGTCTTTGAATACTTTGATGTTTTTTCCAGGGAGATAGGCACCACCCCTTCAAAGGACTTATACAAGTTCTTTGACAAGGAGGGGGATACGCTGGTATTAAGGCCGGATTTTACGCCTTCTATTGCCAGATGTGCCGCTAAATATTTTTGCGATGACAATACGCCCCTGCGTTTCTGCTATATAGGCAGCGCTTTTTTAAACACTTCCCAATTGCAGGGAAAGTGGAGGGAGGTTACCCAGATTGGGGCGGAACTGGTCGGGGATGCGTCCGTGGAGGCGGATGCGGAAATCATCAGCCTTGTGATTGAATCCCTGCAAAATGCCGGACTTTCCCATTTTCAGGTCAGTATCGGACAGGTGGAATACTTTAAAGGGCTTTGTGAGGAAGCGGGCATCAGTGAGGAAACAGAGCTTACTTTGCGGGAGTGTATTTCCGCCAAAAATTATTATGCGGCGGAGGATATCCTGATGGTAGCGGGCGTGCCTGAGGAAAAACGGCATCTGCTTCTGACGACCACGGATATGTTCGGCAGTGTGGAAGACTTGAAAAATGCCAAAAAGGCAGTACATAATGAAAGGTCCTTAAAGGCGGTGGAACACCTTGAGAAGTTGTATCAGGTGTTATCCCTTTACGGTGTGGAGGGCTATGTTTCTTTTGATTTGGGGATGTTGAGCAAGTACCGGTATTACACCGGCATTATCTTTAAAGCGTATACATACGGCATCGGGGATGCCATTGCAAAAGGCGGGCGGTACGATTCTTTGCTGCACCATTTTGGAAAGGAGGCGCCGGCCATCGGTTTTGCGGCGGTAGTGGACGACATTCTGGAAGCGCTTTCCCGGCAAAAGGTTGAGGTTCACCTGCCAGAGCCGAAAAAGGTACTTACATACGGCGAAAAGGATTATGCCGAAGTGTTGAAACAGGCGCAGCAGATGCGGAAGGATGGCATTGCAGTGGAGTTAATCAGAAAGGAAAGTCAGGTATGAGCACGGACAGGTATTTGACCTTTGCGCTGGGAAAAGGCAGGCTTGCAAAGAAAACGCTGGAATTATTTGAAAAAATCGGGATTACCTGTGAGGAAATGAAGGATAAGGAATCCCGGAAACTGATATTTGTAAATGAAAAGTTAAAACTCAGGTTTTTTCTGGCAAAAGGACCGGATGTCCCGACTTATGTGGAGTATGGGGCGGCGGATGTGGGTATCGTGGGCAAGGATACCATATTGGAAGAAAACAGAAGGGTCTATGAAGTATTGGACTTGGGTTTCGGAAAATGCCGCATGTGCGTGTGCGGTCCCGAAAAGGCAAAGGAGCTGCTGATGCACCATGAGCGCATCCGTGTTGCCAGCAAGTATCCCAATATTGCAAAGGATTATTTTTATAATAAAAAGCATCAGACCGTAGACATCATCAAACTGAACGGTTCGGTGGAATTGGGACCGTTAGTGGAGCTTTCCGATGTCATTGTGGATATTGTGGAAACAGGTTCCACCCTTCGGGAAAACGGGCTGGAAGTATTGGAGGAAATTTGTCCCCTGTCAGCGTGCATGATTGTCAATCAGGTCAGTATGCAGATGGAAAAAGAACGGATTTCCCATTTGATAAACGCCCTTAAGGGTGCGTTAAAAAAATAGTGTAAGAAACAGAAAGAAGGAAGCTTATGAGAATTATTGAACTGACTAAGGAAACCAAAAAAGATATTTTAACGGACCTGTTAAAAAGAAGCCCGTCCAACTACGGACAGTATGAAAAGACGGTTTCGGAGATTGTGGAAAGCGTTAAGGCAGACGGGGATGAAGCGGTATTTGCCTATACAAAAAAGTTTGACAATTTTGATTTGAATGCTGATAATATCCGGGTGACAAAAGAGGAGATAGAAGAGGCTTACGGACAGATTGACAAAGAGCTGGTTGACGTTTACAGAAGGGCAGCCGGAAATATCCGTGAGTTTCATGCAAAACAGCTCCGCAACAGTTGGTTTGACGCAAGGCCGGACGGCTCCATCTTAGGACAGAGGGTGACTCCGATTGATAAGGCGGGCGTCTATGTGCCGGGCGGGAAAGCCGCTTATCCCAGCAGCGTGCTGATGAATATTATTCCGGCAAAGGTGGCGGGCGTAAACCGGATTATCATGACAACACCCTGCAGCAGGGAGGGAAAGGTCAATCCGGGGACGCTGGTGGCGGCTGACATTGCAGGAGCGGACATGATTTTCAAAGTAGGCGGCGCGCAGGCAATTGCAGCCATGGCGTTTGGCACGCGTTCCATCCCCAGGGTGGATAAGATTACCGGGCCGGGCAATATTTTTGTCGCCCTTGCCAAAAAGGCGGTCTATGGGCATGTCAGCATTGATTCCGTGGCCGGCCCCAGTGAAATCCTTGTAATTGCCGATGAGACGGCAAATCCCCGGTATGTGGCGGCTGATTTGCTGTCCCAGGCGGAGCATGACGAACTGGCTTCGGCAATATTGATTACCACTTCAAGAAAACTGGCAGAAAAAGTGTCCGAACAGGCAGCCATTTTTACCAATGAACTGTCAAGGAAGGAAATCATACAGAAGTCTTTGGATAATTACGGATACATTTTGATTGCCCGGGATATGGAGGAGGCTGTTGACGCGGCCAATGAGATTGCTTCCGAACACCTTGAGATTTTAACGAAAAACCCCTTTGATACCATGACAAAGATTAAGAATGCGGGGGCTATTTTCCTTGGTGAGTATTCTTCAGAGCCACTTGGGGATTATTTTGCAGGACCCAACCATATTCTTCCCACCAATGGCACGGCGAAGTTTTTTTCGCCCCTTAACGTGGATGACTTCCTGAAAAAGTCCAGTATCATTTCCTACTCCAGGGAGGCGCTTGAGAAAGCACATAAGGATATTGAGGCATTTGCGGAAAGCGAAGGGCTTACGGCGCATGCAAATTCCGTTAAAGTCCGTTTTGAAAGGAGTTAAAGTATGGCACGAAGAAGTATTGTAAACCGTACCACGAAGGAAACCGATATTAAGATGGAGCTTTTGCTGGACGGAAGCGGAATAGGAAATATAAATACAGGAATCGGTTTTTTTGACCATATGCTGGAGGGATTTTCCCGTCATGGCTTTTTTGACCTGGACCTTGAGGTGAAGGGAGACCTTGAGGTGGATAGCCATCACACGGTGGAGGATACCGGCATCGTGCTCGGCAGCGCCATTAAGGAGGCGTTGGGGGATAAAAAAGGCATTAGGCGGTATGGCTCTTTTATCCTGCCCATGGATGACGCCCTGTGCCTGTGTGCAGTGGATTTATGCGGCAGACCCTATTTTGACTTTAGCTGTCAGTTTACGGCGGAAAGAATCGGGGAACTGGACACGGAACTGATTCGTGAGTTCTTCTATGCGGTTTCCTACAGCGCGGGCATGAACCTGCACATCAAAATGCTTTCCGGCGTCAATAACCACCATATGGCGGAGGCCATGTTCAAGGCAATTGCAAAGGCGTTGGATGAGGCCGTCAGCATGGACGAGAGGATTACGGATGTTTTAAGCACGAAAGGCAGCCTGTGAGCTGTTACAAAGGAGATTAACATGAATACGAAGAAATTTACTGCCTGCATTTATTTGTACCATGCCCATGCAGTAACCAATTTTAAGGATATGACGATTGTAGACACGGACCCGGTGCGTCTTGCCAGATATTACGGTGAAAATAATATAGACGATTTGATTGTATTCGACATGTCAGAAGGGGACGTTGAACATGAGGAGGCGCTTGCCATTATCAAGGAAATCTGCGCTTCGGTGGAGGTGGACGTATACGGCGCCGGCAATGTGCGCAGAATGGAGGATATTAAGAAACTGCTTTATGCCGGCTGTAAAAAAGCGGTGCTGGATTATGACATGCCTGAGAACAGGGCCATAACGGAAGAAGTATCCTTAAAGTTCGGCAAAGATAAAATCATGGCCTCTTACAATGATTATCATCTGGTTGAGGAACATAAAGAACTGCTTGAAAAGTATGTTTCCATGCTTTTGCTGATGAATGCCCACATGATACGGGAAACGGCTGCCGTCACCGCGCTTCCCGTGCTGGTCCAGATTAATCAGCTTGCGCTTAACAAATTGCTGGAGGTGTTTGCCTATGACAACGTCGCAGGGGTAACCGGCAACACCATCAACACGAATGTCAGGGAGATTCTGGCTCTGAAGGATATTTGCAAGGAGAACGGCATCCGGGTGGAGAGCCTTGAGGCTTCTTATCAGTGGTCTGACTTTAAGTTAAATTCCGACGGTATGGTGCCGGTTATTGTACAGGATTATATTACTTCTGAAGTGCTGATGATGGCGTACATGAATGAGGAAGCCTACGAAAATACCCTTCGCACGGGTAAGATGACATATTACAGCAGGAGCCGTCAGGAATTGTGGTTAAAAGGCGCCACAAGCGGCCATTACCAGTATGTCAAGTCCCTTACGGCGGATTGCGACATGGACACGATTTTAGCAAGGGTTTCCCAGATAGGCGCTGCCTGTCATACGGGGGCAAGGTCATGCTTTTTTAACGAGGTAGTGAAGAAGGATTATGAGGAGTGCAGTAATCCGTTAAAAGTGTTTGAAGAAGTCTATGCAGTCATACAGGACAGAAAACTACATCCTAAAGAAGGCTCTTATACCAATTACCTGTTTGATAAAGGGATTGACAAAATCCTGAAAAAGCTGGGGGAAGAGGCGTCAGAAATTATTATAGCCTCCAAAAATACAAATTCCAACGAAGTGAAGTATGAGATTGCGGATTTTCTGTACCATATGATGGTTCTTATGGCGCAAAAAGAGATTACCTGGCAGGAAATTACGGATGAGCTTGCAAAAAGATAATCCGGCAGGGCATCCGCATGGGGAATTACAAGATTTCCACATATGCGGCCACAGATAGACATACACTGTAGTAAGAAGAAGCGTAAAACGGCAAGAGGTTACATAAGAATATTATGTATACTTCTTGCCGTTTCTGATATTATCAGTTAAGAAATGGGGGATAGCATGAGTGACGTTACCGCAGAAAAAAGACTGGAATTAATCCGAACCATCAGGGAGGACAACAATAGAAACCGGATGAACCTGAAGAACCGGGAAAGTATCTTATACGGGCGGGGTTATGAAGCCACACTGTATGATAAGGACGCGGCGCCGCCGTCACAAAAGAATCTTTCCATGACAGGATTCAGGATTTTGGCCGCCATCCTTCTTTTTTCCCTGTTTGTCATTATGGATTATACCGACACAACGTATTTTAATATCAATACGGAAACCATATGCGATTACCTGAAAGAAAATTATACGCCAAATACATTTGATTTTATTAAAGAAATCACGTATACTTTTACTCATGGATAACAGCCGGAAAACCAGTCGGAAAACCGGCCCAAAAACAGTGCGCATGATTGGCATGTGCGTGGAAAGAGGAATATATGGTACAGTTGGCGCTATCAGACGATATTTTGATGCAAGTGGAGAAACCGGCCAGGTACATAGGCGGTGAAGTCAATGCCGTGGTGAAAAAGAAAGAAGAAGTAGATATGCGGATTGCGTTCTGCTTTCCGGATGTCTATGAAATCGGCATGTCCCATTTAGGAATACAGATTTTATATGATATGTTTAACAGTTTTGAAGGGGTGTGGTGCGAAAGGGTTTATTCTCCATGGGTAGATTTGGACGCCATTATGCGGAGGGACAACATACCTCTTTTTGCTTTGGAATCCCAAGAGCCGATAAAAGATTTTGACTGGCTTGCCATTACCATCCAGTATGAGATGTGTTATACCAATATCCTGCAGGTCTTGGATTTGGCGCAGATTCCGCTGCTTGCAAAGGACAGGAAGGACGGGGTTCCCATTGTGATTGGAGGAGGCCCCTGTACCTATAACCCGGAACCGATTGCAGATTTCTTTGATATTTTTTATATCGGGGAGGGGGAAACCCGGTATCAAGAACTGGTGGCGCTGTACAGAAAGTGCCGCGAGGAAAACCTTGGCAGGAAGGAATTTCTGCGGCGCGCGGCAAAGCTTCCCGGTATGTATGTGCCGGCTTTTTATGAAGCAAAGTACAGGGAGGACGGAACGTTAGCTTCTTTTTCTCCTACAGAAGAGGGGATTCCTGCCGTCATTGTAAAGGAAATTGAGATGAATGTTTCCGATACCTATTATCCTGAGAAACCGCTGGTGCCTTTTATGCGGATTACGCAGGACAGGGTAGTGTTGGAAATCATGCGCGGCTGCATCAGGGGATGCCGTTTTTGTCAGGCTGGGCAGTTATACCGGCCTGTGCGGGAACGGGATGTGGAGATGTTAAAGCGTTATGCCGTAAACATGTTAAAAAATACCGGGCAGGAGGAGATTTCCCTAAGTTCCTTAAGTTCCAGCGACTATACCAAGCTGCCTGAACTGATAGACTTTTTGATAGAAGAGTGCGGTAAAAATCATGTAAATATTTCCCTGCCGTCTTTGCGGATTGATGCTTTTTCCCTGGACGTGATGAGCAAGGTGCAGGATATAAAGAAGACAAGCCTTACTTTTGCGCCTGAAGCCGGAAGCCAGCGTCTCAGAAACGTTATCAATAAAGGACTTTCGGAAGAGGAAATTTTAAAGGGGGCTGCGCTTGCTTTTGAAGGCGGTTGGACAAGGGTAAAACTATACTTTATGCTGGGACTCCCCACGGAAACGGAAGAAGACATACGGGGAATTGCAGAGTTGTCCAACCGGATAGCCGCCGTCTTTTTTGATACGGTGCCGAAGGACAAGCGTGTGAACGGCAAAGTACAGATTGTGACAAGCACGTCGTTTTTCATTCCCAAACCGTTTACCCCTTTCCAGTGGGCGAAGCAGTGCACCAAAGAAGAATTTATTGAAAAAGCATATCTGACAAGGACTGCCATCAAGGAGCAGTTGAACCAGAAAAGCATTAAGTATAATTGGCATGAAGCGGATACTTCCGTACTCGAGGGGGTACTGGCGCGCGGCGACAGACGGGTAGCCGGGGCCATCCTTCAGGTATACAAAAAAGGAGCAATTTATGATGCCTGGAGCGAGTATTTTGACAATGAAAAGTGGATGCAGGCTTTTGCGGAATGCGGTCTTGACATAGATTTTTACACCACAAGGGAGCGCGGAATGGATGAATTGTTCCCATGGGATTTTATTGACTGCGGCGTATCCAAGGAATTTTTGAAAAGGGAGTGGCAGAAAGCCCTGAAAGAGGAGACAAGCCCTAATTGCAGGAAACAATGCCAGGGCTGCGGTGCAAGCCGGTTTGGCGGTGAGATATGCAGCGGCAGCGTGGAAAGAAGTCTAGCCGCTCACAGCAGAGGCTGTTTTGTGGAGAACTTCTAAGTTCCACGCCGGAAAATGCCTGAAAAGCGGCATTTTCCATCGGGTAGGATTATGGGATACCGCAAGGCGGAATTATGGAGGTTGTATGAAGATTCGGATTAAGTTTCGTAAGTATGGGAATTTAAAATTTATCGGGCATTTGGATGTACAGCGTTTTTTCCAGAAGGCAGTGCGCAGGGCGGGGATTGATGTGGCGTATACAACAGGTTTTTCGCCGCATCAGGTGATGTCGTTTGCAGCGCCGCTGGGTGTGGGATTGCAGAGTAACGGGGAGTACATGGATATAGAGGTGCATTCTTTTACGGGAAGCCGGGATACCGTAGAGCGGCTGAATGATGCCAGCGTAGAGGGAATTGAGATTCTTTCGGCAAAAGTGCTTCCCCCGGAAGCCGGAAATGCCATGGCAAGTGTGGCGGCGGCGGGATATACGGTCCGGTTCAGGGAGGGCAGGGAACCTGCTTTTGACTGGAAGGAATGCCTGCCGGCTTTTTATGTCAGACAGACCATCCCCGTACGCAAGGAAACCAAAAAGAGTATTGTGGAAATGGATTTGAAGCCCGGCATTTTCCGTATGGAAATAAACGGTGACTCTATCTACATGCTTTTGGACGCAAGCAGTTCCGGCAATATTAAACCGGCCATGGTTATGGAGGCCTTTTTGGCAGAGCATCAGGATTCTTTAAAAGAAAATGCATTGTGCATTACCAGAGAGGATACTTACACCAATATCGGCACGCCGGATGCGCCTGAGTTTGTACCCTTGGACGCGATAGGGAAGGAATGCAGTCAGGAAGAGATGATAGAAGAGATGGCAGAAGAGGAGAGTGCAGGATGAGCGCGGGAAAACTGCTCATGCTTCGGTATGAGGGTAAATTGCTGACGCTTTTGGTAAATGAAGGACGTCTTATATCGGTTCAGGTATATGAGGATGAAAAGCAGTCCCTTGTCGGTAATATTTATATAGGAAAAGTCCAGAGTATATCCAAAAATCTCAATGCGGCTTTTGTGGAAATCGAAAACGGTTTGAAATGTTTTCTGCCTCTTGCCGGTATCGTAAAGGCAGGCAGTAAGGATAAAGAGGAGGCGCGGACGGTTCATAACGGGGAGGAACTGCTGGTTCAGGTTTTGCGGGATGCCGTAAAGACCAAGCAGCCGTTTCTCACAACAAGGATATCCATTTCCGGCAATTATCTGGCAATGTCCTGCGGCTCTGAAAAGCTGGGACTTTCAGCAAAGCTTTCAGACAACAAAAAGAAGGAAGTTGCAAAGTTTTTACTGGAGGAGGGTTTGATTCGGGAAGACCGCAGATGCCTGTGCGTTTCAGGATGCGGTATGGTAGTGCGGACCAACGTGGAGAACCTTATGGATTTGGCGCCTTTGAAAAAAGAGTGGCAGCTTCTGACGGAAAAGATGGAAAAATTGTTTGCGGTATCGGCATACCGAACCTGCTTTTCCTGTCTGATGAAAAATGAGCAGCCATACCTGACCGACTTGAAAAATTATTATACAAGGGATTATGATGAAATTATAACCGACTGTGAGGACATATTTGAAGACCTTCAGAAGTATTTTGAAGGGCAGCGGCAGGAAAACGGAATGGAAACAGCGCCTCCCATTCGCTTATATAATGAGGAATATCCGTTGCAAAAGCTATACAGCGTCAAGACATTGCTGGAGGGCGCTTTAAACAAGCGTGTGTGGCTCAAATCGGGCGGCTATCTTATCATTGAGCCAACGGAAGCCCTGACCGTGATAGATGTCAATACGGGCAAATATGAAACGAAGAAACCAAGCGAGGAGACTTTTTACCATATCAATATGGAAGCGGCCGATGAGATAGCGTTACAGTTAAAACTGAGAAACTTATCCGGAATTATTATCGTTGATTTCATCAATATGGCTTCTAAAGAGCGGCAGAGAGAGCTGCTGAAAAAACTGGATATGCTGGTAAAAAAGGATTCGATAAGGACCAGCGTGGTGGACATTACCCCTTTGGGTTTGGTAGAAATTACCAGAAAGCGGGTGAGCAGACCGTTGAAGGAACTGATGTAGGAGGAAAATGGGATGGAACTCATTAGATTTGAAAAGGTAAAGGACGGAAAGTATCTTAAGAATTATGAACTTACTTATCTGAACAAAGCAGGGAAAGAAAAGACTTATGAGATTGTCAGCAGGAAAGAACTCAAAGAAATTGCGGATATCGGAAAAATGTCAAGCGGAATATCCATTGTTGCCACCTGCAATGACAAGATGCTTCTTTTGCACGAGTTCCGCATGGGCATCAACAAAAAGGTATATAATTTATGCGCCGGTATGCTGGAAGAAGGGGAATCTCTGGAGGAATGCATTGAAAGAGAGCTGTATGAGGAGACCGGCCTAAAGCTAAAAAGAATAAAGCGGATTCTGCCGGCGTCTTACGCCGCCGTAGCCATTTCAGATTTGACGACCTATATCGTTTTCGCTGAGGTAGAAGGCACATTGGGAGACCATACTTCCGTAAATGAAGAAATCAAGGCAGGGCTTTACAGCCGTGAAGAAGTTGCTGCGCTTTTGGATAAAGAAGACTTTAGCTCCAGGGCGCAGATTGCCGCCTATTTTTTCTCCATTGGCGCATCTCCTGTATAATAAATTACTCCATTATTAAAGTGGCGGAGGTCTTTATGCGGTATTACGAAATAGAAAATAAGATGTATCAGAGAGCAGTGGAATTGATAGAAAAGAGGTATCCTGTCGGTTGGGGTGGCGCTGGCGTTGTTCACACGTCCAAGGGGAATTATTATACAAGTGTTTCAATTGAAACCGCAAACGCATCTGCAATTGTATGTATTGAATTGGGAGCAATGCTCGAGGCTCACAAATACAATGAAAAAGTGACTCACTGCATGTGCCTTATCCGCGATGATGAAAATTCGCCATACAGAGTATTATCTCCATGTGGTATTTGTCAGGAGCGATTACGATATTGGGGCGAGGATGTACAAGTGGCGGTTACGACCGAAGAGGAAAAAATCCGATTTGTAGAATTAAAGGAATTACAACCATATCACTGGACGAAAGCATACCCGGCTGACAAACTAGAACACTGGGAGGAATAAGGCAATGGTATTGGATATATAACTATGCGCAAAATGCGAGTTTAACGAATAGTTTACATGGGGATGCGGGTAAGGTTGTGGGTTTGAGGGCAAACTATTCGTTAAACACGTGGGATAAGATTGGATGAAGGGGGCTGCTATTCGTTGCAAGATGTGGATTGAGGGATGCAAATGATTCGGTTAAATATGCAGGATTTCTGCGGAGTCAAGGATGAAGGTGAAGGGGCCGTCGTTTGTGAGGGATACTTTCATTTCGGCTCCGAAAATGCCCTGTTCTACAACAGGGATTTCTTTTTTGCAGGAATCAATAATATACTCGTAAAGGGCTTTGGCTTTGTCGGGTGAGCCGGCCAGTGTAAAGGAGGGACGGTTGCCTTTTTTGCAGTCTGCATATAATGTAAATTGCGAAACAAGCAATAAGCTGCCGGAAACGGATTTGATATCCAGATTGGTTTTACCGTCTGCATCCTCAAAAATTCTCAGGCCAATCAGTTTTTTTACCATTTTGTCTGCAATTTGCTCCGTATCGGTCTGGCTGATGCCTATAAGGACAAGGTATCCCTGATTTATCCGGCCGATTACCTTATCTTCTACTGTGACCTGGGCTGAAAGAACTCTTTGTATGACAAATTTCATGGTACTACTCTCCTCACTTCTGCGCTGCTTTTTGTACATAAAATCTATAAAAACTCTCTGCATTTATCAAAATGCATACCCGAACAATTATTATCGCGGGCTATGACAGCATTTACTTCATCTAATTGATACCATCTGATATCATCTACTTCATCAGAATGTGCAAATTGTGATTTTTTCACATATGCAATGAAACCAATCATAATAAGTTGTTTAGGCGCAAAATAATAACTGGAAATATATTTGCAGCTTATGACATCTTGTCCGGTTTCTTCTTTTACTTCACGCATAACGGCCTCTTCTATTGTTTCTCCGTCAGTCAGGTAACCGGAAACAACCGTCCATTTCGATTCTGATATATAGTTTTGCTTTAATAGAAGTACTTCTTTGAACTCGTTAACTACCAATACCTCTACAACGGGAAACGGACTGCTCCCATATATTTTTTGGCACGATGGACAAATTTTACAGTCATCATCCCCACATCTGATATTTTCCAGTTTGTGGCCGCAATTTGGACAAAAACTAAAAGTCATTTATAGCCACCTCCATACTTCATTAATACTTTAGAGTGTTTTTTTCAAGTTGCCACATGTAAAGGGGAAGAAATCGTATTTCTTTATTCCAACATGAATTGCACCGTTATGCTCATACCACTTGCGAAGAACTGTATTTTCTTCAACTATGCCAATATTAACAATTTTGAAGCCGGCATCCCGCGCCGTATCAAACGCATGGTTCAACAAATTTTTCCCAATTCCATTGTGTCTGTATTCAGGCAATACAGCAAGATTATTAAGTTCACATTCTTCATTGTTCTGCATAAGCAAAGAATAGTATCCACACAATATTCCATTTTCTTCAAAGACATACATTTGTCTGTTCTCATGGTCCATTTGCCAATACAATCTTTCATTTGTAGTTGCAAATGCGGTAAATTTTGGTGCATTTACTTTTGTAAATCCAAATTCATTTGCCACTGTCATAAAACTATTTTTAATTAAATCCACACATTCTGGTATATCTTCACGTTTTACTTCTCTTATCATATCCTTTTCCATTCATAAATTAAATGCTATTTTTTATCTGATTCTTCCTCTTTCTTTTGTTTTCTAGAACGGAAAAATCCGGCTATGGTGCTTTTGGATTTCTTTGCTTTTTGGGCGTCGGGCCGGGCGCTCTCCTCTTCTACTTCATGGAACTCCCCGTTTTCATCCACGGAAGATAGGTTTTGGTAGACAGTTGAAGACAGGGGCAGGTTTTTCTTGCTTAAGGAGCGGTGAACCAGTCCTTTGATACATGCAAAGAATACTGCAAATATGGGGACGCCCACAATCATTCCGATGACGCCGAACATGCCGCCGAATACGGTGATGGCAAAGATTACCCAGAAACCGGATAATCCGGTGGTTTCCCCTAAAATCTTAGGGCCTATCAGGTTACCGTCGAGCTGCTGCAGGAACAGGATAAAGATAACAAAATACAGGCAGTTGACGGGATGGTTCAAGTCGGCAATCAATATCAAAAAGGCGCTGGGAATAGCGCCCAGATAAGGTCCGAAGAAGGGAATGACGTTTGTAACTCCTACTATCACACTTACCAGCACGGCATAAGGGGTATTCATCAGTGATGTCCCGACAAAGCAGAGTACGCCGATAATAAAGGAGTCCAGTACTTTTCCGCTGATAAATCCAATAAAGGTGCGGTGAACAAAACGGAAAGAACTCAGTATGGAGTTTGCAGTATTATTTTCAAATACCGCATATGCTATTTTTTTGCTCTGTGCGGAAAAGGTTTCCTTGCTGGCAAGAACATATATGGAAATTATGAATCCGATAATGAAATTCCAAGCTACCCGCAGAAAACTCAATACATTCAGGGAAACCGTCTTTAATACTTCACTGGATTTTTCCAGCAGGGTTGCGGTGTCGGTAAGCCAGCTTTCCAGTTCCAGCGAAAGCTTGTTTACCTGCGGCAGGATAAAGTTTTTCAAATCCTGATTATCTTCCAACAGTTTGTTCAGCCAGTTTGAAAGATTATCAACATAGGTGTCAAAATTGCTGACAATGTTCTGGATGCTGGGAACAATTTGGGAAATTAGCATGGAAATCAAGCCATAAATCAAAAATATCATCAAAAGGGAAGTCATGATAATGCCGATTGCGCGTATCATCCGTTTCCTTTTCAGTGACTGTGATACTTTCATGACATCGAAAAGCGGATTAAGAATTTTTCTTTCTATAAAATTCAGGATTGGAGTCAGTAAGTAAGCAATAACAAGACCGAAAATCACAGGCATCACAATGCCCAATAAAGATTTGATGTTTTGAATGAATTCCGAAATGTGGAATACCAGATAGTAAAAACAAATACTGGCGGCAATGACAAAGAAAGCTGTCAGTCCCCATTTGAAATATTTGTTATTGATTTTCAACTTCATTTTAAACCACGCCTTTCCCGCCCGGGCTTTCCCCAATACGAATAAAGTTTCTTCAATCTATTTCATACAGAAGTATAGCACGAAATTCTTAGGAAAAACAGAGAATTTTTTTAAAATATGGAAAACCTGATAAAAATTATGTTATAATTACCCCGATGTATTGATTCATTTAATATTTGTAACGCTTTGGAATGGAGGAAAAAATGAAAAGAATAATTCTTCTGTTTGTATTTATAAGTATGACTTTCAGTTTGTGTGCATGTGCCGGAAATGTTAAAAATGCAAAAACACATGAAGTGCCGTCAGAACTATATACCGAAGACGATATAAACGCTGCTATCGAAACGATAAAAGAGGAATTTACCGATTGGCATGGCTGTACTTTGACGGAAATATACTATGCCGGCGATGATACATCCAGGGCGGAACAGGCATACAGAAAAAGTGCGGATGAGGTATTGGTTCTGCTGTCTTCTTTTGATGTGGATTGGACAGGCTATGATGGTTCCTTTAATCCGAATAGTACTTATGGCGGATGGAAATGGATTTTAGTGAGGCAGGCAGGCGGCCGGTGGCAGCATGTGGACCATGGCTATTAGCGTGAGAAGAAGTTCTAACTGCCTTTGGCAGTTTTCGCTCGCAGCAAAGGCTGCTTCGCGGAGAACTTCTATGTCTCACGCTTGAGAAATGCCTGAAATGTGGCATTTCGCGCTCTGACTTCTATGTTCCATGCTTGGAGCTTTAGTTCTGTGAGATTTTCATAAAGTTTAATGCAATGCTGAAGTGAGGATAAAGATGAAACTGCAACAGGTACTCAGCCTGGTACGAAAGGCTGTAGATGATTATCATATGATTGAGGATGGGGATAAAATTGCTGTCGGCATATCCGGTGGAAAGGATAGCCTAACTCTCCTATACGCTTTAAACGCTCTTAAGCGTTTCTACCCTAAAAGCTTTGATATAATTGCCATTACGGTGGATTTGGGATTTGAAAATCTGAATCTGGAGAAAATAGAAACATTGTGTGAGGAATTGCATGTTGAATATAAAATTGTAAAGACGGATATCGGAAAGATTGTTTTTGAAGACAGAAAGGAAAGCAATCCCTGTTCCTTGTGCGCCAAGATGAGAAAGGGAGCTTTGAATGAGGCCATAAAGGCTGTCGGCTGCAATAAAGTCGCTTATGCGCATCATAAAGATGATGTGGTGGAAACCATGTTGATGTCATTGATTTTTGAAGGCCGTTTTCATACGTTTTTGCCGGTGACCTATCTTGACCGTATGGATATTACTGTTATCCGTCCCCTGCTTTATATGAATGAAGCGGATGTGGTTGGATTTGTAAACAAATATGAAGTGCCGGTTGTAAAAAGCCCCTGCCCGGCGGACGGACATACCAAACGGGAATATGTAAAGCAGCTTCTCTTGCAGTTAAACAGGGAGAATCCGGGAGTAAAGGAAAGGATGTTTACGGCTGTTAAAACAGGAAATATACAAGGATGGGAATCAGAGGATGGCGAATACAAATAATTATCATGACGCACAGAACAAGCAGAATATAGTAAAGCTGAGGAATATTCTGGGTACTCTCCCGCCCTTCTGTCAGGAGTTTTTTCGTGGGATAGCGGATACCACTTCTACCCGTACGCGGCTGGCCTATGCATATGATATCAGGGTTTTTTTTGAATTTTTGCATGAAACCAATCCGGTTTGTGCAAAAATGGAAATCAGAGAAATTCCTATTGATGTTTTAAATCAGGTTACCCGGCAGGATATTGAGGAATATCTGTCTTATATCAGTTATTATGAGAAAGAAGGCAGGGAAATTACGAATACGGAACGGGGGAAGGCAAGGAAACTCTCAGCTCTCAGAAGCTTTTACAATTATTATTTTCAAACGGAGCGTATTGTAAAAAATACGGCGGAACTGGTTCCTGTGCCAAAGCTGCATGAAAAGGCAATTATCCGGCTTGAACCAAATGAGGTGGCTGTTTTGCTGGACCAGGTGGAGGCAGGCACCAAATTGACGAAGAAGGAGCTGGCATATCATGAAAAAACCAGAACCCGTGATGTTGCGCTTCTGACTCTTCTGTTAGGCACCGGCATTCGTGTGTCGGAGTGCGTCGGTCTGGACATACAGGATGTGGATTTTGACAATAACGGGATTAAGATAAGGCGGAAAGGCGGATATGAAGCTGTTGTCTACTTTGGGGATGAGGTGGAACAGGCCCTGACAGAATATCTGGAGGAAAGAAAGCATGTAATTCCTGCTTCAGGACATGAAAACGCGCTTTTTCTTTCTTTGCAGAACCGTCGAATTGCGGTCCGGTCCGTGGAGAACCTTGTGAAAAAATATGCCTCCCGTGTCACTACTTTAAAGAAAATCACGCCGCATAAATTAAGAAGTACCTATGGCACTACTCTATACAGGGAAACCGGGGATATCTATCTGGTTGCGGATGTGCTGGGGCATAAAGACGTTAATACGACCCGTAAGCATTATGCAACCATGGAGGACGAAAGACGCAGAATGGCTGCAAAAGTAGTGAAGCTCCGCAAGGAGGACGATGCTACTTAAAGATATTGGAATAATAAGGAATAATGAGATACTGCCCCGCAATCAGGTTTTCTTCCCTCAAATGATTGATTTGCATGACCTCATGGACATAGTCTTCGGCGGATGCATACTCCTCTCCTGCATATTCTTTAGCAAGCGACCAAAGGGAATCCCCGTATTGGATTTCAATGCTGGTATAATATTTGTAAGAAATGTTTTTGTCTTTGGCAGTTGCTTCTGAAAGGATGGCATGATAGGAAACGGTTAACAGCAGAACCAGAACGACTGTTAATATAAAAAGGAAAATACGTCTGTGTAACTGGCGGATTCTTAACATCCTTTTTTGTCGGTTTCTGTAATCCCTTAATAATAATTCTTCGTATGCTTTGGAGTTCATGGCCGTGTCCTTTCTGAATAAATGTTCGGAACGTTTGTTCTTATACAAGGATTATAACGAACATATTTTCTGTTGTCAATAGTTTGAAATAAAAAAATCGAACATATTTTCTGAATATACGTTTGCTTTTTCTTTTTTCTTGTGTTATACTCAGATTATCACTTAGAATAATAGATGGAGGGTACGTTATGAGCCAGGGAAAAATTACGCCGAAACAGTTGGAAATTTTAGAATATATCAAGAAAGAGATTTTGGACAAAGGTTATCCGCCTGCCGTGCGTGAAATATGCGAGGCAGTGCATTTAAAGTCCACTTCTTCCGTCCACTCCCATTTGGAAACGCTTGAGAAAAACGGATACATAAGGAGGGACCCCACGAAACCGCGCGCTATTGAGATATGTGATGACAGCTTTCACATGGTGCGCAAGGAAATGGTCAGCCTTCCCGTGATAGGAACAGTGGCTGCCGGAGTTCCCATCCTTGCGCAGGAAAATATTGAAAGCTATTTTCCTGTACCTGCCGATGTGGTTCCGCAGGGCGATTCTTTTATC
The DNA here is from genome assembly GCA_910577015.1 of uncultured Lachnospiraceae bacterium. Lineage (GTDB taxonomy): Bacteria > Bacillota > Clostridia > Lachnospirales > Lachnospiraceae > Acetatifactor. The sequence goes on along the minus strand of CAJTKU010000001.1, from coordinate 155,351 downwards.
GTGAAAGTAAAAGGCGATTCCATGATTAATGTAGGTATTTACAGCGGAGACCAGATTTTTGTGCAATGCTGCAGTACCGCGCATAACGGGGATACTGTTGTCGCGCTGGTTGACGATTCTGCCACCGTTAAAACATTTTATAAGGAGGACGGACACATCCGCCTTCAGCCGGAGAATGATACCATGGAACCTATTATTGTAGATGATTGTCAGATTCTGGGAAAAGTTTTTGGCGTTTTCCGTTTATTAAGTTAAAAATTTTCATTAAATTTTTTTAAAACCTGTATATTTATCCTTCAGAGAGAGCAAAATAACAGAGAAGGAGGTAATATATTATGGGAATTAAATGGCTTGATATTACGGCTTTGGTCATTACCATCATAGGCGCCATTAACTGGGGCTTGATTGGTATCTTCCGTCTGGATTTGGTATCGTTCCTCTTTGGCGACATGACCTGGCTGTCTAGAATTGTATACGTGCTTGTTGGTCTTTGCGGACTGTATCTAATCACTTTTTTCGGAAAAATCTGTAAGGACAAAGATATTTAGCAATAAAAAAACTCAGCTATTATTTATAGTTGAGTTTTTTTATTGCTTTTATTCATTTTTTCCTTTATTCCGAAGCACTTTTGCGCTGAGGAGGCGAGTGAAATATCAGATTTCGCTCTGCCATTACTTTACAGTTCGGAAAGCGTAATTGTTTTCCCGTCTCTCCAGATACGTTCCAGATTATAGAACAGACGGTTTTCCTTGTCAAATATATGGACAATCACATCACCAAAGTCCATTAAGACCCAGTTTGCAGTGCGGTACCCTTCCACTTGTTTCATTTCATATCCTGCCCTGCCGAGCGCGTCCTGCACATTGTCAGCCATTGCCTGTATCTGGCTCTGGTTGTTTCCGGTGGCAATCAGGAAGTAGTCGGCAAGTATGGATACTTCACTGATGTCTATGATACGCACATCTTCCGCTTTTTTGTCTTCCAATGCCTGTATGGCCAGTTTTGCCATAGCTTTAGAATGATTGATATCCATTTTATTCCTCGCTTTCTGTTTTGTCGGTATCGGTTTCTAAATGAAGATAATATTCATAAGTTTTTTCTGTCATGGAATCTATCTCCCCTTTTGACGTGTGAAGATGTTCCAGTGTGTCACCTAATATTTTGAGCGTAGCAGCGTTTAAATCCATAAAAGCAAGTTTGCGGATTTGGGCCAGATTCGGAGCATGGTTTCTTCTGGGCTCGATATAATCCGCCACAAAGATTATTTTTTCCAGAGTAGACATTCCCGGCCTGCCGGTGGTGTGGTTTAAAATGGCATTAATTACATCGTTATCCTGTACCTTATAGGTTTTCATGGCGAGAAAGCTTCCGGCTTTGGCATGGAGCAGAAACGGATTTCTTCTCTCCAAATCTGTAATGCTGATATGATGTTTTTCACATATGGATATCAGTTTGTCTTCGTCCAGGCCTTTTGCACAATCGTGCAGCAATCCCGCCAGTTCTGCATTTTCTATGGATTCCTCATACCGCATGGCAAGGGCTGCAGCCGTATAGGCCACTCCGATGGTGTGCTCAAAGCGTTTTTCATCCAAACTTTTTTCCAACGATTTTTTTATTTTCCTGATATCTGCAGTCTTCATGGTGTCCTTTCCATGCATATCACGAAATATACTGTGATAGTCATTAATCTGAATATAGTTGGTTCTTTTCTATATACTTCCTTACTGTTTCCGGAACCATATAACGGATGCTCTTGTTTTGCCTGAGCAGTGTTCTGATGTCAGTGGAAGAAATGGCTGTTTCCGGAAAGGGTAACAATTTAATTTTGGCGTCATAGATGGAAACGAGTTCCCTGCATTTTTCCTGCATATGCGCATAGTCCGCACCGTTTCGTACAGCGGCAAGGATAGTGCAGGCTGAAAATATTTTTTCAGGTTCCTTCCATGTTTCCATGGCAAACAGATTGTCAGCCCCAAGGATAAAATAAAAAGCTGTTTCGGGCTGTTCCTGTTTTAAAAGCGCCAGGGTTTCACTGGTGTAGGTATTGCCGGGACGCCGTATCTCCATGTCGGAAACCATAAAGGACGGGTTGTCCGCAATTGCAAGTTCTACCATTTTGAGCCTGTGTGAAGCATCCAGTACCGTGGTTTCTTCTTTCATATAAGGCTTACCGCTGGGGATAAACATGACTTTTTTAAGTCCTTCACTTGTAAGGGCTGTTTCCGCCAATAAAAGATGTCCTATGTGTATGGGATTGAATGTCCCACCCATAATGCCTATTTTACAAGAAGTATTTTCTGCTGCAGGAATCATGACCGCCTCCTTAACAGGGCAATACTATTTTTTTATTATCCTTATTTTCTTTATACAATACAATTTTTTTGCCGATGACCTGCACAACCTGGGAATGGGTTCTTTCTGCAATCATCTCTGCAATTTCCCTGGGCTCATCAAAACAGTTCTTCAGAACTGCAATCTTAATGAGCTCTCTTGTATTAAAGGCTTCTGCCACAGCGGCGGTGACTTCCGGCGTAAGGCTTGATTTGCCGATTTGAAATACAGGTTCCATAGTGCTTGCCAGACTCTTTAAATAGGCTCTCTGCTTGCTTGTCATATAATCCTCATATCTCCCTTCATATATAAAAAAGTTACTTATAATAGTCAAAGGACAGACCGTACATCCGCACGGTGTCACCCTCCTGTATACCCAGGGATTCCAACTCCTGCAAAATGCCGGATTCTTTCAAAAATTTCTGGAAAAAAGTAAACCCTTTTTCACTTTCCAGATTTGTATATCCCAGCATTTTTTCAATACGCGGACCTTCAATGACATACTCTTCTTTTTCGGCATCATAACTCACCGTATATGGCTCGTTTTCGTCAGGCAGCATTGTTTCCGGGAAAAATTCCGGTTCAAAGACAACCGGTTTTTCATCCAGTCCTTCAAGTATGTTTTTTACCTGATAGAGAAGTTCTGTCACGCCTTCCCCGCTGACCGCGGAAATGGGATATACAGGTATTTGCTTTGGTTCAAACTCAGCTTTTAATTTTTGAATGATATCGTTATCTGCTTCATAAATCAAATCCGTTTTATTGGCTGCAATTATCTGGGGCCTGTCTGCAATTTCCGGATTATATGCTTTTAACTCTTTGTCTATGGCATATATGTCTGCGATGGGGTCCCTGCCTTCCGAACCGGCGGCATCCACCATATGAATCAGGACTTTGGTGCGCTCGATATGCCTTAAAAATTCATGCCCCAATCCAATGCCTTCTGATGCACCTTCAATCAATCCGGGGATATCTGCAATGACAAAACCGGTTCCGTCATTCAGGTCTACTACCCCAAGATTGGGATTCAGGGTGGTAAAATGATAATTTGCAATTTTAGGCCTTGCGTTGGTTACCCTTGCGAGAAAAGTAGATTTCCCTACATTGGGAAAGCCTACCAGTCCCACATCGGCAATCACTTTTAATTCCAGAATCAGATTCAGTTCCTTTGCAGGCTGTCCCGGCTGTGCGTAACGGGGCACCTGCATGGTGGAGGTTGCATAATGCTGGTTGCCGTTGCCACCCCGGCCGCCTTTTAAGAGGATAACCCGTTTGTTGTCACCGGACATATCCACAATGACTTTACCGCTCTCCGCTTCTTTGATGACGGTCCCGGCAGGAACTTTAATCAGTATATCTTCCCCGTTTTTTCCACGGCAGTTTTTCTTACCGCCGTCTTCTCCGTTTTGCGCTTTGTATTTGCGAATATGGCGAAAATCAGTCAGCGTATTCAGACCTTCGTCAACAACAAAAATGACGTCTCCGCCCTTGCCTCCGTCCCCGCCGTCAGGCCCCCCGTTGGGGACATATTTTTCACGGCGGAAGGAAACATGTCCATCCCCGCCTTTTCCGCTTTTTACATAGATAGCCGCTCTGTCTGCAAACATAGAAACTCCTTTAACTGAAAAGGGGCTTCAAACTGCCGTTTGAAGCCCGTGACAATATCTCTTATTTTTCTACAGGATATACGGAAGCCTGCTTTTTGTCTCTGCCTTTTCGTTCAAATCTCAGGACGCCGTCCACCTTGGCAAACAAGGTATCATCGCCGCCGATTCCGACATTTACGCCGGGATGGATTTTGGTACCGCGCTGTCTGTATAAGATATTACCGGCTTTTACAAACTGTCCGTCAGCTCTTTTTGCTCCTAAACGTTTGGATTCGGAATCCCTTCCGTTTTTGGTAGAACCAACACCCTTTTTATGAGCAAAAAATTGAAGGTTCATATTCAACATCGGTTTACACCTCCTCAAGTTTAACTTTTAAATACTTTTTTCCATATTCTTTCTGGATGTTTTGCAATCCATAGACCATAACATCCAAAAGAAAAACAGATTGTTCCTGCAGGGGATGGATAAAATTGCATTGGATACGGCCCGCTTCTTCATCAACCAGTGTTTCAAATGATTCACCGGCCAACTCCTCCAGTGCATTGATGGTATTGATTACCAGCACGGAAACGGATGCACATACGATATCCCTGCCGGCTTTTGCAAACCCGGCATGTCCTGCACAAACCAATTGTCTGTAAGTGCCGTCCGGCCCCTTACGGATAGTAATATTTGTCATATCCACATTATCTCATGATGAAACTATGCATTGATTTTATCAATCTTAACCTGAGTGTATGCTTGTCTATGACCATTTTTGTTGTGGTAACCGGTTTTTCTCTTGTATTTATATACAATAACCTTTTTGCCACGACCCTGTTCCATAACAGTTGCGGTTACAGATGCTTTTGCAACATCTTCACCCACTTTTAAAGAACCGTCACTTACTGCGATTACCTGGTCAAAAGTTACAGTATTGCCTGCTTCAACGTCCAGCTTTTCTACTCTGATGACATCTCCTTCAGCAACTTTATACTGTTTTCCACCTGTTGCAATAATTGCGTACATAAGGCACCTCCTATTCATGAACCCGAGTATGGTTCATTTACTCGCTAACTTTGGTGGCAGCAATGAAATTCCTGCACTTTTACCTAGTTATGCGGCATACTCAAGTATCATAGCATTAAGAAGGTGCCTTGTCAAGCAATTTTGCTATTTATTGCGTTTTTCGTAGTCTTCAATATATTGTATAATGAGTTTCACAGTGCCTTCCACACCCAGGACGGAACTGTTGATGCACAAGTCGTAGCTGTCGGCGCGTCCCCACTTTTTAGAGGAATAATAATTGTAATAGCTTTGACGCTGTCTGTCCTTTTTGATTATCATATCCTTTGCCTTGTTTTCGCTCAGGTCATACTTCTGCATGATGCGTTTCACCCGGACATCCTCATTGCCGTAGATAAACAGGTGAATGCAGTTGGTATAGTCGGCAAGGGCATAATCCGCACAACGCCCTACTATGACGCAGGGGCCTTCGTCGGCAATCTTTTTGATGGTGTCAAACTGTGCCAGAAATACTTTATGGCTGATTGGCATATCCACAAAAGAAGAGGCATTGTAGCCAAAGGAGTAGGTATCCATTACCAGATTATATAAAAAAGAGTTGGTAGGCCTTTCATCGTGATTTTGAATCATTTCTTCACAGAAACCACTCTCCTTTGCAGCCCTGGACAAAAGTTCCTTGTCATAGCACTTGATTCCAAAATATGCTGCCACTTTTTCACCGATTTCACGGCCGGCGCTTCCGAACTGTCTTCCGATTGTAATTACCGTATTCATACCTATCCCTGCCTTTCTGATTAGATTACTATTATTATATAAAAAATGATGTGAAATTTCCAGTATTTTGTGTCACTTTCAATAAATTATTGCAAAATTTCCAGAAGATGTGTAAAATAGTCCGGCAATGGGGCGTCCGTTTCTATATATTCTTTCGTTTTGGGATGGTGAAATCCCAATGTTTTTGCGTGCAATGTCTGACCTTCCAGACGGAAAGGGGAAGGAAGGCTGCAATATAGGGCGTCTCCCAGTATGGGATGTCCTATGCTTGCCATGTGAACCCTTATCTGATGAGTCCTGCCGGTTTCCAGAACGCATTCTATATAGGCAAATTTTTCAAACTGTTTTAAAACCCTGTAATGTGTGACGGCGTTCTTTCCGTTTTCCCTGACCGCCATTTTTTTCCGGTCCGTAGGATGCCTGCCAAGCGGTTTGCAGATGGTGCCCTCTGTTTCTTTTAAAATACCGTGGCAGATTGCCCGGTAGCGTCTGTTAATGGAATGTTCCTTTAACTGGCCGGCAATTTCCCTGTGCGCCATATCATTTTTACAGACAAGCAGGGAACCGGTAGTATCCTTGTCAATCCGATGTACAATGCCGGGTCTCATGACGCCGTTAATGCCTGATAATTCCCGGCCGCAGTGGTACATCAGCGCATTTACCAGGGTGCCGCTGAAATGTCCGGCGGCAGGATGTACCACCATACCCTTTGGCTTGTTTACCACAAGGACATCCGCATCCTCATAAAGAATGTCAAGGGGGATGTTTTCCGGTTGTATATCGGGCTCAACGGCTTTTGGAAGGTAGAAGGACACTTCATCATCCACCTTAAGGCGGTAGCTTCCTTTTACAGGCCTGCCGTTTACCATGACGGATTCTTCTTTGATGAGTTTCTGGATGTAAGAACGCGACAAAGAATCGATAAGCATACTCATACACTTATCGATTCTCTCCTCTTCCATCTCTTCGGTTATCTGAAATCGAAAGGCATCCATCATTCCGTTATTTCACCTCACGGTATTTTTTCTGTTTGAAATTTAAGAAAGCAAGGTCTTCTTCTTTGTAGACAAACAGAAAAAGAACGGCAAGTATGATGACGGAAATCACGATGCACATGTCCGCCACATTAAAAATGGGAAAGTGAATCAGGGAAATATAGATAAAGTCCACAACATATCCAAGACGGATGCGGTCAATCATGTTGCCGACAGCGCCTCCCATAAGTAAGCCGCCCAGTATATAGATAATATGGAATTTCTTGTTGTCCGGCAGTTTTATGATACAGAACAATACAACCGCCAGAAAAACAATGCCTGTCAGCAGGATAAATATAATTTGTCCTTCCAGCATACTCCAGGCAATGCCTGTATTGGAAAAAAACTGAAATTCCAATACCCCTTGTATCAGCGGATAAGCGCCTTTGTCTTTTAAATGCAACAGTACCAGATTTTTGGTCCATTGGTCTAAGATGATGGACAGGGCCATCATCACAAAAAACAAAAACATCCACTTTATTTTAGTCTTGTATTTATTCATGGGCATCCTCTTCGCTAAAATATATTTCCTTTACGGCATCCAGTATTTCCGCATCCGTCACCGTATTATCCAGAACGGATTTTCCTATTTTGCTAAGCAGCACAAAATTGATTTTACCGGCAGCCATTTTTTTGTCGGAGTGGCAAAGCCTGACAATTTCCTTTGGGTCAATGCCATCCACGCTGATAGGCAGGTTAAAAGGCACAAACATATCCCTTATTTCATAGTACTCTTCCATTTTAAGCATGCCCCGTTTGTAGGAAATATAAGAAGCGGCAACTGCGCCTAACGCTACGCATTCCCCATGAAACAGGGTAAACCCTTTTGCCTTTTCTATGGCATGTCCGATGGTGTGTCCGAAATTTAAAAGCGCACGTTCACCTGTTTCTTTTGGGTCTTTTTCCACTACTTTCTTTTTGACAAGGCAGCTTCGGTAAACCATTTCCTGCAAAACATCTGTTTCGCGGTCGGAAATTTCATACATGTTTTCCAACAGCCACAGGTAAAAGGCTTCATCTTTAATCAGACCGTGTTTCATAATCTCCGCAAAGCCGGAATAGTACTGTCTTTCCTCAAGGGTTTTTAACGTAGAAACGTTCATGTATACCAGACGGGGCATTTTAAATGCGCCAACCATATTTTTATAGCCGTCAAAATCGACACCTGTTTTTCCGCCGATGGAACTGTCTGCCTGTGCCAAAAGCGTAGTGGGTATCTGGACATAATCAATTCCCCTCAGGTAAGTTGCTGCGGCAAAGCCCGTCATATCGCCTGTCACACCGCCGCCCAGGGCGATAAGCATATCTTTCCTGTCAAAGCCCTCTTCAATCAGAAAACGATAAATGTCTTTGATTGTGTCAAGGGTTTTGTGCGATTCTCCGGCTGGAAAAGAATACAAAACCGCCTTTTTACAGCAGCCTTCCAGCTGAGTTAAGACTTCTTTTCCATAGAGCCCGTTAACCGTGTCGTCCGTTATAATACACAACCGCTTTTCCCCGGTTCCCAGGGCAAGCAGTTCCGCACCTATTTTTTCAAAGGATTGTTCATAAACAATTTCGTAACAGGGCTTTTTTTCGTATGTTATCTGTAGTCTGTTGATATCCATTTTTATTCATGCCTTTCCCGATTCTGTGAGTAAATAACTGGAAAGGGCAGATAGTAGACATCTGCCCTCGGTGTAATCAATATCCGTTGTTTATGGGAACATCAAAGGAACCACTGTTCAGAATATCCTGAAAATCACCGGAAATGTCCACACTTGCAGGGGTAATGATAAATATGTAATGTGAAATCTTCTGCAGGTTTCCGCTGATTGCAAAACAGGAGCCTGAAGTAAAATCAATAATTCTCTGTGCAATGTCCACGTCAAGTCCTTCCAGATTCAGTACCACGGTTCTGTTTGCCAGAAGGGTCTCAGTGATTTCCCTTGCGTCTTCCACGGAAGTAGGTTTGATGACGCAGACTTCCATGCCGCTTGCCCCCTGCATTCTCCGGGTATTGCTTTTTGGCATGGGGGTTACTTTTGCCGCCGGCCGCCTTGCAGTGGATTTGTCTTCCGGTTCCTGCTCTTTATAGGACTTTTTGGCAGGTGCGTCGTCCACATAATCATCATCCAGATAATCATCATCTGTATCATAATCATCATCTTCGTCGTTTAATTTCATATAGTTCAAAAACTTGTCCATTACTCCCATAGTGGTACTCTCCTTACATGAATTTACATCTCATAATTTCTATCCCCGAATATACCTGTGCCTACTCGTACATAAGTGGCGCCTTCCTCTACAGCCACAGTATAATCACCTGTCATGCCCATGGACAATATGTCCATACAGACATTATCAATGTTTTTGTTCTTTATGTCAACACATAATTGGCGCAGTTTCACAAAATATTGTCTGTTTTCTTCTGCGTTTTCTACATATGGTGCTATAGTCATCAGTCCTTTGACACAAATACCCGGCAAAAGAGCAATTTTTTCCACCAGTGCGGGCGCTTCAGCGCAGGATACGCCAAACTTGCTTTCTTCTTCCGCCACATTCACTTCTATGAGAATATTTACCGTAACCTTCTTTTTGACGGCTTCCCTGCTGATTTCTTCCGCCAGTTTGAGGGAATCCACACTATGGATAAGATAAACTTTTCCCACAATATATTTTACTTTGTTGCGCTGCAGGTGTCCAATCATGTGCCAGCGGATGTCGTCAGGAAGCTGTCCGTATTTGTCTGTCAGTTCCTGTACTTTGTTTTCGCCGAAATCACGGCAGCCTGCCTCGTAAGCTTCCGAAAGCATGGGGACGGGTTTGGTCTTGCTCACGGCTATCAAAGTTACTTCACTGCTGTTCCTTCCGGCTTTTTTGCAGGCGTCTGCTATGGCGTTTCTTACTTCCGCAACTTTGTCTTTAATCATACTTTTCCCTTCTGGTTTGCCGTTTATTTGTAAATGAACTGGTCAACCGAAACACTGGAGGCGTCCTGTACAATCAAATCATATACATTCAGGCCGTAATCCGTATTGGACTTTACAATGGAATATTCTTCGTTCTGGTAAAGGATTTCTATCTGCCTGAAATCGGCATATCCTTTATTCATGTTGTAAACCCCTTTCAAGGTTGCGCGTTTGCTGACGGTATAAGTTTCTGTGGAGTCCGGCATAAACAGATGGTCTGCGCTTTGTATGACGCCGGCGTCCACATAATATTCCCCGTCAACCAGACTGTAAACGGTTACCGGCACATATTCCGTGCTGCGCGTCCCGTCCTCAAGAACAGCCTCCCTCAACACGCCATAAGAGTCAGAATCCCCGCTTCTTGTAACAAAAGCTTCCGGAATCAGGAAAAACTCCCTTTCCACAATGGAAGTGTTTGGAATTTTCAAACCGATTTCTTCATGCAGCAATAACTCTACTTCCAAAAATCTGTCATTGGCAAAACTTACCATGGAATTGGTAAAGGTCAGCTGGGCATAGACCTTGCCGTCCGGATTATGCAGTATCTCGACCTCTCCCCATGACTCATCCTGATTTTTCATGAACCGCACTTTTACAAATTCTTCTTCCAGCAGCTCGGCGGCTTTGTTTTCATCCACGGGAATGACCAGGGACCAGTTTTCTTTCTCGCAAATCTTGTAGACGGTGTCGCCGGCAGCTACCAGTTCGTTGCTTATAAGCTGTTTTTTTTCATAGTCCTCGTTTTTAAAGGTGCCGGCATTGACTGCGTCCGGGGTCAGCGTTTCATAGCCGTCAACCCAGTACATGACAATCCCGGTATAAGGGGTATAGGAAAGGGATACGGTACTGCGAAACTCTCCGTCCAAATCCGAAATATTTTCCAAAAGAGACGCACTGGCAAGCTTTAAGACGGTGCCCTTAATGGTATATTTAAAGTCGTAGGCAGTAGAAAAATTTTGAGGTGAAAAGCCGTGGGAAAAATTGACAATTTCACTCTTCAACTGTGACAGGTCCGAATCGGAAAGGGAGTTTTCCCCTGTATCGGCGCTGCTCAGATAATCAGAAAGCCTTCCGGTTTCGTCTACTGTGTATATCAGGTTGCCGACAGCGGCACGCTCCCCTTCCCGCGCATAATAATTGACATATCCTGCCGCATCGGCAGTGACGACGGTTTCCTCCCTTAGTATGACTCCGGTGTACAGGTTCTCGGAAGAAAGGGAGCCTTCCCTTACTTCATATGGCCTGATATGGTTATCCTTAAAGTACATGCTGATACAGATACAGACATAGATAAAAATGACTGCAAAAATCACCATACCGATGTTGAGGTTTAAAGGCTTATGGTATTTTCTGATTTTTGTCACTTTCGGTGTCTTCTTATCCGGCACTGCCGCACGCCTCCCCTCCCGTTTTCATTACTTTATTTTCCCTGTCACAAAAGAAAGCCCCGGAAAACATCCGAGGCTTTGTCTGTTTCCTTTATGTATTATAAAGAGATAATTATCTTTGATTTTACTGCTTCAGGAAGTTCATGTTCATCTTTGGAGATACTCAAGGTAAAATCAACGCCAAATTTTTCACTGATTTTTTCCAGTTTGTCTATGGCAGAAACGAGGTTTTCCTCCTCAAGCTGGGAAATCTTTAAAAAACTGTCAAAATACATCTGCTGCAAGTCATGGTCCTGAGAAATGATGCCGCATATGAATCCCAGAAATCCGTCAGTGTTTTCAATTAAATACTCAGATACATCAATTAACCGGACTTTATTATTCAACTCATACATATGCTTGGGAGATTTATCAAGATAAACGATGCTGCCTTCTGCTTCCTTGATTTCTGCATTGACTTTATTCAATAAATGCTTTGTTTTGCCTTTTCCTTTATTACCTACAATTAATTGAACCATCGGTGAACCCTCCTAGAGTAAATTGATGTGTAAAACTAAAAATCATACTATCATTATAAAATAGATTCCAATAAAAAACAACTACTATTTCCTTGGAGTTTCCGCATTTTGCATTGCGGCAGTCCGGGCGTGCATTTGATTCCATAAAGGACCGTGTAAAAACACCGGTACTTAGAGGTTGTTTTATAACCTCTTATGTACCGCTGTGTTTTTACCCGAGCGGGAGCGCGTCCTGTTGGAACAAATACACGCCCGGGCTGCCGCAATGCAAAATGCGGAAACTCATATTACTTCCCTATTTCGGTAAGCAAATCGGACATTTCCTTGTAGAGTATATCCGTAGATTCGGAGCGCAGTATCACGGAGATATACGGCGCACCTGCAGCGTCCCTTGACAAAATGATAAGACAATGGCCGGCTGCATTGGTAGTCCCGGTTTTTCCACCCACAATATTCACGTTTTCAGGAGGGGCATACCGCTCCCTGAGATACTGGTTTGTATTGTTGATGGAAAGTTCCTTGCTGTCGCCGTTTTTGTCGTGGTAAACGGTGCTGTAGGAGGTCATATGAATGATTTCCCGGAAAGACTCGTATTTAATGGCCTCATTAAATATGAGGTACATATCGTAAGCCGTTGTATAATGGTTGTCCTGCGTCAGCCCGTGGGGATTGGCAAAATTGGTGTTGGTGGCGCCTATGGCTCTGGCTTCCTGGTTCATCAGTTCCACAAAGCCTTCCACACTGCCGCCCACGCCTTCCGCAACCATCATGGCAGCGTCGTTTCCGGAATAAATAAGCAGGATATGGACAGCCTGCGACAGCGTCATGGTATCCCCCGGTTTGATGCCGCATAAGGTAGCGCCCCGTTCCGTGATATTAACGGAGTTGGTGGCGGTCAGCAACTGGTCCATGGAGCCGTATTTCAATGCCACAAGCGCAGTCATTACTTTTGTAAGGCTTGCCGGATGCATTCTCTCATGTGCGTTTTGGGAATATAAAACTTCCGCATTGTTGACATCACAAAGAAGCGCGGCCCCGGCCTGAGACATGTCAATGGGGGAATTTCCCGAAACGTCCCCTGACACAATGCATAAATCCTCCGCAAAAGGTTCTGCCTTGTCTGCATTATAGATTTCAGAAACCTGAAAACTGCTTACTCCGTATTCCGCGTCATACGGAAAAAGGTATGGTGCATTGCCGCATCCGGATAAGGAAACCAGCATGAAAAGAAACGCTGACGCCAGATACAGGCCTTTTCTCTTATTTGTACATTTCACGCCACTCCAAATCTCCTCTGTCCAACGATTTAATCAACATTTCGGCTGAAGCAAGATTGGTTGCCAGCGGAATGTTGTGCATATCACAAAGCCGTATAATGTTTTTGGGGTCCGGCTCATGCACATTGGGCGAAAGCGGATTCTGTAAAAAAATCACCATATCCACCTGATTGTTTTCTATTTGTACGCCAATCTGCTGTACGCCTCCCAAATGGCCCGCCAGATATTTGTGGACTGACAGATTGGTCACTTCTTCAATCAGCCTGCCCGTTGTGCCTGTAGCATATAGCTCATGTTTGCTTAATATACCTCTGTATGCGATGCAGAAATTCTGCATCAGTTTCTTTTTGGCATCATGCGCAATCAGTGCAACATTCATAGAATCAACCCTCTCTTTTATTACCCCATTATCTTTTACGCTGTAATCTGATATTTAATACAAACCCCAATCCAATATATAAACTTACCAGGGAGGTAAGCCCATAGCTGACAAAAGGCAGCGGCAGCCCGGTATTCGGTATGATGAAGGTTGCCACGCCGATATTGATAAAACTTTGGAAGGCAATAAGGCTTCCTATGCCTCCGGCTATAATGGTTCCGGCCAGGTCCTTTGCCTTTACTGCAACGGAAAAGCATTCCAGTGCGATAAACAACAACAGGACAATCAGCAGGCAGCTTCCCTTAAAGCCGAATTCTTCCCCGATTACGGCAAAAATAAAGTCCGTCTGCGGTTCTGATATATAATTTCCGTTTTTTACGGAGCTGATTTCATTTGTTTTGTACCCCTTTCCGTCCAACTGTCCGGAACCGATGGCCGTGATGGAATTGAGCTGCTGATATGCTTCTTCCGTGGCATATTCTTCGGGATTGAGGAAGGCAAGAATCCGGTTCAACTGGTATTCTTTGATAATCTTCTTTTCCACGAGAATGGAATCCGGCTGCAGCGCGAGGCTGAAGAATATGAGAAGGGAAGGAATAACAACCGCCAAAATCCCGGCAATTACCTTGTAACTGAGCCCGCCCAAAAACATAATCGTGCAGAAAACCAGCAAAACAATGATACTGGTTGACATGTCCGGCTGCTTGTATATCAATGCCCAGGGAACCGCTATCAGGACAATGCATAAAGCAATGTATTTAAAAGAATTAAAACGCTCCTTATGTTTCATAATAAACTGTGCAAAGAATAAAATCAATATGATTTTAGCAGTTTCTGAAGGCTGAAAACGGAAGCCGCCGATTTCCAGCCACCGCTGTGCGCCTCCGGCATCGTATCCCGCCAAAATGACGGCGGCAAGGAGTCCCAGATTGCCTGCATACATCACCCAATAGAGTTTACACAGCATACTGTAATCCAGAAAGGAAATAGTAACCATCAGAAACAGTCCTAAAAGGACTCCTGCAATCTGTCTGTTCTGCAGGGCCTCTTTGGCGCTTCCGATGGCGACTATACCGATAATGGATACTGCCAATACCAAAATGATTAATTTAAAATCATAATCCCGTAACCGGTAGTGTTTAAACATATTCCTTCTTTCTGCCTACTGGTTCAAGTCAATAATGGGAATGTTGGCGTACAAGGTAGGATTTTTCATGTTCCTGCCGCCTTTGGTTCCCGTTTTACTGATTTGTATTTCCATACTCTGGGCATCTATCTTCATGTATTTTGATATGACCTTGGCTATATCTGCCTTTATCATTTCCATCATTTCGGGGGAGCAGTTCACCCTGTCTGAAATCAGCAGTATTTTCAGCCGGTCTTTTGCTATTTCTTTAGAACTTTTTCTTCGGAAAAAATGTTTCATCTAGACGCCTCCTTATATTTTATGAAAAATTCCGGTTACCCTCGTCCAGAAAGAAATTCCTTTTTCAAAATCCATGAAGGGAACTTCCTTGCCTGCGACCCTGTTACAGATATTCTGAAAGGCAATCCCGGCAGGCGTGCCGTTTCCGACAAGCGGCTCTCCCTGATTGGTGGATATGACGATGTTTTCATCATCCGGCACGATTCCGATAAGCGGAATGGCCAGAATATCCACCACATCGGAGGATGACATCATATCTCCCCGTTTTACCAGTTCATACTTGAGACGGTTGATGACCAAATCAATTTTTTTAAATTCATTTGCTTCCAAAAGCCCGATTATCCTGTCAGCATCCCTGATGGCCGATACCTCCGGCGTTGTCACAACAAGCGCCCTGTCCGCTCCTGCAATGGCATTTTTGAAACCCTGCTCTATGCCGGCGGGACAGTCCAGAATAATATAGTCAAACTGTTCCCGCAGGTGCGTTATCATTTTCACCATCTGTTCGGGCGATACTGCCGATTTATCCCTTGTCTGCGCAGACGGCATCAGATAAAGCGTAGGATTGCGCTTATCCTTAATCAGGGCCTGCTTTATCCGGCAGTTGCCCTCCACTACGTCGACAAGATTGTAAACAATCCGGTTTTCCAGTCCCATAACCACATCCAGGTTGCGGAGACCGATGTCTGTGTCAATCAGACAAACCTTTTTTCCCATACGTGCCAGACCTGTACCAACGTTTGCAGATGTGGTGGTCTTACCCACACCGCCTTTTCCTGATGTGACGACGATTACTTCACTCATACTTCCTCCTTTTGCCGCAAAAGCGGCTAAAATAATTCTTCGTCCACCAGCACCCTGCACCGGTGCAATGCACCTATAGCTAGAAAGCACTTAGCAATTCTTTTGTGAGGGATTCCAGAACCAGCCTGTCATTTTTTATATAGGCTATCTGCGGTTGTATTTTGGGCTTTATGCTCCATTTCGCAGGTTTGGAATTTTTATATTTGAAATCGCCGATTTTTAATCTTTCCGGCGCCATTTCAAGCGCAACAACATAGTGGCCGTCATCTCCGTTCCCGCCGGCATAAGCTTCTCCGTATAATCCGCCAAGGACAATGATGTTATGGGCGGAAATCACTGCGGAACCGGGATACACATCCCCTAATATGACAATGCTTGCTTCTGTTTCAATGATTTGGTTGTTTTTTAAGGTTCCTTTGTAAAACTGTCCGGAGGCATCTTCATGGGAAAAATGCCTGTCCACCTTTTCCAGCGCCTTGATAAAGTGCTGTTCGGTTTCCGTATCCGTTCCAACGACACATATGATATTCAGATTGCTGCATTTTCTAATGGTTTCAATAATTTTCAGCTGTTCTGCATCATTCAATTCTTTCCCGGTCATGGAAAGCGCCATCTTTGCTTCTCCAAAAAACGCCTTCGATTCCGTAAACTTATACGCAATTTCCTCCAATAATTCCTCGAAGGAACTTTCGGGATTCAGCAACAGGGAGATGCCGTTCTGATAGCTCTTGATTATGACTGCGTCTTTCATTACAAGTTTCTCCTTTCATGACATATAACAGACCGCCGCATTTAATCTCCGTAGGTCGCCCCTTCCACATCGGTGGCTTCCCCGGTCAGGATGGACTCGTCGTCCTCCACGTCATAATAATACTTGAAGATATCTTTGCTTGTCTGGGCGGCGAAACTGGAGGAATACCCAAACGCAATACGGGTGGCAATGGCAATTTCAGGATTATCATAGGGGGCATAACCCACAAAGAGCGCATGGTTGGCCCTGGTGGTGCTCTCCTGCGCCGTACCTGTCTTTCCGGCAACCGCAATGGGCATATCTGCGTAATATCTCATATTTTCCACCACCCCGCGCATTCCGGTGTGTATGGCATTCCAGTATTCCACCGGCATTTCGATGGTATTTCTGACATTTGGCTCAAACTCTATAATGACTTTGCCGTCAGGGCTTGTCACTTTATCAAGCAAGGTAAGATTGTAGCAGGTGCCGCTGTTTGCAACGGTTGTCACATAACGGGCAAGACCTACCGTGGTAAAGTTGTTCGTACCCTGTCCGATAACGGACTGAATGGGCAGTTCATCGGACATTTCCGGCATGTATTCTGCAATCTCCACGCCGGATTTCTCAGACAGGCCGTACATATCCGCATATTTGTTCAGTATATCCAGACCGTCCTGTGCGTCATAACTTCCGCTGACGGTACTCATGTCATATGCCACCTGATAAAAATAGGCATTGCAGGATTTCTGGATGGCTCCCACGATATTCAGCGAACCATGTGCGCCCGGATAAATATGGCATTTCGGGGGAGGCGTCACCGTGTTGAAAATACCGTGGCAGGTAATCGAAGTTCTGGTGGTGACGGTTTCCTCCATCAGCGCCGCCGTTGCGGATACCATTTTGAAGGTGGAGCCGGGGGCGGATTTGTACTGCGTTGCATAATTGAGCAGGGGATTGGACTTATCTGCCTGAAGCTGTGCAAAGTATTCTGCATCCACGGAGTTGGCCATCAGGTTATTGTCGTAACTGGGGTAAGAAACCAGCGCCAGGACATCTCCGGTATGGATATCCGTAATGACCACGGAACCGTTGCAGGGGTCAAGCGCAAGCTGTGCCGGGGTGATTTCCAGGCTGCGGATGCGGTTTAACATGAAATCGTAAGCGGAAAGCTTATTGGCATATAAA
The DNA here is from genome assembly GCA_910577015.1 of uncultured Lachnospiraceae bacterium. Classification (GTDB taxonomy): domain Bacteria; phylum Bacillota; class Clostridia; order Lachnospirales; family Lachnospiraceae; genus Acetatifactor. The sequence continues at coordinate 137,938 of CAJTKU010000001.1, read as the reverse complement.
AGCGCAATATCCTGTTCATCGATTTCAATTTTCCCCTGTTCGCAGAGAATATAGCACACCTGCCTGCCGTTGATGACATCCCCTTTCAGCATGTATTTAAATAATTTTTTCTGGTAGTCGTTGGTATTATCGAGAATCTGGAAAATGCTCTCTATAATCTTGTTGTATATTTCCTCCGAATCGGAATACTGGCTTTTTAAGTCCAGTTTTGTCACATCCACCCAGCCCATGGAAATGGCGTAATACAGGTACTCGGATAAACTGATGGTTTCTTCTTCACGCCATGCCTTGTAGGTGGCGTCAGTTGTATCTATCAGGTTCTGGTCGAGAATCCCTCTTTTCATCAGGTATTCCACGATATTGCTTTCATAAACCTGATACTCTTTGCTAAGTTTGTTATAAGGCGTTTTTTTCTCCGTCAGTTCCTCTAAAAGCCGGGCATAAACCTGTTCCCTGTAATTCTGGTACTTTTCATAGACAAGGGCTTCATACTCCCCGGCATTTGGGGACGCCATATGGTTTAAATCTATGACGCTGTTATCAAAAAGGGCAAAATAAACATCATAAATGGGAATATACAGCTCTTTGCTGGAGTTTGAAGTACCGGTATATTCTTTGGCGTTCCTGATTTTTTCCAGCAGCACACCGGCAATCCTCTGCTCTAAGATATTGTAGGCTGCAATCTGTAAGTCTTTGTCGATGGTCAGATAAACGTCGTTGCCCGCAACCGGTTCCCATGACTCTTCCTCGTCGATGCTGATTACCTTACCGGTGTTATTGACGTACACCGTTTCAATACCTTTTGTCCCCTGCAGGGTGGTTTCCATATAGGCTTCGATTCCGGATTTACCCACCACATCGTTGATGGTGTAGCGGTTTCCTTCCCCGCCTTCCTCCAAATCCTGTGCATTCAGCGTTTCCATTTCATCAGAGGAAATTTTGCCGGTATAGCCTACTATCTGGGCAAAGTAAATGCTGTCCACATATCTGCGTACAGGGTCTTCTTCGATGGAAACCCCGTCTAGTTCGGACAAATTTTCCATAATGACGGCACGGGTTTCCTCGCTGATATCTTTTGCCACTGTGGTTCCTAAGTATTTCTGGAACGAAGTCAGACCCATGGCATAGCGGATGGTTACCATCTTTAAAAAGTCCTGCCTGGTATAGCCACGTCCGACGATAAAAGTGCTTTTTCTGTCTTCAGGGTCTTCGTATTCGCCGATGGCGTACAGTTTGCCCAGATACTGCATGACCTCGTCCGGCGTTGCAGTCTGCTGTTCCAGCTTTAAATCCTGTATGTAAGCCTGTCCGTATACATCTGCCAGAAAACGGAGCCGTTTGGTGTCATCCGTCATGCTAAAGGCAAAATCATTGTTTTCATCCAGTACAATGCCAAAATCGGAAATGACATTGTCCCCGTTTTTTTCTATCAGCTGAATCAGTTTGTATATATTGGCATTCAACAGGGTATTTTTATTTTTGCCTGTTTCATAGACATCTTCTATCTTGACGGAATAGGCAAGCTCATTGTACGCAAGCAGCGCACCGTTCCGGTCATAGATATTGCCCCTGGTGGCTGCAATCTCACGTGTTTTTTTGCTTTGCAGGATAAAATCCTGTAAAAACTCTTCTCCCCGTACTATCTGGAGTTCAAACAGGCGGGAAATCAGCATGGCGCCCATGCCAATCACCAACAGCGCCATGACGGTGAGCCGGCTGGTTAAAATTTCTATCAGTTTATCTTTTATTCTTTCAAACAAATTACGGTGTACCTCTCTTCCCTCCGTTTTCAAGCCGAACGTTGATAAACAGAATTAATGGGTATAGGAATAAGGTTATCACTGTCGTATAAACTACTTCCGGCAGGATGATATGTAAAAAATAATAGGGAAAGTTGAGTTTCCCCCTGAGAAGGAACATACATACATAGCAAACCATGCAATAGGACAAATCGCTGACAATGATGAGGCCCATGGGCAGCTTGATATCCTCAGGATAAAAAATACCCGAAAACTTGCCGTTAAAGTAGCCTATGTACATCATGACAAGTGCATAAAAACCGATTACATCGCCAAAAAAAATGTCACAGATAAGGCCGCAGAAAAAACCGATGACCAAACCTTCTTTTTCATTGCGCATAAACCCGAAGGAAGACGTCAGCACAATCAGAAGATTCGGGACAATGCCGTTAAAAGCAATGCCTTGAAAAACCGTACTCTGCAACAGAAAACAGAAAAATATTAAGATGGCGACAATGATTTTTCGTTTCAATGCAAGTCCTTTCCCTGTAGATACGGCGTTATGTACATTACTCTTCCACAGTCTGTTTCAATTCCAGTATAATGAGTACCTCGTCCAGATGTTCAAAATCAACAGCCGGCGTTACCGTTCCGGACTTGGTCAGCTTATTGGAATCCAATGTAATATCCTTGATATACCCGATTAAAATGTTGGGCAGGTATTTATCGCTGATATCGGAGGTTACAATCTTATCTCCCTCCACTACCACGCCTGCGCTGTCAAGGAGCTGTGAAAAGCGTATCAGACCGCTCTGCATCATCTCCAAATCCCCGGATACAATCAGCTTGTCCCCGGTTGCAAGAATCTGTCCGCTGACATTGGAATTGTCTGAAATGATGGAAACCACTTTGGCCCAATTGGGACCTACTGCAATGATTCGGCCCACCAGCCCGCCGTCAGCAATGACATTCATGTCTACGGCCAGCCCGTCGTCACTTCCTTTATCGATGGTAAAGGAATGATACCAGTTGCCGGAATCCCTTGCAATAATCCTTGCGCCCACCTTTTCATAGTCGGCGTACTCGCTGTCAAGGTTAAATAATTCCCTCAGGGTATTCAATTCGTATTTTTCCTGCTGCAGCTGTGTGTTTTCTATGGTCAGTTCATCCACCTGGCGCTTCAACTCGGCATTTTCTTCCAGCAGCGCCCTGATTTGCACCAGTTCTTCGGAACGTTTGGAAATCCAGTTTCCGACGCTGCTGATGCCGCGCTGGAAAGGAACCACCACATATCCTGCTATGGTGTTTAGCGGTTTATTGAATATGTCCGTGCTGAAAGTCATCAGCATCATGCCTGTACACAGGATGGTTAAAATAAAAAGGAGATATTTACCTGGTAATGTAAACCTCTCTCCTTTTCGTCTTACGATTGGGCTCATTTACTCATTCCTTCAATTGCATATGCGACATTTTTATAGTTCTCGTCTTTAATGATTTTGGAAAGCCCCAATACAACACTTTCCAGGGGACTGTCGGACATATTGACTTTCAATCCCGTACCGTTTGCTATTTTTTCTGCCAGGTGGTTTACCTGGGAAGCCCCTCCTGTCAGATAAACGCCATGCCTGTAAATATCCGCTGCCAGTTCGGGAGGGGTACGCTCCAGAATAACCTTGATGTTATCTATAATGGCGTTGATATGTTCTTCCAGGGAAGCGTCTACCAGCGCGGTGGGAATTTCCCGTTCCACGGGCAGACCGGTCACGATATCCCGGCCGTACACAACGGCGCCCTTTCCCGCGGCCTCCAGTTCCTTCAGGCTCATTTTCACGTTCTCGGAAGTTTTGCCGCCGATAATCAGGGAAAATTCCCTTCTGATGGCATTCCTGATTGCCTCGTCAAATTTGTATCCGCCTATTTTGATTAATTTGCTTAAAACGATACCGCCCAAGGAAAGAATGGAAATTTCCGTGGTATCGTATCCGACGTTTACCACCAGGACGCCTTGCGAATTTTTCACATCGATGTCCATCCCGAGGCCGTCCGCCACGGCTTTTTCCACCACCATAATCCTCCGCGCTTTTACGTTGGCATCCCGGATTAAGTCATAAAAAGCCCTTTTTTCCACTTCCGTCACATCCGTGGGGACTGCGATATAGTAATCAGCAGGACGCAAGTTGCCCTTCATCAAATCTCCGATAAAATACCGGACTATCATCTGCATATTTTTGATGTCTGCAATAACACCGTTGCAGAGAGGATAAGAAATATGAATATTTACAGGCGCTTTCTCATACATTTCAAAAGCAGAGTTCCCATAGGCAAAGAGAGTGCTTTTGTTTTCGATGGCAATCATGTTTTTTTCCACCATGACGCTGTCGTCGTTCCTGCTGTAGATTTTGATGTTACTGGTACCGAGGTCGATACCGAATACGTTGTTGGCCAAGACGATAACCCCTTTCTATAAGTAACCTTGTTCTTTAAAACTGATATATTTGTTATCCCCAATTATGATGTGGTCTATGAGCGGTATTTCCAGCTTTCTGCCAAGCTCTGCAATGGCAGCCGTAATGCCCATATCCTCTTTGCTGGGAGTGGGGTCTCCGCTGGGATGATTGTGCAGCAGAATAATATGCACGGCTTCCGATTTCAATGCTTCAACAAACACTTCGCGCGGTGACAAAATGGACGCTTTTACCGTTCCTCTTGACAGCTCAGCCTCCCGAATCAGGTGTCCTTTGGTGTCAAGCATCAGAAGAAAGACGCATTCGCGGCTTTTGTGCCTGAGTGATTCCATGTAACAGGCAGCCACGGAACCGGAACTGTTAAAGGAGAAACTTTCCCATGCTTTTGTCCTGGCTACGCGGGTACAAAACTCCATGACGCATTTAATCTGTATGGCTTTAACCCTGCCAATGCCTTTAATCTGTAAAAGCTGTTCCATGCTTATCTGATGGAGCCCTAAAAGCCCCTGTCTGCCGTAGGAAGCCAAATCGAGTATGCGGGCGGATAACTCTTCCGCATCCTCCTCCCTGTTTCCGGTCCTTAGAATAATCGCCAGAAGCTCGCTCTCCGTCAGGTTCTGCGCCCCGAACCGCATAAATTTTTCATAGGGGCGCATGTGCGCTTGTTGTTCTTTTTGTCTGTTCATACGTTTCTCCCGTCTAACCTTCTTACACGCATGAACTCCTCTCACATTACTATCGGATGAACCGGTACACTACAAGCGCTATTATCACCCCAATCACACTTGCAATGCTTATCTGAATCTTTAACCCAAAAGTCAGAAGGATAAATCCCAAGTCCAATACTACCGGTTCATTTAACCCGAAAGCCTGTCCGTAATTTAAGAAAGTGCCTTCAAAATAAGTGCCGATAAAACCGCCTATGACAAATCCAATCAACACCAGTACCACAAATGTCCAGTTTACCTTTTTCAAAACCGTATCCTCATTTCACTCTTTTGTCTTAACTATTCAGCGAATATGCCAATAATTACCTTTAGCATTTGGAAATAATTTTATCACAGTTCACAAATTCTGTATATAAATTTTATGGAAAAAATTTCGACACAATTCGTCGGTCGCATAATGCCTGCAGAGATTTCAATATGCCGAACTTGGCATGGGGCCATGTCAGCCCGCCCTGAAAATAAACTGCATAGGGGGGCTTTATAGGACCGTCGGCGGACAGTTCAATGGAAGAACCGGAAACGAAAGCGCCTGCCGCCATAATCACTTTTGCATCGTAACCGGGCATATCCCAGGGCTCGGGTTTTACATGGCTGTCCACCGGCGCGGCTGCCTGAATACCCTCGCAAAAGGCAATCACGCCTTCCGGGGAGCCAAATTCCACTGCTTGGATGATATCATGCCTGTCCTCAAGGCTGTCGGGAATTACCCGATAGCCAAGGCGTTCATAAAGATTTGCCGCAAATATGGCGCCCTTTAACGCGCCTGCCGTTACAACGGGCGCAAGGAACAGTCCCTGATAAAAAGCGCTTAAAATGCCGAGGGAAGCGCCGACTTCCTTGCCTAGTCCGGGCGAAGTCAGGCGGAACGCGGCATTTTCCACACATTCTTTTTTCCCTGCAATATAGCCGCCGATGGGCGCAAGCCCCCCACCCGGATTTTTGATAAGAGAACCGACAACCATGTCAGCTCCTGCGTCCGAGGGTTCAAGTCTTTCCACAAACTCCCCGTAACAGTTATCCACCATACAGATAATATCCGGTTTTATGCCCTTGATAAAAGAGATTAACTCCCCGATTCTTTGAACGGAAAGCGTCGGTCTTGTCTGATACCCTTTCGAGCGCTGTATGGTAACCATCTTTGTGTTTTCATGGATGCTTTTTTGGATATTTTCATAATCAAAACTGCCGTCCGGCAGCAAATCCACCTGTCTGTAATGGATTCCATATTCTTTTAAAGAACCCTTTGACGGGCGTATGCCGATTACCTCTTCCAGGGTATCATAGGGTTTGCCGACCGGGGAAAGCAGCTCGTCCCCGGGCCTTAAGTTGGAAAGAAGCGCCAGCGCCAGCGCGTGGGTGCCGCAGGTAATCTGCGGACGTACCAGTGCGTCTTCCGTGTGGAAAACGGACGCATATACTTTTTCCAGCGTATCCCTGCCGATATCGTTGTATCCGTATCCGGTAGTCCCTAAAAGGCAGGCTTCACTGACCTGATGGGCCTGAAGCGCCTTCAATACCTTAAGCTGATTGTACTCGGCATTCTCATCAATCAGGACGAAACGCTCTTTTAAGCCTGCAAGCACTTTTTCTCCGAACGCAAGCACTTCTTCTGAGATACCCATGGCAAGATAACTGTTTTTTAATTCTTCATTGTAATGATTACTATTCACTTTTCCCTCCGCTATATCCTGTTTTTTCCCGGATGACGCCCAGCATAAAAGACAGCATTGCCGCATCATCATATGCAAAATCCGGTTTGTTTATCCAGATAACCTCTTTTTCCCGTTTAAACCATGTCAGCTGCCTTTTGGCAAAATGTCTGGTATTTCTTTTTATCAGGTAAACAGCTTCTTCCAGACTGGTTTCCCCCGACAGGTAAGACAGGATTTCCTTGTAGCCGAGTCCCTGCATCGACACCATTTCTTTTTTACATCCGGCGTCAACCAGATTCTGAACCTCAGAAACAAGTCCGTCCGCAATCATTTCATCCACTCTTTTATCAATCTGTGCATAAAGCTTTTCCCTTATGTCATTTAGCACAAAATAGCAGGAAGCATAGGGGCTTTCCTTTTTTCGTTCCTGTTCATTATGTCCTGAAATCGGGCTGTTTGTCTGCCTGTAAAATTCAAGGGCGCGGATGACTCGTTTGATATTGTTTGGATGAATGGCGTCCGCTGATTTGGAATCGACTTCCCGAAGCATCCCATGCAGGAAATCTGCCCCTTTTTTTCTTGCAACTGCCGCCAGCTCTTCCCTGTATGCCGAATCCTCCGTTGTCTCGGTAAAGTCAATGTCGTACAGCGCCGCCTGGATGTAAAAACCGGTGCCGCCGGTTAAAATCGGGATATTCCCCCGTTCATATATCTGTGACGCCGCTTCACGGAAGAGCTTCTGGAATATGACCACGTTAAATTCCTCCATGGGCGAAAGAACGTCAATCAGATGATGCGGAATACCTTCCGTTTCCGCCGGTTTTATTTTGGCAGAACCGATATCCATGCCCGTATAGACCTGCATGGAATCCGCTGAAATTATTTCCCCGCCGATGGCTTTTGCCAAAGAAACGGACAACCGTGTTTTGCCTGCGGCAGTGGGACCCGCTAAAATAATAAGTGGTTTCTTTGCTTCCATGTAAGCTCCTTATACAATGCGTTTGAATTTCTTTTCTATCTCATATTTGCTCATAGAGATGATGGTGGGTCTTCCATGGGGACAATGATAGGGGTTGTCCAGTGTGAGCAGCTCCTTAAGCAGCGCTTCCATTTCCGCCATGCTTAAGCTGTTGTTTCCTTTGACTGCCGCCTTGCAGGCCATGGAAGCCAGTTTTTCTTCCACAACTGTCAGGGTTTTTAGTACGGGTCCCTCTGAAAGTTCATCCAAAACCGCAAGAAAAAGTGATTTTTCATTGCAGCCGTACAAATCCGTGGGTACGCTGCGCAGGGCATATTCATTCCCGCCAAAATCTTCCGTTTCAAAACCAAGGCTTTCAAACACAGGTTTATATTCTGCAAGCGCCTGCTCCTCCTTTGCAGATAACGTCACTACTATCGGCGGATTAAGCATCTGTGAGGATATGCTTTTTTCGCGGAACTGTTTTATCAGCCTTTCATATTTCACTTTCTCGTGGGCAGCATGCTGGTCCACAATAAACAGCCTGTCCCTGAAAGCAATCAGCCAGTAGGTGTCAAAAATCTGCCCCAATATCTTGTATTCTTCCAGATTGCCGGGGGTAAGCATTTTTTCTTCAAAAAAGTCCATCTGAGCAGGTTTTTCGACAATAACCGCCTCTTCTTTTTTGATAATATTTGCATGAATATCTGCATTTTGGGCGCGTTCGTTTTCAGAAGGGCTGCCGATTACCCTGTTCCATACGGGATTTTGCATGAAGTCTTGCATTTTGGGCTTTTCAGCCTCATATTTCATTGCTTCCATGACCTGGAACTGCTGTGAGCGGACGCTTTCAAAAGGCTCCGGTACGGAAAACTTCTCGTTATCTATATCTTGTGTCCGCAACTTTTTTTCACCGGGTTCTTCCGGTGATGTCAAAGGTATCATTTCCCTCATATGCAGCGTTTCGGAAATGGCTTCTGCAATAAAACGGTAGATACGCTCCCGCTCTGTAAAACGCACATCCATTTTTGTGGGGTGGACATTGACATCGACCAGCTCGGTATCCACCGTAAAATGCATTACGGTAAAAGGAAACTTGTGCTGCATCAGGTACTCGCCATAGCCTTCTTCGATTGCTTTTGCCATCAGGCTGCTTTTTACATACCGTCCGTTGATGTAATAGTTTTCAAAGTTACGGTTTGAGCGGTTTAATACCGGTTTACCCAGATAGCCGGAAAGAGAAATGCCCTCGGATTTCTTCTTGATTTCCACCAGATTGGCGGCAACTTCCCTGCCGTAAACACGGTAAATCACTTCCCTTAAATCCCCGTTCCCGGAAGTATGGAACTTGATTTGCCCGTTTACCGTAAGTTTAAAACAGACATCCGGTCTGGAAAAGGCAAGATGCTCCATTAAATCTATAATATAACTGCCTTCCGTCTGGGGCTGTTTCAGGAACTTTCTGCGGACAGGGGTATTGAAAAACAGATTTCTTATGATGATGGTGGTACCCTCCGGCGCCCCCACCTCTGAAATCTCCTTTTCCTCTGCCCCCTCTGCCAGATACCGCACCCCTGTCAGCGCGGCGGATGTTTTGGTGATTAATTCCAGCTTTGATACGGCGGCAATGCTGGAAAGCGCTTCCCCGCGAAACCCAAGGCTTTGTATGCTGTACAAGTCTTCAGCGGAGGTGATTTTACTGGTCGCATGGCGCAGAAAGGCGTTTTTTACTTGCGAAGCCTCAATGCCGCTCCCGTTGTCGGTCACACGGATAAAAGAAATACCGCCTTCTTTTATTTCCACGGTGATGGCCGAAGCGCCTGCATCCAGCGCATTTTCCACCAGTTCTTTGACAACGCTGGAAGGACGTTCCACCACTTCGCCGGCAGCAATCTTATCTATCGTGCCGGAATCAAGTACCTGTATTTTCGCCATATGCTTCCTTTCTGCTGTTACCAGCGGTTAATCAGTTTGTTCTGCAGGCGGTATAACGTATTTAAGGCGTCCAGGGGAGTCATATTGGTGACATCAATCTCCTTCAGTTCCTTTATGACATCTTCATCCGTCACCACGCCAAAAAGTGACATCTGTGCCATATCCACTTCATCATAATGCTCTGGCTTTTTTGTACGGCCTTCATTTTTGACATCTACCGCTATATTCTGGATTTTCTCCGTGATATCGTTATCCGTAAGCTGGTTCACAATTTCCTTTGCGCGGTCTATCACCATATCCGGCACGCCTGCCAGCTTGGCAACCTGTATGCCGTAGCTTTTGTCCGCGCCGCCTTTGATAATTTTTCTCAGGAAGACGATGTCGTCGCCGTTTTCTTTGACCGCAATGCAGTAATTGTTTACATTGCTCATTTTGCCTTCTAATTCTGTGAGTTCATGGTAATGGGTGGCAAAGAGCGTTTTTGCCCCCAGAAGCTTTCGGTTGCTGATATGCTCGATGACCGCCCATGCGATGGAAAGTCCGTCAAAGGTGGAGGTTCCCCTGCCGATTTCATCCAAAATAAGCAGGCTGTCCGAGGTGGCATTCCTTAAAATATTTGCCACTTCGTTCATCTCCACCATAAAAGTGGATTGCCCGCTGGCTAAATCATCCGAGGCTCCCACCCTTGTGAAAATCCGGTCCACTATGCCGATATTGGCGCTTTTGGCAGGTACAAAACAGCCAATCTGCGCCATCAGCACAATCAGGGCGGTCTGGCGCATATAGGTGGATTTGCCCGCCATATTGGGACCGGTAATGACGGCGATGCAGTTTTTGGCATTGTCGAGGTAAGTGTCGTTGGCAATGAACATGTCGTTTTCAATCATTTTTTCCACCACGGGATGCCTGCCGTCCTTAATGTCTATCAGGCCCTTTTCATTGAGCTTCGGACGCACATAGCCGTTTCTTTCCGCGGTAAGGGACAGGGAGGCAAACACGTCAAGCATGGCAACCGCTTTTGCCGTCCGCTGTATGCGTTCCATTTCCATGGCGATGGAGTCCCTGATTTTACAGAACATATCATATTCCAGCGTACAGAGCTTGTCCTCCGCATTTAAAATGGTATCCTCCAGTTCTTTCAGGCGCGGCGTGGTATACCTCTCGGCGTTTGCCAGGGTCTGTTTTCTGATATAATCAGGCGGAACAAGGGAAGCGTAGGAATTGGTGACTTCAAAATAATAGCCGAAAACCTTATTGTATTTGATTTTCAGGTTTTTAATGCCGGTTCTTTCCCTGTCCGCATTTTCCAGTTCCGCCAGCCATTCTTTTCCGTCGCGTTTCGCCCTGCGGAGTTTATCGATGTCCTCGTCAAAGCCTTCCCTGATTATGCCCCCTTCCCGTACGGATATGGGGGGCTCCTCTTCTATGGCTTCCGCAATCAGAAAACTGATGTCTTCCAGACCGTCGATGCTTTCCCTGATTTCGGAGAGCAGTTTTTTTTGAAAGCTGCCGAGCACCGTCCTGATATGGGGAAGCATCTGCAGGGAATTGCAAAAGGCAATCAAATCCCTTGGATTGGCCGTTTTATAACTGATTCGGCCAAGCAGCCTTTCCAAATCATATACGGGATTCAGGTATTCCCTGATTTCATCCCGGGTCACGCTGTCAGAAGACAGTTCATCCACGGCATCCAGCCGGTCTTCAATGTCTGTTTTTTCTATCAGGGGCTGTTCCAGATAGCTTCGCAGCATCCTGCCGCCCATGGCGGTTTTTGTTTTGTCTAAAACCCACAGCAATGAGCCCCTTTTCTGCTTTTCCCGAAGGGTTTCCACCAGCTCTAAGTTGCGTCTTGTCGCGCTGTCCAAAAGCATGTATTTGCTTGTTATGTACGGATAGATATGGCTTAAATGGCCCAGGGAGGTTTTCTGGGTATGATACAGATATTGTAAAAGTGCGCCTGCGGCAATCAGTCCGGTGGGAAAATCCTCCAGCCCGAGCCCGGTCAGCGTATTAACATGAAAATGCTTTATCAGGCATTTTTTAGCCGAGTCATCGTCAAAGAAATGCGGCTCCAGGGAAAAAACCGTAATGCCCAGCCGGTTCTTCAAATCACCGATATCCATGCCGCTTACCAGAAAGGCGTCGTTGCAGATGATTTCTTTGGGCTGGTATTTGATGATTTCATCCATTAATTTTTTGGTGTCGTCCACTTCCGTCACGAAATAATCGCCGGTAGTCACATCTGCAAGGGATATTCCGATTTTGGACTGCATATAGGTAACGCACATCAGGAAATTGTTTTTTGCTTCCTCCAGCGCATTTATATCGATGTTGGTGCCGGGGGTGACAATTCTGACTACTTCCCTTTTCACAAGCCCTTTGGCAAGCTTTGGGTCCTCCACCTGCTCGCAGATGGCCACTTTATATCCTTTTCCCACCAGCTTGTTCAGGTAGCCCTCCACGGCGTGGTAGGGAATGCCGCACATGGGCGCGCGCTCCGCCTGTCCGCAGTCCTTGCCGGTAAGCGTTATCTCCAGTTCCCTGGACGCGGTGAGCGCATCCTCAAAAAACATTTCATAAAAATCTCCCAGCCGGTAAAAAAGGATACAGTCAGGATATTCTTTTTTGGTTTCCAGATATTTCTGCATCATGGGAGTAAATTCTGCCACTTTAAAAACTCTCCTTTGGTAAATTTGGTATTATTGTAATTCGGAAGCGCGTTTGATTGCTTCATCAATATGCGCGCAGAAATTTTCCCTGCCGACTTTTTCATCAAAACCCGCTTTGTGCATAATGGACATGGGCTGTTTTGCCACATGGGAGAAAACAAGGGTAATGTTTTTCTGCCTGCAGGTTTCCAACAGCTTTTCAAAATTGCGCATGGCGGTGGAATCAATGGCGTTAACGCTCCTCATCCGCAGTATCAGGCAGTTGGTGCCTTCCTTTAAGCCGATTTTCAACAGCTTGTCCGCCGCCCCGAAAAACATGGGACCGCTGATTTCATATACCAGCGTATTGGGAGGTACAGCCGTAAGGCCGTCCTCATCCTGCTCTTTTTCCACCTCGGCATACCGCCAGCCTTCTACCTCCGTCACTTCGCTCATGCGTTTCATAAAGAGTACGGCTGCCAGTACCATGCCCACTTCAATCGCCACAACGAGGTCAAAAAGCACGGTTAGGATAAAGGTAAGCACCAGCACGATGATATCGCTTTTCGGCGCGGTTTTGCACAGGCCTGCAAATTCCCGCCAGCCTGACATATTGTAAGCCACCATAAAGAGAATTGCCGCAATGGCGGGCATGGGAATCAGCGCCGCATAAGGCATAAGCACCACCAAGACCAGTAAAAGCACCACCGAATGCACCATACCGGCAATGGGCGTGCGTCCGCCGTTCTTTACGTTTGCCGCCGTCCTTGCAATGGCGCCAGTGGCGGGAATGCCGCCAAACATCGCGGACGCTATGTTTCCTGCTCCCTGTGCCACAAGTTCCATGTTGGAGCGGTGGCGGCTGTTCACCATGCTGTCCGATACCACGCAGGAAAGCAGGGATTCAATGCCCGCAAGGATAGCGATGGTAAAGGCGTCGGGAAGCAGCGTTTGCACCATATGGAAAGAGATATGCGGCATATGGAAGGCGGGAAGCCCGCCGGAAATCGTATACAAATCCCCTATTGTGTTTACCGGAAGCTTAAGAAGGGCAACCAGCGCGCTGCTTACCAGCACGGCAATCAGGGAACCGGGAATCTTGGAAAGAAATCCCGGAAGAAGCGGCCAAATTATCAGGATGGCCATGCAGACGCCGCCGATAAGGAGCGCCTGCCAGTTGATGGTGCCGATAAAACGGAATACCGCGGCGAGTTTATCCATGGTTTCCACCAAAGGCTCCTCGGTGACAATGGTAAGCCCCAGAAAATCCTTTATCTGCCCGATAAAAATCGTGACGGCAATCCCGGCGGTAAAACCTGTGGTGATGGTATAGGGGATAAACTTAATGAGGTTTCCGAACTTAAACAGGCCCATTAGAATCAATATGACACCTGCCATAATGGTGGCCGCTGCCAGTCCGTCCATCCCGTTTTTTGCCACGATGCCTGCCACAATGGTGGCAAACGCCGCTGTCGGACCTGCTATCTGTACCCTGCTTCCCCCCAGAAAGGAAATCACAAATCCTGCAATAATCGCCGTATATATGCCCTTCTCCGGCGTAACGCCCGATGCAAGCGCAAGGGCAATCGACAAAGGCAGGGCAATAATCGCCACAATAACGCCCGCCACAATATCTTTGACAAATTGTTCCTTTGTGTAGGATTTCATAACGGAAAACAATTTAGGTTTTAACTTATCCATTTTTTCCTCCATTGATTCAAAATTTAATTTTCAATCTTCTCCATTTCCCCTTCATAATAAAATCCATGGCATTTGGACAGCCGTACTTTGACAATTTTTCCGATAAGGGATTTGTCCCCGGCAAAATGGACAAGCGTATTGTTGGAAAGGCGGCCCGTGAGCAGGGAAGAGTCATGCTCATTGACCTCCTCCACAAGCGCGTCCATAACCTGTCCCTGATAACGCTGTACCTGTTTTTTGGCGGTTTCCTGTACCACTCTTAAAAGCCTGTCAAAGCCTTCCTTCACCACTTCCTCCGGTACTTGGTCCGGCATGGAGGCAGCCGGCGTTCCCGTGCGCTTAGAATAAATAAAAGTAAACGCATTGTCATACTGCACTTCTTTTACCACGGATATGGTTTCTTCCACATCCGCAAGGGTTTCTCCCGGAAACCCCACAATCAGGTCCGTTGTCAGTGCAATGTCCGGTATTTCCTCCCGGATATGCTTTGCAAGCGCTATGTACTGTTCTTTCGTGTATCTCCGGTTCATCGCCTCCAGAATGCGGTCGGAGCCTGCCTGCAGGGGCAGGTGCAGGTGACGGCAAATCTTTTTGGATGATTTCATCACCTGTATCAATTCCTCCGATAAATCCTTTGGATGGGAAGTCATGAACCGGATTCGCTCTATGCCCTCTATCTGTTCGATTTCCCGTAAAAGCTGTGCAAAGCTGATTCTCTCATTCTCTGGAAGTGTTTTTCCGTATGAATTGACGTTCTGTCCCAAAAGCATGATTTCCACCACGCCTTCCGATGCCAGCTTTTCGATTTCCCTCAGAATATCCTTTGGGTTCCGGCTCCTTTCCCTGCCCCGTACATAGGGTACGATGCAGTAGCTGCAAAAATTATTGCAGCCAAACATAATGTTAATGCCGGATTTAAAAGGATACTTCCGCAAAACGGGAAGGTCCTCCACAATTTTGTCGGTATTCTCCCAGATATCCACCAACATGCCCTTTGTTTCATAGGAAGCGGCAAGCAGTTCTGCTAATTTATAGATATTGTGGGTTCCGAAAATCAAATCCACGAAAGGATAGCTTGTCCGGATTTTTTCGATTACACTGCCCTCCTGCATCATGCAGCCGCAAAGGGCAATTTTCATCTGTGGGTTTTTCTTTTTATAGCCTTTCAGCTCGCCCAGCCTGCCGTATACCCGCTGGTTGGCATTATCCCGCACGGTACAGGTGTTAAAGATGACAAAATCCGCATTCTCCTCTTCGGTCATTTCATATCCGGCAAGCTGCAATATGCCGGTAAGCTTTTCCGAATCCCGTGCATTCATCTGACAGCCGAAGGTGGTGACATGGAAAGTGGGCCTGCGCCCATTTTTTTGCGTAAATGCATTTACCCATTCCCTGCATCTGGCTATAAAGTAATATTGGCGTGCCGGTTCTTCTGCGGGTGGTTCTGATAGTATATTTATTTTATCCAAATCGATTTCTTGATACATTTTTCCTGATGTTTCCCTTCATTGTGTAAATTATAGCGCAACTCCTCCATAAAATCATTAAAAATCGGAATTACAAACTTGTTTCCCCGCAATCCGAACCAACAACTCCACATTCTTTTCCATTGCCTGCACACATGCATATTCGTACTTTCCGTGGAAATTATGGCCTCCGGTTCCCAGATTCGGGCAGGGAAGCCCCATAAAGGAAAGCCTTGCGCCGTCGGTGCCGCCCCTGATGGGCTGGATAATTGGGATAATGTCCAGCTCTTCCATGGCAAGCTTTGCATTTTCAATTAAGTGCATATGCTTATCCATGATTTCTTTCATGTTATAGTAGGAATCCTTCAGGGAAATGGAAATGGCACCTTCCCCGTACTTTCTGTTCATGAAGGAACCGGCTTCCAAAAAAAGCGCTTTCTTCTGTTCAAATTTCTCTTTGGAATGGTCCCTGATGATATAATCCGCCACTGCTTCTTCCACATTGCCGTTTATGCCGTCAAGGTGGTAAAAGCCCTCATAGCCCTCCGTATACATGGGATTTTCCCATACAGGCAGGAGGGATTGGAACTCCTGCAATAACAATAAGGCGTTTACCATTTTGTTTTTGGCATCCCCCGGATGCACGCTGCGGCCGTGCGCCGTTACCTTTGCACCGGCAGCGTTAAAATTTTCATATTCAATTTCCCCTATCCTGCCGCCATCCACGGTATAGGCAAAATCTGCGCCAAACAGCTTTACGTCAAAATAATCCGCGCCTGCCCCCACCTCTTCGTCAGGGGTAAAGCCAAGCCGGATTTTGCCGTGTGCTGCTTCAGGGTGCTGCAGCAGATATTCCGCCATGGCCATTATCTGGGCAACACCGGCCTTGTCGTCAGCGCCTAAAAGCGTGGTGCCGTCCGTCACAATCAAATCCTGACCCACATATAAAGAAAGGCTGGGAAAGTCCGCTTCCTTCATAACAATGCCTTCCCCATCGTTTAATACGATATCCCCGCCTTGATAATTATTTACGATTCGCGGGGCGACTCCTGCGCCGGATACGGCAGGGGAGGTGTCCATATGGGCGATATATCCCAGCACAGGGGCGTTTTCACACCCTGCCGATGCCGGTATGGTGGCATATACATAACAATGCTCCTTATCATAGATAATTTCCTGCGCCCCCATCTTTCGAAGCTGCCGTTCCAGCAGCTCCGCCAGCCGGTGCTGCTTTAAAGTGCTTGGATGGGTGTCGCTTTCCTCATTGGACTGCGTATCTATCCGTACATACTCCAAAAACAAATCAATGACCCTTGACATCTTCATTTCCTCTCTTTTCCATAGATTTTTCTATTGCCGCAATCCGCTGGCTGACCGTAGGATGGGAATAAGTAAGCCTTACCACCAGGGGGTGGGGGCTTAAGCAGTCAAAGGAATTGCGGGCAAGCTTTTTAAGGGATGAAATCAATTCGTTCCCATAGCCGTTTTCGGCAGCAAAGCCATCCGCTGCATATTCGGCCTTGCGCTGCAGCCTGCCGGAAAGCAGCCCCAGAAGGGGGGACAGGAAGGATGCGAAGGCGCTCAATAAAATAAAGGCAAAACCGTAATTTAAGCCCGTAAACCCAAAGAAGCCGTAGATTTCCCCTTTTGATACCAACAGCCATGCGAACAGGACAAACAGCGCCACGTTGAACAGATTCATTCCATACATTTTTAAGGTGTCTTTGTGTTTATTATGTCCCATCTCGTGGGCAAAAACCGCCACAATTTCATCCTCCGACATCTGTTCCAGAAGAGTGTCGTACAAAACAATGGTTTTTGTCCTGCCTAAGCCCGTAAAATAAGCGTTTGCCTTGGAAGAACGCTTAGAGCCGTCCGTCACCTGAATCGCCCGGACGCTGCATCCGTTTTCCTCCAGAAGCATATAGAGCCTTTCCTTTAACGTCCCGTCAGGCAGGGGCTCAAATTTATTGTAAAGCCGCATAATCACAGGAGAAATCACAACCACTGCCAGAACAAGAATCACCATAACGGCAGAAAAAACCAGGAGCAGCCAGTTTCCCATTGCCTGATGAATCAGAATGAACAGACTTAAAAGTCCACAGGAAATAATGATGCCCACGATAAAGTCCTTTATTTGGTCCACCGCAAAGGTTTTTTTCGTCATGCGGTTAAAGCCGTACTTCTGCTCGATGCGCATTGCGTTTACATAGTCAAAGGGAATGGAAAAAAACATTCCCACAAGCATATCTACTACCAGTACGGCACAGCCCTCCTGATACACGCCCTTAACAGGAAGCAGGTTTACAATCCTTGCATAAAGGTTAAAGCCTATCATAAGAAATGTTACGGCATACATGATGACATGGCGCAGAAAAGACAGCCTTGTTTTTTCCCTGTAATAAGACAGCCATTTCCCGTAGGACTCCTCATCATAGATATCCCTCACATTTTCCGGAATTTTCCTGTCCGAAGATTTCAATGTCAAGTATTTTATGAATGTTTCAAAAAGAAACGTTATGCCGATAATGCCAAGCGTCAAATATTTATAATTCATTTCAACCTCCCAAAACTTCTTTCCACGCGTGAGACATAGAACTTCTTTCCACGCTAAGGCCAATCATCCCACTGCACGGAAAGCGGACTGTCAATCAGCCGGCTTTTCGGTATCAGACAGCGAGACGGCCAATGCTCTTCTTCCGTATTCATCAGGCAAAGCCCTTCATGGGTCGCCATCACTGTCATGGAAGGACTTTCTGCTTTCAGCAGGCTCTCATAGTCGTCATATTTATCAAACAGCCCATCAGCTATATTTTCCCGGCTTGGGCATTCCGGACTTTCACAGGCAAGAAGTCCGGTTAAATCTTCGGAAGAAATATAGTTCCTGTAATCGATAATCTCCCCCGTATGTAAATCTATGGTGATGGGGATTCTTCTCAAAACGGAAACATCGTTTTTTGTGTAGTCACGAAAACTCAGATTTATAACTATAATGCGGCTGTTTACATATATAATGTGGTCCTGAAGCAGGACATCATGACATTCATCCAGTTTTTCCATCGCCGTAAACAAGCTGTCAATTTCTCCCTTTAACGATTCCGTTATCCTGAATGCCAGTTCTTCATCAGGCACTGAAAAAAGACGGCCGTAATCTTCATATCCGGATTCCCACAGTAAATGGCCATAGGTATCATTGACATACTGCTTAACGGAAACAGGATATAGGGTTTGTGAAGGTAAGCTGTCAAAATCATACTTATAACAATAAAAGCTTCCGTCGTATGAATAATTATTTTCATACTGTCTTGTCAGATGAAAGCTTCCGTCTTTATAGACGTATTTCTTTAATTTCGTTTCATAGGGGGCACGTCCGATGAAATATTCCATGTAAAATCCACCGTTGAAACCTGTTATATCCACAAGAGTGAGGACATCGTCATCCACGATGGAAACAGAATCCATAATGCGCTCCCCTGCGTAACCGCCATCCGGCTGTCCCGAAAACAACCAAAGTTCATTGTAATAGTACCCCGGGACATGTCCGTAAGGGGAATCATCGGGAAAACTGCACCTGTCTTCGTACTGTTCCAAGTCTGGACGAATCAGCGCAAGCACGTCCAAAAGTCCATCCCCGTTCATATCCGCCACGGTATAATCTTGAAACGGACGATAACCTTTCGGCAGTATGGCATTTACCTCCTCTTCTGATACAGCCGTTTCAAAGAGGAGGTTCTGACAAAGCTCTTTTTGGTTTAAGAGCCAGCTTTCATATACAAACTCTGTTTTTGCCGGCGTGCCGGAGGATAACAGGGCGTCAGGCCTATCCACCACAAAAAGCGCTTCCTTCTGTCTGTCATCCGGTAAAGGACGCCGTCCGCTTCCAGATATTCCCTTGCCGGGACTTCCACCTTAAAATCCCGGAAAAATCTTTCAGCAGAATCCCCTGTTTCTTCACGGTATACAGTGTAGAAAGATTCATCAGGATTGACTTCCCGCAGGGTTTCCATTTCCTCCATGCACATAAAAGCCGGAAACAGCGCCATACCGTTTCCTTCCGTATCCGTGTAAGAAAAATAGCGAAAACCGTCCATCTCGTAATATTCGCACAGGTATGCGCTGCTATCCGGCCCGGCACAAAACTGGTGGTACGCATCATAGTCCCGGCCCCGGCAGCGGATTTTCATTGAAAGCCCTTTTAAGACGTTGTCCTCAGATAAAATGGTAATCAATCCCTCAGGCAGATAAAAAACGTCATAATAGAAATACCTGTCATATGCGGCATAATCCACGGTAAAGCCGCGTCCTTCCCGGCAGGCTTTTAACGCTTCCTCCATGCCGGGTACATATTCCTGATACAGATTATTTGCGGATTCCATAAAAGTCCTGCCTGTTATACAGGCTTTATCCTGAAAATCGGACAGCCAGACACAAAAATTCTGTATCCCGCTTTCCATGCCATCAGAAAGTTCTTCTTTTATCAGGGAAGAGACTCCCGGTTGTTTCGGTGCGCCGCATCCCGAAAAGAGCAGGCAGCAAAATAGAAAAATGCCTGCCTGCCACATGATTCGTTTCATTTATTCCCTCACCTGTCCTTTGCCGTAAACTGCATATTTATAAGAGGTCAATTCTTTCAGGCCCATCGGTCCCCTTGCGTGCAGCTTCTGGGTGCTGATACCGATTTCCGCGCCAAATCCAAACTCAAAACCGTCGGTAAACCGGGTGGAGGCGTTGACATAGACGCATGCGGCGTCCACGCCGTTCAGGAAAGCTTCCGCCGTCTGGGGATTTTCCGTAATGATGGCGTCGGAATGTCCGGTATTGTTGCTGTTGATGTGGGCGATGGCTTCCCCTGCACTGTTTACTGTTTTCAGGGATAGTATGTAATCCAGATATTCGGTTTGGTAATCCTCCTTCGTTGCAGGGATGCAGTCCGAAATCACTTCACATACCTTTTCATCCCCCCGCATTTCCACGTGGTATTTGCGAAGGGCATCTGCAAGCATGGGCAGAAATTCTTCGCGCACCGCCTCGTGTATGACAAGGGATTCACAGGCATTGCATACGCCAATCCGCTGTGTTTTTGCATTGACTATGATATTGACCGCCATAGTCAAGTTCGCGTCCTTATCCACATACACATGGCAGTTGCCGGTTCCCGTCTCAATCACGGGAATGGTGCTGTTTTCCACCACATTGCGGATAAGCCCCGCGCCGCCCCTGGGAATCAGCACATCCACATAACGGTTCATTTTCATAAATTCGGCAGTCACGGCACGGTCCGTACTCTCAATCAACTGGATGGCATCTGCAGGAAGACCTGTATCCGACAAGGCGTTCCTGATGATGTCTGTAATGGCAAGGTTGGACTGCAGGGCGTCGCTGCCGCCTTTTAAAATCACTGCATTTCCTGTCTTGAAGCACAATCCAAACGCGTCCACGGTGACATTGGGACGGGATTCATAAATAATGCCGATAACGCCTAAAGGCACCCGCCTTTTTTCAATCTGCAATCCGTTTGGACGTTCAAACCGCTCCAGAACTTCCCCCACAGGGTCCGAAAGCCCTGCAATCTGCCTGAGACCTTCCGCCATTGCCGCAATGCGCGTTTCTGTCAGTCGCAGACGGTCAAGCATACCGGGATGCATACCGCCTTCTTCCCCGGCCCGGATGTCTTTCCTGTTGGCGCTTAAAATAGCCGCGGCATTCTCTTCCAGTCTTTCTGCAATCTTTAAAAGTGCGGCATTTTTTTCCTCTGTGCTCCTGTCCTGCAAATCATATTTCGCCTTGACGGCGTTTTCACCCATTTTTACCAAATCCATGATTTCCTCCCGCTTTCCTGCCTGTTACATGCAAATCACCTGCATGGGCCTGATGTCCGTCCCTTCTGCATCAATATAACGCACCATCTGGCAGGCAAAGCCTATCGCAATGGTGCGAAGTTCTTCTTTGTCCGATAAATATCTGTCATAAAATCCCATGCCGTAACCGATTCGGCTGCGCAAGGCGTCAAACGCCACGCCCGGCATTAGCATCAATGTATTTCTTACGGACTCTTTTGTATAATGAAACCGCTCCCGTTTTTCTATGTCGGAAGGCTCCAAAATCCCTTTATATCCGGCGGTAAGCTTTTCACCCGGGAAAATACGGTAAAACTCCATGGAGAATCCTTCCACCCTGGGGATATACACCTTTTTCCCGCACCGGAAAGCGTCTTCCATAATGGCAGCGGCGCTTATTTCACTCCCGTGGGCTGCATAAGAAAGAATTTCTGAGGCCCCGTAATACCACTGATGTCCCAAAATTCTCTCCGTAAGCAGTATTTCTGCCCTTGTGCGCTCTTTTTCTGTCAGCGCGTCCCTATAAGCAAGAATTTTTTTTCTGATTTCCTTTTTACTTTCCATTTTCTTCACATTTCCAGGCGGTACGGTTTCTTCCGCTATTTTTTGCCTGATATAGCATATTGTCGGCAATTTCCACAATATCGGAAACTTTTCTGTCCTCAGCAGGTATTAAGGTACAGCCGCCGATGCTGACTGTCAGAAAGGGACATACATCGGAATGGATATTGGGTATGTTCAGTTTTCTGATTCTTTCCCGCAGCTCCTCTGCAATCAGTTCGGATTCTCCTGCTGTTTTACCGTAAAACAGTACGGCAAATTCTTCTCCACCATAACGTGCCAGATATGCCTGTTCCCAAAGAAGCGCTTTCTGCATTTCATTTACGGTGGTCTTTAGCACAAAATCGCCTTCTCCATGCCCGTAAGTATCGTTTACTCTTTTGAAAAAATCAATGTCCACAATAAAAAGGGACAGAGGAACCTGTTCTATTAGCGCCTTATCCCAAAGGCGTTGTTTCTGTTCGTCAAAAGCCCGTCTGTTAAATGCTCCTGTCAGCCCGTCCACGGACATCTGTGTTTCAATGGTTTTCATATAAAGGTAGAGTTTTACATGGGTACGGACTCTTGCACGTACGATGTGGGGATTGAAAGGTTTTTTGATATAATCGGTGGCGCCCTTCATAAACCCTTTTTCTTCCGTGCTTTCATCAGAAAGGGCAGTCAGGAAAACCACAGGAATTTCTTTTGTGCTGTCTGTCCCTTTTAATATTTCCAATATTTCAAAGCCGTCCATGCCGGGCATGACGATATCCAGCAGAATTAACGCAGGCGCTTCCGTTCGGGCTTTTTTTACGCCTTCTTCCCCCGTCAGCGCCGTGATGACTTCATATTCTTCTCTTAAAATATCTTCCAGCACCTTAACTTCCAGTTTACTGTCATCTATAACCAATACTTTTTCCATTCTTACCTCGTCCGTTTTTCGTATCCCCACTATTATTCCGATTTTGTGCGGTGCTTCTCTCCCAGATTTTCTATTGTGCCATCCTCCTTGAGAATGTCTATATTGTCTAACTGCCCTTTCAGGTTCGCACGGATATTTAATACATATTCGTGTCGCAGCCTTGCCTGTTCTTCTTTCTCTTCGGCACTTAGTCCCTCTTTTTGGGATTTGTGGTATAACTCATTAATACGCGCTATTTTTTCGTCCAGATTCATTTTTTTCCTCATTCCTGCGCTGCTTATTTCAATTTTCTTCCTTATCAGTTTTTATGCAGATTATCTACAAATTCGGGTAGATTGAAGGAATCATCCCTGTGGGACAGGAAAAGGGTTCCTTCCTTATCCCCGTTTAAAATGCGGTGCAGCACGCTCACATCCCTGCTGTTGGCAATCACCATGTCTGCCCCCACACTGGTGGCAATCTGTGCCGCAACCATTTTGGTGTTCATGCCGCCTGTTCCCACGTTGCTGCCGGTGCTTGCTTTTCCCATGTTCCGATAGGCTTCATTCAATTCTTCCACAACCTCGATGAATTTTGCATCGGGATTGCAATGGGGGTCGTCCGTATACAGCCCGTCTATATCGGAGAGCAGAATCAACATGTCTGCTTCCACCAGCGCGGCGACAATGGCGGATAAAGTATCGTTGTCCCCTATCAGGGTGTCGCCATCTTCTTTGAAATGGATTTCATAGGTTGCAATGGTGTCATTTTCATTGACAATGGGGATAATGCCCATTCTCAGCAATTCGGAAAAAGTGTTGTGTGCGTTTACACGGTTCATGTTGTCCACAATGGTGTTCTTTGTCATGAGGATTTGCGCGACAATCTGGTTATATTCGGCAAAGATTTTCTGATAAGTCATCATCAGTCTTGCCTGCCCCACTGCCGCACACGCCTGTTTGTATGCGAGAGGAGAAGTCTGTTCTCCCTTATCCTTGTATGGTTTGACTGCCTTTTTTCCTACGGCAATAGCGCCTGAGGTCACCAGTACGACATCTTTTCCCTGATTGCGGATATCACAGAGTACCCGCACCAGTTTTTCCAGTTTTATGTAATCCAAATCTCCCGTTCCGGGATGCTGCAGGGAAGAAGAGCCTATTTTTACCACGATTCTCTGTTTTTCCTGCATCCGTTTTCTGTAGTCAGTCATGATTTCCCACCTTTTCCGTCAATGCGCAGCACTGTAAATTATTCTACTGTATCTGAACGGAAACGTCAATGTCGGATTGTATTGCAAAGTTTACTCCACCTTAAGCAGTTCATTCATTTCATCAACCATTTGGTTTATCAGATTTGCCTGCCCGGTCATTTCCGTGGCATCCAGCGCGTTGCTCTCAGCCATGGCATTAATGGAAGAAAACTGCTCTATCTCACTGCGGACATCAGAGGCAATAGCCTGATTGATGGAAACTGTATTTTTAATAACTGCCGCTTGTTTATGATGTGCATCGCCCATGGTATTAACCGTATCCACAGACGTATGGAGCAGTTCAACCATGTCCTGCATACTCTGGAAGAGATTGTGAAATTGTTCGTTCTGCTCGTTCAGTTTTTGTGAATTTTCTTCTACCTTCAGAGCGATTTCATTTACATTGCTCTGGATTCTTTCAATGACGGTTTCTACCTCACCCAGTGACTTTTGTGTACTGGCTGCCAAATTGCCGACTTCACTTGCCACGACGGCAAATCCTTTTCCTGCATCTCCTGCCCTTGCCGCTTCGATGGAGGCATTCAATGCTAGCAGGTTTGTAGACGAGGATATTTCATTGATTAAGTTCAGCGTAATGCCTATTTCTTTTACGGCTTCGGACAACTTGGCAGTAACATCTGTGGTTGCCATCATGGAATCGGCTACTTCTTGATTGATGCTCCGAAGCCCACTAAGCAGGGTTTCGTTGTCCTTTGATTTTTCCAAAAGCGCATTTGATGATAATTCAACCTTGTTGACATTGTCTGCAACTACGGTTTCCCAGTGTTCCAGTTCGGATAAATTTGCCATGCTTTCTTCCATTTTGTCATTGAGCAGATTGCTGCCTGAAAGCAGTTGAATGCTTGTGGCAGAAAGCTCCTGTGCCGCCGCGCTTTCATTTTCCGAAACGGAAAAGAGTTTGCTTCCGGCTGAATGCAGGTTTTCAGACAATCCTTTAACCGAAGAAAGCACTTTTTGAATCCGCTCATTATTTTTTTCCATTTCGTCTTTTTTGGCATTGACAAGATAACGGCTGATAAAAACGGTGAGCAATACCAAGGCAGGCAGGGCAAGCGCTACGCATATAATGCGGTTTAAAAAGTTGACCATAAAAAATTCATTTTTTGCGGGAAGATGAACCTCTCCCCAGACAAACCATGAAACTACTAAGGAGACGCCTATTTCAAACGATGATACGGCAACCATTCGGAAATCCAGGAAAAAGGCGGTCAGAAGCACAAAGAAAAATGCAAATCCCCAAAAATCCGTTGCCGGTATCATATATAGGATAAAGTTGAATTGAACCAATAAAACGAATATTATAAAAACTTTTCCTCTCTTTAATTTGTCTTTTTTTACCAGACCGTTACGAAATCCCGTACGGACAAAATAGATGCCGATTAAAAGGTAAATCAGGCATGTAACATCAAAAACAAGCAATGTTATCCAGTTGACGGTTGGCAGCCATCCCATTGCTTTTTCAAACGTATACGCAAGACTCGCGCATTGACATGCCCCCGGTATCAGCAGTAATACCAGTATATATACCTTATTTATGTATTCATCCAATACTGTCAACAATTTCTTTTCACTGTCGGCGTCCTTTTTTGCTGTTTTCATAAGAATCTCCTTTTTTTCGTTAATTTTAAAATCATTGTATCATTCTGTTTTGGTTCATGTCAATTTGTATTGCTTCCGTATTTGGACGCGACAGCTTCCGCAATCTTTATGCCGTCCATTGCCGCCGAGGTGATGCCGCCTGCATAACCGGCGCCTTCCCCGCAGGGGTACAGCCCTTTTACGGAAGACTGCATGTTTTCATCCCGAACAATTCTGACAGGGGATGAAGTGCGGGCTTCCACCCCGCAAAGCAGGGTATCCGGATTGTTAAAACCACGGATTTCTTTTGCAAACTGCTCCATACCTTCTATAATCCCCCGATTGATGTCCGGTGGAAGGATGCCTGTAATATCCGTAAAATCATATGCGCCCTTTATGGCGGGAGGAAAGGCTGCGCCTTCCCGGGGATTTATCCTGCTGTTCTCTTTCAGAACGGATTTGGAAAAACTCAGGTAGGTTTGCACAGGCACTTTGCCGTTTCCGGCACAAAATGCCCTTTCTTCCAGTTCCCTTTGGAAATCCACTCCTGCAAGAGGATGAGCGGAAGAAAAATCTTCGGGTGTTACGGTTACAATAACGGCGCTGTTTGCATTATCTCCGTCCCGGCCGCTGTAACTCATGCCGTTTACGCAGAGCCGTCCCGGTTCCGAAGATGCGTTTACCACATATCCTCCCGGACACATGCAGAAAGAATATACACCTCTGCCGTCTTTTGTTTTTGCCGCCACTTTATATGCTGCCGCGGGCAGCGCCTTTCTGTCGGCTGTTCCGTATTGGCTTTCATCTATCATTTTCTGACTGTGCTCCACGCGCAGTCCTACGGCAAAAGGCTTTGCTTCCATGGGAATGTTTTTTTCAAAAAGCATTGCAAAGGTACTTCTGGCGCTGTGTCCGATGGCAAGGATAACGGCCTCGGTTTGGATGGCGTCGCTGCCGTTTACCACCACCCCTTTTATCCTGCCTTTCTCAACCATAAGGTCCGTGACCTCGCTTTTAAAACACACGGTTCCTCCGAGGCGCTGTATTTCCATACGCATGTTTTTCACTACCTGCCTTAAGATGTCCGTGCCGATATGCGGTTTACTGTCATACAGTATATTTTCAGGCGCGCCAAAACGGACAAGAACCTGAAGAACCTCTTTGTTTCTTCCATACTTGTCTTTTACCAGCGTATTCAGTTTTCCGTCCGAAAATGTGCCTGCGCCGCCTTCTCCAAATTGGACATTGGAATCCGGATTAAGCGCCCCTGTTTCCCAAAATGCTTCCACATCTTTTTGTCTTTCGTCCACATCCTTTCCCCGCTCCAGAATCAGGGGTGCAAAACCTGCCAGCGCGAGAAAATAACCGCAGAAAAGTCCTGCCGGTCCCATACCCACGATAACAGGGCGCGTAACCGGTTTTGTATCCCTGCAAAACGGAAATCGGTAAGGCTGCTCCCGGACGCACATGACATTATATTTTGCAGCATTTTTACAGCGCTTTACCGTTTTTTCCTCGTCTGCTGTTTCTATATCGACTATATAGCTGTAAAACAGCTCCGGTTTTTTCCTTGCGTCAAGGGAACGTTTTACAATGTGCAGCTTGCGGATAGCGTTTGCATTTATATTCAGGATACCTGCAGCTTTCATGCGAAGACAGTCTTCGCTTTGTCCTGCTTTTATTTTAATCTGATGAATCCGAATCATAATGCGCCCCCTTCTGTCTTCGTCCGGGCAGCGCTTTGTCCTGCCGCATATCCGGACGCCCATGCCCATTGCAGGTTATACCCGCCGCATTTTCCATCCACATCCAGTATTTCCCCGGCAAAATACAGACCTTTCACAAATAGCGACTCCAGATTTTCCGACACTTCCGTCAGCGGAATGCCGCCTGCCGTTACCTGCGCGTTGTCATAGGACTGGGTTCCGGAAACGGTAAGGGGAAACTTTTTACAAAAGGCAAATACCCTGTCTATTTTTTCTTGCGGGATATTCTTATAACTGTCACCGGGCTTCAATCCCGCAAGCTTTATAAAAAGAAGCATCAGTTTTTTATTTAGGATTCCGGTAAAAAATTCTTCCACCGTGCAATCCGGCATGGCTGTTATCCTTTGTACCACAAATTCCTGAAAAGCCTTGGGGGAAAAATCCGGTAGGCAGTCTATGTATACGGTAACCTTTTTTTTATGTAAAAGGGCGTAAGCTGCTATCCTGCTCAACTGGAATACCACAATCCCTGAGATACCATATGCCGTAAGCTGCAATTCTCCCCGCTCCATGGCTTTCTCCTGTCCATCCGCAAACAGATTGACTTTTGCGTCCAGCCTGACTCCGGCAACAGCCTTCATGTATTCTTCCCTGCATATTAACTGCACCAGGGCAGGCACGGTGGGAACCAGGGAGTGGCCCATGGCCTTTGCAAGCAGGTAGCCGTTACCGTCAGAACCCGTCTTTGGAGCCGCTTTCCCCCCGCATGCAAGAATGACGCCGTCATATTCTTCTTTCCTGTCTTTCGCAAACACGGTAAATTTGCCGTGTTTATTCACACGGATTTCTGTTACCTTTTGTGCCGTGAACACCCGGATGCCGGATTTGGCAAGCTGCATCCGCAGGATGTCCAATACGGTGGATGCCTGTTCGGATAAGGGATAAAGACCTCCGTTTTTTTCTTTGGAAAGCATCCCGGCTTTCTCAAAAAAGGAAACTGCCGATTTTGCGTCAAAACGCTGCAAAATTCGTTCCGCAAGCCGGGGCGTTTTACTGTAATAATGGCGCATGCTTAAATCCTGGTTGGAAAAATTGCATTTGCCGTTTCCGGTGGACAGGATTTTTTTCCCTACCTTGTCATTCTGTTCATAAAGAAAAACTGCCGCGCCTTCCCCGGAAGCTGCGATGGCCGCCATCATGCCGGAAGCGCCGCCCCCGATTACCGCTATTTTTTTCTGTTTCATTGGATGCTCCCTTCACTGTCAGCTGGAGTAGGTTTCCAGAAAATGATAAAGCGCCGCTTCATCCTCCATAAACATGCCCATTATGACCTGCCCCTGTAAGTATTCGGGAAGGCTTTGCGCTGATATATCCGTATACATATAAACGGTTTCTTCGTCATCACAATAGACGACAATATTATTGTCTTCCACCTTAAGATAAAAGCTTTCTGTAGGCTCTGCATATGCATAATTCATCCGCACTACCACCCGCTGTGCGGAAAAGGAACGGACCTCCAATCCGACAAAACCGCGTTCCTGTTCGGAAAGAGGCGGGGAAAGCGCATATAATTCCATGGACTGTACAAATTCTTCCCTGTCCATACCCAGATATTTGGCAGGGACTTTCCATACGGTTTCCACCAGTGTATCCCGTTTGGTGTCGTATTCTTCTATCACATATTCCGTGTCTGCCGTCAGGACTTCCTCCTCTTTTGAGGAAACAGGAACCGCTGATGTTTCCGGCAAACCGTATTGAGAAGACGGTGCGCTGTTTTCCGCGCGCACATAAGAGGAATCATGCGTATTGGGGGTCTGTATCTGGTTCGGATAAAAATAATCATCCAAAAAAATGCCTACATACAGACCGATTCCAAACATTATACAGGGATAAATGAAAAATAAACTGATACTTTTGATAAACTTCATACAAATACTCCTTTTTATCAGTATCAGCCCATCTTTCAAATTTATTCATTTTTTATATTAGATGCAGAAAACTTCCCAGACCGTGTAACCATTTTCCGCCGGGCAACAGGGCCAAATCTTTTTCCCGGACGCATTTCAACGCCAGAACCAGAATCAGGTAGCAAAATCCTCCCGCCAATAAACAGATAATACAGGTGAGAAGCTCTCCAATCAGGGAAACCAGCGCTTTGCTTAACAGGAATATGCATAAACCGGTTACGGCGCAGGCAGCTGTCGGAAAAACAAATAAATGCAGC
Source organism: uncultured Lachnospiraceae bacterium (assembly GCA_910577015.1). GTDB lineage: Bacteria > Bacillota > Clostridia > Lachnospirales > Lachnospiraceae > Acetatifactor. Next base: position 108,590 of record CAJTKU010000001.1, on the reverse strand, counting down.
CAGTCAGGACTGTAGCGAAGCAGGCGCATCAGGAAAAAGCCGCAAAGAACACAGAACAGCAAGGCGGAAAGCCACTTTGCATAGACCAGCACCACCGGATTTCCTCCCGCTGCTTTTAATCCGATGGCAGAAAACAGGATGTAAAAGAGAACGGAAGAAAGAATATGCAGCAATACCATGTTTCTTTTTCCGATTACCATTAATATGCCCGAAAACCATAACCCTATTGGAAGGACAATAATAAGCAAAAAACCGTGCCGCATACACAATGCCGCAAAATCCGTACCGGTTCCTTTTCCGAATAAAAGATTCATCAAATGCGGCGCCAGCGCTAAAGACATGGCGGCAAAAAAAGCGCCTGATAGAAACAGGGACTGGATACCGGCGCTCAGATAATCCCTTGCGCTTTTATACTCTTCCTTTTTTGCGGCATGAATGACCGCATAATCTGTTTTAGACGCAGCCAGCAGGACAAGTATAATCAACAGCCCCGCAAACACCAGATATTTGCCGTAGTATGCGCCGTATAAAATAAGCCCATCTGTTTCTTTGGTCTGATTTTGCTGATAAAAAGCCAGTCCTATCAGTGTATCGGCCCTGAGCAATAAACGCTGGCACGCCATGGGCGCCATCGTAATCAGCATCAGCCGGAATATTTCCATACTGTTTTCCGTAAGCCTCATACTGTCCCTGTATTTCCTTCCGGCTCTCCTTCCGGCGCCAAGGTAAACCAAAAACAGGAAGCCAAGGGCTGTCAATCCCGCACACACAAGCCCTGTTGCCGCACCGGCAGCTCCGTACATATTGGCAAATTTGGTACTGTGTAAAAGCAAGGAAACTTTTTCCCCATACCGGAATAAAAGGTACCCAAACAGGATTGCAAAAACCAAAAAGAAAACCTGCTTTACGATTGCCGCAATAATAGAAGGCATTGCCGTACCGATTCCTTCAAAATAGCCTTGCAGAACTGCAATGATTGCATTCACAAAGAAAGCAGGGGCAAGTATTTTCAGGACCAGCGCCGCCTCCTGCATATGCAGAAGACGAACCGTCAGGAATCCTGACGAACAATATAAAAAAAAGCTCCCCGCCAGACCTGCCGCGATACAATAAAGAAAAGATGTCTTGTATACTTTTGTAATGTTCTTATATTGCCCTTTAGCTATCCGGCTTCTGACCATTTTTGCCATACATTCCGGTACACAGGACAGAAATATCATCTGTAAAAGGATATAACATTCGGCTGCTCCCGCAAAATAGGCCATTCCCAAATCGCCTGTCATGCGGGCAAGCGCTGCCATTGTGATGAGTCCAAGTATATTTGCAGCAAGCATCAGCTGCTTTCTCCTAATCTCCATCCGGTTCATCTGACTGTTTCCTCTCTGGTTATACCAAGCGATTGTAACACTTCTTCCTGTTTGGCTTCCATGACGGCGGCGTCCCCGGCTTCTTCGTGGTCATAACCGCACAAATGCAGCATGCTGTGGGCAACCAGAAAGGCAAATTCCCTTTTGACGGAATGACCGAAACTTTCTGCCTGTTCGTTTACTTTATCCACGGAAATAATGATATCGCCCAGAATCAGTTCACCGCTTTCAGGGTCAAAATAATCTGCCGCCTTATCTTCAAGACCGGTAAAATCAGAGGGATGCACAAAGTCTGCATTGGGAAAGGAAAGCACGTCGGTTTCCCTGTCCATGCCCCTGAACTGCGCATTGTAAGCACGAATCCCCGCATTGTCCGTAAGAAGCAGGTTGATTTGCGCATCATAAGGGCAGCCCTCTTTTTCAAGTACTTTTTCCATCACTTTATCTGCCAGTTCTTTTACGGAAAACGGAAATACTGTACCGGTTTCGTTCTCAACGTAAGAAGTCATAATACAATTTCTCCTCTTTGAATATTCTCTTCATCAGTGTCAGTTCTGCCATGTTAATTTGGCATTCATTCAGCACATTGGATGATAATTTCTTTTTGAAAACAGCGTCTATCACCTGGTCATAATCTATATGACCGTCCTGTTCTTTGGCAAACAGAAAGAGTATGGAGGAAACGATGGCGTCTGACAGCAAAAGCACTGCCGTTTCTTTTTGAATGACCGGCGTATTGGCATCCAGAAACTCCTGTAAAATCAATTTCGCTTTTGGCGGAAATGCATGTTCTTTTGCGGTTTCCTTTACCAATTCCCAAGTGTTTTCTCCCTTGAGCAGTCCGATGCGGTGATAATAGCCGCCTGTTTTGACTGCATCCACGTCCAGGGACAGCCTGTGGGCAATCCTGTCACAAAAATATGCCGTGTGGACGGCCTGATAATATTCTTCCCGGTGATGGTCTTTTAACTCCACCAGCAGAACACATTCAGGGTCATTGATTACCATATATTTATCCCTGTAGCGGAAAATAACCAGAAGGGAAAATATCTTCAGAATAACCAGAAGAAGTATGATGCTTAAGATTACATTCATCAGGGGGAACAAAAACAACTCCCACTTCAGCGTCTGATTGGCGTATAAAACCACACAGGCTGTTTCCCCCGTAAGCAGAAACAGGGCGGATACGATAACCGGAACCCCTGTTTTATAGGACTCGTCCAAACCTTTAAAAAGACTTGCCCCGGCCAGTCCGCAGATAAAATACAATAAAAAGATTTCCGTTCCGCAGCCTGAAAGCATTACGGAAAGAACCAGAAGAAAGGAACCGGAAAGGATGCCGATAACCGTGTTGGAAAAGAGGGAAAGGGATACAAAAACAGCCAAAAACGGCCATCCTGCCGGTGGAATGTAGACGCAGGCGAGCGCAAGGCACAGGCAGATGGCGTAGACAACAAAAAACTTTCCGTAATTCTTTTCATTGCCATAGTCAAACATGGACTTGTCCCTTGCATGTGCAAGCAAAAAAAGCACGGCAAAAATCCCGATACCGCTCATTACGGTATTCCGGATGATTCCTGTCATATCGTTTCCCTTCAGCAGGCTGATTAAGAAAACAGCCAGAACCGTCGCTAAAAATATCACTGCTGAAATCAGGAAAGTTTTGAAAGCGTTAAAAATACTCTTTTTCTTATTTTCTGGCATTTTTTCTGGGTTCCCTGTTTTTATATTTTTCTTTTGACTCATAGTCTTCGTATGCCTTTACTATCTTCTGTACCAGCGGATGTCTGACTACATCCTTGCTTGTCAGGTTACAGAATGCAATATCCTCAATATTTTTTAATACCCGCCCTGCAATGTCAAGTCCCGATAAGGCGTCTTTCGGCAAATCTTTCTGGGAGGCGTCACCCGTAACGATTACTTTGGAGCCGAAGCCGATTCTCGTCAGGAACATCTTCATCTGGGCCGGTGTGGTGTTCTGCGCTTCATCCAGAATAATGAAAGCATTGTCCAGGGTACGGCCCCTCATGTAAGCCAAAGGTGCAACTTCAATCAAGCCTTTTTCCATATTTTTGGCAAAACTCTCCGCGCCCATAATCTGATACAGTGCGTCATACAGGGGGCGCAGGTATGGGTCTACCTTACTCTGCAAATCTCCCGGCAGAAACCCCAGCTTTTCCCCTGCTTCTATGGCAGGCCTTGTCAGAATGATGCGGCTTACCTCATCTTTTTTAAATGCGGTTATCGCCATGGCCATGGCAAGATAAGTCTTGCCGGTACCGGCGGGACCGAGGCCGAACACAATCATATTTTTTCGGATGGCGTCCACATACTGCTTCTGCCCCAGGGTTTTGGGCTTTATGGGTTTGCCGTTGATGGTATGGCAGATAAGGTCCTCATCTATCTGGGAAAGGCTTTCTTCTTTTTCTTCCTGTCCCAGCAAAAGCGCATAATCTACTTTTTGTTCTTCAATTTCACTGCCCCGGCTGGAAACTTCAAAAAGCTGTGAAAGAATACTAACGCATTTTTTTACCCTTGCTTCTTCACCGGTAATTTTAATATCCCCGTTTCGGTCGACAATGCTTACTTCCAGTTCGTGTTCCAGTTTTTCCAGAAACCGGTCGTTCCTTCCGAATATTTTCTGCATATGTTCCACAGGAATTTCCATGGAATAGGTTGTTATACTCATGCTGTCACTCCGCTTCTATAGTTCCGGCTTCCGGAATATATTCCGGGATTTGCCCGTCAATCGGCACTTCATAGCCTACCTTTTCCTTGACCCGTAACTCCCCTTGTAAAATCCAGACGCCGCTGCTAGTATCTATTTTAACATTTTTTTCAATTATTTGTACCCCTTTTTCTTCTAAATCTGCAAGAATTGCCGAATATTTTTCTTTTAACAGGTTTTCTGCCTCTTCAAGCGTATAAGAACACTCTACATTCTGGTACTCCCGATACAGATAAGTACCGAAAGTAACCGGAAGGGTGAGTCCCTTTAACAGACTGACTTCTTTTTTACTGACCACGATGTCATAATTTAAAAAACCGGCCTCCCCTCCGAGAATCAGTTCTTTACCCGAACATTCCAGATAATATTTTTTCTTTTCCCTTCCCGTATATACTTTTTTGATGTAGTCAAACGGCAGCGTTTCGTATACATTTTCTATCCGTTCAATATAAATGTCCGCATCGGCGCGGGTGTATTGATATTTTCTGACAGTGGCGTCTTCATTGTAAACCGGAACACTGCCTGAAACCAGCAGGGTTCCCATTTCCACGACATCCCCTATTTTGACCTGCGGAACACCGGAGCGGACAATCATGGACACGACGACGCCCTCTTTATCGGCATATAAATCGGAAAATGTATGTTCCTGCATGGGGGATAATATGGCGTCGCTTTCCTTGATGGAGATAATCAGGCTTGTGCCTGACAATTTTGCGGAAGTCCATGTGATTTCGGGAAATTCTTTCCGGATATCCTTTTCCAACTGTTCAATATCCACCCCACTGCTTTTTACTCCTACCCGGATGCCCTTTTCGTCCAGAAATTCCAGAAAAACGTCCTCGGTTATGGCAAGATTCCCTTCCAGCCTGATTTCCCAAACATACAAAGAAGACCAGAACCAGAAAAAGCAGGCGGCAAAAAGTCCCACAATAAATACTTTTCTCGCAAAAATTTTCGGTATTAAAAAGGGTAGTCCGAATCTTTTCAGAATGGCTACCCTGGTTCTGGTCTTACGTGTAATTCCTTTTAATTTTCTGAAACCTGCAAGGCTTATGTACATGTAATAAATATCGTCTTCCTTTTTAATGTCCCAAAGAAGGATATTTTTGTTGCTGCACAGGTTTAGAAAACGCTCCGGTGCAAACCCCCATACTTTAATTAATACATATCCCCTGATATATTTAAGTACTCCAATCACAGGTACCGCTCCTTATCCGAATATTACGCTTGCAATGCATCCGCTGATTTTCATATCTTCATTGGTATAATACTCAATCGTAAGCCCGCTGCCTTCAAAGCGGACCTGCCCGCTTTTTGTCTGCAGAAGGATGCAGGTGTCGGTATATTCCAGTATTCCCCTGTAATTCTCAATAAAGGCCTCCCTGTTCCCGGTCATGGACAGCATGAAGGCCCCCATCATCATATCCTTTGGCAGCTTCAATGACTCTACCAGCAGTTCTTTTTTGGATTCTTTTTGTATGGATGTGTTTTGTTTTCTTGTCTTTTTCATATTACACTATATTCTGACCGCCGCCATATCATGCCTGCCAAATTGCCCTTATGTAATAATCCCCCTGATAAAAGGCTTCTTTTCGGGCTTTTGGGGAGCAATTTGAAATGCCCTCTGCAGACGCTTACCGGCTGCGGATAATTTATCTGCGTCATTGGCGTAAAGGATGGCCAGGCACTCGTTTTCTTTCACATAATCCCCCACTTTTTTCTGAAGGACAATCCCCACGGACAAGTCGATGCTGTTTTCTTTTGTTTCCCTTCCGCCGCCTAAAAGCAGGGAACAGATGCCTGCCTCGTCACAGGCTATATGGCTCACATAGCCTTCTGCGTCTGCATAAAGACGCTTTTGCAGGGAGGCTTTGGGAAGAAGCGAGGTGTCATAAACTGCGGACGCGTCCCCTCCCTGTGCTTCCACAAATTCCGCAAGCTTTTTCAGGGCTGTTCCCTCTTCGATGGTATTTAAAAGAAGCTGTCTTGCCTCTTCTTCCCCGTCTGCCTTTCCGCCGGCTATTAACATCCGGCTTCCCAGCGTCAGGCAAAGCTCCAGAAAATCCGCCGGGCCATTTCCCTTTAAAGTGTTTATGGCCTCTTCCACCTCCAGTGCATTACCGATTGCAAATCCAAGGGGCTGGTCCATATCGGATACGATGGCGGTCGTCTTCCGTCCGGCGCCGTTTCCGATTTTTACCATCTCTCTTGCCAAGGCAAAAGCGTCTTCTTCTTTTTTCATGAAAGCGCCGCTTCCCGTCTTTACGTCCAGTACAATGGCGTCCGCCCCTGCCGCCAGTTTTTTGCTCATGATGGAACTGGCAATCAGGGACATATTATCCACCGTTGCCGTAACGTCCCTGAGGGCATACAGCTTTTTATCCGCCGGGGCAAGGCTGGCAGTCTGTCCCATAATGGCGATGCCGATGCGGTTCACGTTTTCCACAAACTTTTCCGTGCTGATTTCCGTGGAAAAACCGGGGAAGCTTTCCAGTTTGTCAATGGTTCCGCCCGTATGCCCCAATCCCCTGCCGCTCATTTTTGCAACAGGGATACCGGCGGCGGCTACCATGGGGGCAAGCGCAAGGGAGGTTTTATCCCCTACTCCTCCCGTGGAATGCTTATCCACCTTGATTCCTTTAATCATGCTTAAATCAAGCTCATCCCCGCTTTTTTCCATTGCCATGGTAAGGGCAAGCGTTTCCTTTTCGTTCATCCCTTGAAAATAAACCGCCATCATCATGGCGGACATCTGGTAATCCGGTATGCTGCCATCCGTATATCCATTTACCATATAATTGATTTCATCATCGGAAAGCGCGTAACCATCCCTTTTTTTCATTATCAAGTCATACATTCTCATAGCAAACCCTCCCTTTGGAAACAACGTTCCTTATCCGGTAAACGGACAGGCAGATTCCCATTGCGGCATAATATGCCAGCACGGCTCCCGTGCAATAGCTTCCCTGAAGGCCGACGTCTGCGCCGGATGCGGAAAAGAACGGCAAAACCAGAGAACCGGCGGGAATCCATCCGACATTATACAGCAGATGCTCGAAAGCAGGAAGCATCAGGGAAAACACGGCTGCTGCACCCATCAAAATGCCCAGATGGTTTTTGGCCTGCGCAATCCCTTTCAGCAAACGAAAAGCCAGCACACCAAACAGCGCTGTTACGAGGAAAGCGGCAAGATACCCATGCTGTGCAATCAGGCTGATTAGAAAATACTCGTTTTGATTGTGTACAGCCATCCGGCTCCCCGTTCCGTGCAAAAGGCCTGCCCCTGCCGCCTCTTTTTGTATCCCGGAAAGCAGATAATTAATCTCGGAATCGGCAGCCAGAAGCCATCCCTGTATCCTTCTCCACCGGTAACCGTCAGCAAAAGCTTCTGCAAGCAGCAAAAAGACAGCAGGCACGGTGATGCTTCCCCATACGCTTAAAAGCGCTTTTTTTCTGGCCGGACCAAACCAGCCCTTCCAAGCGGCAATGCTCATGACGATTGTTCCGGTCAGGAAAAAATTGCATACATTTATGGGCTGTCTTGAAATAACGGAAAATACAACCGTCTGCACAAAGAGCCAAAAAAGGCATAGAAAAATGCCTTTATACCCTTTTCCTGCCATTGCATGGACGGCTGCGCCGAATAAAAACAAGGCAAAAGCAAGGAACAGATAATTCATGCCGTATTTTCCGTTTCCGGGATATCCCGACCATATATTATATCCCCACATAATCCCTGTCAGTATCAGGGCAAAAGCAAACGGATGTCGGCCTATTCTTGTATAATCCAGCCGCATAACCATCCACATGAATAAAATGCCCGGCAGACAGCCGGTGAACAAAAGCTTCACAAAAGCGCCGATATCCCAAAAGGAAGTATCCTCCGGCATATTCTTTCCCGCCAGAAGAATCCAGCAGAAAGCGCCAAACACACTCATAAAGCAGATAAAGAAAAAAGTACCCCTGTCTGTCTCCGGTCTGTGGATGCTGTCCATGTCCGTACCCACGCTAACCGGGTCCCCCATCTGTTCCACGGCTTTTTTTAAGGCCTCTTCTTCCCCCATTCCCAACTCCCTGTATGCGGCCGCCTGGTCCTGAATGTGCTGTCCCAATTCTTCCGCAACCAGATTCCGTGCCCTTTTGCAGCGCATCTGGTTCGTTACCGCTTCCAGATATTCAGTTTCCCGCATAGATGGCACCTCCCAACACATGGTTTACGGCGCCGGCATAACGGTTCCACTCGGCTTTTTTTTCAGCAAGCGTTTTTTTTCCTGCCCTGGTAATATGATAATATTTCCTTGTTTTACCGGAAACGTCCGTTTCATATGCCTCCACCAGTCCTTTGCTTTCCATACCGTGTAGAAGCGGATACAGGGTGCCTGCTTTTAATTCAAATACATTGTTTGACTGACTGTCCAGGGTTTCTATCATCTCATAACCGTACATGTCTTTTTCTTCCAGAAGCTTTAATAAGAGCATGGTCATGCTTCCGGATACCAGACTTTTATCAATTGCCATCGTATTTTCTCCTTTCCGATTCATATATAGGCTGCCTATATAATGTATTATATATAGATTACCTATATATGTCAAGAAAAGATTTTATAATGAATCAGTCTACTGATTTCAGGGACTCGGTCATGCTTATTTTTTCCAGTTTTCTTGACATGAGCAGGTTGATAAGCCATGCAAACAGGAAGGTGAGAATGACGCTGAACAGGTAACTGATGACTTTGATGCGAACGTCAAAGGAAACCACGTCGATTTTTATCTGACTCATGACAAAGGCATGGAGAAACCTCCCCAAAACCAGGCCGACGCAGCAGCCGACGCCTGTAAGCACCATATTTTCCCGAAACACATAGGCAGCGGTTTCTTTTTTGTAAAAGCCCAGTACCTTTATGGTTGCAATTTCCCTGACGCGTTCCGTGATGTTGATGTTATTTAAGTTGTAGAGCACGATAAAGGCCAGCGCTGCCGCACACAAAAGCACCACCAGTACAATATAGTCCAGACTGTCCATCATGCTTGAAAAACGGAGCATGGTGTCTTCGTTGACTGCCACGGCGGCTACGTTGTCTTCTTTCATCAGGGAGGCGCTTACCATATGCACGTCTGCCTCTTCCGGCAGGTTTACATACAGGTTTTTGTATTCCACTTCCCCTATCTGTTCCCTGTAGGTCTGCGGATGCAGGTAGGCATAGTCATACACAAAGTTCTGGACGATGCCGGATACGGCTGCCTCTATTGTTTTTCTGTTTTCATCCCGAAGCAGAATGGTATCCCCTTCCTGTATGCCGTAAATATCCGCAATTTTATTGGATAACACTACTTCACCAACCCCCGGATATGCAACCGCTTCTCCTTCTGCCGTATGCAAATCGATAAATTCGCCTATTCTTTCCGGCTGCTCCACCAATACCAGATTGATGGCTTTGATTTGTCCGTTGACCTCCAAATCCAAGGACTTTTCAAAAGAAAACAGATAATTTCCGCCAAGTGCGTCCAACGATTCCAAAACAGGCTGTACCTTTCCGTCCGCTGTCCCGGTTTTGCCGTCCTGCAGGGTAACGCCAAGGTCATAAACCTGGATTTCCCCAAACTGCTGGGCGGCAATGTCCGCTATGGAATCTTCTATGCCGAATCCGGTCAAAAGCAGCGCGGTGCAGCCGCTGATGCCGATTACCATCATGAAAAACCTCTTTTTATACCGTACCACATTCCTAACGGATACCTTCTGCAAAAATTTCAGCCTTTTCCAGAGAAAAGGAACATATTCCAGAAATACCCGTTTTCCTGCCTTTGGCGCTTTGGGCCGCATCAGGCCGGCCGCAACTTCCTTCATTTCATGACGGCAGGAAAACCATGTGGTTCCCATGGAACAAAGCAGGGCCACAACCAGGGAAATTACCGCCAGCTTCCAGTCAAACAGATAAGCCAGGGAACCCATGCTGTACATAATGCCATAGGCATTCCATATAACAAGGGGAAACAGGCGTGTTCCCAAAAGAAAACCTGTCACACTCCCAATCAGGGCTGCGCTGCCGGAATAAAACAGGAACTTGCCCATGATTCTGCCTTCACCGTATCCAAGGGCTTTCAACACGCCAATCTGCGTCCGCTGCTCTTCCACCATGCGGTTCATGGTTGTCATGCATACCAGCGCCGCCACAAGGAAAAAGAAAACCGGAAACACATTTGCAATGCCTTCCACTATATTGGAGTCGTTCTCAAAACAGGCATAGCCTATATTGGTGTTTCTTCCAAGCACATAGGTATCCGGTTTTTTTATGGAAGCGATGTCCTCCCTTGCTCCCTCCAATTCCTCTTCTGCATTTGCTATTTCTTCTTCAAATTCCGCAAGGGCGTCATGATATTCAGCCCATCCGTTTTCCAGTTCTTCTTTGGCGTCCAGAAGCTCCTGTTTTTTATCTGCAATCTCGGATTTGGATTTTTCCAATTCTCTCCTGCCGTTTTCCAGTTCGGTTTTTGCTTCTGCCAGTTCTGTCTTTGCGTTTGCAAGCTCCGCCTCCCCGTCGGTAATCTGCTGTTTTGCCGCTGCGATTTTGTTTTCCGCATCCGCTATCTGCCATGCGCCGCTTTGCAGCTGGGCATAAGCGTTGTTAAGCTGGGAATCTGCTTCGTTTAACTGTGCGAGGCCGCCTGCAATTTGTGCCTTTTTTTCACTCAGCACACGGGCATTGGCTTCCAATTCTGCTTTGGCCTGCTCATATGCAGCCAGTTCTTCCGGCTTCATGTAAGGTATATAAGGTTCCATGGCTGCTAACTGCTCCTGCGCTTTTTGCAGTTCTGCCTCCGCTGCTTTTATCTGTGCATCAGCCGCCGCCAGTTCCTGTCTTTTCTGCTCTATCTGTGCCTTCCCCGAATAGTAGGCGGAAAGACCGCTTTCATATTCTGCTTTTTTTGTTTCCAGAAGCGCTTCGTTGTCGGCAATGGTCAGCTTGCCTTCTTCCAGTTCTTTTTCCTTTTCGGCAATGGTAACCTCGGCGTCCGCAATTTCCTGCGCTCCTTCTTCCAGTTCCCGTTTCCCGTCTTTTATCTTTTTCTCTCCGTCCGCCAGCTTTTTTTCGCCATCTGCAATTTCTTCTTCGGCGTCTGTCAGTTCCTTTTCAGCGTCCTTCAGTTCTGCCTCTGCCTCTGCACGTTTTTCGTCCAGTTCGCGTTCCGCGTCCGTCAGTTCTTCCATGGCTTCCGTATATATCTTTTGGTATCTGCGCTCGCCCTGCTCTTCGCAATAAGATTCCCAAGGCGCTTCTTTTTCTTCCATGAAAGCGTCATAATCTTCTGTATAAATACCGTAATCCTCGTCAAACTTTACAAATATTTCCGTATAATATTCCATTCGGAACCCTTCAGGAAGCAGGTAGATAAAACCGCTGATTCTGCCGTTTCCAAGCGAAGTATTTCCACGTTCAAACTGGATATAGTAAGAAGACTGCACAATTCCGGTTATGGTGTACTCCTTGTATGCAAAATTATCCAAATCTTCCTGTTCATTGCTTTCAGACAATACAATTTTTGAGCCGACCGCACTTTCGGAAAAAAGATTGGAATCCACCACACATTCATCGGCGCTTTGGGGCATTCTGCCTGCCACAACTTCGACGCCGTTTATATTGTCTGTCAAAGAATGTGCCTTGATAACCATGTCGCTTCCCTGTGCGTTTTCACAGATAATATCGGCGGACATGGCGCCCGTAACGGCCCGTACGTCCTCCTTTTGGGAGAGCGCTTCCACATCCTCCTCTTCAAAACCCAAGGTGGACAAAAGCCTGTAATCAAAAAGCTGGTGATTTTGCAGGTATTCCTCCGTTGAAACCATCATGGCGTCCTTGGTTACCTTTAAGCCTGAAAAAAAGCCTACTCCGAGCGCAACAATTGCCAGAATGGCAGAATATCTTCCAAAACTCTGCCTGATTTCCCGCAATGTTGTCTTTCTCATCATAGACTTCATACACATTTCTCCTTTAGAAAAAAATATGTTTTCTATCCCTGTTTACCATTCAATCTCTTCTACATTTATAATTTCCTCATTTTTCACCATGCTTCGGATGGTGCCGTTTTTTACGGTAATAATCCTGTCAGCCATGGCAGTCAGGGCCTGGTTATGGGTAATGACAACCACTGTTTTTCCTTTTTCCCTGCATGTATCCTGCAAAAGCTTTAATACCGCCTTGCCTGTGTTATAATCCAGCGCGCCGGTAGGTTCATCGCACAAAAGCAGTTTTGGGTTTTTGGCAAGCGCCCTTGCAATGGCAACACGCTGCTGCTCCCCGCCGGAAAGCTGGGCCGGAAAATTGTTGCAGCGCTCTTTCAGTCCCACCTCGGCCATTACCTCAGCGGCATCCAGAGGATTTTTGCAAATCTGTGCCGCCAGTTCCACATTTTCAAGCGCCGTCAAGTTCTGCACAAGATTGTAGAACTGAAAAACAAATCCCACATCATGCCTTCTGTATGTAGTAAGCTGCCTTTTATTGTATGCGGAAACCTCTTCCCCGTCCAGAAACACCTTTCCTTCCGTCAGGGAATCCATGCCTCCCAATATGTTTAAAATCGTAGTTTTCCCTGCACCGGATGCTCCTACAATAACGCAAAATTCGCCTTTTTCAATCTCAAAATTCACATCGTGAAGCGCCTCTATGGACACTTCCCCCGTCTTATAGACTTTTTTTACATTCTGAAATTCAACGAATGCACCCATTACTTTTCTTCACTCCTTTTTTTGCTGACAAACAAAAAGATTCCTGCCGCCAGCATAAACAGCGAAATAAACTGTGATGTGGAGAAAATCCCCACTTCTCCCCGATAGTCGTTACGAAGAAACTCCACAAAAAACCTGCCGATACTGTAAAGAATCAGGTATAAGGCCCCGACTGTGCCTTTTTTTCGTTCCTTTTTTGCATACCAGAATAAAATACCCGCAATAAGGAACATGCCTGCGCTGGATATCAACTGTGTCGGAATCAGTTTCACTCCGTTTGGTGCAAAATCGGAGTGGGTAAAGACGATGCCTATAAAGGAATCCGTTTCCCGTCCGTAGCAGCAGCCAGCGAGAAAACAACCAATCCGGCCAAATGCCTGCGCCAGCGCAACCGATGGCAGCACCAAGTCAAAATATTCCCAGAAATCCAGTTTTTTAATCTTAAAATAAAGAAAAGCGGCGGCTACACCGCCTATAATGCCCCCGTATACCACAAAACCGTTGCTGGAAAGAAGGCTCAAAGGCTCTTTTATAAATGTTTTCCATTCTACAATGCAATAGAGAAGCTTGGCAGAAAGAAAACCGAAAACCACACATAAAAAAGTCATGGGATACAGGACATCTGCGTTCATGCCGCGTTTTTTTGCCCTTGCCTCCCCTACAAAAAGCGCCGTAAGGACGCCGATTGCTATCATGAGACCGTATCCGTGTACAGTCAAGGGTCCTATCGAAAATAAATCATTGTACATTTCCTATTTCCTCCCGTTTCACACTTATGATAACATGATTTTTGTTTTCATGACACACTTTTGCAATTATTTAATACTCTTTTCATATTCCGCTGCAAATTCATAAAAATTTTTCCCATGATTTTGCCCTGCGGAATATCAAACCAGTATATTAATTGTTATTATAAGCACCCAATTCGTATTTTACAAATAAAAAAATGGTTCTACCTGTTTTTCTTTTTATTCAGATAACAAATAAATACAGCGGCAGCGAAAAGCACTACGCCGGTAATGATACTGGCTTCAATCCCGTATGCACCTCCGTTCCATATATTGCAGCCTAAGGATTGCATATTCAAAACAGCAGTAACCGTTTCATTACTTCCACTCAAATTCAACCCCATAACACTATACAGGATAGCATTCCAGAAAGAGTGCAAACCACAAGCCGCCCAAACACTCTTGCACTGAATTGTCAGCATTGAAAAGATAATAGATATAAAAATAAGGTTAGAAACACCAATCATCCCATAAACAATTTCACCCTCAAACAAAGCAGGTCCATGGGGCAAAATAAACACAATTGTACTTACAGTCACTGCAATCCAAAGAGAAGTTTTTTCTTTGAGAGCGTGCAGGACAATTCCCCGGCAAAGTATTTCCTCGGTTGCTCCCTGAATGATAAAACCGCCAATCAGAAGAAATATCATAAGCCAGTCAATATTTTCAAAAATTCCATAAAATTCTATTGCACCAGTAAAGACGATAGCAACAACAGAAATAAAAAGCAGAAAGACACCAATACCCGCACCGATAAAATAGCTTCCAAAGTGTTTGGTAATTCCCATTTCGGACAAGGGCTTTTTTTCAATCAGTTTCCAATAAATGATTGTAACACCCGCCACAACGATATAGCCGTAATATGTAATCAGCGTAATTGTCTTTGCATCAAACATCTCTCCCTCAAACATATTTTTGCCAAGTAAAAGATGCAAAATAATGACAATACCCTCGGCAATAAATAATCCTGCTATGTAACATAAAAAGAATGCTAGAATTTTCTTTATAACGAATAGTGCTTTCGGCATCTCTGTCCGGCTGTTAAATGGGCTGATATTTTTCAATATTTGTTTCATTCTGCGTCTCCTTTGTGTAAATCGCTAATACCTCTTAATATTGTATTTAATGCATAATCAAATGTATCATCTAACGGTACGGGGTTACCATATCCTCCGTGGCACTCAATAGATAAGAATCCTTGTAAAAAACCCCGGATAAAACGTACAATATGTACTTTTTGTTCATCCGTCAATCCGTAAGCTTCAAGCACTTGAAACAAAACGGTTACTGTTCCTTTTGTTGCCTGAAGATGTTCCTCTGATTGATACATATTGTACCACTCCATAGCTTCAAACAATCCTTTGTGTTTCATTACAAAGTTTCGATAAGCATAGCACATCTCTTTTATCGCATCATCTTTTGCTTTCCCTATGGCTGCTTTCGTTATGTCGCATTCCAAAGAACGCCAGCCATACAACATCAACTCTTTATTCAGCTCTTCCAGTCCACCGTTAAAGTGCTTATACAAAGAGGGGGATTTTATTCCTAATTCAGTTGATAATACTTTCAGACTTATATTGTTTATACCCTTTTCATCTGCCAGTCTTGCTGCTGTTTTAATAATCTTCGTCTTATCCAATCCAATTTTCATGTAATTAATCCTTTCTGCTATTTAGCTAATCTTATTAGCTAATATATCACTTTTAATGTATAGTTTCAATGGTAAAAAAGTTTGCCCTTGTTTTTGCATACAAGAGCAAAAACAAGGGCAAATACTATCAATTTATTAATGGTATCATATTATGAAATCAGCATTTACTTATCCTTTACTTTTCCACATCAGATGTAAAATCTATATCATACCTTGTGCCATGGTCGAACAGTATTCCGTCCGTCAGGCGGATGCGGAGAATGCAGGTGTTGACATCCTCAAAATTATTGTGTCCGTTATGAATCCATTCTGAAAATACTTTTTCCAGTTTACTTGCTATCCCGGCGTTTTCTTTCTTTCCAAAGTAGCCGAGAGAAACGCCTTGTCCATGAGCCGTAAACCAGTCTCCTGATATGGCTGTATTGGGATTTTTGCCAATCTGGCGCATTTTATTGGAAAGTCCGTATGTGATGATATAAAAAGAGCCGTCTTCATAATAGGCATTTACATTACGTACATAGGGAAGTCCGTCTTCCACTGTTGCAAGGGAAATGATACAATCTCTTCCAAAACGTTCTTTTAATACGGCTTCGGCTTCTGTTGATAATTTTTCCATGTTTTTCCTCTTTTCTCCTATCTCAAATGAATGTTTGCGTTATCTAGGCAAATACGGTAAACTGTCATAAAAATTTCCTGTCCTTTCGGAAACTTCTGATACAGTACCGGATATTCAGACAATACCATTTCCCTGCTTTTTTGCGTCGTGTCTTCTATGGCGGTCCCGCTGATACGAAGCCATTTGCCGGTATCCGGCTGATACCCGGACAGAGAAACCTTCGCATTCTTTTCCAGCTCCATACATACGCTCTTCCGTTTGTCTGTGACAAAAAACAAGCAGTTTTCACCGGCGCATATCATGCCGAAAGGCCGAAGATTGGGAGAGTCTTCAACGGATGTCGCCAGAAAAAAGTAACCGCATTCCCGCATAAAGGACGCGCATCCTTCTGCCGTAATATCCGAACTATTCTTTTCTTTCTCAGGACTGGTATTTAACAGAAAATCGACGCTGCAGGAAAATATCCTGCTTAATAAAATCAGTTTTTCCGTTTCCGGAAATGCCTGATTCATCTCCCAGCGTGATACAGACTGGCGGGATACATTCAATAATTCTGCCAGTTGTTCCTGCGTTAAATTTTTTTGCCTGCGAAGCATTGCCAGTTTTTCACCGGTAGTCATTATCGTATTACACTCCTGTTATGCCTATTTTACAAAAAAATATTAAGAAAGAAAATCACGTCTGGGGTGCAAAATGCAATATTTCTGTTGCATGTTCTGCTTTCGCTCATGGATTAAGCCACCCCTTGCTGATTGCATTGTCAAGATTATCTGATACCCATTTATACACTTTTGGCATAAACTCTTTCACGATTGCCATTCTTTTTTCCACAACTGCACGATTCACTTGGCTTTCCACCCAGGTATGTCCGTCAGTGAGGGTATTGTGTAAAAAAGGCTGTAACCGGTCCATGCAGGCGGCATACTTGGCGTCTGCGGTTTCCATTGCGTCAAATTCCTCCCAAAAACTGCGGAGTAATTTTCCCTGTTCCTCAGGAATTTCCGAAAATAACCTGTCAGCCGCCGCTTTTTCCCTATCTTCTTTATCTATATTTCCTTCCGCGTCATAGGCAAAAGTATCACCGGCAATTATTTCAACAAGGTCATGAACCACACACATTTGAACGACCCTGCCGATATCAACCGGTTCGATTGCATATTCCGTAAACAGCATTGCCATAACCGCAATATGCCACGAATGTTCGGCATCATTTTCTCTCCGGCTTTTATCAATCAGCATTGTCCGGCGCAGAACCGCAGTCATCTTATCAATATTGGCCGTAAACAAAAGCTGTTTGTTCATACGTTCGTTACTGCTGTTAAGAAAATCCTGTATGCCCATTTGTCATCTCCTTTTCAATCCATACATTGAAATATGTTTAATAGATAACGTCCTTATTCTTATAGCCTTTACCGATAAACGGCACTTCAAAGAAATCTTTGGGATTGCAGCGGATGATATAGTCCATGTAATTTCCTATCATCAATGCATAGCTGAAATAACCCATGGCGTTGGGGTGGAATCCCATGGCAAAGGTTTTTCTCATTTCCTCATCATAGACCGGCCCGTAATGTGACATGTCGATTAAATATGTAAAGGAAAACATTCCGCAGATTTTCTTCATCTCCTCCGCTACGGCACAGATAACAGGGTCTCCCTCCGCTTCGCCTCTCCTCTGCATGGATACCAGAAAGATACGAGCGTCTTTTTCAATGGTCTTTAACCTGGATATGATGCGGCCCATATTGCCGAAAAAGGTATCCGGATTGGCTTTCGGATTATCAGGATGAATATCCTCTGCGCTGCCAATGGGATGATTGAGGACAAACACATCATTATTCCCTAAAGCAATAATATACGCCTGATTCCACTGCCAGAAATTGTTTTGCTCTGCCCAGCTTTCATAAAACTCCTTTGCACTCATGCCGCCCCGGGAGTAGTTGTGACAGGCAGTTCCCGTTAACCGCTCCAGAACCGCAGGCCACGAATATTCATACATATCGTGATAGACAATATTTCCGTCTTTGTCGTGATACTCAAATTCTCCGGATGACAGGGAATCACCAATGATTCCGATTGACTTAAAAATACCTGCAAAACCGCAATTATCCTTGAGATTGTCCAGCGGGTTCTCACCCGGGTTTACAGTAAATAATTCCAGATTCATATTTTCCTCCGATTCCACTTCCGCGTCTTTTACGGATAGTAATAAGATTATTTTTTATCCCATTCTGCACCGGTAACCTTCTTTAAATCCAGTCCCCTGGTTTCACCGACATATTTCCATATAATGAAGATTGCACCGATTAGTCCCGGAACCGTCAGCCCCAGATACATATATCCAAAGGTTGCCTTGGGAATAAGGGGGAGCAGGATAATGGTTACAATAGTAGCCAGTCCGCCGATAATGCCGTTTAAAAGCGTATTGATTACGGTAACGGAAGAACGCAGATTGGTTGGTGCGGATTCCGAGAACATAATCCCGCCGATAGTATCTCCTGCCCCCCAATAACTGCCCATAAAACCGCCAATGGCAAATCCGGTGAGCAATGGCGTCCATCCCAGCATGGAACCGGCAATAAAGAGGCTGTAGCATACCACTGCGGAACAGGACATGGCAATGATAGTCACTTTCCTGCCAAATCGGTCGGAAACAAGCCCGGCGATAAAGGTCAGCAATGCATTTCCTACGGGATAAAGATAAAGCGCCATCGTGATGGCTTCTTCCGTCATCAGGGCGGATTCTTTCATTACGGTATTGTAAGTTGCCGTAGCAAGGGAAGCAGAATAATAGAAACAACATGCAAGCATCAGAAAACGCAGTTGACGGTGTTTGAAAGCAAATTTGACTGCATGGATGATGCCGCCCTGTGCATTGCTGTTTTTCTCTTCCCGGCTTTGTGTTTCCCTGACTTCGATTGGCGTTTTTAAGTATTTAACCCTGTTCACCAGGAAAGTGTTTGTTTCTTTGGCAAACAACAGCGCCACAAAGGACAATGCAAAACCAAGGACGGCAGGCACCAGATACACCAGATGCCACCGTTCGCTCTTATTTTGCATAAGCGTTTCCCGCAAAAGTGGAATGAGCAATGTTCCCAATATTGCCACCGCCTTTATAAGGGCATAATTTCTGGCACGCTTCTTTTCACTGGAGCATTCCAGGATATATACGCACTGCATATCGTGGGAAACCATAAATCCCATAATGGTTCCGCCAAGCATGTATACATAAATATTATCAGAAAGATAGACCAAAAACAACCCAAGGCCCATCATAAAAGTATTGATAACCAAGAAGGGCTTTCTTCCGAAACGGTCGGCCAGCGGACGGTAGAATACAATCAGCAGCGTCACAGGATATGTAATAAAGCCAAGCGCAGAAGAAATGGATAGCCCTTCCCCATACTCCATCCCCATTTTCTGCACAAAAAACTCGTTGATGATATTGGATTGAAACTGAATCGAAATGGTAGAAGCAATCTCGTCAATAATGTAAATCAGAGACAGCACCATAAAGAGATAAATCATGTAAAATCGATTGTTTCTGGCTTGAAGCTGTTTTTCCCGTCTGATAAGTTCTTTGGCTTCACGAGCCCTTTGGCTTTCAATGTCCTTCACTTTCATAATACTTCCTCCTTTGAAATTCATATACCATGAGATTTTTTGTCATATCCTCATTAATACCCAGTTCTTCTGCTAGTGTTTCAATTATCTGTAAAAAATCTTCACTGCTGTTCTTTTTTCGAAGCAGTCCCTGTTTTTCCATATATTTGTACCAGAATATATTCAATACAATTTCGTCTGTCGCAAGAGAAACAACAGCATGGTTTCTTGTGTAAATGAAAATGCTTCTGTCTCCGTTGTTTTCACCGGTCAGACACTGTTCGCCATCAACAACCAACGTCATCCTGCGGTATGGGAATAATTTTTCTGCGTCGCTAATCCGATAGGAAAAAAGAACAGCACCCTTCGGATTCACTTCTTCAAAGGTAAACAGATAAACTTTTACTCCTCTTTCCATGGCACGGGTTAAAGCGTCCTGCAAAAGTTCCAATTCATTGCTCCATACAGAAAGGGATATTTCTCTTGTGGCTCTGTCTATTAACGCCATGGCTTTTTTGATAAACTTATCGAAACCTACCAGATTCATGACAAAATCCCGGCTTTCTTCCTCCCCGGTCAAACTCTTCAAATAATCTTCCGCCCTGTTTATATTATTCTCACTTTCCTGCTTCATCCTCTTTATCAGCTTATCATAATCAAGCGGCTTATAGTAATTTGGCTCACCTTCCAATCGAAGAAGAATCCCCTTGCCCACCAGACGGTTGATTACCTCATAAACCAAAGACCGTGATACGCCGGATAATTTGGCAATTTCATAACCGTTTAGCTGTTTGTGCTTCAAAAGAGTTGTATAAACCTTTGCCTCATTTCTGGAAAATCCCAGATTTTCCAGATAATCGCTTCCTGACATATAGTAGTAACCTCCCTTACAACTATTTATATTTTTACTCTAACATATAGTCGGATTAGGGTCAAGAAAGAATAAGGCTGCTGCTTAGGTAGATTTTTATCTACTTTTGCAACAGCCTCATTCTTTTTCTGTTCGTTTTGCTGCCAACAGCGTCCATCTGACAGAAATTTATGCCTTTTTATCAAACAAAGAACCATTTTCAGTTTCCGCAACATTAATAAACATCTCTTTGTCGTTATGCGGAAATAATAATTCCATAAACAAATTACCGAGCAGACTCTTTACACTGTCCGTATCAACGCCTGTAGTAGGGAAATCATTCATTTCCAGGCGTTCCAGATTTCCCAGAATCTGTTCTATTTTCTGCCGTTCGGACAACTCCGGCTTCGTTTCGTCTTTCGGCGCCTGCGAAACAATAGGCTCCATGAGCGGCTGTGTTTCAGGGATGTTATATACCACGTTTTTACAGGTTTTTGCAAAACATTCCTCATCATATTGCGCCAAATACCCCAGGTCATCCATCGTCAGGTTCTTTTTATGATGTATCTTCAGGTAGATATTAACAAGACGCGTATCCTTTGCCATAGCTTCATCCCCATTCTTATTGTCCGCCTCTCTATATATACATTATATCACTTGATTGTAATGTCTTCTACTATTTTCACACATGTAAACATAGAAGTTTGAACCCTTATCTTGGCGCTCCGCCTCCCCGCATTGTCCTTGCCACTTTTACTGTGGAAAAATCTGCCTGATTAAACTTTCCAACACTTAACGCAAAGAAAACCGTTCCTATTAAAACCGTAATCATAAGCCCCATGACCGGAGTTATGGTAAACCCATGAATGCTAAATGCCATTCCCTCCCGTACAAGTTCGGCAGAACTCATTTTGTATGCCCCAAGCGCAATATATCGGAAAATAGACGTCACATAGGTAAGCGGATTTAAATATACGACTGGCAAAAGAAAACCGGGCATCATCGTAGTCGGTATATATGCGCCGGAAACAAACGTCAATGGCATCATAATCATGGAACTTATGGTCTGGAACGAAGGGGAGTTGCGTGAAACAGTCGCTAAAAACAAGCCGACTGCACTGAAGGTCATTGCTGAAACCAGCATTACCAAAATCAGCAATAAAATCTGAAACACATTTATTTTAAATCCAATGAGCAGGCTGATTATCATGGTAAGCGTCCCCTGCAAAGTAGAAACAACCGCTCCTGATATAATATTTCCTATAGAAATCTGGGAACGTGCAATCGGTGCAACCATAACCTCTTTCATATATCCGTCTGCAATATCCGACAGAATATCTGATGAATTATTGATACCCGTCTGAAAAACAGTCATAATAATGACGCCGGCAATCAGATAATTCATAGGTTCGCCAAAGCCGCTCATGGAAGATTTCATCATAAAAGAAAACATTACCAACATGAACATGGACATAACAATGCTCCCAATCATCCTCCCCCTGTTTCTGGTATAATTTAACAAATTCCTCTGTATAATTGCTGTAACCGGATTCATGACTGCCTAATCTCCTTTCCTGTGATTGCGAGGAAAACCTCATTTAATGTTCCATTCTTTGCCTCAAAATCAAGAATTGTATCTCTGCAATCTGACAAAATATGAAGCGCATCAGACGCTTTCTTTGTGTGGAATACAACCCTGTTTTCTACTTTCTCATAAGGAATCTTTTGCTCCTTCAATATATTTTCCAAGGTTTCCGTTTGCGTACAGGTTGCATCAACCTCCGTTCCGGTATACTGGTGTTTTAAATTCTGCGGCGTGTCATATGCAACAATCTTCCCATGGTCCATAATCACAATTTTAGAGCATACCTCCGCTTCATCCATATAATGAGTGGTCAAAAAAATCGTCATGTTTTTTTGTTTTTGCATTTTCTGAATATATTCCCATACATTTTCCCTTGTCTGCGGATCAAGCCCGGTTGTCGGTTCATCTAAAAACAAAACCTTTGGAAAATGCACAAGCCCTCTCGCAATCTCCACACGGCGTTTCATCCCGCCGGAAAGACTGCCTACAACCGCCTTTTTCCAATCTGTGAGCTCCACCAGGTCAAGGGCAAAATCAATCCGCTCTGTAACCTCTTTTTTCGGAACCTTATAAAAACTGCAATGATATTTCAGGTTTTCCTCCACTGTCATTTTGGCATCCAGCGTGGAATCCTGAAATACAATGCCAATATCTTTTCTGACTGCCCCCTTTTCTTTGGAAACATCATGCCCGTTAATCCGAATACTTCCTTCCGTTTTATCTAAGATTGTACATAAAGTATTAATTGTGGTACTCTTACCTGCGCCATTGGGTCCGAGAAACGCAAAGATGCTTCCCTCATCTACAGTAAATGAAATATCGTCTACTGCTTTGAAATCTCCGTATGTCTTTGAAAAATGTTCTACTTCTATCATTGGATTCATTGTTTTTCCTCCCTGTTCAAAAAATTAAGTCCTATGGAGTTTATTCCCATAGGACTTATCGCTATAGATTCTATAGTGCCTCTAAGTTATTTATTTGTCCGGCCTGCCGCCAAATCCTCCCCTGTCCGGAACGAAACCGTTATAATCCGGTGAAAAGCGTTCCGCTCCCGGTATGTCTGCCGGGCTTCTCCCTCTCCCAAAAGAACCGAATGCCCGCTCCCGCATAGACATCAGATGTTCAAACCGTTCCCCGCCCATACGCTCCCTTGCCATATCCATCCAGTCTGTTATATTACCCTCCTCTCTGTCATCAACCTCCTGTATTCCAAACGCTGCAATAATCCTATCTAAATATTCCCCAAACTGCTGCAATTCCTCCGGTGACAGGCAGTCGAGAATTTCCTGATAATCTGTTTCAGGCTGCTGAATATTTTTTCCTTTTTCCGTCAGATGAACAACCATGACCCGTTTGTCCTTTTCAAACGGTCTGCGTTCCACATGACCGCTTTTTTCCAGCTTATTTAACAACTCGTTCAGCGATTGCTGCCGAATGCCCAGCAGATACGCCAGCTCCCTAGTCTTAATTTCCGGCTGAATTTTCAACATGGCAAGGATTCTCCCCTGCCCCCGTGTCGAATCGGCAAATGGTCCTGACTGCGCCTGACTGAACATCTGTCGGCGTTTCATGAGCCATTGCAGCGTAGAGAGCTTTTCATAAACAACTGTATACATATCATCCATATCATGCTCCTTTTATTTTGTACTGGTACATGTATCTTTTTTTATTTAATAATATACAGGTACCGTTCTGATTTGTCAATAGTACCTGTACTATTTTTTAAAAATATTATTTTGTACTATGAAAATAAAATTCTTTTGGTACAAAACCGCATCGTTTTCATTCTTTCTTTCTCATTTTTTTGTATATAAAGAAACATAAGATGCTACAAACCAAATGCGCTGCCATACCAAAACCAAACATCATACAGATAAAAGTAATACTTGGAGTGAATATCCCTTTTAACGTGAATCCATATATAATCGGATAATATATCAGATTAATGATTACGGATACGACAAAGTTGTATTGGGTTTTCCCATAACCGATTAACAGATTATCAAATAAAACCGTATAATTGTATGCAAGGTAAAACGGTATTAGAATCAGCAATATACGCCGGACTGCCTCAAAATTTTCAATTCCCATTACATATTTTAAGAATGGGTTTAACAAGGGAATAGCACACAACCACGCAAGAAATGTCACAATTATCACAGTATTGTAATGTTTCAATTTTGTCGTAGTCAGTTTATCCCGACAATCTTTCTTAATAATTTCTGCCAAGGCTGATATAGGAATCAGCATCAAGCCCCATATGATATTATTGGCCACCCAATAATTCCCCTGCTCTGCCACCTCATTAACCATTTTACATACTATGGCAGAATAAATAATATTGTCCAATAATATCTGAAAACCACTGAATAAACCAATAAAAAAATAATCTTTGACAAAAGTTTTATCAAAGCGGAAAGAAATGGTAACCAGATTTTCCCTGAATACGGCAATCAGACACAATACAACGCATACTGTACTTACCATTATATTGGAAAGTGCCACGCCATTCACCCCGAATTTCGGAATCAGGAATACATCCCCCACTATTGTAAAAACTGTTTTGAAAACAACCATAGCGTATACATAGAGTGATTTTTCCAGAACTACGAACAACACATTTACGAAACTGACAATGTTTCCGATAATAAAACCAATCGTTTCTAATTTCAGATACCTTGTCACCTCATCCATATGCTCAGAAACCATTGTGGATACAATGCCATCACAACGTATCAGTACAATAACAGAAAATAATATATAGATAACATTGACAATCAAAAAAGACTGGAAAATCCGTTCTTTCAATTTTCTTGTGTCATGTAAACATTTATTGAGCAATGCATATAAAGGTACAATTAGAAATGCCTGTATCGTCTCATTGATTAAATCAAACCATTCAATATGTCCTGCAATGCCCAATCCGTCTGTTATCGGAATGTTTGCAATTAAATTTGTCCTCACAAGCGTATACATGAACGGAACAAAGCTTAACAGCATCAGGCTGCAAAACAAATTCACTGGAAACTTAGCAGCTTTTGTGTTTGTACTCATATCAGTGTTCTTCCTGCTCCTTAAATTTTTTGACATTAAGCCGGTATGTAAGCCCGTCATATTTTTCTCCTCTGACAATGCGCAGTCCGGCAATTTTGTTACATTCCATAAACCCTAGTTTTTCCGCACAACGCAGCATCCGAAAGTTACCGGACCACGTCTGAAGATAAAGTTCGCTCTGACCGTTGTCCAAAAAATAACGTATATAAGCAGCCAATGCCTGCGTCCAAAACCTTTGCCCCAATAGGAAGCTTCGTTTACTTCAATTCCCAAAGCATAAAAAAACTTCTGCCCTGATTTTAAATCTTTCTTTGCAACCCATTGGAATTGCTCATTAATCAGATATGCGCTTAATCACCTGCTTTAAAATAATGAAAGTAATTCAGTTAGAGTATGGAGCGTTTTGTCCTGTCCGAAATTTTTAATCATGCCGTCCCTATTGATAAGTACCGCATATGCACCGGCCTCTCCCGCGCAGACCATGTCTTTTTCTTCATCACCCACAAACACGATTTCCGGTAAAGCAATCTGCATTTTCTCACTCAACAATTCCAAGCCTTTTGTACATGGCTTCCGATATCCGGTGTCATTGGACGTAAAAGGATAATCCATATATTTTATTATCTGCTCTATATCCTGCAGTGCATAAACATTATCCATGCCATATGCCACATCTGATAAGGTACCCAGCTTTATTCCTTTCCCGGAAAGCGCTTTTACTGTCTGCAAAACATCAGGAAATAAAGAACAATCCTGCGTGAAATAAGAATAAAAGCTTTCTTTGATTTGCTTCATATCTTCTAAATTTATACCCATACCATGTAATATTTCAGTAAAAATCTGCGTAGAAGATACTTCATAATCCCTCGGATGTATTCTTGTATTATATCTGGTAAGCACATTACCGGCATTCTGGTAATGCTCTTCCGAAAAATGATAATGATATTTCAACGCAATCTGTTCAAATGCCGGTCTATACAATAAAGACCAGTTCATTGGATTTTTGTACTCAACCAAGGTATGTCCAATATCAAATATAACTGCTTTAAACATACTAACCTCCATGATTCCGCTTTGCGGAATCCCAAAATCCCACGGAACTAAAGTTCCGCTGGAAAATGCCGCTTTTTCAGGCATTTCTCAAGCGTGAGACATAGAAGTTCTCCGTGAAGCAACCTTTGCTGCAAGCGGCTAGAACTTCTTCTCACGCTATCCTCCGCAATTTATGTATGCAGAGAAGCATTCCATAATTCATATGCTTTTTCCCATGTGGAAACAGAAAAA
Source organism: uncultured Lachnospiraceae bacterium (assembly GCA_910577015.1). Taxonomy (GTDB): domain Bacteria; phylum Bacillota; class Clostridia; order Lachnospirales; family Lachnospiraceae; genus Acetatifactor. Next base: position 82,342 of record CAJTKU010000001.1, on the reverse strand, counting down.
GGCCGTTTTGTATCTCCTATTTGAGCAGCATACTCCTCCGTAAATTTCAGGAAAAAAAATAAATGTTCCCTTTTTGTTTTCAATTCTTTTATAATCACTTTACTCCAAATATTGGCTTTGGCATATTGTTCGCTTTGCCGTAAAATTTCAATGTATTTATCCAAATGAAATAGCACACGTCTTTCGTCTACAATAATATTATCCTTATCTGAAATATCCAGAATGGTGTAAGGGACGCCTGTATCTATGTAATCCAAAGGAAGTCCGCAGGAACCGGGGTTGATTAGTATTTTTTTGCCGTCATCTGATTGATAATTCCATTGAATATGTGAATGTCCAAAAATGTAGATTCCATTTTCCAATTCATCAAAAATTGCCCGAAACTGCTTATCCTCGTTAAAATACTTATTTATATCAGCCTGAAAATCCGTCTGAGTAATTTTTCTGTTTTTATACCTCATGGCAACTTTATTAGGTAACCATTCCCTATGTTCACAATCCGCGATAAATTTCTCAGATGAATGAGCCAAATGTAACGTGATACCACTAATATCAAGCTGCATCATTTCCGGCATAGACAATAAATAATTCAAATTATCAGAACTTATTTTTTGATAACAATAATAAGAAATCTGCATCTGCCCATCAGTCCAGGCGCTTTGTTCTTTGCCAATCAGATTCTCCAAATATTTTTCTTCATTTCCACGTATACTATATTTCTTATCCAGATTTCTGATTCTGGAGATACATTCATCCGGATACGGATTACTAAGGCAATAATCACCAACAAAAATAAAACTGTCAATACCATTTTTTTCGGCGTCTTCTATTACAGTATTTAATGCCGGCAAATTTCCATGTATATCTGAAACAATTGCAAATCTCATTTAATACATCCTTCTGTTTTCTCTTATAATTTATCTGCTGAATCATGCCTGACCCAGACATAATTCCTTCCCTATTATGATTCCCTTTGAATTGGTTCCATGGCCTATATCTTCTGTCACCGCAACCGGCAGATTTTTTCCTGCGATTTCACAGACAAGCGCTTCTACAGACGGTATGCATTTTTCCGCGCTCATTTGGGTAAAAGTGCCCAGCAAAATACCTGCCGCCTTTTCAAATGCCCCCAATTGCTGTAACTGGCGCAGATAGGTTTCCATTTGGGGCACTGTTCCGCTATAACTTTCCAAAAACAAAATCTTCCCTATTAAATCCGGCATAAATTCTGTGCCTGCCAGTTTTAAAAAGCATCTGATATTGCCGCCGACCACAATTCCCCGCATTCCTTTTTGCTGCACAAACCGGTAATTTATGCGAAACAGGTCATTTCCGCCAAGCAATACGGTATTTCTGAAATTTATGCGCTGTTCTTCCCGATTATCATAGATAAGATTGCGAATCTGGTATAATACGGATTCTTTTCCGGTTTTGGAATAGATGGCGTTGATAACGGTTGTTAAATCGCTGTATCCCCAGAAAACCTTAGAGCTTTTTGAAATAATATCATAATCAAGATACGGCAATATCCCATTTGCAATATCACCCCCTGAAATATCAAATATTCCTTTTATCCCGTCATCCGTGTAAAATTTCATAAGCGCCTGTACACGTTCTTTGACAGTGCCTGTAAAAACAGTTTCTTTTTCATAGATACAATCGCTGAAAACAGGAAGAAGCCCCAATTCTATCAAAGCAGTTTCCAAATATTTTATTTTCTCAATATATGATTGCTTCTGCCCGTTTGAACAGCAGACAATGCCAATCCTGTCTCCCTTTTTCATCATTTTTGTTATTCCTCCAAATCGTGCCGCTTATGACATATTCTGTTTTTATACTTTCATTTCATAGAGTGCCATTGCTCTTCCGTTGGGATAGCGGACCGCGTTTCAGACATTCTTCTTTTATTGCAGCAAATATAATTTTGGTAATGCCCATTCCGGCAAACGTGCGGCGTACGCAGAGTTTGTGTAAATAAGCGGCTTTATGGACAGGCGCGTCAGGCCAATAGTCAGAATCCGTCATTTTCCCCCGCTCCCGATTTGTTCTCATCATTTTACTCATGTTCCCTCAGAACATGCCACACATCATTTCCTTCAAAACCACATTTACGATATAATTCTTCCGGATTATCAGGATTTTTGCATTTTCCTGATACTGTAACAAAACTTGCTGCTTTCCGCATTCTCCACAATAGTTCCAATACAAGATAACTGCCTAATCCGCGTCTGCGATACCCCTTTGAAACCTGTATCCATTCCAATATACCCTCACCAATCTCACAGTCCAGCTCAGCAATACCTGTCGCCACAATTTTACCATGACAATCTTCTCTGACAGCCAGCCACAGTTTTGGACAATACTGTTCTCTGGTCAAAAAATTCTGCATTTCAGCCACCGTAATGCTAATATCGCTATAACAATTGTTGATATGCTTCACAAAATCAGATACAGAGGCCTCACAAATAGAATAACCCTCTGGCAATACTGCTGGCTTTACTTTATGCATACGATGCTGCAAACGAAAATATGGTTCATCCATGTATCGCTTCAGCAACTCTGTATAAAACTCACTGTCATGTAAAACCAGCATGTTATCCGGTACGGAAATACAGACTGCTTTCCAATAGGGAATAGACGCTGCGCGGCATGGATTATCTAAATATTGCTTTTTTGTTACCGTATTCATTTATCTGCCCTTTCGCCTTTGTTTCTGATGTGTTTCTCCTTAACAACCCTCCATGCAGTATTATCCACAGAGATACTCAATGGCATTTTCCACATTCCATTTCAGCCTATGCGGAATATCTTCTCTCCGGCTCAGAACCGCCATGATACCGGCGCCATCCGTGTAACGGAGCGTGGGATATTCCCTGCCCATTCTTTTAATCAGCCGCGAAACAAAACCCTCATACTCCATGACATCTGTCGTACCGATATGAAAAATTCCTTTTTTGTCCTCCCTGAGAATCCATTCAACATAATCTGCAATCTGAACGTCTGTCACGTAATTGCATGTGAAATTTTTATAGATATCCAGTGTGCCTGCCTCACATCCGGCCTTAACCTGACACATTCTGGCAGAATTTTTCCCATATACAAACGGAAGCCTCAATATATCTGCCTGACTGCCTAAAATCTCCCTTAACCTGTTCTCACAAAGGATTTTAAACTGCCCATACTCACTGACGGATATCGGACAGTCATTTTCGTAATGAGGCGAAGCAAGATTTCCGTCAAAAACATTTGCCGTGGAAAAATAAAGCATTCTGCCCTGATTGTTCCGCAAATACTTTGCTGCAAGCTCATGTGCTTCTATCTGCCTTTCAAAATCTCCCCTCAATGCAGATATTATGACATTCGGCGAAATTTCTTCTAACAAATCATTCAGCTGTTCATGATTTTCCAGAGAGAAAAATCTCATCCGGGGATTATCTGATTCTTTACGGAAATACGTTCCGTATACATCAAACATGTTATGTTGGCTTAGCCGCCGAAAAACCGCTGCACCTACTGTTCCGCTTGCTCCTAATACCATTATTTTTTCCATGTTCCTACTTCAGCCTCATTTCCATGACAATCTCATCCTCATCCTTGCCGGTTTCTGCAAAGCCGAACTGTTCATACAATTTTCTGGCAGCATCGTTCCCCTCAATATAGCATAGGACTACCTTGCGATACCTGCCCTCTTTTTTCATTTCCTCCAGCGCCAGCCTTATTGCGGCTTTACCGTATCCACAGCCCTGATAACGCTGGTCAATAAATATCTGGCTGAAATCATAACTATCCAGTTCCGGGCAATCATAGTACAGGCCCATACCCACGGGAGTTTTGTCATCACAGACCATAAAGGCCCGGCTGTTTTGAGTCCGGTAGGCATATGCCCTTGCCAGCAAAACAGCAGAATTTGCCACATAGGTTTTCTGTGATTCCGCTACGTTCAATTCCAATCTCCAGTTATCAGGAGTAATATCTGCAAGATAAATCATTTCCCGCCCATCTTTCTTCTTTATTTGAATTGTTTGTTCCCTTTTCTTTATTCCATTATTGTAATCTTTTGTAACAAACTGCTTATCCGTTCTGTGCAATCCGATATCCTGAATTCCTGCTTTCTCCATGAATCAGACAAAGGGAAATATACCCCATCCTTTACGTTTGCGCCTAAATCCCATTTCCCATTTTCATTTCTGTTTGCAATAAGCCATTTTGCAACAAACTTCAGCTTTTCCCGCGCCTGCTGATAATCAGCTAAAGCCTCGACTGCCGCTAAGTAATAGCTTGTTTCTCTGGATGCAAATTTTTCCGGTAAATTACCAAGACACTTATCGTATATGTAGTAAATACCTTCCGGCCTTGAAATATAATAATCTAATAAAAGACTTTCCGTTGCGGAGGATAAAACGCCCTGCAATAACACTACATGATAAAACATACCAAAGCCTGTTTCAAATACGCTTTTGGGTTTTCTTCCAAATTGCTCACAAAATGCCCTTATATCGTCATTTTCATTATACTTTCCACTGCTAAATGCCCTCTCAGCTATAAATGCCCATTGCCCTGCAACCCCCATGGCAATTTCGTTTTCGGGTTCAAAAAGTCTAATCCATGCAGAAAGCATAAGCTTTTCAAACAAAGGCCAGTCATGCTTTTTTTCAAAATAATCATCTATCTTTCTCTTGCCGCTGACACACTGGCACATTCGCTCCAAAACAATTTGAATCGCTTCATCCTCCTTCGTAAATCCAAGGATTCTAAGTCTACGAATCGCCTGTTCCGTTTTAAGTGCTTTTTTATCCGCAGTCAGGCTTAATGAATGAAAAACTCCCCACATCCATTCGCTATTTCTGCTTTCCAATATTTGACTTGCCCATTTACCATTTTTGTGATTCATATCAATATCCTTCACCGCGATATCCTTTCCCAATCCATTATCTCAGGCTCTATGGATACACCATTCCACTGTCGGTCAACAATCCCCACATCCTCAGGAGTGATAACCTGATATCCGCTTTTTGTCCCACGTATTTTTATATCTGTCTCTTCTATCTCAACAATACAGTAAAGTGGCGTTTTGTATAAAATCACATTTTTTAAAAACGGATATTTATTATGAGCCTCTTTTGAATAGGCATATGTTTCCCTCCCATGCCAGATGTATGACGTGGAGTTAACCGTAAAATATGGGATATTATTCACTGTTTTTAAGTCATTGCCATGGTCGTGGCCATTCATGGCCAAAAGAATTTTATTATTCTCCAATATACTTCTTATTTCTTCTCTATTTACAACCCCTCTGAAATCAAAATTATTTACCAGACTATGATACGAAAAAATCACATATCTTAAATCTCTTTCGGACATTTCTTCCATCAGCCATTCTATTTCACATTGAGGAATAACGGGATATGTTTAATACTATAAACTTTATCTCATCCACTACAAATGAGTAATACGGCTTTTTAATTTCCGCAAAATTTTTGATTGCCTGCCAATTACTGTTCTCACAATCATGATTGCCTACACAATAATAAAAAGGGATTCCCATGTTATATAGTTTTCTGATAATCGGCTTATTTTCCTTGATAGGGCAACATAAATCTCCAAGAGAAACTACGAAATCCAGATGTAAAGAACTGTCACTGATTTTGCTTATTAATGCGTCAAGACGACTCTCTGCATCAAAAATGTAATCATAATGTAAATCCGAAAACACCAAAAAGCGGACTATCACTCTCTACCTCTCTTTCATCATTCATTTTCTTTACAATGCTTTACTATTCCTCCGGCAACAGGGCTTGTTCCATGCCGATACGGACGCAGAAAAAGGATTTTGCAGTCGCTTTTTAAATCAGTTTATAATCCAGCGCACATCTGAACAGTCCATCCATAACCAAATTGAATGTTACGCCATGCTTTTTCGCCTTATCACAGTTCATCCAAAGATTATGTCTTGCAAAGCCATCCTCCACCCGTACCTTTTTCCCTAACAGCTCCATGAATCCCTTCGTAATATCATACATTGACATTGTTGTTTCACTTCCGAAATTATAGATACCGCCCGGCAGTGAAATTACCTTTTCCATGTTCTCCACCGCTTCTTTTAAATAAGTAATGCCTCTGAACTGTCCGGAAGAAAATGAAACAACCCCTTTTGCCTGAATCATGTTCATGAAATAATTTGATTTTTTCAAATAGTAATCATACATCCATTCAGCCCGCAGCATAACCGAATCCGGGGCAATTTCCAATACGCCCTGTTCCATTTCCAGCTTATGTTTTGCATATACATTTCCCGGTTTTGCCATATCTTCCGAATAAGGCCCTTCTTCATCAGAACCGCTGTAAACCTGGTCTGAACTGAAACAGATTAATTTTCTGCCCTTTGCTGCCTTTGCAATAAAAAGGGGAATCTGCACATTTGCGTAATACGAGGCGTCCGGATTGGCCTGACAGGCTCCTGTGTCAGAAATGGCAGCCGTATGAATAATGACATCCGCGTCACTTTCTCCTATTATGCGTTCAATCTCTTCCTGCGCTGCACCGCGAAGTGAAGGAGCGGCAACTGTCTCGTTACACATCTCCATTATTTTATGACCGACAAATCCATTTGCACCTGTGACAAGTATCATAAAAACCTCCTGCAGCCGCAATAATTACTTCTTTTTCGCCCTTACTTATGGTACGGTTCCCCGTTGATAATCCGATACCCCCGGTATATCTGCTCACACAAAATAACCCTCATCAACTGATGCGGAAAGGTCATATCGGAAAAACTCAGTTTTAAATCAGCCCGTCTGCTTACGGACTCGTGAAGGCCAAGGGAGCCGCCGATGACAAATTGGATGTGGCTTCTGCCGGATACGGCAGCCTGCTTTAAAACATCGGCAAATTTTTCAGAGGACATTTTTTTGCCCTGAATTTCCAGCGTAACGACAAAGGCTTCCTCCTTTATCCGGGAAAGAAGCCTGTCACCTTCTTTTTTCTTGATTTGTTCCGTAAGCGCAGTTCCTGCCCCGTCCGGCGTCATCTCATCCGCCGTTTCAAGCACTTCCGGCTTACAATACCGGGAAAGCCGTTTTATGTATTCCTCCACGGCATCCCGGTAAAATTTTTCCTTAATTCTGCCTACGCAGAGAATGGATATTTTCATCATGGCTGTTACTCTTCAAAAATATCTTCATAGATTTCATCCACAAAACTGTCCAGAAAGGCTTCGTCCAGATTCATAAACTGTTTTTGAATCATTTCTTTCATTAAGGTGGTTCTTTTAAAATATTTTTCTTCTTCTGATAGTTCGGAATCATGGTTTTCCGCCAGCTTTTCATCAAGCTTTTCTGCACTGAGGTTATCCAGACTCCACTTTTCAATCGTATTTTTTAAAGAATTTTCCGATTCCGCTTTTTTTGCAAAAATACGGTAAGATTTCATGGAGGTTACCCCCATGACGATAAAGAGCAAAAACAGCGCGCTCATAATGCCGTAAGTCATGTATTTGGACGTTCCGCTCAGGTGAATGGGCAGAACCCCTGCAATGCCCAGAACAACGGCAAGCATCCCCAGTATTCCCACAAGGAGGAGTGTGTATGCGGACGATTTATTATCCTCCGCTTTTGCGGCGCTGTTTTCATACGGCGTACTTCTGGCAGGCTTTGTCTTCGCTCCGTCTGATTCTTCAGCGGTTTCTTCTTCAAGTTTTTTTACGGCATCCTCTTTCCATTTTTGCTGGTAATATATGCCAATCAGCTTTTCAGCCTTTTGGATATCCTTTTTGGCGGCAAGAAGCTCATACACATTATCTTTGCCGTCGTAAGAAACCGCAACTCCTTCAATCTGGCTGTATTGTAGAAATTCAGCCAGATTTTCCATTTCTTCTTTTTCACCGAAAATCAATTTCTGCCTTTCCGGCTCGTTATCTGTAATTAATTCACAGCCGCAATCGCTGCAAACGGTAATCCCTTCCCTGTACTCATTTTTGCATTTCGGACAATATGGCATATACGCTTCCTCCAAAAAGAAAAATCTTCTCTATTCTTCGTAATCCAGACAGGCGCGGCTGCAGGTAACGCTCCTGACAAATTTTCCGGCTTCCACATGCGCAGGGTGCGTCTGATATGCCTGCAATGCCTCCTCTGTTTCATAAACGCCAATCAGGGCAATATCGCGGTTGCTGGAAGCCATTTCATTCATCACCACCCGGATGGAAACCGCCCCCGGCACCAGTTCCTGAATCGGCTCCAGCAATGCTTTCATCTTTTCACCGGCGGCCTGTTTTTCTTCAACCGTCATTTCCGGATTAAAATCCCACAATACAATATGTTTTACCATTCCTGCTCCTTTTTCAGTCTATTTATTCTGCAGATAGTCGTCAATGCCTTTTGCGCCTGCTTTTCCTGCCCCCATTGCAAGAATTACGGTTGCAGCGCCTGTCACTGCGTCTCCGCCTGCATAAACCCCGTCCTTTGTGGTCTTTCCGTTTTCCTCCTCGGCTATGATACACTGCCACTTGTTGGTTTCAAGCCCCTCTGTGGTAGAGGAAATCAAAGGATTGGGCGATGTTCCCAGCGACATGATGACCGTATCCACTTCAATGACAAATTCGGAGCCGGGTACCTCCACGGGCCTTCTCCTTCCTGATTCATCCGGCGCGCCAAGTTCCATCCTGATGCATTTCATGCCGGTTACCCACCCCTTTTCATCTTCCAGTATTTCAACGGGATTAGTCAGCAAATCAAAGATAATGCCTTCCTCTTTTGCATGATGCACTTCTTCCACACGGGCGGGCAGTTCCTCTTCACTCCTGCGGTATACGATATGTACCTCGGCGCCCAGCCTGAGCGCTGTCCTTGCCGCATCCATCGCCACGTTGCCGCCGCCTACGACCGCTACTTTTTTACCCCGCATAATGGGTGTGTTTGCTTCCTCGTCAAACGCTTTCATCAGGTTGCTTCTGGTGAGATATTCGTTTGCGGAAAATACGCCGTTGGCATTTTCTCCGGGAATGCCCATAAACTTCGGCAGTCCTGCTCCCGAGCCGATAAATACGGCGTCAAATCCTTCTTCGCCCAAAAGCTCGTCGATGGTAACGGATTTGCCCACAACCACATTGGTTTCTATCTTAACGCCAAGGGACTTTACGTTTTCGATTTCCTTTGCCACCACATCCTGTTTCGGAAGACGGAATTCGGGAATGCCGTACACCAGCACACCGCCCGGTTCATGAAGCGCTTCAAAAATAGTCACTTCGTAACCCATTTTAGCCAAATCGCCTGCACAGGTCAGTCCTGCCGGGCCGGAACCGATGACAGCCACCTTCTTGCCGTTCTTTTCCTTTGCCCCTTCCGGCTTGATGCCGTTCTCCCTTGCCCAGTCAGCCACGAAACGCTCCAGCTTGCCGATGGAAACAGGTTCCCCTTTGATGCCGCGGATGCATTTGCCTTCGCACTGGCTTTCCTGCGGGCATACCCTGCCGCACACAGCGGGAAGGGCGGACGCCTCGCTGATTACCTGATATGCGCTTTCCACATCCCCGGTTTTCACATGTCCGATAAATCCCGGAATATCAATGGCAACCGGGCAGCCCTTGATGCACTGGGCGTTTTTACAGCCGATGCAGCGTGCAGCTTCCTTCATTGCCTCTTCTTTGTCATAGCCTAAACAAACTTCCTCAAAATTTGTGGCACGTACCCCGGGCTCCTGCTCGCGTACCGGTACTTTTTTTAATATATCCATTTTTTTCCTCATTCCTGCGCTGCTTTTGTTGCGCAAAGCCATACGGCTTTCGAGTTTGTGCAAGCAGCGCGCAGGCACAAATCTCGCGATTGAAAATTTTAATTTTCAATCTTTGTCCTCCGTTATCTTCTTTTCAGTCTACTGGCAGTTTCCGCAGCCGCCGTGGTGGGTGTTTCCTTCTTTTGCCTTTAAGAAGGCGCGGCCTTCCGCCGTCTTGTATATCTGCTGTCTTTGCATGGCCTCGTCAAAATTGACCAGATGGCCGTCAAATTCAGGCCCGTCCACACAGGCAAATTTTACTTTGCCGCCCACACTGACGCGGCAGGCCCCGCACATGCCGGTGCCGTCCACCATGATGGGGTTTAAGCTTACAATCGTCGGTATATTGAGTTCTTTTGTCATAAGGCAGACAAATTTCATCATAATCATAGGACCGATTGCAACGCAGGTGTCATAGTGTTTTCCCTCTGCAACCAAATCCTTGATTGTCTGCGTTACCATGCCGCTTCTTCCGTAAGAACCGTCATCGGTAGTGATATAGAGATTTCCGGCAACCGCTTCCATCTCTTTTTCCAGAATCAACAAATCCTTTGTCTTTGCCCCGACAATCACATCCGCGTCTATGCCATGCTCATGCAGCCATTTTACCTGCGGATAAACAGGGGCGGTTCCGACGCCCCCTGCAACAAAAAGCATCTTTTTCTTTTTTAACGATTCCAAATCCTCTGAAACAAATTCGGAAGGACATCCCAGCGGTCCCACAAAGTCACGGAAGCTGTCCCCGGTTTTTAAAGAAGACATATCCTGGGTGGAAGCGCCTACAATCTGGAAAACAATGGTAATGGTTCCTTTTTCCCTGTTATAGTCGCAGATGGTTAAGGGAATCCTCTCCCCGTCCTCATCCATCCTGGCAATAATGAATTGTCCCGGCTGGCAGGCCTTTGCAATCCTTGCCGCTTCCACTTCCATAAGATAAATATTTGTTGTCAGTTCTTCTGCTTTTACTATTTTGTACATTTTATCCTCATTTCTGCGCAATTTTGCGCGAACTTTTATTGATACCGTCATTGCAGGGCTTCCAGGATGTATTCATCCGATTCCCCCACGGACAGCTTATAATACTCCGGTGCATAAATATTTGCTGCGTATGTGGTTCCCGTCTTGTTTACTACGCCGGAGGAATCTTCATATACTTCCGAAATAATATAATAGTCCCCCTGCATGGGAATAGACAGGGCATATTGGAACTCATACAGGTATCTGCCGTTTAAGTCCCCTGTGGTTGTCCCGGCGGCATCCCAGATTTTGCCGGCGGCAATCATATACTCAATCAGGCCGTTTACTGCCATCTCCACTGTAAATTCTGTATTTAACGTCAATTCATACTGCCTTGTCGTGCAGTCGCCGAATACGCCTTCATCGCTGTACGCAATAAATTTAAAAGTGCTTTTTCCAAGCGGCATGGGAAACTTTCCCCTATAAATATTTGACTGGTTTGTCGGAATGCTTCCGTCAGTCGTATAGTAGACGGTACAGTCCATGGGAACCTGCACCTTTATCATGGTGGGAATGGTATATTCCCCGCTGTAGGTTTCCACCTCCGGAGCCGGGGGTTTTAAAACGTCTATGTGATACGTTTTGGCAACTACTTCACTCTCAATCCCGTACTGATTGACAAACATGGTGGTAATGGTATAGCTCCCCGTTTCCAGAAAAATCGGCGTCGTATATACGGTGCTGTTTTCATTAGGAATCGTTCCGTCCGTTGTATAATAAATGGTTCCCTGGGTACTGGAGGTCAGTTTCAAAGGGATTACTTCCGCATACGTCCCTTCTTTATAACTGAACTCGGGTGCAGCCGCCATATAACTTTGGTAAGCGGCGCGTATGTTTTCATTTTCGGTGTTCAGAAGAAGTGTGTTAATGGAAGCATAATCCTCCAGCCTTTTATAGGCGTTTATCATTTTATTGTATGCTGCCTCTTCCTCCGACTCGCTGGCGTATGACATCTTAATGATGGCATACAGGCAGTTTATATTTTCTTCCTCCATACCCAGTTGTTCATAAATGTCGGCAAGCATAAAACGCAGTGGTACATTGCTTTCATCAAGTTCAATGGCCCTTAAGCAATAATCGATGGCCTTTTGGGAATCCCCTGCCGCAACACAGGCGTTTGCCCGCATAATTTGATAATTGACAGAGTTGTGTCGGTGTGTGCGGACAACCACAACGCTTACCACGGTAACAAAAACGGCTGCCGCCGCAATACAGGCAGCAATGACAAACCTGCCATGTCTTTTTTTACTTTGCTGCTTTTCTTCTTTTGTGCTGTCAGGAACTTCCTCCAGAACATCCTCCACAATACCCGAAAGCGTTTCATGCATACTGTATTCAATTTCAGGCTCATAGTCCGGAACTATATGTATTTCTTCCCCGCATTTCTCACAGTAAAGATGTCCATCTTTTAATTCCGTCCCGCATTTCGGACATTTCATAAGGACTCCTGACCTTCCTGTATTTGTATGGATTCTACACAGTTATGCATAAGCATGGCGATTGTCATGGGGCCTACCCCGCCGGGAACCGGTGTAATGGCGCTGCATACGGGAGCCACGTCATCATAATCCACATCTCCGCAAAGTTTTTTGTTCTCCATGCGGTGGATGCCAACGTCTATCACAACAGCGCCCTCCTTGACGTATTCCCTTGTAATCATTTTGGGCCTTCCAACGGCTACAATCAAAATATCCGCCCTTTTTGTAACAGACATCAAATCCTTAGTTCTGGAATGCGCAACGGTGACAGTGCCGTTTTCCCTTAGCAGCAGCAATGCCATCGGTTTTCCGACAATATTGCTCCTGCCGACTACCACGCACTCTTTCCCCGCTATTTCAATGCCGCTCCGCTTTAACAGCTGGATAATGCCTGCCGGAGTGCAGGATACAAATCCCGGTTCGCCGATGCAAAGGGCGCCTACGCTTGCCGGATGGAATCCGTCCACATCTTTCTCGGGATTTATTCTTCTGATTACCTTGTCTTCTTCGATATGTTTCGGAAGCGGAAGCTGCACAAGTATGCCGTTTACATCCGCCCTTTCGTTTAGTTCGTCAATCAGCTCCAGAAGTTCTTTTTCGGAAGTGGATTCAGGCAGTTCATAGGCAAGGGAACGGATTCCGATGTACTCACATGCTTTCTTTTTGTTTCCGACATAGACTGTGGAGGCCGCGTCTTCCCCCACCTGGATTACTGCCAGCGTTACATGTTTGCCCTCGCTTTTCAGCGCCAGCACCTTTTCCTTCAGTTCTTCTTTTATCTGTGTGGAAATTGTTTTTCCGTCAATCACCTGCGGCATTGTACATCCTCCTCCATCCCGTCAGAACAGGCCTGTTATCGTTCCGTTTTCATCAACATCTATCTTATAGGCTGCCGGGCTCTTAGACAATCCCGGCATGGTCACAATCGTTCCCGTCAGCACCACTATGAAACCTGCGCCCGCGGAAACATATGCTTCCCTGATTCCCATATCAAACCCTTCGGGTCTTCCCAGCTTTTCAGGGTCATCCGAGAGGGAGTACTGGTTTTTGGCCATACAGACGGGCAGATTTCCAAATCCCAACGCTTCCAGTTTTTGCAGCTGCTTTTCCGCGGCTGCTGCATAACTCACGCTGCCTGCGCCGTAAATTTTCTTCGCCACCGTTTCTATTTTTTCTTTTAAGGAAACGTTATCCTCATACAAAACCTTAAAATGGCTTTCCTTTTTGTCCAATGTCTCCAGTACTTTTTCTGCAAGGGCAATTCCCCCTTCTCCGCCTTTTTCCCAGACTTCGGATAGGGCAAATTCACATCCGCGCTCTTCGCAGAAATTTTTTACAAAAGCAATTTCCGCCTCCGTATCCGTGACAAAGGAATTGAGGGTTACCACAATGGGAACGCCAAACAACTGCAGGTTTTCTATGTGTTTTTCCAGATTCACAATGCCTTTTTTAAGCGCTTCCAAGTTTTCCATATTTAAATCAGCCTTTGCCACGCCGCCGTTGTACTTTAATGCCCGGACGGTTGCCACCAGTACGACTGCATCCGGATGAAGGCCTGCAATCCGGCATTTGATGTTAAAAAACTTTTCTGCTCCCAGGTCTGCGCCAAATCCTGCTTCCGTAATCACATAATCCGCCATCTTAAGGGCTGCTTTTGTCGCCCTGACGGAATTACACCCGTGCGCAATATTGGCAAAAGGACCGCCGTGGATTAAAGCAGGCGTATGTTCCAATGTCTGTATGAGATTGGGTTTCATGGCGTCCTTAAGCAATGCCGCCATGGCGCCTACGGCATTTAGCTGTCCTGCCGTGACGGGATTGCCGTCATAATCATAGGCAACCAGTATCCTTGCAAGTCTTTCTTTCAAATCCTTCATGTCATCGGCAAGGCACAGCACCGCCATGATTTCCGATGCCACTGTGATGACAAAATGGTCTTCCCTTGTAAAACCGTCCATTTTATTGCCAAGTCCCACCACAATATTCCTGAGGACGCGGTCGTTCATATCCATGCATCTTTTCCAGATAACCTGTCTGGTATCAATGCGCAGTTCATTGCCCTGCTGGATATGATTATCCAAAAGAGCCGCCAGAAGATTGTTTGCGGCGGTGATGGCGTGGAAATCCCCGGTAAAATGCAGGTTCAAATCCTCCATGGGAATCACCTGTGCATAACCTCCGCCGGCAGCTCCGCCTTTTATGCCGAAGCAGGGCCCCAGAGAAGGCTCCCGCAGCGCAATCACTGCTTTTTTATGCAGCTTTCCGAAGGCCTCGCCCAAACCTACGCTGGTGGTGGTTTTTCCTTCCCCCGCAGGAGTAGGGTTTATCGCCGTCACAAGAATCAGTTTTCCATCGGGATTTTGTGCAATCCTGTTTAAATAGGCATCCGTGATTTTTGCCTTGTATTTTCCGTAGAGTTCCAGTTCGTCTTCCATAATGCCGGCACGTCCTGCCACCTCCACGATGGGCTCCATAACGGCCTCCTGCGCAATCTGAATGTCTGTTTTCATCTATTTACATCTCCTCCAGCAACTGCTCAAATTCTTCCATGCTCATAATTACTTTTCTGGGTTTGGTGCCTTCTTCCTCGCCGACGACGCCGTATTCGTTTAACTGGTCCATAATACGCGCCGCGCGGTTAAAGCCTATTTTGAACACTCTTTGCAGCATTCCGATGGAGGCTTTGTCCTTGTCAATGATAAATTTGCCTGCGTCGGCAAAATATTCATCCACCTGGCTGCCTTCACTGCCTGAACCTGCTCCGCCTCCTGCATTGCTGCCTATATTTTGAATTTTCTCTTCTATTTCTTCTGCATATACGTTGCCAAGCGTCTGGTTTTTCAAAAAGTCCACCACATCGGAAACTTCTCCGTCAGAAACGAAAGCCCCCTGCACCCTGGCCGGTTTGGCGTATCCCTGCGGATAAAAAAGCATATCACCCTTGCCCAGAAGCTTTTCTGCCCCGTTCATATCCAGAATCGTACGGGAATCCACGCCGCTGGATACGCTGAAAGCCACCCGGCTGGGCATGTTTGCTTTAATCAGACCGGTAATGACGTCCACGGAGGGTCGCTGTGTAGCAATAATCAGATGGATGCCTGCCGCTCTTGCAAGCTGTGCCAGACGGCAGATGGACTCTTCCACTTCTCCCGGCGCTACCATCATCAGGTCTGCAAGCTCATCCACGATTATTACAATCTGGGGGAGCTTGGACAAATCTTCTCCTTTTTCTGCAAGACTTTCCACCTTCTGGTTATATCCCTTTAAGTCCCGGACATTATAATCTGCAAATTTTCGGTAACGGTCTTCCATTTCGGAAACACCCCAGTGCAGAGCCGCAGCCGCTTTTTTGGGGTCTGTCACCACCGGTATGAGCAGGTGCGGAATGCCGTTATACACACTGAGTTCCACAACCTTCGGGTCCACCATGATAATCTTTACATCATCAGGATGCGCTTTATATAAAATACTCATAATCAGGGTATTGATGCATACGGATTTTCCGGAGCCGGTAGCGCCTGCAATCAGCATATGGGGCATCTTTGCAATGTCCGTCACTACCACCTTTCCGGCAATGTCTTTGCCGACTGCAAATGCCAGATTGGAAGGAAACTCTTTAAACTCTTTGGTTTCCAGCAAATCTCGGAGGGCCACCGCCGTATTTTCCTTGTTTGGCACTTCAATGCCAATGGCGGCTTTTCCCGGAATCGGCGCCTCAATACGGATGTCGGTTGCCGCAAGGTTCAATTTGATATCGTCGGCAAGTCCTACAATTTTGCTTACTTTAACGCCCTGCTCCGGCTGTAATTCGTATCTGGTCACTGCAGGTCCCTGGCTGATTTCCGTAACCGTGACCTTTACACCGAAAGTACCCAGCGTTTTTTCCAGTCTGGCCGCAGTTTCTTTCAACTCCCTTTCGGAATTGCCGCCGCCTCCCTTTCCTTTCTGCAGCCGGGAAAGCGGTGGGAATATGTATTTTTTCGGAAGCTTTTTCTCTGTCTTATGGAGTTCTTCCAAAACCGGTTCTTCTCTTGTTTCTTTTTCCGCCGCCGGTTTTGCGGTGGGAATACTGCCGGCGGTCGTCCGTCTTTCCGGCCGTTTTGGCTCTTCATATCGAAAAGCGGTGTCCGGTTCTTCCTGCGGTGTCTGCCACGGCTTTATTTCCTCGTCCTCCGGCAATTTTTCCGGAGCCTGCGGCATTGCCCCGTGAATTTTGATTCTGTCATAAGAATCTACGGGTGCCGTCGGTTCTTCTGCCGTACAGCTATCGTTAACTGTAATTTCGTGAATATCGTCCCGGCTCTTTTTTTCGGGAGTGTGTGCAATCACGGTATCCACCATGACCCCGGAAACTTTCCTGTCCATGCGGAGAATCTTTTCATTTTCTTTTTCTTCCGCCTTAAGCCGCTTCTCTTCCTCCCGCTGCGCCCTTATTTCTTCTTTCCTTTGCCGTTCTTCCTCCATGTCCGCCTGGCGTGCCTTTGCATTCTCCCGCCTTCGTCTGGCGTCCTCCCTGGAAAGTTCGGCCACTCTTCTTCCGCCGTTTTTCATGCTGTCAACCAGGGAGCGTTCCGTCAGTAAAACAATGCTGATTAGGGAGATAATCAAAACCACCAGCACAGCGCCGAAGGTGTCCAGAAAATGATGCAGGTAAAAGGCAATGCTTCCCGCTATGACCCCGCCGCCTTTTCTGGCAGTGCTGTCAAAATGATATATTTCCCCAATCTGAAAGCTTTCCAGCTCCAATGCATTGCCTGAGAGCATTTCACAGACAATGCCCGCCATCAAAAACAGCATACAGCCTGCCACAATCTTTCTGATAGCGGCCGGACTGCCTGTATTGGCAGACCAAAATGCCGCTGCAATGAAAACTGCAATGGAAACAATATATGCCAGCACGCCAAAAAGGCCAAACAGCACACTGCTGATGGCGTTTCCAACGGTTCCTATAATGCCGAAATTACATAAAAATAAAAATACTGCGACTGCAAATAGCAGAATCAGCGCCACTTCATGAAAAATTGCGCTTTCCTGCTCCGTATATTGTCTGCTGCTATTCGTCCTTTGCCCGGACCGGCTTTTGCCTTTGCCCACAGAGGAGGATTTTTTGCCTTTGTTAGATGCCATAATACTAAAAACTCCATTTCCTACGGCCGAAATTCAACGATATTTCCATTAAATGTTGTGACAACCTTAGATATTATATCATTTTTCCTCTGTCTTGTCACCATGTATACAATTTTGTTTTTCCTTTTGTTTTTCCTTTTGTTTTTCCTTTTGTTTTTCCTTTTCCTTCGCGCTTATCAATTGATGCAGCTTTGCCATGGCGGATTTTATGCCGCCGACTTCATTGATAATACCTTCATTCACCGTTTCCTGTCCCACCAGAATGGTTCCCACATCTTTTGTAAGCACGCCTGTTTCCATCATCAGTTCTTCCAGCCGCTGCTTTTTGATATTGCAATGGGAACATACAAAACCGGTTATCCTGTTTTGTATCTGTTTAAAATAGTCAAAAGTCTGGGGCACGCCGATAACCATTCCGTTCATCCTGACAGGATGAATCACCATGGTGCCTGTGGGCACGATATAGGAATAATCCGTGCTGACCGCAATGGGAACTCCTATGGAATGGCTTCCTCCCAATACAAGCGAAACAGTCGGTTTGGATAATGATGAAAGCATTTCCGCTATGGCAAGACCGGCTTCCACATCACCGCCCATCGTATTTAAAAGCACCAGAACACCCTGTATGTCCTCGCTGTCCTCGATTGCGGCAAGCTGTGGAAGAATATGCTCATATTTGGTTGTTTTGGCCGAACTGTTTAAATTGTCGTGTCCCTCCACTTCCCCGATGATGGTAAGCAGATGAATGTCTTGTTTCTCTTTATTTTTGTTTAAGGTAACCTGTCCGGTCTGCTCGATTCGTTCATCCCTGTGCTTTTCTTCTTCCCTTTTGCTGTCTTCCTTTTTATCATTCTTCATAATGTTTCCTCCTGTCAAAAATAAGGAACCGCAATGCGGTTCCTTACTATTTTGCTCCAAACTGTTCATAATCATGCAAAATCATGACAGGCTGTAAAATCTGCTCTGTTTTTAAATATCAAAATCATCGTCGTCCGAAACTTCTATGTCATATTTCATCTGCCTTGTCCCGACTCTCTTTTGATACCCCATCGTCCTTTTCTCATGCTTTTTCGGCAGTGGAAGCGGATTTTCTATGTAATTTATTTTCTTTTCCTGCAGCTGTTCCAATGGCTTCTCCGCCGTCTGCTCCACAGGTTCCGTAAGCTGTTCCTCTTGGGCGGAAACCAAAATCTCTTTCCGGTCAGCCAAATCTTTTTGCCTTGCCAGTGACTGAAGCCCTGCACCCATCAGCACAAGCACCCACACCCAAAGCAAATATTCATACCCCATGCCCCTTGCGTAAAAACTGCCGACCTGTAAAATGGCGATGCTGAAAACAGTCACAAACCATGGCATCTGCATCTCCTCCCTGCGTTTCACAAAGAAAGCGGGGATACCTGCCAGAAGAAGGAAGGCAATCAGAACAAGCAATATATCGGTTAGCATGGTCCTCTGACCCGATAAAGCCGAAAAAAGGGAGTTTATACTCCATCCTTTATAAGAAAACAAGGTACGCCATGTTTCAAAAACCCGAACAAAAGAGGTAGCGTTTTGGATGGCGTCCAGCGCAAAACACAACAGGCTTACCGATACAAATCCTGCAAAAGCGGTCATCCATTGAAAAACAGTCCCATATTTTCCCCTGTGGCTTTCTTCTTCCGTCTCTTCACTGTGATGTATAAAAAGGCTGCATGTCAGGGGAATAAGCAGCGTAATCCCGGATACGTCAAGATAAGTCAGAAAACCAATGCATCCCCCCGTCACAAAGCTATGTATCCAGGAATGCCATGGAAAAACATTTGGTTTTTCCTGTCGGCGGACAAAACGCCCCGTCATAAGCAAAACAAGTCCGTAAAGCAATAGATACAGCATCTTTGGGGATAACATCAACCCCTGTTTCATCATTTCCGGGAGGAACATCATGCCAAAAAGCATGGCAAACGCCGCCGTTTTTCCCACAAGGCGCCTGACGGCAAAATACAGGACTGCCGCTCCCGCCATTTGCAGAAAAACCTGTAACAGGATTCCGGCTGCAAAATGATTGCCGACAAGGAAAAATATCCCCCTCAGTAAAAGCACATAGATATACTGGGCTCCGTGTGCGATGGGCGTGACAGCGCCGTTTCCTACCCGGGCAGTTTCAAAATAAGCCGCCTCTTCGCCGCCGCTTTTCAAAAAATAGATGCGGAGAAATAATCCAAGTCCCCAAATAAGCAGTACGGCAAATATTTCCCATGCAATTTTGTTTACCTTTTTCTTTTCTTCCCCTGCGTCCGCCGTTTTTCCCCTGCCGTTCACAAAATGCCTGAACCCTGCGGACAAAACCGACAAGAGCAGAAAAGGAATACAGACTATGGCAATCCGTACATACACATTTTCAACGGGCATGTTTTCCAATAGGGAAGACATGGCACGCAGGAAAAACAGACATGCCGAAAATGCATAGAGTCCCCATAGACAATAACTAAACCAGTTTTTCTTGAAGTTCATTTCCCGGCTCCTTTATCCTTCCAGCGCCTGCCTTAAATCCTCAATAATGTCGTCGGCATGTTCAAGGCCTACGGAAAAGCGAATCAAATCAGGAGCAACGCCAGCCTCTACCAGTTGTTCGTCGGTCATCTGCCTGTGCGTATGGCTTGCCGGATGAAGAACGCAGGTCCTGGCATCCGCAACGTGCGTCACGATGGCTGCCAGCTTCAGTTTATCCATCATGGCAGCGGCAGCTTCCCTTCCGCCCTTTAATCCAAAACTGATTACGCCGCAGGTACCGTTCGGCATGTACTTCTGTGCAAGTTCATAATATTTATTTCCTTTTAATCCGGGATAATTTACCCATGCCACCTTAGGATGTCCTGAGAGATATTGCGCAACGGCCAGCGCATTTGCGCAGTGCCTTTCCATCCTGAGAGGCAGTGTTTCCAGTCCGATATTTAACAGAAACGCATTCTGCGGCGCCTGTATGGAACCCAAATCCCGCATCAGCTGCACGGTTGCCTTTGTAATATACGCCGCCTTGCCAAATTTCTCCGTGTAAGTCACTCCATGGTAAGAGTCATCAGGAGTGCAAAGTCCGGGATATTTATCCGGATACCTGGTCCAGTCAAAATTACCGGAATCCACAATCGCGCCACCCACAGCCATGGCATGGCCGTCCATATATTTGGTGGTGGAATGGGTTACGATATCCGCTCCCCACTCGAACGGATTGCAGTTAATGGGCGTGGCAAACGTGTTATCCACAATCAAGGGAACCTGATGGCTGTGCGCCAGACGGGCAAACTTTTCGATATCCAGCACCACCAGAGCAGGATTGGCAATGGTTTCCGCCATCACGCACCTAGTATTGTCCTTAAATGCCTTTTCCAGTTCTTCTTCCGGTGCGTCCGGGTCCACCACCGTGCACTCTATTCCCATCTTTTTCATGGTAACCGTAATCAGGTTGAAGGTGCCGCCGTAAACGGTGGACGATAAGACTACATGGTCGCCTGCCTCGCAGATATTAAAAATGGCATAATAATTTGCCGCCTGCCCCGAACTGGTCAGCATAGCTGCGACGCCGCCCTCAAGCCGGCATATCTTCTCCGCCACAAAATCATTGGTGGGATTTTGCAGCCTTGTATAAAAGTAACCGCTCTCTTCCAAATCAAACAGCCTGCCCATCTGTTCGGATGTTTCGTACTTAAATGTTGTTGACTGGTAAATCGGAAGGATTCTCGGCTCACCGTTTCCCGGCTTCCATCCCGCCTGGATACAAATCGTTTCCTTTTTCATGGTATGTAGTCCTGTCCCTTTCTCTCTATGTGCTTATTTATTCATCCCAGTTATGGTATACGGCCTGCACGTCGTCGTCTGCGTCCAGCAAATCCAGCGTACGCTGTAAATTCTTGATGGCGGTTTCATCCGAAAGCTCCACATAATTCTGCGGAATCATGGTTACTTCCGCACTGAGCATGGGAATCCCGGCTTCCTCCAGCGCTTTTCTCACTTCTTCAAAAGCGTCCGGCTGCGTGATGATTTCATAGCTGTCCTCTTCTTCCGAAAAGTCTTCCGCTCCCACGTCCAGCGCCTGCATCATCAGTTCATCCGCATCCGCCTCATATTCGTCCTTATCAATGATTATCTGGCCTTTTTTGTCAAACATAAAGGAAACGCATCCGGGAGTGCCCACATTTCCCTGTCCTTTGGTAAACGCGCTTCTCACATTTGCAGCCGTACGGTTTTTATTGTCAGTCAATGCGTCAACGATAATGGCAATGCCGTTGGGACCGTATCCTTCATAGGTAACATACTCATAATTCACGTTTCCGGCATCCCCTGCCGCTTTCTTAATCCCCCTGTCGATGGTATCATTCGGCATGTTATTGGCTTTTGCCTTGGAGATTACCTGCGCAAGCTTAAAGTTGTTTGCCGGGTCCGGCCCGCCTTCTTTTACGGCAACGGCAATTTCCCTTCCGATTATGGTAAAGATTTTGCCCTTTGCAGCGTCGTTCTTTTCCTTTTTATGTTTAATATTTGCAAATTTTGAATGTCCTGACATATGTATTCTCCTTTAATTCTCTTTTTGTTTATTACAATATAGTCTAAAATATATCATTTATGGCCTGCTTCGTCAAGGCTGGTTTCCGCTATGTATCCAGTTCCAGGCTTATCATTAAGGCCCTGTTTACCTTCTGCATAATCTGGGTATCCAAATGGCATACTTTGTCCTTCAGTCTCTTTTTGTCAATGGTTCTGAGCTGCTCCAGCAAGACAACGGAATCTTTGTCCATATCATAGCTTTCCGTGGACAATTCGATATGGGTGGGCAGTTTTGCCTTGTTCATTTTGGAGGTGATGGCAGCACAGATAACAGTCGGACTGTGCTTGTTTCCCACATCATTCTGTATAATCAGCACCGGCCTGATGCCGCCCTGCTCAGAGCCTATCACCGGTCTTAAGTCTGCATAGTATACGTCTCCTCTTTTCATAACACGCATCCCTTCTTCTAAATCTGGTAGTAGTATTGCCAGTTTATCTGAAGGTATTCAAATTTTATCCGCCAATATACACTCTGGGAATCCGCTTGCCCAAATCACACACCAATTCGTAATGGAAACGTCCTGAAACCTCCCCCAGTTCATTGGCAGAAATTTCTTCTTTACCGTCCCGGCCAATCAAAGTTACCCGGTCCCCTTCCGTTACACCTGCAATGTCCGTTACATCCACCATAAACTGGTCCATGCACACACGGCCCAGAATAGGAGCCTTTTTCCCACGGATTAATACCCACCCCTTATTGGAAAGGCTTCTGGGATAACCGTCCCCGTATCCCAGAGGAATTGTGGCGACACGGGTTGGCTTTTCGGTTACATAGGTTCCCCCATAGCTGATGGGATAGCCTTCCGGCAGCCATTTGACATAAATAACGGTACTGTAAAGGGAAAGCGCCGGTTTTAACGGAATGGTCGCGGCTACTTCTTTTGACGGCAAAATGCCATACAACGTGATGCCGGCCCTTACCACATCCATGTTTGCCTCCGGCATCTCCAGAATGCCGGCGCTGTTGGAGCAGTCTTTAATCAGTCCGGTAAGATGCAAATCCTTCTCTATCCTGTCTGTGAAAGCCTGAAACTGTGCCAGCTGTTTTTTTGCGCTGGTTTTATCCTTCTCATCTGCCTTGGCAAAATGGGTGAAAATCCCTTCCAGTTCCAGTTCTTTTGTGTCTGCCAGCTGTTTTACAAAGGCAAATCCTTCGTCATCCGGCATTATGCCGATTCTTCCCATCCCGGTGTCAACTTTTATATGTACTTTGGCTTTCTTATGAAGCGCCGCCGCTTTTTCTGCCAGCTGTGTTATCGTATCCGCCCGAAAAACCGTCGGCCTGATATCCAGCGCAATCATTCTCTCATAGCTGTATGGAAAAGTATATCCCAGGACAAGAATCGGCAGCATAATGCCGTTTTCCCTCAATTCAAAAGCTTCCTCCGCCGTTGCCACGGCAAAACCGTACATAAAATCCAGCTTTTCCAACGCCTTTGCCACCGGCACGCTGCCATGTCCGTAGGCGTCTGTCTTAATTACGCCAATCATGCGCGTTCCGGCTTTCACATGTGCTTTCATGCTTTTCATGTTTTCTACAATGGCATCCAAATCCACCCGGACATACCCTCTTGCATATCTTTTCATATCCATGTTGATAACTCCCATTCCTCATAAGAAAACATAGGTTTTCTTACAACAATTTCAGTCCTTTTGCAATTTCAGATGCCGTAAGGCCTGCAGGTCCCGCCTGCCCAGCCGCCGCGTCACCGGCACATGCGTGCAGGAAAACGCCGTTTTCCGCTGCCATGCGGGGCGGCATCCCCTGTGCCAGCAGGGCGGCAATGATTCCTGTGAGCACATCGCCGCTTCCGGCAGTAGCCATTTTGGAATTGCCTGCCGTGTTTAAAAACATGCTTCCGTCCGCTTCACATACATACGTCCGCGCACTTTTCCCTGCAACAATGCAGCCCGTACGTTTTGCCGCCTCTCTTACGCTTCCCGGTTCATCCGCCACAACCTCCTCCGTACGCACCCCTAAAAGTCTGGCAAGCTCCCCCATATGGGGCGTAAGGATGACGTTGCTTTCTGCCCCTTTATTGCGCTGTTTCAGCAGCTTTTGTATTTCTCCATCCATAGCAAGTATATTCAGGGCGTCCGCATCCATTACCAACGGTTTGCTTTTTTGTGCAATTACAAGCCTTACAAACCGCCTTGCACTTTCACAGACTGACAGACCCGGACCAATGGCCGCTGTCTGCGCCCACTCCAGATTATCCAGAAACTTATCTTCCTCTTCCTGTGACAGCCGCTCAGGGCTTTCATATGTCTGTATCAATGCTTCCGGCAGCTTTTTCTGGACTATTTCACGTATCTTTTCGGGAATAACCAGTTTCACCATGCCTGCTCCCGCTTTATATGCGCTGTAACCTGCCAGAACAGCCGCCCCCGCCATGCTTTCACTTCCGGCGACCAATAACAGTTTTCCGAACGTGCCTTTATTGCCGTCCGGCTTTCTCTGGGGAAAAGCATCACCGGCTCCCGTCAGCTTTGTGTACATACCCGGCGGCGTCCCGCAAATGCTTCTGCGGGTAATGCCTATGTCAGCCAGCCTGATTTTACCCGCATACACACAGCCCGGATACAAGTATAACCCCCGTTTCCTGAAAGCCAGCGTTACGGTTTCCTCCGCTTTCACGGCTGTCCCCAGAACAGCCCCGGTATCTGCGTCAATCCCGGAAGGCATATCGATGGAAATCCGGTATGCTTTCCGGGCATTAATAACTTCTATTGCTTCCTTATATGCGCCTGTCACTTCACGGGAAAGCCCTGTTCCAAACAGGGCGTCCACAATAACGTCATAAGTATTGTCGGGAATTTCAAAAAAAGGATAGATACCGTACTTTTCCAGTATGGAAAGCTGAAGCTTTGTTTCCCTGCCTGCCTTTTGGATATTGCCGATAAGTACCGCATCCACATCCAATCCCAAATCAGCAAGAAGTCTTGCCACACAGAGTCCGTCTCCGCCATTGTTGCCGGTGCCGCATACACAGAGCACCCGTCCCGTCCCCTTTTGCCCTTTGCGGTTAAGCAAAGCTTCCTGTATGCAGCGCACGGTTTCCAGGGCAGCCCTTTCCATCAGTACCGGCGCCGGAATGCCGATATGCTCTATGGTATAAGTATCATATGCCTGCATTTCTTTTCCTGTTACCAGATATTCCATCCTTCTCTTTCCTTTCTGATTATTTCCCGGATTTTTGAGGATGCTTTTTTTCAGGATTATACTTCATATCGAAGACATCAATCACATCGGCGCCGAATATGGCATGCATGTAGGAATACAAATCATAATTCTGCTGCTCTTTTTCCTGTTTGCGGATAATTTTCTTTTTCAATTCTATCCTGATGCGGGTAATCCACTCTCCGATTTCGTCAATCTCAGCCGTATTTTCCTTTAATTTCTCATAACAGGCGTCCATTGTCGCAAGCATCAAATCATAGTTGGCCTGCTCGATTTCCCTGGGTAAATCCATAAGCTCGTCCTTATAGGCATCCAGTTTATCATTACACTCATTGATAAGCCGTTTATTATCCTCGATTTTTTTCTCAAGCGAAGCATTCGGGTTCTGTTCCAGTTCATCCACCATCGGAACAATTTCTTCCATAAGTTTCTTTTTCAGCTGCCTGATTTCTTTGGATTCCGTATTGCACTTGCCTTGCCTTTTTAAAAGCTCGTTCAGCCTGTCTTCCAGCTTCAATATTGCCAACGTCGTGTCCGCAGTGTTAAAAAGCCTGTGCCACTTATTGTCCAGCGTCAATATCGGAATCTTCTTGTCTATAAGCGCCGGCACATATACTTCTTCCTTTCGCCCCATACCTTCCCTTCTTTCTTTTACCCCTGCTCTTTTTTGCTTTGACTGTATCGTTCCAGATTATAGGATAATTTCATCAGACTGTCTGACAAATGTACGTTTTCCACCAGAATCCCCTCCGGCACATGCAAATCCACATGTGCAAAGTTCCAAATCGCTTTGATACCGTTTGCAACCAGAACCTCCGCAACCTCCACCGCGCTGCTCTTGGGAATCGTCAGTACCGCAATGTCGATGTTGTTTTCCCGCACAAACTGTTCCACCGTTTCCATCGGCTGTACTGCAATCTCCCGCACTTTCTTCCCATGCAGGGCCGGATTTTTGTCAAATATGCCTTTTAAGATAAACCCCCGTCTTTCAAAATTCATATAATTGCCAAGCGCCTGTCCCAGATTGCCTGCGCCGATGATAATCAGGTGGTGTGTTTTATCAAGTCCTAAAATCCTGCTGATTTCACTGTAGAGAAACTCTACATTATATCCATAACCCTGCTGTCCGAAACCGCCAAAATTATTAAAGTCCTGCCTGATTTGGGAAGCCGTCACCCCCATCAGTCCCGAAAGCTCCTGGGAGGAAATTCTCTCCACCCCTTCATCCTTCAGTTCTCCCAAATACCTGAAATAACGGGGCAGACGTCCGATTACAGCTTGGGATATTCCCTTTTCTTCCACCTTGCTACCTCCTAAAGAACCGCCCTTTTTACTCGTGTTCATCATCGATTTCATTATAGTAAAATGTTAAAAAAATGTCAATTGACATTGCAAAGTTTCACCTGTAAACTAAGTCTGATTACAATTTTTACAAAGGAGTTATCCACATGATACTTTCGTGCCAGAATATCCATAAAGCGTTTTTGGAAAACACGGTGCTTTCCAATATATCTTTTCACATAGAAGACCACGAAAAGGCCGCCATTGTCGGTATAAACGGCGCCGGCAAAACTACCCTTTTACGCATTATAGTCGGGGAACTGACTCCCGACGCCGGACAGGCAGTGCTTGCAAAGGGCAAAACCATCGGTTATCTTGCCCAGAATGCCGGGTTAAACAGCGACAATACCATCTATGAAGAACTGCTCACCGTAAAAAAGAATCTGGTTCTCATTGAACAACAAATGCGCGATACGGAAAAATCCATGAAAAACGCCAAAGGGGAAGCCCTTGACGCCCTAATGGAAAAATATGCCGCCCTGACCCATCGTTTTGAGTCGGAAAACGGCTATGCCTACAAAAGTGAATTAACCGGTGTTTTAAAGGGATTGGGATTTACTGAGTCCGAATTTTCAAAACCCGTATCCACCCTTTCCGGCGGCCAGAAAACCCGGGTGGCCTTAGGAAAGCTTTTATTGCTCTCTCCCGATTTGATTATTCTGGATGAGCCCACGAACCACCTGGATTTAAATTCCATTGCATGGCTTGAAACCTACCTCATGAATTATAAAGGCGCTGTGCTCATCGTATCGCACGACCGATTCTTCCTCGACAGGATTGCCGGAAAAATCATAGAACTTGACCAGGGCAAATCCACGGTTTTTTCCGGCAATTACTCTGATTACGCCAAAAAGAAAGAACAGCTGCGCATTGCCGAATGGAATGCTTATATGAACCAACAGCGGGAAATCAGGCATCAGGAAGAAGTCATTGAAAAACTCCGCTCTTTCAACCGTGAAAAGTCTATTAAAAGGGCGGAAAGCCGTGAAAAAATGTTGAACAAAATAGATGTGATTGAAAAACCCGTTGAAACCCGGGCGGATATGCGTCTTACCCTGACGCCGCGCATTACCAGCGGAAACGACGTCCTGATGGCAGACGGCCTGTCTAAATCTTTTGACGGACAGACCTTGTTTTCCGATATCCATTTTGAAATCAAACGCGGGGAACATGTTGCCGTCATCGGGGATAACGGTACGGGAAAAACCACCCTGCTGAAAATCATTAACGGCCTTGTCCCGCCGGATGCCGGCAGCTTCCGGTTAGGCTCCAATGTGGAAATCGGTTATTACGACCAGGAACACCATGTCCTTCACTCCGAAAAAACATTATTTGATGAAATATCCGACGAATTTCCCTACCTCAACAATACGGAAATCCGCAATGTACTGGCGGCATTCCTTTTTACGGGGGAAGATGTCTTCAAACGTATCTGTGATTTGAGCGGCGGGGAAAAAGGACGCGTCAGTCTGGCAAAGCTGATGCTGGGAAATGCCAATCTCCTGATTTTGGATGAGCCGACCAACCATCTGGATATTCTGTCAAAAGAAATTTTGGAGGATGCACTGAACGGCTATGAAGGCACGGTTCTATATGTTTCCCATGACCGTTACTTTATTAACCGTACGGCATCCCGTATTTTAGAACTGACCGGGCAGACCTTTGTTAACTACATCGGCAATTATGACTATTATCTGGAGAAAAAAGAAACCATGACTGCTTCCCTGCCTTCTTGCCCCATAAAGGCTGCCGTTTCTTCCGCAGACTCCCTGAGCAAAACCGACTGGAAGCAGAAAAAGGAAGAACAGGCCAAATTGCGCAAAAAGGAAAATGATTTAAAAAAGTGTGAGGAAGAAATCGAAAAGCTGGAGCAAAAAAAAGCAGAACTGGACGAAGAGATGAGTCGGCCGGATATCGCCACCAATGTGGCAAGGCTTCAGGAAATTTCCAAAGTACAGCAGGAAATAGAGGATACGCTTACGGCGCTGTACGAAACATGGGAAACCCTCGCACAGGAATAACAAACAAAAGAGCCCGGCATGCCGGACTCTTTTTTCATACAGTTTTTTCCTTGTAAGGTCCATATCTGTTACATGGCTTCAAAGGTTTCCCTGATTGCCTTGATAAATCCCTCGCTGCTTAAAACCGTAACATCCTTTAAGGAGGTAATCAGCGCAAGGTCTTTTGTCATTTTTCCGCTTTCAATGGTGGAAAGCGTAGCTTTTTCCAATTTATCCGCAAAGGCCATCAGTTCCTTGTTTTCATCCAGTTCCCCGCGCTTTCTGAGCGCGCCGGTCCATGCAAAGATGGTTGCCACGGAGTTGGTAGATGTCTCTTCCCCTTTCAGGTGCTTGTAATAGTGTCTTTGCACGGTTCCGTGCGCCGCCTCATACTCATACACGCCGCTTGGGGAAACCAGAACGGAAGTCATCATGGCAAGTGAGCCGAATGCGGAAGAAACCATGTCGGACATTACATCCCCGTCATAATTTTTGCAGGCCCAGATAAAACCGCCCTCTGCTTTCATGACGCGGGCTACTGCGTCGTCAATCAGGGTATAGAAATAAGTGATTCCCATTTCATCAAACCGGGCTTTATATTCTTTTTCATATATATCCTGAAAAATATCTTTAAAATTATGGTCGTATTTTTTGGATATGGTATCCTTTGTGGCAAACCACAAATCCTGTTTTGTATCCAGCGCATAGCCGAAACATGCCCTTGCAAAGCTTTCTATGGATTTGTCCGTATTGTGAACGCCCTGCAGAATACCGGACCCCGTAAAGTCATGAATCAGCTCCCTGGTTTCCTTGCCGTCGGCAGATGTAAAAACCAGTTCCGCCCTGCCGGGCCCATCCACTTTGATTTCCGTGTTCTTATAGACATCACCGTACGCATGGCGGGCAAGCGTAATCGGCTTTTTCCAGTTTTTTACGCAAGGTTCAATGCCTTTTACCACGATGGGCGTCCTGAAAACCGTACCGTCCAGCATGGCGCGGATAGTGCCGTTTGGACTTTTCCACATTTCTTTCAGGTTGTATTCCGTCATCCTTGCCGCATTGGGGGTAATGGTAGCGCACTTCACTGCAACTCCGTATTTTAATGTCGCATTGGCAGAATCAACGGTTACCTGGTCGTTTGTTTCATTGCGGTATGTAAGCCCCAGGTCATAATACTCTGTTTTTAAATCCACAAACGGAAGCAGCAGCTCCTTCTTAATCATCTCCCAGAGTATTCTGGTCATTTCGTCCCCGTCCATTTCCACCAAAGGTGTGTTCATCTGAATTTTGCTCATCATGCCCTCTTTCCAACAGTCTCCTGTTTACTCATTATTTTTGCAGTTTCTCTTTGCTTTCATAGGCCTCATGCAGACCGTTTTGAACCATATTTTCATAGGCGTTTATCATGTGCATATGCGCCAGTTTTTCAGCGCCGTCTGCGTCTTTGGCTTTAATCGCCTCCATAATCTTTTCATGCTCCTCATTGGACGCCATGCCGCGTCCGGCGTCCGCCAGCGTTTTTCTTCTGACCCTCAGGACATACTCATGAAAATCCTTTAACTGATGCTCCAGCATTTTGGAATTGCAGGCTTCATACATAATCTCATGGAAACGGTTGTCCAGCTCCGCCAGTTGTTCCATATGCCCTTTTCCCGCATGGAACCGGGCAAGATATACGTTTTCTTCCATTTCCTCCAACTGTTCTTTCGTGATATGCTCCGTTGCCCACCTTGCACACAAACCTTCCAGAAGGGAGCGAATCATGTAAATGTCTTTCACATCTTTTTCTGTTATGCCGGTTACATAAGCGCCTTTGTTGGGAATAATCTGTATCAGCCCTTCCAGTTCCAGCTGTCTGAAAGCTTCCCGCACCGGCGTCCGGCTGACACCCAGTTCTTCACCGATAGTCACTTCCTTCAGTTCTTCATGTTCCTCATACTTGCCGTTCAGGATGTCCTCCCTAAGCTTATGGAAAACACGGCCGCGGAGAGAAAACTTATCCGTTACCTCCTGCTTCACATCATAATTGTTCACATTCATTCCTCCGACCGGACAAACTTCTGTCCCGATTCCTATTCTATCGTACAATTCAGTTTTTTGCACGCTTTTTGTATGGTATTTATCAATTCTTCATCCGTTAGCACCGTAACGCGTCCTCCGGCATATTCTTCATCCACCCAGGCTTTGACTTCTTTTACCAGTTCACTGTTTTTATCCACCATCTTATCGCCTTTCAGCTGATAATAAGTATTCATCCAGTGGGCGATTCCGGCAAGGCCTGAAGTATTGGAAACTGCGCAGAGCACCGGTCTGTTTAAGAATTTTTCCGTGTCAAATATATTATAAATTTCTTCGTTTTTGAGCAAACCGTCCGCATGGATGCCTGCCCTGGTAACATTAAAGTTCTTTCCGACAAAAGGGGTTCTCTCAGGAATATGATAACCGATTTCCTTTTCATAGTACTCCGCAAGCTGTGTGATAACGGTGGTATCCATGCCGTTTAAGCTGCCGCGCAGCTGGGCATATTCAAATACCATGGCTTCCAGCGGAGTATTGCCGGTCCTCTCCCCGATACCGAAAAGGGAAGTATTGACCCCGCAGCAGCCGTACAGCCATGCCGTCGTTGAATTGGAAACCGCCTTATAAAAATCATTGTGTCCGTGCCACTCAATGTTTTCGTGGCTGACGCCCCCATGGGTATGTATGGCATAAATAATCCCCTGTACGCTTCTGGGAATTACAGCGCCGGGATAGTTTACCCCGTATCCCATGGTATCACAGGCGCGGACCTTAATGGGAATCTGGTACTGCTCCTGCAGTTTCATAAGTTCCAGACAAAACGGCACCACATAACCGTAGATATCCGCCCTCGTAATATCTTCCAGATGACAACGGGGACTGATGCCCTCCTCCAGACAGTCCCTGATAACGCTCAGGTAATGCTCCATGGCCTGCCTTCTCGTCATTTTTAACTTCAGGAAAATATGATAATCCGAACAGCTTACCAGTATGCCGGTTTCTTTCATGCCGATTTCCTTCACCAGTTTAAAATCTTCCTTGCTTGCCCGAATCCAGCTGGTAACTTCCGGGAAACGGTATCCCCTTTCCATACACTTATATACGGCGTCCCTGTCCTTTTTACTGTAAAGAAAAAATTCACAGGCCCGAATCATGCCATTGGGACCGCCCAATTTATGCAGATAATCATATATGGTCACAATCTGTTCCGTAGTATAAGGCGCCCTGGATTGCTGCCCGTCCCGGAAAGTCGTATCCGTAATCCAGATATCCTTCGGCATATTATGCGGTACAATCCTGTCATTAAACGGAATCTTGGGGATTTCCGAATAAGGAAACATGTTCCTGAACACATTCGGCTTTTCCACATCATCCAATATGTACATATGCTCTTCTATCGTCAGCAGATTATTCCTGTCATTCATGCTGATTGGCCGGTTCTGAAATGTATCGTTCCCCATTATCACGCCTCCTCTGTATCCTGTATTTACACCTCGTATAATTGTATACAATCATACGAACTCTGTCAATACCTTTCCTTATCTGAGTTCCCCATTTTGCATTGCAGCAGCCCCGGCGTGCAAAATGGGAAACTCAAACCTTCCTTACCGAAATTCTAATAGCAACTGTTTCCGATATCCGGCTGTCCCTTGTACGGACGCACGGCGGGGGAAATAATTGCTTCCAAAAAGGACCGTGTAAAAACACCGGTACTTGGATACCGTACTTTGGTATCCTATGTACCGCTGTGTTTTTATTCGAGCGAAAGCGTGTCCTGTTGGAACAAATATTTCCCCCGCCGTGCATCCGTACAAGGGACAGCCGGATATCATCCCCTACCCTTCCATCATATGCGCCACATTTATCATCCCCCACCCCTGCTGATACCACGGCTCCTTTAAATCGTCGGCGGAAAACAAGAGTTTTCGCTTAGCCGTTTCATTGTCATATTCGGGATGTTTCTGCAAAAGCAATGCAAGCGCCCCTGAAATAATCGGCGTTGCCATGGAAGTGCCGCTTTTGGAAATATAGGCGTTTCCATACTTTCCCCTGTTTTTCCTGAAATCCTTATTGCAGGATATGATTTCTGTCCCCGGCGCTACGATATCCGGTTTTCGGATGGTGTCAAACCTGGCGCCCCTGGAAGAATAGGAAGCGCACCGGTTCTTTTTTTCCTTAAAAAAATTCCCGTCATGACAGCCCACTGTAATCAGGTATGGGCTTCTCCCGATAGAGGAAAGGGAATCGAGGGCGGGCCCGTTATTGCCGGCGGCACATACGACTATAAGTCCTTTTTTCCACGCGCTTTCCAATTGTTCTTTTAATATTTCTTCCTTTTTCTCATTCATCAGATGTCCTACACCCACGGAAACATTTAAAATACGAATCCCCCATTCGTCTTTGTTTTGCAGCACCCATGCTATGCCTTCCAGCATGGCGTCTATTGCCCCGTCGCCTCTTTCATCCAATACCTTCCCCACCACAAGGCCCGCCTTCGGTGCAATGCCCCTGTATCTGCCTTCTGACAAATAGCCGTCCCCACAGGCAATTCCACAGACATGAGTCCCATGCCCGCTGTCATCATAAGGGGATTCTGTTCCTTCGGTAAAATCCCGAAAACCTAAAATTCTATTCTCTAAATCCGGATGCAGCGCCACCCCCGTATCCAGCACTGCAATGGTAATGCCTTTCCCGCCTCCGGCCTGTACAATCTTTCCACAACCGATTTGTTCCCTTACCCTGTGCATAAAAAAGAAAACTCCGGCTTTTTTCTTATCATATGCCGGAGTTTTCTCTTTGTGATTTAATTTATCTGTTTACGGTTACAGGAAATTCCGCATAAACATTGGGCTGCTGCACCACCCCGCAGAAAGCGAAGGAAGATAGATAATTGGTAGTAAAAGTAACCTTATCGCCTTCCCTTGTATAGGGCAGGTTCTCCAACTGTCCGTTCCTGTCTGTTGTTAAGATTCGCAACTCCCCTCCTGCAACAGATGAAGGAAGCGTTACGGTTATATGAAGGTTGCGATTTCCTGTCTTAGAGACAGGTACTCCCGTTTTCTCATCAATCAGGCTGATATCCACACAAAGGATGCCTTCCGGAAGCTTTTCATCATAAACAGCCCGATACCCCCTGTTTATAGAATCGTAAGCGTCTTCACTATCAGAAATGCGTAAATAATAGGAACCATTATTGTCATCCAGCACTGCTTCCACATTTCCTGTAAGACGCGTGCTTTCATTGCTTACGGAAATTACCCCTGTAGGATAATCCCTTTTATTGCCCATTACCGATATATTTTCTTTGCCCGTTACCTGATAGCTTTTTCCGTCAATGGTAATATACTCGGGAATATAAGCGTTAAGCCATTCTTCCTCTGTATAAGTTGTAGCGATACAGGTAACAATTCCTTTGTCCCTGGAACTGATATACGCTACCACACCTTTAAATCCATACACATCAGGAGATAGCACAGTCCCGCTTAACTCATCCGCTTTGATTCCCTTATCCACTATGGCAAACAGAGTATCCCCCAGCAGCAATCCTCTTGCCTGCTCGTTGGACAGTCTTTCTGCCGTGACTTCATAACAAGGTGCCGGAAGCGTTTCCGGATTGTCAAACACAACTATCTTTCCTGAAATGCTCATGGATATATCAGAAAAATCAAAACAGTTTAATCCAATATGCTCTACATTTGCCCAGACATGCGCTGTTTCCAGCGGACAATCCTTGAAAGCCCTGTCCCGGATAACCCTTACATTCGCACCGCCTGTCACATGCTTTAGTTCCTTACAGCCGCAAAAAGCGTCTTCGCCTATTTCAATTACGGAATCCGGTATATAAACCGATTCAATCGAATCATTGCCTGCAAAAGCCTCAGGCGCAATCCGTTTTACGGTTTCCGGCAGGCTGATATTGCCGCCGTCTCCCCGATATGCCAGCAGGATACCGTTTCCCACAATCAGATATTCCTCTTTCCCCGTGCCTGCCAGCCAGCTCTTCAGCCACATACTTTCCGCAAAAGCCTTGGGGGCAATGGTTACAACCGTAGAAGGAATGGAAACTTCCCTCAGATAAGCACAATGATAAAACGCCCCATATCCTATATTTGTCACGCCCTGAGGAATGTCAGCCCTGGAAAGATTGCTTCTGGCAAAGGCAAATTCCCCTATCTCTGTTATATCTTCCGGTATTTGATAGCCGGACACCTGATTACTCTTATAAAAAGCCTGGTCGGCTATGATACTGTCAAAGGCAACCGTATACTTGGGAACTACGGTGTCTCTTGAAAGCGCAGGATTATCCAATCCCGCTCCACCATAAACATTATCTCCGTTTTCTTTGGAACTGCCGTATACGATTTGATTGGAATTATCTATAAAAACAACTGCATTGTTGCCTACAACATGGGTACTGCCCAATACATTCCCTTCCGTATCCGTCCCCTGATTTCCCGTTCCTTCGGAAGAACCTCCATTGGGAACGACTATTGGAAAGACGATTCCGTTCTGGCCTGTATCTTCATACTCCGCCTGATTCTGCCGGTTCCGAATCCTCCAGTCGGCATAGTAACCGGCAGCATAACTTCCCTCTTCCGCCAGAATTTTCAGGTTTTTACAACCGTCAAACGCCGTATCATGTATATTATTTACACCGGAATGGATATTTACATTTTCCAGATTTGTGCAGCCGGAAAAAGCTTTGATGCCGATACTGGAAACAGAGTACGGAATGGTAATTCCCGTAAGCGATACTGCATTGGAAAATGCATAGTCCGGTATCTTTTTCAGACCGTTCCCCAAAGTGATTGTTTTTATCGACTCACAATTCCAGAAAGCATACTCTGCAACATCCGTAACAGTCGCCGGCATGGTATAGGACTCTCCTTTCCTCCCCGGAAAAATCAGAAATAATTTTGTTTTTCCAAAGTCGTACAGGCATCCGTCTTCCACCTTAAATTCTGTGTTTTCCTTCGGTACCGTAATATCTCTTAAAACCGTGCAATCTGAAAAAGGATTAATTCCCAGCCTGCTTACATTTTTACCGAACGTGATTTTCTCCAGCGCCGTACAATTGTTGAAAGCCCCGTCCCCCAGCGTCTTCACGGAATCCGGAAGTTTCACTTCCCGTAAGCCGCTGCAGCCGGAAAAAGCTCTGTATGCAATCGTTTCCACATTGTTTCCTTTAAACTGCAAAGTGGTCATGGTGGTATTTCCGGCAAACGCTTCCGCGCCGATTTCCGTTACGGAAGCAGGCACAGACACGGTTTGTGCCGTGCCTGTGTATTTCACCAGTATGGTGCCGTTTAATTGAAATTCTGAATCACTTGAAACCGACGGCGTATCTGCTGCTACCCGCTTGGCCGGTATCTGCGTCAGCGCAAAGAGTATGGCAAAAGCCAATACGCTTGCAGAAATCATAAGCGCTTTCTTCATATTCACCCTCATGCCCTTCCTGCCTGGGTCTTTTTCGTCAGAACAACTGTTTATGCTTTTACGGGAATCCTTTTTACGGTTTTATCCCGCTTTACAAACAAGATAACTGCCATACATGTGAGACCGATTACCACAAACCATTTCGGATGGATGTCGCCTGTCTTGGGAGAGCTGTCAACTACGCCTGCCGATTCCAGATTGTCGGTATTCACATAAATAACATAAGGTGAAAAATGCTCTGCCGTAAATGTCACACAGGCTACGCCATCAATAGTGGTAAACTTAGGCGTCAGTTTATCCAGCTTATCATTGACAACGCCCGCCACCTTGTTATTGCCGGCATAGGTAATCAAAGAATCCGGTAATGGCAAAGTGATATTGATGGATAGTCCGCTTGTATCTGTGATTTTTGTCTTGCCTGTAGAGTCATACAGGGAAATATCCATGGCAAAATACTTGATATTATCCAAATCCCCGTATTCGGCCATCAGCGCCCTTACAACGGCCTCGGAAGCCGCTGCGTCTTCGGAAACCTTGATTACAAAGTTGTCAGAAGAACCTTTTATGGTTGCCGATACTACTCCGGTATTGGAAAGCCCGTTTTTATCAATCACAATCGTAGTACCGGGTTTATTCCCGCTGGTTGTGGTGCCTGAGCCGGAACCCGAACCAGAGCCGGAACCCGAACCGGAACCTCCGGGCTTATTGGTAAAATTCGCTGTTACCGTGGCATTTGCCGCAGGCATTACCATGGTTGTCGCCGCAACAGAATCACTTGCAAATTTGACGGAAGCATTGTCCGTTGTCCACTTACTGAACTGCTGTGTGCTGGCAGGCTCATTTGCAACTATGATTACCGTTGCACCGGCTACATAACTTCCCGAACCGCTGCCGTTTTTGACTGTCAGCGTATAAAGAGTTCCATTGTTTCCGTTGCCGCCGCTTACCGTGCCATTTCCACCGCTCCCGTTGCCGCCGCTTACCGTGCCATTTCCACCGCTTCCGTTGCCACCGGGGTTATTATTGTCTCCGCCGCCATTACCGCCGCTTCCGTTTGTATTCTTTTCATACTGTGCGTAAGTATCCGTATCCTGTGTAATATTGGTAATGGCAGGCCGCCAGCCCGTAAAAGTGTATCCTTCCCTGGTAGGGGACTGAATAGCAATGGCATCTTCACCTTTCGCTACCCTCTGGGTTGACAGTATATTGTCATTGTAATCAATAAAACGAACCGTAAACTTAGTATCTTCAGAATCAATTTTCGTATATTGTGCCACAATGTCCATATCCCTGCTGACGGAAGTAAAGTCCGCCGGCAGCCAGCCTGTAAAGATATAGCCTTCCCTGACAGGGTCTTCCGGCGCTTTGGCCGCCGTCCTGATTTGTACCTGCTGCGTATCGATTATCTTGCTGTCATAATCCCAGAAAGTAACCGTAAACATTGTGGTATCCGGCTTATCCGTGGTGCGGATATTGTCATATTCATTTGCATAAATTTCAGCAGCGCTTCCCGGTACACAGAAAAACTCTATGGTATTATACGGCTTATCCGGAATCGTACTGGGATTTACCGGTGTGTTGAATGCGCTGGGGTCTATATAAGTCACGCTGTTCGGAATATCCACATACCGCACATTACTGTTGCCGAATACTTCCTTGCTGATGGAACGACAGGTATTGGGCAGTGTCACGGAATACAAGCTGGTAGTATTGTAAAATGCCTTTTCCGGAATGGCAGATACGGTTGTGGAGGACAAGTCTACGGAACCCACCTCTTCACAATCCATAAATGCCTCCGGGGCAATGCTGGTCACGCCCGCCGTTTCCGTGTTGCTTACGGAACCCGGTGTGCTGAGTCTGCCCCTGCTTTCCAGACATTGTATAATAACGTCTTTCTTTCCGCTGTCAAGCTGATAGATAATGGCATTGTCCGTCACAAAATTCGGTCCGCCTGAAAAACTTACATCCTCCAACAACGGACAATCCTTAAACGGTCTTAATCCCAGAGAGGATACCGTGGAGGACAGCGTTACATTTTTCAGGTTGGCATTGTTACAGAATGCATAATCCCCGACGCTGCCGCCCCCGCCTGACATATTGATGGTGGTGAGCATGGATTCGGAACCGGTTCCGTCACCGCCGCTTGTTGTGGCAGGCGCCATATACTCATATGCAAATGCATAATCGTCTATCTTTTCCGCTCCGCCGGTAATATTTATCTGGCTTAAAGAACTGCAACCGCTGAAAGTATACGGTTCATATTCCGTAATATCAGCAAGGGTAACCTCCTGAATCATTTTGTCGGTACTCTGTCCGGTCACTTTTTCAACCGTGTATTTGCCGTTCTCATCTTCCTTCCCAGTCACACCCGAGAACAAACCGGTTGCTATTGCCTTTACTCCGGAAGGAACGGAAACCCTCAAAGCCGCATTGATTATCTGTCTCTGGTTATCGGTATAATTAGGGTTGCTGTTATTATTTTTCAGGTATTCCTCATACTGCGCTACAGCTTCCTTTGCCGCTGCCTTGTAAGCCTCTGTCATATACGGCCAGTTGCTTCCGTAGTTAGTGGAATTTTTGAGTTCGGAATAAGTAGGATAATCTACCAGCGTGGCAGTTCCCCTGCCGGTTTCCGGATTAATCACATTCCTGATTTCCAGATTGGTAGGCCATCCGCTGTAATACGTTATATAAGTCGGCGACTGGTCTCCTACATTTATTGTGCTGGAATCCTGCATTGCATAACTGAACGGCATAATGTCGCTCCCAATGGTTCCCGTAAAGGAAAGCTTGGGTGAAACGGTAAAATCAGAATGTCCGGATACCGCAAATCCCGGATTCGGGCAGTTCACGCCTGTACAGGTGCCGCCGATATTGAAGTTTGCCTGCTGTGTGGCAAATGCCCCTGAACCGATGCTCCTAATGGTAGAGGCGTCGGAAAAAATAACCGCCTCCAGATTATGGCATCCCCTGAATGCATTTTCATTGATTGCCGTTACGGTTGCCGGAATAATAATCTTCCTGAGGAAGCAATTGCCGGAAAAACTCCTGGAATCAATGGTTGAAATGCCGTACGGACCGATAGCTGAAGGGATTTCAACCACGCTTACTTCCCCTGTCAGGTTAAAACCAATCAAATTATTGTTGGAATCCACCTGATAAGTAATCTCTGCAAGACCGTCCTTTTTGATGATTTCATAGCAGTCCCTGTCAGCATATTTGAACGGGATGGCATTTGCCTTGGTAAAATCATGCGTCTTGGAATTATCTTCCGCCTCAAAGTAAAACTCACTGTTTGCCCCGGCAAGGAATTTGTCTACCGTAAATCCGGTATCATCATTATCTGCCACAAATTCCGTGCTTGCAGACAACGCCGTGATATGCTTCAGAGAAGAACATCCTACAAAATTGTTCAGATGAACGGTACCAAGCGTACAGCTTGCCGGCAGCGTAATATCCGTAATACGGGTACATCCGTTAAATACGGAAACACCCAGTTCCTGCAGATTAGTCGTCTTGTTTTCACCGTCAACAACCCCTCCGTTTAAATTCACATTGAGAAGGCTGGTGCAATTTTCAAATGCATGGTCATAAATCTTGGTGGTAAATACCGGAAGGTTAAATTCCGTAAGGCTGGTACAGTTTTGGAATGTATAATCCGAAATGTACTGCAGCTCACAGCCGAGATTCATGTCAAAAGTTCTCAGGTTGCCACAGTTGGCAAAGGCATATTTTCCAATCTCATTTACCCTGTCACCCTTAAATGTTACAGAGCCGGTATACCCGCAGCCATAAAAGGCATAATTTCCTATGCCCACCATGTTTTCGCCTATCTCGATATTGTTAATACTGCGGTTGGCAAACACACCTCTTGCCGGGTCATTATTCAATGTGGTGCCTGCAATGACGTTCGGATTTCCTCCCTGGTCTGCAGGAACGCCCTCTGCAATAATCCATTCCTGAATCAGTCCTCCCGTGGAAGGATTGGTATTTGTATTGGGAATCAGAGATTGGTTACCGATATAACGAACAGGAATATCCC
The DNA here is from genome assembly GCA_910577015.1 of uncultured Lachnospiraceae bacterium. Classification (GTDB taxonomy): domain Bacteria; phylum Bacillota; class Clostridia; order Lachnospirales; family Lachnospiraceae; genus Acetatifactor. The sequence continues at coordinate 42,355 of CAJTKU010000001.1, read as the reverse complement.
TTATCCACTGATTGCTGGCATTTTCTCCTGCGCGCTGGTAATTACCTGCATCATCCTTATAATAGAAATCTTCTATGTCCGTATTTTCCCACTTCTGGCGCTCTACATAGTAACAGGGTGCAAATACGGCCGGCGTAATCGTCACATTGCCGGAAACGTCTTCTTCCCTTTTTTCCTCTGACACCATATAATAAAGCGGTTTGTGGCTTCTGCTTACCGCAACATAGGCGCTGTCATCGCCGACGTTTTCACGGAACAGCGTATACGCCCTTACCCTGTCAGGTACCTTAAAAGGGTCACCGATATTTCCGGCAGGGTTAAACCTCAAAATCACCGCCGTCATTCCGGCGCCGTCGTTCATGAAAGCAAATATAAAGGTATTGCCGTTTTCATCATAATGCGTGTAAATCTGCTGGTAGTCCTTTGCAACCGTGGGAATCCGGGAGGTGCCAGTCCCTGCTATCTGTTCATCCCATATGTATTTCTTATCCACTCCCGCCGCACTTGCTTTCGGTACCGGAACTGCCGCAACCAGAAGTGCTGTGATTAAACAGACAACGCCTATCGTCTTCCGCACTCTTCTGCGCATTCTGATATTCTTTTTCTTTGCTTTTTTCATTGTCATGATGCATCTCCTTTATCTGGGAAGCTTTCATGCTTCTACTGAATTTTCTTTGCTACAACCACAAACCTGCCGCCGCTCGTATAATAGTCACAAGTCGACAAAGTCAGCAGTTCATCCCCGTACTCAGCGGTTACACCGGTATCATACAGGGACATCTCCGCCATTTCCCGCATATAAGAGTTAAACTCTATTTCGGAATTGGCATTTATAAACTGATAATATTTAAAAACTATTTCACTTTCTTCATATATTTTAGAGCGGAACACATACATGATTTCATAAGTTCCTTTTTCATATATGGTGTCAAACTGTATCAGCTTATGTTTTTCATAAAAATCCTGTGAACTGTATTTGTTCAGCTGACCGAACATCCTGCCGCTCCGCATGTGATGTCCGTATACAATCAGGTTGGTGCTCCGCGGCAGAATACTGCAATCCTTATCAAGGAAAATACTGCCGTTCCTGTCTTCTTCCTGGTCAAAATTATGGTTTAGATAGTATTCATTGTTAGTAGTCTGCAAAACAGGGTAATCTATATATGTATCGTCAATTTTAACCCATCCGATTAGCCTTTTGTTCAAACTATATAGAATTTTATATTCTTCCAGTATGTCCGGAACTTCAATTTCTTCCGTATCATAATGGATAACCGGCGTTTCGGGACCGCTGGCAGGAGCTTCCGCCCCTTTCAGGTTCTGTTGCTTTTCTGCATAGGCATCCAGCCTGCTAATCTGATAGGAATAAATTCCCAGATAAGTGAAACAGGCGGCCGCTATACAAACGCAGACTGTCATGAGCCATTTGCGGATGCGTTCCCTTTTTCTGATTTCCAAAAGAATGGACTTCTGCATATCCGCGTCGTAATCTTCCAGCTTGGCTTTATTTTTTGCATCCTTACTTTTTTTGGCTTTGACAACCGTTTTATTTCCTTTTTTTACATCTTTTCTTTTCGGCGGTACATTCTCCTCTATGGTATAATTTTCCATTTCCTCCAGAAAATCCTGTCCCAGAATGGTCCGAAACCGATACTTTCCGTCCCTCAAATCCTTTATCAGGCTGTCTAATTCTTCTTTGCTGTCCAGATGATATCTCTGTTTAATCTGCTCTATATATGCGGCATCCTTCACAGCCGCTTCATAATCAGCCGCTGTCCGAAACTGCCGTCCCGCAACCTCGCGTCCTTCTGTCTGCATCTTTATGCCTCCGCATACCTGTGGGCGCACCCGCGATACTGCCCTTCAAACTTTCCATTATCTATTTTACTATATCTTGAAATTAATTCAAGTCTTTTTCCCATGTATTGTATTTGGGGCTGCCGCCAAAAATATCCAGATTTTTTTTCCGGTAAGCAGAAACATTGACATGCCTATATACATAAGATAAACCATAATAAAACCTGGAGGCACTTAAAATGAGTGATTTAACTGCTACTAACTGTGGATGCTCCAACAACTGCTGCAACGGCATGAGCGGTTTTGGAAACAGCTGCAACTGGATTTGGATTATCCTGTTATTCTCCTGCTTCGGCAACGGTAATGGTTTGTTCTCAAACAACGGATGCGGATGCAATTCCGGTTGTGACAACAACAATGGCTGCTGCGAATGGCTTATCTGGATTCTCCTTATTTCCTGCTTCTGCGGAAATAACAATTCCTGCTGCTAACCACAAAATTTCATACACATCTAATTATGCGGGGCAGGCTCTGTTAAGAGCCTGTTCCACGCATACTTAACGACATGCTTTCATATGTTTTAAAAAGTACGAATCAGATTTGTGAGGTAACTGCATGAGCGGGGAAGAAGGAAAAAAACCTGATAAAATACAAGCCTTTGACACTTTATTTACCAATAATCACATACAAATGTACAAGATTCTCCTGCCCTACTTTGAACCTCCCATGCAGAAACATATTGCCATATACATCAAATATATGGAGCTGCAGCATACACTTTCCTATTTCAGGCTGCACCCTTACGCTGTGATGCCAAAAGAAGAACCTGCGGAAACCGTACAGATTTGCCGGGAAATACTTCCGTTTTGTTCTTCATCCGAAAAAGAATCCATGGAAAAAATCATAGAAATGTTTTCCAACCTGAAAAATGCGCAGGAAATGATGGAAACCATTAACATGATGAAAGAAATTTTCCCGGAAGGCTTTTCTTTTGGGGACGGGGACGGTCCTTCCCCCGATATTATGCAAATGTTCCAGATGTTTGGAAAATAAACAATTCGTCCCTGTACCCATACCACAAAATGAGAAAGGATTGCAATTATGGAACAAAAACCCGAATGGATGAACGACCCCCTTGTAAAAGATATAGATGAAAAAAAATTAAATTTTTTAAGTGAGCTGGTATTTGGCGGCAGGGGAAAAAGCCAGAAAGAAATGATGCCTTATATGATGATGCGCATGAAACAGGCCAAAGCTGACAACATTTCTTTTTCTTCCTCCGAAATTGCCTCCGTTGTGGCTGCCATCAAAAACCACAGCACACCGGAAGAACTGGCACAGATTGATAATATCATGAAGAAAGCGCCGACTATGTAACAGCCGGCGCTTTTCCATTTACTTTCTTATCACGGTTTTACTACCAGATTGACAATTCTTCCCGGTACATAAATTTCTTTGACGATTGTGCCGGAAAGTTTTTCTCCCAGCGCTTCCTTTGCCACGGAAAGCACGCCTTCTTTTTCCTCATCTTTGGCAATCTTTATAGTCGTCTTCGTCTTGCCGTTTATCTGCACTGCAACTTCAACGGAAGCTTCCACTGTTTTTTCTTCCTCATAATCCGGCCATGCAGTCTGGTACACTTTCCCGGCAAAACCGGTAAGCTGCCAGAGTTCCTCCGTAATATGGGGCGCTACGGGATTTAACAGGGTAAGAAGAACCTTGAACTCTCCCTTCGTCACCGCTCCCTTTTTATAAAACTCGTTAATCAGCGCCATCATGGCGGCAATCGCTGTATTATATTTCAGATGTTCAAAATCAGAACTGACTTTTTTTATCGTCTGATGCATCCTGGTTTCCATGTCGGAGGAATAGCCTTCCTCCTCTGTCAGAATATCCTGCAGTTTCCATACCCTTTCCAGAAACCTCCTGCATCCTTTTACCCCGTCCTCTGACCAGGAAGCGCTTAAGTCAAATGCGCCGATAAACATCTCATATGTTCTAAGGGTATCCGCACCGTATTCCCGGATAATATCGTCGGGATTCACCACATTGCCGCGGGATTTGCTCATCTTCTCCCCGTTTGAGCCCAGAATCATGCCGTGTGAAGTTCTCTTCTGGTACGGCTCCTTACAGGGAACAACGCCCTCATCATATAAGAACCTGTGCCAGAAGCGGGAATACAAAAGATGCAGGGTGGTATGTTCCATACCGCCATTGTACCAGTCAACCGGAAGCCAGTACTTTAACGCTTCCGGGCTTGCCAGCGCCTTCTCGTTTTTCGGGTCCGTATAACGGAGGAAATACCAGGAAGAACCTGCCCACTGGGGCATGGTGTCTGTTTCCCTCTTTGCCGGTCCACCGCATTTCGGGCAGGTGGTTTTCACCCAGTCCGTCATATGTGCAAGGGGTGATTCCCCGTTGTCCGTGGGCATATAACTCTCCACTTCCGGAAGTTCCAGCGGCAGCTCGCTTTCAGGAAGCGCCACATAACCGCACTTTTCACACTCCACAACCGGAATGGGCTCTCCCCAGTAACGCTGGCGGGAAAATACCCAATCCCTCAGTTTATAATTGGTTTTCTCATGACCGATTCCTTTTTCTGTGAGGAATGCAATTATCTTCTGCTTTGCCTCTGCAACGGAAAGTCCGTTTAGGAAATCGGAATTGACTAAAGTTCCCGTCGCCACGTCCGTATACACGGCTTCCTGCACATCCACAGGGCTTCCCGCCACAACTTCAATAATCGGCATATGGAACTTCTTTGCAAACTCCCAGTCCCTCTCATCATGCGCAGGCACCGCCATAATCGCGCCCGTGCCGTAAGTCATCAGCACATAATCGGAAATCCAGATGGGAATTTCCTTGCCGTTAACAGGATTTACGGCCGTCAGCCCGTCAAGCATCACGCCGGTTTTATCCTTGGCAATCTCCGTACGCTCAAAATCAGATTTCCTTGCAGCCATCTCGCGGTAAGCTGCCACTTCTTCAAAGTTTTTAATATCCTCTTTGTATTTGTCTATAAAAGGATGCTCCGGACTCATTACCATGTAGGTAACGCCGAAAAGCGTATCCGCCCTGGTGGTGTAAATCGTCAGTTTATCCTCTTTGCCTTTTAAAATGAAATCCACTTCCGCACCGGTGGACTTGCCAATCCAGTTCTTCTGTGACACTTTTACACGTTCGATATAATCTACGCCGTCAAGCCCGTCTAACAGTTTATCCGCATAATCCGTAATCTTTAGCATCCACTGGCTCTTTACTTTGCGGACAACCTCGGAACCGCAGCGCTCACAGACACCGTTTACCACCTCTTCGTTTGCAAGGCCTACCTTACAGGAAGTACACCAGTTGATTGGCATCTTTGTCTTGTATGCCAGTCCTGCATTGAAAAGTTTCAAAAATATCCACTGGGTCCACTTGTAATATCCCACGTCCGTGGTATTGACTTCCCTATCCCAGTCAAAGGAATATCCCAGCGAATGCAGCTGGTTCTTAAACCGCTCCACATTGTTTTTCGTGACAATCTTCGGATGGACATGGTTCTTTATGGCATAATTTTCCGTGGGAAGCCCGAAAGCATCCCAGCCCATGGGATAAAGCACATTATAGCCCTGCATCCTTCTTTTTCTCGCCACAATATCAAGCGCCGTATAAGGACGCGGATGCCCTACATGAAGCCCCTGTCCCGACGGATACGGAAATTCAACCAATGCATAATATTTCGGCTTGGAATAATCATCTGAAGTTGCAAACGCCTTCTCATCATCCCATATTTTCTGCCATTTTGTTTCTACTTCTCTGTGATTGTACGGTGCCGCCATTTTTCTTCCCTTCCTTTTTAAAATAACAAGCCCATTGTAGCTATTTCAGCTCTTCTTGTCAATCCTTTTTCGTTCAGAGATTCCGTATTTATAACCACAACGCTTCGCTTAAAATTTTTTGTGTTCTGACATCTTCCAGGCATACCATCTTTACCAACAGCCACGCACGCTCTTCTTCTGTCATTTCAGTAATCCTTTGTGCCTGGCTGGAACCTTGTATATTTTTAATAATCCCACCCAGACATTCCTCTTTGTATCCGGCAGAGTGCATGGTTTCCTGCCATGCCTGCCGCTTCTTTTCAAGCATTTCAAGCAATGGCTCTTTCGCTGTTTTCCCATCCATAATCATTTTGATTTCGTCGAGGGAAAAACCTAATGCTTTTAATTCCAACAGCGCATTTAACTGTTGCACTTGTTTTGGCGAATAATAACGATACCCGTTGACAGTATCTACTTTCACCGGCTTGATAATGCCTTTCTTTTCATATAATCGTATAGCTTTTCTGGAAATCCCAAAAAAATCTGCAATTTCTCCAATCATCATAAGGTCGTTTTTCATTTATCTCTCCTATTCTTCCAATGTATCATTTATCCTTTTTATACAAACTGAATTTGCTTTCAGGTTGTTTAGACAGGTTATAAGCATAAACATCCCCGATAGAACGGAACCCCTGACTTGAAAGCAATAAACCACATCCGAAAATACCATTGCTCCATTAAAAATAAATCTGTATCCTGTAAAAAGAATCATAAGATATCCCCCCATTCCAAATAAACGCATACCCACATCGCTTATAGCCCTTCTCACATGCATTTTCAAATTGATTTTCATTAATCTCCTGCTATGTTCAGCACAGTTTATCATCATCAACTCCTTGGCATCATATAACAGGATTGCGTCCGCGTCTGTTAGTAACGGCTTTATTGCGGAAGTATTCTCAGCCATCGCGTTTTGAGATTGCTCTTTTAATTTCGGAATGGATTTAAGCACTATCTTATAATTAATAACCAATTGCGGAATCGCAAACATCCAAGTTATTCCTAAAAAAAGCAAACTGCTCTTCAACATCAAAAGGCAGGACAACATCGTATTTAAAACAGCGACTACCAGATGGGGGATATTCAACGGACCATTCATCATTGTAAAAGCCGCCTGTATATCACTGTTTAATCTTGTAATCCATTCACCGCTTAAACGACTGTCTATCCGCCAAAGCGGCAGACTTAATATTTTTTCAAACATCTTTTTTTGAAGCCATATTTCTACTTTTGCAGAAAATGCTGCATATTTTTCCCATATTATTCCGTTATAGACAAACAGCATTGCACATAGCAAACCGCATACTATGCATATTTTCAAAAGTGCGTCGGAATTATCCGTTTCCAGACAACTGAAAATGGATTTCATCAAATATGCCGACAGCCAGGTCCTAAATGCATCAAACGGTGACCGAAGTAAAAGTAAAAATATATATTTACGCCATAACCCCATTCTCTTGACCAATTTACTAAGATTACCCACGAACCATCTTTCCTCCCTCCATACGATAGACTGTATAACTATCATCTAAAGTCTCTTGATGATGGGTCACATGTATCACTGTCCTGCCATCCGTCAATTTACATAAGGCATCCAAAACGGAATGTCCTGTATCCTGGTCCAGAGCCGAGACCGGCTCATCCAGCAAAATGACTGGCGCATCCTTGCATAGCGCTCTGGCTATCTGGATTCTCTGCGCCTGCCCTCCTGACACCTGATTTCCCCGTTCTCCCACATTTGTATCCAGCCCATTCGGAAGATTCTCAATCCATTTCGTGAGACTTGCATTTTGGCAGGCTGCCCATACAATTTCATCTGAAATAGTATGACCGCAAGTAATATTATCCCTTATGGACATAGGAAAAAGGCTGTTATTCTGCATGACAAGCGCGACCTGCTTTCTGATTTTCTCAGGGCTGTGCTCACCTGCTATGACAGCCGTTCCACTGTCAGGCTTATAAAGACCGGCAAGAATTTTCAATATAGTGCTCTTACCGCATCCACTGTCCCCGACTATCCCAATGTGCTCACCCGGCCGTGCTCTAAGCGACAGGTTTTTTATAATTACATGATTCTCGTATGAAAATGAAATATTTTCTAAGTAAACTGCGTATTGATACATATTTTTCCCTCCAATCTGTCCATAGATGCACTAAATCGCCTAAATGAAGCATAGATACCCGGCATATTCTGCAAGAATCCGGAAATATTCCCCGATAGATTGATAAATATGTAAAAAATCCCCATGCTTATATTTCCACTTATCACCATATACCCTCCAAATCCAAGCAATAACAAAAGGGGGATAAATGAAAGAACACCTGAAAGGGACATAAGCCTGGCAGAAATCCGTTCTTTCTTAATATTCGATTTTCCCCAATCAGAAAGATTTTCCTTCATGGCGCCCTTAATCAGTTCATATGCGCCATATATTTGAATAATCGGAAACAATTCCAAAATCATGTCTGCCAGCCCATTGATTTTTTTCCTGCTGTTTTGGCATTGCAGTGTATAATCTTTGATAATCTTACTCGAAAAAGAACAATAAAGAATCAGCGGAATCACCGGTAATACGGAAAGCATAGCCAATTTAAAATTTAGACAAAGCAGGAAAATAACAGTGACGGCAAACGTACCCACCTGCTTCACCAATGGAAAAAGATTTTCACTCAAATAATCAGAAATATCTTTTAACTCATTTTGCATTACGGACTGCGCTTCTCCAACATTAAGCTTTGAGAGCGTTTGAATGTCACTTTGTAAATAATATCCGGCATATCCCATCCTCATTTCATGCGCAAAAATTTCACATGTATAGGAGGAAAAATACAATGATAAATACTCGCATATTGCGTGTATAAATACTATAAATATGCCGATAGCAAAAAATATACCCATTTCATTTTCCAGAAAAGAAAGGGATGTTTTTTCAAGAGAATCTAACAACTGCGCTAAAAATTTATTCCAGTACAGATTGGTAATGACAGATAGGAACGTAAACAGAAACGCTGCCAAAAAAAAGATTTTGTGTAATTTAATAAGCTTCCATATCATTTTCATAAAATTTCTCCTGCTGCTTTTTTGGGGTATTGTCATAACTTTATAAAATTTGCCTCACATTAAGCGTAAGCTATACCCCAGGGGCAAGGTCAAGCAGGAAAAGCAGGTTTATACAAAAAAGTCAGGGCAGCCTGCGCCGCCCTGACTTTACTTTACTATTATTCTTCATTTCCGGTCAGTTTATCCGCCCTTGCAGCTACTTCCTTTTCCTGTACGTCGGAAGGCGCCTGCTCGTAGCGGGCAAATTCATAAGCATATTCGCCCCTGCCGCCTGTCATGGAGCGCAAATCCGTACAATAACCGTAGAGTGCGCTCATGGGAATATCCGCTTCTATCACCTGCCTGCCGCCGGGAAGCGGGTTCATGCCGAGCACCCTGCCCCTGCGCTTGTTTAAATCGCCCATGATATCTCCGGTATAAGCATCCGGCACGGTGACCTTTAAGGAAGCAATCGGCTCTAACAGAATAGGTCCCGCTTCCATAAAGCCTTTCTTGAACGCCTGGATGGTTGCCATCTTAAATGCCATTTCCGAGGAGTCTACCGGATGATAGGAACCGTCATACAAAACAGCCTTTACGCCTACAACCGGATACGCCGCCATGGGGCCTTTCAGAACCGAATCCTGCAATCCTTTTTCCACTGCGGGGAAGAAATTCTTGGGAACGGCGCCTCCCACCACTTCCTGTGCAAACTCAAAGGGCGTTTCCAAATCGCCTGAAGGAGAGAATCTCATCTTCACATGCCCATACTGCCCATGTCCGCCGGACTGTTTTTTGTATTTGTATTCCACATCGGAATTTTTCTTGATGGTTTCCTTATATGCAATCTTAGGCTTTGCAAGCTCCACATCCACCTTGTACTCGTTTAAAAGCCTGCTTACCACGATTTCCAGATGCTGCTCTCCCATTCCGTAAAGCAGGGTCTGCCTGTTTTCAGCATCGTTCACCACTTTAAGGGTGGTGTCTTCATGCGTCATTTTCTGCAATGCCTGGGAAATCTTATCCACATCGCCTTTGTTTTTGGGTTTATAACGCATGTATGTATACGGCGTTGAAATCTCCCATTTGCCGAATTTGATGGTGGTAGCTTTGGTGGACAGGCTGTTGCCTGTTCTGGCTGCCGTCAGTTTGGCCAGCGCACCCAAATCCCCGGCATGAAGCTCCGGCACTTCCATGGGCTTATTGCCCTGTAATATATACAGCTTTCCGATTTTCTCTTCTATGTCACGGTCCACATTGTAAATCACATCGTCCGTTTTTAACACACCGGAATTAACCTTGATGAGGGAATATTTGCCGATAAAAGGGTCCACAATGGTTTTCCAGATATAAGCAGATTTTGCCTTGGAGAAATCATAGTCCGCATTGTAAATTTCATTTGTCTTCATGTTGATGCCTGCCACCTGCCTGTTTTCGGGACTGGGCATATATTTGACAATGTCGTCCAACAAAGTGTAGACGCCCTGGCAAAGCACATTGGAGCCCATGCTCATGGGTACAATACTGCCGTCGCAGACATTGGTACGCAGCGCAGCGCGGATTTCCGCCTCAGAGAAAGTTTCCCCGCCAAAATAGCGCTCCATCATCTCTTCACTGGTTTCTGCTACTGCTTCCATCAGCGTATCCCTGCAAATCTGGAGATTTGCCTTGTTATATTCCGGAATGTCACAGGAAACAACTTCTTTTCCCTGCCATCTGTTCCCTGTCTCTGCTATGACATTGACATAACCGACAAACTTTTCATTTTCACGAATGGGCAGATTAAAAGGCGCAATTTTTTTGCCATACCTTTCCGTCATATCCTCCACAACCTGCCTGAAGGATGCATTATCCACGTCCATATTAGTAACATACACAAAACGGGGCAGCTTATATTTGTCGCAGAGTTCCCATGCCTTTTCCGTGCCGACTTCCACGCCGGATTTTCCGTTTACCACAATAATGGCTGCGCCTGCCGCACTGACTGCCTCTTCTACTTCTCCTACAAAATCAAAGTATCCCGGTGTATCCAGAATATTAATTTTACAGTCACCCCACTCTATGGGAATCACAGAGGTAGAAATGGAAAATCCCCTCTTTTGCTCCTCTTTGCTGTAATCACTCAGGGTATTGCCGTCGGTTACCTTTCCCATACGGGAAGTAATGCCGGAGAGATACCCCATTGCTTCAGCCAGACTGGTTTTGCCTGAACCTCCGTGCCCAAGTAAAACCACATTGCGAATCTTGTCGGTTGTGTATACTTTCATAATCTGCTACATCCTTTCTCGGTATTTTCGGAAACACCATGGGTATATTTTACTAAATTTTTCACCACTTTACAAGTTATATCCTGCATTTTGCACAGAAAATTCTAAGAAAACGGAGAAAAGCCCAAAATCCTGTTTTGCGCGCCGGGGCTGCCGCAATGCAAAATGCGGAAACTGTATTTTCTTTGTTGACTTTCGCACTTTAAAGTGTTAGAATGTCAATGAACAAAAGGAGGATATGATTATGATAGTTGTAATGAAACCGGGCGCTGCCGAGGAAAGCGTCAAGGCAGTTGTAACTTATATTGAGAATAACGGATTAACCGCTCATTTATCCAAAGGCGAGGAGGTTACCATCATCGGCATGGTGGGGGACAAATCACGTCTTTCCACTGAAAACCTTGCCATCTACAAAGATGTGGAGCGCATCCTGCCTGTTACGGAGAGCTATAAACTATCCAACAAAAAATTTCATCCGGATGCTTCCGTTGTAAAGGTGGGTAATACCTCCATAGGTCCGGGCAATCTGACCATCATGGCAGGCCCCTGCGCTGTGGAAACCAGGGAACAGCTTTTCGCCATTGCCCACGCCGTCAAAAAAGCCGGGGCCACCATTCTGCGCGGCGGCGCGTATAAGCCCCGTACTTCACCGTATTCTTTTCAGGGACTGGAGGAAGAAGGCCTGCGTTATATGCAGGAAGCCAAAGCAGAAACGGGGCTTTCCACTATCTGTGAGGTTGTAAGCATGGAAGCCATAGAAGCTGCGGTAAAATATGTGGATATGATTCAAATTGGCGCACGGAATATGCAGAATTTTATTCTGCTGCGGGAGGCTGGCCGTTCCGGTCTGCCCGTTCTTTTAAAGAGGGGACTTTCTGCCACCATCGAGGAATGGCTGAATGCTGCCGAGTATATTATGTCCGAGGGAAATCCCAATGTGGTGCTTTGCGAGCGGGGTATCCGCACTTTTGAAACAGCAACGCGCAATACACTGGATTTGAGTGCAGTTCCGGTGTTGAGGGAAAAAACGCACCTTCCTGTTATTGTAGACCCTTCCCACTCCACAGGCGCCTACAAATATGTGCCTTCCATGGCGAAGGCCGCCGTTGCAAGCGGCGCTGACGGCCTGATGATTGAAGTACACAACGACCCTGCCCACGCGCTTTCCGACGGACCGCAGTCACTGACTTTTGAAAAGTTTGAAAGCCTGACGAAAGAGCTTGCGCCTTTCTGCACTGTAGTGGGAAGAACATTTCAATAAGGAGTAAAATATGTCCGGTCTTACCTGTGGCTTTATCGGTCTGGGACTGATTGGCGGCTCTATTGCAAAGGCTTTAAAGGCCGCCGATTCTTCCATAAAAATTATTGCATATGATGTTAATCAGGATACTCTCTCGCTTGCCCGTACAGAAGGGATTGCCGACGTGGCAGTTTCCCGTATTGACGAAACCTTTTCTTCCTGCGACTATATTTTTTTGTGCGCGCCGGTTTCCTGCAACGATGAGAACCTGACCGCCGTCAAAAAGGTTTTATCCCCTTCCTGCATTCTGACAGATGTAGGAAGCGTTAAAACTACCACTCATAAGTACGTTGCCGTAGCGGGTCTTTCCCGTCAGTTTATCGGCGGACATCCCATGGCAGGCAGCGAACGGATTGGCTATCAAAACGCCAAGGCGCTTCTTTTACAGAATGCCTATTACATTCTGACGCCTTCCGTTGAAACTGACATCGATAAATTAACGGATTATCAGGCTTTGGTTCGGAAAATGGGCGCTATTCCGCTGGTGCTGTCTTATGAACAGCACGATTTTGTCACCGCCGGAGTCAGCCACCTGCCCCATCTCATCGCTTCCTGCCTGGTGAACCTTGTAAGGGAATCCGACTCTAAAGACGGCATTATGAAAATGATTGCCGCCGGGGGCTTCAAGGATATTACCCGTATTGCCTCCTCTTCCCCCGTCATGTGGCAGCAAATCTGTCTGACAAACGGCGACAATATATCACGGCTGCTCTCGGTATACATTGACATTCTTACAAAAACAAAGGATGCGCTGGACTGCCGTGATGCGGATGCGCTTTACGGATTGTTTGATTCGGCGCGTACTTACCGGGAATCGTTCATCAACGCTTCCAGCGGTCCCATCAAACGAATCTATGACATGACAGTGGATATTGCCGACAAACCCGGCGCCCTTGCCTTTGTCGTTTCTCTTTTGGCCAAGAACGGCATCAGCATTAAAAATATAGGGATTGTCCACAACAGGGAAGCCGCAGAGGGAGCCATGCGGATAGAATTTTATGAAGAAAATGCCGTAATGCTGGCAAAAAACCTTCTTTCCCTGGAAGGATTGACAGTAAAATAAGGACGCCTAGGCGTCCTTATTTATATTCTTCTCTTTTCTATTCCGAACTTTTACTGCATGACGTAAACCCCATGCGGCCAAAAATGCACCTGTCATACCTCCCGCAGTATCCAGCATTACATCTGCCACACTTGCCCACCTGCCCGGAATGAAATATTGGTGCCATTCGTCTGCCGCTGCCGATAAAAGAACCCACAGTACCGCTGATAAATACTTCCTTCTAACCGCCACACGGCAATACAAAACATTATACACCAGTATACCCATCACGGCATATTCCATAAAGTGGGCGGCTTTTCTAAGCGGATGTTCAAAATAAACCGCCATTTCCTCCAACATTGCCTGCGTCAGATGTCCACCTGTCAATTTATTCCAAAGCCCGGCGCCATATTTTGTAAGACTGAAACTGACAATCCCCGATGTTTCCCCGTCCTGCTCCGAAAACAAAAATATGGTAATATATAAAATTATCAGCAAAACACCCGAAACCAGGGAAATAATGCGTTTTTCCTTTTTCCCCATCTTATCGGTTGTCTTCCACCATCTGGTACACTTCGATTCTTGAAGCATCCATCTCCGGCATTCCCACAAAAATTGCGCCGTAAGAAATCGTATTTTCCTTTTTCTCGATTCTTACAATCTCCAATATGGCATGTAAAACCTCTTTGGTCCAGATTGTCAGATAAGATTCATAGATTGCACCGATGGTCAGCGCCTTGTCACAGGTAAATCCAACCCCGGATTTGGATACATCCAGCACATCGATACCTACCTCTTCACTTCCCCCTCCATCCAGACGTTTTACTACAATTCTGGATTGAAGTTGTGTTCTCCTCGCTCTTCTTCTCTCCTCCATAAGTCCACCTTTCCCCGGATAATTGACATCCGCTTTGTTTCTCTTCTCTTATGATGTTTTCATACCCTTAGACAGTATACCAAAAAAAGGATGAAAAGTAAATGTTACATTTCCCACTGATTCATTAACTCATCATAAATATCATTCAGTCTGTCTATTATTTCTCGGTTAACAGGAATAACTTTATCAAGAAATTGTGTTCCCCTTTCTCCCATAAAGTCTACGCAATAGAGCAAGCAGTAAAAAATGAATGCTTTGTTTTGTTCTTCACTTGTATGTAGTTCCTCTAATAAATAATCAACATATTTCGTATCAAGTTTCATATTTAGCAAAGCCACTTTTGTCATTGCGGCAAAAGTCAGTATGTCTCCATGTCCCATCCAATCAATGTCTATTACACATGATACATGACCATTATCTATTAATAGATTTTTTGTGCTGATATCATCAAGATAAGGTGTCGGTTTGACTGAAATCATATAATCCTGTAATTCCTTTTGCATTTGCCTGATTTCATCCACTTTAGACACATCAAAATAATGGTTTACAGAAATCAATTTATATGCACGATTTAACATTCTATCAACAAATGTATTCCAGTTCCAGTCCAAAGGAACGTCCGTCCTTAATTTTGATACGCTTTTTTGTATATTCACAACTTCTTTAGCTATCTGTCTTTTCTCTTCATCAGTCAACCAACGATAAATATCACCTATATCTTTTCCCTCTGCATAGGAAAGAATCAAATATTCATAAATTTCTAATCTGCCAGAAGCCAGAACCTTCGGAATAGGAATATCGCATGTCTTCAGTTCTGATAACCAATGAATTGTGTCATCATATGCATTTTTCTCATTAGAGCATCTCAAAATATATTTAGAGGAAGCCGTAACAACAATAAAAACATAATTTCCAATTCCCATACCGCATCGCTCCATATTATAAGCCTTTTCCTTCATTACAGTTTCAAATAACTGACAGGCTTTACTTTCCTTCAATGCTCAGCCTCCTCCTTTCACTAGAAATACAGGAATATAGAAATTTCCTGTCATTTTTATTTTCTTATTTCCACAATCAGAAATTGATTTCGCCATTTTGCTTTATCACCAAAGACATCCATCATTTTATGCACATCCAATTTCCATGTCCCCACAACATAAATAACGCCTTCTGCTTTTAAAACCCGTTTGCATTCCCGCTCAATCTCAATCCATTGAGACTGAATGTGAAAAAAGGCATTGTATAGAATAACTGTATCAAATGTTTCATCAGCATAATCCATTTTGGATGCATCCATAATTTGAAAATGCAATTTCTCAGCAAGTTTGCTGTCCAGTCTTCCGGCATCAATATCAATACAATAAACACTATCAGAATAGGCCGATGCAGAAACAGAAAAATCAGCCGCCCCACAGGCTGCTTCGAGAATCGTCTTATTTTCTATATCCGCAATAAGCAGATTAACAAGGATATCTGAATTTTTCATTATATATGCACCTAAAGCGAACTTCTATTGAATAAACATCGCATCCCCAAAGGAAAAGAACCGGTATTTTTCAGATATGGCTTCCTTGTAAGCATCCAGTACCTGTTCCCTGCCTGCCAGCGCGCTCACCAGCATGACAAGGGTGGATTCGGGAAGGTGAAAATTGGTAATCAGTGCGTCCAGCGCTTTAAAACGGTAACCCGGATAGATAAAGATTTCCGTGCTGCCGCAGCCTTCCTGCACCAGTCCGTCTTCTCCCGCCGCGCTCTCCACCGTCCTGCAGCTTGTGGTTCCCACACAGACGATTCTTTTTCCGTTTTTCTTTGCCGCATTGATTTTTTCCGCTGCTTCCCCCGTTATCTGATAAAACTCCTCATGCATATGATGCTCCAATATATTATCTGCTTTGACCGGACGGAAGGTGCCAAGTCCTACATGTAGTGTTACATAGGCAATCTCCACGCCTTTTGCTTCTATCTCCTCCAGCAGTTCTTTCGTAAAGTGCAGTCCTGCCGTAGGCGCTGCCGCACTTCCCTCATATTTCGCATACACTGTCTGATAACGGTTTTTATCCTGTAACTTGTGGGTTATGTATGGGGGGAGGGGCATCTCTCCCAGCTTGTCCAGAATCTCTTCAAATATGCCCTCATAGGTAAAGTGAACCAGCCTGTTTCCTTCTTCCAAGGTTTCCAGCACTTCTGCGTGCAATAACCCGTCCCCAAATACAAGCGAAGTCCCCGGCTTGCATTTCTTACCGGGCTTCACCAGCGTTTCCCATGTATCATTGTCCTTCCGTTTCAAAAGCAGCACTTCAACCGCTGCCCCCGTGTCCGCTTTCTGTCCTAAAAGCCTTGCCGGAATCACTTTGGTGTTATTTAAAACCAGACAGTCCCCGGGCTGCAGATACTGCAAAATGTCCCTAAAGACATGATGCTCTGTTTTTCCGCTTTTTTTATCCAGCACAAGAAGCCTGGAGGAAGAACGCTCCTCCAGGGGGGCCTGTGCAATCAGTTCCTTAGGCAAATCAAAATAGAAATCGGATTTTTTCAATTCCGTCATGATAAACATGCCCCTTCTATAAATGCCTTATATCCGCGGTAGGCTTCATAGATATCTGCTTTGCTGGTAGCTTCCCACGGTGCGTGCATATTCAGCACAGCCACACCGCTGTCAATCACATTCATGCCATACAATGCCAGAATATAGGCGATGGTGCCGCCTCCTCCCACATCCACTTTTCCCAGTTCCGCCGTCTGGAACTGAACGCCCTTTTTGTCAAAAATCTCCCGGATATGCGCCATATACTCCGCATTGGCGTCATTGGAGCCTGATTTTCCCCTTGCACCCGTAAATTTGTTAAATACCATACCCCTGCCGAGGAACGCACTGTTCTTTTTTTCAAAATAAGATGCAAAAGAAGGGTCGAACCCGGCGCTCACATCGGAAGAAAGCATACAGGAATGCGCAAGACACCTTCTGATGTTCAGTTCACTGTATTCGCCGCAAAGAGCCATCAATTCTGCAAGGCTGTTTTCAAAGAATTTTGACTGCATCCCTGTCGCCCCGACGGAGCCGACTTCCTCTTTATCCACCAGAATGCAGCATACGGTTCTGGACGTCTTTTTGGTATCCAGCATGGCTTTCAGGGAAGTAAAGGCGCATACCCTGTCATCCTGCCCGTATGCTAAAATCATGCTTCTGTCAAATCCGGCTTCCCTGGCTTTTCCTGCAGGAACAATCTCAAGCTCAGCGGAGATGAAATCCTCCTCTTCCACGCCATAGGTATGTTTTAATATATCAAGCACACCGGCTTTAACGGCTTCTTTTGCCTTCTCTTTCTTTTCGTCTTTTTCCTCTTCCGCTTTCTTTTTCCCGAATAAAAGCGGTTTGTTTCCTACAATAAGGTCAAGGGCTTCCCCTTCGATAACCTTAGCCGCTTTTTTCTCCAACTGTTCGGCCGCCAGATGAATCAACAAATCCGAAATAAAGAATACGGGCTCATCGTCTTCTTCCCCGATATTGATTTCCACCGTCGTACCGTCTTTTTTGACGATAACGCCGTGAAGGGCAAGGGGAAGGGTCACCCACTGGTACTTCTTGACGCCGCCGTAATAATGGGTGTCAAGATAGGCAAAATCCGCGTCTTCATACAGAGGATTCTGCTTTACGTCAATCCTGGGAGAGTCAATATGGGCTCCCAGAATATTCATGCCTTCCGACAACGGCTTTTCCCCAAGGCGGTAAATGGCAATGGATTTGTTCATCCATACGGAATAGACTTTATCCCCGGCCGTCAAATCCACTCCTTCCTTCACCGCTTTTTCCAGTTCCATATAACCTTCTTTTTCCAGAAGGTTTACGATGGTGTCGATACATTCCCTTTCCGTCTTGCCATTGTCCAGAAACTTCCTGTACTCACCGGAAATTTTCTCCAGTTCTTTTAATTGTTTTGCGTCATAGGTTTCCCATAAATTTTTATTTTCCATGATTTTTCCTTTCTACTGTCTAAGCTGCGCCCCGAGCTGCTCCAGCCCGTTCAATATTTTTTTCATGGTGCCTGCAATATCCGCCTCCTCCAACGTCCTGTCCTTCGCCCTGAACGATATGGAGTATGCCATGGATTTGTACCCTTCTTTAATCTGATTGCCTTCATATATGTCAAACAGCCTGTAGGACTCCAGAATCTTTCCGCCGCGCTGTGCAATCACGGCCTCAATCTGTCCCGCCAGCACTTCCTTAGGCACCTCCATGGAAATATCCCTCATAACTGCAGGATACTTTGCTATGCCCTCATACTTGCGCTCAAAAGTGGCGTAAGGCAGAATCACAGGCATATCCAGCACTGCCACATAGGCTTTCGTTCCAATGGAATAGTTGTCGCACACTTCCGGATGCACTTCACCCATAAATCCCACCAATGTATCCTTGTAAAATATATTGGCCTGACGACCGGGATGTAAGAAGTTTTTTCCTGCCTCCGGGTCATATACCATCCTTTCGGACATGCCGATGCTCTCGAAAAATTCTTCAACAACACCTTTTAAGGTATAAAAATCTCCCTCTCCATAGAAGCCTAAGGTAAACTGCATCCTCTCGTCAGGAAGCTCTTCCAGCGGCAGTTTCCGTGGAATATAGATATTGCCCATTTCATACAGGCGCACATCCTTGTTCCGTCTGTTATAATTGGTGGAAAGGCTGGTCAGCATACCGTTTAAGGAAAGCGTCCTCATTATGGAAAAGTCTTCGCCCAGAGGGTTGGCAATGGTGATTGCCTCCCTTGCCTTGTCATCCTCATCCAGCAGCAGTTTGTCAAACACCTTGGGACTCTCGAAGGAATAACTCATTCCCTGTGAGAAACCGCAGTATTCCGCAATATCCCTCGCTTTCTGCTCCACCCTGAGTTTGAAGGAAAGCTTACCGGTGGTGGCGGTGCTTTTCGGCAATGTTACCGGAATCTTGTCATAACCGTAGAAACGCGCCACTTCTTCCGCAATATCCGCTCTCCCTGCCAAATCCTGCCTGAAAGAAGGAATTACCAGTTCCTTTCCGCCTGCCTGGTTTTCCCTGACTTCGATTTCCAGTCTTTTAAATATGGCAAGCATCTGTTCTTCCGAAACCTGCGTGCCTAAAAGCGCATTGTATTTTTCCGGTTCAAACGGCAGAACATTAAGCGGTTTGAGCGGTTCACACACATCCACCGTTCCTCCTACCACTTCCCCGCATCCCAGTTCTTCTATCAGCTGGCAGGCGCGGTCAATGGCTGCTTTCGCGTTTCTGGGGTCCAATCCCTTTTCAAACTTTCCGGAAGCGTCGGTGCGCAGGCCCAGCCGCTTTGCCGATTTTCTGATATTGGGCCCGTTAAAGGTAGCTGCTTCAAACAAAACGGTTTTTACATTGTCCGTAATTTTGGAGTTTTCACCGCCCATGATGCCTGCAATACCGATTTCCTTTTCCGCATCGCAAATCATCAGGATTTCGGAATCCAGCTTTCTCACCTGCCCGTCCAGCGTCTGGAACTCATCCCCGTCCTTGGCACGGCGCACAATAATCTTTCTGCCTGCAACCGTATCCAAATCAAAGGCGTGCATCGGCTGTCCGAATTCCTCCATCACATAATTGGTGATATCCACCAGATTATTGATGGGCCTGATGCCACTGGCAGCAAGCCTCCTCTGCATCCATTCAGGCGACGGCGCAATTTTGATGTTGGTACATACCCTTGCGCAATATCTGCTGCACAAATCTTTATCCTGCACCTCAACGCTGATATAATCCTTAACATCTTCCCCGTTTTCCTTCACCTTTATTACCGGGGGAACAAAAGGCTTTTCAAAAGTCGCCGCCGCTTCCCGTGCAATCCCTAACACACTGTAGCAATCCACGCGGTTGCTGGTTATTTCATATTCAAATACGGTATCCCTCATGCCGAGGAGCGCCACTGCGTCCTCTCCCGGCGCTGCATCAGCCGGCAGAATATAGATGCCTTCTTCCGGCGCTTCAGGATACATATCCCTGCCAGAACCCAATTCCTCAATGGAACACATCATGCCGTTTGAAGGCACGCCGCGCAGTTTTCCTGCCTTAATCTTTATGCCGTCCTCCGGCAGAGGAGCGCCGTCGTGACCTCCTGCCACCCTGCCGCCGTCCAGTACGACAGGCACTTTATCTCCTTCTTTTACATTGGAAGCGCCCGTCACAATCTGGATTTCTTCTTCTCCCACATTCACCTGGCAGACAATCAGTTTTTCCGCATCCGGATGCTTTTCTATTTTTTTAATCTCCCCAACTACGATTTTTTCCAGGTTTTTATCCAGCCTTTCATACCCCTCAACCTTGGTTCCCGTCAGGGTCATCCTGTCACAGTATTCCTGGTCCGTACAGTTAAGTTCCGGCACATATGCCTTAATCCACGATAATGCTGTATTCATAATATATTTCCTTTCTGCGATTTATTTAGAACTGTTTTAAGAAACGGACATCGTTCTCATATAACAATCTCATGTCATCAATCTCATACTTGAGCAGGGCAATTCTCTCCAATCCGACACCGAACGCAAAACCGGTATATGCCTCCGGGTCAATGCCGCTCATTTCCAGCACATGGGGATGCACCATGCCGCATCCCAAGATTTCAATCCAGCCGCTTCCTTTGCAGAACCGGCATCCGCTGCCGCCGCATTTAAAGCAGGTAACGTCCATCTCTGCGGAGGGTTCCGTAAACGGGAAATGATGCGGCCTGAATTTTACCTTGGTTTCCTCACCGAACAACTCCCTTGCAAACTCGGCCAGCGTTCCTTTTAAATCGGAGAAGGTAATATTTTTGTCCACGACCAGCCCTTCCACCTGATGAAAGGACGGGGAATGGGTGGCGTCCACTTCGTCGGAGCGGAATACCCTTCCGGGCGCCAGCATACGGATGGGAAGCCTGCCTTTTTCCATTTCATGTATCTGCGTGGAAGAAGTCTGGGTGCGAAGCAGGATATCGCCGGTAATATAAAAGGTGTCCTGCTCATCCTTTGCAGGATGGTCCGCCGGAATATTGAGCGCTTCAAAATTGTAGTAATCCTTTTCCACTTCCGGTCCTTCCACAACTTCATAACCCATGCCCACAAAAATGCGCTCCACTTCCTCAAGCGCAATGGTACTGGGATGTCTGTGTCCGATAATGTTTTTCTTTGCGGGAAGGGTCACATCGATTACCTCTGCCTTCATCTTGGCCTCCCTGACAGCCCGCTCCATCTTTTTCATGGCTGCTTCCAGAGATTTCTCAATTTCTTCCCTGGTTTCATTCACCATCTGTCCGATTTTGGGACGCTCCTCCGGGGCTACATCCTTCATGGATTTTAATACCGCAGTCAACTCTCCCTTTTTCCCAAGAATATTGACGCGGACTTCATTCAGCTTTTCCAATGCATCGCTGGATGCAATCTGGGCAAGAGCCTGCTCCTTGATTTTCTCTAACTTCTCTCTCATGTCTATCCTCATTTCTGCGCTGCCTTTATTGCGCAAAGCCATACGGCTTTCGAGTTTGTGCAAGCAGCGCGCAGGCACAAACCTCGCGATTGAAAATTTTAATTTTCAATCTTATTCCTTTCTTTTTGGGCAATAAAAAAGTCCCTTGTCTGAACAAGGGACGAAATTTATCCGTGGTACCACCCAATTTCCTGATATTATCAGGCACTCGACCGCTTAACGCGCGTACACGTCCGACCTTACTCTCCCGGCAGGGATTTCACATCGGAAGCTCCGGTGGGAAATTCACGCATCATCTGTACTTAAGGAAGCTTACAGCCGATGGCCTCCTCTCTCTGTAAGGAAATGAATTGCTACTGACACCTTCATGGCTTTTCAACTAAGCCTATTGTAATAACCTGCCTGCAAAAAGTCAAGCACCTTTCTTCTTTTTCTTTTCCTTTCTTTTTTGGTAAAGCACCTTATACGCCGGTCCGAAATAACGGTTGATTTCCGCTCCAATCATGATAATGTAAATACAAAAATACAGCCACAGCATGATTATGATAATCAGGGAAAGGCTTCCGTATGTACTTGCGCTGTTGCTTGCCTCCACATAAATGGAAAATCCCCATGAAAAAACATTCCATATCACGGCGGAAAACATGGCTCCGGGAATCTGCGCCCT
This sequence comes from uncultured Lachnospiraceae bacterium, assembly GCA_910577015.1. GTDB lineage: Bacteria > Bacillota > Clostridia > Lachnospirales > Lachnospiraceae > Acetatifactor. The sequence goes on along the minus strand of CAJTKU010000001.1, from coordinate 20,046 downwards.
GAATTTCAGTTTCTTATTGGGCACATAGGTATAGATTGCCGTAAACAGGACGGTCAGTACCAGCCATACTGCCAGAAAACGAAAGTTCATAAAAAAATTGAACAAAGTCCTCGTCTCCGGAACTTTGGAAAAAATCATGTCAAGCAGTACATTGCCAAATACATTTAAGAACAGGGAAAGCAAAAGCACTACCAGCATTACCAGGGTGTAAAAAGACGCCACAGTGCGTAACAGAAAGTAATTGCGCTTCTCTTCCACATCATTCACGGTATTCAGTCCGCGGATAAGGGCAAGCACACCCTTGCCTGCAGACCACAGGGTTGCAATGGCAGCTATCGACAGCACGCCTGCCGATTTATCATACACATCGGAGATAATGCTCCTCATCAGCGGGTCCAGTATATCGGGCGTAATTTCCGTAATGGCATTTGTCAGGATTTCCTCCGTCAAATGGGTGAACGGAATAATAGTACAAATCATAATCAGCATGGGCACCAACGACAAAAAAAGGAAAAATGCCGTACTTGCCGCAAAGGAACTGATATTCTTCCGGTTCATTTGTTTGTTAAAATCATCCAATATGATATACAATTTCCGTATCACGTTTATCCCACCCTGCACAGATGTATCCGCGGTCAGTCCGATGCGGACACAATCATGCTTCCTTTATAAAAAAAGTTTAGAATCTGTTCTGCCGTATATCCTGCTTCCGCCATATTTTTCGCTCCGTTCTGCGACATACCGGCTCCGTGTCCGAATCCCCCGCCGGACAAAGTATATCCTACCACATGTTCTCCTTTTTGAACAGGTGAGATTACAAAATAGGCGCTTGGCAATAGCGTTTTCATATCCACCCCGCTTCCGTCCTGACGGACGGCCTGTGTAATCCCGTCACACAGCACATAGCGGATATTCAATTCGGAAATCACCTTATAAGCGTTCTTTTCCCCTTCTATTAACAGTTCATCCGCCACGCCCCCTGCATTTCTTGACAACACGGTAATCTTTTTTATTTTACCCAGCTTTTCAACCGGCTCACTGACATATTCCCCGTTTTTCAGCGTCAGGATTAGCTTCGCATTGACAGCATACCGGCTTTTCAACACTTCCAGTATCCGGGATGCATCTAATTCTTCCACCGTATACGTCCAACGGTACCATGGCTCGTTTTTTTCAAAATCCGTTTCCGGCGGGCTCTCCAGAAACTTGACAAACACTTCCTCCCGGCACATGTTTTCAGCCGTATAGACAGATTCTTTTCCTTCCATTCCGTCCTTGCTGATGGACTGCGACAGAATGCAGGGTATCTCCGGCGCCGTCTCCGATTTCCATACATGCTCATCCGAACCGAACCCGCAGGATGTGGAATAATAATAAGTGTTCACCAGCGCGCCGTCCGCATATAAAAGCTGTCCCGCCGTTTCCCTGACTGCCGTTGTCGTCGCATTCTGCTCCAGGATATTGTTGTACACCTGATATCCCGTGCTGTCATCCACATGGGCGCCCACACCGGGCAATCCCGGTGAAAGCATATAGGAATATGCATAAGTCCTTGCACATACAGCCTGCGCCTTCAACGCCTCCAAAGGATATCCTGCCGGCATTTCACTGGGCACCACCGCATAGAGATATTCCTCTAAAAGCAATTCATTTATCACAACCAATCCGTCATCCGTCACGCAAATCTCCATGGTTCCCCTGTATGCAGGCTGTCCCTGGCTTCTATGTACGGAAGTCAATGTAATTTTACCGGTGAGGACTGCTGGTAAAATATAAATTCTCTCCGCTCCGGCGGAAAAATATATACTGTCCGGCGTCACGGTTATCTCTTCCCCTGCCTTATGTACCTCCTCCACCATGTCTCCTTTGCTTTCATACCGTATCAGGCAGTCCGTGTCGCAGGTAAAGGAAACGTTTGCATGGAAAGTCCCTGCATAATCACTGTTCTTTATCTGCACGCGGATATATTCCATGGTCTCATCCCGTGTCAGGAGCACAGCGCAGATTTTACCGTCCTCCAGCACATAGTCGGCAAAATTGTATCCAATCCGAAGGTCTTTTTCCGTTCCTCTGCGCATTTCACCGTAAAGCTTATAAAACTTTACGTTTTCAGCAAAAAAAATCCTGCCCCTGTTTTCCAGTTCTACCGCATTCCCTGCATCTACCCCTACAACCTTGTCATTGATTTTTTCTCCGTCTTTTACAAGTAACTCCGTCACAAACCCATCGCATACCGACAAATCCGCTATTTGTCCGACTGCGCTCCTGTCTGCCCTGACTCCGCCTTCCTGCCAGTAAAATGTTCTTTCTTCTCCGTCAAAAATCCTGATTTCCGTATCCGTTACTTCCGTAATATAAATGTTATGCAGTTCCTCCACTATCGGTTCCAGCACATCCTCTTTCTCATTTCGCGACTTATTGCCGCCTATATCAAGAACAGGCAATGCAATGCAGGCGACGGCAAATAACAGCACAATTCCCACAATGCACAGTATCATTTTCATCCGCATTCTTAACTCTTTGTCGTTTTCATCAAAAAAACTTCGCAATCCAATCCCCCTGTTTCCACGCCCGCTGCTTACAGCGGGGTTTTTGACTTGACAAAAAGAGCAGCTTCCGGGCTGCTCTTTTTCCTCTGTAATATCCCAAAATGCCGGCTCTTGCCTTCTGACTCCTAGCAGCGCTAGGTGGGTGACCGCAACCATACTTTTGCCTTCCCCTGCAATCCTCTTTCGAGTGGAGGCTTGACAGCCGCATGGCAATGTAGGAATCCCGTTTAAAGTAAATGTAGGTTCAAAATTAACAAGAGTTATCGCGCATTTCAGGTTACTTATATTATATGCAAAATCAATGCATATTACAAGATGCAAATACTAGTAAAAATATACAAAATTTCTTATTTTCCGCACCTGAAAAGCAATGCTTCCCACCTTTTATCCACTTCTGCCTGAAATGCTTCTATCAGATACTCATTTCCCGGTTTGAAAAGATGCTTGAAGCGTCCCTGCTTTTTCAGAAAATCCTCCACTGGAAGTTTGTTTTTCGGCTCATAATTTAAGAGCCATTTTCCATCTATAATTTCAAAAAGCGGCCAATAACAGGTTTCCACCGCCAGACGGCAGATTTCTATAATATCCGGCGCGTCATATTTCCATCCCCTCGGACACGGCGCGAGAATATTAAGGAAAGCAGCTCCCGGCGTATAGATGGCTTTTTCCGACTTGACATATAAGTCTTTCAGATTTCCGATAAAAGTAGTCTGCGCAACATAGGGAATGTTGTGCGCCGCGATAATGGCTGCCAAGTCTTTTCTTGCCTGTGGTTTACCGGCGGATACCTTTCCCGAAGGTGTGGTAGTGGTATCTGCATACATAGGGGTTGCCGAAGAACGCTGTACGCCGGTATTCATATATGCGCCGTTATCATAACAGACATATACCATGTCATGCCCCCGTTCCATGGCGCCGGAAAGCGACTGCAGCCCGATGTCATAAGTCCCCCCATCGCCGCCGAAGGTAATAAATTTATATTCCTCTTTGATTTTTCCCTTTTTCTTCAATGCCTTATAAGCAGTCTCCACACCTGAAAGCGTTGCCCCTGCATTTTCAAAAGCGTTATGGATATAGCTGTCCTCATATGAGGTATAGGGATACATAAAAGAAGACACTTCCAGACATCCCGTGGCATTGCCCACGACCGCCTTATCCCCGGGATGCAGCGCCTTTAAAACATTTCTCACTGCAATCGTGCCTCCGCAGCCGGCACACATCCTGTGTCCGGGTGCCAGCCTTTCTTCCCTTCCCTGTATCTCCTTAAAATCAAATTTACCTGTCTGCTCCATAATTGTCTCCACTCCTATTCCTAAGGCCAAGATAAGGGTATTCTCCGAAACGGTTATTCCCCTGTGCCAGTTCTGCCAAGTCTTCATATACCATCTCAATGTCAGAGACTTTTACATCCCTTCCGGACAGCCCGTAAATAATATTCACGGTCTTCGCCGAAGCCTGCGCGCGGTAAAGGGCTGCCGTCAGTTCAGCGCCCAACGGACCGCCCGTTGCGTTATACCCCTCGCACCTGTCCATGATGGCGAGCGCCTTAAGGTGCTTTAACGCCTCCGCCATCTCTTCGCCGGGGAACGGTCTGAAGACGCGTACTTTCAGCAGGCCTGCCTTTATTCCCTGCTCCCTCAGCCTGTCAATGGCGTCTTTAATGGTGCCGCACACGGAGCCGATGGCGACAATGGCAAATTCTGCGTCCTCTAACCTGTATTCTTCAAAGAAGCCGTACTTTCTGCCGGAAATCTCCTCAAATTCTTTTGCAACATCCAATATAACCTGCCTTGCATTCCTCATGGCCTGCGCCTGCGCCCGCTTTGCCTCCATACAGTAACAGGATACTGCATAGGGACCCACTGCCATGGTTTCATCTTCCCGCAAAAGATAATGCTCAGGCTGATAAGCTCCCACAAACTTCTTTACGGGTTCATCTTCAAGCAGAAGGATATTTTCCACGGCATGACTGGTTATAAATCCATCCTGGCATACCATTATCGGCAGTTTAACATCCTTATGCTCCGCAATGCGGTATGCCTGCAAGGTATTGTCATACGCCTCCTGATTATTTTCGGCATATATCTGAATCCAGCCGGAATCTCTGGCCCCCATGCTGTCAGAATGCTCCGCATTAATGTTAATCGGGCCTGATAACGCCCTGTTTACCACTTCCATCATGATGGGCAGACGGTTGGAGGCCGCCACATACAATACTTCCCACATCAGCGCCAGCCCACAGGCTGATGTAGCCGTCAGCGTTCTCGCACCTGCCGCTGATGAGCCGATGGCGGCGCTCATGGAACTGTGCTCGCTCTCCACCGGGATAAATTCGGTGTCTATTTCACCGTTCGCAATCATTGCGGAGACAAACTGCGGTATTTCCGTGGAGGGCGTGATGGGAAACGCCGGCATCACATCGGGATTAATCTGCCTGATTGCATAAGCAACCGCCTCGTTGCCTGACATTCTTTCCTTGACTGCCATTTTATTTGCCCTCCTTCATGGTGATTGCACCAAACGGGCACGCCTTTACGCAGATGCCGCATCCCTTGCAATGCTGATAATCAAATGCTTCCCTTTTGCCTTCCTTGACAGGAATACAGCTATCGGGACAATAGGGCGCGCAAAGCAGGCACTGCCTGCACTTATCCCAGTCGACGACGGGCGTGCTGGTCCTCCACTCTCCCGTTTCAAATAATCCGGAGGTTGCAGGTTCATGAATCTGCAGCCCCTCCGTTAAATCCTGCCACACGGTGTGTTCGTTAATTTTCTCTGCTTTTAATGCCATCAGCGCACCTCCCTGAATGCCATTCTGAGGGCATTCATATTTCCTTCCAGTACTTCCGGTTTTTTCTCAAACTTATGCTTCAGGGAAATCTCCATCTCCCTCATAAATACCGTTTCCTCCATAATACCAGACACTTTCACGATTGCCGCAAGCATCGGCGTATTGGGGAAATACGCGCCGAGCGTCGCCATACAGACCTTTCTGGCGTCTATCAAAAATACCCTGCCCCCATACCCGTTCAGCAAGGGCATCACTTCTTCTATTTCCATTACCGTATTAATCAAAATGGCGCCTTCTTTCTTAAGCCCCTGCGTTACATCCACAGTGTGAAGAAGGGTATCGTCCACCACCACCACAAAATCCGGCTCATAAATATTGGAATGGATTCTTATGGGAAAATCACTGATTCTGTCATACGCCGTAATGGGCGCCCCCATCCTCTCCGGACCGTATTCCGGAAAGCCCTGCACATGTTTTCCTGTGCTGAAAGCTACGTCCGCCAGCAAAAGCGCCGCTGTTTTCGCGCCCTGCCCGCCTCTTCCGTGCCAACGAATTTCTGTTAATGCTTTCATATTTCACTTGTTTCCTTTCTGTCTTTTGTTTTTGTATTACGCACAAAACAGGCTTAAATATCTTTGTGACGCACACATATGTATTCAACAAAAGAACACACTGTGGTAAGTATACGCCATATGTCGAAAGATGTAAAGAATTAAATCATACAGAAAGGCCCGCAAAGCTGAAAACAGCCTGCGGGCCTTTCCTCTCTAATATAAAATTATACCTCAGCTACCACCTTCTTCAACGCTTCAAGCGCCTCATCAGGAAGTTTGTCATACCCCTCTTTCTTGGTTGCAAAACCTTCTACTGCATCCACACGGTTCTGCATGGCATTCTTCAGGGCGTCCACATAAGCCTTGTCGTTCATGTCCGGAGTAAAGTCGCCGGTTTTGCCTGACCAGTCATACATGATTTCGATGTCTTCAAAATTGCCCCATTTTTCAAATTTGGCTTTGCCTTCTACGATGGTTTCCAGAATGCCAAGGGTATCGGCAGGTTTCACCTTCTTACCCATGAAATCACCTGTATTTACAATATAACATGCTACATTCTTCTCTTCAACAAGTTTTTTAAATTTCTCATAATCATGTACCAGCGGATAGGTCCTGAAAGGATTTGCATAAGGAACGATGCGCAGCGCATTCAAGTCCGTACCTGCCGCAACACGCTCTGCCGTAGATGTCTTGGTAGCAAGCGTCGCACCCATAACAGAGGCCAGCGCTGCACCTTTTAACTTCACTACAGGAGGAATGGTAGGGTCTTTCATAATCCAGAAAATAGCATTGACCGGCGCGTCAATCTTGTCAACACGGTTCGGGGACCATAATTTGGATTTGATGGCGCGTCCGTTGCCGTTTCTGATGTCTTCCGTCACAAGCTGCACCTTGCCGTCCTCATCAAGGGTTGCAGAGCAGTTCTGTGCGGACAGCAGATACATGTTGTCAGGACATCCTGTCGGATAATCTGCAGTCTTGTCAAAGTATGTGGGCTCAAGTGCAACGGATGCGCAGGTATCGCTGTTAATAATAAAGGCATCGTCGTGCAGAACCTTGATGGAAGGATATTTGTCGTTGTGTTTTGCATGGGTCAGGGTAGATTTGCCGGAGCCTGACAGACCATATACGGAAGCCACAAACTTAGAACCGTCTTCCAATGTGTATTCCTTCTGTCCGCCGTGGCAGGAAGCATAACCGTTTCTGTTGGCAAGCGCCCATGCCATGGTAAGGGTTCCTTTTTTGTGCTCGCCGAAATACCTCATGCCGAGAATCGCCGCACAGTTCTGGTCGGTATCAAAATAGCACAGGGTAAGAGGGTCGCTTAAGCAGCTGTAATCCACATCGGGTCTGTTGCCGGGTACCCACTGCGGGTCGGAGAAAATATAAATATCAGGCTCATTGCCATCGCCGACAGGCTTGGAATTTTTGTACATTTCCACATACTTATCTGACATATACTGGAAATTAATCATCCAGTTGTAAAGGACATTCTCTTCCCCTTCCGGAATCAAAAGATGGGCTTTTACCATGAACTCAGGGTCCAGTCCTACGAAACATTCTGCATGGTACATGGTTTTCCAACGGGTTTCATAAACAGCATCCATGACAACCTTGTCCAGCTTCACCTCATCCACGCCGGGTTCTCCCTTAATGCGGCGGGCAGCGGCATAACGGCCGGTAACGGCGCCGTCATTAAACAGCAGAACTTTGGCATCTTTATCAAGACCCTGCTCTTCTGCCTTGTAAACAGGCATATCCGTCACGATGGTGCCGGGTGAATTTTTAGCTAACTCATATGCCTCTCTCAGGGTATTTACTTTTACTACGTTATTTCCGTAAAAAGCAGCCTCGATAATGGAACGGGTCCTTGAAAAACCAACTTTACCGGCGCCTATCTCGGAAATGGGATAATAAGCTTTTGTTGACATACTATGTCCTCCTTCTATAATATTTTCTCCTAAATATTCATGTGTATTATCTCAAAGCCAAAAATAAAAGTCAATATTGGGATGCAAATTTTACAATCATTTAACAATTTTACATCTGCTTTTAAACCGCCTTTGTCGCCTCTTTAAGCCATGCGGCTTCCTCGGCGGATAAATACGGGGAAACCTTTTCGTAAACCTCTTTGTGATAGGCATTCAGGTAATCCTTTGTCTCCTTTGTCAGGAGGGCCGCGTCAACCGCCTCCAAATCAATGGGCACATAGGTCAGGGTTTCAAAATGCATGAACTGCCCGTCCCCGTTTTTTACATCATTTCTGGCAACCATTACATTTTCGATTCTGATGCCGTGGCTTTTCTCTATATAAACGCCCGGCTCGTTGGTGACGTCCATTCCGTCCTCCAGAACCGCTTCCGCCACCCCTTCCATGTATTTCCAGCGGATATTCTGGGGGCCCTCATGCACATTCAGGATATAGCCGACGCCATGCCCCGTACCGCATTTGTAATCCATACCCATATTCCACAACGGCGCCCTCGCCAGTATGTCAAGATTGCGCCCTGTACAGCCGTAAAGCCATTTTGCATGGGTCAGGTTTAACATACCGGCAGCCACTGCGGTGTAATGGCATTTGATTTCTTCCGATATGGGACCAAGTACTATGGTTCTGGTGACATCCGTGGTGCCTCCCAGATACTGCCCGCCGGAATCGACCAGAAGCATCCCTTCGGGGGCAAGCGTTTTGCAATTGTCAGGCGTTGCCTCATAATGCATCATGGCTGCATTTTCTTTATACCCTGAAATGGTAGGGAAAGACAAGTCGAGGAATCCCGGTATCTGCCTTCTCAAATCCTCCAGATGGTCTGCCGCCGTCACTTCGGTTATCTCCATGAGGCCGATATTTTTTTTGAGCCAGTATATAAACCTGGTAACGGCTACGCTGTCCTGAAGAAAAACTTTCTCCATATTAGCCAGCTCCACCGGGTTCTTAACAGCCTTCAGGCGCTCTGTCGGGTTTTTTCCTTCCACCAGGGAGGCGCCAGCTTCTGCCTTCTTATAAAGACAATAGCTGCAATGCCTTTTATCAACCAGAACCTTACTGTCTTTTCCCGTTTCCTTGCTCAGGAAATCCGTAATATCCCCATAGGGACGAAGGCAGATATCATACTTTTCAAAATAGGCTTTCACTTCGTCTGTCAATGCACATTCCTGTACAAAGAAAACATTTTTGTCCTCTGAAATATATCCGTAGGATAGCGCCACCGGGTTACATTCCACATCACAGCCCCGGATATTGTACAGCCACATCAAATCGTCAAGCTTTGTGAGCAGCAGGCTGTCGGCGCCGCTTATTTTTACCGCGCTTCTTACTTCCCGCGTTTTCTCCGTTACATCCGCACCCGTAATTGCTTCAGGGAGTACCCAGATTTTTCCGCCGGGAAGAACCGGTCTTTCTTTCCAGACTGCTTCCGCCAAATCCGTTTCATAAGCCAGCCCGACTCCTTTTTCCTTAAGCGCTTTTTCTAGCTTCAGTCCTTCGGACGCCGTCACCACCCTGCCGTCAAAACCAAGGACTTCCCCTGCCTGCATATGGGAAACCAGAAATTCCGTCAAAGTCGGCACGCCTTCTTCCGCCATCCGAAACAAAGTAACGCCTGTTCCCTCCAGCTCCTTTGCCGCCTGGATAAAGTACCTTCCGTCAGTCCACAATCCGGCGCCTTCCTTCCATACCAGCAATGTCCCGTTGGAACCTGTAAAACCGCAGAAATATTCCCTGACTTTGAAAAAATCATCCACATACTCCGAATTGTGGAAATCGGCGGTTGGCATCATATAATAATCCATGCCCCGGTTTTTCATTTCCCCCCGCAAGGCCGTAAGCCTGCCGGTTATCGTCTTATTTTCCATGTTCGCCTCCATGATTTTGTCTCAAATCCGCCCTGCACAGGCTTCTGCCGTCTTTGACATTCCTACCCTGTCGCACCCGAGCTGCAAATACATTGCCAGTTCATCTAACGTCTGTATGCCGCCAGCCGCCTTGATTTTCACCCCTGAACCGATGTGCTCTTTAAACAGTTCCACATCCTCTTTTGTAGCGCCGCCGGTTCCGAAACCGGTGGAAGTTTTGATGTAATCCGCTCCTGCCTCAGTAACGGCACGGCACATGGCAATTTTTTCCTGCTCCGTCAAATAACAGGCTTCTACAATCACTTTCAGGATACGGTCACGGCAAATCTGTTTCAGGGAAGCAATCTCTTCCTTTACCTTTTCATACAATCCGTTTTTCACATCGCTGATATTGACGACCATGTCTACCTCGTCGCAGCCGTCCCTAAGGGCCTGTCTTACCTCTTCCTCCTTTGCTTCCCTTGTGCTGTAACCAAGGGGAAAACCCACCACCGTACAGATGACAAGCCTGTCCCCATACGCCTCTTTTACCCTTTTGACATAAGCAGGCGGAATGCACACCGAAGCCGTGCGGTATAAAACAGCCTCCTCGCAAAGTTTCACAATATCTTCCCATGCTGCAAACGCTTTCAACTGCGTGTGGTCCACATGGGAAAGCATTTCATTGATTGTCATAGCCAACCCCCCCGTTTCTTTTTTCAGACTTCTCTCACTATTTTAATACGATTTATGAAAAAAATCTATAAATTCATGAAAAGTTTATGAACTCCTTCATTTTTTCTTGCCACGCTTTTACAGTCCATGATATGATAAATTTATATTGGGTCTTGAGAGTATGACTTTTACATAAACTTATTAACAGAAAGCGAGGTATTACATGGAGCACAACTTCTACTCGGATATTACACCTGAAATCATAAAACTGGCAAAACTTTCTGAAGAAAGCGGCATCATAGAATCCGATTTATTTACCAAATATGAGGTTAAACGGGGATTACGCGATTTAAACGGAAAAGGCGTGCTTGCAGGTCTTACCCATATTTCCGATGTACGCGCCAAGGAAATTGTGGATGGTGTGGAAGTGCCAGCCCATGGCCGCCTCTTCTATCGTGGATACGATGTGCAGGATTTAGTAAACGGATTCACAAAAGAGAACCGTTTTGGATTTGAAGAGATTACTTATTTGCTGCTTTTCAGCAAGCTGCCGGACAAACAGGAACTTGCCGGGTTTCAGCAGCTCCTTGGAGGATACCGCACCCTGCCTACCAGCTTTGTGCGGGATATTATCATGAAAGCGCCCAGCAAAGACATGATGAACACTCTTGCCCGGAGCGTACTGACTTTATACTCCTACGATGACAGGGCGGACGACACTTCCATTCCCAACGTTTTAAGGCAGTGCCTGCAGCTTATCAGCCTGTTTCCCATGCTTTCCATTTACGGCTATCAGGCATACAGCCACTACCATGACGGGAACAGCCTGTTTATTCATCAGCCCATACCGGAACTGTCCACTGCAGAAAATATTCTGCATATCCTGCGCCCTGACAGCGCTTATACCCCGCTGGAAGCAAAGATACTGGATATTGCCCTGGTGCTGCATATGGAACATGGAGGAGGCAACAACTCTTCTTTCACCACCCATGTGGTAACATCTTCCCTGACTGATACTTATTCCACCATTGCCGCCGCTATCGGCTCCTTAAAAGGTCCCCGCCACGGCGGAGCAAATATCAAAGTTGTCCAGATGTTCGAGGAAATGAAAGAGGTGGTAAAAGACTGGGAAGATGAGGAGGAAGTTTCCTGCTACCTGAAAAAACTTTTGCACAAGGAAGCTTTTGACCATGCCGGTTTAATTTACGGCGTCGGTCATGCCATATATTCCAAATCCGACCCCCGTGCCGTTTCCTTTAAGTCTTTCGTAGAAAAGCTTTCCGTGGAAAAGGGTCTGCAAAAAGAATTTGCACTTTATTCCATGGTAGAACGGCTTGCTCCGCAGATAATTTCAGAAGAAAGACAGATGTATAAGGGCGTCAGCATCAACGTAGACTTCTACTCCGGTTTTGTATACCACATGCTGGGACTGCCCATGGAACTTTACACCCCCATCTTTGCCATTGCGCGTATTGTCGGATGGAGCGCACACCGTCTGGAGGAACTTGCCAATAACGGAAAAATTATTCGTCCTGCATACAAGTCTGTCAGTGAAGATAAAGAGTATATTTCTATGAATAACCGTTAATGCAATACATAAAAAGGCTTTGGGTCCGTTCCCAAAGCCTTTTTTTATGGAATTAAATATGAAGGAAGTTTTTTACCACCGTTTCCATTTCTTCTTTATCACAGATATGGTCATGAACCACGGGCGCTGTCCGAATCTCTTCAATGGCTGCCGGCACCGGTACATTTGCCAGCTTTGAAAGTTCATCCACCAGGGCAAAATCATCCATTTCATCATACTTTGCATCTATCGCATTCATAACGCTTCTGGTAAATTTAAACGGGCTGGCTGTGGATGCAATGACCGTCTTCGCATCATCCTTTGTTTCATCCCTATACTTACCGTATACGGCCGCCGCCACGGCGGTATGGGTATCTATCACATAACCACAGCTTTCATACATCTTTTTGATTGCTGCCGCTGTTTCCTCTTCATTTGCAAAACTGCCGTAAAAATCTGCAAGCTGCGAGCGCATTTCCTCCGAAATTTCATATCTGCCGCATCCCGCAAGCAAAGCCATCAACTCTTTGTTTTTGGCAGCGTCATTGCCCGCTATCCGGTAAATCAGACGCTCTAAATTGCTGGATATCAAAATATCCATGGATGGGGAAGACGTCAGTACAAACTTCCTGTTCCTGTCATAGGCGCCTGTGGCAAAGAAATCGTACAATACCTTATTGTCATTGGAAGCGCAGATTAACTTTCCTATAGGTAAACCCATATTTTTTGCATAAAATGCAGCAAGAATATTTCCGAAATTTCCGGTGGGAACCACCACGTTTATTTTTTCCCCTTCGGCAATCCTGCCCTTGGCAAACAAAGACGCATATGCATACACATAATATACTATCTGAGGCACAAGACGGCCGATATTTATGGAGTTGGCGGAAGAAAACTGGAAACCGGCCTCATCCATTTCTTTTGCAAGTTCCTTATCGCCAAACAGCTTTTTTACTCCCGTCTGGGCATCGTCAAAATTGCCTGTAATGCCCACTACATATGTATTGTCCCCCTTTTGGGTCACCATCTGCTTTTCCTGAATGGGGCTGACGCCGTTTTTGGGATAAAACACGATGATTCTGGTGCCTTTTACCCCTGCAAATCCTGCAAGCGCCGCCTTTCCCGTATCACCGCTGGTTGCAGTAAGAATCACGATTTCGTTTTTGACCTGATTTTTCCTGGCTGCGGTTGTAAGAAGATGCGGCAGGATGGATAACGCCATATCCTTAAAAGCTATCGTTGCCCCATGGAACAATTCCAGGTAATAGGCGCCGCCTGCTTCTGTAATCGGTGCGATTACCTCGTCATCAAACTTGTCGTCATAAGCATTGCGGATACAGCTTTTCAACTCCTCCTCCGTAAAATCCGTGAGAAACAGCTTCATCACTTCGTAAGCCACTTCCTGATAAGTCATCTTGGAAAGCTGGGAAATACTTTTATCCAAAACAGGGATACAGTCCGGCACAAACAATCCGCCGTCATCCGATAATCCTTTTAATATCGCCTCGGAAGCCGTTACCGGCTCTTTATTGCCTCTGGTACTTTTATATAATACTTCTTTCATCGTAACTCCTATCCGTGCCGCCAAATCCCTGCACATATTTTCTTCCGAATAGTATAGCATAACCCTTTTTATTTCGCAATGTCTCACTGTGTAAAAAATTCATGCCCGCCATGGGAAAATAAAAATGTCAGATGTTCGTCAAACCATTTCATCTTTTTGGAATCTGCCCGTTTCCTTGCCGCAAAGTATAACGCCCCTTCTGAGATATCTTCCCCGCACAAGACCCTGTCCACCGCTTCAATGGTCTTTTCACTGACCACAATCCTGTCATATCTGCCGCTGTAAGCCGGCGAAAACTGTGCCGTCCCGTTTTCCCTCTGAAAAACCACATCTTTCACCGTATCGGGAAACGCCTCGTGTTCGACCCGGTTTAACACCACACTGGCTACCAGCATCCTTCCTTCAATGTCCTCCCCCCCTGCTTCTGCCTCCACAATGCGCAGCAGCACTTCATAATCCTCTTCCGATAAATCATAAAGGCTTTCTTTTTCTACTACTTCATAATTGATAATCCGCTGACCCGACGAGACCGCTTCAGCAAGATTAAAAAAGCTTGTCTGCTCTTCCGGCATCAGGGCCTGTTCCAAATCCAACTGGAATGCCGGGGTTGCCATAATGTGGTTCACTTTCAGTCCGGTCAGGTTCCACACTGCAAAAATAATTATCATATTGATAAGCGCCAATGCTGCCAAATACCTTTTATACATTGCCTTGTCCTCCTGTTTCATGATTCATTACGCATAGTATATTCTATACAGACAAGCCGGAAAATATTTCTTAATTTGTAAAATTTCCTTTAATCTGTTATACTTTTCATATTAAATCTACTCAGGAGTGAATGATAATGGGCAATCCGGAAGGGGTATTCTGCGCACAAAAAAAAGACGGTAGCATCTATTACCGCTCGTCTGTCACATACCAGAAAAAACACATCAGCCTGGGAAGTTTTTCTTCCGCAGCCAAAGCACACAACGCCTATCTGGAAGCCTGCAGGCTTCTGAAAGGAAATGCTTCGGTTTCCCCAAAAGATTATCATGAAAAAAGCGCCCTGTCCTTTGAAAAGTGGGTAATTCTTTTAAACTTCAAAGAAAACCATGTTTATTTTCCCACTCCGATTTACGTCAGACCCCACTTTTTCTATTACTATTATTCCCGGGAACATATCCTGAAATTTGATGTGGATGATTTGTTTTATTATGCTTCCCACAAAATCATGAAGCGCGGCGGTCACTATTTCGTAGCGGATTTCGGTATGCAGGTAAACATCCTGAACCGTTACGGCATCAAGAACTATGCCGTTGCCGGAAGGGATTATATTTTCAGGAACGGGGATGCCACAGACTTCAGGCGTGAAAATCTTGAAATACACAACCAGTACCATGGCGTCCTTATCATGAAGAAAGAAACCGGCATTTCCTATCGGGCCCGCATCCATGTAAACGGCAACTATATCATCGGCACCTACCGGACCATGGAAGAAGCCGCCATAGCCTACAATAAAGCCATAGATATTCTGAAGAAAAACGGCTGCCGGAAAAATTATACGCCCAATTATCTGGAAAACATATCGGCAGCCGCGTATGCCGATATCTATACGCGGCTGCCGGTTTCCGACAAAATAAAACTTCTTACTTTTCCGAATAATCAATAAAACTGATATTCAGGTTTGCATACCCTGCTATCCCATCTATGGTGGTGGTAGTGGAATACTGCCACATGGTAAATTTATACGGATAGTCCGGTATATCTCCCGGCTGGGACAGCCAGATATCGTATGCCGTCAGCTTGGACAAATCAATACGCTTTATCAGCCATTCCTTGTTTCCGTAGAGCATGGGCTTATATCCCGCATCCTTCACCGTATCCATAAATTTTTTGGCTATGGTGGTTTTTTCTTCCCTCGTAAGGCTTTCAATGCGTGAGGTGTCATTGGCAATCAATTCCATATCAAAAGCAATCGGATATGTTATCTTGTAATCCCCGATATTTTCCAGCACAAGATTGGCTTCCTCCACTGCCTCATCCGTGGTAACGGCCTGAGAAAAAAAGTAAAGACCGATATCCAGCCCCGCATCGGAAGCCCTCTTTATATTATCAAGAAAATACTCATCGAGGGTGAGCTGTCCGGTGCCATATCCCCTTGCGCCCACGCGCAGCATTACAAAATTAACTCCTGCTTTTTTCAGTTTCACAAAATCCACATAATCCTGATATTTGGAAATATCCACTCCCACATAAGAAACCTGTTTCCCGTCTTCATAATATTTCATGAGGTTGGACTGGCACACAAGCTTTGTATAGTCATATTCGTGTTTCGGCAGATACGGGCTGATTAGCACCCATTCTTCCTCCCCGTCCGCATAAGTGATTAAAGTGTGCTTTCCATCGGTGGATGGGTCGTCTTCCACGACTTCTTTTTTAGGACCGCTCTCTGTGGGCAGTGTTTCCGTTTCTTCCGGATACATGTCCCAAAAATCAAAATCATCCGGCGTCAGCGTACCCGGCACAATTGTTTCCGGCAATCCCTGCGCCAAATCCTGTCCGTTTCCCTCCGGGGTTTGCGTCTGTCCTGTCTGCGTCTTGTCCGCATAATTTGTATGGGGTTTCTTATCTTTATGGTTGATAACCAGCACCAGAACCAGGATAGCTGCCATAAACAGGATTACGCCTATCACCATCCTAAGCATCCCCGTGCCCATCCGGGATTTTCCATCATATTCTTCCGGTAATTTCATAGTATTCTCTCCACGCGCATAAAAACTTTTTCTATTCTTACAATTTACCATGAAATCCGGCAAAAGACAACCGTTTTACACTTCCCGCACGGGTAAGAGGGGAAAATGCAGTTTCACTCCCTGTACTGGTAGTAGTATGCCAGACACTCTTTTACTTTGGCGGCTACATAAGCGCTGCCGCCCCTGTCTTTTACGTCTTCTATCACCATCACAATGATAATGGGGTTTTCATCTTTTTCGCCGTTCATACCCACAAACCATCCGATTTCTGTTCCGGTTGTGTCTTCCTTGCTCTGCTTCAGTTCAGCGGTTCCCGTCTTTCCGGCAATCAGTTTGTCAGGAAGCGCTGCCGCCCTTCCCGTGCCGCCCTCCGCGTTTACCACATCTGCAAGGCAGGACCAGATAAAAGAGGCCGTCTGGCTGCTTATGGCGTTTTCCTTCCACCAGACAGGCTCCTGACCGTATAAAAGCTGGGGCGCAATCATGCTGCCTTCATTGTAAAAGGCCGAATAGACGCAGGCCAGATGCAGGGGATTTACCATCATCAACCCGTGTCCATATCCGGAATCCGCAAGCGTCATACTGTTTTGCAATGCATCCGTCCCACCGTAGGAAGAAGCAGTCATTGCCAGCATAAAATCCGGCGTTTCCGTAAACCCAAGCCCCTCAAGCCCTTCCGCAACGCCTTCTGCCCCCAGCCTCACAGCCGTCTGTGCAAAAAAGACATTGTCGGAATAAATCAATGCATTGTTCAAATTTTTGGGCGCATAGTCGCTGTGCAGCGTCGTAACGGCATAATCTCCCCAGTCTGCGTTAAGCTGCCATGCATTCCCCCTGTAGTCTATGGTTTCATCCGCCGTAAGCGCACCGCTTTCCAAAGCCAGCGCACCGATAACGGGCTTCATCACGGAACCCGGACAGTACGTGCTTTTAGCGCGGTTATAAAACGGCTGGCTGCTGTCACCGTTCAACGCCTCCCATTCTGCGGTTGTGAAACCCAGCACAAAATCATTTGGGTCATATGCCGGCGTGCTCACATAGGCAAGCACTTCCCCGGTTTCAGGGTTTATGGCAACCGCCGCGCCTTTGTCCCCCTTCATGACTTCATATATTTTTTCCTGAAGGGGCGCGTTGATGGTAAGGCGTACATCCTCCCCGTCCTGCGGCGCACAGGAGAGCACCTCTTCCACTTCATTTCCGTCTTCGTCCACAAGCACGATGCGGTAGCCGTCTCTGCTTCGCATGACGCTCTCCATGGCGGCTTCCGCACCTGTTTTCCCCAAAACGCTCAGGGAATTGTAATGCAGTCCCCTTCTGGCTTCCAGTTCTTCGGCAGTAATGCTCTGTACATATCCTGTCAGATGTCCTGCCGCTTCCCCGTAAGGATAGATTCTTGCTTCCACTGTGGAAAGCAGGATTCCCGGCACCGCAATCATCTGTTCTTTCAGTTCTGTGTCATCCTTGGAAAAATTGCGGATTGGTACAAACAAATCGTCTTTTACCCATGAGGCGCCCAGTTCCTTTTCCACCTTTTCCACACTGACCCCCATGACTTCGGCCACATCCCTGACAGCTTCTTCTCTGGGTTCTTCCAGTTTTCCCGGCACCACGCCGGCGGACCAGACCTCTCCCATTCCCGCCAGCAGATTGTATTGCGCATCATATATCTCTCCCCGCTCGGCCTGAATGGTCTTTACCCTTACCCTGAGCCCCTCCTGTAAACCGGGAAATATTTCGGAGAGGTTCCAAACCATTTTCCACTCCCCTGCCTCCTTATCAAAAGTCAGTATGGTACAGGACGGAAAAACCAGTTCCCCTGCCAGCGTATTCATGGAAATATGATAGTTGATTGCAGCGGGATGCGTTTCATCCCAATCATTTTTCCCTTCTGCAATTTCCGTATCTATCTCAAGCACAACCTCCGTCGCCTCGATGCCTCCATAGATATTTTCATATCTGCTTACCAGTTCCTCTTCTGCAATCCTTGTACGGGAATCTGCATCCAGAAGCGGATATATCCCCGCATAATTCCCTTCATTCAGGCATTCCGCATATTGGTACAAGGTTTCTTCCGGTCCCGGTATCTGCGGTTTCGTATTATTTTTTATCAGGATAAAAATGCAGGCTGATGCAGTAAACACCAACGCCAGCGCCGCCGCAATCCAGACAACCCTTCTCATTTTTTCTTTTCTTCTTTTCTTTCTTGCCCTTCTGTTTTCGTACATTTTTCCTCTCATTCTGCCGCATTTTAGACCAAACCTTAATCTATATGCCACATTTGATAAACATGCCTAGAAACAGCAGCAATCCCCCAAAAACACCCAAAAGAACCGCGCCGCTTTTCTTGCTTTCCATGTTAAACAAATTTTCTACCCGCTGTTTCATCAAGCCCTGACTGCCATAAAAACAGGTGGAAAATACAATATCCAATCCTTTTTGCTTTTCCACTGCATCCAGGATAGTCCTGCCATAACTGCCGCGCTCTTTTTTATCCATGTCTTCCACAACACATTCATCACAAAAAATTTCCAAATCCCGGTAACTCCATTTCACCATCTTATGCACTACCGGATTAAACCAGTGTACAGCTTCCGCCAACAACATAATGGTTTTATATACAATATCAAAATTGTCGATGTGCATTCCTTCATGCCTGAATATCATCCTAAGCTGCTCATCGCTGTATTCTTCTTCGGGAAGAAGCAGCATGGGTTGCAGAACTTCTATCACCATGGGGGATACAATCAGGGGACAGTGATATAACGTCACTTCCTTTTCTACCCCTATTTCACTCATTACCTCCCGCAATACGGCAAGCTCTCTTTCTTCAAAACTCTCTCTGCTGTTTTCCACTATCTCTTTCTGAAATTTCCTGTAGCACAAATACCTGTGCCGCAGACAGACGACAAGCCCCAAAAACCAGACCAGGCTTAACAGAACCGCTGTGGAAACTTCCACCGCTTCTGAAATCTGCCATTCTCCGGTAAAAGAGAAAAGATGGACTGCATGGGAATCCCATGAAAAATTGTAAGGAATAAGAAGCCTGATTCCCAGCAAAATCCAGAACCATTTCCGCCACCCGACACGGTAATTTTTCAGCTTCGGCATAAGAAGCGCCGCCAAAAGCACAACAACGGAAACCGCAATATTTATTTCCAGAATATCAAAGAAAACGGATATCAACATATCAATTAGTCCTGCACTTTCTCATCAATATAATCCCTAAGAGCCTTTAGTTCCTCCGTACTGATGCTTTCCCCGTCATACAGGGCCGCAACAAAATTTTTAACGGAGTTCTGGTACATCTTTTGCAAAATATTCCTGCTCTCCTTCTTTGAATAGTCATCATAGGATACCAATGCTGTATACAAATTGGTTTTCCCAACCTTTTTTACGCTCAGAAATCCCTTTTCTTCCAGACGGGACAAAAAGGATAAAACAGTGGTTGCCCCAAGCTGCCTCCCCTCTCCCATTCCGGCTTCAATTTCCAATCTGGTGGCAGGCTTGTCCAGTTTCCAAAGACTCATCATTAATTCCAGTTCCGAATCCGGCAATCTTTTCATAATTATTCTCCTTGTTCGGCGTTTGCCTAATATTTGTTTATATTCTACATCTGCCGAACAAAAATGTCAACCTTATTTTGGAGAGTTTCCGCATTTGCATTGCGGCAGCCGGGGCGTGCATTTGTTCCAACAGGACACGCTCCCGCTCGAATAAAAACACAGCGGCACGTAGGATGCTAAAATACAGCATCCAAATGCCGGCGTTTTTACACGG